>CBFGTS010000006.1:0-272042 GCA_965652295.1 uncultured Haloferula sp. | reverse complement strand
CCACCCCCCCGCCCCCCATGATTCCCCATCCCTCCCCACCGGAGGCCCCGCGGCGTCGCTTCGTGCGCCGGTCCGTGGTGCTTTCTTTCGTCGGCCTCATCACGAGTTCCTGTTCCGGCCCCGCATTGACGGGCACCGGGATCGAGGTCAGTTCGATGCCTCCCAGTCAGCCAAGTGCGGTCTCGACGTGGGACTGCGATTCGCTGCCCGTTTCTGGAAATGCCAACGAGCTGTTCAGTGATCTCGGCCCGGACTACTTCGGCGAACTCCTGCGGAACCTGCCCGCGGTCGAGGGCGCGAACTGAGCCTGCACCTCGTGTGCTGTTTGCGAAATATCTACCCGAAATCAGATTCCTGGATTTTTTGGAGTCGGGTCACTTCGTTCCGGTGATTGGAGGCCGCGGTCTTCCAACTTCTGCGTTGCTCGCCGGTCGCGAATTTTAATTCGCGCCCTCCTCGCGCCTTGAATTTGAGAAAGAATCCTCGCGGATTTCGCGCAGCTATTTCGCAAACAGCACACTAGCAGATAACGGGCTGAATTTGAAATGAACTGCGGCGACGGCCGACGGACTTTCCGTCAGCTTTCCGCTCGCATGGAGGCCAAAGCACCGCGCCGACCTTCGGCACGCACCTCGGTTCCCCGGATCTGCAACCTCGCGATCTGGCTGGCGTTCTGCGTCCTGGCTGGAACGGGCCTGCTGATGGCTTTCCGTCTCCCTCCCGGTTCACGGGGAGGCCGCGGGTTGTCGGCTTTCGGGTGGGGCAGGCATGATTGGGGTGATTTCCACTCGTGGGTTTCGTACGCGTTTCTCGCGCTGATCGTCGTTCATCTGGCGCTGCACTGGCGGTGGTTCTGGCAGGTGGCGGGGCGGAGAAAACTCTTGCCGATCCTGCTCGGCACGGGCGCGGGGGTCGCGCTGATCGTCGCGGCCTTCTTCGTGCCGGTGCACAAGGACCGCCAGGGAGAAGGTCCCGGGCGGCCGGGGAATCACCAGCGGGGGCGTTGAAGTGGGCTGGGGCGTGGCGGATGCAATCCGCCGCCACGGGAAATCACCGCAAGAGGTTCCAGGCGGTGACGAGGGCCTTGAGGCCGGCCATTTCGATGCTGGGATCGATGCCGCAGCCCCAGAGGATGCGGCCGTCATCGTGCTGGACCTGGACGTAGGCCGCCGCGCTGGCGTCCGAGCCACCGCGGATCGCGTGGGAACGGTAGTCGGTGACTTTCACGTCCTTAAGGCCGGCGTTTTCCATGGCGTGGACGAAGGCGTTGATCGGGCCGTTGCCGGAGCCCCGGATCGTCCTGATGTCACCGTCCAATACGATGGTTGCCGTACATTCGACGCGGCCCTTTTCCGTGGCGGAGTGGACCAGCTCGTAGTCGGTCACCGAGAGGTGGGTCTCGACGTTGGCGAAGAGTTCGTAGAACGCGTCGCGGATTTCATCGGGCGTCAGCTCGCGGCCCTGCTGGTCGGCGAGGTCGTAGATGGTCTTGCCAACCTGCGGGTGCATGGTTTTCGGCAGATCGAGGCCGTGCTCGCGATCGAGGATGTAGGCGACGCCACCTTTTCCGGACTGGGAGTTGATGCGGATGATGGCTTCGTAGGAACGGCCGATGTCCTGGGGATCGATGGTCAAATAGGGAACACCCCACGGCAGATCGGGCGCTTTCTCGCGCTCGCGGCGGTCGAGGCCTTTCTTGATGGCGTCCTGGTGGGAGCCGGAGAAGGCGGTGAAAACCAGTTCGCCGGCGTAGGGCTGGCGTTCGCCCACGGTCATGCGGGTGACGCGTTCGTAAACGGCGCGGATGGAGGGCAGGTCGGAGAAATCCAGGCCGGTGTCGATGCCGTGGCTGTTCATGTTCAGCGCCACGTTGACGATGTCGAGATTGCCGGTGCGTTCGCCGTTGCCGAAGAGGGTGCCTTCCACGCGGTCGGCCCCGGCCATCAGGCCCAGCTCGGTGGCGGCGGTGCCGGTGCCGCGGTCGTTGTGGGTGTGCAGCGAGATCCACAGGGACTCGCGGTTTTTCAAATGACGGCCCATCCACTCGATTTGGTCGGCGTGGACGTTGGGAGTGGCCCACTGGACGGTGTCCGGCAGGTTGATGATCATCTTCTTCTCTGGCGTCGGCTGCCAGACGTCGATGACGGCGTTGCAGCACTCGGCGGCGAAATCCAGCTCGGTATCGGAGAAGGATTCGGGCGAGTATTGAAGCACGACCTCGGTCTGCGGGATGGTCGGAACGAGCTCCTTGACCAGCTTCGCGCCAGCCACCGCGATGTCGCGGATCTGCTCGCGGGTGGCATCGCCGAAGGTGACGCGGCGCTGGAGCGGGGAGGTGGAGTTGTAGATGTGGACGATGGCCCGCTTCGCCCCGGCGATGGCCTGGAAGGAGCGGCGGATCAGGTGGTCGCGGGTCTGGACCAGGATCTGGATGGTGACGTCGTCCGGGATGCGGCCCTCCTCGATCAGGCGGCGACAGAAGTTGAATTCGGTGTCGGCGGCGGAGGGGAAACCGATCTCGATCTGCTTGAAGCCAACGCGGCACAGCAGGTCGAAGAACTCGAGCTTTTCCTCGATCGACATCGGTTGGGGGAGCGCCTGGTTGCCGTCGCGGAGGTCGACGGAGCACCAGATGGGAGCGTGGTCGATGACCTGGTCGGGCCAGGTGCGGTCGGGCAGGTCGACCGGCGGGAAGGGCCGGTATTTGGCGGTCGAGGCGGGGTTCATGAGCGTGAAAAGTAAAAAGGAGAAAGTGGAAAGTGGAAAATCCCGAAGGAGGCCGCGGAATGCGCGGCGGCCGGAGAGACGGCGGGTAGGAAAAAGGAATACTCAGCGGGTGGCCAGCCCTAGAAGGAGGGCGGTCAGTTCAAGTCGTCCGCTGAGGATGAGAGTCATCTGGACCGAGGAATGCGCGAGGAGACGGGATTTGTCGAGGGGGAAGTCGGACAACCCGGATCAGCAGGTTCTCTCTATCAGAGGCATGACCGTCCCGGGCATGAAGGATGCAGCTCGTACCGCCTCTCTGGGATGCAACGTCTTGCGGCCCGAAACCGGTCCTTCCGCTCATGACCGGGACCACCGACAGGTCGGGGCACGCGGTCATGCCACTGACAGGTGGGGCGAGCTAGTCGAGGAGCGATTGGCAGGCCGGTGAAAGCACCTGCCGGTGCCCATCGGCGGTGCGGATGATGAACAGGGCGGCGAGGCCGTGTTTTTCGGCGAGGGCGGGGCCGCGCTCGGAGCCGGCGAGGTGGAGGGCGGTGGCCCAGGCGTCGGCCTCGATGCAGGCGGGGGCGACGACGGAAACGCTGAGTACGGCGTTTATCGTAGGCGCGCCGGTGGCGGGGTCGATGAGATGGCTGGCGTTCCCCGATTTCCGGTAGGTGATGCCGGAGGTGGCGAGGGACAGGCCGCAGAGGGCGATGATCGTTTCGGGGAGATCGGGCGGAGTCTCGATTTCGACCCACCACGGTTGGCCATCTGGCTTGCAGCCGTGGCCGCGGACTTCGCCGCCGATTTCGAGGACGAAGTCGGAGACGCCGTGGTCGAGCAGCGCGCGGCTGGCGAGATCAACGGCATGGCCTTTGGCGATGGAGGAAAGGTCGAGCTGGACGCCGCCGGGCTGGAGGGCGGAGCGGGAGGGGGGATCGAGGACGAGCCGGCGGAAACCGGAAGTACGGCGGGCGTCGTGGATTTCCTCCTGGTCAGGAGGAGAGCCGACCGGACCGGGCGGGCCGAAGCCGTGGAGATCGACGAGGCGGCCGAGGGTGGGGTCGTAGCCGCCTTCGCTGCGGTCGGCGATTTCGACGGCGCGCTGGAGGACGTGGAAGAAATTCTCCGGCAGCTGCTGCCAGGTGCCGGGGGCGGCGCGGTTGAAGCGACCGAGGTGGGACGCGGGGTCCCAGTGGCTCATTTCGCGGACGACGAGGGCGATGGCGCTGTCGACGGCGCGGTGGACGGTGTCGGTGGACACGGACGACTCCGCCTGGAAACGGAGCCGCCAGGTGGTGCCCATCGCCTCGCCGTGTGTCTGCCGCACCGGGAGGCCGGAACCAGCCCCGCGGAGGTCGCCCTGCGCGACGTGCGGAGGAATGAGCACCTGTCGGTCGCGGGTCACTCGGGCAGGACCTCGAAGGTAGCGGTGTAGGCGGAGCGGTTGTCGGCCTGCATGCCCTGGACCTCGGTGGTGCCGCCCTCAAGTGAGGCGTTGAGCCAGTAGCGGCCGGCCTCGGGCCAGGTCACCTGGAAGGTGCCGTCCTCGCCGGTGGTCACTTTGATTTCGCCGACTTCGTTGCGGTAGCGGTCGTCGCCCTTGATGACGGTCACCTCGACTCCGGCGGCGGGCTTGCCGTTGTGGTGGAGGGTGAAGGTGGCGGGCTCGCCGGCGTAGAGGTCGTTCGGGTGGGTTTCGGTGAAGTCGAGTTCGAGGCCCTCGCCGGTGGGGGTGGGGGTGGTCGGCTCACCGGCGGTGACGAAGGTTTCGACGCGGGAACGGTTGGCCATGAGGGTGACGCCGGGCTTGTCCTTCACGTCGCCGAGATCCTCCGCTGGGCCACGCCAGCCCTGGCGTTCGCCGTTTTCCTCCCAGCGCGCGAAAATCAGCGAGCGGACGGTGGCAATGCGATAGGTGCCGGGTTTTTCGAGCTGGAGATCGAAGGTGGTGCGGAATTTGCCGACCTGCCCATTCTTGAGTTCGAGCTTCGAGCCATCGGGCGCGGTGGCGGTGAAGACATCGAGGGCGGGTGCGTGGTGATTGGGGAAGAAGAGGTCGTTGGAAACGGCGGCGTCGAAGCAGACCCACGGGTCCTCGCCGGAAAGGACGGTGCTGGAGGGAACGATCCAGAAGCGGTGGGCGAGGGCGGGCTGGGCGGCAAGGAGGGCGGTGAGGATGAGGAGGTGTTTCATGGAAGTCAGGGTTGGGATTGGATGGACAGGGTGATTTCTCCGAGTTCGGTTTTACCCGCGGCTTGGGAGGAGACGGCGGTTTCGCCGTCCCATGTGAAGGGGATCTTGATGAGTTCGCGGCCGCCGACTTCGCGCGAGGCTTCGACGACGAGGGTGTATTCGCCCTCGGTCAGCACCGGGAGGTCGAGGGCGGTCGATTTCACGGAATGGGTGCCGACGGGCCGGGTGGGGCTGCTGAGGCCATCGAGAGGGAGGTCCTTTGAGCGGCCGGACTTGCGCCACCACTGGCGGAGGTCCTTGAGCCACTTCTCGCCCTCCTGATCCTTCATCTTCACGTCGTACCAGACGGTCAGGTCGGCGGCGACGGAGCGGTCGGGTTTTTCAATCCAGGCGGCGACGTAGGGGCGGTGGTATTCGGCGACGTCGAGACGCGGGATCTCGATGGAAAGTTCGAGATCCGCGGCACCGGCACCGGCGGCGGGGATGAGGAGGGCGAGGCGTTTCATGGGTGGGAGTGGGAGAGTAGCTCAGTGAACGAAGAAGATGATGAGAACGATGGGGAGGAGCACACCGGCGGCGACGATGGGCCAGGTGGAGGGGCGGCGGCGGGAGTGGACCCAGAGGAGCGCGAGACCGGTGAGGGAGAAGATGATGGTGGCGACCGAGAAGATATCGATGAACCACGCCCAGACGGTTCCGGTGTGGCGGCCTTTGTGGAGGTCGTTGAGGTAGGAGATGGCCCCGCGCCGGGTGAGTTCGTAGCTGACCTCGGCGGTTTCCCGATCAATGGCGAGCCAGGCGTCCCCGCCGGGGCGCGGCAGGCTCAGGTAGATCTCATATTCGGTCCACTCGGCGGCTTTGCCCTTGATCGGTGTCCGCAGTTCGCGGCCGAGCCATTTCGCCAGCTCATCGGGCAGCGGTGCCTCGCGATCAGGCGCGCCTTCTTCGGCGGCGATCGTTTTCTCAAGCCCGGCCGGGATTTTCGGCGAAAGGCGGGTGACGTCCGGTTTTGCGGGGATGTCGGCGGCGTGGTTGAGCGTGATGCCGGTGATTGCGAAAAGCAGGATGCCGGCGAGGCTGATCGCGCTGCTGATCCAGTGCCAGGCATAGAACTGCTTGGTCCAAAACGCCTTGCGGCGTTTCTTGGCAGAGTTGGATGGGCTCACGCTCATGAAAATCGCTATTGCGACGCTGTCGCAAGAGGCTTTTGGGGCGAAGCGGCTGAAATGGCAACGGTTTTTGCGAGCGGGCGATGAGGTTGGCTGCGTTCGGAGGCTGCGGCTCGAATCGCGGGTCAACCCGCTGCATTTCGGTCGCTTCGGAGGCTTGGCCACCAAGCTCGTTTGGACGGCTGCGGGGTTGTTTCTCGCCGGAGGTATTCTCGCGGGCTCGGCGATCTGGTGGTTCCGCGCGGCCTCAAGCTGATGGTGACGGCTTTCTTTGCCATCGTCCTGCTCCCGACATTCTGGTGGCTGGCGAGGATCCGCTGAGAAAGCCGGCGCTCGTGCCCCGGGTAGGCTCGGGTATAGTGCCAGCATGACCCGGCCGGAAAGCGACACGATGGGCACGGTGGAAGTGCCCGACGACAAATATTGGGGGGCGCAGACGCAGCGCTCGATCACGAACTTTCCCATCGGCCCGCCGGCTTCGATGCCGGTCGGGATCGTGCGCGCGTTCGGTTATCTCAAGAAGGCGGCCGCGCTGACGAACGCGGAGTTGGGAGTTCTCCCGGCGGAGAAAGCGGAGCGGATCGCGGAGGTGTGCAACGAAATCATCGCCGGCGAGCTGGACGATCATTTCCCGCTCGTCATCTGGCAAACGGGCTCCGGCACGCAGTCCAACATGAATGCCAACGAGGTGATCTCCAACCGCGCCCACGTCCTGGCGGGTCATGAACTCGGCAGCGGCAAGCCGGACATTCATCCGAATGACGACGTGAACAAGTCGCAGTCCTCGAACGACACCTTTCCCACCGCCATGCACATCGCCGGCTACAAGGTGCTGGTGGAGCAGACGCTGCCGAAGGTGCGCGGGTTGCGCGACACGCTGGCAGCGAAATCGGAGGCGATGAGAAGCGTGGTGAAGATCGGGCGCACCCATTGGATGGACGCCACCCCTTTGACCCTCGGGCAGGAGTTTTCCGGATACGTGGCGCAGCTCGACCACGGATTGCGTGCGCTGGAGCGGTCGCTCGACCATCTTTCCGAACTCGCGCTCGGCGGCACGGCCGTGGGCACCGGGCTTAACGCGCCAGCTGGATACGCCGAAAAAGTGGCGGCGAAGATCGCGGAGCTGACGGGGCATCCATTTGTGACCGCTCCGAACAAGTTCGAATCGCTCGCCGCGCACGATGCGCTCGTGGCCTCGCACGGGGCGCTGAAGCAGCTCGCGGTGAGCCTGATGAAGATCGCCAACGACGTCCGCCTGCTGGCATCGGGTCCGCGGTCCGGTATCGGAGAAATCCTGATCCCGGCGAACGAGCCCGGCTCGTCCATCATGCCGGGCAAGGTCAACCCGACTCAGGTCGAGGCACTGACGATGGTGTGCGCGCAGGTGATGGGCAACGATGTCACGATCGGCATTGCCGGCTCGAACGGGCACTTCGAGCTGAACGTGTTCAAGCCGGTGATGATTCACGCGTTTCTCCAATCGGCCTCGCTTCTGGCCGATGCCTGCGCGGCTTTCAACGACCGTTGCGCCGTCGGGATCGAACCGAACCAGGCGCGCATCGACGAGCACCTGCGGAATTCCTTGATGCTCGTCACCGCGCTCAACCGCCACATCGGCTACGACAACGCGGCGAAGATCGCGAAGAAGGCGCATGCGGAAGGCGTTTCACTGAAGGAAGCGGCGCTGGCGCAGGGTCTGTTGACGGCGGAGCAGTTCGATCAATGGGTCGTGCCCTCGGAGATGACGGGCTCGTTCTGAGCGACACCGGCGGTCATCGCGGCGCTTGCGCACCGGGTCGTCTGGATTCCAGGCTGCGCAAGGAATGATGGAGCGGGAAAGGGGCCACGGTGAGAGTCTGGACAAGTCATGGCACTGCAAAGGCCCGGGCTGGGGCGATGTGTTGCGATGGAAGCTCCGACTCGGTCCGCGGGAGCCTGCATCGTCCGCTCCGGATCTTCCGGCGGAGGTGCTGCCGTGGGTGCGCGAGGAAGCTCCGTCGTCCGGTTGGCGCGTGACCTGGCTGGGTCACGCCTCGTTCCTTTTGGAAGGATGCGGGTTGCGATTGGTGGTGGATCCGATGCTTTCCGCCCATTGCGCCCCTGTTCCCATGAAAGGGATGAAACGGTTGGCCCCGCCTGCATGCGGAGCCGGGGAATTGGGAAGGGTCGATGCCGTGTTGCTGACCCATACGCACTACGATCATCTGGATCTTCCCACCCTGCGGGCGCTGGGAACCGGGTTGCCGCTGGTGGTGGCCCACGGGCACGAGGGGTGGCTGAAACGGAAAGGGTTTTCGCAAGTGACGGAGCTGGAGTGGTTCGGTCAAGCCGAGGTCCTGCCAGGGGTGCGGATCACCGCGACCCCGGCGCGCCATGTCACGGCGCGGACGCCGTTCGATCGCGGACGGGGGCGGTGTTGCGGCTTCCGGGTGGAAGGTGGCGGGGTGTCGCTATGGCATGGGGGGGACAGCGGTTACACACCGGGATTCCGGGAGATTGGAGAAAGGCTGGGGCCGGTGGATTTCGGGATGATCCCGATCGGTGCCTACGCGCCGCGCTGGTTCATGGAGCCGGTCCATATGACTCCGGAGGAGGCGGTGCGGGTTTTCCATGAAACCAGGTGCCGGAGGGCGGTGGGGATGCACTGGGGCACGTTTCGCCTGACCGATGAGCCGCTGGGGGAGCCGCCGCTGAGGCTGGCGGCCACAGGAGTGGAGGGGTTTTTTACGGGAAGGATCGGAGAGAGCTGGCGGGTCGGGGCGGGGGGCGGGTGAATCCCGTAGTGGTGTCCGTTACGAGCGATGCCTTGAAAAAAATGCGGATGCTGTAAACGATTCGGCAGTGTCCGGTCGCTACCGCTGTATGAACCCGGTGATCCCCACCTTTCCGCGCCTCTCCGGCCTTGCCCGGAGCCGGGCTCGTGCGGGGCGGGGTGGGGTGGTGGTTTGGCTGGGCATGATCCTGTTGGCGCTGGCCTTTTTGCCGAGCTTGCTCGGCAGCTTGGTGGCGTTTTTCGGATGCAGCGGAAATCACGATGTCCGCTGCGAAATCGATGAGCGTGGCGCTTTCGTCCTGACGCTGCACCACCCGGAGGCAACGAGTGGCCCGAGGCACCACAACCTGCTGGAGACGCTGATGGTCGGCACCGATGAGGCCGGACGCGGCGACCACCACTTGCGGTGGGGCGGCGGAACCGCCGGCCCGGATCCGGAGGAGATGGCTGCGGAACATCCCGGTGATACCGGGGCGCTTTCTGTGAAAACAGCGGAGCCGGTGCCGGCTCCGGAGTTCCGGGAAGAATCACACGTGCTTGCGCGGGTCACGGTGAGCCCGCGGGACGGGCCGCCGTCGTGGCGGGGTGGAGTGATGCGGATCTGATAAGCGGAGATGAAGCGCCCGTTCCTGCGGGCGTGCCGGTCCGGCCTGTGTGGCCGGAGCCGCTTCCTCCCTTCAGATTTCCTTCACCCATGCCATGGAGCATCCCACACGACCCGATTTCCTTCTGCCGGCGCCCGCCGGATCACTTGAGGTAGCCATCGACCGCTTCGGAAGCGGGGTTCCAATATTGGATCGAGGCGACCTTGCCGCCCGCGAGTTTGAGCACGGTCACTTTTCCCTGTTGCTGGGGGAAGCGGGCGATCATCGCGGCGTCGTCGCCGAGGATGATGCGGTGGGCGTATTTCCGCATCTTCGGCAGGGCGAACATGCGGCCGATGCCGGGCATGCCGTGGATGTTCGCCACGAAGACCGCCTTCTTCGAGGGCAGGTAGGCGGCACCTTTGGCGTCGAGTGCCTTGTTGGCCGCCTTGCCGGTTTCCATGTCATGGCTGACGAGCAGGTAGCGGGTGCCGGAGGGATCGAGCGTGAACTCCTTCTTATCGGCGTCACGGGCCGAGAAGACGTCGATCTTCTGCCCGGGCTTGTAGGGCTCGGCAAGGCAGGGGAGGGCGAGGAAGGCGAGAAGCAGAACGAGCAAAGACCGGATCTTCATGGCGATGAATTTTTGAACTGAAAACACGAACCCCGAGATGGAAATGAAAACGAAAACCACCTGCGGGATGCTTGGCGAGAACAAGCACCCGCGTGCCGGAAAGGCGATGACGAAATCGATCGGCCTCGCGCTTTGCGGGCTGATGCTGGGCGCTGCGGCGGATGCCGCACCGATGAAGGTCGATAAAAACCGGAGCCGCATCCAAGTGGATGCGAAGGCGACCGGACATGCGTTCACGGCGACGCTGGAGGACTACACGGCGAAAGTCAGGGGGGATGCGGCGACGCTGAAACCGCAGGCCCTGGAGCTGGCGTGGACCTTCGATGATCTGAAAACGGGCGAGGCGGATCGCGACAGGGAGATGATCAAGTGGCTGGGCGGCGGAAAGCCTGCCGGGAGTTTTAAGTTCATCAAAACCTGGGACGAGGGTGGCGAACATCTGGCGATGGGCACCCTGACGGTCCACGGCGTGGGCAAGACGATCGCCTTTCCCTACACGGTGAAAAAGGAAGGCGACTGGGTCACGATCGATGGCACGGCGAGCATGGACTACACGAACTTCGGCCTGCCGGTGATCCGCTCGATGGCGGTGATGACGGTCAAGCCGGGTCTGAGCATTCGTTTCCACCTGGTGGGTAAAATCTAGCGACGCATGAATCCCGAACAGTGGTGGGCGAAGAGGGCCGGGTGTGCCAAGGCGCTGATGGCGGAAAGCTATCGCCAGGGAATGGGCCGGCCCCATGGGATCGAGCCGCGCTTGGCGGCGGCCGTTGGCGACCTGTTGGCGCGGCCGGGATCGCTGACCCGGGCGGTGACGGCCTACCTGGTCGGGATCGAGATGGGTGTGGCCGAGGGCGCGGCGCGGGCCATGGCCTGTGGGATCGAGTACCTGCACACGGCCTCGCTGGTTTTCGATGACTTCCCTGCGATGGATGACGCCCGCGAGCGCCGGGGGATGCCTGCCCTGCATCTGCTGCATGGCGAGGGTGTGGCGATGCTTGCAGCGCTGGCGATGGTCAACCGCGGCTACGTGTTGCTCTGGCAGGGGATGAACGGGGCCAGCCGTGGGCGCCGCGAGCTGGGCGGCGAGCTGGTGGACCGCTGTCTTGGCCCCCACGGGATGATCGGTGGACAAGCGCACGACATTGCCGGTTGGCACGGGGGCCAGAGCGTGGCGGACGTCAGCGAGGTGGCCGCGCGAAAGACCGGCGATCTGCTGCGGTTGACGATCGTCCTGCCGGCGATGGTCGGACGCGGCACCGGCAGGGAACTCCGGCTGCTGGACCGGCTGGCCTTGCTACGGGGGCTGGCGTACCAAGCGGCGGACGACGTCAAGGACGTGATCGGCGGAGCCGGGAAATCGGCCGGACGCGACGAGGAACTGGGTCGTCCGAACCTGGTGGCGGCCGAGGGGTTTTCCGCGGCGCTTTGCCGCCTGGAGCGTCTGGTGGAAATCGGGGATCGGGTGCAGTCGAAGCTTCCCGGACCTCCCGAGCGGTGGGGCATGCTGTCCGCGCTGCGGGTAGGGGTGCCGGAAAATGTGGCGGCGGATTGCATCCGCCAAGCCGGATCGAGATGAACGTGTCACCTGCCAGTGGCATGACCGCGTGCCCCGACAAGTCGGTGGTCCCGGTCATGCCACTGTTAGTGAAAAGGATCTTCAAGATATGAGTCTCTGGAAATTGATTTTAACCAACCTCCGGCGGCACCGCGTGCGCACGGCGATCGGGGCCACAGGTATTGCGCTGGGTGTGGCGACGATGCTGAGCGTGGTGGGGCTGCTCGGCGGCGCGGTGAAGATGTTCGAGAAGATCCTTCGCAGCGATGCGGAGATGGTGGTGTTCGAGAAGAACGTCTCGGACCTGTTCTTCAGCAACGTGCCGGAAACGCTGGTGGACGAGCTGGAGCGACAGTCTTTCGTGAAGGAGGCGCAGCCGGTTTTGTTCACCATCATCACCGCGCCGGATCGTCCCGTGGTCACGTGCTTCGGCGTCCGCGCCAGTGACGGACGGCTTTCGAAAGCGCAGTGGTTGGGCGGGGACGTGTCGGGATTCTCCGATGACGGACGCTCTGTGGTGCTCGGTGAAAGGGCGGCGGATTTCCTCACTGCGGTGGCCGGAGAGGAGGTCCAGCTCGGCCAGGAAAGCTACCCGGTGGCGGGGGTCGTGCGGATGGAGAACGGTTTTGAGAATGGCGGAGTGTTCATGCCGTTGAAGGAGTGCCAGCGGGCGTTCCACAAGCAAGGGGTGTCATCGGTGGTCACCGTGGCGCTTGCCGACGGTCACGAAGCGGGCGAGGTGAAATCGTGGATCGAGGCGAACCACGGGCGGCTGACAGCTTTGGAAAACGAGGAATTCAGCAAGAGCTACTCGCAGTTCAAGATCATGAAGACGACCGCGTGGGTGGTGGGTGGATGCGCTTTTCTTCTTGGCGGGTTGAGCGTGACGAACACGATGATCCTCTCGGTTTTCAGCCGCATCCGCGAACTGGCGGTACTGCGGGTGTGCGGATTTTCGCGCGGGCAGGTGGCGCGGATGATTCTGGGTGAATCGCTGGCGCTGTCGGTGATCGGAGTGCTGGCGGGCTGGTTGCTTTCGGTCGGGGGACTGCGATTGCTGAAAGCGTTGCCGGCCCTGCAGGGATACATCGAGCCGCAGGTGGGAATGGTGGAGGTGCTGGGAGCGGTCGGGCTGGCGTTGCTGACGGGGATCGGCGGGGCGCTGTATCCGGCGGTGCATGCGGCGAGGTTGAAACCCGCGGAGGCCTTGAGATTCGAATGATGAAAGCGATCGTGGAAGTGAATGACGTCTGGCGGAGCTACGACGAAGGCCGTATCGAGGTGCTGAAGGGCGTGGACCTGACGGTGGAGGAAGGCTCGACGGTCGCGCTGGTGGGTAGCTCGGGCTGTGGGAAATCGACGCTGCTCAATGTGATCGCCGGCCTTGAGATCCCGCAGAAGGGGCGGGTGACGGTGGCCGGGCGCGGCGTGGTCGACGAGGGTTCCCGCCGCGGGTTGCTTCGACATACGGTGGGTTTCGTATTTCAGCTCCACCATCTGATGCCCGGGCTGACGCTGGAGGAAAACCTGCTGGTGCCGGCGGTGGCGGTGGGGATGGCGCGCAGGAAGGCGCGGGAGCGGGTGCGGGAGTTGGCGGACGAGACGGGGCTTGCGGACCGGCTGGGCCGGAGGGTGCGGGAGCTTTCAGGTGGCGAGCGCCAACGGGGCGCGCTGTGCCGCGCGCTGATGAACCGGCCGCGGGTGCTGCTGGCGGACGAGCCGACCGGGGCGCTGGACGAGCGGAACCGGGAGGCGGTGTTCGGGTTGCTGATGGGGTTGGTCGCGGAGAAGGGACTGACGCTGGTGATGGCGACGCACGACATCGGGCTGGCGGAGCGTTGCCAACGGGTCGTGGGAATGCGGGACGGGAGGGTGGAGGCGTGAAGGAGGGAATCCACACGCGGCGGGCCGCCGCGACCACGGCCTGCCCCGGGCCGGGGCAGCTGGCGGCGGGGCATGCGCTGGGGTGGCTGGTGGTGGCGAACGCGGTGGGGCTGTGGCTCTCGCTGCTGTTGCTTTTTCCCGGTTGGCAGGTGGGGGAGTGGACGTATGGACGCTGGATCCCGGTCCATCTGAATGGCCAGCTCTATGGTTGGACGGCGCTGCCGTTGGTGGCGTGGCTTTTCCGGATCTACGAGGTGCGCCGTCGATGGGTGGAGGCGTCGCTGTGGGCGTGGACGACGGCGCTGGCGCTGGGATGCGTCGGTTGGCTTCAGGGAGGGAGTTCGGGCAAGATCTTCCTGGACTGGAAGGGCGGGGCGCTGGCCGGATTGCTGGTGGCGATGGGGGTGCTGTGGCTGGCGTTGCTGAGTGGTCGGAAGTCGGCGCTGCGCTGGTGCGGACTGGGTTTGCTAGCGGTGGTGCCTTTCGGAATGACCTATGCGTCGTCGCCCGGGGTGTATCCACCGGTGGATGTGTCGACGGGCGGGCCCACGGGATCGAGCCTGCTGGGGTCGACCCTGTTCGTGGTGGCGCTGATGCTGTTCCTGCCAGCGAGTGTGAGGTTGAAGCGCAACGCGGGGGGATCGCGGCGTGCGGTGATGGCTTTCTTCGCGAGCTCAGGGGTGGTTTTCGGCGTGACCGAATGGCTCGGCGGGACGCACCACGATG
The DNA here is from genome assembly GCA_965652295.1 of uncultured Haloferula sp. GTDB lineage: Bacteria > Verrucomicrobiota > Verrucomicrobiia > Verrucomicrobiales > Akkermansiaceae > Haloferula. The sequence goes on along the minus strand of CBFGTS010000006.1, from coordinate 257,809 downwards.
CGTGGCAGATGGGGGCGATGCTGATGCTGGTGCCGTGGGTGGTGCTGCTGCCGAAATGGTGGCGCGGCTACGATTGGCCGGAGGCTTCGGCGGTGTGGCGGCGGTCGATGTTCGGGTGGTGGGTGCTGCTGGTGCTGAGCGGAGTGACCGCGTATTTCCCCTGGGTGCTGGACCGGTTGAAATTCACGCAAGGGCTGGTGGCGCATTCGCACCTGGCGATGGCTGGCTTCACGACCTCGTTCTGCGCGCTGCTGCTGACGCTGCTGGGGGTGAAGGTGGGAAGTACGAGATCGATCGTGGTTTGGAATGCGGCCGCGCTGTCGATGGTGGGGGTGTTGGCGGTGATGGGTTGGCTGGAGGGTGAGGGATATGGGTGGATGGTGGAGCAGCCCCTTTGGAGGGAGACGGGGCTGGGGGTGAGGGCAACGTGCGGGGCCGTGATGTCGGGGGTTTCGGTCCGATGGTTCTTCGATCTGCGGCGGACCGCCGCAACCACGGCCTGCCCCGAGCCGGGGCAGCCACGTTTGGCGAAGGAGGTGCTGGCATGAGAAGTTTTTGTGTGAAGTGGAGCGCTGGCGTCGGGGCGATCGATGCGTTGACGGGAATCGCGTTGCTGGTGAGTCCCGAGCTCGTGCTGACGAGTCTGCGGATCGAGGCGGTTTCCCCGCTTTCCTTCGTCTTCGTCCGTTGGATCGGAATCTTCGTCGGGAGCGTGGGCTTCAGCTATCTATGGGCGTTCCGCGGTAGCCGCGAGGCGACGGTGGTTTGGGCCTACACCGCCATGGTCAGATCGCTGGTGGCGGTATTTGTAGGAGTTAACATATGGGTGGGGGAACTTGAAGCCGCGTGGATGGGCGTGGCGGCGACCGACGCCTTCATCGCCGCAGTTCAGGTTTATGGACTCCGGAAAGGCTGGTGCCGATGAGAACGAAGTTGCGGGCGGTCGGCGCGGTGGCGGCGGTGTATGGCTATTTCCTGATCTTCGCGCAGTTCGCCTTCGTCGAGTTGCTGCGCGGGGTGGGCGTGGGTGCGTGGGGAGAAAAAGTCATGTTGGGAATGATGGCCGTCGCGGGAGTGGCGGCGGGCTTTGCGGTTGCGAGGCGCGGTGCAACGACGTCGGCTCTGCGGGCTTCGCTGGGTCTGTGCGCGTTGGCGGGTGCGCTGGCACCGTGGGCGCACGGTTGTGCCGGGCTGGCGCTGGTTGCCGTGATCACGGGAATGGGTGTTGGAGCTGCCACGGTGTCTCTGGCGGCCTTGTTGCCGGGATGGTGCACGGTGGCTTGGACAGGGCTGGGAACGGGGTTGGGTTATGCGGTGTGCAATGTGCCGTGGGTGTTTTCGGCGACGCCGGATCAACAGGCGTGGGTGAGCGTGGGGTTCGCGTTGGTGGGGGCGGGGTTGGTGCCGGGTGTGGATGTGACGGCGGGCCGCCGTCGCCACGGCCTGCCCCGGGCCGGGGCAGCCACGGTTCTGGCGTTTCTGGCGCTGGTGTGGCTGGACTCGGCGGCATTTTTCATCATTCAGCATGAGCGGGAGCTGAAGGAGGGGACGTGGGGCCCGGCGATGCTGTGGAGGAACGCAGGGCTGCACCTGGGGGCGGCGCTGGTGGCGGGTTGGTGGCTGGCGAAGGCTGGAGGGAAGGGTCTGTTGTTCGCCGCGTGGGCGATCCTTGCGGCAGCCGCGCTGGCGGTGAACGAGGCGGAATCGAGGACGGCGGCGGGTTGGCTGTATCCGGTGGGGGTTTCGCTTTACTCGACGGCGCTGGTGGCATGGCCGGGATTCGGGATGGGGGAGGCTTGGCGGCTGAATTCCGCCGCCACGCGGGCGGCGTGGGTATTCGCGGTGGCGGGTTGGTTCGGCTCGGCTAATGGCATCGGTATGGCGCAGAGCCTTCACCGGGTCCCTACGATGTTCGTCGTAGCTTCCGGCTTTGTGGTGGCGTTGGCGGTTTTTGGTTTCCGGAAGTGGCGGATGCTGGCGGCGGTGGGCGGCGTGGCACTGGCGGTGGGGTGGCTTGCCGTGACTCCGGGCGATGATAAATCGGGTTCGGCGGTGGACCGGGGCCGGGCGGTGTACCTGGCGGAGGGATGCATCGGGTGCCACTCGCGTTACGTGAGGGAGGGTGATCCGGACGGCTGGGGACCGCCATCGGTGACGGAGGAGGTGTTAAATGAGAGGCCGGTCGTGATCGGCAACCGGCGGCAGGGGCCGGATCTTGCGCACGTCGGAGCGCGCCGGTCGGCCGCGTGGTTGCGGGAACATTTCGTGGCTCCACGGAAATTCGTGAAGAGCAGCGCGATGCCTTCCTACGCGCACTTGTTCGAGGACAGGCGTGGCGAGGACCTGATCGATTGGCTGAGGAGCGGCCAGGATGCGGCCAGGCTGTGGCGCGCGGAGCGGGCGGCAAGCTGGGTGCCTGAGGGCGAGCCGCGTGGAGACGGGCGAGTGCTTTTTTCGAAACACTGTGCGGTGTGCCATGGCGAGGGCGGCAGCGGCGATGGCGAGCTGGCGGCGCGCTTCGCGAAGCGCCCGACGAACCTGGTGGAGGGGCCTTTTGTTTGGACGGCGGATCGGATCACGGTGGCGCGGGCGATCCGTTGGGGCCTGCCAGGTACCGACATGCCGGGGCACGAGTTGTTCTCGGACGGGGAAACGGAGGCGCTGGCCGAGTGGGTGATGGGCTTGAGAAGGTCGCCTTAGGGATCGATCCGCACGACGCGCCAGAAGCGCTTCGAGTCGCCTGGGGCAGAGGTGGTCCAGCGGGTGAGGGCGGTGGTGGTGGAGGTGGCCGGGGTGTCGGCGGGCTGCCAATCGTCGAGGGTGATGCCGGTTTCGATGCGGTAGCTGCTGGCGGGGTTGCTGCGCCATTCGAGGACGAACTCTTCGTCTTCGAAGCCGTGGGTGACGATGGGGAACGGGCCGTCGTTGAGGTGAAGGACGGCGATGGCGTCGAGGTCGAAGCCACCGCTGCCGATGGTCGGCGTCGGGTCGTAGATGGGGTCTCCGCCGCTGTCCTTGGTCTGACCGTTGCCGATGATGTCGATGAGGCGGATGAAGACGACGCGTTGTTTGTCGAGCGTGGGCGAGTCGGGAACGGCCGCGAGATCGAAGGGCGTGCCGAAGCCCTGTATGTATTTCCCGGCGAGGCCGGAGAGGTTGGTGGGATCCACGGAACCGAATGCACCTACAGCGGATGCAGTAAGTGAGTCGTTGGGAAAGCGGTGGAAGTTGACGCCGTCGCTGGAGACCTCGACGAAGGCGAGTTCGAGGAAGGTGTGGCTGATGCCGTTTTCAAAAACCGCGAAGTCGGGGCCGGAGCCGTCGCTGACGGGGTGGGGGAAATACATCGTGATGCGGCCGCCGTTTCCGAGGGAAACGATGTCGAAGGAGTCGCCGACGGCAGGGCCGGTGGCTTTGGCGGGGGTGCGCCAGGTGGCGTCGACGTCGGTGCCATAGACGATTTCGCTGTGGCCGGCGGCCCAGGCGAGGATACGGGGGTCGGCTTTGGGGATCGCGTCGCTGGCGGCGGTGCCTGCGGCTCCGGGATAGGGGCCGGCGAGGGCGAGGGTGGGGAGGAGGAAGAGGGAGGGAAGTGGCTTCATGAGGAGATGGATGGCATGGCGGATGAAATCCGCCGCCACGGTTAGAGCTCCTGGCGGACGCCGAGGAGGAACTGGCGGCTGGCGGCGGGATACCAGAGGCCGCCGTATTTCACGGTGGCGTAGCGTTCGTCGAGGAGGTTGTTGATGCGGCAGTAAAGGGAGAGCCCGGGCTTCGGTTCGTAGCGGACGAGAAGATTGACGACGTCGTAGGCGGGGAGCTTTTCGGCGGTGTTGAGCAAGTCGTTTCCCTCGAACGAGCTGCCGATCCACTGGTACTCGGCTTGGAGGGTGATGCATTCGGTGGGCCGGCAGGCGAGGGTGGCGGTGAGTTCGTGGTTGGGGACGAGATAGACTTCACGACCGGTGTAAGGGCCGCTTTCGAACTCTGCCTTCAGCGCAGTGTAGTGGAGGTCGGCGCTCCACCTTTCGGTCTCATAACCGACGGTGGTTTCGAGGCCGAGGCGACGGGTGTCGGCGAGGTTGGTGTTGAGGTTCTGGGTGTAGTCGTAGGCGATCTCGCCCTCCAGCCATTGGGCGAAGGCGTTGAGTCCGAGGGTCCACGGACCCGGTGTCCACTCGCCGCCGAGTTCGAGGTTGTGGCCGGTTTCGGCGTGGAGCCGGTCGTTGAAGGGGATGGCGAGCGGAAAGCCCTGATAGGAGGCGATCTCGTCGGTCGAGGGGAGCCGGTAGAGGTGGTCGTAGCGGAACCAAGAGGAGAGGGTGGCGGTGGGTTCCCAGCGGATTCCGGCCTGGAAGGCGGTGTTGGATTCAGCGTTGGTGCGGGCGAAGTTGAGGGCGGGGTCGGCGGGGAAGATGTAACTACTGGAGTGGGCCTCGATGGATGATCGCTCCCAGCGGGCGGCGGCGTTGAGGTGCCAGTTTTCCAACGGCTCCCACTCGCCGCTGGCAAAGACGCCGAAGATGTCGCGGGCGAGAGAGGCATCGGTGGTGCGATTGATGCGCTGGATTTCGGCGAATTGGGAGAGCTCGAGCGAGTCGCGCCGGAGCTGGATGCCGGCCTCGGCCGACCAGGTGTCGCGGCGCAGCGTGAGGCGGGGCGAAAGGGCGAGGGTTTCGAGGAGGTTGTCGCTGTGGAAACCGGGCCCGAAGTTCCAGGCGAGGTCGCGCTGGTAGAGGGAAACGGGTAGCTCGAAGGCGAGGTCGGAGCGGTCGCCGAGCAGGATCGAGCCCCCGGCGCGCCAGCGGGTTTCCTCGCTGAAATACTGATCGGCCTGGCCGAAACGGGCGTAGATCGATTGCCGCGGATCGGCGAGGTAGCGGTCCTTGCCGAGCGGGCCGGGAAAGCCGTTGCGCTCGTCGGCCCAGGAGAGGGAGAGATCGGCTTCAATACCTCGGGCGAGCGACTTGTCCCAGCGGACGGAGGCACTTTCGAGATCGCTGAAGGCGTTTTCGCGCCAGCCGTCGGTGAGGTTTTTTTCGAAATCAAAGCCGATGCCGTGGCCGTCGAGCGTGTCCTGATGGGAGGCGCGGGCGATCAGGGTGCCGTCGCTGCCGCCGGCGGCTTCTACTACGGTGGATGTCGTAGGTCCCGACTTGGTGATGAGGTTGATCACGCCTCCCACGGCGTTGTCGCCGAAGCGGGCGCTGTGGCTGCCGCGGAGAATCTCGACGCGCTCGATGCGGGCGAGCGGGACTTCGAGCCAGGAGACGGAGGCCATGTCCGCGCGGTTGATCGGGCGGCCGTCGATGAGGACCAGCGCGCGGGAAGCGGAGTTCTCGCCGAAGCCGCGGAGGTGAACGGACGAGTCGGCGGCATTCCCGGTGGCGCTGGTGAGGCGGAGGCCGCCTTTGGAAACGAGGAGATCGGCGACGGAGCGCGCGCCGGATCGGGCGATGGCTTCCGGGCCGATCACGGTGGCGTTGCCGGCGAAATGGAGCGGAAGAACGGTGTCCTCGTTCTGCTCGTCCGCCTCGACCACCAATGGATCGAGTCGTCCGTCTTCTTCACGTTCCTGTGCCCCGGCCCGCAGGAACGGGCCGAGGGCGAGGATGAGGAGGAGCCGGTGTTTCACGGAACCAAACGGCAAAGGAGAACGGGGAAGCGGTTTGCAAAACCGCTCTCCTGATTCAGCGGCGGCGGCGCAGGACGGCGAGCGGTGCGAGGGCGGCGAGCAGCAGCGCGGAGGGTTCGGGCACGGCAGTGAGGACGATACTGTCGACGGCGATGTAGGTGGGCGTGTTGATGCCCCAGTCGCCGACATCGGTGGAGGAGTAGGAAAACCGGACGAGGTCGGCGGAGGAGAGCGAGGACAGATCCACCTGCAACCAGTCGCCGAGAATGTAGTCCTGGCTGTTGTCGGCGAAGGTGAAGTCGGCGAGGTCGGCGGTCACGCTGCCGATGGGGTTTCCCGCCAGGTAGCCGGTGAAGGTGATCTGGAACAGGTCGGGATCGTCGCCGCTCGGGCCGCCGAACTGCTTGGAGAACGCATCGCCATCGCGCATCGAGAGCGCGGCGTAGGTGGTGTTGGCGATCGCCAGTGAGCCGATGCTGTAGCCTGTGGGAATCTCGATGGCGGCATCGGCATAGGCGATGGCATAGGTCGCGCTGCCACCGGCTCCGGAACCGGGAAAGGCGCTGTATTGGTTGTCGAAGCCCGCGGTGGTGTCATCGGTCGTGGTGGAGTAGCTCCAGCCGGACCACGAACCCCAGGTGGCGTTGTAGCTGTTCGACAGCGTGAGCGGGCCGGAGGTGAAGGAGCCGGAGAGGTTGGCCCCGTTTTCATAGCTGCCTCCGCCAGCGTAGGGGATGCCCGGGCTGAGGTCTTCGAAGGTCACGGTCGCGCCGTGGGCAAGCGGGGACGCCACGAACGCGGCGAGCGTCAGGAAACGGTGTTTCATTTGGATGTATTGGTTCTCGTTGGACCGAGCGAGAACACACCGGGCGAAAGGCCTGGTGGGCATGTCCCGTCACTCCTTGGATCGCGAAGGAGTGTGACGATTTCCGCGGCTCGGATTCCACGGAATCGGACGGCAGCCAGCGGGATGAAGTTTTCGGACTCCTGGTTCCAAGCCTCCTTCCCGCCTTCACCCCCGCTATGGCGAGGATTGGCTCTGTGTGGGAATTCGTGACCAGTTACCGCAGCGCGTCTGTTCCGGACTTTCACCGGATTCCATGCATCCCGGCGCCAGCGTCGCCACGAGGAAACTCCGGCCCGGCCGTCAAGGCAAGCCGGGAGGCTGCGGCGAGGTGCCGATCTGTGACATGAGCTACGCCTTCAGCCGTAGAAGGCGCGGGCGTAGTCCTGCCACGGGAGGATTTGGTCGGCATCCGGGCAGGACAGGGAGAAAATCCGCCGCCCCAGGGGGTCGAAGGCCTGGAGCACGGTGCGAAGTTCCCCATCGATGGCTTTCGGCAGGATCCACAGGGCGTGGAGGAGCAAGGGGTCGATGCGCAGGATCCCTTTTTCATCCGCCGAGGTGACGGTGATGGCTCCGCGCGTGTCGAGGTCGCCTGGCACGAAAAAGGTGGAGAGCGAGAACATTTCGTCGCCGAACTCGACGAGCAACTCGAGGTCGAGCTGGGCGCAATGGGTGAGGATGTCGGTCAGTGGATGGAGGTCGGGGCGTTCGCGGCGCTCGAGGGCCGCTTGCTGACAGCAGGGGCACATCTGGAATCCGGCGTCGAGGCCCCGACGCCACTCGATGAGGTGGCGGCTCTCGATTTCCTCCAGGCCGAAGTCCCCGATGAGGCGGTGGAACCGGTCGCGGGACGTGGATTCGGTCCCGACCGCGAAGCCCACGCGGCCGCGGCCGTCGCCGGAGTCGAGTTCGACGATGCCGGCGTGATCCGGAAGCGTGGGCAGCGGACTGGCATGGACGGCGGCGATGAAGTCGCGGTTGATCTCAAGCCCGAGGGCGGGAAACCACGCCCGGGGGCCTGTGGTCATGAGGGTTTCCGCGGGATCGCCCCATACGGAAAGCTGGAGGTGACGGGTCCGTGCCTGAAGGCAGAAGGGTCCGAAGGAGGCGAGAGCCGGGAGGAGGTCGGAGGCTTTTGTATCGAGCCGGATGGGTCGTTCGAGCAGGGGAGGAGTCATGCGGGGAGCGAGTGGAGATGCAGTTGATGGCGGTCCTGACGGGCGCGGATGCGTTCGGGGTGGAGGTAGATGGCATGTTGCCCGTGGCGATCAGCGATGCGGAGCAGGCTGCCATCGAGGTCGATGAAAGTCGGCCGGAAGCTGGCTTCCAGCGAGCAGCCGGCGGCGACGGCGTGGACGTTCACGGTGCGGGACTCGTCGAGCAGGGAGAGGAGATAGAGCATCTCGCTCTGGATGCGGAGGTCGTCGCGCAGGCCTTCGTCAAGCCACGCACCGGCACCGGTCGACCAGATTCCCGGTGCCGCGGTCGGAATGGCCTTGCAGCGGTTGAGAAGCTGGCGGGTCGCGGGCGATTCCCAAGCGGTGCCGGGAAAATGAAGGGAAAGCGGGGTGTGGTGGGATGCCCCCCGTAGCGCGCACGTCAGGGAGGCATCGACCGGGCAGCGGAGGAAATGCACGCCGAGGCCGGCTCCCGGGTCGAGTTGGAGGCCGTGGTGCCCGGCGGTGAGCGAAGTGACCTTGGAAAGCGCGATGCCTGCCGCCCGCAGGACGATCCGCGCGGTGTCCGGCAGCAGCGGCAGGATTTCCCCAATGGTCACCGCGCTGCGAAATACCGGCGGCAAGGGCGGTGGGCCGGAATGTCGTGGAAAGATCCCCATGCGGCCCGGAACCTGGCGCAGGGAGTCACGGCGCGCGCGCGCTGGCTTGCGCGTTTCGGGCGGTGGATTGCTTTTTCCCCGTCTCCTGAGGGCGCGGGACAAAAAAAGCCCGCCTCCGGAATCGGAGGCGGGCTTGGGGAGAAGCTTCGGCAGCGGCTTACTTCTGCTCGGGCTCGAAGTCGCCGCACCAGTCATCGGCGGCGGTCATCGGGAAGCGGGACTCGAGGTGGACTTCCTCGTCCACTTCGAAGGCGATCATCTGCGGAGCGTGGCGGCGGCATTCGCCTTCTTCTTCCGCGCCGGCATTCCAGTGGATGCAATCGCCGCAGGCTTTGGTTTGAGTGGTGGTTTTCATGGTCAATTGTCAGGTCTCTATCTCAACAAGTGAGAGGACCATGGCCCACTTTCCAAAGCAACTCAAGGAAAGGCTGAGTGAGATGTTATCTCAACAGGGACCCGCCTTTTGTTCTCAGGAGGTCGTCGCGACGGCGTTCTTGAAACGGAAACTCAGCTTGATGCTGCGATCTTCAAAAGACCGGTCGTGGCGGACCGTGTCGATGGCCTGGTGGCAGAAGCTGACGAGATCCGCCGCGCGGTCGAGGCGCACCGGCAGTGTGTCGATCTCCCGTCCGTCCGCCGTTACTTCCACCTCCACATGATGCTCGAGCCAGTGGCGGAGCGGAGCGAGGGCTCCCGGTTGGCGGAGGTCGCCCAGCAGCCCAAAGAAGCAGCGGACGCACTTGCCGGCGTGGCCGCGGGAAAGAAGCAGCTCGCGCAGATCCAGCAACTGATCGGCCCCCTCGGAGGTCGATGGCGTTACGGAGGCGAGCAGGCGGTGAAGATCGGCTGGCGTCACGGCGAGGACTCAAGCTTAAATGCGACTGAGTCGCAATAAAAACTTTTGCGCGTCATCTCCGATTGTGAAATGAAGCGTCGCGTGGAGCTGGAACGCTGGATGGATCTCGGAGGCTTGTCGTGCTGGCGGCTGGCGGGGAGGTCTGTGCATGCGGGTAGCACTTGGCAGACAAGGATTTCCGGGGAGATCTGGCTGTGGCTGAATGGCTCCGGCGAGGGGGTGATCTGGGGGGCGGAGGACCGGATGTTCCTGCGGCCGGGGATGTATGCGATTTTCGGCGAGGATTCGGAGGAGAAGTGGCGCTGGACGCGACTGCCCGGCAGTCACGAGGCGGAGGTGGTGGTGATTTCCCGGGCATGGATCGCGCGCAGGCTCGGCGATAGCAGCCGGCACGTGCATCCGCGCTTCGCGGAATGGTTGCGGGGCGGGGGGAAGATCGCGTTCGCGGGGTTGATGAGTCGTCCGGAAAAAGAGCTGCTCGATGGATTGCGCGGCTTGACCGGCAAGGGCCCCTCGGAGGCATTGCGGGTCGAGGCGCGGGTGCTGGAGTGGGCCGCGGTGAGGCTTTTCCGGACCGGCCGGTCCGATGCCGGTGCGGGCTTTTGCCACGCCATCCGCAGCCGCACCGATCCGGTGATGCGGGCCCTGGGCGTGCTGGAGGCGCGGCTCGCGGAGCCGATGGATCTCCAGTCCCTGGGGCGCGAGTGTGGGGTCTCGCCCACCCACCTCAGCCGGATGGTGAAGCAGCGCACCGGACAAACGCTGCGCGAACACCTGCGGAGAATCCGCATCGCGCATGCGTGCGAACTGCTTTCCGTGAACGGTGCGACGGTGACCGAAGTGGCGCTCGAAGTCGGCTACCAAAGCCTCAGTCATTTCGCCAAAGCCTTCCGCGAGGAAACCGGAAAGTCCCCGGGCGAGTGGGGGCGGAGTGGGAAGCGTGAAGGGTCGTGAATCGACATCGGGAGCGCGATGGTGAATCGGTCCGCCTCTCCCCCGAGATCTCCCTCCTTTGATAAGGATTTCGCAGCTTGCGGTCTGGATTTCGGCACTCCAAAGGATCTTCGTCAGGTTGGGTGACGGCCGTGATAGGACGGTGAGAGGAAATGTTTTGCCCAAGATGTATTGAGGAGAATTGATTCAACTTTCTCAATCCAAGGCGAGAGACGGTGCGTTGGTCGCGCATGCCGCCGAAACAATGCCCGCCCGTCCCAATCTTCGCTGCTCGCCAGCCTCAATGGAAATCGTGTGAGTGCCCCTGGTGCTCTTGGTGAGCTCCCGGAAGTGGGGCGATGCCGGTGACATAGACCGTCCGCTGGTGGCCCTCGGAAATCTGAACCCTGCCGGAGGCTTGGAGAAAGGGTTCGCTCACGATCACCCGCCGTAGCTCCTCGAAGGTTCTTCGGGGGACGAAAAGGCTGAGGATGCCCGTTTCGTCTTCGAGTGAAATGAAGCAATGTCCCTTCGCGGTGCCGGGACGCTGGCGGCAAATGACGAGCCCTCCAACATGGATGCGTTTGCCGTGCGGCAGCGTTTGCAGCGTTCGGGCATCGACGAGCCGGAGCGTGCTGGATTTCCGCCACAGTTTCATGGGGTGGGGGCCGGTGGAAAGGCCCTGGGTCGAGAGGTCGGCCGCGAGCCGCTCGTTCAGCGACATGGCTGGAAGAACCGCCGGGGAGGCAGCGGGCGTGGCAGGGGAGATGAGGTCGTCGTGGAGCGGCAGTTCCACCTGCCAAAGAGCTTCGCGGCGATGAGGCTTGTCAGGAAGATCGTAGAACGCCCCGGCCTTGGCCAGCAGGCGTCGTTCGCGCTCATTCGGTGCCACGCGGCGGAGGAAATCCTCCAGATGTTCGAAGCCGCGCAGCTGCCGCTGGACGAGCAGTCGTTCGAGGGTGTGCCCGGACAAGCCTTTGAGCTGCGCCAGTCCCACGCGGATGGTCCGGTCATCAACGACCTCGGCTTCCCTGCTACTATGAACGCAGGAGACGGGGAGCGCACGGATGCCGTGGCGGCGCGCGTCCTGCAAGAGTGAATGAGCCGAGTAGAAGCCCATCGGTTGGTTGTTGAGGAGCGCGGTGAAGAACTCGGCCGGGAAATGCACCTTGAGCCAGCACGAATGGTAGGCAATGAGCGCGAAGGCCAGCGCGTGGCTTTCGGGAAACCCGTAGAGGGCGAAGTTTCCGATGGCATGGACGAGTTTTTCCTGCACCTCCTCCGCCACGCCGGCCTGCACCATGCGCTCGCGCAGCTTGGCGGTGACCTTTTTCATCCGCTCATCGGTGCGGTTGAAGGACATGGCACGGCGCAGATCATCCGCCTCTGAGCCGGTGAAGCCCGCGAGAATCATGGCCATCTTGAGCACCTGTTCCTGAAACAGGGGCACTCCGAGGGTGCGGGCCAGCACGGGTTCAAAATCGGGGTGGATGCAATCGACGGGCTCCAATCCATTGCGTCGCCGCAGATAGGGATGGAGCAGGTCGCCGACGATGGGGCCGGGGCGGACGATGGCGACCTGGATGGCGAGCTCGTAGAAATGGTTCGGCCGCAGGATGCGCAAGGTGGCCATCTGGGCGCGCGACTCGATCTGAAAGGTGCCGACCGTGTCCGCACGATGAAGCATTTCATAAACCGCGGGGTCCTCGAGGGGAATGCGGGCGGGGTCGATGGGTCGGCCGCGCTTTTCACAAAGCGCGAACGCATCCTGCATCGCGGCGAGCATGCCGAGGCCGAGGAGGTCGATTTTGACGATGCCGAGGTCTTCGCAGTCGTCCTTGTCCCACTGGACGACGGTGCGTCCGGGCATGGTGGCGGGTTCGATGGGGACGATTTCATCCAGCCCGCGATCGCAGATGATGATCCCGCCCGAATGCTGACCGAGGTGGCGGGGCATGCCGAGCACGGCCTGGTAGAGTTTCTCCATGGCCCCCGCCCGCGGATGCGAGGGTGGGATCAGCCCGCCGAAGATATCACGGTCCTCCTTGTCATCGTGTTGCGAGTGATACCCCTGCGTGGAAAACCGATCGGCCAACGAAGGAGGGAACCCGAGCACTTTCGACATTTCCCGGAAAGCGGAGCGCGGACGGTAGGTGATGACGTTGGCGGTCATCGCCGCGCCGCGGGCTCCGTATTTCTGAAAGACATACTGGATGACGGCTTCGCGTCGCTCTCCCGAGGGGAAGTCGATGTCGATATCCGGCCACTTGCGTTGGTTTTCGGCAAGGAAGCGCTCGAAGACGAGACGTTGGTGGAAGGCATCGACATTCGTGATGCCGAGGGCGAAGCAGACGACCGAGTTGGCCGCCGAACCGCGGCCCTGGCACAGGATTCCCTGGCTGCGGGCAAAGCGGACGATGTCTTGGACGATGAGGAAATAGCCGGAAAATCCAAGCCGGTCGATGAGATCGATCTCCTTGCCGATCTGGGCGAGCGCTTCGCTACGAGGTTTGCCGTATCTTTCCCGGGCTCCTTCCAGACTGCGTTGGCGCAAGAGGACGGTTTGCTCGGAGAGGGACATCGGTTTCCCATCCTCACCCAGGAAGTCGGGGAAACGGTAACCGAGGTCGTGCAGCGTGAAACCCAGACGTTCATCGAGGCGGCGGATGTTTGCCAGGGCCTCGGGCAGATCGGCGAAGAGGCGGGCCATCTCGCAAGGGGGCTTGAGGTGCCGCTCGCCATTCGGGGCGAGCAGCCGCCCGGCTTGATCGAGCGGAAGGTGGTGGCGCAGGCAGGTGAAGGCATCGGCGAGCAAGCGATCCGTCCGCCCGGCATGGAGCGGCGCATTCGTCGCGAGCAGCGGCAGCTTCAGATGCGCGGCGAGGTCGATGAGATGGCGGCCGAGACGCCCGTCATCGCGCAAACCGTGGCGCTGGATTTCCACGTAAACATTGCCGTGACCGAAAAGTTCGACGAGCCCCTGCGCGGCTTGCAGCGCGGCCTTGCGGTCATCACGGAGCAGGTGGCGGATCACCGGGCCCTCCCGGTCACCGGTGAGTGCGATGAGGTCGCCGCCATCAAGCCGGGCGTGCGGCGCGAGGGCACCGAGGTGGCGATTGGTGAGATACCGGGAAAGCGTGCGATAGCCGGTCCGCGTGGAACAAAGGAGGGGTACGGGGGCGCCCCCGATCTCGACGGTGGCGCCGACGAGGGCGCGGATACCGCATTCCTGCGCGGCGTGGTGGGCACGGGCGGACCCGTAAAGCCCATGGTGATCGGTGAAGGCGATGGACGAAAGACCCAGTTCGGCGGCACGACGGACCATCACCTCGGGCTGGCTGGCTCCGCGCAGGAAGGAGAAGGCGGAACGGGCGTGGAATTCAGCCATCATGGAGGGGAAAATTGGTAGCAGCCTTCGAGACGCCATTGCCCGGGTGGTCGGTGGGTGAGGCGGAAGAGTCCGGCGGCGAGCTGGATGTCCCACTCTCTCTGTTTCCACGCTTCCGTTTCATCCCACCACTGACCGGAGTGGAGGAAGGGCCCGCGGAAACGCAGGATCTCACCCCGGTGAGGCCCGGAGATGATGGCAAGCGGTGTCGGTCCCGGAGAAAAGGCGACGTGAACCTCGTAGGGCGGGCGGAAGCGGCGGAGGGGAACCGGACACGAGGGCCAGGCCTCCGTTTCCTCGGACGGCTCCCCTGGTTGGCGAAGATGAAAGCCCTCGCTTCGGTGATCGGCCGACGGCACGGGAATGCCCACCCGCTCCTCGCCCAGCAAGGCATGCAGGCGAGCCAAGGTTTCCTGCCATTGCCGGGGGCGCGGAAGCTGGCGTTGGAAGGCATCGCGCTGCGTGGCCGCCGGCTCCGACGTTTCGACATCGAGGGTGATGCGCAGAACCGGAGCGGGAAGCATCAGGGAATCAAGCAGGTGCTGGATGGGATCGAGCAGTGCGTCGCTTCGTGGCTCCGGCAAACGCAGCGTGCGGGACATCTCCCCCCCATCTTCGAAGTGGAATCCGAGCCTCAATGCCCGCACCGCGACGTGGCGGGCGAGCAGCCGTGCCGAAAGAGGGCCCAGCAGACGCTGGAAAGCGAAAAGCAGTGGTTCGCTCTCGGCAAGCGGGTGTTCGAGATCGAGCTCCTGCGCCAGGCTCTCCGGCGGGCGATGGAGTCTGAGCAGCCGCCGCTTTCGCCCGTGCAGGAGGGAGTGCCACTCCGCCGCGACAGGCCCGAGCCGTTCGGTGAGCGCCTGATGCGGCAGTTTCATGAATTCGCCCAAGGTATGGAGCCCCCAGTCCTCAAGGCGCTCCACCAGCTCGCCCCCTCCGGGAAGCGGCGCGAGAAAGGACAGCGGCAGGGGATGCAGTGACTCTGCCGTGACAAACCCGCCGTGGCAGTTCTCCGCACGGACGGCGAGGGCGGCCAGATCAGGCGTGGCGGCTCGGACGTGTCGCAGCTCACCGCCATCGGCCATCTCCAACCAGTCAAGCCGCTCCTTCTGCCGCGCCGTGGCGCGGGAAAGATCGAGCACGAGGGTATCAGGTGCCGCGATCTCGATGTCCGGCGTAAGCGTTTCGGCGTGACGGATCATTTCCGCAAGCAAAGCGGCCTCATGCCGCGGCTGCGGGGGCAGAATCCGGAGGTCAGGGCAGCGGACCAGGGCGCGGTTGAGCGGCCAGCCGGCATCGATTCCAGCGCGGCGGGCCGCGTCGTTCACTGCCAGCAGGGGCAGCTTCACCCTTTCCACCAGCGCCTTCTCTTGCAACGCCATCACGCCGAAAGGCTTTCGCCACAAGGACGGGCATTCCTTCATCGCGGCAAGGGCCACGAGGTCCACCAGGTGCAAGGCCGCGAACACTAGCCCAGCCTCCGTTCCTTTTCGCGCGTCACTTCCAGCCGCTCCAATAACCCGCGCCGCGGGTGGTCGAAATCTTCCAGCGAAAGCCGCGCCTCCAAGGCGATTCGCAGTGAGGCACACGGCACGTGAGGCTGGAGGGAAAGCACGACGAGCCGGCAATTCGTCGTCTCCGCCGCGAGTTTGAGCCGCCACCAGATCGCCGTGGGCAGGCGGTGGAGCTCGCGGCAATCGATCCCGCAGGTATCAAGCAGCACGAAGGGAATGTTGCCATCCCGCACCAGCAGGTCGGTCGCCTTCAACATCTCGCCGGTCGTGGCGCAACGGACCCAAAGCAGGCGCGAGCATGCATCGGTGCTGAACGAAGCGGGATCAAAGCAGTCGCTATCCACCAGCACCAGTTCGGGGAAATCCACCCCCTTTTCCCTCTCAAGCAGGTGGGCGACCAACATGCCAAGACCGGTTCCGATCACCTCCGAAAGAGCCCCTTCGGGGAAAAGGTCCGGGGTGAAGCATTCCACCGGCGTCAGAACCGGGAAAGCCTCCACGGGAGGCGACGCATGCGCCTGCGGGAAACGTTCCCGCATCTCCTTTCGAAGTTCCTCAATCGCCTTGGTCACCCGGAAACGGGAACACAAGCGGATGAAATGTTCAAGCGAACATCTGAGTCACTCGGGAAGGGGGTCAGCGGATCGATGCGCGGGTGCCTGGCAGACAAAGGAGTGAGGCCACTAGAGCAGCCACCAGGCGAGCAGGGTGAGCAGGACGGCGAAGACGAGGTTGAGCACCAGCCCGGCCCGCATCATCTGGCGCTGGGTGACGAGGCCGGAGCCGAAGACGATGGCGTTCGGCGGGGTGGCGATGGGGAGCATGAACGGGGTCGTGAAAGGGGTCAGTAGTACCAGAGCTTCGCAAGGGATTTCTTGAAGTTCGCTTCGAGGGCGTTCGAGGGCGTTCGAGGGCGTTCGAGGGCGTTCGAGGGCGTTCGGGGGCGGTTCATCCTCCGCGCGGCCGCATCGGCAGACGGCTTCCGCCGCTCCTTGACTGGAACTCTTCATTCGCTTTCCGCGCTGCCCGCCGATTCATCTTCGGTTCAGGTAAAATGGGCCAATGTGAAAGCATGAATCCCCATATCGTCCTCCTGCTCCTTTCCTCCCTCCCTGTCTGCGCTCAGTCGATGCTGGACCTCACCCGGCCGGCCAACTACGCCAACCAGCCGGTTCCCGCTTATATCACCCGCGACAACACGCCGGCGGACAACCCGGTCACCGATCTCGGTGCCACGCTCGGGCGGGTGCTTTTCTACGACAAACGTCTGTCGCGGAACGCCACCGTTTCCTGCGCCAGCTGCCACCATCAGGAGCGGGCCTTCGGTGACAGCGCCACGGCCAGCGCCGGGGTGGCCGGCGTCACCGGCCGGCACTCGATGCGCCTCGTCAACGCCCGCTTTTCCGACGAATCCCGCTTTTTCTGGGACGAGCGCGCCGACAGCGCCGAAGACCAGGCGACGATGCCCATCCAGGATCACGTCGAAATGGGATTCAGCGGCACCGACGGCGATCCGGCCTTCAGCGACCTCATCGACCGGCTGTCGGAAATCGAAGTCTATCAGGTCCTGTTCGAAGCGGTCCATGGCGACCCGGCCGTCACCGAGGAGCGGATCGGAAAATCGCTCGCCCAGTTCGTCCGCAGCATCCAGTCCTTCGACAGTCGCTACGATGAAGGTCGTAGTTCGACCGGCTCTGACGCTTCGTCCTTCCCGAATTTCACCCAGCAGGAAAACGACGGCAAAAACCTCTTCGTCCGCCCGCCGAACGTCGGCGGCGCGGGCTGCGCCGGTTGCCATCAGCCGCCGGAATTCTCGATCGACCCCGCCAGCGGCAACAACGGCGTGGTCGGCGTGATCGCCGGCGGCACCGACACGGCCAACACCCGCGCCCCCAGCCTGCGCGACCTCGTCGCCGCCGACGGAACTCCGCACGGAGGATTCATGCACGACGCGAGCCTGGCGACGCTGCAGGATGTGATCGACCACTACAACGCCATCCCCGCCGTCGTCCCCGGCCTCGACCAACGCCTCGCGCGCCCGCTGGATCAGCCTCAACAACTGAACCTCACCAGTACGGAGAAGAACGCGATCGAAGCCTTCCTCAAGACACTGACCGGCTCGAATCTCTACACCGACGAGAAGTGGTCGGACCCGTTCGACGCCGAGGGCAACCTCAGCTACATCATCCTGCCAACCGACTCGTTTGAGATCGGCCGATTCGACGAAGACGGTACGGGCGGAACCCTTGTCTCCGCCATCGGAGTGCCGAATGTGACCTACGGTCTCCAAACATCCGATGATCTTGCCACCTGGTCGACCGTGCCGCTGAAGGCGGACGAGGACGGCCTTCTCAGCGCACTGGTGCCAGACGAGACGGACCACGATTCCCGCTATTTCCGCTTTATCTATCCCGTGCCCGCCGAGTGACGCTGCGGAACTGGCCCTAACGCCAAACGCAGGAACCGAAAGTCAATTTTTCCAGATGTTCAGGTTCTGTTCAGATTCAGTCAGGTAGGGTTCAGAGTCATTCCTCATCCCAATCCCACCATGAAACGACCCATCATCCTTGCCCTGCTATTCGTCATCCCGTCGTCCGGACATGCCGCTTCGTTGATCCTCGGGTCGCCGGGTGGCTGGAACGGCTTCGAACTGAGCGCCTCCATCCGGGCTGGCTTCCGCCAGGCCGGCGGCACCGCCGGCGTCGCCTCGGAGATCGTCACCAGCGATCAGGGCTTCACCTACATCACTCCCTTTGTCGATGAGGCCGGTGACGTGCTCGCCGCCACATCGACCACCTCCGGAAATCCCGGCCTGAGCGCCAGCGTCGCTCCCGACTCCGGCCTGGCGAAGGACGTTGCGCAGGGAAGCCTGAGCGCCAGCTTCACGGTCGGTTCGGCCACCACCAACGACCGTTTCGACTTCACCATCGACAGCCTGACCAGCGCCGAACTGGCCCAGGTTGATTTCGGCGACGGCCTGGAGAATGCCGACGCCTTCTTCGAAGCCACCATCACGCTGCGAACCTGGTCGCCCGCCGTCATTCCCGGCGCGGTCATCCAACTTCCCGATTTGCCGACCCTGACCGCCGCGACCAGCTCCGAGACTCTCACCGCCAGCTACACGACCTACCATGATGGAGTCATGGTCTCGGAATCCTACGGACCGGGCGAGTCCGGCGACGTGGTAGGGCTCGATCTGAGCGCGGTTCACGAGATGTTCGAATACAAGCTGACCTACTCCGTGGTCACCCCCTTCGGCACCGATCCGGTGACGAACTACTCCTTCGCCGGCACCACGGCGGTGCCCGAGCCTTCGACGATCATTTGCCTCGCCCTACCGGTGCTCGGGTTCTTTCGTCGCCGTCGCGTTTGAGAGATGTCGGAAACGCACCCCCGACGCCAGTGCATGGCACGGTCCGGCACGGCACTGGTGCCCCCACCCTCGAAAACTCCAGCCCCATGATTCGCCCGATGCGCACCACAGTCTCCATCCTGATCTCTCTCATGGTCTGCCTGGCCCCGTGGAGCTTGGCGTCTGAGAAGACCGACTGGGACTACCCGCTCGGACAGATCGGCGGGCGTTGCTACTTGCAGTTGGGGGAAAATTTCGTGCGGGTCAGCGAGGTCGGGTCTGGTGGCGCCGGAGCGCTCGCCGGCCTGCAGGTCAACGACTTCATCTACGGCGCCTTCGGCACGCCTTTTGAGAAAGCGGTCGATGACGTCTGGAACTTCTACGTCGGCCCGATGAAGGGACTCGGCGAGGCGATGGAAAAAGCACGCCGCGCCGATGGCATCCTGCCGCTCATGGTGTTGCGTCCCGGCACCGGTGACCTGATCCTCCATATCCAGCTCCCCGCCGATGGCGGACTCGGCCCGGCCTACCCGCTCGGCAGCGACGCTTTCGAGGAGACCTACGAACGCGCGGTGAAATCGATCCACGAGAACACGATGGCCGAAACCTGGCGCGTGAACTCCGGCACGAAATACGCCTCGTTCTGGGTCGGACTCGCCCTGCTCAGCCACCCGGACTGGAACAGCACCACAGGCGACAAACCCTACCGGCTCAGCATCAATGCCATCCGGGACCGCTGCCTGGATGAACTCGACTTCGCCCAATACGCCCCGGTCGAGCAGTATTTGTTAGACGGCTCGGCCAACCCGAATTTCGTCGATCAATTCCGCGGCCACGAGAACTGGGCGCTGAATGTCGCGATGATCTTCCTTTCCGAATACCTGCAGAAGACCAAAGACGAACAATACTATCCCGCCTTCCAGACCGCCGCGGAAAAGCTCGCCAACCGCGTCCAGTGGTGGAGCGACCGCTACGGTCGCCGCACGCCCGCGGGGGGCGCCCATGCCGGCGTGCATAGCGACTACAACAACTGCGGCTTCAACATTTGCACCTCTAGCAGCTTCGCCGCCCTCGCGCTGGCCAGCCAGGTCACCGACATCAGTGGCAACAAGGTGCTCGACCTCACAGTAACCCCGCGCGACGGCCGGCATTTCGGCTACGCCGCGGGCGAAACCAAACCCGCCAATGCCATCCCCGAAATCGCCCCGGGTTGGGACGTCAACGAGGATCCCTCGATCTCCCAGAAAATGGCCTGGCAATGGCAGCAGCTCAAGGAAAGCGCCCATCCGGAATTCGGCGCCGTCCACTACTGGCACGGGCTGGCAAACGCCACCTTCGCCCGCGATGGCAGCGCCCGCACCGCCGCCGCCACCTTCGCTTACAACACCTTCCTCGGCGGAAATCCCGTGCCCGCCTCCGAGCAGGAGCCGCTCGCGCGCATGACCGACTACTCCGTCCGCTTCAACCGCGAGCACCAATACGCCCACACCCACACCATCTCCGGCGTCGTCTTCAACCACCTGGCCATGCCCTACTGGACCAGCCAGCAACGCCGCTACTTCTTCGAGAACTGGAAGTTCTTCTGGCACCTCGCCCAAGTGGCCGACGGCCCGCCCGCCTACTTCACCACGCTTTTCGAAAACGACGATGACTGCCACTACCTGCTCGGCGAACTCTACACCGCCCTGCCTTACGGCATCGCCAAAGGCGGGCTATCGCTCGTTCCCGGCTGGGACACCGACGAGCTGATCATCGATTTCCACCAAACGCCGCACACCTGGGACCAGCCGGAATTCCGCACCCTGATCACCGACATCGGCAGCATCGATTTCCAGCTCGACCTCACCAACTCCCTCGGCCAAGCGCTCACGCCTGACAGCGCGCTCTGGACCCAACTCAGCGGCCCGGCCGCATCGAACATTGCCAGCCCGGACAGCCTCTCGACCCAGGTCACTTTCCCCGCCGACGGCACCTACATGCTCCAGCTCACCGCCACCCACGGCAGCCGTAGTATTTCGGAAAAAGTCCGCGTCCACGTCCACATCCGCACCCTCCCCGCCGGCTACGCTCCCGGCGCCGACAACAGCGCCTTCGCCGGCACCGGAGTCGGAGAAACAGTCGCCAACATCTATGGCACCGGCGATTGGATCGACACCGCCTTCATCCTCGATTTCCAACCGATCAGCGAGAGCATGGTCCGGAAGATCAGCGGCTTCCTCATCCCCCGAGAATCCGGCACCTACCGCTTCTACCTCGCCTCCCGCAACGACTCGGTTTTCTACATCGACCTCGGAGATGAAAGCATCTTCACCACCCTCTGCCAGTGCACCCAGGAGCCGGAAGATTACGACTGGACCGCCAACGCCGAACAAGCATCCGCCCCGGTCTATCTCGAAGCCGGAAGAGCTTATCCCATCCAGATTCTCCACCGCTGCGACCGCTTCCAGCCTGGCCCGCTCGCCGTCGGCTGGACCACGCCGTCGAACTCCAACATCGAGCTGATGGACTCCAGCGTGCTCGCCCACGCCGTCAATGAATCCGAGGCCAGCGTCGCCTTCGACCCCATCGCGAGCATCGATCGTGCCGTTGGCAATACGGCAAGCCTGACCTACCGAGTCAACAGCCCGAGAGCCGTCCTCTACCAATGGTATAAGGACGGCGCGCCCATCGGCGATCCCAAGACCAGCTACGTCCTCTCGCTCTATCCGCTCAACAACGGATCCGCCGGTGAATACCACTGCGTCGCCACCACCGTGGGCCACGTCTTCACATCCACCCCGTCCACCGTCACCATCACAGACGCGGACACCACCAACTCCGGCTCGCTGACCATCCACTACTTCACCGAAACCGAAGGCACCCAAATCAGCGACCTAACCGACGATCCCGGCTACCCTTGGCTCATCGACGGCTACGGCACGCTCGGTTCCTTCTACTACAAAACCGCCGTCCAAAATGACAACCACCTCGGCCACCGCGTCACCGCGTGGCTGGTGCCCATCGAGACCGCCAACTACCGCTTCTTCGCCTCCGGTGACGACCGCGTCCAACTCTACCTCAGCGGTGACGAATACCCCGAACACAAATCCCTCATCGCCGCCAACTCCGACGTCACCGGCGAGCGCAGCTGGAGTGACGGCAGGACCGGAAAATCAGACTACATCCCCCTCGTTGCCGGCCAGCGTTACTACATCGAGCTGCTCCACAAGGAAGACCGAGGCGCCAGCCACTTCTCCGTATCCTGGCAGAAAGAAGGCGACCCTATGCCCACCAACGGCCAGGACGAAATCCCCGGCAGCTACTTCCAAAGCCTCAATGGCGGGCATTTCAAAACCGTCGGCAACGTCCCTCCGTTCTTCCCTCACGAGCTTCACCTCCACAACTATCTCGGCGACACCCTCTACTACGATCCGGAAAAAGGCGGGACCTATGGCGATGCCTCAGGCAATGGCCTCGCCAATGCCTTCTACTATCTCTTCAACCTCGGCGACCCACGAAACCCGTCCATCATCCCGCTCACCCCAGGCGAAACATCCGGCACTCCCGCCATCCAGGCCGCCCTCGACGGCACTTGCACCTATTCCTACATCCACCCCCGCAACGACAACCAGATATACTCCCAGGTTTCCGTCAGCAGCGACCTGATCACCTGGCACCCGGTCACCGCCCCCGAAGCACCCGCCCAACCTGCCAGCAGCTCGGTGGAAACCATCGATGCCGACTACGAGATCCGCCACCTGCATTTCCCCTCACAAACCGGGCCCCTGTTCTTCCGCGTCGAACTCCCCGAGGCACCATGAAGCACCTTCTCACATGTTTCGTTGCCGGCGTTCTGACCGGCCCGGCCATGGCCCAGGACCCGCGCATGGATCCAACCCAGCTAGACCCCTCCGGCAAATACCAGCCCGCTCACAGCGACCCTCCGGCTCCCGCAGCCGAGGGCCTCAAAGTCGAACCCCTCGGCCATGGCAAATTCCGCCTCGGCCAGATCGAAATCGACGCCACCAAACGCCAACTCAGCTTTCCCGTCGCCCTCGCCGAGACCCAAAGCCCACTCGAATACGCCCTCGTTCATTCCGCCGGCAAAGCCCACGAGTCGCTGCTGATCACCGACGTCCACCCCACCCACCTCCACATCGCCGCCCTCCTGCTCTCGGTCAAACCCGGCACCCCGCTGCATGCCCAAGTCAGTTGGGACGTCAACGGCCCACCCCAATCGATCAATCTCACCGAGCTGATCCACATCACCGCCACCGACAGCAAGCCCGTCACCTGGACCTATCAAGCCCTGACCCTCGTCGATGGCAAACTCGCCGCCGCCAGCGAACTCAGTCTTCTCTCCCTCATCAATGACCCCTCCGCTCTCGCCACCCACCAACTCCTCGCTGAAGACCTGCGCGACGACATCTACCGCGCCCAGCTCCCGCAAACCTTCCCCGCCAAAGGCCTCCCGCTCACTCTGGTCCTGAGTTTCCCGTCCCCAAGGAAACAAACCATCTCAGCGGCCTCGAAGTGAGCGGTGCCGGAGGATTTATTTGGCGGATTCATCTTCTGTTCAGGAAGCCTTCCCATACTTCCCCTAATCACCATGAAATGTCTTGTCTCCTTTCTGTTCCTCGCCGCACCTCTCGCCGCCGGGCCGTTGCTTGATTCCTGGCACACCGACGACTCCGCCCGCTACGCCCGCATTTTCGAGACCTACGAAGCCGAGGAGGCGCAGAATGCGGTCACCACCTGGGACAACGGTACCTACGCCCAGACGATTCCGGCCTACGGCGGTGTTCAGGAGATACGCTACAATGACTCGAATGTTTATGTCCGCACCACCGGACTCGCCGCGGGGCATGTCATGGGCCCATGGTACAACGACACCGGCCCAGGGGGCAGCGAGGAGGCGTTCCGGAACTGGCCGGAAGCCATCCAGACCATCTTCAAGGTGCCGGCCGAACCGGTCATTCCAACGACCAAGACGGACATTCCGGCGGCAACGATCGGCCTGATGGTCGATGGCACGGTCATCTTTTCCTCCAGCGACACCTTTTCCTACGACAACAACGAGAATGGCACCGGTAGCGGCACCCAGACCGGTCCTGGCGCGGGTGGCTTCGGCCGCGGCGATGGTATCTGGAACCACGATGCCTACATCACCGAAGGCAACACTTTCGATAAATCCAACGCCCACGCCGCCGGCAACCAGCTCCATTACCACGCCTCGCCGGTGAAGATCCGACATCTGCTCGGCGATTCGATCGACGCGGTCGAGCAGCCAAGCGGCGAGGTCACTTATCAGGAAAGTTTCAACGGCACCCATTCGCCGATCCTCGGCTGGCTTGCCGACGGCCTGCCGCTCTACGGACCCTATGGCTACAGCTCGCCGATGGATGCGGAAAGCGGCGTCCGCCGGATGATCAGCGGCTTCATCGTCCGCGACGGTTCGAATGGCACCTACGACATCAACACCAACGGTCGCCATGCCCTGCCGGCGTGGGCCGCGCGGCGATTGGGAGTCGGGACCTTCGTGGCGCAGGACCAATACGACGTCACGATCAACCAGTGGGGACCCGACGTTTCAGCCAGCGCACCGCTGCCGTACTACATGGAGGACTATGCGTTCAAAGGAGACCTTGTCGGATTTTCCGTCTATCAAAGCGGCGAACTCGACGAGGACGTTCATTACGATCTCAACGAACAGAACGCGCGCTTCTGCGTGACGCCCGAATTCCCCGAAGGCACCTGGGCCTACTTCACGAATGTGGATGCGACCGGTCAGCCGGTCTTCCCCTACAACGTCGCCGCGCAGTACCATGGCGATCCGACGTTGAGTGAGACGCTCAACGACTTCCCGGAGAATCTCACGACGATCTTCCTCGGCGGCCCGGACAGCGTGGAGAGCGCGGAGTCCATCAACGACGATGTTGGTATCGTGGTCACGTGGAGCGCGGTCGAGGGTGGCAGCTACACGGTTCAAACGTCCGCTGACCTCGATGAATGGACCGATGTCGCCACCGATCAGGTGGCGACGGATGACCAGTTGTCTCACAGTGACACGCCGGAGACCGATGAGACCACCAAGTTCTACCGCATCACCCGCACCGCTCTCGCCACCTACGACAATGGTAGTAATGACGGTGGAGGCACCGGAGGCGGCACGGCGAGCTTCACCGCACAGTTCGCCACCAATCCGCCGCTGCCACCCCAGGACGCCATCGAAAGCGCGACCATCGGTCCTGCCGGTCCCGCCGCGACCATCACCAGCTACAATCAAACCAGTGGTGAAGTCGGCCTGAGTTTCGACGACGCTTCCCTCACTTCGGGTCAAGCCTACTCGGCCTATCTCAGTTTCACGCCGCCCGGCGGCACCACGATGACCCTGCAATCGCAGAACACCTATGCGCCATGAAACACCCGTGGACTGGAACGCCGGCTTCAGCCGGCATGAATTCCCCAAGGCGTTCGCTTGTCGCCCTCGCCACTGCGGGCCTCGTCCTGCTCGCCCAGCCGCTGATCGCCCTCACCGTTGAGGTCGGCCACCATTTCGGCGATCAGCCGCTCCGGCTCTCGTCGCTGCGCTATGAAAATCCGACCGGTGATGCGCTCTCCGTCACCCGCCTGAGCTACTTGCTTTCCGGCTTCGAGACCCGCGACGTCTCCGGTGTCTGGCACGCCGTTCCGGAAGCCGTCGCCTTCATCGATCTTTCGAAACGCCGCACCCGCTTCGAGCTGCCGACTGGCACGAGCGAGCCCGTTACCGGCCTGCGCTTCCACGTCGGTCTTCCGGAAAACGTCAACCACGCCGATCCGGCAAGCTATCCCGGCGGGCATCCGCTCAATCCGAATTTCAACCGCCTGCACTGGAACTGGCAGCAGGGTTATATCTTCCTCGCCCTCGAAGGTCGCTACAGAAAACCCGATCACGAACTCGGCGGCTACGTGTTCCACCTTGCCAACAACTGGAACCTCACCCCGGTCGAGTTGTCGCTCTCTCTTCCCTCGGCCGCGGCACTTCATCTCGACTTCGATCTGTCCCGCTTGTTGACCCTGTCTTTTCAAGAGGACGGGCATTCCACGCATTCCGGCAAGGGCGATGTTTTGGCTGGCAAGCTCCGCGCGAACCTCGCCGCCGCCTTTTCCCTGCGCCCCGCACCTGCTCCGACGCCCGCGGTCACCTCACCGAGGATCACACCGAAGTACCTCCCTCCCGATCCCAAGCCTCTTCCTCTGCGGATCGCTTCGACCTTTCCCCGCCCGTCGTTGCCGCTCGACAATCCCTTGCTCAAAAGCCGCGTCGTCCTCGGGAAAAAGCTCTTTCACGACGCATCGCTCTCACGGACCGGGGAGATCTCCTGCGCAAGCTGCCATGATCCCGCGCTCGGGTTCTCCGATGACCGCCGCTTCAGCCTCGGAATCCACGGCCGGGCCGGCCGCCGTCACTCGATGCCGCTCTTCAACCTCGCCTGGAAGCGCGAGTTCTTCTGGGACGGCCGTTCGCCTTCGCTGCGCGATCAGGTTCTCGAGCCGCTGCGCCACCCGCGGGAGATGGGCGAATCGCCGCCCCGCGTCGTTGAGAAAGTCGAGGCTGCCTACGCCGACGAACTCACGGCGGCTTTCGGTTCGCTCGAGGCCAACGAGGAAAAGATCGCCATGGCTCTCGAGAATTTCCTACTCACCCTGACCTCCTTCGATTCGAAGTTCGATCGCGCCATGGCGGGCAAGGCCGAACTCAGCGCCTCCGAGCAGCGTGGCTTCCAGCTCTTCTTCACCGAGTACGAGCCGCGCGCCGGCCGCTTCGGTGCCGACTGCTTCCACTGCCACGGCGGCGCGCTTTTCACCGATCACCAGTTCCACAACAACGGCCTTCCCCCCAAAAGTCGGGATCGCGGACGTGCCGCAGTCACCCGCGATCCCGGCGATGCTTTCAAGTTCGCCACCCCGAGCCTGCGCAACGTCGCCCTCACCGCGCCCTACATGCACGATGGACGTTTCGCCACCTTGGAGGAGGTCGTCGATCACTACAGCTCCGGCGTGCGGCGCGGTAAAACCCTCGATCCCAACCTCGCCAAACACCCCGCAGGCGGGCTCGACCTGTCTCCGGAAGCGCGCGCGGACCTCGTCGCCTTTCTCAAGACCCTCAGCGATCCCCGCGTCGAATATCCCGGCCCCAACTGATCGGAGAGGGGCTCAGGGCCGCGTCAGGCGGTAGAAGGCGGAGGTGGCGGAAGGAGTGAGGTGGAGGACGGAGTCATCGCCATCGCTGGCCGACGCTGCGGTCACGGCGGACCAGCTTCCGGGGGCGAGGGTGGGGCTTTGCTGGAGGACCCATGTGGTGGCGGACGGCCAACGGAGGACGATGTTTTCCCCGGCACGCTCGATAGTGAGGGTGGGGGTGGCTTCCACTTTGGTGAGGACGAGCTGCGGCCGGAAACCGGGGACCTCCATCGAGGCGAAGGTGACGTTGAGAGTGGCGGGATCCTCGGTGGCGGCTTGGAGGAGGAAACCGTGGTTGGGTGAGCTGTCGGCGAGCCAGTCGCGGACGAGACTTGTGACATCGATCTCCACCCAGGTGTCGCCGGAGGTGGCGGTGATGGCAAAGGTGCCATGCGCCTCCGCGGGCTGGAGGTGGCTCCAGCGCAGCGTGCCCACCGACCACGCGCTACCCTGGCGGAAAACCCCGACATCTCCCGTACCAAGGTTCCCGTAGTTCGGATCGGGCTGGACGACGTAAAGACGGAGGGTGGCGGTGCCGAGCTGGTTGGCGGGGAGGGTGACGCCGGTGAGATCGAACTGGATCAACGAACGCTGAGAGTGGGGGGCTCCGGTGCCGCTGGCGCTGACGCCGAGGGTCGCCACCGAGCTGGTGGGCCGGTCGAGGTAGGCGTAAACGTCGCTGTCCTGGAGCGGGGTGAGTGTCTGGGCGTGGAGCGAGGCGGCGGCGAGGAGAAGGAGGAGCGCGGGGACTTTCATGGTTAGAAGGTCTTGGTGACGGAGAGGCTGAAATTGCGACCGGGGGCGGTGGTGCGATCGTCGATGGCACTGCCGCCGAGGTGGCCGTTGCCGCGGCGGACGCTGCCCCAGGTCCAGTATTTTTCGTCGAACAGGTTGTTCAGGCCGAGGTGGACGTGGAGGTCCTCGGTGGGCTGCCACCACGCGCCGAGATCGAGGGTGAACCAGGAAGGCGGGCGGAAGTAGGTGCCTTGGTTGGTGGTGTCATCGATGCGATCGACCGCCGCCGTCCAGGTGCCGGTGAGGCGTGCGCCGAATTTTCCACCAGGATCATCGTAGCCGAGGAAACCGATGGCCTGCATGGGCTCGATGGAGTTGAGCGGCTGGTCGTCGGTCAGGTTGGTGCCGCGCGTCCAGGCCGTGGAAAGCCCGAGCTGCCAGCCATCGGCGGCGGGGTGAAGGTATCCCGCTTCCAGGATGCCGGAGAGTTCGACACCGTAGATTTCGGCCTCGCCGCGGTTGAGCGTGGTGAGGATGTCGCGGCCATCGGGCGCGGTGCCGGTGGGAACGCCGTTCTCGATGAAACTCTGATAGTGCGTGTAAAAGGCGGCGGCTTGAATGCGGCCGGGCGCGCCTTCGGATTTCACACCCAGTTCGAAGGAGTCGCTGGTTTCCTCCTCCAGATCCGGGTTCGGCACGGTGATGCTGCCAGTCGGGCTGCCGCCGGACGGGGGGTGGTCGAAGACCATCGAAAGCTCTTCGGCGGTGGGATTCCGCACGCCGTGGGCGTAGGTGAAGTAGGCGAGGACTGGCTCCGCCGGTTTCCATGAAATGGCGAGTCGTGGGGATACCGCGAGATTCTGGAAACCGGCGGGCGGATCCTGGCTGAAACGACCGAGCGCGGCGAGACGTTCGAGGTAGGCGGCGTTCGGATTCGGATCGATCGACTGCCAGTCGAAGCGCAGCCCGGGGGTGAGCGACCAGCCGCTGCCGAGGTCGATTTCATCCTGCACGAAAACCCCGGCGCGAAAGGTGTCGGTGGGGGCGAAGCCGGTGCGGTTCTGATCGAGCGGCGCACCGGAGTCGGAGCGGACGAAGGTGTTCTCCGAGGACTCAAGCGAGGTCTCGAACCCGGCGGTGAGTTGGTGCCCGTGCTGCCATGGTCCGGTGAACTCGCGGCGGGTTGTGGTGGAGAGGCCGACGATGTCGGTATCGAAGGTGATGCGTTGCTCGCGGGTGCGTTCGGTGCCGGGAATGGGATTGCCGCCGATGACGAGCGGCAATGAGGCCGAGTCGTTGACGCTGCGCGAACCGGCGTGCTGCCAGTAGAGGTGGGCGTCGAGGCCGGATTCGTGGTCCCAGCAGAGGCTGACACGCTGGCGGTCGAGGTATTGTTTGTTGAAGACGTGGCCGGTGAAGACCGGGAAGGCGGAGGTCACGGCGCTGCGGGCGTCGGTGGAGGTCTCGCGCTCGAACAACTCGACGGCGAGCCGGAAGAGGTGGTCGTTGATGCGGTGCTCGGCCTTGAAGAGCGTGGCAAAAGAGCGGAAGTCGGCGGGATTGGGCGGCAGGTTTCCGTTGTTCTCCGTTTCCCCGCCCCAGCGTCCGCCGTAGAGCAGCATCACGGCGGTGTCGTCTTGTCGCAAAGCTCCGCCGGCTTGCGTGGCGAGGCTATCATTGGCAGAGAAGTACTGCGTCCGTAGGAGACCACCGGCGTTGTTCCCTTTCAGAAAGGAATCGGGAGCCGGCGTGCGGAAGGCGACCACGCCGCCGAGCGCGTCGCTGCCATAGAGGGCGCTGGCACCGCCTTTGAGAACTTCGACCATTTCGAACATAGCGGGATCGAAGTAATCGCGGCCGATGCCGCCGGCACCATCGCTGGCACCCATGTCGAAGGAGGTGGAGACGTATTGCGGCGGCTGGCGGATGCCATCGAGTTCGACGGCGATGCGGTTGCCTTCGATACCGCGGATATTGATCGAGCCGTAGCCGCTCTGGCCGTAGGCGAACGCGCCGTCGCCACTGGTGAAATCGAACGGCAGGCTGACGGTGGGATCGTATTGGGCGAAGCCGGCGAGATCGTAGGTGCCTTGACGGACCAAGTCCTCGGCGCTGGCCTGGAGCACCGAGCCCGGTGAATCGATCCACGCGGTTTCGTTCCGCGAAGCGACGGTGACGACCAGTTCGTCGAGCTGGCCGAGGCCTTCCGACACCGTGGCGGAGGAGTGATCCTCCGCCACGGTGGGAAGCGCCAGCACCAGCAAAGTGAACGCGATGCGCGGTACGTTCACAGAAAGCTGAAGGCGGGAGAGTCGGCGCATGCGGCGGGTGATGGCGAAAGAGTCGTGGGGCTGAGGCGACACCACCGGCCGGGGGGAGTCCGCGGCGGTGATGGGGCGACGGACAGGTGAGGCCGGTCAGCAGCGGCGGCGGCGGAGCATGCCCAGCATGCCGAGGCCACCGAGGAGAGCCACCGAGGGCTCGGGGACGATGGCTGGGGAAAGCTGGATGGAGTCCACCGAGACGTGGCCGTCGGCCGGGCTGGTGAGGGAAAGCACGAAGTTCTCCGAGGCCGCGATGGAAAGGCCGGTCCAACTGAAGGTGATGATGCTCATCTCGCCGCCGCCGATCGTCTCACCGGTGGTTCCAAGGTATGAGCCCGTCGCGGCATGGCCATCGAGGGTGACGGTGAAGAAGTCCTGAATGGTGCCGCTGGACGGAGGAGTCATCTTCAGCACCAGGATCAGATCCGTGAGTGGGCTGGTGGCGGTGCCGTCAATGCTGAGGCGGAACGCTCCGGAGCCGGCACCAACACCGTTGTAGATCCGGTCACCCGAGCCGGTCACGGATCCGCCCATACTCGCGGAAAGCAACGCGGAGAAGTCGCTGGTGGAGGCGACGGTGGGAGTGGCGGCGCTGAATTCCAAGGCAGGGTAGCCGGGGTTCGCGTCGGTGAAAGTGTCCCACAGGGCGTAGGAGCCATCGGCGGCGGGGATGCCGACGGTGGTGGCTTGGGCAGTGAGGACGAGGCCGAATGCGGCGGCGGTGGCGAGGGCGGATCTCATGGGGGTGTGGTAGTTGGTGCTATTTCGCGATGACGAAGGGGGTGAGCTCGGCGGCGACGGTCTCGGCGGACGCGTTGTCTTTCTGGAGTTGGTCGAGGAGCTTGCTGAGGGACTTGTCGTTCTTCGAAGTGGTGTAGGAAAACAGCTCGGAAGCCTTGTCCTGGGACTCGCTCCAGAAATTGCGGACACCGTCCCAGAATTCGCCGTGTTCCTTCCACCAGTTCATCGCGACCTCGGTGAACGGGCTCTCGGTGCGGGTGTAGGTGTTGATGCCCGTTTCGAAACAAAGGACCTGAACGGGTTCGTCCTCGCGATCCACGACCTTGCGGTTGTCTTGGAAATGGACCCAGCCCTCGTTGGTGAGCGTGTGGCGGTTGGTGACGAGCAGGTAGTCGTAGTCGTCGCGCTTGGTGTACTCGCGTCGTGGCAGCGGCCGGCGGGTGAGGCTGCTCTCCCACGAGCTTTCGCCGCGGGCGTGGATCCATTTACCATAACCCTCGTAGCGAGGCGTGTCATCGACCTGTGTGACGAGCTGGGTCCAGGTGCCGGCGGCTTGCTCGGGAGTGATGTGGACGATGTTCCAATCGTGGATCTGGTCCTCGCCGGTGTAGTCGAGCAGGCGGGTGTCCTCCCACGTCCAGATCTGGGCCCAGTGTTTGATCACCATCGGCTTGTTCTCCTTTCCCTGGACGACGAGCAGGTGCTGGAGCGCGATCCGGGTCGGCGTGTCCTCGACGACCGTGACGATCTCGGTGGCGTTCTCGTCGTAGGGCTTCGGTTGGAGTTCGTAGTCTTCGGCGACCGGCGTGTTTTCCTCGAAGTGGAAGTTCACGGTGTGCGTGCCGGCCATGGCGAGGATGGCTTCGCGATCGGCATCCGGCGGCGAGCCGGCGAAGAGGGGGAGGGCGAAGGACAGGAAGGCGACGGGATGGAGCTTCATGAGAGCGCGGAGCCTGCCGGGCGCGGTGCCCGGCGGGCTAGTGGTCGGTTGCGTGTTGTGAGCGGTGGATTGCGCTCAGCGGCGGCGGCGCAGCGCGAAGCCGAGGCCCGCGAGCGAAAGCAGCGTGGCGGAGGGCTCGGGCACGACGACCGGGCTGAAGGAATCGCCCACGTCGATGCGGGCGGCGGTGACCGAGGTGTGGACGGCGAAAGGCGTTTCGACGCTCACCGAGGTGATGGTGTCGCCATAGCCGGAGAGGTCCCACTGCCAGGCGTAAGCGGTGTAGGTGGCGGGACCCATGCCGCCGGAGCGGACTTCGGACGCGCCGGGACCGTAGTTGGTGGCGGCGAGGATTTCGGTGCCGGAGGTGGTGGTCAGGGTGAGAAGAGGGCCGCCGGAGTAGGGGAATTCGCCGTTGGGTGAGGCTTCGATTTGCAGGACCATCGATTCGATATCGAAGGCGACCGACTGGGCGATGGTGGCGCTGTAGTCGCCGGAGAAGCTGTAGAGTCCGGCGGAGGCACCGAAGGCACCGGAGACCGCCATGGTGCCGTCGCCGCTGTCCGGCGTCTGCGTGGGGTTGGCGCTGGTGAGGTCGGTCCAGACGGTGGTGGTTTGCTGGGTGCTCTGGAGGTTGATGTTTTCCAGCAGGACGGCGGCGTGGGAGACGCCGATGAGGGAGACGAGGGCGATGAGGTATTTCATGGTAGGTCGGGGTTCGCACCGTCGCCGGGATGGCGGGGTGACGGCAGGACGATGCGCCGGCCGCGCCCGTTTCAGCTAACGCTGGCTTGCCAACGATGGACGCTCGCTTGCCGCGCGTTTCCTGCGATTTGCCGGATCGCGGAACCGGGCCAGAGTGGACGATGGAAATTTCGGAAGCCCTGTCCTTCTTCGACCCCTACGCGTTGTGGCTGGTCGTCCTGGGCATCGGCGTGCTGGCCACCGTGACGCGCGAGCCGGGGGTGTGAGGGGGACACGGAAACGGCTGCCCGATAGGTGTGCGTCGGTCGTTTTCGCGCCTTCATCTTGTCCATCCGGCGCTCGTTCGTATGCCTGTCCCATCTCCTTCTGCCTCATGAGCGACTTGATTCTCTACACCACGGAAGACGGCCGGAGTCAGATCCAGCTGCGGGCGAAGGATCAGACGGTCTGGTTGACCCAGCGGGAAATGGCCCAGCTTTTAATGTGAGCACGGACAACGTGGGGCTCCACCTCAAGATCCTCTTTGAGGAGGGTGAGCTGAGCCGGGAGGCAACTACCGAGGATTCCCCGGTAGTTCAAACCGAGGGCAGCCGGGAGGTGAGTTGAGGAAGAGCGAGCTGAAGCTCGCGGTCCAATTCATGGGGGCGGGCCTGGCGCTTGGCGTTCTTCAATCGGAAATCTGAAATCTGAAATTCCTCACCTCGTGGCGGTGAGGCGCCAGAACATTGCGGGGGCGTCCTCGAGGGCGGGTGTGATGACGTAGCGGCGGGTTTCGGTGCTGCCGTTGTCGGTGGGAACACCGATTTCGGTGGCGGTGGCATCGCCGCTGAAACCGAGGTCCTGGCTGGCTTCGAGGTCGACATCGAGGCCCATGAGATCGGTGGGGATCTCGATTTCGACGAGGCGGTAGGTTTTCCCCGGATCAAGGCTGAGGCTGTAGGTGGCATTGAGGGCGGCTCCGGTCTGGGCACTGCCCGTGGAGACGGGGGTGGGGGTGGTGCCGCCGTTGCCGGGGTCGGTGCCGAAGAGGAACTCGATCAGGTTGGGGAAGCCATCGCCGTCGGGGTCGTCGTTTTCGCCCTGCTCGCCGGGCGGCAGGGTGGCGACGAAGGTGTTGAAGGGATCGCTGGTGCCATCGCCGAGGCCGTTGAGGACGACCATGTAGGGCACGCTTTCGCCGCGGTAGGTGGTGAAGGATCCGACGACCCAGACGCGGCCGGCGGCATCGATGCGGATGCGGCTGGTGGGGCCGTTGGGGCCATCGCCGGGGTCGAAGGCATCAATGATGGAGCCATCGCTATCGAGCGCGGCGAGGCGGTTGCGGGTGACGCTGTTGATGCCGGTGAAATTGCCGCCGAGATAGATGGTGCCGTCGGTGTGGGTGGTGATGGCGCTGGGATTGGAAACGCCGAGATAGGTGCCGCCGCCGCCCCAGCCGTTGACGATGGTGCCGGAGGCTTCGAGTTTCTGGACGGCGTAGCTGGCGATGGAGAGGACGGTGCCATCGGGCTGCGGGCTGACGCGGTCCGAGCTGATGTTGCTGGTATAGGAGAAGCCGGAGGCGACGGCGCCGGTGGCGTCGATGCGGACGATGCGCATCTGGCCGCCGTAGCTGTTGGAATGGCTGAGCCAGTAGGTGCCGTCGCCGGCGGGGGCGATGTCGTTGACGGTGGTGGTGGCCAGGGAAGTGAAGCCGGTGTCGACGCTGCCGTCGGAGTTGAGCAGGGCGAGGTAGCCGGTGCCGGCGAGGGAGTTGATGTTATTGAACTGCCCGCCGATGAGGACCTTGCCGTTGGCGAGGGGGAGGATGCATTTCACCGCGGAGTTCGGGCCGGTGCCTTCGACGGCGAAGGTGGTGTCGAGCGAGAGGTCGGAGTTGAGTCGCGCGATGCGGGTGCGGCTGATGTTTCCTCCCGGGGTGCTGAGGGTGGTGAAGCCGCCGCCGATGTAGATCTTGCCATCGGGAGCGAGGGCGAGGATCTCGACCGTGCCACTGCCGCTGATCTGGGGGATGTCGGAATCGAGCGAGCCATCGGCATGGAACCTGGCGAGGTAGCGGCGGCTGGCGCTGCCGGTGGTGTGGGAGACGGAGGTGAAGTTGCCACCGATGAGGTAGCTGCCGTCGGCGAAGGGGATCACGTC
This sequence comes from uncultured Haloferula sp., assembly GCA_965652295.1. Taxonomy (GTDB): domain Bacteria; phylum Verrucomicrobiota; class Verrucomicrobiia; order Verrucomicrobiales; family Akkermansiaceae; genus Haloferula. The sequence goes on along the minus strand of CBFGTS010000006.1, from coordinate 223,655 downwards.
GTTGATGGTGGTGTTCACGTTGACGGGGAGGACGATCGAGCGATCGCGGGCGGCGGGGAGCTTCTCGACGAGCAGGGCGACGGGGCTGCTTTCGTCGAAGCCCAGCGGGTTGGTGACGCGGACCTTGATGTCGCCGCTGTCGGCAACGGCGAGGCCGGAAAGTACGAGTTCCGCCGTAGATGTACCGGCGATGCCGGTCTCATCGCTGAGCAGGGTGTTTCCGCGATACCATTGGTAGGTGAGGGGGGCGACGCCGCGGGCATTGACGCGGAAGGTGGCGGAAAGTCCGGCCTCGGTGGTGACGGCGGCGGGCGGGGTGAGGATCTCGGGCGCGCCGAGGACGACGAGTTCGGCGGAGGCGGAGGTGATGGCGGTGGCGTCGCCGTTGTGGGTGACGACGACGTCGTAGCCGGCCTCGTCGGTGTCCTCGACGTTGGCGATGGTGAGGGTGGCGGTCGTCACGCCGGAGAAATCGCCGCCGTTGCTGAGGGGGGTGCCATTTTTCCGCCATTGGTAGCTGATGGTCTCGGTGGCGACGGCGGTGATGCTGAACTGTGCGGTGTCGCCGGGGTTGACGATCTGGGCGACGGGTTGGATGGCAATGCCGATGGAAACGGGGGTGCCGTTGAGGCGGGCGTAGCGGCCGCGTTGCTGGGAGCGGTAGTTGTTGAAGCTGCCGCCGATGTGAAGACCGCCGAGCGCGTCCCGGGCGATGACGTTGATCTCGCCATCGGCTCCCGCGCCCTGAGCGAAGGAGGCATCGGGCGAGCCGTTGGGGAAGAGGCGGCCGATGCGGTTGACGGAGGTGCCGGCGAGGGTGGTGAAATTGCCGCCGATCACGATGAGGCCATCGGGTTGGACGGCGATGGAGCGGATCGTCTGGTTGGCGGAGGCGAGCCAGGTGGAATCGGTAGTGCCGTCCGGCAGGAAGCGCTGGAGGCGGCCCGAGGTGCCGCCGGCGAGCCATTTGCCATCCGGCAGGGCGGCGATGCTGTAGACGGTGGTGCCGAAGGCCATTGTGGAGACGAAGCCGGTGTCGTGGGAGCCATCGCCATGGAGGCGGACGATGCCGATCTGGTTGTTGGCGGTGTCGGCGTTGGCGACGGTCATGTTTCCGCCGGCGAGGACGCCGTCGCCATCGCGCTGGAGGTCGTAAATGATGCCGAGGGGGGCATGGGGGAGGAACCCGGGATCGGGCGAACCGTCGGGGAGGATGCGGCAGAGGTGGGCGAGGAGGGTGTCGCCATTGAAGGAGGTGAAACTACCCCCGACATAGTAGCCGGTGGGGGCGGGCTCGATGACGTTGATGCGGTTGTTGGCTCCGGCGTCGGCGGTCCAGTCGGTGTCGAGCGTGAGGTCGGGATTCAGGCGGGCGATGCGGTTGCGGGAGACGCCGCCGATGAAGGTGAAGTTGCCGCCGACGAGGACGCCGCCATCGGGCATGAGGGCGAGGGCATCGACGCTGCTGCTCGGATTCAGATCGAAGGTGGTGACGAGGTTGCCGTCCACGTCGAGCAGGGCGAGTTCACTGATGTTGTGGTTGGTGGAGTTGGCGATGACGTTGGTGAAATAGCCGCCGACGAGGGTGCGGCCGTCGGGCAGCGGGAGGACGGCGGCGACGGTGCTGCCGAAGGTGAGCTGCGGCGTGGTGTAGCGGATGCCTCCGGCGGGAAGCGTGACGACGACGGGGATGTCGATGGAGCTGAAGGTGCCGTAGGCGTTGCTGATTTCCACGGTGTAGGTGCCGCTGTCCTGCTCCTTGGCCGGCGAGATGGTGAGGGTGGCGGCGTTTTCCCCGAAGATGGGATCGCCATTGCGGAGCCACTGGTAGCCGAGGGTGCCGGCACCGCGGGCTTCGATGGAAAGGGTCAGGGAATCGCCGACTTCGAGGTTCTGCGCGGCGGGGGTGACGAGGAACTCGGGCTCGCGGAGGACGGTGAGGTTGACGGGGTTGGACAGGTAAGGGCGGCCGGTGACGGTGTTGGTGACGATGACGTCGTAGCTGCCTTCATCGGCGTCCTGGCTATCGGTGATCGTGAGCGTGGCGGTGGTGGCACCGGAGATCTTGCCGCCGTTTTCGAGCGGGACGCCGTCCCTGCGCCAGAGGTAGGAAAGGGTGGCCCCACCGGAGGCGGTGGCGGAGACGGAGAACGCGGCGGTTTCCCCGGCGTCGGTGATCTGCGGGGTGGGCTGGGTGGAGATGACGACGTCAAGTGGCTCGCCATTCAGGCGGACGAGGCCACGGACGTTCGCGCCCTCGAAGGTGGTGAAGGAGCCGCCGGCCCAGTAGCTGCCATCGGGGCCGAGGGCGATGGTGCTGAGGCTGTTGCCGAAGCCGGTGGTGAGGGAAAATTGTGGGTCGGGCGTGCCGTCGGGGTTGAGGCGGGTGAGCTTTGTGCCGGTACTGTGCGCGATGAGGAACTTGCCGGACGGGGTGACCTTCAACTGGTGGAGAGTGCCGTAGGTGGAATAGGGGAAGTCGAGGGTTTCGAGCAGGGAGCCCTCGGGCGAAAGGCGGAAGATCGCCTGCCCGGTGAAGCCGCCGAAGGGCAGGATGATGTTGCCGTTCGGTTCGAGTTCGAATTGGCTGAACGAGGCGCCGACCCCGAGCGCCGGCATGGTAAAGGTGGGGTCGATGGTGCCATCGGGAAGCACCCGGCGCATGCCTTGGTTGGCGACGAGGAGGATCTTCCCGTCCTCGACGATCTCCATTTGATGAATGAAGGAGAGATCGCTGACGGCGGAGCTGAGGTTGGCGTGCAGGGTGCCGTCGGAGTTGAGACGGACGAGGTGGGTGATGCCGCCGACGAGGACGCGTCCGTCGGCATCGAGGCCGACGCCGAAGGGATTCACGCCGATGCTGTTCAGCGCGGCGGTGGCGGCGGCGGTGAAGGCGGTGTCGACCGTGCCGTCGGCGGCGATGCGGGCGAGGCTGAGGCTGGGGATGCCATCGAGGAACAGACTCTGGCCGTAGAGGTAGAGGTCGCCGGTCGATGCATCACGGTAAACCCTGTTGAGGTTGGTGTTGGGCGTGGAGGCGAAGGGCTCGGCGATGTTGCCGTTCAGGTCGATGCGTTCGAGGACGGAGTTATAGGTTCCGGAGGGGTGGGTGATGGTGGAAAACTCGTGGTGGACATAGGCACCGTCCGGCGCGGGAGTGATGCCAGAGACCTGTGGGCTGCCGGCGGTGGCGGGGACGTAGCCTGCGGCGATGGCGGCGGGGTCGGGGACGATGTTGACGACCACGGGGTGGCTGGTGGTGTGGCCGAGCGAGTTGGTGATGCGCAGTGTGTAGAGGCCGGAGTCGCCCGCGGTGGGCGAGGGGATGGAAAGGGTGGCGGTGTCCTGGCCGCCGACCGGCGAGCCGTTGCGGAACCACTCGAAGGTGGCCGGAGTCAGGCCGACCCAATCGATGGTGAGTTCCAGCGGGTTGCCGAGAAGCAGCGTGAGGTCGTCGGGCGTGGCGAGCACGACGGGTTCGTCCCGGACGGTGAGCGAGGCGGTTTCCGAGGTGGCCGAAAGGGGGCCGGCCGTGACTTTGACGGAGTAGCCGGCGGTGTCGGAGGTATCGACGGCATCGAGCTGGAGGGTCGGCAGCGTTTCGCCGGGGAGCGGCGAGCCGTTCTTGGACCACTGGTAGGTGAGCGGCGTGACGGAGGTCGCGACGACCTGGAGCGAGACGTCGTCACCGGGATCGACGGCTTGCGACAGCGGCTGGCTGGTGATGATGATGCCTTGCTTCTGGGCGGTCAGCAGGTAGGGCCGGTCGGCGGAAGCGCCGTTGAAGGTAGTGAAAGAACCGTGGATGGCGATCGAGCCATCGGGCAGGGGCGTGATGGAGCTGATGGTGTTGTTCGCGGCGGGATCGATGCCGCCGTTGAAAGCGCTGTCGAGGGTTCCGTCCGGGAGGAAGTGGCGGAGCTTGGCATTGGAGTTGTTGCCGCTGGCGATGTAAACCGAGCCATCGGCGGCGACGCCGAAGGTCTGGCTCCAGACGCCGGTGATGGGGGTGAAACCGGCGTCCGTGGAGCCGTCCGGCAGCAGTCGGATGACCGTGGAGCTGGAGCTTCCGGGAACGATGAGTTTTCCATCCGGCTGGATGCCGATGTTGGAGAAGGTGGAGTTGCCGTAGGTGAACTTCCAGGTGGGGTCGAGGGTGCCGTTGGAGTTGAGTTTGACGAGGTTGCGATAGCCCACGCCGGGAAGCTGGACGCGGCCGGCGAGGTAGAATTCTCCGCCCGGTCCGAACTCAAGGTTGTTGTAGGTGGCGAAGGGCTCGAAGGGGGCGATGACGTTGGCGCGGAAGGCGGCGTCGTAGGTGCCGTCGAGGTTGAGGCGATCGATGCCGTCGGCGTGGGTGACGTAGATTCTCCCGTCGGGTCCGATCTCCAGATCACGGAGGGAGCCGATGCCGGCGGGGAGGTTCGAGGAGAAGTCCGGATCGACCGAGCCGTCGGGCAGGAGTTTGACCAGAGGGCCGGAGACGGACACGACGCCGATCTGGCTGAAGCCGCCGCCGAGGATAGTGGAACCATCGGACAGCTCAAGCGCGTGGGTGACGGTGGAGTTGGGGGCCGGACTGAAGGTGGTGTCGAGCGAGCCGTCCGGATGCGTGCGCATGACGCGGGAGATGCTCACGGTGCCGCCGGAGGTGGGGACGGAAGTGAAGGCACCGTAGATCAGATAGCCGCCGGCGGGCCGGGCGGAGATTCCGGAGAACTGGTTCGAGGAAACGCTGAGATCCAGCGCGACGCGGTCGAGCGGGTTCGGTCGAGCGCCGAGTTCGACCGGACCGGAGGTGACGGTGCCGGCGGTGTTGGTGGCTTCGACGGAGTAGTAGCCGAAGTCGGCCAGGGTAACGGGCTCGAAGCTGAGCGTGGCCCCCGTTTCCCCGGGCAGGGACTCGCCGTCCTTGAACCACTCGTAGCTGACAGTGGTCTGCGACTGGACGCCTACGGAAAACGCGGCATTCCAACCGGTAACGGCTCGCATCGAGGCCAGCGGGGTGGTGATGGCGGGGCCGGAGTCATCGTCGAGCAGCGTGACGACGGTGGTGGCACCGCCGAAGATGGCGTCGAGCGAGAGGTTTTCGAGGATGACCTGGAAGGTTTCGGGAGACTCGGCGGCGGCGTCGTTGGTGAGGGTGATGGCGATGGTCTTGTCGGCGGTATCGCCATCGGCCCAGGAAACGGTGGTGGTGGCTGCGGTGAAATCGGCCGGGCTGGTGGCGGTGCCATCGACCAGCGAGACATCCACGGAAACCGCACCGACATTCGAGCCGGCGCGCTGGAGCGTGAGGGTAAGCGTGCCATCATTTTCGACCGCCGTGGCGGTGGGGCTGGTGAAGCCGAGGATGGCCGGGTTTTTCACCGTGACCCCGGCGGCCGCGGAGGGGGTGGAACCATTGGGGTTGGTGACGGTGACGGTGTAGTTGCCGTTGTGCGCGGCGGCATCGGCCGAGGGGATGGAATAAACCGGGGCGGTGGCACCGGACAGGAGATTGCCGTTTTTGAACCACTGATAGGTGACCGGTCCGGCACCGGAGACGACGCCGACATTCAGGGTGAAGGGTGAGCCGGGCGGGACGAAGAGCGTCTGGGGCTGGCGGGTAATGATCGGCGGTGAGTTCGAATCGATGATGGTCGCGGTGGCCACGCTAGCCCCGGAAATGGTGGCTCCGGTGGCGTTGCTGAGGACCAGGGTGAAGGGCTCGCTGCCTTCGGCGATGGAGTCCTGGGTGATGGGGATCTCGATGAACTGGCTGCCGCCGGTGCCGGCGGGCCAGGTGAGGGTGCCGGCGGTGAGGGTGAAATCGGTGCTGTTTGCCGTGCCGGGTGAGGTGGCGAACTGGACCGTCGCGATCCCGGCGACGCCACCGTCGCGGGTGACGGCGACACGGATCATGCCGTCTTGCTCGGCGGCGGAGACCGCCGTGGCGGCGAGTCGGATCTGGCCGGTGGCCGAGGGCGAGTAGTCGCCTTCGAAGGCGACGAGCTTGACGGTTTCCTCGCCATTCACCCGGTCGAAGAACGAGCCGGAGTAGATTTTCCCCGAGGGGGCGGTGTCGAAGGTGCCGAAGTAGCCTGGACCACTGCCGGAGGGGCCGTTGACGTAGGTTGCGAGGGCTTCGAAGGCGGTGTCGAGCGAGCCATCGGGAAGAATGCGGACGAGGCGGTCGTAGGCACCGCTGGCGCTGCGGGTGGCAACGAGGTAGCGGCCTGCGGCGTCGACGCGCAGCGGGCGGGCGGAAAAGGTGGTCAGCGAGGGATCGAGAACGAAGGTGGCATCCGGTGTGCCGTCTGGCAGGAAGCGGCCCATCCAGGTTTGATCATTGGTCCGGCTGGCGACCACGGTGATGCGGCCGGAGGGCTCCACGACGACGTTGCGGAACCCGGCGAGATCGGCGGGAAGTACGGGTGAGAACGAGGTGTCGCGGGAGCCGTCCGGGTTCAGGCGGGCGAGAACTTCGACACTGCCGGCCGGAGGAAAGGAGGGACCCCATTCGAAACCTCCGACCACCAGAACCCGCCCCGAGGCATCGAGCGACGCTTGTTGGAACCAGCCGCGGACGAGGGACGCTCCTGTCGGCACGCCGAATTCGGACGGGTTGATCTGGAAGGACGTGTCGAGCGAGCCATCCACATTCAGCCGGGCGATGCCGTGGCGCGCTACCGATGGTAGCGCGAGCGAATCCCGGAAGCCTCCGAAGCCTCCGACGGCGATGATCTTGTCGTCCGGCTGGATGGTGACTTCATCGATGAAATTCAGTCCGCCGGTCGGCCAGCCGATGGTGCCGGCGGTTTGGAAGGAGGTGTCGATAGTGCCGTCGGCGTTGAAGCGGACGATGGAGTTCGATTGGAGGAAAGTCCCGGGCGAGGAAACGGTGCCGGTGCGCACGCCCTGCATGACCCCGGCGGCGACGATTTTTCCGTCCGAAAGCAGGCCCAGGGAGTGGACCTCGGACCAGCCCTGACCGTCGTAGTAGATGCCGCCGTCGGAGCCGTTCGGTTCGTTGTCGGCGAAGAAGGTGTTGTCGACCGAGCCGTCCGGGTTGAAGCGGATGAGCGGGAGCCGGAGCGGATTGCCGCCGACCGTGCCGGGTATTTCGTTGGAGCCGAAGAGAATCCTGCCATCGGGCTGGACGAGCAACGATGCGACGCCGCCGTAGTGGTTCGGCGTGAACACCTGCCCGGCCGTGCTGGCAAAGGTGGTGTCGACGGTATCGGGAGCGGCGGGGGCAATCGCGGCGAGGGCAGCCAGAAAAATCAGCGAGCGGATCATCGTGGTGGGGATTACCGGTCCCTTACCGGACGGGTCCGCACCATGAGGAGATAAAAGCGCCTCAATGCATCAATTTCCCCTGTTCAGGGGATCACTGCTCGATGACTTTCATGACCGTGCCTTCAAGACAGGTGAAATAAAGGTGGCCGTCGGGATCTTCGCCGAAGGAGGAGACAAGGCCGATGCGGTGGTTCTGCGGTTGCCAGTCGTCGGTGTGGTCCTGGAAATCGGAGGTCTTGCCGGCTTTCAGGACGAACGACCAGATACGGCGGTTCTGGTAGTCGGCGAAGATATACCGTCCCTGGAGTTCCCGGATCGGCCCGCGGTAAACGTATCCACCGGTGACTGAGAGACCGTCGCGCGGGCCGGTGCCGTGGTCGTAGACGTAAACGGGATCGATCGCCCCCTCTGGTCTGGCACCGCCGACGCCGGGGGTCTTGCGGTTGCCCTCGCGCTGCCGCCAGCCGAAGTTGGCACCGGAGCCTTCGTCGGCAGGGACGAAGTTGATTTCCTCCCAGCGGTTCTGACCGACATCGCCGATCCAGAGGTCACCGGTTTTTCGATCGAACGAACAACGCCACGGATTGCGCAGGCCGTAGGCCCAGATGTGGCCGAGCGCGCCCTCGCGGCCCACGAAGGGGTTGTCCGGAGGGATCTTGATCGAGCGTTCGGGCGAAACATCGACGCGCAGCAGCTTGCCGAGCAGGGTGTCGAGTTTCTGGCCGTTGCCGTGGGGATCGTTGGCCGCGCCGCCATCGCCGGTGCCGACGTAGAGGTAGCCATCGGGCCCGAAGCCGAGCCAGCCGCCGTTGTGGTTCCGCCAGGGTTGCTTGAACTCGAAAAGGGTCTCGGATTTCGAGTCGTCCACCGCATCGAATTCCGGTCCGCGGGCGTGGATCCGCTGGATGTAAGTGGTTTCGTCGTTGCCGGTGTAGTTGATGTAGAACCGGCCGCTGGTGGCGAAATCGGCCGGGAATGCCAGACCTAACAAACCTTCTTCGTTTCCGCGGCGGCTGACGCGGGAGGAAATATCGAGCACCGGCGAGTTGGCCTTTTCGCCGGTCCGCGCATCGAGCTTCCAGATCTTTCCCGCCTGCTCCACGACCCAGAGGTGGTCGCGGTCGTCCGGCGGCGCGCCGATCCATACCGGACGCTCGAAGCCCTCGGCGACGACCCGGGTGGTCGTTTCGGCGGCGAGGGGCAGGCACAGCAGGACGGTCAGGATGGCGCGCATGGCGGCTAAGGTGCCGCGCGGCGAGGTGCTGTCAAACGGTCGGGAGGGGGCAGGCGGCCGGGTAGCTTCCCCCAATGGCAGCTTTCAAAACCGCTGCTCGATTGTGCTACCCGGCCACGCTCTTACCAGGGACCCTGAGGTCCCTTGGCTGCTTTGACAGCAGCGTGCCGCCCCCCCGAGCGGCTTTGTCAGGGTGGAGACACATGCCGGGAAAATCGACGGAATGATGGTCGGGAACGTGCAGAATTTGCATCCCCGAGGGGGAGGGAGGGATGGCCGGCAGAGCAATGTAACGCGGCAGTTACCATGGAATGCAGGGTCGGCCCTTGCTCCGAGCACTCTTTTTCTCCTCCAACCTCTGCGCGCACACCGGCGGGGGGCTGCGCCTGGCAACGAAATGAGGAAGATTCCAATCCAAGAAAGCGGAGGCAGGCTTCCCTTGCGCCTCGGACGGATGGCGATCGTGGAGGACGATCCGATTTCCGCCGACCTGCTGTTCCAGACCTCGCGCCATTTCGGCTTCGAGCCGCTGGTGATGGAGTGCGGTGAGCAGGTGAACCTGGCTTTCGAGGCCGCTGGTGGCGAATGCCCGTGGGATGTGATGGTGCTGGATCTGGGACTGCCGGATTGTGACGGCCATGAGGTTTTGAAGCGGGTGCGGGATCGATTTCCGCGGTTGCCCTGCGTGGTGCTCACCGCTCGCGATTGCGCGGACGATGCGGTGCGGGCGATGAAGGGCGGAGCGGTCGATTACGTGGTGAAGCCATTCGATCCGGAAGGTTTCTTCGAAAAGGTGACCCGGCTCGTGGATGGCTCCGCTTCGGAGGAAAGCGGACTTTGTCACGACGGCTTTGCATGGGCCTCCCCCTCGATGCTGCGCGTGGCGGAGCTCTTCCGCCAGGCGTCCGGAAGCCGCAGGCCGGTCTTCATCGAGGGCGAAGCGGGGACGGGAAAATCCCGGCTGGCGATGCAGCTGCACGAGGCGGCCGGTGGTGGGCCGGACAGCTGGCTGGAACTCGATTGCTCGGTCGTGCCGCCGGCGGAGTTCATGGCCCGTGTCTTCGGCGGGGAAATGACGGCCGCCGGCTCCGGCGTGCTCGTCACGAGGCTTCCCGGCATCATGAACGCGCGGCAGCCCTCCACGCTGATGCTGCGCCGGCTGGAAGCGCTGCCGGAGATCTGCCAGCGACGCCTGCTCGCCGCACTCAAGCAGCCGGCGGTGGCGGACGCCTGCCGGGTTATCGTGCACAGCGAGCGCACGCTGCGCGATCTGCTCGGGACCGCCGAACTGGATGCCGATCTCGTTTACATGCTGTCCATTCTTCACCTCGCCCTGCCGCCGCTGCGCGAGCGCTCCCAGGACCTGGTGAACCTATGGGAATTCCGGCTCGCGGAGCATTGCATCCGCCACCGGATCCGACGGCCGGCGCTCGATCGCCCGGCGCAGGAGTGGATCGCCGACCACGCGTGGCCGGGAAATCTGGAAGAGATGTCCCTTTCCATCTCCGAGGTGATGACGGACCGGGAAGATGGCCCGATCACCGCGCGCGAGCTGGAGGAGAAACAAAAAATCTGGAGTGCGCAGCTCAGTGGTTCGCTGGCCGAGCGCGAGCAGAACCGGCTGCGCGAGCTTGAGCGCGAGGCTCTCGTTCAGACGCTGAGGGCGGTCAAGGGCAACCGCCGTCGCGCGGCCAAGACGCTCGGCGTCAGCCTGCGCACCGTTTACAACATGCTGGACCGCCACCAGTTGCGGGAAGCGAAATTCTAGCAGGATCTTGATTGGATGTCGGATAGGAGCGAAGAGCGGTCGGCGGGGGAAGTGGATGAGAGGATGCTGGAAGCCCTCGTGGAAATGATCGGCCCGGAGCTGCGCCCGATCTGGGGGAAGTACCTCATGCAGACGCGCGAGGGTCTGCAGCAGCTCTCCGCCCGGGCACCGATGGCGACGATCCCGAAGCTGGCCCACAAGCTGAAGGGAGCTTCTGCGTCGCTCGGCCTGACAAGCCTCGCCGCAGGCTTCGCCCGCCTTGAGGCCGATGCCGCGAACGGCCGAGCCCCGGCACCCTCCGAGCTGGAGTGGCTGGCGCGGCAGCTTGACGAGGCGGAGGCCATTCTGGAGAAACACCTGCCCGATGCATGAAGCCAGGAGTCGTCACGACAGCACGCCGTAGCGCGACCCTCCTCGGGGTGGTTCTGGGTGCGCTCGTGGCATCAGGGTGCCGGGGGAGCGACGAGGCATCGGAGCCGCCGTTTTCCCGCCTGGATGCCCTGGCGGTCAAGCTGGAGGGCGGTGTGATGCGGGCCGAGGCCGAATGTGCCGCGCTGGCGGCGGAGATCCGCGGCATCTACGGGAACCTCGATGAACTCGCCGCCCGGGCCGATCCCTCGGCCTACGTGCTGGAGGAAAATGGCACGCTGCACCGGCCCACCGCGGTCGCGAACCGCGATTCCGCCGTCTTCGTGTCCGGAGTAGTGCCGGTGAACGAGGAGATTCTCCGCGTGGTCCATGCCACCGAGGCGGCGGATCCCGCCCTGAAGCGTGCGGTGGAGGAGAACGAGCAGGTGGTCCAAGCCTACTACAACGATCGTCATAGCTTCAACCGCATCTACCCGCCCTTCGACGTGGTGATGCAGTATCCGCCGGGCATGAAGATGGAGGATTACAACTTCTACTACCTGGCGGATCAGGCCCACAATCCGGCGCGGGTTCCGGTGTGGGTCAAGCAACCGTACGTCGATCCCGCCGGCCGGGGTTGGATGGTCTCGTGTGTGGCTCCCGTTTATACCGGGAACGACCTGCAGGGCGTGGCGGGGCTCGACATCACCATCGAGACGCTGGTGCGTGGTCTCGACTTCGAAGGCGACAACCGTTTCTGCCTGCTGTTGACGGACGATGGCACGGTCGTGGCGACCGGTGCGGCACTGGTGCAGGTGCTGCGCCTCCCGCCACTGAAGAGCCATCGCTACGTCGATACGGTGCGCTCGGACACCTTCCGCTCGGATCAATACAATCTTTGCAAGAGCAGCTCGTTGCCGATCCGGCGGCTGGCGGCCGAAGTGTTGGTTGACGGAGGCTCCGCCCGCTCCGAGGCCTTGCTGCGGCTCGACGACCGGGAGTGGAAAGTCCGCGTCCGGCGGATCAGGAATCTCAACTGGCGGCTTCTTGCCTTTTCCCTGAACCGATGAGATCGGAGCGGGAAGTGCGGGGCACCGCCGGGCGTTTCCTGCAATGGATCAGCCCGATCTCCCTGTGGCATGTGCTGGCGGTCTCGCTGCTGTTCGTTTCCGTGACAATGGTCTTTTCCCGCCGGATCATACGGAGGGAAACGCACGCCGCCACCACGCGCCTGCAGAGTTTCACCGCGGGGGCTTCACGCCATCTTGAGAGCCAGTTCGACGGCTTGCGGGACGACTTCCGCCTGCTGGCCTCGCTCGACGCCTTTGCCAGCTACTTTGGGAATGATGGGCTGCCCGATCTCGGGCATCGCAACCAGGCGATGGTGAGGCGGTTTTTCGCGCGTCACCAGGATTCGCTGGAGCGGATCGAGGTGGAACTTCGTTCGGGGAAAACCATGGCCATCGAGATCCTGCCGGGGAACTACCTGAGCGTCTCGGAGTTGCCATCCGGCGGCAGCAAGCATCCTCCCAGGAGGTCTTCCAGCGTGTCGCGGCGCGGCGACTTCATCGTGATCTCGGAGTGGCTTCCCGCCGGTGTCCATTCCCCGGTGGCCGGTGCCGAGCTGGTCATCCGCCACCGGGATTTTCTCGGAGCGGGGCTGGAAAGCTACATGATGGGGCAGTCGGAGCTATGGATCTGGGCGCTCGATGCGAACTCGCGGCCGGATCTCATCCGCCATCCCCTCGATCCGCGGAGGAGCGCTTTCCAAGTGTCTCCGGGCTGCCTTCGGCACTTCAAGCGCCTGATGAACGACGGCCTGGAAGGCATGCGTGAGCACACGGTGGCCTTCCCTGACGAGCGGGAGGTGATTTCGGTTTTCAACCCGCTGAGTCTCGCGGGTGAGCCGCTGGGGTTGGTGTTTTCCACGGAAAAGGACCGCCACTTGGCGAGTCTCCACCGCTTGTCCGGCTTCATGCTGATGGTGTTTTCCGGCGGCGTGCTGCTACTGGGTGCGTGGTTCGGCTTTTCCTACCTTCAGATCCGCCGCTCGGAAGCTGTGGAGGTGGCCGCACGCAAGGATGCGGAGATGGCCACGCGGGTGAAAAGTGACTTCGTCGCCGCCATGAGCCACGAGATCCGCACGCCGTTGCACGGCATCCTCGGTTACGCCGAGCTGCTCCGCCAGAGCGGCTTGTCGGAGGAGCAGGAGCGCCACATCAGCATCGTCAAGCGCTGCGGCGACCACCTGCTCACGCTGCTCAACGACATCCTTGATTTTTCCCGGCTCGAAGCGGGGGCCGCGACGCTCCGGCGGGACGAGTTCTCGCCGGAAGACGTCGCCCGTGAGGTGATCGACCTGCTTTCCACCGCTGCCGGGACGAAAGGGCTCGCGCTGGATTGCTCCGTCGATCGCAACGTGCCGGCGCGGGTGACAGGAGATGCCGGGCGAGTCCGGCAGGTGCTCTTCAACCTCGTGGGGAATGCGATCAAGTTCACGCCGAGTGGCGGCGTGACCGTCCACGTGGGAGCCACCGCGGGTAGCGTGATCCGCTTCGAGGTGACCGATACCGGGATCGGCATCGATTCCGGTGCGAAAGAGCTGCTGTTCCAGCCCTTCAGCCAGCTCGACCGTTCAAGTTCGCGCTCGTTCGAGGGTACCGGCCTCGGCCTCGCGATTTGCAGACGCTTGGTGGATCAAATGGGCGGCAGGATCGATTTCGACAGTCGGCCGGGATCGGGCAGTACGTTCTTCTTCGAGATCGATCTGCCCGCGGCCAACGGCGCTGCCGACTTCGCGGAAACGGGGTCCGAGGCGGCGGGCGAACTCCGTCCGCTGCAAGGCGCCGTGCTGATCGTGGACGACAACGAAGTGAATCGGTCCTTGCTTTCCGCGCTGTTCAAGCGGCGCGGCTTGCGGGTCATGGAGGCGGGCAGCGGCGCTGACGCTTTGGAAATGATCGGTGGAGAGGATTGCTCCCTGATCCTGATGGATGTTGAGATGCCCGGGATGGATGGTTTGGAAACGACGCGCCGAATCCGTGAGGCCGAAGGTGGCAGGGAGGGGGGGCGCCGGGTCATCGTCGGCCTCTCCGCCCACGCCTTCAACGAGGACCGTGAAGCCGCCCTCGTTGCCGGAATGGACGATTACCTGACGAAATCTCTGACCCTCGGCGAGCTGGACCGCGTCATCGCCCGCCACGTTGCTTGATGAAGTCGATCTGGTGCCTGCACGGAGCGGTCGGGATGGCGGCGGACTGGCGCGGGCTGTCGGTTCCGGGATGGGCGGTGAAACGGGTCGATCTCTGGCGTTTCCTCGACTGCTGCCCGATGTCGATGCCGGCTTTCGGCGGAGCGCTCAACGAAGAGGCGGAACGAGCGCGGAGTGCGGAGTGCGGAGCGCGGAATGTTCTGCTCGGCTACTCGATGGGTGGACGGCTGGCACTGCATGCGCTGCTTGCGGGCGGTCCGTGGGATGCGGCGGTGATCGTTTCGGCCCACGCCGGGCTGGAGGAGGAGCGGGAAAAGGCCGCCCGCCGGAAACACGATGCGGCATGGGCGGCGAAGGCGCTCAAGGGAGACTGGCGGGATTTTCTGGAGGCATGGGATGGGCAGGGTGTTTTGAAGCGTGAAGGGAACGAAGGGCTCGCCATGCCGGACCGCCGCCCGCTGGAAACGCGTCGCGGCGCGGTGGCGCGGAGTTTCATGGACTGGTCGCTGGGCGTGCAGGAGCCTCTGTGGGACCGGCTGGGAAAGATCGCATGCCCGGTATTGTGGGTCGCGGGAGAAAAGGACGCGAAGTTCCGCACGCTTGCCGCGCGTGCGATGGCGTGCGGCGGCTTCGAGTCGTGGATCGCCCCCGGAGCCGGCCACCGCGTGCCGTGGGAGAGCGCGGACTTTCCCCGCATCGTGGGGGAATTCCTTGAGCGGTCCGTTTCCTAAGCCACACTCCGGCCACCATGTGGACCGCAGTGCGTGAATTCGAGGACATCCGCTACGAGACGACGGATGAGGGGCAGATTGCCAAGATCACCATCAATCGGCCGGAGGTGCGCAACGCCTTCCGGCCTCAGACCGTGAAGGAGATGCTCATCGCGTTCGAACTCGCGCACGAGGACCCGCAGGTCGGAGTGGTGGTGCTGACGGGCGAGGGCGACAAGGCGTTCTGCTCCGGCGGTGACCAGAAGGTGCGCGGCCATGCCGGCTACGTCGGCGATGACGGCGTGCCTCGCCTCAACATCCTCGACGTCCAGAAGAAGATCCGCCAGATGCCCAAGCCGGTGGTGGCGATGGTGGCGGGCTATGCCATCGGCGGCGGTCATGTGCTGCACGTCGTGTGCGACCTAACCATCGCCGCCGACAACGCACGCTTCGGTCAGACAGGACCGAAGGTGGGGTCTTTCGATGGTGGGCTGGGCTCCAGCTATCTGGCCCGGATCGTCGGTCAGAAAAAAGCTCGGGAGATTTGGTATTTGTGCCGTCAGTACGACGCCCAACAAGCCTTGGAGATGGGACTCGTGAATACCGTGGTGCCGCTCGAAAGACTTGAAGCGGAAACCCTTCAATGGTGCCGCGAGATGCTCGCCCACTCGCCGCTCGCGCTGCGTTGTCTCAAAGCGTGCCTCAACGCCGACTGCGACGGGCAGATGGGTCTCCTCGACCTCGCCGGAAACGCCACTCTGCTCTACTACATGAGCGAGGAGGCGAAGGAGGGGAAAAACGCCTTCGTCGAAAAGCGCAAGCCCGACTTTTCGAAGTTCCCCAGGGTGCCCTGAACGGCGGCGCGCAGCTGTTGGATATTTTGACGCGTTACTGAACCGGAGCTTTCCGCGGCCGCTTCGAGGTGATCCTCGGAGCGGTCGTTTGGCTTTCCCGGGCGGACGCATCCCGGACTTTCGAAATTCCGGAGGATCCCGTGATAATAATAATCACGGGCATATTCTTGGCTCGGTATTGTCTGAAATCGTTAAGAATGCATTTCGCTCTTGTCTAGAATGGGGGTTCTTTGTTTAAAGACGGATTGTAGTAAAGGGCTGGAAGGCCTCCTCCTGATTAACCTCAAACATTATGAAACGCAGTAGTTTACCCCCTATTCGCTACGCCAAGCTTTTCGGAGCGCTCGTAGCAGCGAGCGTGCCTGCCAGTGTTGGCGCGCAGACCATGGTCGGTTTAGAGCTGGCTCTCGTCACCGATACGTCGGGAAGCATCGACAGTATGGAGTTCGATCTCCAGCTTGATGGTTATGCGCAGGCATTTCGAAATTCGCAGCTTCACTCGTCGCTTTCGGGAGGGTTGGCCGTCAGTCTCATCTATTTCGACAGCTCGGCCGGCGTGGGAATCCCGTGGACGGTGCTGAACAACGCCTCGGATGCGCTGACGTTCGCCAATCTGCTCGACAATTTCGCCCGTCCGAGTTCCGGAGGGACCAATCCCGCCATCGGCATCGACTTGGCGGTTCAGGAAATCTTCGGCAACAACATCGTCAGCAACCGTCAGGTGATCGACGTTTCCGGCGACGGCAGTGGTTCCGCCAGTAGCGATGCAGCATCGCGGGATGCCGCGCTTGCCGCAGGAATCGATGCCATCAACGGTCTTCCTATCCTCGATGGGAGCACCACGCTCGAACAGTATTTCATCGATAACATCCAGGGCGGAACCGGTTCCTTCACCCTGGCCGCGGACACGTTTACTGATTTCGAGGCGGCGATCCTTTCGAAGCTGGGTCGGGAGATCGGTTTCGAAATCACCGATGCAGGCCGGTTGGTCAGCTCCACCCTCCGCACTTCCTCGCTCGCGGTTTCGCGGACGGTGACCCGTGATGTGGGGAGCCGTCTCTATCGTCTCCGCTCCGGCGTCCGCACCGAGCCGGTGACCTACACCCAGCCAGCTCCCTCGGGGGCAAAGGGCGGTATGGCAAAGGGAGGCATGTCCAAGGAGCCGATCATGATGACCGAGACCTGCCCATGGGAGGTTTATGGTCAGATCTTTTATTCTTCGGACGATTTCGATGCCCAGTACCGGACCTTCAGCACCGCCAACGGGCTGTTCCGCCAGTTGTTGCAGGACGAGGTTTCCACCGATGTCTTCGGCGGAATGATCGGATTCGAATACGACTTCAACGCCAACTGGTCCGCGGGCTTCGCGCTCAGCAGTGCCCGGACGGATATTGACATGACGAACCTCGGCAATGCCGACATCGATACGGTCGCCTTGATCCCCTACGTTTCGTACCGTCAGGACGTCGGCTCGAACATGATGTTCTACGCCGATGCGCTGTATGCATATGGGATGAACGATTACGAGACGACGAGAATTCCCAGTGGGGCGATCGGTGACACGGAAGGCGACTTCCACCATCTTGAGTTCAACACCGGCCTGAACATTTCCACCGGTGCGCTCGTCCATGGCCCGTACGGCCAGGTCCGCTGGCTGGATGGTGAAATCGACGGCTACACCGAAACCGGTCCCGGAGCCCTGACCTTCCAGGATGCAACCTATGAGTCGCTCGCCACCCAGCTGGGGTATCAACTGTCCTACCCGGTGAAACTGGCTTCCGGAACACTGGTTCCCCAGGTGCGCGCCGCATGGGAGCACGAGTTCGAAGACGATCCAGGAACCATCGGCGGTGTTCCGCTGGCCAGTCTGGACGAAGACCTCGCGGTCATTGGAGTCGGTGTCGGCTGGTATCAGAACTGCGGCATCAACGTGGTGGTCGACTACGAAGCGCGTCTGGGTGAGAACACGGAGTCCCACTACATCGGAGCCAAAGTCGGCTACGAATTCTGACGCTTTTTTTGACCTGCGCATCGCGGCCGTCCGGATCTCCCGGGCGGCCGTTCTCGTTTTTTGGATGGCGGCACCGTCGGCCAGTTCCTTTGCTCTCCCGCGTGATCAAAGCCTTCCTGCTCGCCACGCGTCCGAAGACCCTGCCCGCCGCCGTCGTTCCGGTCTGGGCCGGCTGTGTGCTTGCCTGGAAGCTGGAGGAAACCTGGAGTCCGTTGCTCGGCGTCTGCACGCTGCTCGGAGCGGTTTGTATCCAGATTGCGACGAATTTTTTCAATGACGCGATCGATTCCGCCAAGGGGGCGGATACCGATCGCCGTACCGGTCCGCGGCGGGTGACGGCCAGCGGGCTGATGTCGCCGCGTGCGGTCATGATCTGCGGTGGGGTCTTTCTGCTGCTTGCGGCCCTGTTCGGGGTTCCGCTGTTCCTCGCCGCCGGATGGCCGATTCTGGCGATCGGGGCGGTGTCGATGTATCTCGCCTATGGCTACACCGGCGGACCGTTCCCTCTGGCCTATCGGGGCATGGGCGAGCTGTTCGTGATCCTGTTCTTCGGCGTGGTCGCGGTGACCGGAACGGTTTTCGTGCAGCTCCGCGAATGGCGGCCGGAGGCGCTGCTGCTCGGTGCTCAGGTGGGACTGCTCTCCGCGGTGCTCATCTCCATCAACAACCTGCGTGACCGGGTGGAGGACGCGGGCACCGGCAAGCACACGCTGGCTGTTCGCTTCGGGCCGAAGTTCGCGCGGCTGATGGTCTGGGCGGAGGTGAAAATTCCGGCCTTGCTGGGGATCGTGTGGGTCTTCTTCGGCCTGCCGTGGCTGTTCATCGCCACCTTGCCGCTGTGGACACTCGGTCTGAGGATCAGTTGGGGAGCGATGTCGATGGACGAGGGCCCGGGAATGAACCGCCTGCTCGCACTCGCCGCCCTTCAGTTGGTCGCGTTTGCGGCGTTGTTCCATCTCTGCGCAGTGGCCTTCTGAGGGTGGGCTTACGATTTGCGGAGTACAAAAAACGGCCCGGGCGATGAATCCCGGGCCGTTCTGAAGTCGAAGAAAAGGCTGGTCAGTCACGCCGCCGGCGCAGCAGGGCAAGGCCGCCGAGAAGTCCGAGGGCCACAGTACTTGGCTCCGGCACCACCGCCAAAAATTCGGACGTATCGAGCGCCGTGTCGGAAATCCGGACCTCGTCGATGAAGCCCCAGGCGCGATCGCCGTGACCGCTGTTGTAGAGGCCGCGGCCGAGCGAGAAGTTGCCCGCGTCCCAGTCGCCTCCATCGCCTGCTCCATTGGTCAAAGCGGTGTTGGTGCTGCCACTGGCGGTCAAATCGGTGCTGGCGAGCAGGCTCCAGCCACCGCC
Source organism: uncultured Haloferula sp. (assembly GCA_965652295.1). Lineage (GTDB taxonomy): Bacteria > Verrucomicrobiota > Verrucomicrobiia > Verrucomicrobiales > Akkermansiaceae > Haloferula. The sequence goes on along the minus strand of CBFGTS010000006.1, from coordinate 204,885 downwards.
TGCATCGATGTCCCGCAGGTAGAGCGAAAGCGTCGAGCCGTCACTGACTCCGGCCATACTGTACCAAGGGGCGTTGTCGCCATTCGGATCGGTGCCGAAGTCGAAGCTCGTGAAAGCGTTGTCGGCCGAAACGGCTTCGTGCCAGAACCCGTCTTCATCGCCGAACTTGATGGCCAGGCCGTTGTTGGGCAGGGCCTGGAAGTAAAGCGCGGAGAGTTGGGAATTGGTGGTGGAGGCGCCAAACGAGTCGCGACCCACGATGGTACGGTGGGTCCCGTTTTCGAGCTTGAAGGTCGCCTCGATCGTAAACTGCGGAAACGTCATCGTCTGCAGCGAGGAGCCTGTTTCCGTCCACATCGCCGGAGAACCGCCGGTGTTCTGCACGCTCAGGTTGTTTGCCTGGCCGTCTACGATGGGACCAGCCACCGACGAACGGTAGGCGTAGCCGGCACCGCCGCCGTCGGACCACACCGAGAGGTTGTAGCCGTTGCCGGAGTGATCGGCGATCGCGCCGTAGTAGGTGCCGTCGGCTTGGCCGTTGCGATCCACGTTCGCTCCCGCGGGGCCTTCTTCAAATCGCCAGTAGGCCACGGTGCTTGCGTGCAGGCTGCCGGCAATGGAGCCGCAGATCAGCGGCCACATCAAGGGATGGGTCTTCATTTTGGGTTGGTTGGGGTTGGGTTGATGGCCTTTCCCGGAGAAAAGGCTCTCCGCAACACACTCCAAAAGCCTCCTCTGAGGCAAGCTCAAACGCCCGTTCGCTGGAGAGGAGTCCGTCATAAGGAAGGGAAACATCCTGCCCGCCGCTTTGCATTTGGAAATCCTGCCGACGAGGGCATGGTTCCGCACGTGTCCGAGGATCTCTGGTATTGGAAATACACGCTGGCAGCCCGGCAGCCGGTGAACTCGAAGACGACCCGCCGCGAGTTCGAGGGCGCGCTGGTTCGCGTCGGCGAAGGCTTCGCCTGCCTGCATCCATGGCCGGAGTTCGGTGATCCGACGCTGGCGAAATGCCTCGACGACCTTGCAGGAGACCGCCGGCGGGTGATCGTGCGTCGCGCGGTCCGCTGCGCGAAGGAGGATGCCGATGCCCGCTTTATCGGTGATCCATTGCTGGAGGAAATCGACATCCCGCCGAGCCACGCGACCCTCCCGTGGCAGGACGAACGGATTCTGGACAGCGCCGTGGAAAAGGGCTTCACGCGGATCAAGATGAAGATCGGCCGGGATCCCGCGGCGGAAGCCGAGTACCTGATGAAGTCGGCGGACAAGCACCCTGGCTTGCGATGGCGGTTGGATGCCAACGAAAGCTTCGACCCGGCGCAGGCGACCGATTTCCTACTAGGGTTGCCGGAGGCGCTGAGGTGGAAGATTGATTTCGTGGAAGATCCATGTCCGTATTCCGAAACCACTTGGCGCGAGCTGAAGAGCCGCTGCCGGGTGCCCCTGGCGGTGGATCGCGAGGCGGTTCCGCTGGCCGCGGCCGCTCAGGTGATGGTGATCAAGCCTGCCGTGGATGAACCCTGGCTCCTTGCCGAGGCCGCGGCTGCGCGGGGCCAGCAGGTGGTGGTGACCAGCTCGATGGAGCACCCGCTCGGGCAGTGCGCGGCGGCCTGGGAGGCGGCGAAGTTGAACGTCCAGTTTCCGGGGCTGGTCGGGGTGTGCGGCTTGCAGACGCATCACCTTTTCACGCCCAGCGACTTCGCCGAACGCCTCGGCCGCTGGTCGCCGGAGTTCAAGCCGCCGGGCGGAACCGGCCTGGGTTTCGACGACCTGTTGGAACGACTGCCATGGAAGAAGCTCTCCTGACCGACCCGGCGTTCTGGGTTTCGGACCGCCCCATCGCTCCGGGCAGCGAGCTTCCGGAGGTGGAAGGCGGGCTTCCGGGATTGGTTTATTTCCGGACGTCCGGGTCTACCGGCGAGCCGAAATGGATCGGGCTTTCCCGCGAGGCGTTGTTGGTTTCCGCTGCGGTGGTCAACCGGCATCTGGGTGTGAAGGACGGAGAAATCTGGGGCCTGGCGCTGCCGCTTCATCACGTCGGCGGATTCGGAGTGGTGGCCCGTGCGTTCGAAGCGGGCTGCGGAATCACGCGCCTGAACGGCCGGTGGGATCCCGTCGCTGCGGTGGCCTGGATGAGGACGGAAGACGTGGCCCATTGCCCGCTGGTGCCCACGCAGGTTCACGATCTTGTGGTCGCCCGGCTTCCGGCACCGCCCGCCTTGCGGACCGTGGTGGTGGGTGGGGGAGCGCTTTCCGGGGAATTGGGGAACGCGGCTCGTGAACTCGGATGGCCGGTTCTGGCCAGCTACGGCATGACCGAGGCGGCGTCACAGATCGCCACCCAACCGCCGGAACTACTGGGATCTCCGTACGTGCCGGAGCCGATCGAAATCCTTCCTCATTGGCGGGCCGGCATTGGCGAGGGGGGACGGCTGGAAATTGAGGGTCCCTCGCTTTTCGCCGGGGTGCTCGAAGGCGGGGAAACGGGTTGTCGCTTCATTCCGCGGGCTCCCGGGCCGTTCACCACCTCCGACCGGGTCTGCATCACCGGCTCGGCGATTTCGGTCATCGGGCGGGCCGACCGCTGCGTAAAGGTTCTCGGCGAGCTGGTCGACCTCGACGAACTCGAGCGGGTTTTCGGGGTGGACAGCATGGTCGTGGATGTGCCCCATCCCAGGAATGGCCGGGAGCTGGTTCTCGTAACGGCTGGCGGGGATGCAAATCAGAAGCTGGCCGTGCATAATGCCACGGTGGCAGGCCCATGGAAGATCGGACGCATGGTGCGGGTGCCCGTTCTCCCGCGCACGCCGCTGGGCAAGCCGGACCGCCGTGAAGCCCGCCGGCTCGCCGCCGGATCCGCCGAGGTACGATAGGTACCCGAGTTCGGCCGTCGCAAAGCTTCCCGACGCAGGCTTTTCGACGCGGGTGGTCGGATGACAAGCGTCATCGCAACGTCTGGCATCCGCCATGCTCAAGGGAAATCCAGTGAACGAACTGAAAGCCGAATTTGGTTGCCTTCCGGCGCGCGCCGGCAATACTTCGGATGGCTTGAATATATTGTTTTCAACCGTTCCGCACTGTTGCGGATTGGCGAAGCCCGGAGGCGGTCCGGGCGTTCGTCCCAGCTTCACCGCCACCCATCCAACCCCAACACCTTGATCCGATGATCCAGCCGGTCGACGACTCCCAAAGCAATCTCTTCGCTGAAACAAACGGCAAACCGGGAGGCGCGGCGCGGAAGAGAACGGCGAAGCTCATCTCCGATGCGATGGAGTTCGGCCTGCGGGCTCCATCACAGGTGGTGAAGAATTTCGTCCTGGACACCAATGTCCTGATTCACGATCCGGGCTGTCTCAGCCGTTTCAAGGAGAACCATATCTGCATTCCCGTGGACGTGCTGGCGGAGCTCGACCGTTTCAAGTCCGAGCAATCGGAGCGCGGTGCCAACGCCCGCCGGGTGCATCGGAGGTTGACGGAGCTTTTCTCGAGCTCGGACGCGATCACGACCGGGGTGCCCACGGAAGGTGGCGGGACCTTGCGGATGGTGATCTATGATCCGCTCAGTTGTCCGAAGAACTCGGAGATGTTGAATCATTTCCACCGGGTGTTCCCCGATCGCGAGCGGGTCGATCACCGGATCATGGCCGCCACACTGCTGTTGATGCAGCATAACACCGCGCCGGTGGTGTTGGTGACCAAGGACATCAACCTCCAACTCAAGGCGCGGGCGGTAGGCATCGAGTGCGAGGATTATCTCAATGACAAGGTGGACCCGCGGGAGGTCTCGACCTACGACATCCGCCGTATCGAGGTGGATCCCTCGGAGCTGCAACGTTTCGCGAGTTCGGGCGAGCTGGTGGTTCCCCACGAGCGTCGGTTCGAGGTGGTGCTCAACCAGTATGTGCTGCTGGAAGCCGGGGAGAAGCAAACCATGCCGGCGCGCCTGGCGAGCGAGGGGCGGCTGGTGCGTTTGCAGGTGCCCGACGCGCTGAAGATCCCGGATGGCATCGCGCTGAAACCGATGAACCTCGGGCAACGTTGCCTCATCGATGCCTTGCTCAACCCGGAGGTCTCGCTGGTGACGTGCTACGGCCACGCCGGCACGGGCAAAACGCTGATCGCGGTGGCGGCGGGACTGCACGAGATGTTCAATCGGAAATACAACGGCCTGACGGTGAGCCGTCCGGTGGTCGCGATGGGCGAACAGCTCGGTTTCCTGCCCGGCACCCTGGAGGAAAAGATGCGGCCGTGGCTTCAGCCGATCCATGATGCTCTGGAACTGCTGATGTGCCCCCCGAGCCCGGCCGGACCGCGCCGCAAGCAGAAGCAGACCGACTCCGGCGGCAAGAAGCCCTACGAAGTTTTGCTTGAGCAGGGGATCATTGAAATCGAGGCCCTGGCCTACATCCGCGGTCGCTCGATCCCGAACCGTTTCTTCGTGCTCGACGAAGCCCAGCAGCTCACGCCGCAGGAGGCGAAGACGGTCGTCACGCGGATGTCGCGCGGCTCGAAGCTGGTGATGGTCGGCGACCCGGCGCAGATCGACCATCCCTACGTCGACAGCCGTAGCAACGGTCTCGTCTACACGCGCAATCGTCTCAAAGGTCAGCCCTTCGTGGCGCACGTTCCGCTGAGCCGCGGCGAGCGTTCCGAGCTGGCCGAGGCGGGCGCGACATTGATGTGAGAAGGTCCTGTTGATCCGATATGGAAAAGGCGGCCTCCGTGAGGAGACCGCCTTTGCCGTGTGCGTGGATGAGCCAATGGGAGAATCAGAGACCGAAGTCAGTGGGATTCTTCGAGATGAGATAGGCGGTGACCTGGGCGATCTGCTCGGGCGTCAGCATCTGACCCCACGCCTGCATGCGTGCTCCGTTGTGGCCGGGGGAGTCGGCCGGGGTGCCTTCGTTGATCAACTTGAAGAGATCAAGCGGTTGGGCTCCGTATTTCCATTCTCCGTCGTTGAGCGGCAGGCCGGGAAGCGGGATCTTCTGATCGCCGACGGCCATCACGCCACTGAGATCGGCGGCGTGGCAGGCGACGCAGTTGAGGGTGTAGATCGCCTCGCCTGCGGACACCTTTTCGGGGTCGGTCGCCCACCCGTGGATCAGCGTCTCGTTGTCGAGGCTGGCCATGGCGGTGGCGAGGGTTGCGGATTTGTCGGCTTCGATCTGTTCGAGGGAGGAGATGATCTTTTCCTGATCCGTCCTGTAGGTGCCGAAGTGGTAGTAGAGCACCCAGTAGATCACGAACCAGGCGATGGCGAAGTAAAAGGTGAACAGCCACCAGTTCGGGAGCTTCTGGTCGAACTCCTGAATGCCGTCGTATTCGTGTTCGCGGAGGATGACCTCGCCTTTCTTGGTGGCGAAATCCCCCCGCTTCGGTTGTTCGGATCGGGATGAATCGGACATGGTCGTGCGGTGGAGTTAGAGATCGGTGCTGGAGGACTCGTCCAAGGGCAGGGTGGCCAGCCGTTCGCGCTCGGTGGGGCGGATGCGCAGGGCGCGGATGGTGGCGACGACAAACACGGTGAACATGATGCCGAAGGCGATGATGGGCACGATGTTGGCCCAGTCCTCATAGATGACGCGCTTGAACATGGGAGTGGTGTTTCCGGGGTTGGGCTTAGTTGGCGGCGGACTCCGGGTTGGCGGCTGCGGGAGTTTTGGCGCGGGTGTTGCGGTAGGAGTCGGGATCGAGCGGAGTGGGGCCGTCCTCGCCTTCCTTCTCGACCATCCGGTAGGTGCCGAGTTTCTGGATGTAGGCGATGAGGGCGACGATCTGGCGATCTTCGAGGTAGTGGGCGAGCTGATCACCGGACAGACCCTCGGCACCGGCGGGCGGCACGACCTTGGCGTCGGCCAGCGACTTGGCGATCTCGGCCGCTTGGACACGGGCGGTGTCGTTGATCTCGTGCTGGTTCATCGCCGGGTAGGGCACGCCGACCTTGCGCTGGACGGCGATCTTGCCGGGCAGGGCCTTGTAATCGGTCTTGGCCTCGAACAGCCAGGGATAGGCGGGCATGTTGGAGCCTTCCGAGGTCTGGCGCGGATTGAGGAAGTGGTTGTAGTGCCAGACGTTGTCGCGCTTGCCGGAGCGCATGTATTTGGCACCCATCACGATCTCCCCACCCTCGCGGGCGAGGTCCGGTCCGGTGCGCTTGGATCCCCACTGGAAGGGGTGGTCGAAAAGGGACTCGCCGAGGTGGGAGAAGTCGTCGGTCTTCCCGGCGCGGGAGTAACGCATGACGTCGGGCAGGAGCATGCGGATCATCTGCGAGTGGCAGTTGTAGCATCCTTCCGAGACATAGATGTCGCGGCCGGCGAGTTCGAGCGGCGTGTAGAGTTCCTGCAGGCGGCCCTCGATGTTCTTCTCGCGGTTGACGATGAGCGACGGGATGATCTGCACCGCACCGCCGACGACCACGGCGAAGAAGACCAGCAGGGTGAAGGGCAGGTAGTTGTGAAGCAGGCGCTCGTGCCAGCTGATCCATGCGCCCTTGTTCTTCTGGAAAGCGGCGATGGCCTTGATCGAGAGCAGGATGGTGAGGATCAGCGCGACCTTGTCGCCGTGGGGCGGCAGGAAGAACCACAGGCAGAGGAAGACGAGACCGAGGATGACGTAGGAAAGCGGGTCGTTGAAGATCGTCTTCGGCAGCGGCATGTCGTCCATCTTCTCCTCGGGAAGTGCGACCTCGACGGTGTCGTTGTGGGGCTGGCCGGAGCGGGCGGTCATCCAGATGTTCACCGCGCAGAATCCGAATCCGATCAGGAAGAGGGTGCCGCCGAAGGAACGGAGGATGTACTCGATCTGGATCGCCTTGAGGGTTTCCACGAACTCGTATTTCAGCGTGGTGCCGCCTTCGGCGACCTCACCGAGCATCAGGCCCTGCATGACGCCGGCGGTCCACATGGCGGCGACGTAGAGGAGGATGCCGACGAGACCGACCCAGAAGTGGAGGTTGGCCAGGGCGACGGACCAAAGCTTGGTTTTCCAAAGGCGCGGAGCGAGCCAGTAGAACATGCCGGCGGCCATGAGTCCGTTCCAGCCGAGGGCACCGGCGTGGACGTGGCCGATGGTCCAGTCGGTATAGTGGGAGAGCTGGTTGACGGCGCGGATCGAGAGCAGGGGCCCCTCGAAGGTGGCCATGCCGTAGAAGGTGACGCCGGCGGCGAAGAACTTGATGACGGGATCGGTGCGGAGCTTGTGCCAGGCACCGCGGAGGGTGAGGAGGCCGTTGAGCATGCCGCCCCAGGAGGGAGCCCAGAGCATGAGGGAGAAGAGCATGCCGAGCATCTGCAGCCAGCGCGGCAGCGAGGTGTTCAGCAGGTGGTGGGGTCCGGCCCAGATGTAGATGAAGACCAGCGACCAGAAGTGGATGATGGAGAGACGGTAGGAGTAAACCGGACGGTTGGCGGCCTTCGGCAAAAAGTAATACATGATCCCGAGGATCGGGGTCGTGAGGAAGAAGGCGACGGCGTTGTGGCCATACCACCACTGGACCAGCGCATCCTGAAGCCCGCCGAAGATCGGGTAGGAGTGGGTCAGGGAGGTGGGGATGGAAAGGTGGTTGACGATATACAGCATCGCCACCGTCACGATGGTCGCGATGTAGAACCAAAGCGCGACGTAGAGGCTGGGCTCGTTGCGTTTCGCCAGCGTCCAGAAGAAATTGACCGCGAACACCACCCAGATCAGCGCGACGGCGATGTTGATGGGCCAGATGAGTTCGGCGTATTCCTTGCTGCGGGTGAGGCCCATCGGCAGGGTGACGGCGGCGGCGACAATGATCGCCTGCCAGCCCCAGACGTGGATTTTCGTGAGCAAGTCCGAAGCCATCCGGACTTTGCAGAGGCGTTGGGTGGAGTAGTAGATGCCGGCGAACATCATGTTGCCGACGAAGGCGAAGATGACCGCGTTCGTATGAAGCGGACGGAGGCGGCCGAAGGTGAGGTAGGAGATGCCGTCGGCTTGGACGGCCCCGAAGGTGAGGGTTTCGAGGAACTTGCCGTTCATTTGCCACCACGAAAGCTGGGTGGCGCAGATGACGCCGACGAGCATGCCGACCAATCCCCAGAGGATGGAGAAGAACATGAACTGCCGGACCGACTTGTCGTCGTAGGTGATGGTGGTGGTGCTGCTGGCGGGGTTGCTCATGGATGGGAGCGGGTTAGTTTTCGTCTTCGAAAGGAAGGAGGCTGTCGCGTTCGGGAGAGGAGTTCTTGGAACGCCGGAACTCGCCGAGGAAGCAGACGATGAAGATGCCGGCGAGGCAGGTGCTGACGAAAATGGTCAGGGCGATGACGTTCATGGATGGAGGGGATGAGAGCGCGGGGCGGGAGCCGGGTCGCCGCGTGGATTGCGCGAGGATGCGCGGATCCTGCCGTGGATCAGGCGGACGTGAGGTGGTTGAACCACTCGAGGAAGATGTCCGCGATGAGTGGCGCGAGGCAGCGGGCGGGGAAGGCGTTGGGATCGAGGATGATATGGAAGCCTTCACCACCGTTGGGTGGCACCCCCAGGGCTGCGAGGAAACCGAGGCGATGACCGGCGAGGGTTTTTTTGGCACCGGGGTGGTTGATGACGATGTGGCCACGGCGGGCGAGGGCGGCGAAGACCTCCGCGAGGCACGGCGGAGACGCGGTATCTCCGTTCAAGCCGATGAGCTTGCGCTGGGCGGGATCGTTGGCGATCGCCTGGATCACTTCGGAGTCGAGGGCGACCCAGTTGCCACCGGAGGTTTCGTCGAACTCGTTGAGATGCCTGGCCACGGCGGCGGCACAGGAAGTCCGGGGGAGGTCGCCGGTTTCAAGAAGGATGAAGGGGGCTCCATCGGTCTCCTCGGCGAGGAGCCAGTGATGGAAATCGGTGAGGGTCGTGATGGGCATGGCTGTGGCTTCCGAGATTGAAGCGAATGCTCATGCCCGGAGCCTCATCACGCTCCGCGTGGGCTGTGCAAGTGTGCGCGGATTCTGGCGGGCGTGCGTCCGAACTGCGCGGGTCTTGCTGAACGGTCAGTGCCGCTGCCAGAGGGTGACCTGGGAGGAGGTCCACTGGAACTTGCGCGCCGTCTCCCGGATAAGGAGGGGCTCTTCGGCGGTTTCGAGGAGCTCGAAAGCCTCGCCGAGCTGATCCAGCAGCCAGTCGAGTGTGGGGCCGGCGGGCCAGTTTTCCATCGGAGTGAACTCGCCGAGCCAGGTGCAGGGGGTGGCGAGGATGAGTTCGCCGCCGGGGGAAACGAGATCGGGAAGGCGGCGCAGCAGCCGCTCCGGATCGGGAAGGCGGCACAGGAGGTTGGCGGCGTGAACGTGATCGAAGGCTCCGAGGTCGTCGCGCAGGTTCATGGCGTCCCCCTGTTCGAAGCTCACCCTTTCCGGCCGGACCCCGGCGGGGAGTCGGGCTTCGAGAGAGGTGGAAAGATTTCCTTCGTCGAGCCGACGGTAGGAAACGGAGCCGTGCCGGAGGGCGCGGGCGGTGTCGATGAAGGCGTGGGAGGAATCGATCCCCAGCACCGAATCGAAGCTACGGGACATCTCGTAGGTCGAGCGGCCGACGGCACATCCGAGGTCGAGGCCGCGGCCGCCGTTTCCGCGGAAGCGGGCGCAGGTGCGGAGGGGGAAATCGAGCGCCTCCCGCATGCCGGCGGGGGCGGCGGGAGGCAGGATTTCCTCCGGGCTGCCGTAGTGGAAGAGGAGATACTCGGAGACGAGCTTCTCCGACTCGTAGGGATTCGGCATGGCTCAATCCCTGCCCGCGGCGAGGGCGTCCATGATGTAGCGGGACGGGCGGAAGTTCTCGATGATGACTTCCTGCTGGCCGCCGCGGTTCATGCGGACTTCCTTGACGTTGAAGTTCGGCGTCTTGTGCGGGGCGAAGAGGATGTCGTCGTGGGTCGAATTCTCGTGCTTCTTGAACATCTCCGGGACGATGTCGCCGCCGAGGTGGTCGTCGCGGCCGGTGGCGAGGTGGCAGGTGCCGAGGACTTTCTCGTCCTGGATGTCGGCACCGGAAACGGGCAGCACCTGGGTGCCGAAGCCGAGTTCGCCGAGGGTGCCGGTCATCGGGTCGTCGGCGAGGCGAGCATTGTGGGCGTCGATGGTGGCCTGGTTGCCCTCGATCAACTCGGAGAGGATGATGTTGCGGTCCTTCACGGTCAGCACCCCGAGGGTGCCGTCCTCGTATTTCATCGGGAAATGACCGTTGGCGTCGTTGGGGACGAAATAGACTTCGCCGGCGGGCAGGTTGGCGACATCGGGCGTCCTACCCTTGCAGAGGCCGTGGGACTTCTGCGCCTCCTGGCGGTTGAGACCGAGCCAGGCGGTGAGGATGCGGCCGTCCTCGAGTTCAAAGTCGATCTCGACGGAGTCGGCCCTGGTCATTGCGAGCCGGATGCGCTCGGCGTCGGCGGAGACGTCGTCGTAGTTCACCGCGAGGCCGGAGGAGAGGATGATGTCGTTGAGACCGTGAAGGGTCGCGCCGCGGAAGCCGAATTCCTTGCATTTCGCGGTCAGCGGCGCGGTGGCCGACCAGGTGGAGATGCAGAGGATGATGTCGTAGTTCGGATAAATGTCGGCATCGAGCGAAAGCAGGTGGCCTTGGGTGTCCCAGACCTCGTCCTGGAGATCGAGGTTGGAGCCGTGGGTGGTGCGGTAGGCGAACATGTCGCCGCCGGTCATGCCGAGGGCTTCCATCGCGCCGCCATGGAGGGCTTGATAGAACGCTTCGTGCGCCTTCTTTTGCACCGGGAAGCCGTCGTGCTGGAGGAAGGCGAAGTCCTTGATGAGTTCGGCGGGCTCGTCGAAATCGGTGAGGATGCAGACGCGGCAGCCTGCGGTGGGCTCGAACACGGAGCCGAGGAGCTTGACGAGATCAAAGGGAGGGAACTTGCGGTTCTCCGGGTGGAGCAGGATTTCCTCCGACAGGTAGTCAGGCAGGGCGGGGCTGGCTGGCGTCATGGCGGCCCAAGCTACGAACAGCCCCAAGGGGCGCAAGCGCGGTTTTGCGCGTTTCCTGCCATATGGGGGGAGCGGCGAGGCGCTGTGGGATTCGACATTGCGCTGCAAAATCATGGCTGTCATGAGAAACCGTGATGAAACGATCTTGGTGGCTGGTTCCCTTTTTGATGGTGGTGGGCGGCGGCGTGGGGCTCATGGTGGCCGCGGTGGTGACCTACGTGATGCCGAAGCAGTATGAATCGGGCGCGGTTCTGCAGGTGAGGCCGTCGACGATGGGTGGGGGCCTGACATCCGAGTTTGAGATGATCCGCTCGGCGAAGACTTTGGAGATCGCCGCGAGCGAGCTTGAGCTGGAGAAGCGTTGGAGCATGGACACGCAGCAGGTGCTGGGTCGGCTGCGGGAAATCGTCGAGGTCGAGAACATCCATGGCACCGACCTGATCAAGATCGATGTGCGGGCAACGAACCCGAGGGACGCGAAGGATGTCGCTGCGGCGGTGAGCAGGGCCTACCGGATGCGGCGTGCGGAATGGGAGAATGAGGGGATCGATGGGGTGGTGGCTGCCTTGCGAGAGGCGGTGATGGCTCAGGAGAAAGTGGTGGAGGAGAAGCGGCGGGAGTTGGCCTCATTGATCCGATCGGAGGGTCTGACGTTTGCTCCGAAGGAGCCGCGCGTTCATGTGTGGCTGGAGCGCCAGAAGATCGAGCGGCAAGCACAGATGGAGAAGTTGAGTCGACATGAGGGAACTTCGCTTTTCGACTATGGGTCGCGTCTGGATGTTTCTCCCAACCCGGTCCGGATGCTTGATCCGGGGTTCACCGAGGATGAGCTGGCCGCGGCCGTTGAGTCGTTGAAATCGACGTTGGCGGTGCAACTTGAATTGATCGGCAAGCAGATGGCGGAAGTGGAGCAGCAGGCGCGGGCGGTTCCGCCATCGGGGCAGAAAGCTTCCCAAGCATTCGAAGATCTTAGGGCCGACTCCCAAACGGCTCAGGACCTGCTGGAGCAGCTCAAGGTCAAGTTGATCGGTGAGGAGATGCAGCGTCGGATTTCCGAGGATCCGGTGATCGTGCACGAGGAACCGGTGGAGGCGGAGGTTCCGGTGAGTCCCAAGGTGGCACTGAATCTGGTGTTTGGGACGTTTTTGGGAGTGGCTGCGGGCTTGGCGCTCTCGCTTGTGCTTGTGGCGCTTTCGGGGAGGAAAAACGAAGTCGCCTGAGATGCAGGGTGCTTTCAGTAAGTAGTTCCCCCTTCAGGGGGTAGCAGTGCCCGAGCGAACCGGCGATCCGGCCGTCCGCCACCCCCTGAAGGGGGAACTACGTGCGGATGGTGGCGGGCTCAGAGCTTCTCCGCGGCCTCGGTGAGGAGGCGCTCGGTGGTTTCCCAGTCGATGCACTTGTCGGTGATCGATTGGCCGCGGACGAGCTGGTCGAGGGGCTGGGGGAAACTCTGGTTGCCGCAGACGAGGTTGCTTTCAAGCATGGTGCCGATGATCGAGGTGTCGCCCGCGGCGCGCTGGCGGACGATGTCTTCGAAAACGGCGGGCATCTTGGCGTCGTCCTTGTCGCAGTTGGCGTGGGAGGCATCGATCATGATGGCTGGCGGCAGCTTGGCGGCTTCGAGCGCGGCGCGAGCCCGACCCACGGAATCGGCGTCGAAATTCGGACCGTTCTCGCCGCCGCGGAGGATGACGTGGCAGCCGGGATTGCCGGTGGTGGTCACGGCGGAGGCGACGCCCTGTTCGGAGACGCCGAGAAACGTCTGCGGCCGTCCGGCGGCTTTCACGGCATTGATGGCGGCCACGAGGTCGCCGGAGGTGCCGTTTTTGAAACCGACCGGCATGGAAAGCCCGGAGGCCATCTGGCGATGCGTCTGGCTCTCGGTGGTGCGGGCACCGATGGCCGACCAGCAGATCAGGTCGGCGATGAATTGCGGCGTGATGGGATCGAGCAACTCGGTGGCGGTCGGCAGTCCGAGGTCGATGACCTGACGCAGGAAGGTCCGGGCGCGGCGCAGGCCCTCGGGGATGTTGTCGGAGCCGTCGAGCTCAGGGTCCATGATCAGGCCCTTCCAGCCGACGGTGGTGCGCGGTTTCTCGAAATAGACCCGCATCACGAGGTAGAGCTTGTCTTTCAGGCGCTCGGCGAGGGCGGCGAGACGCTGGGCGTATTCGTAGCCGGCATCGGTGTCGTGGATCGAGCACGGGCCGACGATGACCAGCAGGCGCGGGTCGGAGCCGAACAGGATGGAGTGGATGGTCTCCCGGGCAGTGGCGACGAAGTCCGCCTGCTTCTCACTGCGCGGGATTTCCGAAAGCAGCAGGGCGGGGGCGGGCAGCGGAATGTTGCGGGCGACGTGGAGGTCGGTGACGCGCGAGCTCATGGGCCGAACCTGAGGGAGGAAGCGACGGCCCGAAAGCGCCAAGTGCGTCCGGGTTTTTCGTTGACGGGAGTCCCCTCCATCCTGCTGCAGATCCGCGGCAGTCCATCCCGGTGGCAACCCGGAATTTCCCGCCGCACATCCCGCTTTGACAATCGCGGCGGGCTGACCCACGTTCCGTGCCCCCCGGCGACACCGGGCGACGCAAAATCATGGGCAAAAGTCTCTACGAGAAAGTCTGGGAGGCCCACAAGGTGGGCACGCTGGCGGATGGCCGTACGCAGCTGTTCATCGGCACCCACCTCATCCACGAAGTCACCTCGCCGCAAGCCTTCGGCATGCTTCGCGATCTCGGTCTTTCGGTGAAATACCCGAACCGCACCTTCGCGACGATCGACCACATCGTGCCGACCATCAACCAGGACGCGCCGGCGGATCCGCTGGCCGCGGAAATGATGCAGGCGCTGCGGCAGAACGCGGACGATTTCGGCGTGACCTACTTCGACCTCGCTTCGGGAAAACAAGGCATCGTCCACGTCGTCGGACCCGAGCAGGGGATCACCCAGCCGGGCACCACCATCGCTTGCGGAGACTCCCATACGGCGACCCACGGTGCGTTCGGCGCGATCGCTTTCGGCATCGGCACCACCCAGGTGCGCGACGTGCTGGCGACCCAGACGATGGCGATGGAGCCGCTCAAGGTCCGCCGCATCGAGGTCAACGGCCGGCTCCGCCCGGGCGTTTACGCCAAGGACGTGACGCTGCACATCATCCGCAAGCTCGGTGCCAAGGGCGGCATCGGCTTCGCTTACGAATACGCCGGCGAGGTTTTCGACCGCATGTCCGTGGAAGAGCGGATGACCGTCTGCAACATGGCCATCGAGGGCGGCGCGCGCTGCGGCTACGTCAATCCCGACCAGAAAACCTGCGACTACCTCAAGGGTCGTCCGTACGTCGATATGAGCGACTGGGATGCGACCGTCGCCCGCTGGCTTTCCTTCGCCTCGGATGCCGATGCGCACTACGACGACGTGGTGAAAATCGATGCTTCCGAGATCGAGCCGACCGTGACCTGGGGCATCTCGCCCGACCACGGGATCGCGGTTTCCGAAACCATTCCGGATCCCGCCACCGCGCGCTCGGCGGATGAAAAATCGACCATCGAGGAAGCGCTGGCCTACATGAAGCTGCCCGCCGGCACTCCGATCAAGGGCGTGAAGATCGACGTCGCCTTCATCGGCTCCTGCACCAACGGCCGCCTCTCGGATTTCCGCGAAACCGCCCGCTTCCTCAAGGGCCGCAAGGTCGCCGAGGGCGTGCACGCCATCGCCGTGCCCGGCTCGCAGATCGTGGCGATCCAGTGCGAGCAGGAAGGCATCGACAAGATCTTCGAGGAAGCCGGCTTCGAATGGCGCGGCGCGGGTTGCTCGATGTGTCTGGCGATGAATCCCGACAAGCTCGTCGGCGATCAGGTCTGCGCCTCGTCCTCGAATCGAAACTTCAAGGGCCGTCAGGGATCGCCGACCGGCCGGACGATCCTGATGTCGCCCGTGATGGTGGCCGCTGCCGCCGTCACCGGTGCCGTGGCCGACGCCCGCGAGGTGTTCGAAATCGCCACCGCCGCCGCCTGATTTTTCCAGGGAAATGAAGCGCCTCTTCCGCCGCTGTCTGGCCACGCTTGCCGTGGTGGGCCTGTTCGTCCCTGCATGGGGCGTGGAGGAGGCCGCCGCGCATCCGGCCAAGCCGATGCTGTGGAAAGTGGAGGGAGGAAAGCTCGAAGAGCCCTCGTGGCTCTTCGGCACCATCCACATCGGCAAGGGCGCGGTGGCCAACCTGCATCCGGCCGCGGAACAGGCGCTGGAAAACTCCGACGCGCTCTACACCGAACTGGAGATGGACCCTGCCACCCAGTTGGGGTTGGCGCAGCATTTCATCCGCAGCGATGGGAATACCCTCTCCGAATCGATCGGTGACGAACTTTCCCGGCAACTCGACACCGAGCTGAAGAAGATCCAACCGGCGCTCAACTCGGCGGTTCTCGAAGCCTTCAAGACCTGGGCGGTGGCGATCACGCTGCCGACCCTGAAGCTCCAGCTTGAGGGCGCACCGCCGCTCGACATGATCATCTGGGAACTGGCGCAAGAAGCTGGCAAGGCCACGGTGGCCCTCGAGAAGCCCGAAGACCAGTTCCGGATCTTCGACGACCTGAGCGAGGACGAGCAGGTGGTGATGCTTTCCGAAACGCTGCGTCAACTCGCGGAAGCGCGGGAGAAGGACGAGGATCTCACCCAGGAGCTCATCGACGCCTACGTGGCGGGCGACGACGAGGCGGTGCTCGACTGGATGAACCGCTACTATCAGGAAATGATCGAGGGCGAGCACGCCGAGCTGGGCAAGAAGCTCATGAAGCGCCTCCTCGACGACCGCAATGCGGCGATGGCCGCGACGATGGTCAGCCGGCTCCAGACCGAGCCCGGCAAGAGCCACTTTTTCGCCGTCGGCACCGCCCACTATCTGGGCGAGAAAAGCATCGTCGGCGACCTCAGGAAGCAAGGGTTCAAGGTAACCCGCGTGACCGAATGAATTTCTCCCACCGATCGACACCATGGCACTCGAAAAGATCACCCAAGTAACCGGCCGCGGCGTATTCGTGCCCGGCGCCGACATCGACACCGACCGCATCATTCCCGCGCGGTTCATGAAGTGCGTGACCTTCGACGGTCTCGGCGAGTACGCGTTTTACGACGTTCGCTTCGACCCGACGACCCGAGAAAAGACCAGCCACCCGTTGAACGATCCGCGCTTCAATGACGCCGAAATCCTTCTGGCCGGTGTGAACTTTGGCTGCGGTTCGTCCCGTGAGCACGCGCCGCAATCGCTCAGCAAGTACGGCTTCAAGGCGGTCATCGCCGAGTCGTTCGCCGAGATCTTTTTCGGCAACTCCACCACGCTCGGCATGCCCTGCGTGACCCTCCCGGCCGAGGCGATCGCCAAGCTGCGCGCCGCGGTCGAGGCCGATCCGGCCACCGAGATCACGATCGATCTGGAAGCGAAAAAGGTCCGTTCCTCCGCCGGCGACGAGTTTGGTTTCTCCATCCCCGAATCCGCCCGCGACGCGTTGATTTCCGGCCGCTGGGACCCGATTCAGGAGTTGCTCGACCACAGTCCGCAGATCGAGGCCGTCGCTGAGAGACTCCACTACGTGTGAGTCATAGGGAGGGGGCAATCCTGCCCGCCCCTCCCACCGCAGCGGCAGGAATGCCGCTGTTCCGGAAGGCTACGGCCGCGGCACGGTGATGGGTTTGATGTCCAGCTGCTTGAATTCCGGCGTGTCGGGTGCGGCGAGTTCGCGGGTGTCAGGGTTCCAGCGGTAGGGCTGACCGAAAACCGGATCCACCGGAACCGGCTGACCTTTCATGATGTCGAAGGCGGCTTGGTTCATGGCGAAGGTGGACTGGCTACGGAAGGCACCTTTGCCCCATGCATCCGCGCCGATGTAAAACAGCTCAAGCACCTTCTCGCTGGCGGGCGACAGGTGGGAGAGATCCGGATCTCCGAGTCCTGTTGAGGTCAGGCTCCCCCAGTCGGGCATCTCATCGCTGTTGAAGCGATCCATGGCTTCGAGGGTCATCTGCGCATGGGCGAAGCTTCATGTTTCCTGACTAACTGGAAAGCGCCTGTCGGACAAGGGAAGACGAAGTGGGTCGATGCTCCCGAAGCCGGCTACTTCCCGAGCCGGTTGGAGAGCCGGTCGAGCATGCTGCGAAGCTGGCGTTGCTCGCAGATTTTCGCGGGCTCGTCGAACCCGAGCCAGACGGCGGTGGAGCCGCCGGGGCCGACGCGGAGGAGCCAGGCATCGCGCTCGGAGCCGGTGTGGCCGTCGTAGCAGCGGCTCATGCCGACCTCGCTGAAGAGCTCGATTGCCTCGTCGGCCGCAGCGGCGGTGATCGCCTGGGAGAGTCCGCTCGACCGTTGATAGAGCGTTTCGCCCGCCGCATCGGTGACGCGGGTGATGAAAAACGGATCGGGCCGCTGGCCTTGATTCGAGAGTGTGGCCAGGGCGGTGGCGACTTCCATCGGCGTGCTGGCGGCGCTCCCGCGGAAAAGATCCTCGGTCTGGAGGAAGGGGCCGCCGAGGCCGCAGCGCTGGGCGATGCGGGCGGTTTCGAGCGGGCCGATCTGGCGCCCGGTGAGCATGATGTTTCCCGGAAGCACGCGTTTTCCGCGCTCGGCGGCGGCGGCGGCCACCCACGGGATGAAGGCGCTGCCGAGGTCGCGCCGGGCACCGGTGCTGCGGTCGTAGCGGGAGTCGAGGAAATCGCGCCCGCCAATCAGAGCGAGCACCGCGCCGGTCCGGCTTTCCAAAGTGACGGCGGCGCACTGGAGATAGGCGGTCGCCTCGCCGGCGGTGTGCTGCGTGTGGGTCGGGTGGCTCCAGCCGGCGCGGCGCTCGGCTTCGAGGAGGGTGTTGGAGAGGTCGGTCTCTAGCCGGAGCTGCCAGCCGGTGGAAAGCGTCGTGTGAACGACCAGCCCGTCGAGCCGGATGTCGAGCGCCTCAAGGATGTCGCCCAGTTCGCGGCGCACGGCTTGGATGGCGTAGGAGCGCTCGGCGGAACGCTGATCCTCCGGCGTGATGTCGATCGGCAGGGCTTGGATGGCCTCCTTCTCCCCGGCGGTGATCCGTCCCATGGCGATCATGCGGTCGAGCACTTCGCTCTGCTGGGCCCGGGCCCCTTCGAGGTTCCGCGCGGGGGAGAAAATGTGTGGCCCGCGGATGATACCGACGAGCATCGCCGACTCGCCCTGGTGGAGGCCGGAGACCGGTTTGCCGAAATAGGTCCGGGCGGCTTCGTCGATGCCATGGCAGCCGGAACCGAAGTAAATGCGGTTGAGGTAGTGGGTGAGGATCTCGTCCTTCGAGTAGCGCCGCTCGATGCGCAGGGTGAGCGCGATTTCCAGCAGCTTGCGGTCGATCGATTTGGCACGGATGTCGTAGGTGTTCCGGGCGAGCTGCATGCTCAGGGTCGACGCCCCCTGGGTGAAGTCGCGGTCCTTGAGGTTGCGCAGCGTGGCGCGGGCGAGGCCGCGGAAATCGACGCCGCAATGGTCGAAAAACCGGGCGTCTTCGCGCGCTTCCAAGCATTGCACGAGGAAATCCGGGAGGTCGTCGCGTTTCGCCAGGTGGCGGGATGACCCCCAGCTCACCTCGATCGGTGTGCCGTCGCGGTCGAGAAGGGTGGTGCGGGCCGGCATCGCGGCGACCTCATCGAGATTGAAGCGCCCGGCGCGGCTGAAGTAGAAAAGGGCGACGCAGAAGCCGATGACGGTGGCCCCGCCGGCACACCACAGCCCGAGCTTGAGCAGCGTCAGCGCCCAGCCGGGCAGCCACGCGAGCCAGCGGGGTGGGCGGGAAACGGGACGCCAGGTGGACATGGTTCGGAAAACCCGAGAAGAGGGGGCCGGGCGCGCTTAGTCAATCGGCAGCGCACGCGGGATTTTCTCTTCCTCGATGGGAATCGCCTTCGGCACGGCTTCTTCATCGACCGGGCGGGCCTTGGGTGCGCTCTCCAAATCGACCTCCGCACCGGGTTCGATGACTACCGCCTTGGGCGCGTCCTCCACGGCTTCCGCCAGCAGATCGTCGTGCTCGGAGCAGAAATCGCCCTCCACCGGCAATCGCTCGGCCGGGAGGCTGTCGGTGTAGGCGGTGCCGGCGATTTCGCAGCCTTTGGTGGCGCGCTTGCCGGAGCTTTTGCAAAGGCGGGCATCGGTGAAGGGTTCGGACGAGCTCAGGCCGTCGGCCCGGTAGCCGAGGCGCTCGGCGGTTTTCATGACCTCGACCCACACCGGCAGCGCCATGGTCGAGCCGTAGGCGCGTTCGAAAATGGTCTTCGGCTGGTCGAGACCGACCCACACCGAGCAGGTCAGGCTGGAGGTGAAGCCGGTGAACCAAGCGTCCTTGTAATCGTCGGTGGTGCCGGTTTTGCCGCCGCAGGGGCGGTTGAACCCGAGTCTCCGGGCCGCGGCGCCGGTGCCTCGCTCCATCACCTCGCCGAGGATGCGGGCGGTGGTGGTGGCGGCCTGCCCTTGGATCGCCTGATAGGAAACGGTGCGGTTCTGATACTCGATTTCACCGTCGCGGTTGCGGATTTCCGCGATGATCCGCGGCGGGAAGCGACGGCCGCCATTTGGGAAAATCGTGTAGGCGGAGGCGACTTCCTCCGGCGAGGCTTCCAGCGTGCCGAGGTAGGAGACGGCGTTCATTTCCATCTGCCGCTCGAACCCGACCTGACGGGCGACGTCCGAGACGTGTTCAACGCCGGCATAGTCGCCCACCCGCACCGACATGGTGTTGCGGGAGCGGATCAGGCCGACCTCCACCGGCTGGTAGCCGAGGAAGGTGCCGTCGGAATTCCGCGGCGACCACCGACCTGCTTTCTTGACCTCGCCGGGGGCCAGCGGGTCGTCGGAAATCATTGCGTCCGGGCGCATTCCCGCCTCGAAGGCGGCGGCGTAGACGAAGGGCTTGAAGCTGGAGCCGACCTGGCGCTTGGCCTGGGTGGCGCGGTTGTATTTCGATTCGTCGGCATCCCGTCCGCCGACGCTGGCGATGATCGCGCCGGTGAGGTTTTCGATGACCACCACGCTGCCTTGGAGGTAGGAGGGATTCGGCCGCGGCTCCGGTTTGTCCTGCCAGGCGGCGCGGGTTTGGTGCGGGTAGCCGGCGCGGCGTTCGAAGGTGCGAAGGTGGCGGTTGAGCGCTTCCTCGGCCTTGGCTTGGACCGGGAGATCGATGGTGGTGGTGATCTGGAGCCCGCCGAACTCGATGCTCTCCTCTTCCAGAATGCGCTCCAGCTCGCGGCGGACGGCATCCATCGCCCACGAATCGTGGAACACCCGGCGCCATTCGGGGCGGACTTTGATTTCCTCCGCCTTGGCCGCTTCCGCTTGTTCGGGCGTGATGAATTCGGCAATGACCATCCGGTCGAGCGTGGTGTCGCGCTCGCGGATTGAGTCCGAAATGTCGCGGAAGGGAGAGAATGCGTTCGGCCCGCGGACGATGCCGGCGAGCAGCGCGGACTCGGAGAGGGTGAGATCGGCCGCCGACTTTTCGAAATAGGTGCGTGAGGCCTCCTCGATGCCGCGGATCGTGTGGCCCCAGAAAATGCGGTTCACGTAGTGCTCAAGGATCTCCTCCTTGGTGTAGTTGCCCTCAATGCGGTAGGTGACGGCCATTTCCAGGAACTTGCGGTCCAGCTCCTGAAGCGCGCCGGAAAAATCCAGCCACGGGGCGTAGAGCGGGTAGGAATTCCGCGCGAGCTGCATGGTCAGCGTCGATGCACCTTGGGTGAGCGAGCGGTCCTTGATGTTGCGGAGTGTGGCGCGGCCGAAACCGATCCAATCGACCCCGTGGTGGGTGTAGAAACGTTCGTCCTCGCGGGCGAGGATCGCGAAAATGAAGTCCTGGGAGACTTTCGAGAGAGGAATGATGTCGCGTTTTTCCCCGTGGATGCGGCCGATCTCCTCGCCGTGGCGATCAAGCACCACGCTGCGTTCCGGCATTTCCGCAACCTTCGCCATGTCGTACGACCGCGCCCGGGCGTAGTAGAAGAGAGCCATGGGAATGGCGGCGTAGAGGCCCAGAACGACGGGGTGTCCGAAGGCGCGCAGTCCCCAGCGGACGGGCAGGGGGAAACCGGCGGTGATCCTCTGGAGGAGAAAAAACGGCCACAGAAGGACGAGAGTGCCGAGGCCGTGGCGCCGGGGCGCGACTTTGCGCCGACGGTTTTTTGAAGCCGGCGTTTCTTCGTTCGATTTGCGTTTGGCCATGAGGTGAGGAAGGCTTGGTCGAGCAATCCGCGGAAGATTCGCTTGAAGACGAAGCGCGGAAATTGCGTCGCTATGACGGTTGAGAAAGCGATGAAGAAATCAGGAATTTTGCAAACGGCCCTCATTTCCGCGTTGTTGTGCGCGGTGCTCCCCGCTCAGGGGCCGATCCACTCGCTGGAGGATGTGCGGAATCTGGAGCGGAAGACCGAGGCCGTCGCGGAGAAAGTCCTGCCAGCGGTGGTGGCTCTCATTTCCGACGAAGTCGGTGCCTCGGGCTCTGGAACGATCGTGAATGAGGATGGTCTGATCCTCACCGCCGCCCACGTCACGCAGGGTTCGGAAATCGTCCGGGTCATTTTCCCGAACGGCCAGGAAACGGAGGGCAAGGTGCTGGGGTCGAATTTTTCCAAGGACATCGGCATGGTGCAGATCACCGAGGAAAAGAGCTGGCCGCATGTCGAGCTGGGCGAATCGAAGCCGCTCAAAGCGGGCGATTGGGTGATCGCGATGGGTCACAGCGAGGGCTACGATGCCACCCGCACGCCGCCGGTCCGCTTCGGCCGCGTGGTTTCGGACGGCCCGGGGAACTTCATGACCACGGACTGCACGCTGATCGGCGGCGATTCCGGCGGTCCGCTCTTTGATCTGGAAGGCCGGTTGGTGGCGGTGAATTCCTCGATCGGCCAATCGTGGTCGAACAACAACCATGCCGGCATCGATGGCTTCCGCGAGGATTGGGACCGGCTGCTGGCCGGCGAGGCATGGGGCGAGCTGCAGCTCGATCCGATGGTCAACCAGGAGCGCCCCGTGCTGGGCGTCAACATCGCGGGCGAACGGCGGGACGGCGCGGTGATCATCGCCGGGGTGACGCCGGGCGGCCCCGCGCAGAAAGCCGGCATCCGTGCCGGCGATGAAATCGTAAGCGTCGATGGCAGCCGGGTGACCGGGGGCCAGGCGCTCATCAACATGATCATGAAACACGAGGACGGCGATGAGGTGAAAGTGGGCGTGCGCCGCGGGCGCGAGACCTTCGAGGTCGGGGCCACCCTCAGCCGTTTGGACAAAGTCGAACCCTCCCTGAATCGCTGAATGAAAGAACTGCTTTTATGGATAGGGGTGGCGGTGACGCCTCTCTGTGCGCAGATCGAAGCGGAGGTGCCGTTGCAGCGGCCCGACGAGGAAGCGGCCACCGCGCGCCAGTCGCAGATGCTCTACGATGTCATCGACCCGGTGGTGGACGAGGCTTCGGCCTCGGCCGTGTGGGTCTGGTCCGGCGGACGGATGATTTCCCTCGGCACGGTAATCGGTGATGGTCATCGCATTTTGACGAAATGGAGCCAGATCGCCTTCGCCCGTGGCGCGTTGCAGGTGGTCGATGGCCATCGTCGCGAAGCCACGGCGACGGTTGTCGGCGTCTATGAGGACGACGACCTCGCGCTGCTGGAAGTGGTCGAAGAGGACGTCACCTTCACGCCGGTGGAGTGGGGGACGGGAGAATCTCCGTCTCTGGGACGTTTCCTGATTTCCGCCGATCCGGAAGGCGCGGCGCGGATGGGTGTGGTGGCCGTCGAGGAGCGGATCTTGCGGCTTTCGAACCAGCCGTTCTTCGGAGTGGTGCTCGAAAATTCCGACACCGGCGAAGGCGTCCGCATCGCGGAGATCGACGAAAGCGGCGGAGCCGACGATGCCGGTCTGCGGATCGGCGATGTGCTGCTGTCGGCGGATGGCGTGGAAATGAACGCTCCGTTCGATCTCCGACCCGTGCTGGAGGGGAAATCGCCCGGCGATGCCGTGGAGGTCGAGTTCCGCCGCGGTGATCAGAAGCAGACCGTGGAGGTCGTGCTCGGCGATAAATCGAAGTACAAGAAAATCCCCGAGGGCCGGTTGCGCGTGATGCGTTCCATGGGCGGCCCGATCAGCCTGCGCGGCGAGGATTTCCCCGTGGTGATCCAGACGGACATGCAGCTCCGTCCCGAGCAATGCGGCGGCCCGGTGGTGGACCTGGATGGCGACGTGATCGGTCTCTCGATTTCCCGCACCGACCGGACCCGGAGTTTCATCATTCCCGCAGCGCGGATTCTTGAGCTGCTGGAAGAGGAGCCGGTCGCACCCAATCTGGCTGCCGTGCCGGGAAATCGTCGCGGCGCCGGGCGGGGGCCGCGTCAGCAGGTTGTGCCGATTCCTCAAGGCGCGGCGGACGCGATGCGTGCGCATCTGGAAGAGATGGCCGAGTTCATGCGCCGCATGGACCGCGAAATGGCCCCCTTCGGTCCGTGAGGCCAGGAGCGCCGATGATGAAATCGGCACTGCCTTGCCAAGGGGGCCCGAAGTTTTGGAGACGAGCCGCGCCTCGGATTCGAGGTGAAGTGTGCGGAAGAAGGAATGCCGATTTCCTAATCGGCGCTCCTTGCTTCACAGGCACAGCCGCTTGAACAGCTCGGCCAGCGGCAGCTGCATGCCGATGTAGAAGTCGCCGAACTCTCCATAGCGGGCGGAGACTTCGTCGAAGCGCATTTCGTAAACGATCTGTTTGATGTCGATCGTGTCCTTGGCGAGCAGGGTCACGCCCCATTCGTGCTCGTCAAAGCCGGTCGAGCCGGTGATGAGCTGGAGGATGCGGCCGGAGTAGGTTCGGCCGGTGCGGGCATGACCGCCCATCAGGCGCTTGCGGTCCTCGAAGGGGAGCGAATACCAGTTGTCGGCCCCGCTGCGGCGCTTCGACATCGGGTAAAAACAGATCGCCGGCCAATCGGGCAGGACGGGATAGAGGCGGTGCTTCAGGTAGTGGTCCATCCGCTCCTCGAATTCCTTCATCGCCGCGGCGAATTCCGGGGAGTCCGGCGCGAGGCCCTTCTCGCCCTTGAGGGTTTCCTCGGCGTACTGCTCGGAAGTGGTGGTGTATTCCGAGCGCTCGGTTTGGGAGAGATAGGAGTAGGCCGGGGTGAGGATGTCGGGCCCGAGCGAAAGAGTGAGCCGCTTTTCGAAGGCGTTCGCCGTCTGGAGATCGGGCGTTAGCAGCATGAAGCCGAGGTCGGCCTTCGGCGTGGCCACGGCGAAGATGAGCAGATGGGTGTCCGGTGTGCTGCGGATTTCCTGGACCAACTCGGTCAGGCGGGTCTTGGCGTGGCGGCGGTCTTCGTCGTCGAGCAGCGACCACTGTGAGTGATCGATATGGTAGAAGAGGTGCATGACGTGCCAGCCTTCACGGGGCACGAGCGGCGGAACGGCGGAGTTGCTGTCATTCATGAGCGGGAAAATCGGGCGATCACCGGGTCTTCGGGAACAGCGGCGTGGTCACGAGCTGCTTGAATTCGCTGCCGGAGGCATCGGCCGAGGGGCCTTCGTAGATCTCGGCCGTCCACCGCTCGGTGCCGACGCGGTAGCCATTGAACTCGGAAATCTCGCGAAAGCCGTCCGTTGCGGCGAAGTCGGCCGTTTCCGAACCGCTTTCGGTGAAGCTGCCATTCGCGAAACGGCGGGAAATCGCATCGCCCACGAACTCCCCGTTTTCGTCGCGGAAAAGGATGCGCAGCACGCCGGACCCGCCCTCGTCGAGCGTCACCGACACGATCGGGATGTAAAGCACGCCGGCCGTGGCGGCATCGGCATCTTCCCCCTCACGCACCGGTTTGCGCCAGTAGGTGTCCACTTCGTCGATCGTCGCGTATTTCCCTTCCGCCGGGAGGTCGGGAAAATCCTCGCCCAGCTCGGTGGTGCTGACGCTGGAGAAAAGCCCGGCGGTGGCCCAGATGGCGATCCCGACCACCACGACGGCGAGCGAGATCAGCCCGATCTTCTCGATTTTCTGCGAGTTCGCTCCTGCGACCGGAGGCGTGGCGGCCGCGGCTGCGGGGCGCTTTTTCTCGAACTCCTCCACGTCGGGTCCGGTTTCCGGAGCGGTTTCGGGCTCGGTCGGCTTGGCGGAAATCGTGTCATCGGCCTCCTCTTCCGGGAGGTCCAGTTCGTCCTCGGATGCGTGGAGGGGGCGGCTCGGTTTCGGCTTCTTCGCGGCGAGCGCCTCGTGCTTCTCCGGCTGCTCAGCAGGGGGCTCCCCGGCGGGCGCTTCGGCTCCCTCCCCCGGCTTGTCCTCGACCTCCTCCGGCTGGCTCACCGCTCGCGGCGCGGGCCTGGCTTTGGGATTGCGCGGTTGCACCTCGACGTCCGCCGGCTGCGAATCGTCGTCATCAAGGTTCCAAAGCTCGTCTTCCAAAGTTTCGCCGGCCAGGTCGTTCAGACGCGGCCGCGAGCGGGAGGGTTTGGACGGTTGGTCGGGCTCGTCGGGCATGGGACGAGCCGGTGATAGGAATCGGCCGCTCTCTTGGCCAGTGGAAACGAACGCCCCGCTAGCACGGAAAAGGTTTGCACGCCGGGCCCGCTGGCGCGATTCACAGGCCAAGGAACCCGGACCCACACACCATGGCTGACCGCGAAGACAAAAACGAGGAAAACATCGGAGGCAAGTTCTACGTCGATTCCCAGTGCATCGACTGTGACCTCTGCCGCGAGACCGCGCCGAACAATTTCACCCGCTCCGACGACGAAGGCTACTCGTACGTTTACAAGCAACCGGAGAACGCCGAGGAGGAATCCCAATGCCGCGAGGCCATGGAGGGCTGCCCGGTCGAAGCCATCGGCGACGACGGCGACGCGTGATATGGCCAGGGGTGACCGGATGTCCCGGCTCCGTCGCGCCATCCTCGCCGAGTGGCGGGGCGGCGAGGAGCCGAAACACCCGGACGCCGGAGTCCATCGGCCGGATGAATTCCTGGCGGCGATCCTGAACCAGGTCGGTGCCGCCGAGGGCATCGACGAGGAACGCCTCCGCGAGCTCTGGCGCGAAATCGCCGGCGATCTCGTCGCCCGCCATGCATCTCCGGAGTCGCTGAAAAACGGCTGCCTCACCCTCAAGGTGCTCCAGCCCGCGATGCGCTTCCAGCTTGAGCAGATGAAAGGCAGGCTGCTCACCAACCTGCGCGCCTCCCTCGGCGAGGGAAAAGTGAAGTCGATCCGTTTCTCTCTCGGCTGATGTTTCAAAATATCATCTTCGACTGGTCCGGCACGCTGGTGGACGACCTCCCGCCGGTGCTCGATGCCACCAACCGGGTGCTGGCCGTCTACGGTCTGCCGCCGCTCGATCGCGAGGCCTTCCGCCAACGGTTCCGGCTGCCCTACCGCGAGTTCTACGAGGAAATGCTGCCCGCCGTGCCGCTCGCCAAGCTCGAGGTGCATTTCCGCAGGGCCTTTTCCGGATCACTGGAAAAAGTCACCGTGCTGCCCCATGCCCGGGAAAAACTCGAATGGTGCCGGCGGCGCGGCATCCGCTGCTTCGTCCTGACCAGCATGGACTCCGACGCCTTCCACGGGCAGCTTGAGGAATTCGGCCTCGGCCCGTATTTCGAAGCCACCTACTCCGGCGTCCTCGACAAACGCGAGGTCATTCTGGAAATCATCGAGCGCCACGCCCTGCTTCCTTCCCA
The DNA here is from genome assembly GCA_965652295.1 of uncultured Haloferula sp. GTDB lineage: Bacteria > Verrucomicrobiota > Verrucomicrobiia > Verrucomicrobiales > Akkermansiaceae > Haloferula. Next base: position 178,243 of record CBFGTS010000006.1, on the reverse strand, counting down.
GACTGCCTTCGTCGGTGACATGACCCACGATGTGGAGACCGCGCACCACGCGCAGCTCACTTCCGTGGCGGTGCTCACCGGTTACACCCACGCCGGCGCGCTGGCGCTGGCGAGGCCGCACCTCACCGTGCAGGACCTCGACGGACTGCGCCGCCTGATGGAGCGCCCGGGCGAGAAACAGCGGCCGGTTGCCACCGTCGGTGCCCTGATCGAGGACGAGGAAGGTCGCGTGCTGATGGTGAAAACCCACAAGTGGGGCCATCGCTGGGGGATCCCCGGCGGGAAGATCGAGCGCGGCGAAAGCGCCGCCGCCGCCCTGGTGCGCGAGATCCGCGAGGAAACCGGCCTGGATGTCGCCGCCCCGGTCTTCGTGATGGTGCAGGACTGCATCGACTCCGACGAATTCGAACGGCCCGAGCACTTCCTGCTGCTCAACTACGTCGCCCGCCGTATTTCCGGCGAGGTGGTGCTCAACGACGAAGCCGAGGAATTCCGCTGGCTGACGCCGGAGGAAGCCCTGGAGCTGGACCTTAACCAACCGACCCGCCGCCTGATCGAGGAAGTCCTCGGCGGCCCCGAATCATGAATGCCGCATGGATCCATGTCCGCGGGTTGGAGATCTTCACCCGCATCGGCGTGCCCGATGAAGAACGGGCCGGTTCGCAGATGTTGAAGATCGACCTCGACATGCGCCCGGCGACGGATTTCGCCGACATGGCCGAAGACGTCGGCCGGACGATCGACTACCACGCCGTCTCGCTGGCCGTGGAGAAGCTCGCCGCGGAAGGAGAGCGCAAGCTGGTGGAAACCCTGGCCGATGAAATCGCGGACCTGGTGCTGGACAGCTTCGGTGCCGTCGCGGTGAAGGTGCGGATCCGGAAATTCATCCTGCCCCAAACCGAGTGGGTCGGCGTGAGCCTGGAAAGAGAACGCCCGTCTTCATGAAAGTGTACGTCTACCGCGGCTGCGATACCTGCCGGAAAGCCCTGAAATGGCTCGACGCCCGAGGCCTCACCTACGAGCCGATTGCCATTCGCGAAACCCCGCCGACGGTGGCGGAGCTGAAGCAAGTGCGCGAGGCCATGGGAGACCTGAAGCGCCTCTTCAACACCGCTGGAGGTGATTACCGCGAGCTGAATTTGAAGGACCGCCTGGCCGCCATGAGCGAGGCCGAGGCCTTCGACCTGCTTTCCCGTCACGGCAACCTCGTGAAGCGCCCGTTCGTCGTGGGGAACGGCATCGGCCTCACCGGCTTCAAGGAAGCCGAGTGGGAGGCGGCGATCGGGTGAGTCTCACTTTGGAGGTGGGACGCCCCCGTTCCACGAGCCCGGCAGCCGTCTTTTCCCGCCCCTGCGTCAGATCGGCTGAGCTTCCTTCTCATAGAAACACGAGCCGGAATGGATCCTTGAGACAGAAATCGTCAGAGAGGCTCGCCGGAGCGCAGGAAGTAGATCATCCGCCAGATACGGTCCGACTCGCCCCGTTCAATGACTTGCAAAGGTGTTGAGCCATCAAAGGCCTCGTTGGGCTCCTGAAGCCACTGGATCACGTCTTTCGGGCTCTGAGCCATTTCGGCGAGAGCGCTGAAGAGCCTCGTCAGTTCCATGAACTTTGTTGTCGCCGGCTTGGTGGCCTTGGTCCCACTTGCCCAGTTTGCGATCGAGCGAGGGGAGTAGCCCGACAGGCGGACCATCAGGTTCTGAGTTACTCCGTAATCCTCTCGCAGAGTCTGAATGAGGCCCTTCGTTGGTGGATGGTCACCCTTGCGCCAACCGCTTCCGGCGGTGGATGGAGGAAGCGTGGCTCTGCGAATACTGGTGCTCATTTCGGATCTGGCGGGATTCGAACCCACGGTAGCGGGAATAATATGGGATGCAACCGATTCTGCAAATTTACAGAAAGAATTACCGGTTCTTTTGCTGGACGAGCTTTTGGATCTGATCTTCATGCCAGATTGAGACCCCGCTTCCGGCTCTTCGAGCGGAGCCATGAAATACTTCCTTTTGTTCGTCGGTCGGAACCTGATTTTGGTGGAAAGAGCGCCAGTCTGAAGCTGTGGGTTATAGGAGAAGCGGTTGCGGACGTGCGAGGACGGTCGCGGGGGAAAGGAACGGCGGAACATGTCCGCCGGGAGTGGTCCCTGAGGGCGGTCTTCTCTGGCGGGTTCCGGCGAACGCGTTTCGCCGCTCCGGGTGTCCTAACTGATTCTTTGCGGGCGGGAGTCGATACGCTTCAGGCACCCTGCTTCGACCAAACATTCTCCTCGCGATGGAAGAGATGAGTGGAGGCGATCTCGAACTTCCCGTCGTTGAAGCAGTACTGCGTGATTGTCACCGAATTCTCGCCGGTCTCGATGCCGTGGAAACCCATGGGTTCGCCTTTCGTCCGGCGGGAGCAGGCGGTGGAGACATGGGAAAGGACGATGTTGCCCTCGCCGACCGGCAGCGGCATCACGTCGATATAGGAGCGGTGGAAATGGCCTGCCAGTAGTAGATCGACCTTCGCGGAGGCCATGGCGGCGAGCAGCAGCCCGTTTTTTCGCAACAGCTTCCGGGTCTGGCCAGCCTCGCCGCGCAGCGGGTGGTGGATCATCACGGCGCGCATGCCGGCGTGCGAGGTGAACTTGAAGGGCAGCGCCGCGCATTGGGCCACGCTCACCGCGCCGTGCGACCAATCGAAGGTCGGCCACGAACCCCAGGGGCGGGCGGTGTTGATGCCGGAAACCTCCAGGCCACCGAAGCTGGCGTGCGGCTCCATGTCGTCGGATATGAAGCGCTTGTAGCGGCGGAACGGATGGAGCAGGCGGTCGAGCGGCTGGTTGGCGGCGGGGATGTCGTGGTTGCCGGGGATCGAGACCACGGGGACGGCGATCTTTTCCAGGAAATCCCGGGCGGCCCGCCACTCGAAGCGTCGCGCGCGCATCGTGAAGTCGCCACAGCAAAGGACGGCGTCCGGGTGGGTGTGGGCGATGGTCTCAAGCAGTGCATCGACGGCGGCGGGCACTTCGGCGCCAAAGTGCAGGTCGGAAATCTGGATGAAGAAAGCCAAAGCGGAGTTTCAGTCGTTCTCGGCGCGCGGACGGAGCACCCGCAGCGCCTTGGGCCTCAGATCGAGCCGCAGAGGCAGGGAGATGTCGAGAATTTCGCCATCGATCGAGGCCGCCAGCCGATGCCGTCGGCCGGAAGTGATGGTCAGATGCGTGGCATGGAAATGTTCGAGGCCGGGCTCGCGCTCCATCAGCCCGAGCACGTAAGCGGCCATCCCCCGCGCCAGTGCCAGCGCGCTGCGGTGCCTAGAGACGTACACGCCGATCCGTCCGCCATCCATCGACATGCGCTTCGGGATCACGGAAAGGATGTCGTCGAAGTCGCCCGGCACGAAGGCCGCGAAGCGGGTGACGCGATGGATCTCTCCGTGCTCGGCGCTTTCCAGGGTCAGCATCAGGGGCGGGCAGCGGTAGAAGGCGTCGCGCAGGTCGCACAGGATGCGGGCCGATTTCCTCCACCACGCCCGTCCGTGGAACTCTTCCTGCCGTCGCGCCATGCGGGGGTAAAAGCCGAGCATCAGATTGCACAGCGCGGTGCGGCCGTTGGCGGAAAGCACGTCCACTTCGTCGATCTCCGCGGTGCCCAGCGCCCGCGCCGCCTCGAAGGGATCGAGCGGCACCTCGAGGTCCCGCGCGACCAGATTGAAGGTCCCGCAGGGCAGGATGCCGATCGGAATGTCCGCGCCGAGCATCCGGCTCGCGGCGTGCGAGACGGTGCCATCGCCGCCGCCGATAATCAGGGCCTGCGGCCGGGTGGCCATGGCCGCGTCGAGCGTGGCATCCAGCTCGCGGCCGCGCGTCACGCGGATGTTTGGGGCGATTCCCTCCATTTGGAAAACGGCCGCCAGTTCCTGCGGGAAATCGTCGTGCCAGAGATCTTTCAGCGTCCCCGACTCGCGGTTGAGGACGACTTCGAAGCGGCGGGCGGCGGATGGATCGGGCACTGGCGGAAGTGTGGTGCCGCCTTGGGTTTTCGCAACCGGAGGATCAATAGGGACCGCGGATGTGGGGGGCGACCTCGGTTTCATAGAACCCGCGCAAGCTCCGGTGAAGATCGGCGGGCAGCGGTGGCAGGGTCGACACGCGGGCGTTGGCAGTCGCCTGGGCGGGCCGCGAGGCCCCGGTGATCACGGTCGAAACCGCCTCGTGGTCGAGGATCCAACGCTGCGCCATGTCGGCCATGGTCATACCGTCCGGCACCAGAGGCTTCAGTTCATCGGCCAAAGCGACTCCCTTTTCGAAAGGCAATCCGGCGAAGGTCTCGCCAACGTTGAAGGCCTGGCCGTCGCGGTTGTAGCTGCGGTGGTCGTTGGCGGCGAAGCTCTGCCCGGCGGTCATCCGTCCGGAAAGCAGGCCGCTGGCGAGGGGAAGTCGCACGATGATCCCGACCTGTTGTTGCCGGGCCCGGGCGAAGATCGCTTCCGCGGGCTTCTGGCGGAAGACGTTGAAGATGATCTGGAGCGAACAAAGCCCTTCCTGGCGGAGGCAGATCTCCGCCTCGGTCATCGATTCCACGCTGGCTCCGAAATTCCGGATCTTGCCTTCGTCCCGCAGCTTCCGCAACCAGTCGAAGATCTCCCCGTCTTCCAGGACCGCGGGCGGGACGCAGTGCAGTTGGGTCAGGTCGAGCGTCTCCACGCCGAGTCGCCGGAGCGAGGCCTCGGTGGCCGCCCGCACGCCGGCTTCGCTGTAGTGGTCGGGATACAGATCCGGCATCCGGCCGAGCTTGGTGGCGACAAAGAAGTCATTCCCGCGTTCCTTGAGGAACTTGCCGATCAGCGACTCGCTACGGCCGTTTCCGTAGACGTCGGCGGTATCGAGGAAGGTGACGCCGGCATCCGCCGCCGTGTGGAGGATGGCGAAGGCTGCGGCGTCATCGACATTTCCCCAGTCGGAGCCGCCGAGTTGCCAGCAGCCGAGCCCGATCTCCGACACCTGCCGCTCCGCGATTCCGACGGTTCTTTGGTTCATGAGCGGGATGGTAAAGGCGGCGTGGCCGCGGTCCAGCGAAGCTTCGAGCGGCGGCGCGCCGATGGTGGAATCAGTATCGCTTCGTTCCAAGACAACCTAACGAAGAACTCTCGTAGCGTTGAGCCTTCCGTCAGGGTTGTTTCATGCCGTCGATGGGTGCTCGAACTTCCTTTCCGTGATTGAGAAAAGCTCTTCGGACCTTGGGTGGATGCAAAATTGGCGGAGCGGAAACATCCACTCACCGGAAGATTGCGAATCGGGAATGCATCCGCGATGCTCGCCGGGTGGAAGGGGAGATCGACGGGTTCATGCGTTACCTCGCGACGGAGCGGGGACTGTCCGATGCCTACCAGCTCTCGGTCCGTCAGACGCTCGACGCGCTCGGTCTTTGGATGCGCTCGAAACGACTGCCCTTGGAGGACCTCGGCACCGATGAACTCTCCGCTTTTCTCGGCTCGCGCAAGGCGGACGGGTTGGCAGCCTCGTCGCTGCGGATTTCCTCGGTCCACCTGAAGGTGTTCTTCCGCTGGCTCGCCTCGACCGGGCGGTTGCCGATGGATCCGGCGGAGCCTCTGGTGTCGCCGCGGCCGGAGCAGCACCTGCCGGAAACGATGAACCGGGTGACGGTCGAGCGGCTGCTGGAATCGATCGATACGGCCGAACCGCTGGGCCGGCGGGATCGGGCGATTCTCGAGCTTTTCTACTCGTCCGGGCTCCGGCTCAGCGAGCTGTGCCAACTACGGCTGGAGCAGTACGACGCTGAAGAGCGGTTCCTGCGGGTCACGGGAAAAGGCAACAAGACGCGGATCGTGCCGGTGGGCGGCAAGGCGCGGGAGGCGCTGGAAGCCTATCTTTCCGGAGCACGGCGTGAGTTGGTGAAGCGGCGAACGGGATCGGAGGTGTTCCTCAGCGTTCGGGGAGGTCCGCTTTCGCCCGACCGGGTGCGGCAGATCGTCAAGGAACGTGCCGTGGCGGCGGGGATCGATCTCAAGGTCTACCCCCATCTGCTGCGGCATTCGTTTGCCACGCATCTGCTCGAGGGCGGCGCGGACCTGCGGGTGATCCAGGAATTGCTGGGGCACGCGGATATTTCCACGACGCAGATCTACACCCATGTCGATGGCGCGCGGCTGAAGGCGATTCACAAGAAGTTCCACCCGCGCGGGTGAGGCGTGCCTCAGGAACCGGCTTGCGGTGAGTCGGGGCCGGTGCGGGGACGGATGGGATCGGAGGATTCGCTGCCGGAGTGTTCGGGATCGGGATCGCTGCCGGGTTTGACCCCTTTGTCGATCCCCGGGGTCTTGGCGTGGCCCTCGACCGAATGGCCGGTCATCTCCCGGATCTCAGTGGCTTCGGTGAGTTTCTCATCGGCGGGGTGGCCGCCGCCCTTGAGCGAATCTCCATGTCTTTCGGGAGCGAAAAGCATCTGGAACTTCATCATTCTCCACCCTTGCACGAGCTGTGGGAAGATCCACTGAAGAAGTCGCTTTCCATCGCGCACTTTGGTCCTAGGGTGCCAAATCGGGCCTCCACAGGATGAGCCCGGGAATCGAATTCCAGCAGAAAACCAAGATGAAGAAGATTACCCGCAAAGCCGAAGCTGATTGGAACGGAAACCTGAGCGAGGGGCATGGTCTGGTGACGACCGCGAGCCAGGCTCTGCTGAAGCAGCCGTTCTCCTTTTCCAAGCGCACCAGCCAGGGCGACCACGAGCACACCAATCCGGAGGAGCTGATCGCCGCCGGGCTGGCGTCGTGTTTCAGCATGGCCCTGAGCAAGACGCTTCAGGACCGCGATACGGTCGCGCAGCAACTCGTCGTCACGGCGGCGGTGACGCTGAACATCACCGACTCCGGTCCGGCGGTAGATGAGCTGACTCTGGAAGTGGCCGGCATGGTGGGTGGATTCAACGAGGAGCAGTTCCGTGACGCGGTGGAAGAAACGCGCAAGAGCTGCCCGGTTTATCGGTTGCTGGAGCCCGGATTCGAGAAGATCGACGTGAAAGTCATCCTCAACAACTGAGCGGCCATGAACGAGAAATTGAAGTCCTACGCCAAGGACCTGACGAAGGAATTTCCCCGGAGCCCGCGCGAGACGCTGGGTGGGTACGTGCTGGCCTGCCGGACGCTCGACAAGTGCCGGGCGGTGTGTGCGGGCACGGAGGGAGAGTATCATTTCGACTGCCCGCTCGATCGGATGTTCTTCGACTTCTCGGGCATCGATTCCGGTGCGTTCCGTGAGCGGGTGGAGAATGGGGCGAGCGATGAGGAAATGGCCGAATGGGTGCGTGCGAACGCAAAGCAGTCCGAGCCACTGGAGGTCATCAAATGGAACAACGACCTGCGCTACAAACGCATCAGTGAGATGGAGGACGAGCTGCAGGAATTCCTCGAGGGCTACATCGAGGAATGCGTGCCGAAACACCGGCCGGTCTACGTTTGGTTCGACGTCTACGACCTGGAGGAAGGCCGGCTGTGAACCCCTTTGATGATCTCCCGCGATGCACGAAGTCCTTCCAGAAACCCGCTCCGATCTGGTCGCGCTCCGCGTTTCCGGCAAGCTCGATGAGACGGACTACGAGATGATCCTGCCGATGCTCGAAACGCGGATCGAACACCACGGGAAGATCCGCCTGTATTGGGAAATGGAGGATCTCAAGGGGTGGACGGTCGAGGGCTTCGGCAAGGACGTGGGTTTCGATGTCCGCCATGCCGGTGATTTCACCCGCATCGCGATGGTCGGGGAGAAGCGCTGGGAGGAGTGGATGACGAAGCTGATGAAACCGTTCACCACGGCGGAGGTCCGGTATTTTTCTGCCGAAGATCGCCTGGCCGCGCAAACCTGGGTGCAGGGCGATGAATGAGGACGGACCATCCTCCGCGCAGGACGAGGACGGCTCGTCTCGGCACGACAACGCCGCGGCCGCACGGATTCGGCGGGCGGTTGTGTTCCTTCTCGGCGGCACGGTGCTGCTGATCGGCCTGGCGTTGCTCGTGTTGCCCGGGCCGGCGTTGATCGTGATTCCGGCCGGGCTGGGGATTCTGGCGATCGAGTTCGAGTGGTCGCGCCGCTGGCTCAAGAAGCTGCCGATTCCGAAAAATGGGAAGTGGCCGGGCCGGTGATCAGATGAAGTTCCGCGGCTCGCGTGCGTGGAAGAGCGCCTCTTCGAGGGTGATGTAGCCTTGGTCGAGGCGCGCCTTGATCGACTGGTCGATGGTCCGGTTGCCTTCCCGGGAGGAGATTTCCATGAGGCCCACGAGTTGCTCCACCTTGCGCTCGCGGATGCAGGCGCGGATGCCGTGATTCGCGCGCAGCACCTCGGAGGCGAGCACGCGACCCTGGTTGTCGGCGCGCGGAATGAGCCGCTGGGAGACGATGCCTTCGAGCACTCCGGCGAGCTGGGTGACGATCTGCTGCTGCTGCTCGGGCGGGAAGACATCGACGAGGCGGTCGATCGTCTGCGGCGCATCGACCGTGTGCAGCGTGGCGAGCACGAGGTGCCCGGTTTCCGCCGCGGTGAGGGCGATGCGGATGGTTTCCAGATCGCGCAGCTCGGAGACCACGATGACGTCGGGATCCTGCCGGAGCGCCTGCCGCAGGGCGGTGGAGAAGCTCTTGGTATCCCGGCCGAGTTCGCGTTGCTTGATGAGCGAGGAGTTGTGGGAAAAGAGGTACTCGATGGGATCCTCGATGGTGATGATCACTCCGGAGCGGGTTTCCGAAATGCGCCGGATCATGGCGGCGAGGGTGGTGGTTTTTCCGGACCCGGTGATGCCGGTGACGAGGACCAAGCCACGTCGCAGGTTGCAGAGATCCGCGACGGTCGAGTGGTGGCCGAGGTTGTCGAGTTCGGGGATTTCCTCGGGGATGAAGCGGAACGCGGCCTCGTGGCTACCCCGGACGACGTGGACGTTGCCGCGGAAACGGCCGATGTTTTCGATGTGCAGGGCGTAGTCGAGTTCGAGGTCCGCCTCGAGGTCGGCCCGTTGTTTCTCGGTGAGGGACTGATCGATGACCGAAGCGACCGTCTCGGGATCGAAAAGAAACTCCTCGAGCGGCACCATGCGGCCGGACACGCGTGCGGCGGGCGGGGCCCAAGCAGAGAGGTGGAGGTCGGATCCCCCCAGCTCGACGGTCTGGCGGAGGTAGTCGGTGATTTCCTTGGGTTCGCTCATGGATCGATGGGTCAGGAGATGCCGCGCATGGCCCGGTCGAAGTCCTGCGGCCGGTCGCAGGCGGCCCGGGCGACGTCCGCCGAAATGATGTTCTGGCGCGTGGCGGCGACGAGATAGCGGAGAAACGGGCAGGCGGTTCGCATGTCGCCGCGGTCGACGTGGTCGCGCAGCTCGGACACATCTCCTTCGCCGATCCATCTGCGGGTTACGGCGACATTCTCGAAGTACTCCAGCATCGGCACCAGCCCGCCATCGAGGCGCGGCAGGAGTTGCTGGGCCATCACTCCGATCAATTGGGTGGCGAGAAGGTAAGAGGTCCCGGCCATGGCGGAACCGAGCATGCGGGTGAGGCGATCGATCGCCACGGGCACCCCGGAGACCCCGGCGGCATGCAGGGTGGAAATCACCAGGTGGCCGGTCTCAGCGGCCCGCAGCGCGGAGAGCGCGGAGCCGGCATCGCGGATCTCGCCGAAGAAAATGACGTCCGGGTTCTGCCGGAGCGCCTGGCGCAGGGCATGGTTGAAGTCGCCCGTGTCGCGCTCGATTTCCCGCTGCGAGAAATACGAGCGGCGGTTGGTGAAGAGATACTCGATGGGATCCTCCAAGGTCACCACGTGCCGCGGGTGGTGACGGTTGATCCACTCCAGGCAGGCGGCGACCGTCGTCGACTTGCCCGAGCCGGTTGGGCCGCAGACGAGGATCAGGCCCGAGCGCCGCTCGATCCAGCGACTCAGGACATCGCCGGGCAGGCCGAGATCGTCGAAGCTCGGGACTTCGCTCTTGATCGGACGCATGACCACGGCCAGGCGGCCGAGGGTCCGGTAGGCGTTCAGTCGCAGCCGGCCGATGCCTGGCACGGCCATGCTGGCGTCGCCATCGTCCGCCGTTTCGGGATCGATCCCGCAAGCCTGCCAGAGCGCCGCAATCTGCTCGCGGGTCTGTGGCTCGCCGTGCGCCAGGATGACCTCGCCATCCTGGCGGACCCGCGGTTTTTCGCCCTCGGCGAGAAATACATCACTGGCACCGCCTGTGAAGGCGGTCGAGAGGAGGTCGAGGAGGGCGGCGTCCATTCGCGGAAAAGGCTAACAGCAGGGTATCCCGCGGGAAGAACATTTCCGGCGCACCAGAGTTTCGCCCTCAAGTGACGGATGACGGTTCAGGTTTCGGAGAAAATGCCGTCGCGTGCGAGGATCGCCGCTTCTTCGTCGGCCCGGCATTCCTCGGATAGCGACTCGCTGAGAAGCTCGGCATCGTCATGAAAGCCGAGGATTTCCGCGAACCGTTTCGCCATGCGGTAGGCGGCGACCTCGTAATGCTCGAACTGGACCATCGAGACGACCAGCAGCGCGTCCCGCACTTCGCCGGAGGCCGAGGAAAGAACGTGCTTTTCGGCCTCGCGGATCATCCCGCGGATCGATTCGCAGCTCTCTCCGCCGGGCGAGATGAGGTGTCGGGCACACAACCGTTCCAGCCGTGCTTTCTGTCGCTCGGTTTCCTCCAGGTGGTCGCCGAAGGCCGTCCTTAACTCGTTGCAGGACGACTCGATCATCAGTCTGGGAAGGGCGTTGGAGAGCTGGTCTTCCGCGCTGTAGAGGTCCCTTAATCTGTTGAAATACAGTTCCTCAATGTTCTGGATCATGGTCGTTGGAGAGGTGCTCGGCGGGGGAGGGCCGCTGCGGAAGGCCGGCCTTGGGACGGGCCGGCCTTGAGAGGATGGCTTATTCCGCCATCGCGCTTTCGTCCCCCGGCTCGGGCTCGGCGGAGCCGATGCCGATGACTCCGGCTCCGATCCGATCGCCCGCGTTGCCCGAAGGCTGGCTGCCGTCATCCCTCTGGGCGTGGATGATGACCGCACGGCCGACAATCGGGTTCTTGTCACCGGTGAGACTGATGTTGTCGACGGTGAGTTCCAGCGTGGCGTTGCCATCGGCGTCCGCCTCCAGATTCCCGAAGTCGCCGGCATGGCGTCGTGACTCGGACGGGAGGGCGTGTTCGTGGCCGTCCGGGTTGTAGTGCCCACCGGCGCTGGTGCCATCATCGGCGGTGATGTCGCCATACTGGTGGATGTGGATGCCGTGCTTCGAGTTCGGCTCCAGTCCACCGACCTTGGCGGTGACCTTCACGCCGCCGGAGACTTTCTCGAAAAGCACGCTGCCGCGGACGTTCGAGCTGTTCACCGGCTGGATCGCTGCGATCAGCTCCTGCGTTTCAGCGAGGGATGGCGCCTTATCTTTCTTTGCGTCGGCAGCCATCTGCTGATCCTCGCGATTGTCCTCCATGGCGTTGGCCCGCATGGCGGTTTCACCCGTGGCGGGCTGGGACTCAGGCCGGGCGTCCTGTTGCTGGTTCTGCTGTGGGGTCTGGCGGGTGCTCTCCATTTCCGCGTCGGCGGCCATGGCGGGCAGTGTGACGAGGCCGAGCGAGAAGCCGGCGGCCAGCAGGGTATGGCGAGTGACAGTGGGTTTCATGAGATATGATGGTGTTTGGGGTTCGTCTCGAACGGGATGTTCGGTCGCTGGCGCTGTTCGCAGACGCCGTTCCGTGTCTCCGCGCCTGAGTTTTCGTGGGTTTCGGGCGGTTCGGGGGTGCTAATCGCACGAAAACCAAAGGGATTTGCAATCCGGGCGGGAGACCCTCGGAGCACGCCTCCGCTCGGGAGGCCGACGGTTCCAGTCTTCCCGGTGCCTCGGCCGGGGTGGCACGCGACGGGCGTGGGGAATGGACGTTATGAAAACCAAAAAACCACTTCGCCTCGCCCTTTGCCTCTCGGTCTCCATCGCAGGGCTCGGTTTGACGAGTTGCGGGCCCGGTTACTCGCACGCCCAACGTGATGCGGCGACGGGTGCCGCGATCGGTGCCGCTGCGGGCGGTATTATCGGTCACCAGTCGGGCCACACCGCCGAGGGTGCCGCCGTCGGTGCCGCGCTGGGTGCAGGGACCGGCTATGCGGTCGGGAACGAGAAGGACAAGCGTCGCCGCTACTGACGCGGCCGTTCCCGGCCGGAGCCGGGACGTATTCCGTCAGCCCTCCCTTCGGAGGAGTGACCCTGCGGGCGGCGCGGGGTAGGCTTGCGCCGTCACCCGAACTCCCATGACCCTTTACCGCCTTGCCGTCCTTCTCCTCGCCATCGCCTCCAGTGAGGCCGAGCCCGTTCGAAAAGTTCTGACTCTCGACAGCTGGCAGTTTCACGAAACCAAGCCGGGCTCCACCACGGAGGCTCCGGCGGACGATGCGGCTGCGTCGCTACCGACGGAGGGGTGGCGGGAGGTGCGGGTGCCCCACGTTTTCCGCCAAAGCGGCGTCGAGGACGGAGCCGCTGGCTGGTATCGCACGGTGATCGCCCGCGAGGGTCAGGACCGCCGCTATTTCCTGCATCTCGAGGGCGCGGCCTCGGTGGCGGATGTCTATGCGAACGGCCGCAAGGCGGGCCGCCATCGCGGAGCATTCACCGCAGCGGTGTTCGACCTGACCGATTTGCTCAAGGACGGCGACAACACCGTGGCCATCCGGATCAGCAACGGGGATCTCGAAGCGCGCGACTGCCTTTCCCATTCCACCCTCTATGTGACCAACGGCGGTCTTTACCGGCCGGTTCATCTGATCGAAACGGGAAAGGCCTGCTTCGATCCTTACATGGGTTCCAGCGGTCTTTTCCTGACGGCGAAAGACATTTCCGATGAGGGTGCCACGCTTGCGATCAAGGCCCACGTCCGCAACACGCTTGATCGCGATGCCGAAGTCGCCTGCCGCCACGTCGTGGAGGGTCCTGACGGCGATCGGGTCGTGGAAGCCACTGTGATCGGCACGATCCCGGCGGGTGCCGCATCGGTGCTGGAGACCGACGTCATGGTTCCGGACCCCGAGCTTTGGGGGATCCGGCAGCCCCACCTCTACAAGGTGACCAGCACGTTGACGGTCGATGGCGTACCCATGGATGAGATCTCCGACGCCACCGGTTTCCGGACCATTGCCATCAAGGACGGCAAGTTCCTGCTCAATGGAGAGGAACTGCTCGTCCGCGGTGTCAACAAGCACCAGCAGACCGAACAGGAGTGGAACGCCATCCCGGAGGAAGAGCTGGCGAACGAGTGGCAGATGCTCGACGAGCTGGGAATCAACGCCGTCCGCCTCGCCCACTATCCGCACCGTCGGTTCGAATACCACGAGGCGGACCGCCGCGGCATCGCGGTGTGGGCGGAGAACGGCCTTGCCGGGCAACTCTGGCAGCACGAGGTGAAACGCGACAGCGGCGAGCGGACACCCACCGCCGATGGCGAGCGGATCACCCGGGAAATGGTATTCCAGAACTGGAACCACCCTTCCATCATCTTCTGGAGCAGCGGGAACGAGACTTACGAGAAAGTCGCCGCCCACTATGCCGACGTGATCCGGGAGAACGACACCAGCCGCCTGGTGACCTACGCCTCCGCGCACGAGGACCGTCCCGACACCGTCGATTTCATCGCGGGAAACACGTATCAGGGGTGGTATGGCGGACACTTCACTGGTTTCAGCGAGCTTCCGCGCAACCGCTACGTGTCAGAAACCGGCGCGGGCACCTGGGTCAGCCAGCACATCCCGCAGGACGAGGCGCGGTGGGACGTCAACAAGTTCGAGCCGATGGAATACGGCAATCTCTACACCGAATATCGCCTTCAGACGGTCTTTCGCGACAATCCGTCCGGCCATAAAATGTATCTGTGGTGGAACTTCCGGGAATTCTACGACCGCAAGTTCAAGAACAACCGGAACACCAAGGGGATGATCACCCTGGCCGGGACGCCGAAGGACCTCTACTATCTCCACAAGGCCTTCTTCCGCCCGGAGGAGCCGCTGCTGCGCATCACCAGCCGCGGACATTTTTACCGTTGGTTCGCGCCGGACAATGGCACCAAGGTTTTCTCCAATGCCGATTGGGTGGAGCTGATCGTCAATGGCGAGAGCCAGGGGAAACGGCGGAACGGGGACTACCGCCAACCGGCCGCCACGTATCCCGATGGCTGGAAAGGCGAACCACGGGCGATCAACCACGTGTTTTTCTGGAACGCACCCCTGAAGCCGGGCCGCAATGTCATCGAAGCCCGGGACGCGAACGGCCTCAGCGACACGGTGGTGATCCACCAATGGGCGGAGACCGACCCGGAGAACGACGTGCTGGAAGGACTGACGAGCAGCAATCCGGAGAACAAGGCTCACTTCATCCAGCGGCCCGTCGAGGCGCAGTCGCCGTTCTATTACATGGTCGATGGATCGTCGGACAACACCTTCGACAAGTTGCCGGAGATGATCGAAGGCGCATCATGGATCGCCACGAAACGCCTCAGTGATCCCGAGAGAAAGACCGATCTGTCGTTCACGCTGAAGAAGGACGTGACGGTCTTCGTCATGCACGCCACCGGCACCTATCCACCGATCGTGCTGCGCGAGCCGGATCCGGCGCAGGTCGCAGCCGCTGCGGGGCTTGCGGAGGATCTCCAGGACCTCGGTTTCACGAAATCGGAGACCCCGGCGGTTTGGCGCGGTCACGACCTGTGGCTGGCCGATGCGGCGGTGTGGAGCCGGCCGACGAAGGCCGGCGAGGAGATCGCGATCCCGGGCCGGACGCTCGACTACGTGATCCTGATCCGCTGACCACCGGCTCAAGCGAGCCCGAAGGCCTCGCGGAGTTCTTGCAAGGCCGCCTCGGGCATCGGCACCAGCGGGCCGAGCGGCTGGGCGAGCTGCAGGGCTTCGGCGGTGGCTTCCAGCACTTCCAGCCGGTCGAAGGCGTCGAGCAGGTCTTTGCCTGCCACCAGCACGCCCTCGTTTTGAATCAAGAGGGTGGGGCAGTGAACCAGATCGATTGCCTCCGCCAGTTCGTCCGCTTCGTTCACGATGCAGGTGAAAGGAAGCTTCGGGGTATCACGGAGCACCACATAACTCTCCGGAATGGTCCGCGTGGAAATGGGAGCGCCGCACATGGCATAGGCGCTGGCCGCGGCGGGTTGGGCGAGGATGACGGCTCCGATGTCCGGGTGCCGTTCGTAGATCCGCGCGATCAAGGGCGTGGCGCGGGAGGGATGGCCGCCTTCCTCGCAGGCATGCCCGCGGGCCCGGACGATTTTTTCCGGCCCGAGTTCGAGGCGGTCGCTGCGGTGGGGCGTGACGAGGAACTCATCGCCTTCCAACCGCGCCGAGAACGCCCCGGCGGTGCTGATCAGAAGCCGCTGCTCGTATGAGCGTTGGACGAAAGCGCACAGGTCTCCGCGGAGTTCCTTCTCGCGGTTGGTGATCGTGGTGGAGGGGAGGGTGGCGAACTCCGCGCGCGGCGGATGCCTCAGGACCTCGGTCGGCACGGTGGTGATCTCGCCGAGACGTCTGGCATTGATCAGGGTTCGGGCCACGAACTCCAGCGTTTCGAAACGTTGGAAGGCGTCCTTGAGGCTCGCTCCACCGACGACGACGCCATGGTTTTCCAGCATCACGCAGTCCGCCCCACCGGCGAAGGCATCGGCGATGTTCTCGCCGAGCTGCTCGCTGCCAGGGCAGGCGTATTCGGCGTAGGCGATTCTACGGCAGACGTCGTAGGCGTGGCTCTGGACCCGGAGATCGGGAATCTGCCGGCAGATGCTGAAGGCCACCAAGGCACCCGGATGGGCGTGGACGATCGCCTTGATGTCCGGCCGCCGGCGGTAGATCGCGCGGTGAAATGGAAACTCTGAGGAAGGCGGATAGGGCGTGTCATGGCGACCGTCCGGCGTGACCCGGACGATGTCCGAGGGGCGGAGCTTTCCCTTGTCGAGGCGCGAGGGCGTGATCCAGATGCTGCCATCGGGATCGAGAACCGAAAGGTTCCCGCCCGAGGTGGTGGTCATCCGATAGCGGTAGATGCGCGCCATCGTGCGGACGAGTTCCTCCCTGGGGTGCATCCAGCTGGTTTCCATGGCGGGAGGTTGGCCCGGATCGAGACGGCTGTCATTCCCGCCGTCTGTCACGCCAAGCGCTTGGCAGGAGATGCGGAGGGTCAGCGGGCGAGAGCGCGCCGGATCTCGGGGCGGTTCACCAAGGCGGCGAACTCCGGCTGCAAGGTCCATACCGCTTGATTGAAGAACGAGTCGTTGACGTCATAGCGGAAGCGCTTCTCGAAGCGTTTCGATGTCGAAGCCTGGACCTTGCCTCCCGCATCCATCACCTGGGCGGTGGCATGGAAGTAGAGGATGGATTGCTTGCCGAACAACGGGTTGGCGAAGTCGATCCACACGTTCTCAAGCTTCACCACTAGGAAACGCGAAGAGGTGCCCGCGCTACGAATGGCGGAGGCGGGATCACCCCGGAACTCCGTGGCGACCTTGTGCACCGCCACGCCGTTTTTCCGGAAGCCGGCCTCAAGTTGCGCAGCGAGCCGATCGGCCACCGACATTTTCGGATCGAGGATTGGCTGCGGGATGCCGTAGCTCATCCGTGTGCGGCCGTAGTATCTTGATTTTCGAAACCCGCCGGACACCTGGGTCCGCTGGTCCGCGACGGTGACTCCGACGCTGGCCGGCTTGACGCCGCTCACCTCGATGGCGGCTTGTTCGGGCGTCACCAGGCTCACGCACGAGACGGAAAGAGTGGTGAGGAGAAGGAGGGTGGCGTGTTTCAGTCGATCTAACATGATGACGGGAGAAAAAGCGAAGGATGAAGGAGGGTGTCAAACCTTCATCATCATTCCATTTCTCCAAGCCACCGGGGCAGCCAGAGGGAGAGGGACTCCCAGTAGGTGATCAGCAGGAGGGCGGCGAACATCGCGATGTAGAAAGGGATCATCGCCCGCGAGACGCCGGCGATCTTCGCTTTGCCGACGCCGCAGCCGAGGAACAGGCAGGTGCCCACCGGCGGGGTGCAGAGGCCGATGCACAGGTTCGCCACCATGATCACGCCGAAGTGGACCGGGTTGATGTCGATCGCGATCGCGACCGGGAGGAAGATCGGCGTGAAAACCAGGATTGCCGGGGTCATGTCCATGAAGATGCCGACCAGCAGCAGGGCGAGGTTGATCAGCAGCAGGATGACCAGCGGATTATCGGAGACCGAAAGCAGGGCATCGGCGGCGAGCTGGGGGACCTGCTCGATGGTCAGCAGCCGGCTCATCGCCGCGCTGGTGCCGACGAGCAGGAGTACGATTCCCGTCGTACGCGCCGAGTTGACGAGGATCTTCGGCAGTTCGGAGAACTTGATTTCCCGGTAGAACACGGCGACGAGCAGCAGCGCCCAGAGGACGGCGATGGCCGAGGACTCGGTGGGCGTCATGAAGCCTGTCAAGATGACGCCCAGCACCAGCACGAGCATCAGCAGGCTGGGGAAGGCGCGGAGGAGGGAGCGCCAGAAGCGCGGAATCTCATCGAGCTGGGCGGCGGCACCGGAGGCGCTGCGGAAGCCGCGGCTGACGATCAGGGAAACGATCATCAGGGCGATGCCGGTGACAACGCCGGGGAAGACGCCTGCGAGGAACAGCGCGCCGACGGAGACGTTGGAGGCCACCAGCGCGTAGACGATCATCACGTTGCTCGGCGGGATGAGCAGGCCGGTGGTGGCGGCGGTGGCGGTGAGGGCCACGCTGAAATCCCGCGGGTAGCCTTTTCGTTCCATCTCCGGGATCAGCGAGCCGCCGATCGAGGAAATGGCGGCGGTGGCCGAGCCGGAGACCGCACCGAAGAGCATGCAGGTGAGCGTGTTGATCAGGGCGAGCCCGCCGGGCATGCGGCCGACGATGGAGGCGGCGAAGTCGATGAGACGCCGGGCGAGACCGCCGGCGGCCATCAGCTCGCCGGCGAGCACGAAGAACGGGATGGCGAGCAGCGGGAAACTGTCGAGACCGTTGGCCATGTCACTGGCCAGCGAGACCAGGCTGCCATCGCGCCCCAGCGCCAGCGCACCGAGCAGGGTGGCGAGGCCGATGACGAAGGCCACGGGAACCTCCAGCAGCAGGAGGACGACGAAGGCCACGAGAAGAACGGCAAGTCCGACACTCATCGTACTTCCTCCTTTCCACGGAAGATGCGCAGCGTTTCGAGAAGCTTGCCGATCGCGAGCAGGGTGATCAGCGAGCCTCCGAGGGGCAGCACGAGGTAGAACCAGGCCTTGCGGATGTGCAGGGCGGACATCATCTGGCCGGCCTCCCAGCGGCTGTGGAAGAGCTCACTGCCGCCGATCACCAGCACCGCCAGCGAAAACCCGAGCACGCAGAGGTGGGAGACCAGCAGGGCGATCTTCCGGGCTCCGGGGTCGAGGCGGGCGACGAGGACATCGACGCCGAGGTGTCGGTCATCGGCATAGGCCAGCACGCCGCCGAGGATGGAAAGCCAGACGAGCAGGAAGCGCGCGAGTTCCTCGGTCCAGGCGGGCTGGGCGTTGAGGATCTGGCGGGTGAAGACGCCCCACAGGACGTCGAGCACCAGAGCGGCGAACATCAGGGCACAGAGGCCGCCGAGGGTTCGCACGAGGATGTGGTGGAAGGTTCCGTGACGGCTCATTTGACCTCCTTGATCCGGTTGACCATTTCCGCCCGGGCTCCGGTGGCGTATTTTTCGGTGACAGGTTCGGCCGCCTGACGGAACGGCTCGGGGTCGGGCTCGACAATGGTCACACCGCCTTCCGCCAGCTCCTTGAGGGCGCGCTCGGTCTCGACCGCCCAGAGTTCGCGCTGGAACTGGCTCGAGCGTTTCATGGCTTCCAGCACCCACCCGCGCTCGGTTTCGTTGAGACCATCCCAGAGCTTGGCGCTGGCGACGAGGACGTCTGGAATGCTGGAATGCGCGTCGAGGATGTAGTGCTTGCACACCTCGAAGTGGCGGCTGGAAAGGAAGCTGGGCGGGTTGTTTTCCGCGCCGTCCACGCCGCCCTGTTTCAGCGAAGTGTAGAGTTCCCCGAATGCCATGGCGACGGCGGAGGCCCCCATGGCCTTGACGGTGTCCTCGGCCACCGGATCCTGCATCACGCGGATCTTGAGACCCTGGAGGTCGGCGGGCGAGGTGACCGGGCGGGTGGTGTAAAAGCTGCGACTGCCGGCGTCGTAGTAGCCGAGGCCGATGAGGCCGCTCGGCGAGCCTTGGTCGTTGGTGGAGAGGGCGGTGAGCAAATCCTGGCCGACCTGGCCGTCGAGCGCGCGCCACAAGTGGTCGCGGTCGCGGAACAGATAAGGCAGGCTGAAGAGTTTGAAGACGGGGACGAAGTTGCCGATCGGCGCGGCGCTGGTCTTGGTGATGTCGATGGTGCCCTGTTGGACTTTCTCCAGACACTCGGTCTCGTTGCCAAGCTGTTCGCTGGGGAAGATCTCGATGGTGAGGGCGCCGTTGGAGAGTTTCTTCAGCTCATCGCCGAAATTCTCGATGCCTTTGTGGACCGGGTGGGTCACGGGCAGGGCGTGGGCGACGGTGAGGACGCGGCCCCCCGAGGCGGTGCCGGTTTCGCCGCGGCGGCCGATCCAGGCAAATGCCAGGCACGCGGCCAGCAGACCGGTCAGGAGGCCGACGGTGAAGAACGAGGAAGAAACTTTCATAAGGACATTTGCGCGCGGGACTCTCCCGGCTTCTTGACCACCTTGGCAACCTCCCCATTCGGGGTGAATGAGAAACCTCGGCCGGTGACACGAAAACCCGGCAGCCGGGTAGCGATCTCCCGCGGCAGAGTCGGACTTCCCCGAGGCCGCGCTGATTTCGTTGGAAAGACGGGGCGTTTTGGTGGAGGCGTGACGTCTCCCATGAAAGCGATCGGTTCCGGCATCTGGTATCTTCCCTTCAAATTTCCCCTCCTCGGGGTGGACATTCATCGCAACGTTACGGTGATCCGGCTGACCTCGGGCAAGCTGCTCATTCATTCGACGGCGGATTTTCCCGCGGATGACGTGGCGCAGATCCGGGCGTTGGGCGAACCGGCGTGGATCACTGATCCGATGATCGATCACGATACCTTCGCGGCTGCGGGGGCCGCCGCCTTTCCCGAGGCGAGCTACCTCGCCCCGGAGGGTTTTCCCGGGATCGGTCGCCCGGTGCTGCCGCTGATGCCGCCGCCGGAGGAATGGCGGGACGAGATCGAGGTGCTACCGATCGAAGGCGCACCGGGGTTCGGCGAGCACGTCTTTTTTCACCTGCCCAGCCGGACCTTGATCGTGTGCGACCTGCTGATGAATTTCCCTGCGGCCACGGGCCTCTGGAAGCAGTGCCTGCTGCGCGTGGGTCTGGGAAAAGAACACGCTCCGGGCACCTCGCGGCGGATGAGGTTCGCCGTGCAGGATGAGGAGGCGCTCCGGAAATCGGTGCGGCGGGTGATGGAATGGGAGTTCGAGCAGGTCGTGGTGGGTCACGGCGAGCCGCTGCGCGAGCATGCCCGGGAGCGGGCGCGGCGGGCTTTCGAGGTGGCGGGATGGCTGTGAGAGCGGAGGCCTGCGATCTTTCGATTCCCGGAAAAAGGCTGCATACGAGAGGCTGAAGGGCGGTCTTGCAGCGTTCATTTGCCTTGTCGCGCCACCTCCGGATTCTTAGAAGGGAGGGTATGTTTTTCGAGGAGGAACCGCCGACCGAGCAGGGGCCTGAAGCTCTGACCACCGAGCAGATTCTCCCGGTCGTGTATGAGGAACTGCGGCGGATCGCCTCGGACCGGTTGCGGCATGAAAGCCGGCAGTTCACCCTCCAGCCCACGGCGTTGGTCCACGAGGCGTGGCTGCGGCTTTCCGGAGGCCGACTGGTGACGTGGGAAAACCGGGCGCATTTCTTCGGAGCCGCCGCCCAGGCGATGCGGCGGATCCTGGTGGACCGCGCGCGTGAGAAATCCGCGGCCAAACGCCGGGCGACCGAACCGGACGAAGCGCTGGAACAGGGTTTCCCCGGCGACAACGACCATGTGTTGCTGATCCACGAGTGTTTGCTCCAGCTGGAACGCACGGATCCGGCGTCGGCGCAGGTGGTCCTGTTGAAGTTCTACGCCGGCCTAGGCAACCGGGAAATCGCGGACCTGGTCGGTCGCAGCATGCGCTCGGTGGAACGGCAGTGGATGTTCGCGCGGGCGAAGCTTTACCAGATGATCACCGCCGATCGATCGACCGCCGCGCCCTGAGGAATACCCATGAACGCTGACGATCTCGGACGCGAGGTGGAGAACGCCATTCTGGAGGTGGCGTTGTCGATGGATGAGCCGGCGGCGCTGGAGCGGTTTCTCCACCAGAGCTTCGGGGGTGATGCGGTGGCGATCGAGGAAATGCGCGGGCTGGTGGAAGCGAGCCGGAGGTCGATGGGTTTTTTCCTCGAAGCCGACGACCAGCGGCGGGACCTGGCGGCGGAAGTCTGCGCCGAGAGCGAGCGAACGCCCGAGCCGGCCGAACGATACATGGAGAACCCTGGCGGACGGGTGGGTGACTACCGGCTGGTCGCAAGGTTGGGCGAGGGGAGCGGCGGGGTCATCTACGAGGCGGAGCAGGAGCGGCCGATCCAGCGCCGGGTGGCCCTGAAAATCCTTCGTGCCGGGATGGACACGGAGCTGATGATCGCCCGCTTCGAGTCGGAACGGCAGGCGCTGGCCTTGATGGACCATCCGAACATCGCGCGGGTCATCGATGCCGGCGCGACGCCCGCAGGCCGGCCGTTTTTCGTGATGGAGCTGGTGGAGGGGGAGAAGATCACCGACTACTGTGATCGTCGTAGGATGGCCGTGCCGCAGCGGCTGCTGCTTTTCACCGAGGTTTGCCGCGCCATTGAGCACGCGCACCAGAAGGGGATCATCCACCGCGATATCAAGCCCTCGAACATCCTGGTGGTTTCCAGCGGCGGGCGTCATGTGCCGAAGGTGATCGACTTCGGGATCGCCAAGGTGGTGTCACCGCTCGGCGAGGCCAGGAAGGTGATCACGTTTCACGACGAGCTCTTTGGAACGCCGGCCTACATGAGCCCGGAGCAGATCGATCTGGCGGGGCTGGACGTGGACACCCGCAGCGATATCTACAGCCTCGGGGTGCTGCTCTACGAGCTGCTCACCGGGCGGACTCCGCTGGATGAGGACTCGGTCCGCACGCTCGGGGTCTCGGCTCTCCGGGAAAGGGTGCTGAACCACCCGCCCTGCCTGCCTTCACGACTATGCGCCCATATGGAATCGGCCGAGTCCGCACGCGTGGCCCGCGCACGGAGCTGCGACAGCCGTCAGCTCGTGTCGATGATTTCGGGAGACCTCGATGGGATTGTCGTGAAGGCGACGGAGCGTTTTCGCAACCACCGGTATCAGACGGTCGATGCGTTGGCGCAGGACGTGGGGCGGTTTCTCCGGCACGAGCCGGTGATGGCGAGGACGCCGAGCCGGGCGTATCTGATGGGGAAATTCATCCGCCGGAACCGCGCGGCCTGCGCGGTGGTGGCGGTGGTCACCGTGATGTTGGTGACGGGGCTGGTGACGACTTCGACCCTCTACGAGCGGGAACGCCAGGCGCTGGACGAGCAGTCGCGGCTCAAGGACGAGGCGCAGCTCGCCCGCAACGAGGAAGCGCGTCTGCGCCGCCAGTCGGATGCCCGCGCGAACCTCGCCCGGGTGGCGTTCCTCCTGAACCAGGATCGCGTGGCGGAGGCGGACGAACTGCGGCAGCTCTATCCGATTTCATCCATCGAACCCTCGCTGGAAGCGGCGACGGTGTTTCGTGCGCTCGGTGACTGGAATGCCACCCACGACCGCTGGGACCAGGCGATCCAGTGCTTTCGGCTGCTGATCCAGGCGAACCGGCTGGAGCAGCCGAGCCGGATTCTCGAAGGCTCCGACCTGATGGCTTGCGGCATTGCCCTGCTCTACCGCGGCGAGCCCGGATATCCCGAGTTTCGCGAGGAAATTCTCAGGCGGTATCTTCCGGCGACGACCCCTCTGGGAGCCGAGCATTTGCTGAAAGTCTGCTGCGCCGCCCCCGCGGACCGGGAGACGATCGCGAGACTGGCGTCCACCGTGGAAGCTCTCGGAGATCCCGCCGAGGCACCCTTTCCCGGGTGGGCGGCGCTTTCTCTTTCCCTCTATCACCTCAGGGCGGGGGCACTGGACACCGCTGCGGACACCGCGTGGGCGGGCCTTGAGGTGCGGAGTTCGAAAGCATCATGCTCGGCGGCGCTGCACTGCGTGCTGGCGATGACCGATGAGAGAAGCGGGCGCCTGCCGACAGCCCGGAAACACCTCGAGGAAGCGAGGAGGATCGCGAAGGAGTGCGGCAAGAACGACTACATTGACGGCCGTCCCGAGGTCGCCATGTGGTTCGACTGGGGCCTGGTGCACTACCTCACCGACGAAGCCGCCCGGGTCGTCGAAGGCCGGAGTTCCTGAGTCCTCATGGACCGGCGGTGGCGATGCGAAAAAAACTCCTGCTTTCCTCCGTCAGCGGCACCTCCATCTCCACGGTGGCTGCGGCCGCCAGCGGGCCGATGGGCTCGCCGACATCCGTCCAGCTGCCTTCCTCCATCGAGGGGGAACCTTCGAGCTGATAGGTTTGGCCGGGTTTGCCGGAAAGGGTCAGGCGAAGCGTTTCGGCACCGGAATGGTCGAAGCTTTCAATCCGGAACCACTCCGCCGGGTTCAGCCGGTCGGTGCCGGCGCTGGCTTCCACGGCATCGCTTTGGCCATCGCCATCCGAATCGTCGTCGAGGTAATTCGGAATGCCGTCGCCATCAGGATCGCCATCGCCTTCGGTTTCGTCCGGGATGCCATCGCCATCCGAGTCGAGCGGTCCGAAAATGACCTCCTGGGCGGTGGCCACGGACTCGGAAGGCAGGGTGACCTCGACCACCGGACCTTGCAGCGAACGGGTGCCGGTGCCTGCGCCGCCAAGAGGCATGGAGTCGTCGGAATCACCGCCTCCTTCGATCCACACGGCTTCGCCGCCGTCCCAGGGGAGTGGTACGCCATTGCGAAGTACGGTGCCTTTCGTGGTTCCGGCGGGCAGGTGGAAACGAACGCCCCAGGAACGTTCGCTGATGGCTCCGGGGTAGTCTCCGGACGCGGGTAGGATGGAAACGCGGTGCTGCTCGCCGAGGCGGCGGGTTTTCACCACCGTCCGGCGGGAAAGGCCCTCGAGGTAGCCCGTGGACTCGCCGTCGTCTTCGTAGAGCACGCGCGTGGATTCGCCGTCCGTGGAAGGGGAAATGGCATCGACCACGACCTCGCCCCACGGGCGCTCGCCGGAGTATTGCATCGTTGGCACCGTCAGCACGGCCCCGCCCACGCGGTAGAAGATTGGACAGCGGGCCAACGGGTAATGGCGGCTGATCGTGGCGGGGCCGTTGAGGCGCTCGCCGGTCCACGCGTCCTCCCACTCGCCGGGTGGCAGCCACAGGCTGAACGACTGCGGGACGGCTTCACCGAAGCGGATCTTCGCGCCTCCACTACCTTCATAGTAGCTGATGCGGATCGGCAGGGATTCCCCGGCGGTGACCTGGAAGGAGGCCGAGTGATAGATGCCGTCCTGCGGCACCCAGGCATCGATCAACAATTCGTCATCGATCCACAGACGTACGCCGTCGTCCGCCTGGAGGGCGATCTCGAAGGTGCCCGTTTCCTCGAATGGACCGATCCATCCGGTCCAGCGGGCCGAGAAGCTGTTGGCGGGCACGCCATGGCCCGGGGAGCCAGTACCCCAATCGAAGTTCACCGCGGCATCGACACGCGAGAGCACCGGCGCACCGGTGAGCGAAGGGTTGGCAAAGTATTCTGCGTTGAGCCCCGGCTGCCCGCCGGATTCCGCCGTGCGGAGGAGGCCGCTTTCCTGCTCCGCGAACGAGGTGCCCGGCTGGGTGAGCGGTGCGACCAGCAGGTCATCGCCGAACAGATACTGACCGTCGCCCGCGGCCTCGGGTTGCTCCGGCCATTCAAGGTCGCAGCGGCGCAGGATCGGCATGCCATCCTCGTGGGCGCGGGCGGCGGCGGAGTAGATGGTGGGCAGCAGGCGGTAGCGGAGCTGGGTGTAATCGCGGGCGATCGCTTCGGCTTCCGCTCCGTAGGCCCAGGGATAGCGGATTTCCTTGGCACCACCATGAAGCCGGAACACCGGACAGAGCGCGCCGAACTGCACCCAGCGCGCGTAGCCTTCCGAGGTCGGATTGGTGTTGTGGCCGCCGCAGTCGGGGTGCACATAGGGCATCATGCGGGCGATGCCGCTGTTGGTGGAGAGGGCGACTTCGTTCCGGATGTCATCCCAGTCGCTGTAGATGTCCCCCGTCCACCAGATCGGGAAACGGTGCGCGGCGGGATGCGAGGGGTCGTTCCACGCTCCGTTGTCGATGCCGTCCACGTTGGCCATGATCAGCGGCCGGCGGTCCGGTGCGTAGCGCTGCGTGATGTCCTGGAAAAGCCGCATGCCCCAGACTTCCTTGCGGATCCCCGGCATCGGTTCGGGCAGGCTGGTATGCCAGTTCCGGTCGTACCACCAGACGTCGCCGCCAAGGTCGAGGATCGAGGTCAGCCCTTCCCAACGGTATTGCAGCTCCGCGGGGTCGAGCGCCGTGGGAGCGATCGGTTCGGGGTGGTCGTTGAACATCACGCCGACATTCCGTGCGTGCGCTGCCTCAAGGAAGCGGGCCATGTCCGGGAAATAGTTCGTGGCCACGCCGTAGCCGTCGGATGCGCCGATCCGCCAGTCGGTATCGAGCACGAACATGTCGAGCGGGATCGACTTGGCGCGGTAGGTGTCGATGACCTCCAGCGCGGTCTCCTCGGTGTAGGGGAAATACCGGCTGTCCCAGAGACCGAAGGTCGAGAGCGGAGGCAGCGGAACCGGCCCGGTGAGGTGCAGGAAGTCCTCGCGGAACGCTTCGTCGGCCCCGTCCGGGAGGAGGAAGACGTACACATCGTGGGCGTCGTTTCCCGAATCCCAACCGGACTGCGGGTCGCTGCTGTCCGGCGGTGGCGTGGCACCCCAAGGTGGGGGCACCAGCCGCGGGTGGTCCGCCATGAGCCAGACCGGACCGGCATCCTCGGGGCTGGGAAGATAGGCGTTTGCAGGAAGAGTGGCGGCAAGTTCGTGGAGCAGCTCACCGGAGGGCGACTCGATCCGGATGCCTTCCAGCGAGGTCGCATCGGCCGGAATGCGGACGCGGTAGCTCGCGGTGCTGATGACCGTTTCCCCGTCCCCGTGCGTGGTCGTGGCGGGGACCTCGTCCCAATCGCGGCCGACGACGGTGAAGGTCTCGCGATCTTCAAAGCCCTGGGGTCCGCGGATTTCGACCCGCACCAGCCGCTCGCCCAGGGTCTGGACGCGGATGAGGTCGCCTTCGTAGGGCGTCGGAAGTACGGAATCCCAAGTAGTTCCCATGCGGAGGTCGTCGAACTCCCACGGGTTCCCGTTTCCACTGCGGAAGTGGATTGCATCGAAGGCCAGGTCGGCGAAGCCCGGCGTCCGGGTGGTGAGCGAGGCGCTCTGGTCCAGCTCCGGTGCGGAGAGATCCGGGTCCAGCCAGATGGTGAGGTCATCCGCCTCGCCGGCGCGGAAATCGATGCGACCGATGAAGAAATGGCTGTCGGTATCAATGGATTCGAGGCCGCCGTTCTGGTCCGGGTTCGCGCTGGAAAGCGGCATCACCGTGGCGGTGTGTTCGGCCGAGGCTCCGAAGTTCGACTCCGGCCAGCTGTTTCCGATCAAGGTGCGTTCGTTGCCATCGAGGTAAAAGTGGAGCCCGCCGAAAGCGCCGCTGCCGACGTCGGTCATCGAGCGGCCGACGAAGGCGAAATACAGCGAGCCTTCGATGTCGCCTCCTCCGACCTTTCCATCGGCATCCAGCAGTCCCGCGCGGTCGAAGCTCCCGGTGTCAAGGAGGGCGGTCGTGCCGGCACCACCATCGCCGGAGGTGACCAGCTTGCCCCCGGCCGGCAGCAGCCCGGGGTAGAAAACCGACCTGGAGGCAAAGGTGGACTCAGCCGGTCCGTCGCCCTGCCAGCTCGCACCCACGCCGAAGCCGGTGCTCGTGACGGCCTGGCCGGGGAGGCTGCCCACGTTGTAGCCGGCGAAGGTCTCCGCCAGCAGCACTCCGGACTTCGGAGGAAGACCGAGGTCTTTCCATGAAGTGGCCACCTGCAGGTTGTCCCACTCCGTCGGCCCGCCTGAGGCGAGACGGATGGAAGACGACCACGCCGAGCCGGTGCGGATCTTCGAGGCTTCCGGCGCGGAGTTACCGTCCTCGGGGTCGACCCAGAGACGCAGGGTGTTGGAGCTGTGGTTGAGCTCCGCGACGAGGTCGAAGGTTTGGTTCGGAGCCACGGAACGTGAACCCAGTGCGGTCTGGCCGCCCTGATCGATGCCGAATCGCCGCGGGTTGCTCTGGCCGCCCGGTTGACCGAAGAAGACCCGCTCGGTGCCGAACTCGAATGAGCTCATGCCCGACCATGCATTCTCGCCGCGTTGGGTGTAGTCGACGCGGTAGTAGACCACGCCGGAGCCGCGCAGGGCACCGGCACCTTCGTCGCCACCGAGACCGGTGCTCGGGCCGTTGTATTCCCGCAGGGCACCGGATTCGTGGGTGCGCAGCACGCCGGAGACGATCTGTGGAGTGCCGAAGACGTGAGCCCAATCCGAGGCGCTGCCGCTGTGAATGGCGGTGAGCTGGTTCCAGTCCCAGAAGGTCCCGCCCGACCTGCCGGCGATCGCGCCATCGGGGTAGTCGAAGGTTTCGTGGCCGATCTCAGCGGCGGAGGAGAGGGCGAGGGAAGCCGCCGTGGCAAGAAGAGCGGCGGCGGGACACGAGGTGCGGGTCATGGAAGGGCGGGATGAAATCAGGAGAAAAAACAGCCGGCCGGAGATCATCCGGCCGGCCGAGAACGAAGCCGGAGCTTCAGGCTCTGCGGCGCCAGAGGCCGAAGCCAAGGACCGCGAGACCGGAGAGAAGCGCGGAGGAGGGCTCGGGCACCGCGCTGATGTCCACCGTCAGGTTGTCGACGCGGATGTCACCACCGGCTCCATTAGCGATGCGGAGCCGGTTGAGGGCTTCACCGCTCAGACCGGTGCCGGAGAGGTTCACCCCCGAGGTCGTGGTGAACGACCACTCCCCCGTATCGAAGAAGTATTGGAGGGTCGCGGTGGTCGGAATCGTGGAGTCGGAACTGGCCTGGGCACCGAGGACGGCGGCCTGGTCGACCCCCCAGTTCGTGTCGATACCCAGATCGCCCGTGAAGATCCGCTCGCCGGCGTCGGAATAGAGGCTCACGCCTCCATAGCCACCGGTGAAGAAGGCACCCGCGGAGGGGAGGAGGGCATCATAGCTCATGGTGAGCACCTGTCCGGACCCGAGAGCCAGGGTGAAGTTTCCGTAGGCTTCGCGGCCTGCGCCGCTGGTGTCGAAGCTGCCGGCACTGATGGTCGGCGCGGTTCCGGACCAGTTCGAGCCGATGTCCGGGGCTTTGCCAATGATCGCCGTGCCATCGGCTTCGCTGAAGTCATCGGCGAAGACGAGAGCGGCGTGACCGACGGAAGTACCGAGGATCGTGACCGCCGTGACCAGCAGGGAGGGGTTTTTCAGGGGATGTTTCATGGATGGGGATGTCGCTGAGTTTTTTCAATCCGGGGCCTCGAACCGAGAGGTCCCATCATGAGGTCATGCGGAAATCCCCCGCCATTTCCGCCAGAAAGTCGGAAGATTCTTTTTTCGCTCCCTCCGACCGCTGCCGGAAAAACCGCGGATTTCGTGGCGGTCCTTCGCCTCCGAATCCGCATGCCTTTCTAGATGCGGCGATTTCGAGCCGTTCCGTAAACCCAACTCCCTATCCCCATGGCGACAGCTTTTCCCTTCCGATGGTACGTCCTCCCCGTCTCCCTGTTGATGGCATCTTCCCCGGTCTTCGGGGATACGCTGTTTTCCGACGACTTCGACGACCCGGACGGCACCGAACTTCCCGGTAAACTGCCCGATATCGGCAATCCATGGAGCCAGACGGACGGGACGGTGCTGACGGTACAGGGAGGCTCCATTGATACCACCGGAGCCGCCCGGCTCGCGTTCGGTCACTTCGCCAACCCGTTCGATGGCACCGAACGTCTGCTGAAGATGACGGTCGATTTTTCGCTGCTGAGCCAGAATGGAGGCTACGCAGGGGTGTCTCTTTTCAACGGCGCGCAGGAGCTTGTTTTCGTCGGCGACCTCGCCGGCGACTATACCTCGATCGGTATGGAAGGTGCGCCCAGTCTGGAGCGGGCCGTTGCCGATCCGCAGACCGTGGGCGGCGTCGTCACCCTGACCTATGACTTCGTGACCGGACGGACGAGGCTCTATGCCGGGACGGACATCGCGGGGCCGGTTCTCGCGACGGCGGTTTACACCTCCGGGTTGAGCTTCGATCGGATCCGGCTCGGCAACGGCAACGGCGGCGATGTCGGGATTGGAAGCGTGGTGATCGAGACGCTACCGAAGGGACCACCGGCGGTCGAAGCTCTCACGTCGGACGCCCAGATTTCCCGCCAGGGCGAAGACATCCTCCTCTCGTGGGACACCTCCTTCGCCGATCAGGTGACGATCACACCCGGCGTCGTTACCGAGAACGAGCCTTTCGGGTCCGCGAGCGTGACCCTCAGCCCTGGCGATACGGAGTTCGAGATCGTGGCCACCGACACCGAGGCCGGGCTATCCGCGACCGATTCCCTGGTGGTGCGGTCCGTGGTGGGCGGGCCGGTGAACTACCGCTACATCCGCTTCAACACGCTGAAGACACGGGACCCGGGAGCGGAGTTCGTGCAGCTCGCCGAGTTCGAGTTCTACGATGAGTTCGATCTGGTGGTTCCCGTGGCGGTGGAGAATCCCGGCGGAGTCAATCCAGTGCCGGAGGAAGGGCCCGCGAGTCTCATCGATGGCGTTCTCTCGACCAAGTGGGTGGACAACGCCAAGGCCCCCCTGGTTTTCGATTTCGGCACGGAGACGCCGGGCATCGTCGACTACGCCTTCGGCACGGCGGCGAATCTCCCGGAGTGGGATCCGGTGCAATTCACCATGGAAGGGAGTCAGGACGGAGTCACTTGGACCTTGATCGAGAACGTCACGGCCTTTGACCTGGCGATACCGATGGTGCGGCAGAGTTATAGCGATTACATACCGTTTCCCGGCGAATCGCTGATTCCCCTGCCGGAGGATTTCCGGATTCTTGATGTGTCGGTGGACCTCGAAGCCGATGAGGTCACGCTGAGCTGGGAGAGCAGCCTCGGTTCAACCTACCGCATCACCGCTTCCGAAGACTTGATCGATTGGTCGGAGATCATCGGATCGGGGATTCCCGGCGGCGATGGAATGACGACGTCCACGGCGTCGTTCATCGAATCGACGAAGGTGTTTTTCCGCGTGGAGCAGGAGTAGCCCATCCGGGGTTGAGGGGTTTCGCGTCCATTGCACGGGGTTGCCGGTGGACGAAGTGCCCCTAAAGCAGCCGAAGCGTTCGCCGCTTCGGCTGCTTCATGGATGGGGTGGAGGCCCGGATGGATGAGAATTATTCCTCGCGTTCCTTGGCGTCGAACCGGCCGTTTTCCCGGAAGGAATAGTAGGGCTCCCGGAAGTCGGAGGGGCGGCCGATGATGAGATGGTCGAGCAAGCGGATGCTGAGGACGTCGGCGGCGGCCTTGAGGCGGTGGGTGAATTCGAGATCGGCTTCACTCGGGCGGGGATCGCCGGAGGGATGGTTGTGAACGAGCACGAAACCCCACGCGTGGTGAAGCACGATGGGTCGCAGGACTTCGCGCGGATGGGCGGAGGTCTCGGTGAGGGTGCCGCTGGTGATCTCGGTGGTGGCAATGTGCTCGAGCCGAGAGTTCACCATGGCGACGAGGAGTTTCTCGTGCGGCAGGTGGGCGAGCTGGGGGGCGAAGGATTCGTAGATGCGCTCGGGGCAGTCGAGTGGGGTGTGGTTCATGCGCTCGCGGGCGAGGCGGGCACCGAGCTCGAAGGCGGCGGCGAGCTGGCAGGCTTTGGCCAGCCCGAGGCCGGGGGTGGTGCGCAGGGCAGGGAGGCCGGCGGCTCCGAGGGCGTGGAGCGAGCCGAAGTGACGCAGGATGTCGCGCCCGATCTGGATGGAGCTTTTCCCCTTCATCCCGGTGCCAAGGAAGAGGGCGAGCAGCTCGGCGTTGTCGAGCGCCGCGGGCCCCAGGCGGGCCAGCTTTTCACGCGGGCGCTCATCGCTCGGCAAGTCACGGATCAGGCTCATGCGATTGAAGATTGAAGATTGAAGATTGAAGATTGAAGATTGAAGGATCGTCTTTGCGATCTAACATCCATCTCTTTAATCGACGATCTTCAATCGAAAATCGTCAATCCTTCGACGACTTCGGGTCGAGCGCGTCGCGCAGGCCATCGCCAAGGAAGTTGAGGGCGAAGAGGGTGGTGGAGAAAAAGAGGGCGGGAAAGAGGAGCAACCGGGGGTTGGAGAGCATGCGGTTGGCGCCCTCCTCGATGAGGATACCCCAGGAGGAGTTCGGCGGTTTCACGCCGAGCCCGAGGAACGACAGGGTGGCCTCGAAAAGCATGACGCCGGGAATAGTCAGGGTGGTGTAAACGATGATCGGCCCGAGTGTGTTCGGCAGGATGTGGCGGAATAGGATCCGCAGGTGGCCGAGGCCGAGCGAGCGGGCGGCTTCGACGAATTCGAGCCGGGCGACGCTCTGGACCTGGGCGCGGACGATCCGGGAGACGTTCAGCCAGGACAGCGCGCCGATGGCGATGAACAGCGGCACGAGGGTGGTGAAGGGCTCGACGGCGGTGCGGACTTCGTTGGTCTTCGCCGCGCTGCTGCCTTCGGGGGCGAAAAGGTCCACGGTGAATTTTGTGAGATCATCGGTCAATGGGCTCAGCACGGCACCGAGCAGGATCACGATCACGAGGAAAGGCAGGGCGTAGAGAATGTCGACGAAACGCATCATGAAGGCATCCGTACGGCCTCCGACGTACCCGGAGATGGCACCCCAGGTGATGCCGATGGTCACGGAGACCATGGTGGTGATGACGCCGACCATGATCGAAACGCGCCCGCCGAAGAGGATGCGGCTGAAGAGATCGCGCCCGAGGTGGTCGGTGCCGAACCAGTGCTCCGCGTTGGGGGGCAGGTGTTTGTTTTCGAGATTCTGGATTCCTGGGTCGGCGAGGAACCCGGGAATGGCGGGCAGGATGACGCAGGCGAGCACGATGACGACCAGCAGGGCGAGGCTGACCATGGCGGCGCGGTTTTTCGCGAGGCGGCGCCAGGCATCCCGCCAGAGCGAGGCTCCCTTTTCGACGCGGCGGGGTGGGACGGTGGTGGATGCGGCGGCGGTGGTCATCGGGTGCGAAGGCGCGGGTTGAGCCAAACGGCGACGATGTCGGTGAGGAAATTGGCGATGATGATCAGGGTGCCGTAGAGCATGACGGTGGCGAGGATGACGGGCTCATCGCCGGTCTCGATGGCCTTGATGAAGTGCTGCCCGAGGCCGGGGATCTGGAAGATGCTTTCAATGACAACCGAGCCGGAAATCAGCCCGGCGAAGGCGGGACCGATGTAGGCGAGGGCGGGGATGAGACCTCCGCGCAGGCAGTGGCGGACGAGGATCGTGCGACCCGGCACGCCCTTGGCCTTGGCGGTGCGGACGAAGTCCTGCGAGAGGGTATCGAGCATCCCGGCGCGGGTGAGGCGGGAAAGGTAGGCGGCGGTGGCGAGGCCCAGGGTGATGGCTGGCAGGATCCACGAGCGCGGCGTGGTGGGGTCCCAGCCGACGGCGGGCAGCAGCTTTAGGCCGCGGCCGAAGATTTCGGCCAGGATCGGGCCGATGACGAAGGCGGGGAGGCAGATGCCGGTCATGGCCAGGGCCATCGCGCCGAAATCGATGAGCGAGTTCTTTTTCGCCGCCGCCAGGGTGCCGAGCGGGATGCCAATGAACAGGGCCACGAACATGGCGGCGATACCGAGCTGAAGCGAGGTGGGGAAGGCCTGCGTGATGATTTCGGAAACCGGCCGGCCCTCGAGGCGGAGGCTCAGGCCGGTATCGCCTTTGAGGTAGTTCTTGAGGCGCTTGAAATACTGGACGGAGGTCGGCTGATCGAGGCCGTAGTAGGCTTCGACCTTGGCGCGGATGTGGTCGGGGATGGCCTTTTCCTGCTGGAAGGGTCCGTAGGGCAGTTGCTTGACGAGGAGAAACGTGACCGTGAACAGGACGAAGAGCACGAGCACGCCCTGGAGCAGTCGCTGGAGGATGGCGCGGAGCATGTCAGGGATCGAGGCGGATGGATTTGTAAGGATGGTTGTCGAGCAGCAGCGGGTACCAGCCTTTGACCTCCGGGCGGTGGAGGTAGTTGCGGGAGTAGTAGGCGGTGGGGAGCACCGGCTGCTCGGCCATCAGCAGTTGCTCGGCCTGGCGCAGGAAATCGAGCCGCTGCACCGGATCAGCCTGGTGCGCGGCCTCGGCCAGAAGTTCCTCGAAGCGCTCGTTGCTCCAGCCGGTGTTGTTGTTGCCGTTGCCCTTCGTCCACATGTTCAGGAACGTGGTAGGGTCGAGGTAATCGCCGATCCAGCCGGCCATCGCCATGTCGAATTCCAACGACTGCTGGGCGGAAATGTAGGAGCCCCAGTCCTTGTTCTGGATATCGACGATGATGTTGAGGTGCTTGCGCCACATCGCCTGAACCGCCTCGGTGCTGGAGCGTGCGGCGGGGCGGCTGATCAGCACGGAGTAGCGGGGGAAACCCTTTCCTCCCGGGTAGCCGGCCTCGGCGAGCAGCCGGCGGGCTTCCTCGGGGTCGAAGCGAAGTACCGGTTCGGGCTCATAGCGTCCCATCTTCGGCGTCAGCGAGGTGGCGGGGAAATAGCCTTCCAACACGTGCTCGGTGAGCGCCGCACGGTCGATTGCCAAGCCGAGGGCGCGGCGCACGCGGGGGTCGTCGAGGCCGGGCTTGGTGGTGTTCAGACGGACGAAGACGGTGCCGACGTACGGTTCCTGCCGTAGGAACTGCGGGCTCTTTTCCTTCACGGTATCGATCAGGTCGGCCGGCAGCGTGTAGGAGCTGTGGAGCTGGCCGGCGAAGAACGCGCGGGCCTCGGTGTAGGGGTTTTCGATGGGGAGAAAACGGATGCCGTTCAGCGCGACGTTCTCCGCGTCCCAGTAGTGCGGGTTTTTCTCGACCTCGATCGAATCGTGGAACTCCCACGATTTCAGGCGGAAGGGGCCGTTGCCGACCATGTTCGGCGGCAGGCACCAATCGGTGAACCGGTCGGTCATTTTTCCGTGGAGCAGCACCACGTGGCGCGGCACGGCGAACCAAGTGTAGTGGCGGGTGAGCGAGGGAAGGAAGGGCACCGGCTCGCGCAGGCGGAGACGCAGGGTGAGGTCGTCCTCGGCCCACACGCCGACCTCGGAAAAGTCATCGATCTCGCCTTTGTTGAAGGCCTCGGCCTTGTCGATGAAGTAGAGCATTTCCACGTACGGCGCGATCAGGTCCGGGTGGAGCATGCGCTGGTAGGAGAACACGTAGTCGCGGGCGGTGACGGGCGCGCCGTCGGACCATTTCCCGTCCGGCCGCAGGTGGAAGGTCCACTCGGTCAGCTCCTCGTTGTGTTCCCAGGACTCGGCCGCGCCGGGTGGCAGGGCGTCGTCGCTGCGGGGATCGTCGGCGACGAGGCCCTCCATCAGCGAGCCGATGATCTTGCTCTCAAGGACACCGGTGACCAGTTGCGGGTCGAGTGATTTCGGCTCGCCGGAATTGCCGAGCAGCAGGATGCCGTCGCGATTGGCGCGCTCGACCTGCGTCTCGCGCGAGCAGGCGGCGAGAGCGAGGACGGCGACGGCGAGGGTGAGAAGGCGTCGTGGCATGGCTCGTGGGTGACTAAAGCGGCGCACGAGCCGGGTTGGCAGGGAAAAAGTGACCGTCTGGGGGAATTGAATCAAGACCAATAGATGGACACACCACAAGTAGGGAATATGCTTGCTCTGTGGAAGGCGGGCTGGGTAGGGTCCCGTCCATGGCTCGGAAGCGGTGGCTGGCACCTTGGAAGGACTCGACGAAAAAACCGACGATCTACCACGTGATCTCACGGGTGGTGGAGAGGCGGTTCGCGTTCGGTCCGGAGGAGAAGGAGAAGTTCCGCACGCTGACGCGGATGACGGAGAATTTCACGGGTTGCCGGGTGCTTTCTTACTGCCTGATGTCCAACCATTTCCACCTGCTCATCGAGGTCCCGCCACAGCCGTCTGAGCGAATGCCGGAAGACGAACTGCTGAGGCGGATGGAGGTGTTCTACCCGACCTGGAAGGTGAAGGAGCAGCAACGCCTTCTGGTGGAAGCCCGGGCGGCGGGAAACGAAGCGGAGGTGGACCGGATCTTTTCCTCCTACACCTACCGCATGAACGACCTCAGTGAGTTCATGAAAATCCTGCTGCAGCGGTTTTCCTCGTGGTTCAATCGGGCGCATCAGCGCACCGGTCGGCTGTGGGAACAGCGTTTCAAAAGCGTGTTGGTGGAGAGCGGGTTCGCGGCGCAGACGGTGGCGGCGTACATCGATCTGAATCCGGTGCGGGCGGGCATCTGCGAGGACCCGGTGGACTACCGCTGGAGCAGCTACGCGGAGGCTGCGGCGGGAGGGAAAAAGGCCCGGGCGGGATTGGCGCGGGTGATGCAGTATTTGATCGGCAAAGATGGCGAAGCGATGGGCTTCGAGGCGCTGGTGCGAGCTTGGGCGCAGGGTGGGCTGGGGAAACGCTACCGACGGGTCTTGCTCGGGAAATCCGTGGCCGTGTCCGACGACGAGGGTCGGGTGACGAGGAAAGGGATGGAGCCGGAGAAGGCGCGGTCGGAGATGAAGCGACTGGAAACCGCAGATGGATCGAGGGACTTGCGGATTTCGCAGGTGATCCGCCACCGGGTGAGATACTTCACGGACGGAGCGGTGATCGGTGGACGGTCGTTTGTGAACGAGGTGTTCGCAGGCTCTCGGGAGTATTTCAGCGACAAGCGAATGAGCGGTGCCAGAAAGCCGCGCGGAGCGTTGAGAGCGCTGGCGGGGGAGCTTTGGACAGCACGGAACCTGCGAGTGGGGGTGGGGTAGGCGACCTTCGACTTTCGAACAGTAGATCAGCGGGCCGGCCCTGCCACCGGGCCGGCCCGCTCAGTTCATCGCATGAAGGCATCAATGGCCCAGCATCCATGGCCGGGCGCTGGCTTTCTGACCCTGCAGGGTACCGAGCTTGGTTTCGCGCTTTCGCTCCGGGCGGATCTTTCCGGACGAACCGCAACCACAGCCCGATCCGCACTGGTGGGCTTGGCGAACCCGCGGCTCGTAGCGGCTCTTTTCATTGATCTCGGACGCGCGGCGCGCTACGGGATGCATGACCGCCAGATTCGGGGCCTCGATCAAGCGCCGGGCCTGCCGGCCGCAGTGCGGGCAGCCGGCCGGTGAGTTCCGCTCGGCAATGGTGCGCAGCGAGTGGAAGTCTCCGCAGTCGCCGCAGGTGTAGCTGTAGAGGGGAATGACGGGGAAATGGTCGGCTATTTCACAAAGGCGAGATCGGTGCCGGGGGTGACGGACAGGGTGGGTCCGTCCGCTCCGGGCAGGATGTTGAAATCGAAGATCTCCGTCGGCAGCCAGAGCGTGGCGCAGGCGTTGGGGATATCGACGATGCCGCTGATGTGCCCCTGGACCGGAGCCGTGCCGAGGATGGCGTAGGCCTGCTCGCCGGTGTAGCCGAATTTCTTCATGTACTCGATGGCATTGAGGCAGGCCATCTTGTAGGAGACGAAGGGATCGAGGTAGTATTGCTTGCCGGAGTTATCCACGGAAATGCCTTCGAAGATGATATGGCTCTTGTATTCGGGAGACAGCGGGCTGGGCAGGAAGAGCGGATTCTTGATGGCGTATTTCTCGACGCCGCCCTTGATCAGGCTCACCCGGATGTCGAGATAGCCGGCCATCTCGATCGCTCCACAGAAGGTGATTTCCCCATCTCCCTGGCTGAAGTGGATGTCGCCCATGGAGAGGCCGCCGCCTTTGACATAGACGGGAAAATAGACCTTGGATCCCTTGGTAAGGTTCTTGATGTCACAGTTGCCGCCATGTTCCCGCGGGGGCACCGTCCGTGCGCCTTCGGCTGCGGCGGCGTCCCGCTCGGGCCCGGTCATTTTTCCCATGTGGGCGGTGTCGGAGTAGGGCAGGGCGCAGAGGGGCGGAACTCGTTCCGGGTCGGTATCGAAAAGCTCCTTTTCCCGCTTGTTCCATGTATTCAGGAGGTCCTTGGAAGGCAGGCAGCCGATGAGGCCGGGGTGCATGATGCCGGCGAACTCGACGTTCGGGATGTGCCGGGAGGAGGTGTAGATGCCGTGGAAATCCCAGCAGGCCTTGCGGGCATCGGGAAACTCGTTGGTGAGGAAACCGCCGCCATTGGTCCGGGCGAATAGACCGGTGAATCCCCACTGAGACTCTTCAAGCACGCCGACATCGAGAATGTCCACGACGAGGAGGTCGCCGGGCTCGGCTCCCTCGACGCCGATCGGTCCGCTGAGGTAGTGGACCTTGGTCAGGTCGACGACCTCGATGTCCTTGGCGTTGTCATCGTTCTGGATCTGGCCGCCGGTCCAGTCGATGCACTCGACCCGGAACTCATCGCCGGGCTTCACCGTGGCAACCATGGGAATGTCCGGATGCCAGCGGTTGTGGAGGTATTCCTGGCTCTCGGGAGACGCATCGAGGTCGACTTTAATCAGTGTCTTCATGTCTTTGTGGTGGGTTGGAAAGGAGTGGAGTTGAGGGCGTGGTCAGACCGCCAGCATGGCCTTGATCTGGTCGGCATTGACGTCGGCGCGTTGGTCCTCGCGGACGAGTTTGCCCTTATCGATGACCATCAATTTATCGCAGGTATCGAGGACGAAACTCAGAACCTGTTCGCTGACGAGAATGGTGAGCTTCTTGAGATCGCGGATCTCACGGAGGCTCCGTGAGATGTCCTTGATGATCGAGGGCTGGATGCCTTCGGTCGGCTCGTCGAGGAGGAGAACGCTCGGTTTGGTCATCAGGGCGCGGCCGATCGCGAGCTGCTGTTGCTGGCCTCCGGACAGGTTGCCGCCCTTGCGGTTCCGCATTTCTTGAAGCACGGGGAAGAGCGAGTAGATTTCCTCGATGTCCTCGGGTTTGGGTCGTCCCTTTACTCCGGAGATGAGGTTTTCGTAAACGGTGAGATACGGGAAAATCATCCGTCCCTGGGGCACGAATGCCATGCCACTCGCGACGCGGCGGTGGGAGGGTAGCCTGGTGAGGACCTGGTCGTTGACGGTGATCGAGCCGCCGGCAGCCGGAATCATTCCGATCAGGGAGCGGAAGAGGGTGGTCTTTCCCATGCCGTTGCGCCCGATGATGCCGAGGATTTCGCCTTTGGAGGAGCGGAAGCTCATGTCCGGGATGACCACGCTTTGGCCGTAGGCCACTTTGAGATGACTGACTGAGATCATGTTTTTGAAGGTTAGTGGCCGATGTAGACCTCGATGACCTTGGGATCGCTGCTGACTTTCTCCATGGACCCTTCCGCGAGGATCTTGCCGAGGTGCATGACGGTGACGCGGTCGGCGATTTCCCGGACGAATTCCATATCGTGCTCGATCACGATGACCGAGCGGTTCTTGGAGATCCGCCGAATGAGTTCGGCGGTGGCGGTGCGTTCGCGGACGCTCATGCCCGCCACGGGTTCATCGAGCATAATGACTTCCGGCTGCTGCATGAGGAGCATCCCGATCTCCAGCCACTGCTTCTGTCCGTGGCTCAAGATCCCTGCCTCTACATCAAGGCTTTCCGACAGGCCGATCTCCTCGGCGACCTCGTGGCAGCGATTCAGCACGTCGGGAGTTCTTCGGAAAAGCAGGCACCCGATGACACCCCGGCCGGTCGGGTGGGAGAGCTCGAGGTTCTCGAAGACCGTGAGATTTTCGTAGATCGAGGGATTCTGGAATTTCCTGCCGATGCCGGCGCGGACGATTTTGTATTCACGCTTTCCTCGCATCTCCCTGCCGTGGAACTTGATCGAGCCGGTGGTGGCGGCGGTCTTGCCGCAGATCAGGTCGAGCACGGTGGTCTTGCCGGCCCCATTGGGCCCGATGATCACATGCACGTGATTCCGGGCTAGATAGAAGTTGAAGCCGTCGACCGCCTTGAAACCGTCGAATGAGACACCGAGATCCTCGGTGGTGAGTATGTCTTCGTTTTCAATGTTCATCTGTAACCGCTTCGGTGGAGGGTGGGGACGCGGGGGAGGAGGTCTTGAGACGTTTGGCGACGATGTTCGTCAGCCAGTTGGCGAAGCCGGGGAGTTTTTCGGCCAAGCCGGCGATTCCATTGGGAAAGAACATGACGACGGCGATGAAGGTTCCGCCCATGAGGTAGAGCCAGAGGTCCGGATAGGCCTCGGAAAAGGTGGTCTTGCCCCAATTTACCAGCAGGCAGCCGATGATGGCACCCAGAACCGAAAGGCGGCCTCCCACGGCGGTGAAGATCACCATTTCGATGGAGGGGACGATGCCGATGATCGAAGGCGACATAAAACCGACTTGGAGGACGAACAATGCCCCGCCGAGGCCACTGAGCATGGCGGCGAAGGCGAAGATGAAGGTCCGCACCATGGCGACATCGTAGCCCGAGAAGCGCACGCGGTCCTCGCGGTCGCGGATGGCGACGAGCACGCGGCCGAGGCGGGTGTTGATGATATACTTGGCGCCCAAGGCGACGCCGAAAAGAAGGATGGAGCAAAGGAAGTAGAGCGTATATTGGGCGCTCTCCGACCGGATGTCCCAACCCAGCAGCGTGCGGAGGTCGGTGATGCCGTTGCGGCCGCCGGTGAAACCCTGGTTTCCATCGATGCCGAGCGACATGATGAGGGCGATGGCCTGGGTGATGATGGCGAAGTAGACGCCACCGACCCGCCGACGGAACAGTGCCCAGCCGATGAAGAAGGCGACCACCGCGGGAACGATGAACACGGCGACGACGGTGAAGGGGAAGCTTTTGAAGGGCTCCCAAAACCAGGGCAGCTCGGTCAGCTGGTTCCAGTCCATGAAGTCGGGGATCCCGGGCGTGGACTGGATGGAGGTCGATTCGGGGTCGGAGGCTTCGAGCTTGAGAAACATGGCCATGCAGTAGCCGCCGAGGCCGAAGAAGACACCCTGGCCGAGGCTGAGAACCCCGCAGCGTCCCCAGAGCAGGACGAGGCCGATGGCGACGAAGCCGAAGGAGAGATACTTTCCGACCAGATTGAGTCGGAAGACAGGCATCGAGATGGGAAAGATCACGAAGACCAGCACCATGAGGGCGATGAATCCGATCACCTCGGCCTTCGTTTTGAACAGGGTCTTGAGAAAACGTGGCATATCCAATGTTGGTTGGGGGTTCATGTACGTGCTCAGTGGGCGCGAACCTTCGAAGGGAAAAGCCCTTGGGGCCGGATCATCAGGGCGATGACGATGACCAGCAGGGTCGCCACCTTGCCCTTGGTGCCATCGAGAAAGAACTCGAGGACCGACTGGGCCTGGGCGATGCCGAAGGCGGAGGCGAGCGTGCCGAGGAGGCTGGCGGCACCGCCGGCGACCACGACGAGAAAGGCGTCGACGATGTAGCGGCTGCCGCTGTCGGGGCCGGTGGAGCCGATGGTGGTGAAGGCGGCACCGGCGATGCCGGCGATGCCGCAGCCGAGGGCGAATGCGAGGCGGTCGACCTTGCCGGTGTTGATGCCGACGGCACCGCTCATCTTGCGGTTCTGAACCGTGGCGCGAAGCCGGAGCCCGAAGCCGGACCGGTACATGAAGGTCATCAGGAAAATCGTCACTGCGATGGCCAGGCCGAGGACGAAGACTCCATTGATGGGGATGTCGATGTCACCGTAGGTGAAGGATCCCATCAACCAGTCGGGCAGGGTGGGGGTGACCTCGCGGGCACCGAAGATGGTGCGGTAGGATTGTTGGAGGATCAGGCTGAGCCCCCAGGTGGCCAGCAGGGTATCGAGAGGTCGGTGGTAGAGGTGCCGGATCATCAACCACTCCACCAGGGCGCCGACGAGCATGCAGATGAGAAAGGCGGCCAGAATGGCGAAGAGGAAGTAGTAGGGCCCGAAGGATGGGAAGTGAGCTTCGGTGAGGGAGGAAAAGAGATAAACGGTGTAGGCGCCGAGGGCCATGAACTCGCCGTGCGCCATGTTGATCACGCCCATCTGTCCGAAGATCAGGGCGAGTCCCAGGCCCATGAGCAGCAGTACGCTGCAGAGGCTGAGGCCGGAGAACCCCTGCATGATGAGGATGCTCCTGATTTCTTCTGCGGTGTATTCTCCCATAATAAGTACGGTTGTAGATGAATGAGAATGGGGGGAGGCGGGCTTCTTGCGGATGCCGTGGAGGGCCGGCCTCCCCCTGTGGATGAATCAAGCGATCGAACGGGGTCGCAGGCGGGGCTTCACTGATAGCCGTCCGGGAAGGGGTCGGGCTCGATCAGCTCGGACTCGTAGAGCACGGTGGCTTGGCCGTCCTGGTTCCACTGTCCGATCCGGAGCTTGCTCCAGAGGTGGTGGTTGGGGTGGATCTTGACGTAGCCCTCCGGCGCGGTGGTGAGTTCGATTCCCGGGGAGGCCGCGGCGATCTTGTCGATATCGAAGCTGCCGGCTTTTTCGACGGCGGCTTTCCACAGCCAAGGCCCGAGGTAGGCGGCCTGGGTGACGTCACCAATCACGGAGTTGGCACCGTATTTCTCTTTGAATGCCGCGACGAAGGCCTTGTTGTTCGGGTTGTCGAGGCTCTGGAAGTATTTCATCGCCGAGTAGAAGCCCTTCAGGTTCTCCCCGCCGATCCCGAGGACTTCGTCCTCCGTCACGGAGATGGTGAGAAGCGTCTGTTTCTCGGCGGTGATGCCGGCGGCCTTGAGCTGCTTGTAGAAGGAGACGTTCGAGCCACCGACGACGATGGCGTAGATAACATCCGGTTTCTTCAGCTTGATCTTGTTGATGAGGGATCCGAACTGGGTATGACCCAAGGCGTAGTATTCCTCTCCGACGACCTTGCCCTTGAGCACGTTTTCAATGTGCTTGCGCGCGATCTTGTTGGACGTGCGGGGCCAGATGTAGTCGGAGCCGATCAGATAAAAGGTCTTGGCCTTCTTTTCCTTCGCGATCCAGTCGAGGCCCGCGATGATCTGCTGGGTGGCTTCCTGGCCGGTATAGATGACGTTCTTGGACTGCTCGAGGCCTTCGTAGAAGGTGGGATAGTAGAGCATCCCGTTCTCCTTCTCGAAGATCGGAAGCACGGCCTTCCGCGAGGCGGAGGTCCAGCAGCCGAAGACGGTGCCGACCTTGTCGCTGACCAGCAGCTTCTTGGCCTTTTCGGCAAAGGTAGGCCAATCGCTGGCACCATCCTCTTTAATGACCTTGATCTGCCGGCCGAGGACGCCGCCCGCGGAGTTGATCTGATCGATGGCAAGTTGCTCGGCCTGGATGGAGCCGGTTTCGCTGATGGCCATCGTGCCGGTGGCGGAGTGGAGCTGGCCGACGGTCACCGTGCTATCGGTGACGGCCAGTCCCGTCGTGTTGACCTCGGCGGTGGGAGGTGCCTGCGCATGGGCTAGCTGGGAGGAAAGGGCCAGGAGAACCGCCAATGCCTTGGACGGACCTCCGAGCAGGTGCTTGGTGCTATTCATATGGATCATAGGTGTTGCTTGATTGGATGCACCGAAGGCGGTGAACCTGCGGGAGCATGGGGACCTGCGTCTCCTGGCCGGCGGGCCGGACGGGAGACGCACATGACTCACCGGATCAGCAACCGGGGTGCCGCGAGGGGCCGCTGCGGGGCATGCGACGCTGAATAGATTTCAAGCTGCGGGTCGGGCCGGCAGGGAGGGGAGGGTTCCCTGGATTGTGGCAAGGAACGTGCATGGATGATGGTAATGCCAATCCACACCTCCGGGGCACCGCTCGGCATCCCCGACGATCCGCAACCGGTTGACATCCGGCGCCTTCAGATTTTCGTGCATTCGGCGCGGGGCATGAGTTTTGCCCATACGGCCACGGCTCTGAACCTGACTCCGTCGGCGATCAGCCATGCGGTGCGGGCCTTGGAGGAGGAGCTGTCCTGCGCGTTGTTCAAGCGCCACGGCCCGAAGGTGACCTTGACGATCGCGGGCATCCGGCTGTTGCCGATCGCGGAGGACATCCTGCAGCGGGTGGGGCGCCTGCGACGGGCGGTCTCAATGGCGGATGAGGACGCGAGGAGCCTGCAGATCACCGTGCCGGAGTTCTTGTGTGCCAGCACGCTTGCGCGGATTCTGCCGGATTTCTTCGAGTGCTTCCCGGGATTCAATGTCCGGATTGAGATATCGGATGATCCCGGAGCAGGCGGTGGGGTGGACCTCGGGGGGGCTCCGAGGTTCACGCTGGGCTTTGCGGAGAGCGAGCCGGGCAACCGCGTGCGGCGGAATCTTTTTGAAGGGGACTTCGGCTTCTATGTCGCGCCGTTTCATTTTCTGGCCAGCAAAGACAGGGTCGATGCGGGGGATCTCGTGAAGCGGCGCCTGCTGGTTCCGCACGCGGCGATTCTCTCATTGATTCACGATCACCGTCTCACGGAACCGGGAAGCCACCGCGAGTGGCTCTTGCCGAGTTACGAGAGCGTTCGCGAGTTCGCGCGGGTCGGGATGGGCATCGCCGTGCTGGGGAGGGCATCGGCGGTCTCTTCGGTGGCTGCGGGGCAGCTCAAGGAGCTTCCATTTTCGGGGGCCAGGCTGCGGGCGACGTGCTGTGCTTTCTGGCCCGGGGAAATGCAGCTTTCGTGGGCGATGGAGGCGCTTCTCAGCTTTATCGAGATGGCCGATGGTTTCTAACCGAGCGTGTGCCGGGGTTCCGGGAGCAGACGGGCACCCGGATCCGTCTGGCGGGCGACGAGTTCACCGGCGAGACCGGGATGGACGCTGACACGGTATCGTCCAGCAAGGATCTCAAGTTGGCGGGCGAACCACGACTCGTCCGGTGCGAATTCGTCCGGCAGGGTGTCCAGTGGGTAGCGCTCGACCGCCTGCCAGGCGGTGTGGGGATCAATGGTCGGCCCGCCCAGTGAGGTCATGCGCTGGACGGCGCGGGTGGTGGCTGCGGGATCGCTGAAGACTGCACGGAAGGCGGGTAGTTCCGCCGGGAGGCGGGAATACGGGTCGTACG
Source organism: uncultured Haloferula sp. (assembly GCA_965652295.1). Lineage (GTDB taxonomy): Bacteria > Verrucomicrobiota > Verrucomicrobiia > Verrucomicrobiales > Akkermansiaceae > Haloferula. The sequence continues at coordinate 133,934 of CBFGTS010000006.1, read as the reverse complement.
AGGGATCGCGGTGGCGGTCCACGAGCACGAGGTGCTGGGCGAACTCGCCCTCGTCGAACTGGGATGCGATCCTCCCGAGTCCGGTTTTCTCCGCCTGAAGTCCCCACGGGGCTGGGGCGAGAAACCCATCGATTTCCGCCTTTTCCAGCGCCTTCATCATGAGGCTGAAGGGAAGGACCTTGAAGGACGGCGGGGTGAGGTGGCTCATCCCGAGGTTCTGTTGCCAACGAACGAGTTGCTGACGGGCGAAACTGACGCGGGCTTCGACGCCGAGGGCGAGGGAAATCGGGCTCGCGTGGAGGCGACGGCGGCTGGAGGGGCTGATTTTCTTGTAGGCGGCGTGGCTGAGAACCGGTTCGACGGGACCTGCTTTGAGCACGGCGGGAATGTTCCACCCGCGTCGTTGGCCCGGACGCATGAGGAGGTCGGCGACGGCCAGCTCGAAAGGCAGCAACCCGCCCTCGAGTTCTCCGGTCAACATGGCGCGGACCAGATGCCCGTATCCGGCGCACGCTCGCGGAGTGATTCCGGAGCCGTCCGCCCATGCGAGAAACGGAAGCACCTCGATCGAGGGGACGAATCCGACGGAGGGTGGATGATTCACTGGATTCATAGGCCTCGCCGCCGGGAGTTTCTCGGTGACGCGATCCGAAAGCAGGGCGTATGCCTGCGGCTCACGCAGAAGTTGAATTCGGTTCAACATGAGCGTCGCTCCAGATGGTGCCGGGGAATTCCGAAGCGAGGCGGGATCTGGTCGTCGCTCTGTTTCCGTTCATCGATGGAATCCCGGTTGATCCTTTCTCATCCCCGGCTTGCAAGGCGGGCGATCAGGGCTAGGAAGGGCATAGCCATCGCCGTTTCACCCTCGCCCGTTGAAAGCCTACTTCCTCCGACGCCTGCTCCTTATTCCGATCACGCTGATCGGGATCACGCTGCTGGTCTTTGCGATCGTGAGGTTGACGCCGGGCGGGCCGGTCGAGCAGGCGCTTTCGCGGATGATGGGCGAAGGCGGGAAACGCAACCGCGCCGAGGCCGGGTTTTCCCTGACCGCCGCGCAGGTGCTGGAAATCGAGGAGGAATACGATCGGGACAAGGGCATCCTCCGCGGCTACCTCGAATGGCTGGGCGCGCTGCCGCGGGATACGAACAAGGTCGGCAAGGAGTTTCCCGCAGGCGAAAATCGCGTGAAGATCCCGATCCCGGGAACGATCGACGAAGTCACGATCGTCCGCGAGGGCGATCAGGCACGGATCGAGCCGCCGCAAGGGGTGGATCTGAGCGGTTGGGAGGCGCGGATCGTGACCCCGGAAGAACAGGAGGTGCGTTGGCAGCGCTGGGTGGAGGGCGTGGATCTGCCGACCTTGCCGGAGCCGCGGGCGGTGTTCTTCCAGCCGAAGTTCGAGGGCCTGTTGCAGGGTAGCCTCGGATATTCGCGCAAATACCAGGACCCGGTGTGGGCGATGATCCTCGACCGCATCCCCGTCTCGCTCGCGTTCGGTGGCGTTTCCATGGTGCTGATCTACGCCATCTGCCTGCCGCTGGGCATGGTGAAGGCGATCCGTCACCGTTCGTGGCTCGACAGCGTGACCTCTGCCCTGGTTTTCGCCGGCTACGCGATCCCCGGCTACGCGCTGGGCGCGTTGATGGTGGTGTATCTGGCCGCGCAGCTTCGCTGGTTTCCGCTCGGTGGCTTCACGGGCGACGAGTTCGAGTCGCTTTCCCTGACGGGAAAAATCCAGGACCTCGCCCACCACATGGCGCTGCCGCTGGTGTGCTATCTGGTGAGCTCGTTCGCGATGATGACGATGCTGATGAAAAACAACCTGATGGACAACCTGGCGGCCGACTACGTGCGCACGGCGATCGCCAAGGGCACCGGGTTCCGCACCGCGGTTTTCCGCCACGCGTTCCGGAATTCCATCATCCCCATCGCCACGACCTTCGGGGCGAACCTGACGATTTTCGTGACCGGCAGCGTGCTGATCGAACGGGTGTTCGACATCAACGGTTTCGGGCTGCTGAGCTTCAGCTCCATCCTGGAATTCGACGAGCCGGTGATCATGGGCGTGCTGTTCGTTTCCGCGCTGCTGATGCTGGTGGGCAATGTGGTTTCCGACCTCTGCGTGGCGCTGGTGGATCCGCGGGTGAGCTACAAGTGACATGAATTTCCCCCGAAAAACCGGACTGCTCCTGATCCTGGCCGCCGTGCTGGCGACCTACGGGCATTACCGTGGTTGGGCGATTCCGAGCCTGCGCTGGCTGTATTCGTTCGATGCATCGCCGGGCTCGTATCCCGCCGGAAGCTGGCGGGAGCATCAGGGAGCCTACGTCGGTTACGCGCTCTGCGGGTTGTTGGTGCTCTGCGGACTGGTTGCCCTCGGACGCGGTCGGAAGTTCCAGTGGAACCCGCTGACCATGAGGAAGATGGAGCGCTTCCGATCGCTGGGTCGAGGCTACGGGTCGTATGTTCTGCTGGTCTTCCTGCTGGTCCTGGCGCTGGCCGACCAGGCGCTCGTCGGCAGGCGTGCGCTCGCGATCCGTCACGGCGGCGAGTGGTATTTCCCGGCCTTTGTCGCCCGCTCCTTCCCCGCCACTACCTTCGGTCAGGAGGGCGAGGGGGAAACCGATTATCGGTTGCTGAAGCAGCAGTCGGAGGGCAGCGATACGCTTGTGTTCATGCCGATGGTGCCGTGGGATCCCACCTTCGATTCGGACGAAATGATGGAGGTCCCGCTTGAGTTCCGGAACGGCCGGTTTTTCGAAGAAGGGAAGGGCGAGGCTTACAATGGCTATGCCTACGCCTATCATCCCGATGCGTCGGAGCGGCTGCTCCGCGCCGGTCGCCTGCGCGGCGGACTGCCCGAGGGATCGACGGAGGTCTATGGCAAGGACGGGGCTCCGGTCGGACGCGAAACCTGGGACAAGGGCGTGCGCACCGCCACCACCGTGCCCGAGCGGATCGAGGTGCCGGAGGGCGGGAACTGGGTCCGCCGCATCTACATGCCGCTGCCGCCCAGCCTGAAGCGCGGCCACCTGCTCGGCACCGATTCCAAGGGCTGGGACATCCTCGCCCAGCTCTACGGCGGCATGCAGGTCGTCTTCAAAGCTTCGTGCCTTTTCCTGCTGCTCACCTACGTGCTCGGCGTGGCGATCGGTTCGATGATGGGCTACTTCGGCGGGTGGTTCGACCTGCTCATGCAGCGGGTTCTGGAGGTCCTCAGCAACGTGCCCTTCCTGCTCGTCGTCCTCATCATCACCGCCAACCTCGGCCGCGATAACATCAACCTCGCCACCATCGTGCTGGTCTTCAGCATCTTCTCGTGGATCTCGGTGGCGATCTATCTGCGAACCTCCACCTTCAAGGAAAAGGCCCGCGACTACGTCAGCGCCGCCCGCGTCCTGGGAGCGGGCACCGGGAGGGTGATCTTCCGCCACATCCTGCCGAACACCGTTTCCACCATCGTCACGCTGGTGCCCTTCAGTGTGTCCAGCGTGGTCGCCTCCCTCACCGCGCTCGACTTCCTTGGCTTCGGCGTACCGGACTCCTACCCGAGCTGGGGCCGGGTGTTGAATGACGGCGTGGAAAATCTCGGCGCGCCTTGGATCGTCACCTCCGTCTTCGCCATCATGGTGGTCCTGCTGCTCCTCATCACCTTCGTCGGCGAGGCCATCCGCGAGGCCTTCGACCCGAAAAAATTCACCACCTACCAATGACCCGCACCCTTACCGTCATCGCCCTCGCGGTCGTGGTGCCGCTGCTGACCCAGTGCCGGAAGGCGCGGGAGTTCCCGCCGTACGACAACACCGCCGAGCGCGAGGCCTTCTACGAGCGTTACAACCGGGAAACCCTTGAAAAGCTGGAGAAACGGAAAGCCGAACTCGAGGCGAAGCTGGCCGAAAATCCCGACGACGCCGAGGCGCGGCGCGATCTCGACGACCTCGGACGCCGACTCAAGCGACCTGCTTATTTCGAGCAACTTCAGGAAAGCGACCTGCCGCCAGACCTTGCGTGGGAAACCGGCATGGATCAGCCGGAGATCGGCTCGGACGAGGCGGTGAAGGGGGGCACCTATCACACCTACATCGCGGGGAACACCTTCCCGTCGACGATCCGCACGCTGGGCAAGGAGGCCAACGGCTTTTTCCGCCAATACCACTGGGACAACGTCGAGATGGCCCTCGTGGGTGTCCACCCGAATACGGCCGAAATCATTCCAGGCCTGGCCGATCGCTGGGCGGTCGCGGAGGACGGCCAGAGCGTGTATTTCCATCTCGACGATGATGCGCGCTGGTCGGACGGGCGCGAGGTCACCTCGGGGGATTTCCTGATGACCTTTTACATCTCGCTGTCGCCCTACCTCAGCGAGCCCTTCTACCGGACCTACTATGGAGAGCAGTTCTGGGGCATCGCCACCTACGGCAAAGACTACCTTTGCATCCGTAACTCCAATCCGAAGCCGATGGCCCCGTATTTCGCCTCGGCAACGCCCTACCAGGAGGATTTTTACCGCGAGTTCGGCCCGGATTTCGAGGAACGCTACAATTGGCGGGTCCGTCCCACGGCCGGTCCGTATGTCATCCGTGCGGAGGACATTGTGAAGGGCCGCTCGATCTCCTTGAGCCGGGTGCAGGATTGGTGGGCCAGGGATCGGAAATACTACAAGAACCGTTTCAACGTCGATCGCATCGAATACCGGCTGGTCCGCGACGAAGAAAAGATTTTCCAGATGTTCCTCCGCGGAGACATCGACATGTATTGGATCCGCGATGCCAAGCAATGGTACGAGCGCATCGAGGTCGATCCCGTGTTCCAGGGCTACATCGAGCGTGCGATGTTTTATCACGGCTACCCGCGTCCGTGCTTCGGCATGTATTTCAACATGGCCCAGCCGCCGCTCGACAACCTCGATGTCCGCATCGGTCTCAGCCATGCGACGAACTGGGACAAGGTCATCGAGATCGACTTCCGCGGCGACGTGGAACGTCTCAACTTGCTCAACGAAGGCTTCAGTGGCATTTCCCCGAGGGGCATCGAGGCAAGAGAGTTCTCCGTCGCCAAGGCGCGCGATGCGTTCGCCCGCGCCGGTTATACCGAGCGCGGAAATGACGGGATTCTGCGCAACGAGCAGGGGGAGCGGCTTTCCTTTACGATCACCCACGTGAAGCATCCGATGATCGACCGCTGGCTGCTGCGCATCAAGGAGGAGGCCAAGCGTGCCGGGGTCGAGTTCAAGCTGGAGGGTCTCGACGGCACCGCCGCCTTCCAGAAGACCTCGCGCAAGGAGCATGAAATCGCCTACGTGGGCCTCGGGGTGACCCCGCCGTTTCCCGATTACTTCCAACAGTTCCACTCCTCGAACGCGTTTCTGGAGGACGGCAAGACGCCGCGGCCGATGACCAACAATTTCACCAGCTTCGCGGACAAGGAAGTCGACACAATCCTTGAGACCAATCGCAACGCCCGGGACCTGGAGACGGTCATCGAGACGAGCCGCCAGCTTGAACAAATCTTCCATGATCGCGCCGTCTGGGTCCCGGCCTATCAACGCCCGTTCTACTGGGTCGCCTATTGGCGGTGGATGCAGTGGCCGGATGACTTCAACGTGAAAATCTCGGACGAGCCCGATGTCTCGCATATCTTCTGGATTGATCAGGAGATCAAAAAGGAGACGCTTGAGGCCATGCGCACGGGGAAAACCTTCCCCGAGGTCAACCAGGTGTACGATCAATATCGTACTTACGCGGCGGCCGCGCCGCCCGCGCCGCCCGCGCCGTCGGAGTCGGAAACGGAAGCTCCCGTGGTTCCTGTGGAAGATGGCGACGAGGAGCAGGAAGGAGGCGGCGATGAGTGAAACCGTGCTCGAAGTGGAAGGCCTGATCACCGCCTTCGACACCGACCGCGGTCTGGTTCGCGCCGTCGATCAGGTCGGTTTTTCGGTGGAGAAAGGCCGCACGCTCGGAATCGTCGGCGAGTCCGGTTGTGGCAAGAGCGTCACCGCGATGTCGATCGTCCGCCTGTTGCCGCAGCCCGCCGGCCGCATCCTGGAAGGCCGCGTGATGTTCAAGGGCAAGGATTTGACCAAAATCCGCGCCCGGGAGCTGCGGAAGGTCCGCGGCGGCGGAATCGGCGTGATTTTCCAGGAGCCGATGACGGCCCTGAATCCCGTCCATCGGATCGGCCGCCAGCTGGTCGAGGCGCTGCGGCTCCACAAGAAGATCAGCCGTCGCAAGGCATGGCAGGAGGCTATCGAGATGCTGCGCCTGGTCCGCATCCCGTCGCCGGAGATGCGGATGGGCGACTACCCGCACCAGCTCTCCGGCGGCATGCGCCAGCGCGTGCTGATCGCCATGGCTCTTGCGTGTCGGCCGGAACTCGTGATTGCCGATGAGCCGACCACCGCGCTCGATGTCACCGTGCAGGCTCAGATCCTCGACCTCATCAAGCGGCTCCAGGCGGAGATGGGCATGGCGCTGATCCTGATTACCCACGACCTCGGGGTGATCGCGGAAAACTGCGACGACGTGGTCGTGATGTATGCCGGCCGGGTGGTCGAGCGGGCACCGGTGAAGGAGCTGTTCGCGCACCCGCTGCACGCCTACTCGCGGGGCCTGCTGGCCTCGATTCCGCGATTGGAAACCGAGCCGAAATCGGTGTTGCCGACGATCCCCGGCATGGTCGCGAGCTTGTCGGAGTTCGTTCCCGGCTGCCGCTTCTGCCAGCGGATGGGGAGGAAGGGTCCGACCCTGCGCGAGCGGCCGGCCTTCGAGGAAGTGAAGCCGGGCCACTGGGTGGAGACCTGCCCGATCTGTTACGGCGGTGGAAAGGAGGCGGGGGCATGAGTGAAATCCTGAAAGTCGAAGATCTCAAGGTCCACTTCCCCGTGCACGGCGGCCTGCTGCTGCGTCAGAAGGCGGAGGTGAAAGCGGTCGATGGCGTTTCATTCTCCATCACTCCCGGCGAAACCCTCGGGCTGGTCGGCGAGTCCGGTTGCGGGAAATCGACCATCGCCAAGGCACTCGTCCGCCTGCTGCGACCGACCGCGGGTAAGATCACCTTCGACGGACAGGACATCACCCGCGCTGGAAGCCACCGGATGCGGCCCATCCGGCGGGACTTGCAGATGATTTTCCAAGACCCCGCCGAATCGCTCAACGCCCGCCACAGTGTCCGCGAAATCATCGAGGAGCCCTTCCGCATCCACGGCGGTCTGCCGGCGGCGGAACGGCGGAAAAAGGTCGCCGCGCTGCTCGATCGCGTCGGACTGCCCGCCGCCAGTGCCGACCGCTACCCGTTCGAGTTCTCCGGCGGCCAGCGCCAGCGGATCGGCATCGCCCGTGCCATCGCCCTTGAGCCGAAGCTGATCATCTGCGACGAGCCCGTTTCCGCGCTCGATGTCTCCGTGCAGTCCCAGGTGATGAATCTGTTGCTCGAACTGCAGCGTGATCTCGGACTGTCCTATCTTTTCATCGCCCACGACCTCGCGGTGGTGAAACACATCTCCGATCGCGTGGCGGTGATGTACCTCGGGAAAATCGTCGAGCTGGCGGATTCCGAGACCATCTATCAGAATCCGAAGCATGCCTACACCAAGGCGTTGCTTTCGGCCATCCCGCACCCCGATCCCACCCGGGAGATCAAGCGGGTCCTGCTGGAGGGCGACGTGCCCTCGCCCATCGATCCACCCGCCGGCAGTGCCTTCGGCCACCGCATGGGCCATCCGCGCTATGAGGAGACCGTCGGTCTTGATCTGTCGCTGGTGGAGATCGAGCCCGGCCACCAGGTCGCCGCCGACCCCTGCTGCCTGGAAGAGGCGGATTGGCGGAAAGTGAGGCGTGCGGTGGAGCCGACGACAGGGCAACCTGTGACCGGGCCGCGTTGAGGTCGGCTGGTCGGGCTGTTTTTTCCGGCACGGAGACGACCGACGGAGCAAAAAAATGGAGCGCACGATTTCCCCCGAAACCATGCGCCCCAACATGAACCAGATCGGACGGACCTTGCGGCCCAGGTTGCGGATCAGCCCCCCAGCCGATGCACTTCAACCCCTTCCAAGCGATTCGCTTTGAGCACCCCGCGGAGAGGTTTCCCTTTCGCGGTGTTGTAGGTGCTCCAATCGCACCGGCAGGGAGAGGATTTCATCCGCGGACGGAAAATTTCCAGGCATACGAAGATCCCCGTACAAAAAGGATTCGGAATCGACCGGCATCCGTGCAAGGGTCGGCTGAAGCCTGTCGCGGCCTCGCGCGGGCATTGGTCGTTTGCAGGACGGGCGGAGCGCCCGGGTCGGGTTGAAGCGCAGTGTCTCAATTTGCCGGTGGCCGGGCGGGATTGCGTGAAGAACCAAGATGAAATTATTTGTAGGCAACCTCAGCGACAAGACGACCAACAACGGCCTGCGGGAAGCGCTGGCCGAACACGAGCCGATCATGGAAATCCACCGTCCGAGCGATCGGGAGACGGGCAAGCCCAGGGGCTTTGCCTTCGTCACGTTCGGCAGTCCCGAGGAGGGCATGAAGGCGATGCAAACCATCAACGGCATGAAGCTGGACGGCCGCGAGCTGCGTGCGGATGAGGCGGTGGACCGGGGAAGTGACGATCATCCCGCGTCCCGGCCGCGACGCGTGTCGATGGATGTGGTCGGCGAGCGTGTCGACGACCGGCCGGTGGCACCCGACGGCAAGCGGGTGCGCTACAAGTCGATCTGACTTCGACGCCGCCGTGAAGGCGGACACACAAAACGCTCCCCACTTCCGGGGGGCGGGGTTTCAATGGCAGGTGCGGGGCGGTCTGTCCCGCTCCCAAACTCCCGACAAGCCATGAAACCGGTCGTTTTCAACAACACCGTCCTGCGTGACGGCCACCAGAGCCTCGCCGCCACCCGGATGCGCACCGCGCAAATGCTGTCGGTCTGCGAGGCGCTCGACGGCTGGGGCTTCGGAGCCCTCGAAACCTGGGGCGGCGCGACGATCGACGCCGGCCTTCGTTTCCTCGGCGAGTTTCCCTTCGACCGGCTCGATGCGTTGAAGCAGGCGTGCCCGAAGACGCCCCACATGATGCTGCTGCGTGGCCAGAACATCGTGCAGTACGCGCATTTCCCGGACGACGTGGTGGCAGCCTTCATCGCCACCGCGGCCCGCCACGGGATGGACATCTTCCGGATCTTCGATGCGCTCAATGATCCGCGGAACATGCGGTGTGCGATCGATGCGGCGAAGAACGCCGGCGCGCAGGCCCACGGGACGATCTGCTACACCACCAGTCCGGTCCACACCGTGGCGGATTTCATCGGACTCGGGCACGAACTCGAAAAGATGGGCTGCGATGCGATCGTGCTCAAGGACATGGCCGGGCTCATTCCGCCGCAGCGGGCGGCCGAGATCATCGGCGGGCTGAAAGCGAAGCTCAACATTCCTGTCTGGATCCACACTCATGAGACCGCGGGTCTGGGAGCTGCCACGTATCTTGCGGCGATCGACGCGGGGGTGGATGCCATCGATGTCTCGATCGCTCCCTTTGCCAATGGCACCGGCCAGCCGGACGCGGCCCGGATGCTGGCGTTGCTCGAAGGTCATCCGCGCTGTCCGGAGGTTTCGCCCGCGCAACGGGAAGCCCTGAAGGCGATGCGTGCGCCTTTGGAGGAAGCCTACGCCGAGTTGAGCGAGTTCACCTCGCACCAGAACGAGATCGTGGACAGCGACACGCTCGAATATCAGGTGCCGGGCGGCATGCTCTCGAACTTCCGCACCCAGCTCAAGGAGCAGAAGATGGAGGACCGCTTCGACGAGGTGTTCCGGGAAATCCCGGTGGTCCGCGAGGCGCTCGGCTGGATTCCTCTCGTCACGCCGACCTCGCAGATCGTCGGCATGCAGGCGTTTCTCAACGTCAAGTTCGGCCGCTGGAAACAGCTTTCGCCGCAGGCGGCGGACATCGCGCTCGGCTACTACGGTCGCACGCCGGCACCTGTCAGCGCGGAGCTGCAGGAGCTCGCAGCGAAGCATGCGGGCAAGCAGCCGATCACGTGCCGGCCCGCCGACGCGCCCGATGCCAAACCGAAGCACATGGAGGATCTCCGTCGCGAGCTGGAGGCGAAGGGCCTTCCGTCCGACGACGAGCATTGCGTCATCCACGCGATGTTCCCGGCGCAGCTTGAAGCGCTTCGGTCGGAGAAAACCCCGCCCGTCCCCGTGAAGCCCGCTGCCGTTGCCGCAGCAGAGCCTGCGCCTCGAGGTCCGGAGAAACGTTATGCGCTCACCGTTGATGGCAGGCGCATGGATGTGACGGTCGAGGTGCTGTCGTGACCGCAACGGAGTCGTCACGGCACCGTGGGTGAATTGGATCAAAGGTAGGGCGGACCGGCCCGGTCCGCCGAAGGACCTGCGGCGGGGAGAATCGGACCGGCGGGCCGCCGGTCCCTACCGGATGATGAAGGCAGACGGTAGGGCGGACCGGCCCGGTCCGCCGAAGAGTTCCGCCTGCGGCGAGGGAGAATCGGACCGGCGGGCCGCCGGTCCCTACCGGGCGATGGAGGCCGCTCACGGCGTGGCGACTTCCGAGAGCACATCAAGGTCGCTCAGCTGCCAGCTTTTCGGGCAGACGATGGTCATCCGGCCGTTTTCGAAGTTCATGGGCAGCCAGAGGTAGCGGCCGTCGATGGGGTCTTTCGGCCGCCAGACGTCGAACATGGCGATGAACTGGCCGGGCTTGCCGTGGATGGGGAGGATGAAAGTGCTCTGACCGCCGAAGGTTTTCTCGGGGCCCATGCCGCCCGTGCCGTTCGGCCCGGTGCAGGGGTTGCCGAGGGTTTTCCATGGGCCTCCGATCGAGTCGGCGACGTACGAGCGGGCTTCGTTCGGGTCCCAGCCGGTGCAGCCGGAGGCGAGCAGCCAGTATTTGCCGTCGTGCTTGCAGAGGGCGGGCGCTTCGTTGTGCCCGCCGGGGAAGAGGCGCCAGAAGGTGCCGGTGAAATCGAGATAGTCGTCGGTGAGCAGAGAGATGTTGAGCGTGTAGTTCTCCTCGGCGGAGGAAATGAGGTAAGCCTTTTCGTCGTCGTCGACGAACACGGTCATGTCGCGCGCCATCTGGCCGCGCCGGCGGTCGCGCTTGAGGTAGTCCACCCACTGGTCCTTGGTTTCCCTGCGGTCGTAGTTCTGCGGCCACTCGCCGCGGTTCGGGCGGTGGCTTTCGATGAAATCGTAGGGACCGGTGACCTTGTCGGAAGTGGCCACCGCGCAGCGGGCGGTGCCGTAGCTTTCGCCGCGATGTTCGAGGTGAAACCACATCACGAACTTCCGGGTCTTCCGGTTGTAGACGACTTTCGGCCGCTCAATGATGGAGCCGCGGGTGATCTCGCTACTCCTCTTTTCCTCCACGGCCAGGGCGATGCCCTCGTTCTTCCAGTGGTAGAGGTCGGTGGAAGAGTAGCAGCTCACGCCGACCTGGGCCGAGTTTCCCCGCGGTCCGGACACCTTGTGCTCGCCGAACCAATAGTAGGTTCCTTCATGGAAAAGCACGCCGCCGCCGTGGGCGTTGATGTGAACGCCCTGATCATCCGGCCAGATCTCGCCAGGGGAAAAGCGATCGGCCGCCTCCGCCAGCAGGCAGCCAGCAAGGACGACGAAAAGGAGGGGGGCGCGCACGATGGAGGAATCGTCGCCCGGCCGCCCGAACTTTCAAGAAACGCTTCCCTCAGTAGCGCAGGATTGCCGCTGCCTTGCTGCCGTTGGCGAGCCTTCCTGGATCGAGGAAATGAACGCGTCCTCCCTGGCTGGCGACCTGGTGGGCGGCGCGGCCGAGCAGTTCTTCATCTCCGGGCTGCGGGGAGTCATGAACGATGGCTCCGGTTTCATCCCCGATGCCGTAGAGCCGGGCTCCGGTCTCGACGAAAAGCACGGCGATCCGGCCGTTCTTCGCGGAACGCACGATCTCCCCGATTTCATCCACCGCCTCGGCCTTGGCGAGGCCCTCCTGCAGGTTGCCGAGGCTTTCCTCGACGAGCGCATCGTCGCGCTCGATGACCCACTCGCGCATGCGGCGGTGAAGCTCGTCGCGGTCGAGGTTGCTGGCGTTGAAGCGGATCGCTTCGTGGCTGAGCTTTGGGTGGTGGTTCACCTCGCGGTAGAGGCCGATTTCATCGTCGGGGCCGCAGAGCACGAGCGGGACATTGTCGCCGGCGGTGGCGCGCACGCCGTTGTCCAGTTGTTCGAAGAAGCGCTTGGCGCGCTTGCGACGGGTTTCGTCCCCCGTGATGCCATGGCCGTGAAAAGCGGCGGTTCCGCCTCCTTCGCCGGGCAGGTTCGAGGAGGAAACGCTGCGGAACTGGAGGCTCTTCTCCGGATCGTCGGTGGCCATGGCCTCATCAAGGCTCAGCGGTGTGTGCTCCAGTTTGAGTTCCTGTACCCGCCAGCGGGTGGCGTAGAAAAGACGGACGTGGTCGAGATCGAGCACCAGCACGTGGGCCTCGAAGCCCCCGATCAGGCGTGCCAGCGGGGTCAAGTATGGTGCTTCTCCGAGATGGACGCGGGACTCCGGTGCAAAGGGCAGCCCGTATGCATCCGTCGTGCCATCTTCGCGGATCACCAGCGCGAGGCCCTCGTGCTGGTGCTGCCAGAACTCATGTGTGGGGGCGTCCAGGCATTCGAGTTCCTCCAGCACCCGCCCAAGCCTCGCTCCGCCGTTGCCTTTGAGCCGGGAGCGCAGCTCGGCGAGCGCGTTTTTGAATGCGATCCGGTTCTTCCGCGTTTCCGCGCCTTTCACCTCCATGGGAAGAAGGATGGTGGCGATCTGCCCGCCCTCAGGGGGCGCGGCGGTGAGGCGTTTGAAACGTTCGGAATCAAGCGAGGTGAGAAACTGGATGGAAAGATCGGTCGTGGGATGAGAGGTCGACATTCAGGAACATAGCGCCGGATCCACGGAGTCGCAAAGTGGGAGTGCCTGTTCTCCCGGGCCGAGGCCAGTATGGGCGGTCCTCAGCGCCGGAATGCCCGTCCACGCCGTCTCTCGGGAGACCGGAACGTTCTTGGAGATTTTTGGTGATGAGCCCTCGTGTTTCGGGGTCGCCGCGCAGACTCCATCGAAGACGGATGCGGTCGCATGACGCGTTTGCGTGATCCCCCGGTTCTGCCATCTCTGATACTCCTCATCCTTGCGGCGACTGAAGTTGTCGATAGACGATGAGAGAGTTGTTCCCGGATGAACGCGGATTTCACGATGAAGCAACTTTGATATTGCGGGGAACGCAAGATATTTAGCAACCTCCACGTCACCATTCTGACGAAATCCATGAAAACCCGACACCCCAAGCCGTCGAAGCTCACCTCCTACCTCACTGCAAGCCTTGGCGCCGGTTGTTTGGCTGGCCAAGCAGACGCGGCGATTCTGGTGACTTTCTATGGTCCAGGTGCCCAGAATTCCAGTTCCACTCCCGCCACGCCGGCCGGGATCTCGGTGGGGCTCTTTTACCAGAATATCTTTACTGACGAGAAATACTATGGAGTGGTCGATGCCGTTGATGCGCGCGCCGCGTTCAGCAATGTCGGCTTGAACTACTTCACGGACGGAGAGAGCGATCTCGCTTCCCTCGAGACCTGGGGTTACGGCCAGTATCGCATCGATAGCGTGCCGACGTATGGGGCCACCCTCGACACCACATTCAACTACGCCAACATCTCCTTCGACGGTGACGATGACGTGTATGAGGCGGTGGGGCAGTTCTATCTGGATGGGGCAGGGGGCGGCTACCTCGTGGCCCTCGCGGTGAACGACGACGGCAGCGCCCTCAGTATCTCCGCCGGCAAGACCGCCATCGATGCGGTGCCGGAGCCTTCGGCCCTCGCCCTGCTCGCGTTGGGCGCGGGCGGTCTGATCACCCGGCGCCAACGCAAAGCGGCCTGACGCGCCGCCATGGCCCGCCAACGTTTACTCCTGATCGGCTGGGATTCGGCCGATTGGAAGGTCATCCATCCCTTGCTGGACGCCGGCATGCTGCCCGGCGTGCAGCAGTTGGTGGAGGGTGGAGTTTCCGGAAATCTCGCGACGCTTGAGCCGCAGTTGTCGCCGATGCTCTGGACCTCGATCGCCACCGGCAAGATGGCGTATCACCACGGCGTCCTCGGTTTCACCGAGGTGGATCCCGCCAGCGGGCGCGTTGTCCCGGTATCCGCCGCCACCCGCCGGTCTCGTACGATCTGGGAAATGCTCGGCGACCACGGGCTGCGAAGCCACGTGGTGGGTTGGTTCGCCACCCAGGGCGAGCGCGGACTGAACGGTGGGATGGTTTCGAATCTTTTCCCTCACCTGGGGCCGGTGCCGCCGGAAGCCGGCCCGGAGCAATGGCCTCCTCCTCCTCCCGGAACCTATTGGCCGGAGGACCTTGGCCGGGAGTTGGACGCGCTGCGGGTGAGCCCGCGCGAGATCGACGCCGAGGTGCTCCGCGCTTTCGTCCCGCGCGCCGCGGAGGTGGATCAGTCGAAGGACCGCCGCCTGCATTTCCTCGCGGACAAGCTCGCCGAGGCCTACTCGGTGCAGTCGGCGGCGACGTGGCTGATGGAAAAGGATCCGGACTGGGATTTCATGGCGGTCTATTTCCGGGCGATCGATGAGATTTCCCACACCTTCATGCCCTTCCACCCGCCGCGCATGGAGGGGGTGCCGGAGGCGGATTTCGAGATGTACCGCGACGTCGTGAACGGCTCCTATCGCGCGCACGACATGATGCTCCAGCGGCTCATGCATCTGGCGGGGCCGGATGCGACGGTGGTGCTGGTTTCCGATCACGGTTTTCACAGCGACCACCTCCGGCCGCGCTTCACGCCGCGGGTGCCGGCCGGCATCACCGTCTGGCACCGCGCGCAGGGTATGATCGCCGCCCGCGGGCCGGATCTCGCGCAGGACCGCCTGATCCACGGCGCGCGCCTGCTCGACATCGCACCCACCGTCCTCCACCACTTCGGGCTGCCGGTCGGCGACGACATGGAGGGGCGGGTTCTGCTGGAAGCTTTCCTCGAGCCGCAGCCGGTGGAAACCTGTCCGACGTGGGAGACGCCGGACGACGAACCCCGTCATCCGCGCCTGCCGCAGGAGGCCGGGGACGCGCTGCTCGAGCAGTTCGTCGCCCTCGGATACATCGATCAGGCCTCGCTCGGCCCCGAAGCTGGGGCCGCGACCGAGCGGGAGAACCGTTGGAACCTCGCCCGCGCCTGTCTATACGGCGGCAAATTCGAGCGGGCCCTCGAACTCCTGGAGGAGTGCCTCGCCGCCGCGCCCGGACGGGCGGACTACGGGCAATTGCTTGCGCGGACGCAACTCAAACTGGGTTTGGCCGACGAGGCCGAAGAGACCCTGCGCGCCTGCCTTGAAAATCTCGGTCCTACCACGCCGGCGCGGCTGTTGCTGGCGAGCGTCGCAGCCCAGCGCGGCCGGCACGCCGAGGCGCTCGAGCAGTTGGCGATCGTGCGGGAAACCGAACCGGAAAATCCCCAACTCCTGCGAGGCCTGGCCGAGGCTTATCTGGCGCTGCGCCGCTGGACCGATGCCGAGGAAATCGCCCGTCGTATGCTGGCGCTCGATCCCGGCGACGCCCGCGCCCATCTCGCCCTCGCGCGCTGCCAGCTCCACGGCGGAAAACCGCGCGACGCGGCCGAGACGGCGCTCGACGCCGTGGGGCTCCAGTATGGTGCGCCGCGTGCCCATTTCCTGCTCGGTGTGGCTCTGGCGCGGTGCGGCGAGCTTGAAGCGGCTGAAGCCGCTCTCAACAACTGCCTGCAGCTCGCCCCTTCGCACCGACCCGCGGCGCGGCACCTCACCCGCGTGCGCCGCACGCTCGGTCGCCCGGGTGCCGAGGACGCGCTCGCCCAAGCCCGTTTGCGACGGGCCATGGAAAACTCGGAGTTCGACAAGCAACGCGACCGGATCCGCAAGGCATCCGCCGAGCGGGCCCGGCTCCGCGTCAAAAGCGCGCCGCCCGATGAGACCTCCGCCCGCAGTCTTGAGTTCACGCTTGTTTCAGGACTCCCGCGCTCCGGCACATCGCTCACGATGCAGATCCTCCGCGCCGCGGGCATGCCGGTCATGCACGACGGCAAACGCGCGGCCGATGAGGACAATCCCGAGGGCTACTGGGAGTGGGACGAGATCCGCTCGCTCCGCCAACGGCCGGAAATCATCGAGCAGGCGGAAGGCAAGACGATCAAGGTCGTTTCCGCCCTGCTGCCGAGCCTCCCGCCCCGCCACCGCTACCGCATCGTCTTCATGCGCCGGCCGATCGAGGAAATCGTCGCCTCCCAGGCCAAGATGCTCGAGCGCCGCGGCGAAAGCCCGGCCGCTCCTGTCGAAAAGTTGATTGATCTCCAGCAGGCGCACCTCACCCGCCTGCTCGGGCAACTCCGGCGGAACCCGCGCATCGATCTTTTGGAAATCGACTATCCCACTCTCGTCCGCGACCCGCTGCACGAACTCCACCGGCTCCGCGCCTTCCTCGGTCCCGCCTTCCAGGCCGATCCCGAGGACCTCGTCGGTGTTGTCCGCCCCGCGCTCCACCGCAACCGGTCCGCCGCCGTGCAGCCGGGGGGTGGTTGATCGTTTGGCGGGCTGCCCCCCATCCATCCCGGCCGCAGATCGGACCGATATGCGGCCAAACCGGAAGGTTGCCGGGGTGGAGGAAGGGAATACTCGAGAATAGGCAATCAACTCGCCGCGGCGGCGACCCGACTCACCACTTCTTGTAGGGCAAGAACTTGCCATTCATGGTGACCACCACGCGGTCTCCCTTCGGATCCTCCTGCTTGTCCACCTCGAGGGTGAAGTCGATCGCGCTCATGATCCCGTCGCCGAACTTTTCGTGGATGATCTCCTTGATCGCGGGCCCGTAAACGTAGGTGATCTCGTAAAATCGATAGATGAGTGGGTCGCGTTGCTGGTCGGGACCACCGACGCCTTTCAGAGGGCAGAGGGCGAGCACGGCCGCCACCTCGTCGGGAAGGTCGAGGAAGGCGCATAGCTTCGCGGCCTCATCGGGCGTAAGGCTGTTCTGGCCGAGGCATGCCGAGCTCACGAAGATCTCAGAGAGGTCGACGGACGAGGCGATTTCCGCCCAGGAGCATCCTTTTGCGAACTTGGCGGCCAGGATGGCTTCGGTCATTTCGATTTTGGTCATCATATGTCTGTGGGGTTGAAAAGCATCCGCTCACGAGTTTTGTGGCTGACAGCGCGGCCCCACCACCGGGATCGAGTCATAGACGTCGGTTCGGTAATGGCGGGCAATCCGCTCGTCGGACAGGCGTGCCGCAGCCGGAGGCACCAGGCCGTGGTGTTCGATCTCGCGGAGCGCCCAGCGGGCCTTCTCCAGCGTCGGACGATTGGCCTCCTGATCGTGGAAAACGATGGCCCGCGAGGCATTGGTCCTGCGCCCGTAGCCCATCTCGAAAGGCCCGACGAGCGCGGTCGCAATGGCTTCCTCGGGTAGGTCGAGGTATTCCGGTCGGGCGAGCATTTCCGCCAGCTCCCGGCGGTTTCCCGACTCATCGCACCATTCGGCGGACTGGCGCAACGCGCTCAGGATCGCGAGGTGGCAGTCTTCGCGGCCATCATGGAAATCCTGACGGACCATGAAGACTTTCTCGACGTGCATCGGATCGAAGTCGGACGTCAGCGTGGCACACCAGCCGACACCTTGGAGAAGCCCGATCGAACTCCACGGCTCGGCCACGCAGTAGCCGTCGAGGTGGCCCGCCTTCAGGCAGGCATGCACTTGGGGCGGCGGCACGATCACCATCTCCACATCTTCGTCCGGATCGATCCCGCCGCTCTGGAGCCAGCGGCGCATCAGGTAGTACTGGGAGGAAAAGCGCAGCACGCCGGCGAAGCGGAATCTCCGACGACCCTTCCATTCCCTCACGAGTTCGCCGAGGGAGACGGCATCGCTCACGCCCAGCTCCCTCAGCTCGTTGGAAAGGGTGATCGCGTTGCCATTGTGAGCGGTCACGAATCCGGTCAGACAGCTCGAGCGGATCGTTCCCCAACCGCAACTGAGTTCGAAGACCATGCTGGCCGGTGCCTGCGCGGCGTGGAGTTCCCCATGGGCGACTTTTTCGCGCACGGTCGCCCAGCCCGGCTCACGTCGTAGGACGACGTCGATGCCGTGCCGCTCGAACAATCCCAGCTCGGCGGCGGCCACGATCGGTGCGCAGTCGGTCATCGGCACATAGCCGATTTCGACCACCGGGCGTCGGCGCGCGCGCCAGGTGTCCTCGAGTGGCGGGTTTGCTCTCATTCAGGCACTCTTGCGGGCCTCGGGAGTTCCGGCGGTCGAGACCTCGTCCGTCGGCTTGGCGCGGCCGTGCGCTCCTTTCACGAGGAAACGCAGAATGTGCGCGCGGATCTCCGGGTAGCGCGGATGGTCGATGAGCATCTCGCGCGTCCGCGGACGCGGGATGTCCACCTCAATGACTTCCGCAAGCTCCGCGTCGGGCCCGTTCGACATCAGCGCGATCCGGTCGGACAGCAGGATCGCCTCGTCCACATCGTGGGTGACCATGAACACGGTGCTGCCGGTGGCGGTCCACATGCGGATCAATTCATCCTGAATGGACCCGCGGGTCAGCGCGTCGATCTGGGCGAAGGGTTCGTCGAGCAGCAGAACCTTCGGGTTCACCGAAAAGGCGCGGGCGAGCCCGACCCGCTGGCGCATGCCGCCTGACAGCAGGGCCGGACGTTTGTTCGCGGCGGCGGTGAGGTTCATCAACTCGAGATATTTCGCGGTGGTTTCCTCGATCTGATGCTTCGACCATTTCGGGTTCGCTTGCCGGACGGCGAGACGGATGTTGTCGCCAGCCGTCTTCCACGGCAGCAGGGCGAAGCTCTGGAAGACCACCATCCGGTCCAGCCCGGGGGAGGTGACCTCCCTGCCTTCGAGGATCACGCCGCCCTCGGTGGCCGAGTCGAAGCCCGCCATGATGTTGAGCAGGGTGCTCTTTCCACAGCCGGAGTGGCCGAGCATCGAGACGAACTCGCCTTTTTCGATCGAGAAGTTGAGTTTCGAGAACACCGTGTAGGTGTCGCCGGGTCTCGCTCCGGGTTCGATCGAGGAGAAGCGTTTGGTCAGGTGGTCAACGTGGAGATAACTCATGCGTGATCAGGATTCGGCGTAGTTGAAACGGTTGGCGAAACGGGCGAAGAGAGTGTCGAGGGTGAAGCCGACGATGCCGACAATGACGATGGCGAAGATGACTCCGGAGATGTCGAGGTTGTTCCACTCGATCCAGCTGAGGTAACCGACGCCGAGTTCGCCGAGCAGCATCTCGGCCGGCACCACCGCGACCAAAGCGCTGCCGAAGGAGATCCTCAGCCCGGCGAAAATCGCCGGCGCGGCACCCGGAAGGATCACGCCGAACAGCTTCCGCCAGACGCCCAGCTCGACCATGCTCGCCACCCGCAGGTAGTCGGACTTGATCGATGAGACCCCGAGCGCGGTGTTGGCCATGGTCGGCCATAACGAGGCCATGAACACGACCAGGATCGCGGTCCAGAAAGGATCCTTCACCGTGTAGAGCAGCAGCGGCATCCACGCCAGCGGTGAGATCGGCTTGAGGGTCTGGATGAAGGGATTGAGCGCCGTGAGCAGCGGCTTCGACAGGCCGATGAGGACCCCGAATCCCACCGCGATCACCGATGCGGCGAGAAAGCCGATCATGAAGCGACGGATGGTGTAGAGAATCAGCCAGGCGATCCCATGATCGTTGGTGCCCTTTTTGACGAAGGCCTCGCCGAGTTCCTCGCGTGCCTTGTCAAGGACCGGACCCGGGCCGGGAACCCCGGACACCTTGTCCGGATTGGCGATGTAGTTTCCCGCCTCGTCGCGCAGAATGTCGCCGTTGAATTCCATCAGCATCAGATCCTCCTCCGAGTGGCCGGAGGGATCGAACGGCGGCTGGCGCGTCGCCCCGTGCCAGAATGCCAACAGTATGCCGAAGATCAGCAACGTGAGCAAATAGGGCGCGAAGGCGTTCTTGAGACTTCGGTTCATCGGAACGGAAAGGAGGGGCGCGCCGGCGGTGCCTGCCGACGCGCCGGTTCATCAGACTCGGGTGATCGCGAAGCTCTTGGCGTAACCTCCGGGATCCGACGGGTCGAATTTCTTGCCCATGATCTCGAACGATCCGAGCGAGATCATCTTCTTCTTGTGGCCGAGGTCCTCGATCATGTCCCCGCACTCCGCCTCGAGATAGACCTTCTTCGCGACCGCGGCGTAGTCCACGTCCGGCTTGACCTGGCCCCAGCGGACCATCTGCGAGAGGATCCACATCGCCATCGAGTGCCAGGGCATCGGGTCGAAGTCGATCCGGTCGGGTGCCTTCTGGATCCCGCCGAGCCCGTCGGCGTAGGTCCCGGTGAGCACCTGTTCGAGAACGATCTGCGGCTGGTTCAGGTAGTTGGCCGGCGAGATGGCCTTGGCGATCTCCTTGCGGTTGGCGGGGTCGGACGAGAAGTAGGTCGCATCGACGATCGACTTGAACAAGGCCTTGTTCGGGTAGCTCTTGGTGAAGTCCTCGGAGATGGCGAACGCGCAACACGGGTGGCCCGGCCAGATGTCCTTCGTCAGCTTGAAAAGGAAGCCGACCTTCTCATACACCGCTCGCTGGTTGAATGGGTCGGGCGCGAGGTAGCCGTCCACGTTTCCGGCGCTGAGGTTGGCGACCATTTCCGGCGGCGGCACCACGCGGATCTGGACGTCCTTGTCCGGGTCCACTCCACCTTCGGCGAGGAAGTAGCGTAGCAGATAGTTGTGCATCGAGTAGTCGAACGGCACGCAGAAGCGGAAGCCCTTCATGTCGGCCGCCGTCTTCACGTTCTTGTGCTTGTTCGCCAGGGTGATCGCCTGGCCGTTGATATTTTCCACCGCGGGCATGAAAAAGTTCATCTGCTTTGAGCCCGCTCCGAGCGTGATCGAGAGCGGCATCGGGCTGAGCATGTGGGCGGCGTCCACGTCGCCATTGATCGCCCAGTCGCGGACCATCGCCCAGCCGGAGGCCTTGCGGACCGTGGCGTTGAGGCCGTGCTTTTGATAAAAGCCCATCGGCTCCGCCATGATGATCGGCGTGGCGCAGGTGATCGGGATGAAACCGATCGACAGGTCCTTCTTCTCGATCCCCTTGACCGGTTCCTGCGCCCAGGCGGTCATCCGGCCCAGCGGGAAAATGCCTCCCACCAGCGAAACGGCGGCCGCCCGGCCAACGCGCTCGATGAATTGGCGCCGCTTCAGTTCGTTCGGGAAGATCGCGCGGATGGCCGACTCCTCGATCACGTGGGCGACCGCGTCCTCCTCGGACTCCAGAACGACTTCGCCTCCGCAGGTACATCCGCCTCCGTGCTGGCAGGTGGCGTGCCCGGTGGCAGCCAGGTTCTGGAAATCGGGATCGAGACGGCCGACGAACTCGCGGGACGCTTCGTCCTTCGCCGGGGGAAGATGAGGCCCGTGAAAGTGCCCCTTCGCAAGATCGCTTTGCGCGGACCACGGATCGGAAGTAATTCGTTTCATGTTGTTCTGCCGGTTGGATTAACTGGGCGAATGATCGGGAAAGGCGGACCCGCCATGTGCCGCGGCGGGGTGAGCACCCGCGATGCCATCGCCCGACCGCACGGCCGCCACCGCAGGAGAAAAACCCTCTCCACCGCGTTGAGATTTCTTCACCGCCCGCCCTTCCACCGGCGAAAGTCTTTCAACGCCGTGGCACTCCGATTGCTCTGTCGCCAGCGCATGGCCGACCCCCTGGAGTTGCGGTCGTTGAAGATGTTCGTCCTCATCGCCCGGCACGGTAGTATGCGAAAGGCGGCCGCCGATCTCGACTGCACGCCTTCGGCGTTGAGTCACGGCCTCCGTTCGCTCGAAGAGGCTCTCGGCTTTTCGTTGTTCGAGCGGACCCGCTCCGGCCTGATTCTGACGCCACCCGGTCAGGCGCTGCTCGGAAAGGCGCAGGAAATCATCCTGAGTCTTGAGGAAATCGTTTCCGAGTTCCGCGGCGGCACCCGCTGGGGCGAGGCACAACTGCGGATCGGCGTGACCGATACGGCCTGCCGTTACCTCGTGCCCGCCGTTATCCGGGAGTTTCGCGAGAGCTTTCCGGAAACCTCACTCAAGGTGGAGGTCGCATCACCGGATGCCTTGGTCGAGGGCGTGTGCCAGGGGAAGCTCGACGTCGGCATCGCGCCACTCGGCCGCGATTACCCCGACCTCGAAACCACGGAACTTGGCATGGACGAGCTGGTTTTCGTGGTGCACCCGCTGCATGCCTGGACGCGTCTCGAAAGGATCGGGGTTGAGGACATCCAGCGCGAGAAGCTCATCCTGCCCAAGCCCGGCTCGCCGGTCCACGGGTGCCTGGAAGCGTATTATCTGAATGAACGGGTGTCGCTCGCGCCCTTCATCGAACTCGACGACGAGGAATCGATGAAGTGCCTGGTGATGCTCGACATCGGCGTGGGCATCCTCCCGGCGTGGGTCGCGGCGCGGGAAATCGAGCGCGGCACGCTGAAGGCGATCCCGCTCGGGCCGAAGCCGCTGCGTCGACGGTGGGAGATTTTTCGTCGCCGGGGTGGTCACGCCGGATTCGGTGCCACGCTGTTCATCGGCGTCTCGCGCGCCGTTTCCAAGGACCTGCTGCCGGGAGGAAGGAGGGCTACTCGGCGGGAGCCTTCGGTGTTCGGGGTACCGAAAGCGGGGTGAGTCGTTGATGCTGGATTCGAGCGACGAGGAAGGCAGGAAGCGCGCAGCTATTCGACGAAGTGAGGGATATGGGTGATGTCGTCGCGGGAGATGCATCCCCAGTAGCGGCTGTCGAGAGAGTTGGTGAAGTTGTCACCGAGGACGAAGTAGTGGTCCGGAGGCACGGTGAGGGGGAAGCGGGGGGCGAGCCGTTGATGGCGGTCGTTCAACTGTTCCGGGGTGCCGGGGGCAGCGGCGCGGAGGCCGGCAGGCGAAACCGGCGTCAGGCCGTTGATGGTCAGCTCGTCGCCCTTGATCACGATGACGTCACCGCCGATGCCCTGAACCCGCATGATGAAGCGGCTGTCCGGATTGATGGGAGGGCGGAAGATCACGAGATCGCCTCGTTGGAAGTCGTCTCGGAACGTTCGGGTGGCGAAGATGTCACTCCCTGCCGGGATGGTGGGAGCCATGGAGGCGGCGGGGTGGTGGAAGAGGCCAAGGATCTGGGTTTTCACCAGGATGATGACAAGGGCCAGAGGGACGAGAATGAGGAGCGCGCCAAGATGCCATGGAGAACGGGCTTTCACGATCGAGGAAGGGATGAGAGCTGAAATCGGGAGGTTTTCAAACGAAGAGTGGGGCACCATCGGTCAGTTGCGGCTTCTTTTCATCACGGAGGGACTGAGGACACGGAGGCGGGGCACGGGCTGCCTGTGCTCTTGTCAGCGCGGACTGGACATCGGAGCTGCTGGTGGGTGGAGCGATGCCGATTTTGTCATCAGCGCTCCGCGAGACATGGCGACCGAGGGGATGCGCTGCGATGCGGAAGTTGTTGCTGGAGGTGGCGGGCTGCCAAGGCTGTAGGACGGAGCACCCCACCTCCTATTTCCTGCGATCCGTTCGACGAAAAACGCCGCCGCCCGGGGTGGGGCGGCGGCGTGGAAGGCTTTCGGGGTGGCGGGGCGCAGGCTGGAAGCCCGCGCTTCTCTCGCAAACCGGAGGTTCGCGCCGCTTTGGCTCGCTCAGAGGGAGATGCCGGTGGCGCAGGTGACGCCGGGGATGGCGCGGATCTTGGCCATCAGGTCGGCGTCGGCGGGGGCGTCGAGCTCGATGACGGACATGGCGTTCTTCTCCGACTTGTTGCGGGCCAGCGAGAGGTTGGCGATGTTCTGGCCGGCTTCTCCCAGCGCGGTGCCGACGGCACCGACGATGCCGGGGCGGTCGTCGTTGCAGACGATGAGAAGGTGGCCGGAAATCGAGACGTCGACGAACAGGCGGTCGATCTCCACGATGCGCGGGCTGCGGCCGATGATGGTGCCGGCGACGCGGAACTTCTCGTCGCCCTTGCGGAGCTCGGCGACGAGGAGGTCGTTGAACTCGGTCTGGGCGTTGATGGTGGACTCGACGAGGTCGAGGCCCATCGACTTGGCGACGGCGGGGGCGTTGACGAGGTTGACACCACCGTCGGGCCGCGAGCGCTCGAGCAGGCGGAAGAGGGCGGTGCGGGAGACGAGGCCGGTGTCCTTGCCGGCGAGTTCGCCGTGGTAGGAAACCCGGAGCGAGTCGGGATTTTCGGGCCCGAGCTTGGCGAGGACCGAGCCGAGGGCGCCGGCGAGGTCGAGGTAGGAGCCGAGTTCCTTGAGCGCGGCGGCGTCGAGGGACGGCATGTTGATCGCGTTGCGGATCTCGCCGGTGCTGAGGAAATCGCGGATCTGGATGGCGACCTCGATGCCGACGTTTTCCTGGGCCTCATTGGTCGAGGCACCGAGGTGCGGGGTGAAGGCGACGTGCTTGCCGAGGCTGAAGAGGGGGTGGTCGGCGGCGGGCGGCTCGTTCTCGAAGACGTCGAGCGCGCAGCCGGCGATGTGGCCGCGGTCGATGGCATCTTTCAGCGCGGCTTCATCGATGAGGCCGCCGCGGGCGCAGTTCACGACGATGGCACCCGGGTTCATCAGGGCGAGACGGTCCTTGTTGAGGACGTGCTTGGTTTCCTCGGTGAGCGGCACGTGGAGGGTGACGACGTCGGCACCGGTGAGGGCGGCGTCGGGTGACTCGGCGAGGGTGACCTTGAGTTCGCGGGCGCGGCTTTCGGTGAGGAAGGGATCGAAGGCGGTGACCTCCATGTTGAAGGCCTGGGCGCGCTTGGCGAACTCGGTGCCGATGCGGCCCATGCCGATGACGGCGAGGCGCTTGCCGTTGAGTTCGATGCCCTGGAAGGCCTTGCGGGCGGCTTTGAAATCACCCGCCAGCACGCCGGCGTGGGCCGGGGCGATGTTGCGGGCGCAGGAAAGCATCAGGGTGAAGGCGTGCTCGGCGGTCGAGATGGTGTTGCCGGTGGGCGTGTTCATCACGATCACGCCGTGGTCGGTGGCGGCCTGACGGTCGATGTTGTCGACGCCGACGCCGGCGCGGCCGACGGCCTTCAGCTTTTTCGCCGCGGCGAACACTTCGGCGGTCACCTTGGTTTGGGAGCGGACGACCAGGGCGTCGTAATCGCCGATGATTTTAAGGAATTCCTCCGGAGGGAGGCCGGTGTTGACGTCGACATCGATGCCAGGGGCGGCGGCGAGAGCCTCCACACCTTTTTCCGAGATCGGGTCTGAAACGAGCACGCGAAAGTTAGCCATGGCGCGGCGTCCATACGGACACAGCCGCCCGTACGCAAGCGTCCCGCCGAAGGATTTCGCCTCCGGCGGGAACGCATGCACACAACCAACATCTAGAGAGAGCCGCCACTGCCCGAGCTACGCGGAAATCGGAAGTGTGGGTTTTGAAGGCACTTGGGAAACGCGTGGCTTCAGAACAGAGGCGGCTACATGCAATAAACGTCGGTCTGACATGGCAGAGCAGGGCTCTTTTCGCAAATTGATTCGGGTTCCGGCCGGACGATCTATGAATTTTCGCGCAAAATCGTCTTCAAATTGACGAATTCATGGATCCCGGCGTGTCCGAGTTCGCGGCCCCAGCCGCTGTCTTTCACACCGCCGAAGGGCAGGCGGGGGTCGGAGACGACCTGGGCATTGATGGCGACCGTGCCTGCGTGGAGCTGCCGGGCGGTGCGGCGGGCGAGATCGAGGTTTTCCGTGAAAACGGCCGCGCCGAGGCCGAAGGAGGTGGCGTTGGCGAGTTCGACGCCGTCGGTGGCACCATTGACCCGGACCACGGCGGCGACCGGGC
Organism: uncultured Haloferula sp.; assembly: GCA_965652295.1. Classification (GTDB taxonomy): domain Bacteria; phylum Verrucomicrobiota; class Verrucomicrobiia; order Verrucomicrobiales; family Akkermansiaceae; genus Haloferula. The sequence continues at coordinate 108,063 of CBFGTS010000006.1, read as the reverse complement.
CGAAGGTTTCTTCGTCGAAGAGCGGGGTGCCGCGGCGGACGCCGGCGACCAGGGTGGCGGGATACCAGGCTCCTTCGCGGTCGGGGATTTCGCCGCCCATGATGACTTTGGCGGTGTTGTCGCTGAGCTGGCGCTGGACCTGATCGTGGAGGGCGTCGCGGAGGTCGAGGCGGGCGAGAGGGCCGAGCTTGGTGTCGGGATCGAGCGGGTCGCCCATTTCGTAGACGGCGAGTTCGGCGCGGAGGCGGTCGACGAATTCGTCGTGCACGGGCGCGGCGACGAGCAGGCGCTTGGCGGCGATGCAGCTCTGACCGTTGTTGATCATGCGGGCCTTGGCGCAGACGGCGGCGGCGTGGTCGAGGTCGGCGTCTTCGAGCACGAGGTAGGGATCGCTGCCACCGAGTTCGAGGACGCACTTTTTCAAATGCCTGCCGCAAGCGGCGGCGAGCTTGCGGCCGGCGGTGGTGGAGCCGGTGAAGGTGACGGCCGCGACGCGTTCGTCGGCGATGAGCTGATCGACCTCGGAGCCGGGGACCTCGACGTGGGCGAGAAGTTCATCGGTGCCGGTGGCCTCGGCGACGAGGCGGTCGATGGCGGCGGCGCAGCCCGGGACGTTCGAGGCGTGCTTGAGCAGGATGCGGTTGCCGGCCGCGAGCGCGGGGGCTGTGAAGCGGAAGGTCTGCCAGAGCGGGAAGTTCCACGGCATGACGGCGAGGACGATTCCCAGCGGCGCGCGGGTCACAAGCGATTCGGCGCGGCCGGTCTCCACCGATTCGTCGGCCAGGAAATCCGCGGCATGGTCGGCGTAGTAGCGGCAGACCCAGGCGCATTTTTCGGCCTCGGCGCGGCCTTGGGAGATGGGCTTGCCCATTTCCTTGGCCATCAGCAGGGCGAGCGGTCCGGCCTCGGACTCAAGCCGGTCGGCAATGGCACGGAGCCAGCCGGCGCGTTGCTCGAGGTCGTGCAGGCAGGCATCGGGGACGGCGTGGGAGAGGCGTTTGAAGGCGTTCTGGGTCTTGGGATCCATGGGGCAATTTGGACCGTGGAAGGTGATCTGGCCAATGGCGATCGTGGTCATTTCCGGCGGGCGGTCGGCCTTGTGACGGAATGGATTGCCCTCCGGGCCGACAGTCGGTTGGATGCCCGCGTTTCCGACGATGGCAGAACCCACCCAGCCAAGCAGCAAGCGCGCGGTCTTTTTCCGAAGGACGGCGAGCACGCTCGGGCTGTGGGCGGTGGTGGCGGCAGGCTTCGCGAGCCGATTGGGCTGGGCCTATGTGTCGCTGGTCGGGTTTCTCGCGGTGCTGGCGAGCTGGGAGTATTTCCAAATGGTCAAGGTCGGGGGCATGAAGTGCTTCCCGCGCTTCGGCATCCTGCTGGCGGTGGCGTACTCGGTGGTGCTGTATCTTTTCCTGCTCGGCGCGCTGCCCGGGGGGATGCCGGAGTGGCTCGATGGCGCGGCGGTATTCGTGGCGCTGGCCGGGGCTTTCGCGCTGCAGCTCCGTCATCCGATCCGCGGCACGGAGCCGTTGCAGGCGGTGGCGGCGAACGTGGTCGGCTTCATCTACCTGCCGTTTCTCTTCAATTTTTGCGCGCGTATCGTGTTCTCGGTCCCCGGTGAGGGTGAGGTGCCCGGCGCGGCGGTGCTGCTGTGGATGATCGCGGTGACAAAGTTCACCGACATGGGCGCCTACATCGTCGGCTCGGCGATCGGGAAGCATAAGATGATCCCGCACGTGAGTCCCGGCAAAACCTGGCAGGGCTTCGGCGGCGCGCTGGTCTTCGCGCTGTTGGCGGGCTGCGGGCTCTACGCTTGGTTCCAGAAGGACATCCCGGGCTTCGCCACGGGTTTGCACGTGCTCGGCGGCTGGGGTGCGGTGATCGGGCTGAGCCTGGTGCTGGCGTTGCTGGCGGTGGTCGGTGACCTGGCGGAAAGCGTGGTGAAGCGCAGCCTGGGCATCAAGGACTCGGGGCACATGTTGCCGGGGATCGGTGGGGCGCTGGACCTGATCGACTCGCTTTGTTTCACCGCGCCGGTGCTGTATTTCTATCTGAAATGGGTGGCATGAAACGCAAGAAGGTGGTCCTGCTGGGATCCACGGGGTCGATCGGTTGCTCGACTCTGGAGGTCGCGCGGCGGTTGCCGGAACGGATCGAACTGGTTGGGCTGGCGGCGAATTCGAGCGTGGAAAAGCTGGCAGCGCAGGTGCGCGAAACAGGCGTGAAGCACGTCGCGGTGTGCGATGCCTCGAAGGAATCCGCGCTGCGGGCACTGCTGCCGGAAGGGGTGACGGTGCATGTGGGACATGCCGGACTCATCGAGTTGGCATGCCTGGCGGAGGCGGACATCGTGCTGGTGGCCATCGTGGGAACCGGCGGCCTGCATCCGGCGCTGGCGGCGATCGAGTGCGGCAAGGACCTGGCGGTGGCTTCGAAGGAGATCCTGGTGATGGCCGGCGAGGTGATCACCGCTGCGGCGGAGAAGCACGGAGTGCGGATCCTGCCGGTCGATTCGGAGCACAACGCGATTTTCCAATGTCTCGATGGCCATCGCGGAGGGGCTGCCGAGGTTTCCCGGCTGATCCTGACGGCTTCGGGCGGTCCTTTTCGCCAAACGCCGCCGGAGGAGCTGAGGAAGGTGACGGTGGAGCGCGCGCTGAAGCATCCGACGTGGGACATGGGGCCGAAGATCACGATCGATTCCGCCACGCTTTTCAACAAGGGGCTGGAAATGATCGAGGCCCGTTGGCTTTTCGGGATCGGAATGGAGCGGATCGACGTGATCGTGCATCCGCAGAGCATCATCCACTCAATGGTGGAGTTCGTCGATGGCTCGGTGCTGGCGCAGCTGAGCCGGACGGACATGGTTTTCCCGATCCAGTATGCGTTGACGTGGCCGGATCGCGTCGATGGCGGTTTGGAGCGGATCGATTTCGCGGAGCTGGCGAAGCTCGATTTCGAGGCACCGCGTCACGAGGTGTTTCCCGCGCTGGGGCTGGCCCGGCGCGCGGGTTTGGAGGGAGGGACCTTGCCGGCGGTTTTCAATGCGGCGAACGAGGTGGCGGTGGAGGCCTTCGTGGCGGGTGAGCTTCCGTTCATCGGGATCTGGGACACCGTTCGCAAGGTGATGGACCGGCATCCGGTGCAAGGCGCGGGCTCGCTGGAGAGCGTGATCGCCGCCGATGCCTGGGCCCGGGACGAGGCGGGTGGGGTGATCGGAAAGCCCGCTCAGGCAGGGGCCTGACTCAGGCGCGGATTCTCCGCTCCAGCCATGGGTGGAGGAGGTTGGCGGCGATGATGGTCGCCGCTCCGGCGTAGAAGCCGGGGTGCAGCTCGTGCCATTCGCCGAAGAGGAGCCCGGCGGCGAGGATGCCATAGATCGGCTCGAAGTTGAAGGCGAGGTTGCCTTGGTAGGCGGTGATGCGTTTCAGCAGGTGGATGTGAAACGCGTGACCGAAGACGGTGCAGGCGAGCGCGAGGATCAACAGCCACAGCCAGTCGGCGGGGGTGGGAATCAAGCCTCCGAGGTCGTTCGCGACGCGGAAACCGGTGACCGGGAGGGTGACCAGCAGCGCCCCGGCCATTTCCCAGCCGACCATGACCTGCGGGTCGGCTCCGCGGTGGACGAGGGTGCGGTTGAGGACGGGGAAAATCGAGGCGAGCAAGGCGGCGGCGAGGGCGGCGAGCAGTCCGGCAAGGTAGCCGCGGGAAACCCCGGCGATCAGCAGGATGCCCGCGAGCACCAGAAGCCCGAGGAGCACCTCGTAGGGGCGGATGGGTTTGCGGGTGAGCAGCGGCTCGGAAAAGGCGGTGAAGAGCGAGAGACTCGCCAGCCCGGCGAGGCAGATCGAGACGTTGGCCAGCTTGATCGCGGCGAAAAAGCAGAGCCAGTGCAGGCCCATGATCGCGCCGACGCCGAGCAGGACGAGCATCGGACGGAATCCCGGCCAGAGGGGTTGGCGACGGATCAGTCCGGCGATCGCCAGTGCGCCCGCCGAGGCGATGAGGGTCCGCCACGCGACGATGCTGTCCGCCGGCAGGGAAATCACCCGCCCGAGGAGCCCCGTGGCGGTGATCAGCAGGACGAGCAGATGGAGCTGGAAGAGCGGCGGCATGGGGAAGGCGGCTTGAAGCCGCCACCACGGCCTGCCCCGACAAGTCGGGGCAGCCACGGTTGCCTCGGTTAGAGTTCCGCGGCGATGAGGTCGTCGAGGGTCTGGCGCTTGCGTACGACATTTGCCGTAGTTCCCTCGACGAGGATCTCGGCGGGGAGCGGGCGGGTGTTGTAATTCGAGGCCATGACGAAGCCGTAGGCCCCCGAGGACATCAAGGCGATCACCTCGCCGGGCTGGAAGTCCGGGAGCTCGCGGTTCTGGCAGAAGAAATCACCGCTTTCGCAGATGGGTCCGACGACATCGACGAGCTTCCTTTCCTCCGCGGGCTCGCGGACGGGCACGATCTCGTGGTGGCCTTCGTAGAGCGCCGGACGGATGAGGTCGTTCATGCCGGCATCGACGATCTTGAAGGTCTTCGCGGTGCCCTGCTTTTCGTAGAGGCAGCGGGTGAGGAGAACGCCGGCATTGCCAACGATCGCGCGGCCGGGCTCGAGCAGGATCTTGAGGCCGAGATCCTTGAGCCGGGGCACAAGTGTCTCTCCGTATTGGGTGAGCGTGAGCGGGCGCTCCTGCTCGGACTTCGCGTCCCACCAATCGACCGAGCCAGCGGCGAGCGAATCGTGGTAAACGATGCCGATGCCGCCGCCGATCGACCAGAACTCGATACCGTGCTTTTCCTTCAGCGCGAGGGCCAGCGGGGTGACCTTTTCCACCGCCTCGATGAAGGGCTGGATGGAGGTGAGCTGCGAGCCGATGTGCATCTGCAGCCCGCGTAGCCGAACGTTCGGCAACTCCTTGGCGGCGCGGGCGTAGAGGTCCTCGATGGCCTCGAAATCCACACCGAACTTGTTCTCCGACTTGCCGGTGGAGATATACTTGTGGGTCTTGGCATCGACGTTCGGGTTCACGCGCACGGCGGCGGGGGCGGTGAGGCCGAGTTCGCCGGCGACCTGATCGATGTAGCGCAGCTCTTCCTCGCTCTCGACGTTGAACGAGTAGATACCTTGGCGCAGCGCGTATTCGATTTCCTCACGGGTCTTGCCGACGCCGGCGAAGGTGCACTTGGCGGGATCTCCGCCGGCCTGGATCACGCGGAAAAGCTCGCCGCCGGAAACGATGTCGAAACCCGCGCCGAGACCGGCGAGCAGGCGCAGGACGGAAAGGTTCGAATTTGCCTTCACGGCATAGGCGACCTCGTGGTCGACGCCTTCCATGGCCTGATCGAGCCGCGTGAAGTGGTCGCGGATCGTGCCCGCGGAGTAGACATAGAGCGGGGTGCCGTGTTCGGCGGCGAGGGAGTCGAGGTCGATGCCCTCGCAATGGAGCGAGCCGTTCTTGTAGGCGAAGCCGTGCATGGCGGGCATTTACCGGCGCGGGGGCCCCGCGGCAAGCGCTGAGGGAGGGAAGAGGAGGACTGAAGTGGGGCTCCCGGGCTACCTTTGACCGCTGAATTTTCGGAACAGCTCCAGCGGGGACTCGGCCAGACGTTTCCAAGGAACGAGGGAATCCGGGGTGATTTCCAGACGTTTCAAGGCTTCTCTTGGCTTTTGGGCCTGGCAAAGCTTGAGGAGAAGTTTGATGTCCTTCACGACATTGCGTGCCGGGATTTGGTTCGCTTCGGAGTCCCGGATGAGTTCGCCCAGATAGTCGGGTAGGATGATCGTCAACATTCTGGTGTGCCGCTCATCCTGACGTCCGGCCTGGTCGAGGCCGATGAAGCAATGACATTTGCTCAAAAAAAGGTAAATCGGATCCATCACCCGAATCCCGTGGAAATTAGGGGCGCGTCGCGCAATCCGATCAAGATCATGCTGACGGATACCGAAGATGGCGGGAAGAAAATCGACCATGCGAGGGGGAGATGCGCTGAGCGTGAGAATCCCAAGCTGCCCGTCCGCAGGTGAGGTCCCTCTTGAAGGCGGTCGGAGAAGCATTCACGGACGAACTGCCAAGACTGGGAATCGACCCAGATATCACAGTCCTTTGAGGTGAAAGGCTGGAAGTTAAGAAGTCCGCCCTTTCCGTTGCGGCGGGACACGATCTCTGCCCAGAAATTGACGGCTTGCCCGCCAATAAGGAACTGAGTTTCACATTGCTCGTTAAGGCTCCGGAGGAAGCCGACGTATGCTCCTACATCGGCCTCTTGGTCGCTCACTTTCCAACCACCTCCGCGAGGTTCAGAAACCGACCTTTTTCAAAGAAGCCCTCTGGAAAAATCGAGTTCTCCCGCTGGAGGACCTCCGGGCTTTCGCCAGCCTCCAGTCGCTCACGATCCTCCCGACGCGAAGCCTGCTTGGCGGCGGCGCGCTTCTTGGGATCGAAGTGTTCGGGAGAATTCATGATCAATGTCGGGAGGATACGGCTGTCCCGGAAACGGGTCAAGGTCGCCTCTCCACCCACTCAAAGTGAGGTAGCCGGTTCGGCCGCATAGACATCCTCGCCCTCGCTTCTGGCGATGACGACGGCGGCGCAGGAATCGCCGAAGACGTTGACGGCGGTGCGGGACATGTCGAGCAGGCGATCGACGGCGAGCAGGGCGACCACCGCCGTTTCCGCGCCGGGAACCTGGCTGTTTTTCAAGATCAACAGGATGGCGACGAGGCTGGCGGAGGGCACGCCGGCGACGCCGATGCTGGTCAGCAGGGCGGCGGTGACGACGAAGAACTGCTGCCCGAAACCCATTTCGATGCCCATCACCTGCGCGACGAAGACGACCGCGACGCATTCGTAAAGCGCGGTGCCGTCCATGTTCACAGTGGCTCCGAGCGGCAGGGTGAACGACGAGGTGCGCTTGGAAACGCCGGCTTTGTCCTGCACACAGCGCATCGTCACGGGCAGAGTGCCGGAGGAGGAGGCGGTGGAAAAGGCGAGCAGCAGGGCGTCACGCATCGCGCGGAAGTGGTCGAGCGGATGGATCTTTCCGAGGAAATGGAGGATGAGCGGAAGAGTGAGGCAGAGATGAAGCCCCAGCGCCAGCAGGACGGTGATGAAGTAGGCCTTCATTTCCCAAAAGACCTCAGGGCCGTTCGCATAGATCACCGGGAACATCAGCGCATACACGCCGATTGGGGAAATGGCCATGATCCAGCGCGTGACGGTGATCATCACGTCGTTCCCGGCCTGGAAGAACTCGCGGAGGGTACGCATTTCATCCACCGGCAGGCGGGTGATGGCGATGGCGAAAAGGATGCTGAAGACGATGACGCCGAGCATCTGGCCGTTGTCGGTGGCGGCCTCGAAGACGTTGGGCGGGACCATCATCCGGAAGGTTTCGAGGAAATCCCCGGCCTCGCGGCTGGCGGCCTCGGCGACGCGCGCCTGCTCCTCCGGCGAGGCGCTGGCGGCACGGTCCTCGAAGGCGGCGCGGATCTCCACATTCGGCGCACCGTCCTTGATGCCGGGGCGGATCAGGTTCACGAGCGTCAAGCCGGTGAGCACGGCGAGCAGGGTGGTAAGGGCGTAGAAGGCGAGGGTTTTCCCGCCGAGGCGGCCGAAGCCCTTGACGCCCTGGAGACTGGCGATGCCGCTGATCACCGAGGTGACGATCAGGGGCACGATGATCATCTTCAGCGCCTGCATGAAGAGATCGCCGATGAACTTCGAGGCACCGAGGGCCTTCGCACAGAAAGGATAGACATCCGGCTCGCTGCCGAAGAGCGCGCGGAAGATCATGCCGGTGGCGGTGGCAAGCAGCAGGGCGGCGAGGATTTGCCAATGGAGGGCGAGGCGCTTCATGGAGGCGCTATCCCAGCCGCAATGCGCGATGGATCAAAGCATCGAATGCTTGGAATGCCCGCAGGGTGATCAAGCCAGGAAAATCCAACCGCAGATAAACGGGGATGGACGCAGATGTGGAGGAAGGTGCGGTCAATTTGAATCGGAGAAGGTCGGAATCCGTCCTGATCGGTCCGGAGGCCGTCCGTTTCTCTCGGCGTTCAGAGTCGATCCTCAGGAAATCTGCGTTTATCTGCGTTCATCCGCGGTTCACTTCAGCTGTTTGCCGGTATGCTCGATTCCTGTCTGGATTCGCCCTGGGAATGCCAGCCCTGGAAAAGGGGGGCCGCCCGCCCCTCACCCGCGTGGGACTTCACGGGATGGGGCGCGAGCCGCCCGATAATGTTTCCTCCCCCGGATCAGTGGAGCCGGAGATGCCAGACGGCGTCGGATGAAGCATCGCGCCATGCCGGCCGGCGGGAAATCGGGTCCTGGAGAGTGCGGCTGGTCTTGCGGCCGCTGGTGAGGAGAAAGGATTCGCAGGCGATCTCGATGACTTCGAGGCCCATGTAGTAGGTGTCTTTGAGACAAGGGACGTTTTCGTCGCCGAAGATCGCCCCGAGATGCTGCCGCAGCAGCCCGGCCTCCTTCTTCCCGAGGAACAGGAAGCAGGGGGTCTCGTTGGCGGTGGACTTGGATCGAATCAAGTCCGCAACGGCCGTCGGATCCCAGACGCCGCCGAGTTCGAGTTCGGACTCGATCGGGCGGGCGTCGGGTGCGTGGTTGGACTGAATCTGAATCATACGTTTCGAGGGTGTGGTGACGGGAGCCGTTAGCAAACGAGGTGCCATGTTTCGGAAAGCCTCGAATTCCGCCTCCCGCTTTCCATTCATGCCATTTCGCCGGAGTGCGGAAGAATCCGCATGGGACGAATCAGTCACTTGATGCCTGGCGGCGGAGGAGGATGCTCTCCTCCCTTCAAGGTGCCTTGCCGGTCGGAAGGGCCCGTGCCAAGGTCCCGCCGATGGGATTTGCCGAGCGCGACTACGAAAGAAGGCCCGTGTCAGGAAAGCCGCCGCTGCCGCCGGTGACGAAGGCGCTGCTGATCGTCAACATCGCGGTATTCATCCTGGATATCGCCAACCGGGGGCAGGGTAATTCGTTCGAACGCCCTCCGTTTGAACGTCTCGGTGCCTTCAACGTCATGCACGGCTTGTTGGGCGGCGAGGTCTGGCGGCTGATTACCTTCCAGTTCCTCCACGATTCGTTGGGCCACGTGTTCTTCAACATGGTCGGCGTCTACTTCTTCGCTCCCTGGGTGGAGCGCTGGTGGGGCAGCCGCAGGTTCCTCGGTTACTACCTCCTCTGCGGGGTTGGCGGAGCATTGTTCTTCACCCTGCTGCTGGCCATCGGGCTGCTGCCGAATGCCGATGTCGGGCTCTCGAATCTGGTCGGTGCCAGCGCCGGGGTCTTCGGCCTGCTGTTCGCGATCTACCGGCTGGCACCGGCGGCGCGCGTGATGCTCGTCTTTCCGCCGGTGACCCTGACGATGCGGCAGCTGGCGTTGATCTTCGCGGGGCTGGCGATGCTGACCATTCTCGGTGGCGTGATCTTTCCCCGCTTCCCCTTGTTCGCGAACAGTGGCGGTGAGGCGGGGCACCTGGGGGGGGGCTTGATGGGCCTGCTCCTGATGCGGTTTCCGGGCATCCTCGGCAAAGGCTCGGGGCATTCCCGCAAGGTCATCCGACCGCGGGAATTCCGGCGTCGGGTCGGAGGAAAAATCCGGCCGCGCACCGAGATCGACCTCAAGGAGGAAAGCGAGGTCGATCGCATCCTCGAAAAGGTGTCCCGTGAGGGGCTCGACAGTCTGACCGGGGAGGAACGCCGGATCCTCAACGAAGCCGCCAACCGCCATTCATGAACGACGCCGAAATGATCGACTGCCGGGAAAAGGAGCGGCAGCTGGACCGCCTGCGGGCCATCATGCACCGCCTGCGCGCCCCCGGCGGATGCCCGTGGGATGCGGAGCAGACGCACGAAAGCCTGATCCCGAACCTGATCGAGGAAGCCTACGAAACCGTCGACACGATCCGCCGCGGCGACCGCGAGCACCTGAAGGAGGAACTCGGCGATCTGCTTCTGCAAGTCGTCTTCCACAGCGAGCTGGCGGCGGAGGACGGCGGCTTCGATCTCGACGACGTGGCCCGCGGTATTTCCGAAAAGCTCGTCCGGCGGCATCCGCACGTCTTCGGGCAAAGCGCCGTTTCTACGACGGATGGCGTACTTCAGCAGTGGGATGCCATCAAGCGCGCGGAAAAGGGTGAGGGCGCGGAGCCCTATCTCCACGGCGTGGGCAAGGGTCTGCCGGCGTTGCTGCGCGCGGCCAAGCTCCAGAAGAAGGCGGCGAAGGTCGGCTTCGACTGGCCGGATGAGGCGGGCGTGGTGGACAAGATCCGGGAGGAGATCGAGGAATTCTCCGACGCGCCCGACGCCGAGGCGGCGGCCGAAGAGCTGGGCGATCTGCTGTTTTCCGTGGTGAATCTCGTCCGGTTCCGCGGGCTCGATCCGGAGGTGGTGATGGCGGCGGCGAACGGGAAGTTCGAGCAACGCTTCGCCGCGATGGAGGCCGCGTTGAAAGAACAGGGCGTGGCTTTGGAAGAGGCCGATCTCGCGGAAATGGAGGCGGCTTGGCAGGCGGCGAAGCTTTGAGAGCCTCCTGAGGCCGGTAGGGCGCGGCGGGCCGCCGCGCCGATTTCACCGCCACCGGCGGGATTCTTCGGCGGACCGGGCCGGTCCGCCCTACCTGGTCCGCCCTACCTTTGGCCATCTTCATGACCTTCGTCAGGAATTCGCGCCGATTGGCGTCCGTTCGCGGTTGCCTCATGGCCGCAGGTTTCCCGTGAGCAAGAAATGCGCAGCTTGGGGCGGTGGGTGACTAGCAGGTGGGTGGAGTTCGGGGGAAGTCTCTCCGGCATCCGGCAGGACCGGAGTCAACCAACCGAAATCCACCAACCACCATGAGAAAATCCATCTCTTCCACGGTCACCGCCCTGCTCGGTGCCTGCGCGGCCACTGCCTTGGCGGGAACCGTTGCCGTCGAGCCGGGAATCATCGAAACCACCACTTCCGGCGGTTTCGAAGGCGCGCGCAAGCCAGTGACGAACCCGACCCTGTTCGACCTGGCGCTGCCGGGCACGAACCTCCATCCGATCGTGATGTATCACAACCTGCCGTCGTCGGTGAACACGATCGTCGGTCCGCTGGCGATGGGCGGTCACGTGGAAGTCTATGCGCTCCAGTTCGAGGTTGCCTTCAGCGAGCGCCTTTCGCTGGTGGCCACCAAGGACGGCTACGTGCGTTTCAAGCCGGACCAGCCGTCCCTGTGGACGCAGCAGAGTGGTTTCGCCAACATCGCCGCCGGTCTGAAATACGCCTTCATCTACGATCCGGCGAACTCCTTCGCGATGAGCGGCACGGCGACCTATGAGTTCCCCACCGGCAACCACGACGTCTATCAGGGCGAGGGCAACGGAGCCCTGAACCTGATCCTTTCCACGGTGAAGATGTGGGACAAACTGCAAATCGCCGGCGCCGGCGGCGTGCGCCTTCCCTTCGACGGCCAGCAGGCGACGAATTCCTTCGTCAGCGCCCACGCCAGCTACGAGGTCCTGCCGTGGTTCATCCCGCTGGTGGAAATGAACTGGCATCACGTGCTCTCCGCCGGCAACGGCCGCCCGAACTACTTCAGCCAGGCGATCGGCCTCACGCCGGTAGTGGCGACCTTCGAGGGCAACGACCTGCTGAACTTCGGTGCCGCCAACGCGACCCAGAACCGCGATCTGGTCACCGCCGCCGTCGGCTTCCGCTCGCGCGTCACCGATTCGGTGGACGTGGGCTTCGCCTATGAAATCCCGCTGACCGACGAGAACGACAGCGTCATCGACGACCGCTGGACCGTGGACCTCGTCTGGAAATTCTGATTTCCTGCCTAGCTCAAATCCAACCCCGTCCGGAGCGCATCCCGGGCGGGGTTTTTGTCTTTGGAGGAGGGAATGGCGCGCCCGGCTGGATTCGAACCAGCGACCATCCGCTTAGAAGGCGGGTGCTCTATCCAACTGAGCTACGGGCGCTTGCGCGGGAGCTTGTTAATCGCTCCGACGGGGCGAGACAAGGCTGGATGGACGGGGGAGGAATCGCTTTCATGGGGGGTATGGATCAGCCGCCGCCGATGCTGGGTGAGGACTACTTCCTCCGCCAAAGGGACGCCGAGCACATCAAGTTGCTGGTGATTTTCCACTACATTTACGCGGGAATCGTGGCGGTCGGAGCGTCAATCCCGGTGATCCACGTGGTGATGGGCCTGGCGATGGTGTCGGGGAGATTTGCCGCGGCTCCCGGGGGCTCGGAGACTCGGATCGGGTGGTTGTTCGTGGCGATCGGCAGCCTGATCATCGTGATCGGCTGGACGTTGGCGGTGATGGTGTTCCTTGCGGGGCGGTCGCTGTCGCAGCGGCGGCATCCGACCTTTGTGTTCGTGGTGGCGTGCCTCAACTGCCTCAACATTCCGATCGGGACGGCGCTCGGGGTGATGACGATCGTGGTGATGCAGCGGCCCTCGGTGCGCGGGCTCTTCGACGGTCAGGCGGGCGCTTATTTGACCCGGTAGCGTCCTTCGGAAACGGTGACCTCGGGCGGGACGCTGTGCTCCTCGAAGGCGTCGTAGCCTTCCTTGAGATTGCGCCAGAAATCGCTCCACGGGCTTTCCGCGGCGCGGTCCATGCGGGCGGGGGTCATGCGGAAGGGAAAAATGTGGATGCGGAAAAAGGGCTGCCCCTCTTCCAGGGCGGCGGCGCAGAGGGTGTAAATTTCCTCGATTTTCTCATCGGTCATCGCCAGGCAGCCGATGGAGACGCGGTTGCCGTGGACCATGATGGCGCTGCCGGTACGGCCGTGGTGGCGGTCGTAGGCGTTGGGGTAGCCGATGTTGAAGGCGAGGTGGAAATCGGAATCGGGCTTCATGGCGCAGGAACCGACGAAATAGAAGCCCTCGGGGACCTGGCGGTCGCCCTCGGCGAGCTTGGGGCCGGGGGTGCCGGACGCGGCGGCGATGGGGTAGGTGCGGAAATGGGCGAAGGTTTCCCGGCCGGGTTCGCGGATCCAGACTTCGAGTTTCTGTTCCTCCTTGAAGGCGCGGAGGAACACCGGATCGCCGAAGCGCAGGCCGCGGGCGGCGAGATCGCGGGTCAATCCGGGCGTCACCCGCCCGGCGGCGGCGCGGGCGCGATCGGGTCCTGGAGCGGTGGGGGAGGGGGCGTCTGGCATGCGGGAGTCAGGAGATGCGTCCGATTTCCGGCAGGCGGGCAGGAGGAGAAACGGCAGCATGAGGCTGGGGAGAAGTTTCATGGCAGCTGGGCCAGCGCTTGGGTGATGGCGGCGGGGTCGGGCTTGGAGAGGGCGATGAGCTGCGGATGATCGGGCAGGCCGCAGCCGCGGGTGGCGATGACCGGAAGCCCCATCGCGAGGGCGCGGAGGGCGAGGCGGGGTTGGTGCTCGATCCAGGCCGGGAGGAGGAGGGCGTGGCAGTCGGCGAGATCGGCGGCGGTGCCGGAGCGCCAGCGCAGACCGGCGAGCGGATCGCGGCCGCCTTCGCGGGCACTGCCGAGGACGATGAGTTCGGCATCGAGTCCGCGGAGCGCCGCGGCGAGTTCGTGGATGCCTTTGCGGCCGAGCGGCGAGCAGGGGAGGAAAAGTTTCAAGCCGCGGGATCTCGGGGCGGCCGGGACGACGGAGGTGTTCGGGATTTCCCAAGGGATCTCCCAGGCGCGCCCGCCGGCCCAGGCGGCGAGGGCGGTGTGCGGAGTGATCAGGCGGGCGGCGCGATCGAGGGCGGCGGACTCGTCGCGGACGAGATCGGCTGGCGCGCGGAAGTCCGGGAGGGTCGGCGAGTCCGGCTGGGCGGCGGCGGCCTCATCGAGCTGCCGGTGGAGTTCCGCAAGGGGCCAGCGGAGCATCAGGACATCGAAGGTGCGCCCGCCGAGCACCCCGAGCCGCCAGAGATGCGGCAGCAGGTTTTGGGAGACCACGAGGTGGCGGCATTCCGGAGAAATCCTGCGGGCGAGGGCGGCGGCGAGGCGTTGGTCATCGCGGAGCAAAGCCTGCTGGCGGAGGGAACCTTGGGCCGGAAGTCGCCGTTGGGTCCACGCCCGGAGCAGGGTGGTGAGCGTGGCGTGGCCGACTTCGTGATGAGAGGTGAGCGACCAGCCGTAGTTGGGTTTTTTCCAGCGATAGCCGTCGAGCGGTGTCAGCCACCGATCCCCAGGACGGGCGTGTTCCACACACCAGCGGTCGAACTCGGGCCACCAGGCATCGAGCAGATAGGTCGAGTGCCCCAGCGCCGGCGCATGGGCGGAGGTGGCGGCGGGATGGCGGAAGCAGGCGGTCTGGCCGCAGGTAAGGCAATCGCCCTGCGCGGCCGGCCGGGGCGGGTTCGTCGGTCGCGGGGTTCGCGGTGGCAGGGTTTCGCCCGGGACGAGGCTGCGGATGCGGACGATCAAATCGCTGGCATCCAGAGTGACTTCCAGCCGCCACAGGTGGTCGGAGCGGAAGCGGAGATCGACGTAGTTCCAGAACACCGTGGCATCGAGTCCGGCCTCGGCCGACGAACCGGCGATCACCCTCGAATGGGCATGGCGCTCGACGATGGTGAAGCCAGCGATAAGCGCGACCTGATAAAGTGGGCCGGTGAGTTGGCAGAGCCCTCCGCCGACGGAGGGCACCAGGCAGCCTTCGCGCAGTTCGCGGCCGGCGGTGAAACCGCGTCGGCGGGTGGTGCGGCCGAGCTGCCGCCAAAAGCTGAAGACTTCTCCGGCGGGGATTTCGATTCCGTCGAGGGCGCGGGCGGCGAGGCGGAGATTGTGGATTTTTCCGGCGGTGAGCGGGAATTCCTCGGGTGAGAGCTTGTTCCAGAGCAGGGTGCGGACTTCCGCGACCACTGGGGCATCGCGCAGGAGCTCGCCGCGGCAATGCCGGAGCGGGCGGCGGCCCGAGTCCGCCACGACCCGCCGGAGCTGGAAGGCGCGGGTTTTGGCATGGAAAAGGACGGCCTGCAGGCGGCCGGGGATTTCGCGGGATGGCTCGGACACGGTGATCTCCAACGAAGCGTTGCCGAGGGGAGGATTGGTTGAAAGGACGATCAAGCCCGGAAAAGGATTGGGCGGGCGCCTGGCAGGAGTGGGGAGTGACGAGGAAAAAGGAAAAAGTGGCGGGGGGATGGTGGTTGGAAAAGGGTCGCTGATTTGAGCTGCATTCACCGGTCGTCGTCCGAAGGCTTCGAGGAGGTTTCCGGTGGGACAGGCATTCTTCCGGGCACGGAGGTACGGAGGCCGCAGAGCCGGGAGATCTCTGCCTTTCTCCGTGATCTCCGTATATCTCCGTCTCTTGTGATGGAAAAAGGTAACTTGGGACTTGGATGCCTGCACCCGCGTTCATCTGCGGGAAATCGGAAGGGCGGGTGCCCATCATCCTCCCTGGCTTCATCGCCCTGGGAGGCCTCGCGAGCTTTCGTGATTGATGGACGGGCTGCTGCTGTGAGAGGGGCAGGCATGTCAGCGGCGATCGGGATCATTGGAGGAAGCGGGCTTTACGAAATCGAGGGTTTCGAGAAATCGGAGGAACGACGGATCGAGACGCCTTTTGGGGAGCCTTCGGATACTTTGGTGGGCGGGACCTTGGCGGGTCGCCAAGTGTGGTTCCTGCCGCGACACGGGCGCGGCCATCGCATCCTGCCGCACGAGATCAACCACCGCGCCAATATCTGGGCGTTGCGTTCGCTGGACGTGCGGTTTTTGATCTGCGTGACGGCGGTGGGGAGTCTGCGGGAGGAATACGAGCCACGCCACGTGGTCCTGCCGGACCAGTATTTCGATCGGACGAGCCAGCGGGAGCACCATACCTTTTTCGGTGGCGGGATCGCCGGGCACGTATCGTTCGGGGAGCCGGTGAGCGGGGGACTGCGCGGAATTCTGCGGAATGCCGCGGCGGCGAACGGAGCGGTGGTCCACGATGGCGGCACCTATGTGAACATGGACGGGCCGGCGTTTTCCACGCGGGCGGAGAGCGAGGCGAACCGGAAGCTGGGCTTCGACGTCATCGGGATGACCAATCTGCCGGAGGCCAAGCTGGCGCGGGAGGCGGAGATCGCCCTGGCGACGCTGGCGATGATCACCGACTACGATTGCTGGAAGGTCGAGGAGGTGCCGGTCACGGCCGAGGCGGTGATGTCGCACCTCAAGGCCAACGTTTCCCTGGCGAAGCGGGTCTTGGCCGCGGCGATTCCCGAGATTCCGGCGGAGGCGGATTGGCCGGAGCACCGGGCGCTGGAGGGGGCGATCATGACTCCGCGCGAGCTGTGGCCAGCGGAGCGGGTCGAGATGCTGAGGCCGCTTCTAGGGCGCTGGATTTGAAGGGTTCCCGGGAAATGGATGCGTGACATATGCCCGGCAAAGGGCATGATCCGCCTACTCTGATGCCTCGCACCAACCTGTCTTTCCTCATGAAGTTCGCCTCCCGTCTCCTCGCTTGCTGGCTTCTCGGCACCACGCTGGGAAGCTGCTCGAACGCGGACAAAACCGCCGGGAACGAAGCCGCCCAATCCGAGGCCGCCGCTCCGGTGAAAAGCCCGTCGAACCGCGCCTACTCGACGCCGCGGACGTCGGGCCCGGTGCCGAAGAATCCGGACATCAACCTGCCGTCCCGTTTCGGTCGCGAGGGGGTGACCTTTTCCCGCGTCTCCACCACGCAGCCGTATATCGCGATGACCTACGACGACGGCCCGCACCCGCAGAATACGCCGCGGCTGCTCGACATGCTGCGCGACCGCAACATCAAGGCAACGTTTTATGTGATCGGCCGCAACGTGGACCTCTACCCGGCGATCACCCGTCGGATCGTCGCCGAAGGTCACGAGATCGGCAACCACACCTACACGCACCGCAACATGACGAAGCTCAGCAACGACGCTGTGCGCTCGGAGCTGGTAAAGACGCGTGAGGCGATTGTCCGGGCCACCGGGGTGCAGCCGCGGACGCTCCGGCCGCCGTATGGCGCGCTTTTGCAAACGCAACGCGAGTGGATCCGCTCGGAGTTCAACTACCCCACCATCATGTGGTCGGTCGATCCGCGTGACTGGCAGCGTCCGGGGCCTTCGGTGGTCACCTCGCGCATCATCAGCGGCACCACGCCGGGCGCGATCATCCTGGCGCACGATTTGCACGCGCCGACGGTGGATGCCATGCCCGCCACTTTGGACGGGCTGCTGCGCAAGGGATACAAGTTCGTGACCGTGTCGCAGCTGCTGGCGATGAAGCCTTCCGAGGCTCCCTCGCAGGCCGCCAACGCGGAAGCCCAGTAATCGGAACCCTCCACGCGTCCGCCGCCATGTGGGGTGAGCGTTTCCACCGGACGCGGGATCGTTTGTTAGAATGCTGCCGCCGGATCGAAGGTCTGGCAGCGGACGTGAGGCTGGAACCGCGTCCTGTGACGGGTGAGGCCCTGGCTGAATTGCTGCGGCCTCGGCGGGTGGTGGTGGTCGGCGAAGTGAACGCGGGGAAATCCGCGTTGATCAACGCCGTGGTAGGCGAGGCGATCGCCCCCTCCGGGCGCCTGCCGACGACGAAGGAGACGACGCTTTATACCGGCGTGAAGGATGCGGCCGGTGCCGGTTGGGCGGTGGAGCACTCGTCCGCCGAAGCCCTGGCCGAGCTGGAGTGGGTCGATACGCCGGGGATCAACGGCCCCTCGCGCGACGAGGTTTTCGCCAGCCTGGAAGCGTTTGAGCACGCGGACCTGCTGCTGGTGGTTTTCCCCGCGGAAAACACGTGGACGGCGGCGAGCTGGGAATTCGTGAGCCATCTCAGCGATGACGCGCTGGAACGGACGTCGCTGATCGTCCAGCGGTCGGACCAGAAAAGCACCGAAGACCTGCGGGTGATCCGGGGGCACATGAGGGAGCTTTGTTTGAAGAGAGTGGGTCGCGAGTTGCCGATCGTGGCCGTGGCAGCGCGTCCCGCATCGGGTGCCCCGGCACTGGAGGCCTTGGAGGATCATTTCGAAGCGCGCTTCTGCCGCTCTGCCGGTCGACGTCACCTGATGGAGCGGGCGTTCCACGAGACACTGCGACGGCTGCGTGAAATCGAGGCCGGGCTGGATGGCCAAGGCCGGCGAATGGCCGACGACAATTGGTTCCTGACGAATCTCGAGCGGGAATCGCGGGAACTCTGCGACTTGCTGATCCAGCATTCCGACAAGGTGCTGGCGGGCGAGCGGGCGGTTTACGAGGGTGAGATTCTGCGTCTGATGGGACGCGTCCAGCAGCGGCTCGGCGTGCTGCGGACGGTGCGGGCGCTGCTGTTCGGCGATTCGGTGGGCGCGACCTTGGAGACGGGCTTTGCCGAGCGGTTGAAGACGCACGTCGAGGCATTTGCGAAACGGGATTTCGAACGGATCACCTCCGAGTGCGAGGGGCACTGGTCCGAGGTGAGGCCCCGGGTGGTGGAGCGGATGAATCTGGAGCCCGGCGAGAAGAGTACGGTGCTGGAGTTCCGTGAGACCCTGGAGGAGAGATTTGCCGCCCATGTGAGCCGTGCGCTGCCGGGGGTGCTCTCCTCGCTGCGGATCCGGGCGACCCTCGACGGGCCGATCCGCGATCGGGCTCGGAAGCTGAAGGGCTGGTTCGCCCTTTGGCTTTGCCTGGTGATCGCGATGGGCGTGGCCGGGACTTTGGGGATCGAGCAGGCGGTGAAGGTGACGGGGGCACTGACGGCGGCTCTTGGACTGGTGTGGGTGGCGGCTGCCTGGCTTTCCCGGCGTCGATTGGTTGCCCGTTTGAGGGATCATTTCGGGGATGCCAGCGGGCGCTTTTCCGGGCCCTTGAAGGAGTGCCATGCGGAGGCCATCCGCGAGGTTTTTGAGATTTATGGCCGCGGCCTGATCGGCGTGCGGCGCCGGTTGGCGGACCGGCAGTCGAAGCTCGCGCCGCGCACCGAGGTGTGGAACCGGCTCCACCTGCAACTGCGGGCGGTAGAGCAGGAGTGGGAGTGAAACGCGAAACGGCCCGGTGGTAAAACCGGGCCGTGGGGAAATCGGGTGATGAAGGGGCGCCTTATTCGTCGCCGGCTTCGTCTTCCGGAGCGGGTGGCGGGCCTTCGCGATCCGGCCGGGGACCGGGGCGATCGCCACCGCGTGGTCCACGGCGGAACATCGGCAGTTCTTCACCGGCATCCGCGGCGGCCTTGCGCTCTTCCGGGCTCAGGCGGCCGTCCTTGTCGGCATCGTATTTCTCAAGGAGTTCATTGTGACGTTTCTGCATGTCTTCACGAAATGCCTTGCGCTCGTCCTCGCTGAGCTTGCCGTCACCGTCGGTGTCGTATTTCTCCATCATCTTCTTGCGCTGGGCCTGGCGCTCCTCGCGCATGGCCTTGCGTTCGTCCTGGCTGAGTTTGCCGTCACCGTCGGTATCAAAGCGTTCCAGGACCTGGGGTGGCACGCCGCGGCGCTCTCCGCCTCCGCGGGGACCGTCGGGTGGGGTATCCTGCGCTTGGCAGAGGGCGGTACCCGCCGTGAGGAGGGTGAGGGTGGTGAGGAATGGAATGGTTTTCATGGTGGTCAGAGTTGTGTCCGTTTCGATATTTGTGATTCCGAAGACGGCGGCCGCACGCTTCTGGGACATGCAACCCGTGCGGCGGAGGAAGGTTGCGCGGCCGGGATGAAGAGGGCTCTCTATGGAGCCGCCGACTTCTCACGGGCCTCGATTTCCAGCGGCGCGGCGTCGTAGCCGTGGGAGAGACACTCCGCCACGTACCGGCGCATGAAGGCCCGGTGGCCGCCGAGGCGCTGGTATTGAAGGGCGTGCACGAGTTCATGCCGGAGAAGCCGGGGATCGAGCGATCGCACGCAGATGCCCCGGCCGAGAGACATGCCGGCGGCTGTCATTACGGGAAGGCCGACGGCGCGCGCCGCCCGCGCCAGGAAGCGCGGGAGAGGCAGTGGGACTTCGTCGACCACCTCGACCCGGATCGTCTCCGGGGAGGCAATTCCAAGCATCCGGGCGAAGGCGAGCGCCTCCGTGGGAAGGGGCTTTCCCCGCCGCAGGATTCCGGTTTCCCGGACCCGCGACCACAGAGCGGCCGCGGGCGCGAGGATCATGGCGAGAAGACGGGTGATCATCATTCGAACAAGCAAGCGACCCACGATACTGTAGCGGGCGGAGTTGACATCTGGATGATGACGGAACCGTTGCCGCAAAGGAAACCTTTCCTGTATGAAATGGTGGAGAGGTCGAGGAGGCCGGGTCCGGGGTGGAGCTGATTCTGCTTTTTTTGGGGCGGGAAGTTCCGGCTTGACGAGGAAGCGTCATTCAAGCTCGGATGCTGAAATCTATCTGGCCTGGCTCCTTCTTTTTGCGAGAAGCCGGGCGAGATATTTACAACCCAAAATCAACCCAAAAACCCATGAGAAACCCACTCATGAAATGTCGGAGTAGCCGACATTTCTTGTATGTATCGACGTGTCTTGCTTGTGCATTGACTCAACCCAGCCGCGCCGATCTTGTCGGCCGGTGGATCGGCGACAGCTATGTCGAAGGTGAAACCTGGCTTTCCGAGGGAGATGCCATTCCCGCCACGATCGCGGGCGGCCTTCCTTTTCTGGAGAGTGATTTGTTCAACGGGCACAACTCGGTGGACTTTGCTGCCGGCGATCATTTCGTGGTCGCGCCAGCGGACAACCCTCTGGGTGGGGCCACGGCCTTGACCGTGGTCACGGCGTTCATCCCGACGGCCGCGGGAGCCAGCGGGGCGAACTTTTGGAATTCGTCCGGTCTGGTGACCATGGAGCAGGGCGGGACGGTTCCTGACTGGGCGTTGGGTTGGAACGGCACCCGGGTCAATGCAGGCACGGGCAGCCCCGACCGGACGATCTTCAGTGGCGATTATCCGCTCAACCAGTTGCAGGTTGCGGTCTTTACCTGGAACAACGCAGGTGAGCAGAGGATCTACGTCAATGGAGTGAAGGTTGCCGAGGATCTTTCCGCCAGCACCGCGGCGCGCAACGGCGCGGAAATCGCATTCGGCAGGATTCCGACCGAAGGCCACGCCGGGCTGACGGGACGGATTGGCGAGATCCGGCTCTACAATACGGACGAATCGGCCAATGTGACGACCATCACCGAGGAGCTGCTGACGGCGTACGCCGAGGACCCGGTGCTGGATTCCGCGAAAGCCCTTTCGCCGAACCAGATCGAGTTCAGGCTGCAGAGCACGCCCGGCTTCGCAATCGATACGGCCGGTGAGTTCGTCATCGATCTCTATCCGGAAACCGCGGCGTTCTTCACCGTGGATCCAGGGGATATCACCGTGACGGACGACGCGGGAACGGTGGTGGTGACGGTCGACGTCGATCTGCTGCCTTCGAACGAGTATCTGTATGACCTCGAAGTGCCGAGGAGCGGCGGCGGGGCTACCGCCTTTCTTACGGGGAGTTTCGTGAGTCACCGCTTGCCGTCCGTAGTCGATGGCGAGCCGGGCTCGGTCGGGACCTGGGGCATCCGGGAATGGCTGGTTCCGGGCACTCAGAACATCGCGGACGCGATTGACGTCGTCAATGGCACGACGGTGACGGTGGATCCGCCTGTCAGTGGCAGCGCGCCGGTGTTCAATCACGCCGATGGCGACACCAATGGGGCGAATGCCGTGGGCAATTTCAACAATGAGTTTCCGATCCTGACCGACGTCCAGGGCACGGGAGAGGACTTCGTGGTGGTCGGCAAAACGCAGGTGTCGGTTCCGGCGCCCGGGACCTACACGTTCTCCGTCCACAGCGACGATGGCTTCGCGATGCGCGTCTCCGGAGCGGGCGGCGGGCGTTTCATTTCCACCGGTGGCGACGGCAACATTGATCCGGTGGAGCCGCAGACGCTTTTCCGCGATGGCGGGACCGGTGATTCCAATTCCCGCGGCACGTATGAATTCGACGCGGCGGGCACCTACGACATCGTCTACCTCGGCTGGGATGGAGGGAGCGGCGGCTTCTATGAAGTCGCG
Source organism: uncultured Haloferula sp. (assembly GCA_965652295.1). Taxonomy (GTDB): domain Bacteria; phylum Verrucomicrobiota; class Verrucomicrobiia; order Verrucomicrobiales; family Akkermansiaceae; genus Haloferula. Next base: position 86,138 of record CBFGTS010000006.1, on the reverse strand, counting down.
TGGGCGGAAGGCACCTTTACCGAGGACAAGCAAACGAATACCTGGGAGCTCGTTGGCGATCCCGACGATCCGAGCGTCCCGGAGTTTCGCCCGCGCTTCGCCACGGAGTTTCCGGGTCCCATGGGAACGGATGGAGCGTTCGGCATGAGAACCTACCGCCAAGCGCAGAACGGCGACGTTCTGGTTGGAAATTTCCCGCAGGCGATCACCTTTCTCACGACCACCACCCGCACGCCGGCGGATGGGGACGGGCTGACGGTCGACTCCCAGGAACCCTACTTGAACCACCGGGATCCCGAAGGGGGCGGAAACCTCGGACTCGTCGGGGGTGACCTGCCATTTCCCGGAAACACGACGGCGGTGGAAGACAACGTCGTGACAGTGGCGAAAGGCCGCATCCAGATCACGAGCGCGGGTCCCTACACCTTTACTTATGCGGGGGATGATGGCTTCCTGCTCCGCTTCAAGGGTGTCGATGGCCTTGCTGATCCGACGGCGGTCTCGGCCTCCGGCGCGGTGACCTTCCAGATGTCGAATCTCAATGAGATCTACAACGACGGGGTCGGTGCCTTCGAGGGACGCGGCGTCATGCAGCTCGAGGTGGGTTCGTATGATGTGGAATTCGTCCACCAGGAAGGTGGAGGGTGGTTCTACTATGAAATCGCTGCCGCTCCCGGCATATGGCTCAATGCCACCACTCCCCCGGGCGGATTCCAACTGGTGGGCTACCAAGCGCCGGGAACGGTGCTGGTTCCAGGCATCGCCGAACCGGGCTGGACGGTCGAAAGTTCTCTGCCGAGTTCAGGAACCTTCGATTTCACCATCGCTGGTGCGGAGGCTCGAATCGACGCGACGCTTGCGATGGATCCCCAGCCAGCTAATGCGATCAGCACTTGGGATTTCCTCGACTTCCGGGATCCCGAGGACGGACCTGAGGGCTCGTTCACCCCGACCAATCCCTGGCCGCTGAACACCCCTGCCGGAGACAATGACTACGCGATGCGGGCAACAGGGATCCTGGATATCACGCAGGCTGGGACCTATCACCTCGGCTTCCAAGGTGACGACGGGGGCTACATGTATATCTACGGTCACAATGGAACCACGGACCCGACGATCGATTCGATTGTATTCACCGCCCTACCCGCGATCGCCGCCCTGACCACGGCGCCGGGAAGCACGGTGAACAATGCGGTGAGAGTCGAGACGGGCACCGGCAATAGCCGGACTTTGGTCAGCGTGGATCTGGAAGTGGGTCAGTATCGCATCCAGACTCTCGTCTATGAAGGCGGAGGTGGATCGTTCTGGGAAGTGATCGGCGCATCGGCCGCCGACCGCACCTTCAACTACCCGCTCCTTACCAAGGGCTCCGGGACGACGGTGTCGACGACGAGTGGTATTCCTCTGGTGGAGCAAGGAGGAGTGGTTCCGACCGATCCAGACTTCCGCATCTCCGCCTTCGCGCTGACGGGGAGTCCGATCACGAACGCGAGCTTCAGCTTCTCGTCCACCTCTGGTGAAACCTACACGGTGGAAGCCTCGGTCGATCTGCAAACCTGGATCCCGGTTGAGCCGAACATCGTGGCGGCGGGAGGAACGACCGCCGTGGACATCGATCTGACGGCATTCGAGGAATTCGACGGTCAGCCACGGGTGTTCTTCAGGGTGATCCTCGTGGAGTGATTTGCGGTTTTTCCGGAATCCAAATCCAAGCGCCGTCGGAAGGTCCTTCCGGCGGCGCTTATTTGCCCCGGTGGGGGGCGAAAGATTTTGCAGACAAACGGACGTCCGGGCGGCATTTTCCCTACGAATGAGGAAGCAGCGCGCCCGCGAATGGAAGCAGTGGATGGCCGACAACGGTCACCGGCTGCTCGCCTTCGCGCGGTCTTGGGCTCCTTGCCAGGCGGACGCGGAGGACCTGGTGCAGGAGGCGGTGATGCGGTTGTGGACCGTGCAGGAGGAAAAGGGCGGACGTCCGCCGGACCTGCCACTGGCGTTTTCCACGATCCGCTTTGCGGGGCTGAACCGGCATCGTTCGGAAACGCGTCGCCGCAAGCGCGAGGAGTCGGTGGTCTACCTCAACGATTTTGACGACGTCTGGCTCGACCCCGCGCTGGAGGACGACGAGGACGCGAAGCACCTGCGCGACGAGGTGGCGAAGCTCAGCGACAAGCTGCGCGAGGTGGTGACAATGAAGATCTGGGGCGGCCTGACCTTTGCGGAAATCTCGGAAGCTCTGGCGATTTCGCCGAACACGGCCGCCTCGCGCTACCGCTACGCGCTGGAGCAGCTCGCGCAAAAAATGCAACGCACGAAGGAGGCCGGCCATGGATGAGGTGGATCGTATCGAGCAAATGCTCCGCGAATCGCTGGTTCCCCGCGGTTTCACCGACCGCGGTGCTCGGGAAATGGACGCCATGATCGACTCCCTGGCCGGGGTGGAGGAGACGAGAAGGTGGCCGTGGTGGAGGATTTCGGGAATGGCCGCCGCGGTCACGGGTGCGGCGGCATTGGCCTGGCATACCTTGCCGGAGCCGGATGCGCCGGAGGTGGCGGATCGGGCGGTGGTTCCTGCCATGCAGCTGGTTTCCTCCAGCGAAGGCGTGGTTTCCGCCGAGCGGGATGGTGAGTGGTTGGACGAGAACGGCTCGCTCCTCCAAGGGTGGCACGTGAAGGTGGTGAACGAGGAACGCTTTCACGACGAAGCCACGGGGCAGACCGTGAGGGTGCTGCACCCGCGCGAGGAGTGGGTGATGTTGCCGGTGAACACGTTTTGACGATGAAGACGCTTTTCCACCTTCTTCTTCCTATCGTCGCGCTGATCGCCGTGGCTCCTGTCTCCGCCGAGGAGAAGGAGGCCGCGCCGGCGCAGCCGGCTCGTCACGTGTGGGTCGGTTTTTCCGTGAGCCCGCTGGCTCCGGAGATGCGTGCGCACGCGCCCGGGCTGCCGGAGGGCATCGGATTTTTGGTCGAGAAGGTTTTCCCGGGCGGTCCCGCGGCGGAAGCCGGCGTGAAGCCGTATGACATCGTGTGGATGCTCGATGACCAGCTGCTGGTGAACGAGGCGCAGTTCGCGACCTTGCTGCGGATGTATGGGAAAAGCGACACGGTGAAGCTCGCGGTGATGCGTTCCGGCGAGAAGGTGACGCTGGAGCTGACGTTGGAGGAAATGCCGGAAATGCAGCTCGAAGCTCCTGTTTCCCCGATGGATGTCACGCTGGTCCCTCCGGGTGTGCCCGGGATGCCGAAGACGGTCGTTTATCCGCAGTCGAGCGTGGCAGAGGTTTCGCGCGAGGATGGAAGCACCGCGCGGCTGACGAAGGAAGAGGAAGGATTCGTGGTGGTGATCCGGGATGCCGACGCCCACGTTATTTACGAAGGCCCTGTTCGTGGCGAGGGTGCGGCCGTACCACCCGCCTGGCGCTCCTCGGTGGAGGCTCTGATCCGCGGGCTCAACCGCACCGAAGACCGTCACTGGAGCCGCCGACCGCGTCCGCGGGTGGTCGTGCCCGCTGCCCGCGAGTAGCGCTGACACGCCCCGGGAGCTTTCGATGGGAAGGGCCTTGCGTTTTGCGGGCGGTCTTCTCACGTTCTCCCGCGATGCATCCCGATCTGGAAAAACTCGTCGAAGCCGGAAGAATTCAACCCGCCCTCGCCGAGCGCCTCGATCAGGTGGCTCCGGGAAAATTCCTCCTCCACTCCGCGTGGGGCGCCGGTAAAGTGATCGACTGGGACCTGCCTGCGAAGAAGCTGACCATCGACTTTGAACATCAGCGCGGACAGCAGATGGACCTGCAGTTCGCCCTGCAGAGGACCCAATCGCTGCCTGAGGAAGACTTCCGTGCGAAAAAAGTGGAGAGCATCGAGCACCTCCGCGCGCTTGCCGCCAGCGATCCGGTGGCGCTCGTCATCTTCCTGCTCGAAAGCCACGACGGCGCGATGACCGTCGATGCCCTTGAGCGTGAGCTTTCCGGCACGGTGGTCGATGAGGCCGGGTTCAAAAAGTGGTGGGATGCCGCCAAGCGGGCTCTCCGCGAAAGCAAGCGGGTCATCGTCCCCGGCCGCCGCACCGAGCAGCTCACGCTGCGGAATTCCGACATCTCGCCCGCCGCGGCGCTGATCGGCGACTTCGAGGAAGCGCGCGACCTGAAGTCGATGTCAAAGGCGCTGGAGGCGATCGTTTCCGACCTGTCGCTCTTCAAGAGCGGGCCCGACATCCTGTTGCCGGTGCTTGAAACGGTCGATGACGCCGCAAAGAAGGGCACCCGCATGCAGCTCGGTCTGGCAATCGAGCTTCTTTCACTGCGCGACGAACTGATCGCCGGAATCAAGACGATCGCCCTCAAGGACGACGCGCTCCGCCTCCCGAACCTGCTGCTGGCGGAAGAAGCCCGCCTCGGCGATGAAGTCGGTAGCCTCCCCACCGCCCGGCAACGCGCCATTTACGACGCTTTCCCCGAAGCCTTCGGCGACCGCTGGGTCGAGGTGCTGCTCGGTATTTTCGACTCCGTCGGCACTCGCGGCGTGGCCGAGATCGCTCGCATCATCGACGAGCGCGGCCAGACCGACGAACTGCTCGTTCACCTCCAAGGCTCGCTGGCGCGCCGCTCGCTCGGGCCCGACCCTCTGATCTGGGTCATCCGCGAGCGCAAAGGGCTGACCAAGAGCGTGTTCGGACCCGAAGTTGGGGCCGCCATCCTCAATCTTCTGGAGACCGACCATCTCTCCGACGGCCCGCGCAAGACCACCCGTCTTCAGAGCCTGCTCGGCGATGACAAGGGGCTGCTCGCCGACATCGTTGCCGAGATGGGCGCGACCGAGGCCCGCAACTTCGCCCGCCGCCTGCTGGAATGCCCGGTTTTCGCGGACCTCGACCGCAAGTCGCTGATGGCCCGCATCATCAAGGCCAAGCCGGAAACCGGCGAGCTGGTCAGTGGCAACCACAGCCGCCGCGAGGAGCCGCTCGTCGTCTCCTGGGCCAGCCTTGAGCGCAAGCAGGCGGAAATGGACGACCTCCTCCGCAACCGGATTCCCCAGAACACCAAGGACATCGCCATCGCCCGCTCCTACGGCGACCTGCGCGAGAACTTCGAATACAAGTCCTCCAAGGACATGCAGAAGGTTCTCATGCGGCGGAAAACCGAACTCCAAAAGGAACTCGATCGCGCCCGCGGCACTGATTTCAAGAATCCCGATGCGAGCGCGGTGAACATCGGCACCATCGTCACCCTCGTGTCCGAAACCGGAGAACACGCGAAGCATACCGTGCTCGGTGCGTGGGATTCCGATCCGGAAAAGAACATTGTCTCCTACCTTTCCGAGGCGGGTGCCGCCCTTCTGCACAAGAAAGTCGGCGACCGCGTCGAAATCCGCGATCACGACACCGACCAAATGAAGGTCTGGACCGTCGAATCGATCGCACCCTACGCCTCCTGAAAAATTGCATCCCATCATGTACGACACCACCATCGTAGAAATCCGCGCCCGCCAGATCATCGATTCGCGGGGCAATCCGACCGTTGAAGTCGATGTCCACCTCGAAGGCGGCGCCATCGGCCGCGCCGCTGTCCCCAGCGGTGCCTCCACCGGAGCCCACGAAGCCCACGAACTGCGCGACGGCGACAAGTCGAAGTTCCTCGGCAAGGGCGTCCTCAAGGCCGTCGACAACGTCAACGGCAAGCTCGCTCCCGCCCTCTGCGGCATGTATGCCACCGACCAGGCCTCGATTGATGCCGCGATGCTCGCCATCGACGGCACCAAGACCAAAGGCGAGATCGGTGCCAACGCCATCCTCGGCGTTTCCATGGCCGTCGCCAAGGCAGCCGCCATTCAGCTCGGCATGCCGCTCTATAAATACCTCGGCGGCCCGAACGCCAAGGTCCTGCCGGTGCCGATGATGAACATCATCAACGGCGGCTCGCACTCCGACGCGCCGATCGCCTTCCAGGAATTCATGATCCGCCCCGTGGGCGCGCCGTCCTTCTCGGAAGCCATCCGCATGGGGGCCGAGGTGTTCCACAGCCTCAAGAAAGTTCTTCACGACCGCGGCCTCAGCACCGCCGTGGGTGACGAAGGCGGCTTCGCCCCGACCTTCAAGGGCACCGAAGACGCGCTCGACACGATTTCCCTGGCCGTCGAAAAAGCCGGCTACAAGGTCGGCGACGACATCAAGTTCGCCCTCGACTGTGCCTCTTCCGAGTTCTTCGCCGACGGCATCTACAACTACGCCAAGTTCGAAGGCGACGGTGGAGCCAAGCGTGGTTCCGACGAGCAGGCCGCCTACCTCGCCGAGCTTTGCGCGAAATACCCGATCGACTCGATCGAGGACGGTTGCGCCGAAGACGACTGGGATGGCTGGAAAGCCCTCACCGACAAGATCGGCGACAAGGTCCAGCTCGTGGGCGACGACCTTTTCGTCACCAATGTCGAGTTCCTCCAGAAGGGCATCAACCTCGGCGTTGCCAACTCGATCCTGGTCAAGGTGAACCAGATCGGCTCCCTCACCGAGACCTTCGACGCCGTCGAGCTTGCCAAGGAAAACCGCTACACCGCGGTGATGAGCCACCGTTCCGGTGAGACCGAGGACGCGACCATCGCCGACCTCGCTGTCGCCACCAACTGCGGCCAGATCAAGACCGGTTCGATGAGCCGCTCGGACCGGATCGCGAAGTACAACCAGCTCCTCCGCATTGAGGAAGAACTGGGCGACGACGCCATCTACGGCACCTGCAAGTTCAAGAGCGGCAAGTAAGCCGCGGCCGCAACACTGCTTTTCAAAGGCGGGGCGCATGCCCCGCCTTTTTCGTGGCGGTTGTGGATCGCCTATCGGTGGTCCCGCGGCCGGCGGGGTCCGGAGTGTCGGTTCTTGTCGAAGAGTCGAACTGCTCAAGGCATGGTTCATGCCCGTTCGTTCATGATCGGGACGATCATGCCACTGACAGCGGATGCGGGCTCTTGCCATGGGTGGGATCTTTCCCTCTTCTTCCTGCCCATGAGTCACCCCGCATGCCCGCTTTGCACGATGGATGAAGTCATCGCGCACGAGAACAAGTTCGAATGCCTGACCTGCGGCCACGAGTGGGAGAAGCCCGAAGAGGCGCGGGTGGTGAAAGACGCCTATGGCAACGTGCTGGCCGATGGAGACATCGTCGCAATGATCAAGGACCTGAAACTCAAGGGCTCCTCTGAGGTTTTGAAAAGCGGCACCAAATCCAAGCCGATCCGCCTCGTCGAGGGCGACCACGAGATTTCCTGCCGCATGGACAACATGGCCATCGCCCTGAAGGCCTGCTTCGTGAAGAAGGTGAACCCCTGAGGTTCACCGCAGCTCGGTGACGAATCCTTCGTCCACCTCGTCGCCGAGGGTCTTGCCGAGCAAGGCCTGATAGAGCCGACTCGCCGGTGTCAGGACGGTGATTTCGAGGCCATCGTAGTCCACGGTCAGTCCCCCGGCCGCCGGAGCGAGCAGATACCAGGCGGAATCCTCCTCACCGGTCACCTCGACGAGGGCACCGGTTTCGATGGCATCGGTCAGATCGAAATCCCGGGCTTCGAAATTACTGAAGCGCGCGACCGCTCCCGCCATCTCGCTCACTTGCTGGGCCTGGCCGGCGGCAAGATAGGAGGCCTCCAAACTACGGGTGTCGTACTTCGATTCCGCCTTGGAGTCCGGATCGCTGGCTGCGGCGTGGGCGTCGCGGGCGGCGGCTTCCATTTTCGCGAAGCGCTCGGCCAGCGCCTCGCGCACGTGCCGGATGAGATGGGCTTTGGCTGACATGGTTCAGAGCCGGGAATCGAAATGGAACACCTTGCCCTCGCCAAGAACGAGCTTGGAAAAATCCGGATGCTGGGGGTTCAGAACGTAATTCGGCTCCTCGGGAGCGAGCCCGAGGGGACGCGGAGAACGAGCGACTGCCCACGGTCCAGCCACCCGTTTTCTATGGGTTCCGGGCGAATTCCAGCGACCGCCGCATTTCCGGACGCCTTTGCCCGAGAATGCCGTCGCCGTCCATGGGAGAGCAAAAGGCGGTCGAAAACCATCAAATGATCATTGCTATTCCAGGTAGCCGTTCTCTTCGGCGTATTTCCGGACGTCGGCGGTGATCTTCATGGAGCAGAAGGTCGGGCCGCACATCGAGCAGAAGTGGGCGGTTTTGGCACCTTCGGCCGGGAGGGTTTCGTCGTGGAAGGCGATGGCCTTGGCGGGATCGAGACCGAGGGCGAACTGGTCGCGCCAGCGGAACTCGAAGCGGGCTTTGGAAATCGCGTTGTCCCGAATCTGCGCGGCGGGGTGGCCCTTGGCGAGATCGGCGGCGTGGGCGGCGAGCTTGTAGGTCACGACTCCTTCGCGGACGTCGTCGCGGTTGGGCAGACCGAGGTGTTCCTTGGGCGTAACGTAGCAGAGCATCGCGCAGCCGTACCAGCCGATGTTCGCCGCACCGATGGCCGAGGTGATGTGGTCGTAGCCCGGAGCGATGTCGGTGGTGAGCGGCCCGAGCGTGTAGAAGGGGGCCTCGTGGCACCATTCGATCTGCTTTTGCATGTTTTCCTGAATCAGGTGCAGCGGCACGTGGCCGGGACCTTCGTTCATGACCTGGCAGCCTTTCTCCCAAGCGCGCTGGGTCAGCTCGCCCTGGACCTCCAGCTCGGCGAGTTGGGCGTAGTCATTGGCGTCGGCGATCGAGCCGGGGCGGAGTCCGTCACCGATGGAAAAGGAAACATCGTAGGCAGCGCAGATGTCGCAGATCTCGTCCCAATGGGTGTAGAGGAAGTTCTCCTTGCCGTGGTGGATCGACCACTTGGCCATGATCGAGCCGCCGCGTGAGACGATTCCGGTCATGCGTTTCGCGGTGTGCGGGACGAAGCGCAGCAGCACGCCGGCGTGGATGGTGAAATAATCGACGCCCTGTTCGGCCTGCTCGATCAGCGTGTCGCGGTACAGCTCCCAGGTGAGGTCCTCGATGCGGCCGTTCACCTTTTCGAGCGCTTGATAAATCGGCACGGTACCAATGGGCACCGGCGAGTTACGCAGGATCCACTCGCGGGTGGCGTGGATGTTTTTGCCGGTGGAGAGGTCCATCACGGTGTCGGCTCCCCATTTCGTGGCCCAGCGCATTTTTTCGACCTCCTCATCGATGGTCGAGGCGACGGCTGAGTTGCCGATGTTGGCGTTGATTTTCACGAGGAAATTGCGGCCGATGATCATCGGCTCGTTTTCCGGGTGGTTGATGTTCGCCGGAATGATCGCGCGTCCGCGGGCGACTTCGGAGCGGACGAATTCGGGCGTGATGACCGGAGGGATTTGCGCGCCCCAGCTTTGGCCGGGGTGCTGGTGGTGCATCACGTTGCGCGGGACCTGGCGGTGCGGCTCGATCTCGGACGGACGGGGCATGTTGTAGCCCTCGGGCGTGGAGCAGAGCTGCGCCATCCGTTCACGGACTTCCGCGGGCGCGTCGGCGGGAGACGGATACTGGTCGCAGATCGTTTTAAATTCCTCCTGCCGACCGAGGTTCTCGCGGATCGCGACGTATTCCATTTCCGGAGTGATGATCCCTTGGCGGGCATACCAGATTTGGGAGACGGGATGGCCGTCGGAGGCTTTCAAGGGCTTGCGCTTCAGGCCTGGATACTCCTTGAGCTTGTTCTTCGCCGCCTTGTTCTCGTTGTATTTCTCCGCGTGGGCGTCGGAAAGATAGCCGTTGTCCTCCGGCTTGACGTTGCGGCCCTCGTATTCCGTGACGTCGCCGCGGGCGAGGATCCAGTCGCGGCGCAATGCGGGCAGGCCTTGGGTGACATCGCCTTCGAAACACGGATCACCCCACGGTCCGGAGCAGTCGTAAACGCGCACCGGCGCATTCGGGACCTTGGTTCCGTCCGGATACTCGGTGTCGGCGAGGCGGATCTCCCGCATCGGAACGCGGACGTCGCCGTGCAAGCTGCCGTTCACGTAGACGCGGCTGGAGTTCGGGAAGACGGTTGGATCCTGTTCGATCGCGGCCACTTCGTCCGAGTTGTCGATTTCCTCGACGAAGTTGCCCGTGTAATCCGAGCGGCGGTGGGCGTTTTCCGGAGTGAGCGTGTCTTGGGGATTCATGGACTCGAGGTAGGCTGGTGGTTGAAATGACGAAGGCCACGCGGGAAGCGTGGCCGTCGGAGGGAGAAACGGATTCGACTTCCTACGGCGGCGCGACCCGCATCAGGTTCGGAGGGTCTTTTCCGCGCGGAGGAAAATCTCGGCCCGCCGGTCGCGCGGGCACCCCTGTCGTTTCGGGGAATAGTGACGGGGAGGTGGGGGAAGTCAAGGTGTCGGAGAAGATCGGCCTCTTCGAGTGGGTCGCTTGGCTCCTGGAGATGTCTTTACTTCGTATGTCGGCTTTTTCCCTGCTGCGACAAGGAACTGCGCAAATCAGAATAAACTATACGCACGAGGATGGTTGTGAAGGGCACCGGATGTTCCCTTAAGTGCCATGATACGACTAGTGGTCGGATCGTTCGCGTTCGTCTCCCGTAGCCCGCGGGGGATCGGCGCGAGTTCCCGGTAACCTCGCGTAAAACCCATGATAGCGAAAAAACCCGAATCACCCGCCATCGGTGCGCCCGGGGCGAAGCCTGCTGACCCAAGGACGGCGCGTCCATACGCGGCCCGAGGATTTGCCTTGATCATCGTGATTTCGTTGACCGTTCTCCTCACCCTTCTCGGTGTGGGGCTGCTGTCTCTGTCCACCATTTCCCTGCGGAACTCGAGTGCGAACGGGGATTTGGCCGAGGCCAGATCAAATGCGCGAATGGCATTGATGATGGCGATCGGGCAACTTCAAAAGCATGTCGGCCCCGATCGACGGATCACGGTTTCCTCCGACCAGCGCTCCGACTCGGCCGACGGGGATTCTCCTTCGGCGGTGGAAGGTCGACGTCACTGGACGGGGGTCTACGATTCCTGGGGAGACGAGTTCGCGCAGCGCCCTGACCCGGACTTCCGTTCGTGGCTGGTTTCCGGGGAAACGCTGGCAGTCGAGGATGAGGAGTCTCCTGATGGGGCAGCGGAGGAGGGCATCGAATTGGTGGGGGAAGGAACGATCGGAGACCGGCGGGAGGCGCGGGTCGAAGTGCCCACGGTGAGATTGGACGGAGCGGAGGGACCCCGCATCGCCTGGTGGGTGGGCGATCAAGGCCTGAAAGCGTCGGTCACCGCACCGGAAACGGAGCGGCCGGAGGTGAAGTCACTGGCTCGCAACCAGCTGCAGGGAACTCCGCGGGATGCGGTGGAACTCGCAGAGGCGATCGGAGAGCAGCCTTTTTCGGACCTCGCTCCCTATGATCCGCGGCTGGCGAAGGTGACCGGCTGGAAACAGGCGGGGCTGCTGGCGTCATCGCCTGCGGAAGCCGGTCCGCTTTTTCACGACCTCGCGGGACACTCGACGGGGCTGCTGGTGGATGTCCGGCGTGGGGGCTTCCGCAAGGATCTCTCGATGGAGCTGGAACGCTCGGTCGGTGCGTCGTCGAAAGAAGCTCTTTATGAGGTTAACAGGGAGGACGGCGTGAACTTCGAGGAACTCACGGCTTTCTATCAACTTCACAGCGACCTGAGTGAGGGGCCGGGGCCGCAGTATACCACGGGCGGACGTATCGGAGCCGACACTCCGTACCTCCAGTTGCCGGTCAACGCCGCCCAGGCTCAGCGCGACGATTTCTACTATTTCAAGCAGCCCGTGGTGCTCAGCTACCAGTTGATCCTCTCCTTCGAAGCGCGGCGGGTGACGGCTTCCAATGGCCAGACTGTGAACCGGCTGCATCTCGTCGGAGATCCGGTCATCACTCTCTGGAATCCGCTCGATGTGCCGGTGGTATTGCCGAGGAATAACATCTTCTCCGTGAAATACTGGCAGGTTCCCTACGATCTCTATCTTGAGGTGGGTGCCGGCGCTCCCCGGCGATGTCCCCTGATTTCCACCCTTTCCGGGGGGAAAATCACCGCCAACAGTGACAACAACTACCTGTCCTTGGTGATTGGTCGCAGCGAGCAACTTGTCATGAAGCCGGGAGAGGTGGTGAGGTTTTCCCAGAATCGCCCGACGATCGTGAATGCCAACAATCAGACCAACCACAACCTGCTCGCCGGGGCGGGATTCCACTACGAGGGAGGGGTCTCCCTTCCGCTGCGGGATCTGAATGGGAATCCCATTGATCTCGCCGGCAACTCGGTGGTCCGTTACACCGCGCGGGCTAACGATCTGACGGCTGGAGCGACGAGCCGGAGCGGTCGATCCCTTGCCGGAGGCCCGGCCCATACTCGCCATTTCTCGATGACGCACCACGAGTTCTATATGGGCGAAGATCGAGGAGCCAACAGCCTTGGCGTGGGTGGGATCTATATCGACTACGATTTCGGGAACAAGAGAGCGGCGCGACGACAGACCCGGGGAGAGGGAACTCCCGGCACCAAGAACCCAAGGGAACGGCTTTACGCCAACCGCCTTCCCGATGTCTTCCCGCCGCTCACCGCCGGGCAGGCAAGGCCGTTGAGTCTGAGCCAGCTGCTGTCCGACAAGGCACCCTTCATGGTCTTTTCATTCGAAGCCAAGACCGAGGTGGACGCGCAAATGGGCACGCGCATCTTGTCGCGGTTCAATCCCAAGGCGCATCATGTCGATTTTTATGACATGTCCGAGCAGGAGCGGGCCATCCTGCCGTATGAGTACCGGGTCCAGCCGATCATCAGCTGGAAGGAGGGGAAGATCGAAGTGGATGAGCAGGGTCGGAGTTACTACGGCGGGGGCCTCACCGCCGAGACGGGAACCAACACGATCATTACTCATTCGGTGCCCCGCGAGCCGATCGTTTCCCTGGGAGCACTCCAGCATTCTTTCGCGAACGGCTTCATCACCCAGCGTCCGCCGTATGGCTATGCGGCCCTCAGCGCTCGCGAACCGCTCCTGCCACAGATCGCTCACGCGATCGGCAACTCGATGGCTCCTCCGATGATGGATTCGAGCGAGACCGAGGGCAGCCTTCCCGGCGGCCGCCCGATGGCCGACCATTCGTATCTCGCGAATCTGGCCCTGTGGGACGAATGGTTCTTTTCGGGCATCGCGCCCCAGACCGGGCCGGGCTTTGCCGGGTCCCGTTCTCAACGTGAAGTAGCGGAAGAATTCTTCAGTGGTGATGCCAACCTGCCGGTGGTCCGGTACCGGCCCAACCTCGGAAACGAGGATGCCACGTCCGTGGTCGGCGACCTTATCAGCGGCACCCAGCCGAACGATGATGCCACTTTTCTGGTCGCCAGCCTGCTCAAGGTGGATGGCATGTTCAATGTCAACTCGACCTCGGTCGAGGCCTGGAAATCCCTGTTGGGCGGGCTCCGGGAACAGCCGGTGGTGGTGCAGGACATGGACGGCAAGGAGCGGGTGACGGCTGGAGAGGAGGTGCCCGTTTCCGGCTTGTTAACGCCTCAGGACGAGCTGTGTGATGGCTCGAACAACCTCGACCTGACGGAGCCGAGCCAGTGGGTGGGGCGTCGCGAGTTGTCGGAGGACGAGATCGAGAGCCTCGCCTACGCCATCGTGAGAGAGGTCAGGAAACGCGGTCCTTTTCTCAGCCTCGCGGACTTCGTGAATCGGAGGCCGGGAAGCGATGAGGATTTCGCGCGCTGCGGTGCCATCCAAAGCGCGCTCGACTCGGACGAAGTCGGCATCAACAGCGGTTTCAACCGTGGCTCACGCTCGGTCGATCGTTCGGCGGCAAGCGTGTTCGCCTTCTCGGAGGCGGAGGAAGGACCGAAGGCCTTCGGCGCACCGGGGCTCGTCAAACAGGCTGACATTCTGACGCCGATCGCGCCGTTGCTTTCCGTGCGCTCGGACACGTTCGTCATCCGCGCCTACGGGGAATCGTTGGCGAAAAACGGAAAAGTGGTCGCCCGTGCATGGTGTGAGGCGACCGTCGAACGGCAGAAGGACTACCTTGATCCGACGGATGAGCCGGAGACCGAGCTCGATGACCTCCGCGGCGAGGCCAGCAAGGACTTCGGGCGTCGATTCACGATGACCTCGTTCCGCTGGTTGCATCCCGACGAAGTTTGAGCCTAGATTCCCAAATCATGTTCCGATTCCTCTTCGCCTTGTTGTTTTCCGCATTGTTGACCACGCCCCTGAGTGCTCAGACAGCGGGCGGGAAAGGGCTCCAGGTAAGGCTGTTGGCCGAACGCACTCCGAAGGACCTGGGAGCGGTGGTGTTGGTGGCGGGTGAAAAGACGAGCGATCCTTTCGTGCTTCCGGTCAATCATGTGAGCGAACCGATCAAGGCTCCCGCGCGAAGCTTCGGACTGAAGCCGGCGGACGCCGCCACTGAGCTGGCGAAAGTGGAACTCCCCGAAGAGGGAGATCAGTTCATCGTTCTCCTCCTCCCGTCCAAAGAAGGCGGTTACGAATCCGTGGTGATCCCCGCGGTGAACGAGAAATTCAAAATCGGAGATGTGTATTTCCACAACCACTCGAACAAAGGCGTGATGGGATATGTGGGTGACGCCCGCTTCGCCCTCCTTCCGGGAAAGGGCACGTTCCTGAGACCCAAGGGTCCGGTGAACGGGAAATACTACAACGTCGGCTTCGGGGTCCGCGAGGAAACCGGGGACCGCACGATCAGCAAAACCCGCTGGCCGATCGACAAGGGCATCCGCTCGTATATCTTTTTCTTTGTGAATCCGGAAACCGGAAAGGTCACTTACCGGGCCATCGACGAGCCGGTTACTCCGTCGCCCCAAGGCGCTTGAAGCGGCGGCTATTCCGGTCGTCCCAGCGAGGCTCGGTATTCGGATTGCAAACGGTCGGCCTCCCGCTGGAGACGATCGGCCTCGGAAAGCGCCTCGCCGACGCGTTTGCCCAGTTTCATCAGATCGGACTCCGCCTGCCGGAGCCCCTCTTCCCGTCTGTGAACCTCCGCCTCGCCCGCGGCGCGCGCGGCTTGAAGCGACGTCACCAAGGCTTGGAACCCGGATTGGGCGGCATCGAATTGTCGGGCGAGATCTTCCGCGGCGGTCATGGCAGTGGCTGCTTCGGCCCGGGTCCGGAGGGCTTGCGTGCTGATCGCGGCCGACGCCCAGCGAGCTTGGTCGCGGCGCAGCGCTTCGAGGCGTTTCGTTTCCGAGGTGAGCCTGGCTTCCTGCTCCTCCAGTGATTTTCGCCGCTGCTCGAATTCGTTGCTTTTTGCCTCCAGCTCCTTCCGAGTGTCCTCCGCTTCCGTCTTGGAGGCTTCCAGCGCCCGATGACTCTCGTCCACCGACTGCTTCGTCGTGTCAAGCTGTGCCTCCAGGCCGGTGATTCGCGGGTTCAGCTCGCCGAGCTGCTGTTGCGAAGCCTGACGCCGGGCTTCCAAGGAGGCGAGCTGTTCGGACGTTTCGCGATGTTGCCGCTCAAGGTCGGAAAGCTCCTGCTGGGAAACATCGAACTCCGGAGTGTCCTGCTCTGTGGCGGTCACGCGTATGCGTGCGTCCTCAAGAGAAGTCATTAGGGAAGCAAGCGCAGCCCGCTTTTCGTCCGACTGGCGGCCGGCCTCGGCGACGGCTTGCGAGAGGGCGTCGTGTTCCTTGGCCAGCGGTTCGAGTTCGGCCTGACGGGTATCGAGTTCCGCCCGTTTCTCCTGATGCAGCCGGTCGGCTTCCGCGGCTTTTGCATCGGATTTGGTTCTCCTCTGTTCCAGGGCTGCCAGCGACAAGCGCGCTTCATCCGCCAACCGCCGGGCTTCGTCCCGCGCCCGGGTGGCTTCGGCAATCCGCTGGGGCTGCTGGTCGAGGTCCTCGCGCAGGGCGATCAGGCGGGTTTCGATCGCTGGAGGATTCGAGTCGAAACCGCCGATCCTGTTCCCGCTCTCCACGTCGTGCACCAGCACCTGGCCGTTGTAGCAGGCGATGAAGGCGCGTTTGCCATCGGCAGCCAGTGCGATGGTCACCGGTAGATCGGGCAGTTCGCCGATGTCGCGGCGATGATTGAAATCCGGCTTCCACAGCTTCGCTTTTCCATCCCGCCCGCAGGTGGCGAAGGAGCCATCGCGCGCCCAGGAGAAACCGAGCGCACCGCCGGGGTGGGCGTCGATCTTCCGGATTTCCCCGCCGTTGTTCATTTCCCAAAAACGCACCGTGCCGTCCTCCGAGGCGGAGGCGAGCACGTTCGAGTCCGCACGGAAGGCCACCGCGGTGATCCCGGCCTGGTGCGCGCGCAGGGTGTGGAATTCGTTGCCGGTCGCGGCCTCCCAGGCCCACACGCCGCCATTGCGGTCGCCGGTAGCCAGCAGCACGCCATCCGGAGAGAAGTCGAGCGCGGTCACCCAGTCGGTGTGCTTCTTGATGGAGGTGACTTGCGAGCCGTCGTCGGTTTTCCAGAATTTGATACGGCGCGAAGGCGATCCGGTGGCCACAGCGTCGAGTTCCGGCCGCAGATCGCAGGCGAGGATGGTATCGAACTCCTTGGCGATGGTCATCAGGCGCTCCCCGGTGGTGACGTCGAAGGTCGCCGTGAGGCCGGATTTTCCCGGGATGCCACCGCCGACGATGAGATAGCGACCGTTGGAAGTGAAGGCGAGCGAGGTTGGATCGCCTTCCGGAAACGGCAGCACGCCGGCTAGTACGAGGCCTCCAGTATCAAACAGCAGCACCTGCCTTTGTCCCGTGACGGCGAGCAGCGGTGCCCATGGCGAGGTCGCCATCGCTTGCACGGCGGCGGCGCGATCGGCGACGACTTCCGGCTCCAGCAGGACATGCTGCGGCATCGGCGGTGGGCCGTCCGGTTTGGCCGTCGGATCGGCGGACATGGCGAGGTCGAACTTCGGTTTCGAGGGCTTCTTCGCCGTGGACGACTGGTTTTCCAGCAGGCCGCCCTCGATCCACGATTTCAGCAGGGCGATCTTGTCGTCGCCGAGCTTGTCACCTTCCGGCGGCATTTTCGGTTCGGAGGTCTGCCTGACCACGACGAGGAGTTTCGAGTCCAGGTCGCCCGCCTCGGCGATCTTTCCGCCCGAGCCGCCCTTCATCGCACCGCTGTAGGAGGAAAGATCGAGTCCGCCCTTGGTCTTGTCCGGGTTGTGGCAGTTCAGGCACGACTGTTCGAAAAGAGGGAAAATGTGGTCGTCATAGGACACCTTCTCCTCGCCCGCTGCGGTCAGGGCACCGGCGATCAGGGAGACATGGGTGACGATGATGGACCTACTCGACATCCCTCACGCATACGCGGATCGATTCCTGATCTTGCTTCCGCCACGCCCGGCGGCTCCTGATCGAGGGGGAGCTGCGGTGATCGGCGAGGCGTTTCCGGGAAACGTGAGACGCTGAAACATCGAACCCCGCTCCTGGGCCTCGAGGAGAGGTTTTCCGGAAGCGGGGTGCCGAATGATCTGTGGGAACAAAACGAGGAATGCGGCCTGTGGGAACAGGTTTGGCAGAACGCGGGCGGACCTGCGGACGCTTTCGTGAATCGGTTCGGGGGCTGATTCGTGAAAGCAGGTGAATATTTAACCTAATTTGATATTCCGGCGATTACGTTTTCGCGGAGTGGGTCGATCAGGTCCGCCGGATCACCGCCCGGCCGGTGGCGTGGCGATGATCGGGTTTGCCTCGCCGGGATTGACCGTCGGGCGCATGTCGCGGTCTTCGGGCATGGCGGTCAGCTCCTCGGGCTCCAGCAGGCCCAAGTCCTCGCCCGGAGCGGGAAGAGGCTCCTGCGGCGCTTCGTCGACGACCGCTGGAGTAATTTCCTCCGACGGGGTGGGGGCCGGAGCGGGCTCTTCCACAACGGCCTCCTTCGATGCACAGGCAACGAGGACGAGCGGCAGGAAAAAGAGGGCGGGCTTCATGAACGGCCGGGGAACTTCGCCGAAGGTGCGGACCATGGAAAGCCCGAAAACCTGCCCGCTGATGCGCAGTTCCGCGGTCAGCGCTTGCGCAACGCGGCCCCGTATTTGGGGCTGAAAAGCCAGGCGAGGAGGAAACAGGCTCCGAGCACCATGACGATGACGGGACCGGGCGCGAGGTTGGTGGAGGCGGCGAGGAGGACGCCGCCGACGGCCCCCGAAGCTCCCAGCAGGCCGCCGCCCCAGAAGAGCAGCGAGGTGCGATCGGTCAGCAGCGAAACGGTGGCGGCGGGAGCGACGAGCAGGCCGACGGAGAGCACGCAGCCGACGGCTTGGAGCGAGGCGACGAGCGAGAGGACGAGCAGGCCGAAGACCAAGTACTGCATGGTTCGTACCGGGACGCCCTGGGCGGCGGCGACGTTCGGTTCGAAGAGGGTGAGCAGCAGCGGCCGCATCAGGAGGTTGGCGGTGAGAAGCATGGTGCCGCCGATGCCGAGGGCGATCCACAGGTCGCCGGTGCCGACGGCGAGGATATCGCCGAAAAGCCAGTGCTCCAGCTCGTGGCGGGTATCGAGCCGGGGAAGGATGGCGACGCCGGCGGCGAAGGCGCTGGTGTAGATGACGGCGAGCGCGGTTCCTTGGGAAATCCGGTTTCCGCGGGCGACGGCGACGGAGCCGAGACCGACGATGAGGGCGGCGAAAAGCGCGCCGAGAAAGGCGCTGGCCTGGGTGAGCGCGCCGGCGACGACGATACCGAGCGTGATCCCGGGAAGCATCGTGTGGGAAAGGGCGCTGACGGAGAGGGCGTGTTTGCGCAGCACGACGAAGCCGCTGAAGAAGCCATTCGCGAAGCCGATGACGAGCGCGGCGGCGAGGGCGCGCTGGAAAAACGGGGAGTCTAGTAGTTCAATGCTCACGTGGAGATGGAGCGGCTTCTGGTCATGCCACTGGCAGGGAAGAGGGCCCGTCGAAGGTGAGGGCGAGGTTTTCCTCCGTCAGGACCTCCGCGGCGGGGCCGAAGGCGATGGGGCGGGTGGCGAGAAGCAGGGCTTGGTCGAAGAGCTGCCGGGCGGTGTTGAGGTCGTGGTGGGAAGCGATGATGAGCCGACCTTCGCGGGCGAGGTCGCGGAGGGTCTCTCCGAGCTGGAGCGAGGCGCGACGGTCGAGGCCGGTGAAGGGTTCGTCGAGCAGGAGGACGTGGGCTTCCTGGGCGATCGAGCGGGCGAGGAAGGCGCGCTGCTGCTGACCGCCGGAGAGTTCCCGGATCTGGCGGTCGGCGAGGTCGAGCAGGTCGAGCGTGGCGAGGGCCTGCTCGACGGCGTCGTCGTCCTTTTCCGTGAAACGGCCCCACATGCCGGTCTGGGGGTAGCGGCCCATCTCGACGAGGCCGCGGACGGTGATGGGGAACGACCAATCGACCTCCTCGCGCTGGGGCAGGTAGGCGAACTCGCGCGACCAACGGCGGACGGCGGTGCCGCGCCACCGGATGCTGCCGGACGCACGGGGGACGAGGCCGGCGATGGCCTTGATGAGGGTGGACTTGCCGGCACCATTGGCCCCGATGAGGGCGACGCGGGTGCCACAGGAGGTGGCGAGGTTCACGTCCTTGAGCGCGGTGACGCGGCGGTAGCGGACGCAGAGATCCGTGACGACCAGCTCGTGGTGGTGGTCGTGATGCTTGCAGCACTCGTGGGGGTCGGAAGCCAAGATCAGTGGAGGTGGGGTTCCCAGACGTCTTCGAGATCGCCGGTGGCGTCGAAGATTTTGGTTCGGGTGGCGGAGCCGGGCGGTTCGAGACGGAGCTTGGCGAAACGCGGGCTGCCATCGTTTTCCGCCCAGCGGATCGTCACGAAAATGGCGGGATGGTCGTCCTCGGCGAAAAGGGTGCCGGTGAGGACCTGGCGGTCGGGGGCGAGCGATTGGGCGTCGCCGGAAGATTCGATGAGGATTTCCCGGGCCGGAGCGGAGAGGGTCAGCTCGAAGGGGATCTCAATCCGATCCGGGGCTGCAGCCTTCTCCGGAGTTTCCCGGAGGGGAGCGGGTGCGGCCGGGCGGGTGAGTTCACGCACGCCGAAGGCCGCGAGGGCGAGCCCGAGGACGAGGAAGAACGTGCGAAAAATGGGAGAACCGCGCATGAAGGAGTGGCGCGGGAAATCAAACGCCTCTTGGCTGTAGATGCAAGCGGATTGCGGTTTCAGCAGCCTCTGAAGCTCGCGTTCCAAATCAGGAAAGTGCCTTTTGAAGAGCGCGGACTTTTTCGAAATCCTTGATGCCGGGGGAGGACTCGGCTCCGGAGGCGGTGTCGATGGCGCAGGGGCGGACGAGGCGGATGGCTTCGGCGGCGTTGGCGGGGACGATGCCGCCGGCGAGGATCACGGAGAGGCGGGGGTGCTGGCGGATGAAGTCGGCGGCGGCAGTCCAATCGATGGTCTGGCCGGTGCCGCCGTAAATACCGGGAGCGTGGGCATCGAGCAGTAGTGCGGCGGGGACCTCGGGGACGTGGGCGTTGGCGAGGGTGGCGGAGCGGATGAGGGGAACGCCGGACCCTGCGAGGGCACGGAGGTCGGTTTCCGGTTCATCGCCGTGGAGTTGGACGGCGTCGATGTAGCCGTCCTCGAAAAGCCGGCGGGGCTGGTCGGGCCCGGAGTTGACGAAGACGCCGACGCGGAGGATGCGGCCGGCGAGGTCCTTCAAGAAGGCCGCGTGTCCGGGATCGAGGTAGCGTTTCGATTGCGGCCAGAAATTGGCACCGAGGGCATCGACGCCGAGTTCGGCGAGCTGTTCCGCATCGGAGGCGAGGGTGACGCCGCAGATCTTCAGCGAGCAGAATGAGGGATCGAGGAATCGGGCGAGCACGGGGCAAGCTTCGAGGTTCAAGATTCAAGTTTCAAGCCCGCCACCTCATCACTTGAAACTGCCCGCGTGAAACTTGAAGCTCGTTTCCGTGATCCGGATTCGTGGGGCGAGGCAGCACAATTTGAGGAACCTCGATCTGGAGATTCCGCGGGAGAAGCTGGTGGTGGTGACGGGGCCGAGCGGGAGCGGAAAATCGTCGCTGGCGTTTCACACGCTGTTCGCGGAGGGGCAGCGGCGGTTCGTGGAGTCGCTCTCGGCGTATGCGCGGCAGTTCCTCGATCAGCTGGAAAAGCCGGACGTGGATGCGATCGAGGGGTTGAGCCCGGCAATCGCGATCGAGCAGCGGAGCGGCGGGCTGAATCCGCGATCGACGGTAGCGACGGCGACGGAGATCTACGAGCACCTGCGGGTGCTGTGGGCGGCGGCGGGGACGCCGCATGACCCGGCGACGGGCGAGCGGCTGGAGAAGATGGGTGCGGGGGACATCGTCGCGGCGCTTTCGGCGGAGCCGGAGGGGACGAAGGTGGTGGTGCTGGCTCCGGTGCCGCGGGAGGAGGCGGCGGAGGTGGCACGGCTGGTGGCGGATTTGAAGCGGCAGGGATTCGTGCGGATCCGGGTGGATGGGGAAATGCTGGACCTGGATGAGGTGGAGGCGGCCTGGCCGGAGCGGGTGCGGGAGGTGGAGATCGTGGTCGATCGGCTGGTGGTGCGCGGCGGAGCGGAGTCGCGGATCGCGGACTCGGTGGAAACGGCGCTGCGGATCTGCGGCAGTGAGTCGCGGGTGCTCGTCCAGCGACCGGAGTCGGCGGAGTGGGAGGCGCGGTCGTTTCAGACGAGCTACCGGAATCCGAAGACGGGCTTCACGATCGGGGAGCTGAGCCCGCGGCATTTTTCGTTCAACTCGCATCTGGGGGCGTGTCCGGCGTGCGAGGGGCTGGGCACGGAGCGTTTTTGTGATCCGACGCTGCTGGTGGACGATCCGGAAAAGCCGTTGGCGGAGGCGGTGCGAGGATGGTGGAAGCCGAAGTCGCAGCGGGAGAAGATGTTCGCCCGGGAGGCGGAGGCGATGGAGCGGATGTTCGGGGTGGAAGGGGTGGCGTTCGCCGGGCTTCCGGTGGAGCTGAAGGAGTTGCTTTTCTCCGGCGGGACACTGGAGACGGGGTGGAAGATGGGCGCGGAGAAAAAACCGCAGTTGAAGAAATACGAGGGCCTGTGCGTGGAGGCGGAGCGGAAGTACTGGTCGGCGGCGAGTGAGGCGGTGCGGCGACGGGTCGCGCGGGTGATGGCGGACCGGCCGTGCCGGGTGTGCGCTGGAAAACGGCTGAAGCCGGAAGTGCTGGCGGTGAGGATCGAGGGGACTGGCGGTTGGCTCGGGGTGCAGGATTTCTGCGGCTTGCCGGTGGAAGAGGCGCTGGTGTGGTTGCAGGGGGTGCAGGTGCCGCAGGATCGGGCGGAGGTGTGCGGACGGTTGGTCAGCGAGCTGGAGGAGCGGCTCTCGTTTTTGGAACGCGTGGGGCTGGGGTATCTGGGACTGGACCGGGCGAGCGGCACGCTTTCCGGCGGCGAGGCGCAGCGGATCCGGCTGGCGACGCAGCTGGGCAGCGGGCTGACGGGGGTGCTGTATGTTTTGGACGAACCGAGCATCGGCCTCCACGCGGAAGATACCGGGCGGCTGATCGGGGCGCTGGAGGAGCTGCGCGACCGGGGAAACACGGTGGTGGTCGTCGAACACGACGAGGCGGTGATCCGCGCGGCGGACTGGCTGGTGGAGCTGGGGCCGGGCGCGGGGAGGGAGGGCGGATTTTTGCTGGCGAACGGACCGATGGCGGAGGTGGAGGGATCGCCGACGAAGGCGTGGTTGGAGTGCGGAACGCGGAGTGCGGAGCGGGGAGTGAAGAGCAGTCTGGACTGGGGCAATGACCTGGTGATCCGGGGGGCGCGGGAGCACAACCTGAAGAACGTGGATGTGAGGATCCCGCTGGGGACGATCACCTGCCTGTGCGGGCCGAGCGGTAGTGGAAAATCGACACTGGCGGACGACATCCTGATGCGGGCGATGCGGCGTCATTTCCACGGCGCGACGGACCGGCCGGGCGAGCACGACGGCATCGATGGCTTCGAATACATCGGAAAGGCGGTGATCGTGGACCAGTCGCCGATCGGCCGAAGTCCGCGCTCGAACCCGGCGACATTCACCGGAGCATTCGACCTGATCCGCGCGATGTTCGCGAAACTGCCGCTTTCCCGCCAACGCGGGTATGGTCCCGGCCGGTTCAGCTTCAATACGCGTGGCGGCCGCTGCGAGCGCTGCGAGGGCGCGGGCCGGCTGAGGATCGAGATGCATTTCCTGCCCGATGCCTGGGTGCCGTGCGGGGCCTGCGGGGGGAGGCGTTTCAACCGCGAAACGCTGGAGGTGGCGTTCAAGGGCCTGAGCATCGCCGATGTGCTGGAGCTGTCCGTTTCCGAGGCACGGCAAGTGTTCGCGGTGGTGCCGAAGCTCGCGCCGCTGCTGGGAGTGATCGAGGACCTGGGGCTCGGCTACCTGCGGCTGGGTCAGGCGGCGGACACGCTTTCCGGCGGCGAGGCGCAGCGGCTGAAGCTCTCGGTGGAGCTGGCGAAACCAGCAGCCCCGCACACGTTTTACTTTTTCGATGAACCGACGACCGGCCTGCATTTCGGTGACGTGGAACGGCTGCTGAAAGCCTTCCGCGGCCTGCGCGAGGCGGGCCACACAGTGCTGGTGGTGGAGCACCAGCTCGACGTCGTCCGCGCGGCCGATCACGTCATCGATCTGGGCCCCGGCGGCGGGAAGCGCGGCGGCCGGGTGGTGGCGGTAGGCACGCCCGCGGAACTCGCGGCGAATCCCGATTCGCCGACCGGCCGGGCGTTGGCCGGGAGGTGAGGCGAGGGTGAAATCGGCATCGCCCTATCGAGAGGGCTGGAAGCGGGATTGCTGTGTGGTGGCTTCGGAAACGGAAGTGTGTGGAAGAATGGATGCCGGTTTCATACCCGGCGGTCCGGAGAATTAGACAATCCGCAAAAAAGGCGTCGCTTGAGCCATGAACCCTCCCGAACTACAGGTGACGCCTCAACCTGCCATGATTTCCAACACCACCCCGACAAGTTGGCGGGAGTGGCTCTCCGTGCACGGCCCGAAGCTGTTGCTTTTCGCCCGCCAGCAGACGCGCTCCCAGCAAGACGCCGAGGACATCCTGCAGGATGCCCTGGTGAAGCTGGTCGATAAGATCGAAGCCAACGAATTCTCCGGCGGCCAGGAGGCGTGGATGCCCTACCTTTACACGGCGCTGCGCCGGCTCGCGATCGATCTGGGCCGCAAGGACGACCGCCGCAGACGCCGCGAGGATCAGGTGGTGGGGGACTCGATCGTGCAGCTGCAGGATGAGTTCCATCCTTGGTTCGACGGCGACGGCTCGGACGACGAGACGCGGAAACTGCTGGAGAGCGGCTTGAAGGACCTGCCGAAGAAGTTTGCCGAGGTCATCGTGATGAAAGTCTGGGGCGAGCGGACTTTCGCGGAAATCGGAGAAGCGCTCGATATTTCCCCAAACACTGCGGCCTCGCGGTATCGCTACGGTCTTGAAGCCCTCAAGAAGAAGCTCTCCGGTGCCCGACGCAAGGGCGACCTCTCGATTTGATGAAAGCCATGGAACCCGAACTCCAACGCCTCGAAGACGAGCTGAAATCGCTGGTTCCCCGGCGTCTCGATCCGGTGCTGCTGGATTGCCTCGCGGTGGCGATGGGCGATGAGACGGTGGCGGAAGGAACCGAGGAGCGGCTGAGGCAGATGCGCCCGAACCGGCCGAGTGCGGCACTTTCTGAAAAACTGGCCGCCACACTGGAGCGGGTACCGTTTCAGCCGGAGGCGAAAACCGTGCCCTTTCCCGTGGCAGCGGCCGTGGAACGTTCGGGGACGAGCCGTTTTCCGTGGCTTGCCGCGGCGGCGGCAGTGGCGCTGGCAGGCGCATGGACGGCGGTGAAGATGAGCCCCGGAGCCAGCCAGGACACCAAGACTCCGCTGGCGGTGCGCAGCGAGATGTCGGTGGCCACGCCAGCGCTCCCGGCAGCGGGTCATTTCCAGCCGGCCTCGATCGATAGCGCCGTGCGCCGCACCGAGGACCTCGGCGTGCGCTACAACCGCCAGGCCAAGCCGATGCGGGTGGTGAAAGTGACTTTTCTGGATCGCATGAAGCTGCTCAACGAGCAGGGGCAGGTGATCGAGACGACCGTGCCACGGGTCGAATACGTGGTGCTGCCCGAGCAGGTGGACTGACGGAATCATGCGCAGACGAGAATCCTGAGGTACTGCGCTTATAGTAGTGAACACGATGAACCCGAAGATGACGACAAAGCTTTTCCCGATCCTCGCCCTATCCGTGGCGACGGTCCCGGCCATGGCGATCGAGCCCCCGGTCGACCGCGCTCCGATCCCGCCGCAGCAGCCGCCGGCGACGATCGAGAATGCCCCGCCGCGCCGCGTTCAGGCCGCCCCGCGGGCGGTGGAAGTGGCCGAGCCGGAAGCTCTCCAAGCAGGCAAGCCGTATCTCGGTGTGGTGCTGGAGAACGTTCCCGAGTTTCTCGCCGAGCACCTGAAGCTGGAGAACGGCCAAGGGGTGATCATCGGCCAGATTCTCGAAGGAGGACCTGCCGCGACGGCGGGTCTCGAAAAGAACGACATCATTCTCAAACTCGATGGCAAGCCCATCGGTGCGCGCCAGGACATCAGCGACATCACTGCCGGCCGCGCCGTCGGTGACGAAGTGGTCATCGAGGCCATCCAAGGTGGCGAGCGCCGGGAATTCAAGGTGGTGCTCGGCCCGCGGCCGCAGGCTCCGGACGTGGCACCCTTGCGGGATCCCGGCTTTGGGATGGCCGACCGCGGCTTGAATTCGCTGCCGGACCGCCACGCCGACCTGCTGCGCGACGCCTTGCAGCGCAACCTCCAGTTGCTCGACCAGTTCGATGAGACGATGCCTGACATCGATCAGGCGTTTCCCAACCACATGATGGAGCGTTTGCGCCGCCAGATGAGCATGGGCTCGGAAGGCATGCAGTTCCGGTCGGATGGCATGGGATCCTCGATCCGGTTGATGGATGAAAACGGCAGCGTGGAGCTCAACAACGATGGCTCCGGCAAGCAGGCCAAGGTTTTCGGTCCGGACGGCAAGGTCGTGTGGGAAGGCCCCTACGAGACCGAGGAAGACAAGGCGGCCGCGCCGGAAGACGTGCGGCAGCGGATCGACAGCCTCGATTTCGGCAGTTCGCTGGAAAGCTTCGGTGACGGCGGCATCCGGCTGCGATTCCAAGGCGGACGTTTCCGCGACGCGGGCGAAGTCGCGCCGGAGGTAGCCCCGCCCGCACCCGCGGAGGACGCGCCGGCGGGCGATTGACGGATTTCTCAGGGAGGCAAGACAAGAGCCCGTCCCGGAATTCGTTCCGGGGCGGGCTTCATCGTTTTCCGTCGGGGTGGGCGATCCACAGGCTGGCTGCATCGTGGGTTGCCGGGCGGGGTGGAGGCTGCTACATCCCGGCCTCCCGGCAGAATCCATGAAATCCGTTCAACTCTACGACACCACACTGCGTGACGGCACGCAGGGCGAGGGCTTCCAGCTATCGATGCTCGACAAGCTGCGGATCGCGCAACGGCTCGACGCCTTCGGCGTGGATTACATCGAAGGCGGCTGGCCGGGATCGAACCCGAAGGACATCGAGTTTTTCCAGGAGGCGAAGAAGCTGAAGCTGGGCCACGCGAAGCTGGCGGCGTTCGGCTCGACCCGCCGCGCGGACGTGAAGGTGGAGGACGATCCGCAGGTCCGTTTACTGCTGGAGGCGGAGACGCCGGTGGTGACGATTTTCGGAAAAAGCTGGGACCTTCACGTGACCGAGGTGCTGCGCACGACGGTTGAGGAAAACCAGGCAATGATCCGCGACACGGTCCGCCACCTGAAGGAGAACGACCGCGAAGTGGTCTACGATGCCGAGCACTTTTTCGATGGCTACAAAGCCTCGCCGGAGCACGCGCTGGCGACCCTGAAGGCCGCTGCCGAGGGGGGCGCGGACGTGCTGGTATTGTGCGATACGAATGGCGGCACGCTGCCGAGTGAGGTGATGGTGATCTGCAAGGCGGTGGCCGAGGCCGTTCCCGGTACCGCCTTCGGCATCCACACCCACAACGACTGCGAGCTGGCGGTCGCCAACGCGATCGCCGCGGTGAGGGCCGGCGGCATCCAGGTGCAGGGGACGATCAACGGCTACGGCGAGCGCACCGGAAACTGCAACCTGACCTCGGTCATCCCGATTCTCCAGCTGAAGATGGGAATCGAAGTCGTGCCGGACCTGACGCAACTCAAGGATCTCTCGTACTTCGTTGACGACGTTTCCAACAACCCGCACTTCGCTCGCGCGCCGTTCGTGGGCCGCACGGCTTTCGCCCACAAGGGGGGGATGCACGTCAACGCCGTCCAGAAGCTCGCCCGTAGCTATGAGCACATCGAGCCGGGCTCGGTTGGCAACTCGCAGCAGATCCTGGTTTCCGAACTAAGCGGCCAGTCGAACATCCTTCTCAAGGCGGAGGCACTCGGCCTGGGTCTGGAAAAGGGATCGCCGGAAGCCAAAGCGGTGCTGGCACGCATCAAGGATCTCGAACACGAAGGCTACTCGTTCGAGGCGGCCGGAGGTTCGCTGGAATTGCTGATCCGCAAGGAAATGGGAGGCTATGGAAAACCCTTCGAGCTGAAGGAATTCCACACCTCCTACCGGCTGTATCGTGACGGTCACGACCCGGTCTGCGAGGCGACGGTGAAGGTCCACGTGGGCGACGAAGCGGAGTACACGGTGGCCGAGGGCCATGGAGTGGTGAACGCGCTCGACAAGGCCCTGCGCAAGGCGCTGCTGCCGTTCTACCCGGAGATCGCGGAGGTCTCGCTGCTCGATTACAAGGTGCGGATCATCGACAGCCACGACGCCACCGCCGCCAAGACGCGGGTGCTGGTGGTCAGCGGCGATGGCAAATCGACCTGGGGCACGGTGGGCGTGTCCGAGAACATCATCGAGGCTTCATGGATCGCGATCGTCGACGCCATCGACCTCTTCCTGCAACGCAGCCATCAATCGGCTGCCCAAACCAAGCTTGTCGTATGAACCCGCTGTTCTTTCTTTTGGTCGTTGGTACCATCGCGCTCGCCGCTCCCAAGCCGCTGCTCGGTGGCGGTTCGCTTGATGGTTGGAAGGTCGAAGGCTCGGCCGATTGGTCGTTGAAGGACGGCGTTTTGACGGGTGAGAGCGACGAGAAAAAGACGGGCTCGATCCTTTGGACGCCGGATGCCTATGAGGATTTCGCGATCGAGTTCCAGTTCCGGTTTTCCGGACCGATCGATTCGGGGGTCTTTCTGCGCAAGGAGAACGACCAGATCCAGATCGGCATCAGTGGCTCGTTGAAGCGCGACATGACCGGCTCCCCCTACATTGCCTCGAAGCGGGCATATCCGGTGGAGGCGGAGGGTGTCGCCAAGCTGCTGAAGGAAGGTGAGTGGAACCGGATGCGGATCGAGGCGCGCGGGCCGGAATACGTCGTGTTTCTGCAAGGGAAAGAGGTCCTGAGCTACCGCTCCGAGACCGCCGCGAAGAGTGGACCGATCGGATTTCAGGTGCATCCCGGGGTCGCGATGAAGGTGGAGTTCAAGGACATCGGGATCGAAGACTTGGAATCCGCCCGGTAGATTGGAACGAGGGGGCGATTGATTCGAGGGAGGGGTGGCGTAGGGTACGCGCCATGAAAAAGGCTTTTGCTCTCCTTTTCGCGCTCCTCTCGGGTCTCTACCTCTTGATCTGGGGACCGATGGTCGGACCTCTCGACCCAATTCCGATCATCGACGAGGCCACGGCTCTTCTCATTTTCGTGAAATCCCTTCAGTCGCTCGGCATCGACATCAGCCGCTTCATTCCTTTCATGAAGGCAGGAAAGAAACCGGAGGGAAAGAAGAAGAGCAAAGACGGTCCGGTGGTGGATATCTGATCTGGAGGAGAGATTGGGGGAAGATTTCCGGAGCGTCGGCTGAAGGTGTGGGCGCTGTGGACTTCCTGGCTTGAGGAATAAGAATCAACTTGTCGGGCTCGTAAGGGTGTTAGCATGCCCGCGCCGATGCCCAACTCGAAGCCTTCCCGACGTCCCGCCTTTCTTGCCTCGCTGATCACGCTTGGCGGATTGGGGGTGATCGCGGGTTTGGTCACACTGCTGGGGGTGCCGTTGTTTGGAAAGGAGAACCCGGTGCCGTCGTGGTTCCGTTTCCTCGGTCACCTGCATCCGGTGGTGCTGCACCTGCCGATCGGCATGCTGGCGCTGGTGATCCTGATGGAGTGCGGGCGCTGGTTCCGTCGCTCCGGTGCCTCGACGCTGTGGCCGATGTTTTTCACGGCACTCGCAGCGGTGGTCGCGGCGGTCTTCGGCTATCTGCTGTGGCAGACGCACCCGGAGGACTATTCCGGCGAGCTTTTGCAGAGCCACCTGCTGTGGGGGGTGGGATTTGCTGGCGTGGCGGTTGTGACGCTGATGGTGAAGGCCTGGGTGGATGCGGTGGGAAGGGGAAGCGGGTTGTATTTTTTCCTGCTGCTGGCGTCGGGCGGGGTGATGACCGTCGCGAGTCACGATGGCGGCTCACTGACCCACGGGCGGACGTTTCTCGTGGACGAGGTACCCGGGCCGATCAAGCGATGGCTGGTGGATGCGGAGCCAGCCACCGCGGAGCCGCCCGCTCGTGAGCCCGCGCCCATTCCAGCAACGGGAAAGCTGAGCTACTCCCGGCACATCCAGCCGATCTTCGATGCGAAATGCGTCTCGTGTCACGGACCCGACAAGTCGAAGGGCAAGCTGCGGATGGACAGCTATGAGCTGACCTTGGCGGGTGGCAAGGAGGGGGAAGGCTTCGAGCCCGGCGATCCGGACAGCAACATCCTTTTCCGCATGGAACTCCCTCTCGACGACGAAGAGCACATGCCGCCGGAAGGGAAGAAGCAGGTGACCGAGGAAGAGTTCGCCGCGATCAAGCGCTGGATCGAGGAGGGGGCCGAGAACAATTGAGGAGCATGGAAACGCGAGCTTGATCTCGCAGACGGGCCGGGCGAGCCGAAGCTGGCGTTCCAATCCGCTTGATGCCGGTGCCCTGCGGGGTTAGCCCCTGCGGGCCGCATGTCCGTATCGAATGAAATCCAGCGCGAGGTCGCGCGCCGCCGCACGTTCGCGATCATCTCGCACCCGGACGCCGGGAAGACGACGCTTACGGAGAAGTTCCTGCTCTACGGGGGTGCGCTGAACCTCGCCGGCAGCGTGACGGCGCGGAAAAACCAGCGGGCGACGACCTCGGACTGGATGGAGCTGGAGAAGCAGCGGGGGATTTCGATCAGCTCGACGGTCCTGCAGTTCGAATACAAGGACTACGTGGTGAACATCCTCGACACCCCGGGGCACAAGGATTTCTCGGAGGACACCTACCGGGTGCTGACGGCGGTGGACGCGGCGGTGATGGTGGTGGACGCGGGCAAGGGCATCGAGAGCCAGACGCGGAAGTTGTTCGAGGTCTGCCGTCGCCGCGGCGTGCCGATCTTCACCTTCATGAACAAGCTCGACCGGCCGGCGAAGCCGCCGCTGGAGCTGCTCGACGAGCTGGAAAGCGTGCTGGGAATCCAGGCGTTTCCCCTGAACTGGCCGCTCGGTGACGGGCCTCGGTTCAAGGGCGTGTTCGATCGGGAAAAGAAGCAGGTCCACCTTTTCGAGCGGACACCGGGCGGTGCCTTCAAGGCCGCCGTGGCGGTGAGCGACATCAGCGACCCGGTGGTGCGCGAGAAGCTCGACACCGGGGTGTATGAGCAGGTGACCGATGAGCTGGAGCTGCTGGATGGCGCGGGCGCGGACTTCGATGTTCCGGCCGTGGAAGCGGGTGAGCTGACACCGGTGTTCTTCGGCAGTGCGGCGAACAACTTCGGCGTGCAGATGCTGCTGGATCGCTTCATCGAACTCGCGCCGACGCCCTCCGGCCGCCGGGCGGGCGACGAGGAAATCGAGCCGGAGTCGGAGGAATTCTCGGCGTTCGTTTTCAAGATCCAGGCGAACATGAACCCGAAGCACCGCGACCGGGTGAGCTTCATCCGGATCGTCAGTGGCAAGTTCGAGCGGGATATGAACGTCTTTCACACGCGCACCGGCGACAAGGTCCGCCTGTCGAATTCCATGACGCTGTTCGGCCAGGACCGGGAGACGGTTGACGATGCCTTTGCCGGGGATGTCGCGGGTTTGGTGGGCAACCACGACTTTCTGATCGGTGACACGCTGAGCTCGAAGAAGAGTCTGAGTTTCGATGAGATTCCGCGCTTCGTGCCGGAGTGTTTCGCGTGGCTGCACAATGCGAGCACGGCGAAGTTCAAGCGCTTCCGGGCGGGGCTGGAGCAGATGTTGAAAGAGGGTGTGGTGAGCGAATTCACGCCGCTGGAGAACGACGGGGTTTACACGCCGCTGCTCGGGGCGGTGGGACCGTTGCAGTTCGAGGTCATGCAGCATCGTCTGCAGGGCGAGTATGATGCCGAGACGCGGATCGAGCCCGCGCATTGGACGATCGCCCGCTGGCTGCGGCTGAAAGAGGGAGAGACGACCAAGGACGACCGGCCGGAGCTATCGATGGACGTGCGCCTCGTGCGCGACCAGCACGGGCATCTGGTGGCGTTGATCCCGAGCCCGTGGACCTTGCAGACGTTCACCGAGAAAAACGAGAAGTGGGAAGTCAGCGAGGTGCCGTTCCCGCCGCCCTCGGAGTGAGGGGGAAGAACGGCGATGGACGCAGATGGATGGAATGCGTCTTCATTCGTCGTTCGGACACCTGCCGGCGGTCACGGTTATCTGCGGTTCGACATTCCCGGCAACTGGGGGATGATCGCACCGTGAACGAGATTGACCGTGAGGACTTCCGGAACCTGCTGAATGAGATCGGCCGGACGCGGATGCCATTTGGGAAATACGGGCCGAAGGAGCACCCGCCGCGCGGTTATCCGATTTACGATCTGCCCACGGAATACCTGACCTATTTCAAGGAGCGCGGCTTTCCGAAGGGTCGGCTCGGCGAGCTGATGGAATGGGTGTGGGAGCTGAAAGCGAACGGCATGGATCCGGTCTTCAATCCGCTGAGGCAGGCTGCGAGCGGACGCACGCGCTTCAAGCCGAAGCGACCGAAGGAGTGGGACTTCGGGGAGTAGGACGTGGCAGCCTGTCAGTGGCACGACCGTCCCGGTCGTGAACGTAGGAATTCTCACGCCGGAGGAGTTCCTGTCGGCTGCCAAGTCGTTGCGGCCTTATCCTTTCATGACCGGGACGGTCATGCCACTGGTAGGGGAGACAGCCTTCACTCCTCTTCAATGACGATCCTTGGGAAAACGGGCTTGGGCTTGCCGGTTTCGTGGCCGTCTTCGATGAGACCCCACCGGAGGTCGTCGAGCTTGAGTGTGAGCAGGTCTTCCTTGCGGAGCTGGTGGGCGAGACGCGCGGCGGGCTCTGGGAGCATCGGGGAAAGCAGGACGGTGAGGTGGGCGAGGCTTTCGACCAGGTGGGAAAGCACCGTTTCGAGGCGCGGCTTGCTCTCCGGATCCTTGGCAAGTTCCCACGGCTTGTTCTGCTCGGTATAGGCGTTGCAGTGGGTGACGTGGGCGTTGATGGCCTTGAGCGCGGCGGTGGTGTCCCACCCGTCCATGGCGGCGCGGTAGGCGGCGGTGGCCTCGGTGAGCGACTGGCGCAGGGCGGCCTCGGCGTCACCGGGCTGGTGCGAAGTACGACAGATGCCGTCGGTGAAGCGCGCCGTCATGTTGAGGGCGCGGTTGCAGAGGTTGCCGAGTTCATTGGCCAGCTCCTGGTTGTAGAGCATGACCAGCCGTTCGGGGTCGAAATCGGCGTCGCGGCCGGTGACGATGTCGCGCACGAGGTAGTAGCGGATGGCATCGGGACCGAAACGGTCGGCGAGTTCGTCGGGATCGACGACGTTGCCAAGCGACTTGGACATTTTCTCGCCCTTGATGTTCCACCAACCGTGGACGAGCAGGCGGGGGATCTGCTCATCGGGGAAGCCCATGGCGTGGAGCATGCAGAGCCAGTAGATGCCGTGGGCGGGGACGAGGATGTCCTTGCCGATGATGTGGACGGGTGTCGGCGAGCCGTCGGCGGGCCAGAGCTTGGCGAACTCCGGCAGGCCGGCTTTTTCATCGGCCAGGTAGCCGGCGAAGGAGGCGTAGTTGATGAGCGCGTCGAACCAGACGTAGGTGACGAAGTCGGGGTCGAAGGGAATCTCGATGCCCCAGCGCAGGCGCTCCTTCGGGCGGGAAATGCAGAGGTCCTGATCGCCGGAGCGCTCAAGGGCGCCGAGCAGTTCGTTGCGGCGGAAGGAGGGAATGACGCAGCCTTCGTTACTAGAGACGTAGTTTTTCAGCCACTCGACGTGGTCGGAAAGGCGGAAGTACCAGTTTTCCTCCTCGATTTCGACGACCTCGCCCCACTCGGGGCCGAACTCGCCGGCTTCGTTGCGGTCGCGATCGGTGAGGAACTGCTCCTGGCGGACGGAGTAGAACCCCTTGTAGCCCTTTTTGTAGAGTTCGCCCTTCTCCTTGAGGTCGGTGAGGATCTGCTGGACGCAGGCCTTGTGGCGATCGTCAGTGGTCTCGGCCCAGCCATCGTATTCGACGCCGAGCTTTTTCCAGAGATTGAGGAAAAGCTTCGTCTTCTTCTTGGCGAAGGTGGCGGGGTGGATGCCTTCCTTTTCCGCGGTCTGCTGGACCTTCTGGCCGTGCTGGTCGACGCCGGTGAGGAAATAGCACTCGTCGCCGCGCAGGCGGAGATAGCGGGCGAGGACGTCGGCGAGGACCTTCTCGTAGGCGTGACCGATGTGTGGGGCCCCGTTGGTGTAGTCGATGGCGGTGGTGAGGAGCATGCGGAAGTGGGACGTGATCAGGCGAAAGTCAGGGAGCGGAGCGATCGACTTTTCCGCCGAGGGAAAGGATGCGGGCGTTGGCTTTGGCGGACTCGGCTTCGGGGATGTTGCCATCCCGGACATACATCTGGGAAAGGCCGGTCCAGGCGAGGAGGTCGTTGGGGCGGAGGGTGACGGCCTTGAGGCCGCAGCCGATGGCTTCCTTGGTCTGGCCGAGCTTCAGCAGGGCCATGCCGAGGGCGTGCCAGCCGTCGAAAAACTCGGGGTCGGCTTCAAGGCAACGGCGGTAGAGCGACGCGGCCTCGTCGAGCTCGCCAAGAGCGAGGTGGCCGTTGGCTTCATCGAAGAGCTCGTCGCGGTCGACCATGTTCAGTTGTTCGGCGTGGTGATGCCAGCCTCCTCAATGCGGTCGGTGAGCCAGGCTTGGAAGGCGGCGTTTTCGTTCTGCACTTCCAGATTCGAGGCGTTGTTGTCGACCTGCGCGCCGCGGTTGTCGTCCTTCACGACCTCGCGGGTGTTGACGCGGATGATCAGGGCGCGGTCGTCGAGGAACAGCGGCTCGGCGAATTCGCCGGGTTTCACGGTCGCGGCCTGGGTAAAGATCTCGCGGGCGGCGGGCTCGTCATCGAGCGTGTCGGACACGGCGAAAGGCTCGTAGGATTTCGCCTCAAGGCCCTGGGCCTCGGCGGCCTCGGCGAAGGTTTTGCCGGCTTCGATGTCCTTCTTCATCGCGGCGAGCTTCTCCTCGACCAGTTTCTGTGCGGCTTCGCCGGCCATTTTGGCGATGTAGCCTTCGGTGACCTCGTCCTTGGCTTCCTCAAAGGTTTTCTCGCGGGGCTCCTCGATGGCATCGAGGCGGGCGATGAACCACTGGTTCTCCCCGACCGGCAGCGGCAGCGGGAAGGGAGCGAGGGGATCGGGTCCCATGCTCAGGCTGAAGAGTTCATCGGCGATCGTTTTCGAAGCAGACACGCCACGGGTCGAAATCTTGAGATCCTCGGGAAGGGTGGAGCGGGTGACCCACTCGGTGGTTTCGAGTTCCCATTCGTTTTCCTTGGCGAGCTTTTCGAAGTCCGCGCCCTCGGAAGCATCGACCGCGTCATTGAACTGGCTGACGGCCTCGGCGAGCTGCTTTTCGACCTGCTTGCGGTCCTCTTGGCGCTTGGTTTCCGCGGCTTCGCGTTCCTTGCGTTGCTCGTCGGTTTCGCCCTCGGGCGCTTTCGCGGGTTCGCCTGCGAGTTCCTCGGGATACTTCGGGCTGACGATCGCGTAGCTGACCTTAATGCGCTGCTCGGTCTGGTAGGCTTCCTTGAGCGGCTCCCAGTAGGCTTTCAGTTCTTCTTCGGTCGGCTGGATGGTTTCCTTCAGCTTGGCGATATCGATCGAGGCGACGTCCACGCCGACTTTCTGCGCGTTCACGACCGCCATGGCTTCGGCGACCTGACGGCTGCCGGTAAGGCCGCCGCCGACGATCGAGCGCAGCTCGCGGAAGGCGATGACGTCCCGGACCAGGTCGCGGAAGTCTTTCTCGCTGAGTCCCATGTATTGGAGCTGTTTCTGGGCGAAGGTGTTGTATTGGTCCTGGGAGAATTCGCCGGTGGTGCCGGGTGCGGCACCGATCGGCGGGCGTTCCTGGAAGGCGGAAAGCGAGCGGATGAACTCGTTCACCTCATCCTCCGAGGGGTGGATGCCGAAGTCCTCCGCGGCCTGCCGGAGGATCTGGCGGCCGGCGAAGAAGTTGATCTCCGCGTTTTCCTCCTTCTCGGCGGAGCCGACGAGGGTGTTGGCGAAGCGCATGATCTCCAGCCCATTGACATCGAAGCTGCGGAGCGCCGAGGCCAGACGCAGCGGGGCGGAGCCGCGGTTGATGAGGTCGGCCTGGCTGTAGCCGACGCCATCGACGGTCACCACCGTGGCTCCTCCGCCGACCGAGCGGTCGAAGAAATTCCGGGTGTCCATGAGGATGAACCCGAGGAGCAGGAGGACGATGACGACCACGAGCAGTCCGGTGTATTTGCGGATGTTTTCGATCATGCGAAAGAGGCGCGTCTTTGCGCGCGGGCGGAAAGTAAAGGGAGCCGCGGGCGGGGCATCAACCCTTATGTCGGCGGGTGATTGCGGAGGAGGGCTACCGGGAGAATGAGGGCTGGAAGGACGGGATTTTCAGGACGGAAGGGATGGGGTGGCGGGATGTCCATCCGTCCGAGGGCTGCGCAAGCTCCGATGCCTCCCTGAGCGGGCGTTCAACGCCTCGGCAAATCGGAGGCAGGCACTTCAAAAAAAGTTGCCGCCAGGGAGCACCCACTCCCTGGCGGCGGAGAGTTGCCCATCCTCCAGCCCCGGAGGGCACGGTGGACTGACAACTGCTGTTCACCCTTACATGAAAACTGCGCAAGCGCGGTTTTCAATGGGGTAAGACCCCTGCGGTGGCGCGTCGTTCAAACTTTCCGGAGGAAAAATTTCCGGCCGGAGTGGTGGATGACCGCTTGCCGGAACCGGGCGGGCCGCATGGGATGTCCGTGTGACCGGCAAGGAAATTCGTGATGTACTTGAAGGGGCGGGGGTGCGCCCGAACCGCCAGCTGGGTCAGAATTTCCTGTGCGATGCGGATGTGGCCAAATGGATCGGCGACCAACTCGACCCGCAGCCGGAGGATACGATCGTGGAGGTCGGCCCCGGGACCGGCGCGCTGACGGAATGGTTGGTGGGCCGGGTGAGGCGGCTGGTGCTGATCGAGTTCGACTCGCGGCTGGCGGCTTATTTGAAAGAGCGTTTCGCGGATCATCCGGAGGTGGAGGTGCATCACGAGGACGGCGCGCGCTTCGACCCGCGGGTGCTGTGGAAATACCGGCCGGTGAAGTTTCTGGGCAACCTGCCCTATTCTTCGGGCGGAGCGATTCTGAAGAATTTCCTCACCCGGCCGTTCCCGTTCTCGCGGGCGGTGATCATGCTTCAGAAAGAGGTGATCGATCGCCTGGGCGCGCCGCCGCGGACGAAGGAATACGGGGTCCTGACGCTGCGGGTGAGCAGCGAGTGGCAGGTGCGCTCGGTGATGACGGTGCCGCCGGATGCGTTTCATCCGCGGCCGCAGATTGATTCTTCGGTGGCGGTGCTGGAGCCGATTGCTGGCGGATTGGGGGCGTTCGACGCACGGAGGTTCGATGAACTCGTGCGCCGCGGGTTTTCCCAACGCCGCAAGCAGGTGCGCAAACACCTCCCGGAATCGCCACCGTGGGAAGAGGTCGCGGCGAAGCTCGGCGTGGCCGAAAGCGCACGTGCGGAGGAGCTGGATCTGCGGCAGTGGATCGCGCTTTCCCGCTGCTACGATGAGCACCCGCTGGCCGACATCCCGCAGAAGGATGACGAGATTTTCGACGTGGTGAACGAGGCCGACGAGGTCATCGGCCAGGCGACGCGCAAGGAGGTTCACGAGCAGGACCTGCTGCACCGGGCGGTCCACATTTTCGCGATCAACCGCCGCGGCGAGCTGCTGCTGCAACGGCGTTCGCTGCTGAAGGACAAGCATCCGGGGGTGTGGGATTCGAGCGCCGCCGGGCATCTCGATGCCGGCGAAGACTACCTTTCCGCAGCCGTGCGGGAGATGGAGGAGGAGATGGGGATCACGGAGGTGGAGCCCCGGGAGGTGGGGAAAATCGCGCCCTGCGAGGAAACCGGCTGGGAGCACGTGGTGCTGTACCAGGTCCGCTGGGAGGGCAGGCCTGTGTTTCCCTGCGCGGAAGTGGACGCGGTGTTGTGGCTGCCGGCGGAGGAAATCGATGCCTGGGTGGAATCGCGACCGGAGGATTTCGCCAGCGGCTTCACCGAATGCTGGAAGCTGGCGCGCGGGCGGCGGTGAAAATTGAGGCGTTGCAAGCAGGCGGGCTTGGATCGATTCTTCCCGGCGTCTCATGAATCCGGCGATCGTAGCGCGAAACCCCCGGGACGCGGGCCTGTGGATGGCCTCCGCCTTGATGGCGCTGCTCGTCCATCTGGTGGCATTGGCGTTCTTCGTGATCGCGGTGATCCAGCAATGGATCACGCCGCCGCCACCGCCGGCCGCTCCGGTGGTGCCGGAGGCTGAGGCCCCGTTGATCCTGATCCCGGTGGTGCCGCAGGCCCGGACGGCCTCGCCCGAACCGGCTCCGCCGCGGCGTTTTACGAGAACCAACCCGGAACAGGCCGGTCCGGCTCCGGAGAATGCGGCTTTCATCGGGGAGCACGACACACGTGCGGCGGGCGATCTGCCGGCTGATCCCCGGGCGAACCCGTTATTGGCCAGCCAGGAGGGCCCCGAACCCCGCGCGCAGGAAATCGAGACAACGCGGAGTGATTATCAGGACGGCGATCTGGCCCATCAGGAGACCGCCGAAGCCCTCGCCGAGCCAGCTCCGATGGAGGCACCGGCCCCGGAGGATCTGGAACCCTCGGAAGCCGCGGCACCCGTTGCGGCCTCGCCGGAACGATCAGCCGAACGACTCGCCGCGGGGCCGGATCCGGTGGATGTGGCCGCCCGGGAAGCCCGGCAGGCGGAGGAAAGGATGGAGGCCGAGGAGATGCCCAAGGAGAAAATCGCCGAGGTGCCGCGCGAGGAGGTGAAGCCCAAGCCGAAGCCGCCGGCAGAAGACGCTCCGGGATTTCGCGGGAACCAGCAGCGGGTCCGGTTGAGCGGGGCGATCTCCCGCTCCGGCCGACCCGCGCTCGACGTCAATTCGGGCCCGCTCGGGCGCTACCACGCCGCCCTGAGCCGGGCGATCGAGAAGAGTTGGCAACGTGCGGCGGTGAAGAACCGCGATTTCATCACGCCCGGTGTGCTGCGTGTCCAGGTGGTGCTGGATGGCAAGGGCGCGGTTCGCTCCGTGGGCATGGTCGACGAGGTCGGCGTGACCACCATCCAGCGCGGATTCACCTTTTCCTCGATCCGTGACGCCGAGCTGCCGCCGATGCCCGAGGAAGTCCGTCGCGAGCTGAACGGCGAGCCGCTGGAACTGCTTTACAACTTCATCTTTTAGGTTCGAGTGAGCTGCGCATGCTGACGGTAACGATGATCCTGGCGCAGACCGACGACGGAGTGGTGTCGCTGGTTTCCGAGTTCTTCGACGAGGGTGGCACCTTCATGGTGCTGCTGGCGATTACTTCGGTGGTCGCTCTCGCCGCCATTCTCTTCAAGTTTCTTTCGCTGTCGAAGGCCCGGATTTTGCCGGACTCGCTGGCTTCGAAGATCGCCCGCTTCGAGGACGTCGTCCGCACCGAGCAGGTCGAGCCGATCCTCGAGGAATTCGAGCGCGGCGAAAGTACGCTCGCCCGCCTTTGTTCGGAAGTCATCCGTCACCGCGGCCGCGCGCAGTCGGAGATCGCCGAAGCGGTGCAATCGATGGCCCGGGCGGAAATCGTGCGGCTCCAAGCGGGAATGACCGTGATCGATGTGGTGATCAGCGTCGCTCCGTTGCTCGGCCTGCTGGGCACCGCCTCCGGGCTGGTGTTGGTGTTTTCCGGCCTCCAGTCGGATGCCGATTGGCTTGCCATCTCCGCGGGCATCGGCCGGGCGCTGAAGACGACCATCGTCGGCATGGCCATCGCGGTGCCGGCGATCATCGCCCAGGGGTATTTCTCGCGGAAGATCGAAACCTTCGCCGCGCGGCTGGAAGTGCTGCTCACCCAGCTCGCCCACGTCTGCGAACGCACGCCGCGCCCCGGCGTGGTCCGCGATGCCTGAAGCCGATGATTTTCGAAAAACCAGCACCCCGTGCGCGCCAGCTGCCGATCGTCTCGATGATCGACATCCTGTTCATCGTGCTGATTTTCTTCATCGTCTCCTCCGAATTCAAAACCAAGCGCCCGGTCGTGCAGATCCAACTCCCGACCTCGCACGAGGTACCCGCCGATCTGGTGGCCGACGAGCGCTCGGTGCTGGCGGTGACCGCCGAGGGCACCGTGCGGCTCGACGAGTTGATCGTGCCGGACATCGCGCTGCTCGACGCCTACTTGCAGGCATTCGTGAAAAAAAACCCCGGTCGGAAGCTCGAACTCGAGGCCGACAAGGGCGTCTCTCTGGAGCAGCTTTTCGGCATCCGCGATGCGTTGACCAAGGCCGGACTGGATATTAAGGACGTTCCGGTCCGGACGGAACTGCCGGTCGAAAACGAAGAATGATTTTGGAAATCGTACAATACGGTCATCCGGTCCTGCGCGACCGCTGTGCGCCGGTGGAGAAGGTGGACGACAAGCTGAAGGCGCTGGTGGATTCGATGCTGGAAACGATGCAC
This sequence comes from uncultured Haloferula sp., assembly GCA_965652295.1. Classification (GTDB taxonomy): domain Bacteria; phylum Verrucomicrobiota; class Verrucomicrobiia; order Verrucomicrobiales; family Akkermansiaceae; genus Haloferula. Next base: position 46,213 of record CBFGTS010000006.1, on the reverse strand, counting down.
GACGCTCACGGCGTCGGCTTGGCAGCGCCCCAGATCGGCGTGCCGATCCGGCTCGCGGTGATCGATGTATCCCATGATCCGGATTGCATCACCTATCTTCGCGTGAATGGTGAGGAAGCGAAGTTGGAAGACATCATGCCGCTGGTATTCATCAATCCGGAGCTGGAGTTCGGCACTCGCAAGGAGAAGGACACCGAAGGCTGCCTCAGTATCGCCGACATCAGGGCTGATGTCAGCCGGCCCGCCGAGGTCAAGGCGCGGCTGCCGCAGCTTGATGGCAGCGAGCTGGTCGTGGAAACCGACGGTTTGCTGGCACGGGCGATCCAGCATGAAACGGATCACCTCAATGGCGTGCTGTTCATCGACCGTGTTTCGCCTGCGGCGAAGGTCCGGCTCAAGGGTAAGCTGAAGCGGCTCTTGGATTAGGAGTTGCAGGATTGAATGCTCGACTTTTCTTAATCAACACAACACGATGACGCCATTCCGCACCGGCGGCGGCTCTCTATAATCCCGGTCGAACTCCAGCTGAACCATGAGCAACAACAAAGGTATTTTCGAGCCCCAAGAAGGCTTTGCCACTCCTCCCAAGAGCCCGTTCGCGACCGACGAGACGCCGAATAACCCATTTGCCGGAGATTCCGGCTCCGGGGCTCCCAGTTCTCCCTTCGCCGTGGCCGGCGAAGGCCGGGCTCCTGCTCCTCCTGCCAGCCCGTTCGGGGTCTCGCCGGAGTCGAAGCCCGTTTCGCCCTTCGGTGTCCCGGCGTCCTCCGCATCCCCTTTTGCCGCCGAGCCCACCCCGGCATCCGCGTCTCCCTTCGGGACACCCGCCAAACCGGCGGAGTCCTCCTCGCCCTTCGGCCAGGCTGTGGTGGAGGAACCACGCAAGGCCGGTGCCGCCAGTCCTTTCGGCCACCCGGCCGAGCAACCGAAAGCGGAATCCGCGCCGGCTCCCGCTCCTGCTCCCAAGGAGGAACCCGTCCCTGCCCAAGCTGCAGCTCCGACCTACCCCTCGGAATCCGCCGGCATCCGGCAGCTGGAGTTGCGCGCCATTTTCGGGGTGGATCGCGAGCTCAACGAAGGCGAGATCCTGCAACGCTCGCGTTCTCTTCCAGGCATCCGTCAGCTCGCCCGTGTGGCTTCGTCCGACACCGGTGCCATCGATGCCATCAAACGCGTTCTTTCCAGCATCGGCTTCGGTGATGGTCAGGTGAAGCTTTACTGCGGCAATTCGCCGGTCGAATTCGTGCGGGAGGGCGACGTCCTCCTGGCCGTGCAAACCGATGGCGGCTTCGCTCCGGGCGTTCGTGAAACGCTCATGATCGTTGCACGTGAACTGAGCCGGATGAGCTGATCGCTGCCCGGCTGTTATTTTGATGAACGCGACTCCGCAGCGCGCCGACGGCGGCCCCATTCGGGTCGCCGTTTTCGGTACTCATCCGGGGGTCGTCAGCGAGATGTTGGCGGCTGCGGCGGCGCGGCGCAGCGGAGCCCCCCCGGAAATGACGCGGATCGGCGGGATTCTCGTCGCCCGCGTCGGCTGGAGCGATGATCGCGGCGTTCCCTGCCTGCTGCGCGGACTGGTGGAGGAGGATCATCCGGCTGCCTATGATCTCGCGGTCCGCGAGGCGGACGCCGTGCTGTTCGTGATGGATGTCGAGCCGGATCGGCTCCAGGCGGGTTGGGATCGGTTGATGGTTCTGGGTGAAAGCGTCCGCCGCGAGGGTTTCGAGCTGCTCGATCGGCCGTTCGGTCTTCAGTATCACGGTTCGGACCGGAATCCCGGCTTCGACGCCGATCAACTCGATGGCTGGCTGGGTTTTCCACGCGAGCGGGTGGTCCGGGGCGTGACGCCTTCCAGTCAACCCGACCACGAGGGCGGGGTGGTGGACCGGCTGATGGCGGCGGTGCGGAACGGGGGTTGAGGTCGGGCTGCCCATGGGCTAAGCCCCCGACGCGATGCGAGACGGGTTGCCGGCATTGAATTACCCTGAGGCGCTGCCGGTGGTGGCGCGTCGTAGGGAGATCGTGGAGGCGATCCGGAGTCACCAGGTGGTGGTGATCGTTTCGGAAACCGGATCGGGCAAGACGACGCAGTTGCCGAAGATGGTGGCGGAGGCCTTGGAAGCGCGGAACGCGGAATGCGGAGCGCGGAACGGGAGAATGCGTTGGATCGGCTGCACGCAGCCGCGGCGGATCGCTGCCTCGAGTGTGGCGGAGCGGGTGGCGGAGGAGTTGAAGTCGCCGCTGGGGGGATTCGTAGGCTATCAGGTGCGGTTCGAGGACCGGACTTCGAAGGAGACGCGGATCAAGTTCATGACCGACGGAATTCTCCTGGCGGAGTCGCAGGGGGATCCGGATCTGCGTCGGTACGACGCGCTGATTCTCGATGAAGCTCACGAGCGTTCGCTGAACATCGATTTCCTGCTGGGTTATCTGAAACGACTGCTGGAGCGGAGGAAGGACCTGAAGCTGGTGATTTCCTCGGCCACCTTGGACGCGGGGGCGTTCGCGAGTTTTTTCGGAGGCTGCCCGGTGATCGAGGCGGAGGGGCGGACGTTCCCGGTGGACGAGGTCTTCCTGCCGGCTGACGAGAACGAAGATACGGCGGATGCCGTAGTTCGAGCCGTCGACTGGCTGACGGATACCGGCGAGCAGGGTGACGTGCTGGTGTTCCTGCCGGGGGAAAGGGAGATCCGTGACTGCGCGGACGCGCTGGAAGGTCGGCGGTATCGGAATACCGAAGTGCTGCCGCTGTTCGCGCGGATGGGCCTCGGCGATCAGCAGAGGGTTTTCCATCCGGGGCCAAAGCGGCGGATCGTGCTGGCGACGAACGTGGCGGAAACCTCGCTGACCATTCCCCGGATCGTCTGCGTGGTGGATTCCGGTCTGGCGCGGGTGAGCCGCTGGAGCCCGGGCCGGGGCGTGCAGCGATTGCAGATCGAGGAGGTCAGTCAGGCCAGCGCCCGGCAGCGGAAGGGTCGATGCGGGCGGGTGCGTGAGGGAATCTGCGTGCGGCTTTACGAAGAGGAGAACCTGGAGGCGCGGCCGGAGTTCACCGACCCGGAAATCCGGCGCAGCTCGCTGGCGGGAGTGATCCTGCGGATGAAGTCGCTCGGTCTTCCGGATATCGAGGACTTTCCGTTTCTGGATCCTCCGGCCCCGAAGGCGATCTCCGAAGGGTATCGTACTTTGCGCGATGTGGGAGCGCTCGACAAGAACCGGAACCTGACCGAATCCGGCCGGACGATGGCGCGCATGCCGGTGGATCCGCGGCTGGCGCGGATGCTGATCGAGGCGGCGCATGAGGGCGTGTTGGCGGAGGTGTTGCCGGTGGTCGCGGGTCTGGAGACGCAGGACCCGCGCGAGCGTCCGCAGGAGAAGCAGAAGGAGGCGGACAAGGCGCATGCGAAGTGGAAGCACGAGGAGAGCGACTTCCTCTCGATGCTGATCCTGTGGAAGGCGCTTCAGGAATTCCGCAGGGGCCGCGGGTGGCATGGCAACCGGTTGAGGAAATTCTGTCGGGAAAGTTTTCTCAATTTCCGCCGGCTTCAGGAGTGGGCGAACGTGCACGATGAGCTGGCGCAGTTGGTGAAGCGCGACGCCGGTTTGAAGGGAGCGGCAGCCTTGGGAGACAAGCTTCCGGACTACCCCTCGTTTCACCGGGCGCTGCTGGCGGGCGTGCCGCGGCAGTTCGGGTTGTGGGATCGGGAGGAAAAGGCCTACCGCTCGGCGAGCGGCGGCTTCTTCGCGGTGTTTCCGGGCTCAGGGCTTTTCGGCGGGAAACGCTGGGAATGGGTGATGGGGATGGAGCTGGTCGAGACGACGCGCTTGTGGGCACGGCGGTTGGCGCGGGTCGATCCGGAGTGGGTCGAACAGGTCGCGCCGCACCTCTGCCGCAGCCGGTATTCCGACGGGCATTGGGAGGAGGGTCAGGGAGCGGTCTACGCCAAGGAGACGGTGATCTGTGGCGGTCTGCCGGTGATCAGCGGGCGGCGCGTTCACTTCGGCCGCATCGATCCGAAAGGCGCGCGGAAGATTTTCATCCGTGACGGGCTGATGCAGGGCGGAGTGAAGGGTCAATCGCGCATCGTCGAGCGGTTGAAGGAGCTGCGCGAGGAGATCGCCGACATGGAGCGCAAGCTGCGTCGCCGTGACGGGCTGTGGAGCGAGGAAGCGGTGGTGGAGTTCTACGAAAACCGCCTGCCGGAGGGCTTGAGCACGGCGAAGGCGTTTCACCGCTGGCGCAAGGACCATGAGGAGGCGAACCTGCCGGAGCCGGACGATGTGGTGCTGGAGGATCTGGATGCGCTGGATCTTTCCGGTTTTCCCGACTGGCTCGGACACGGCGGGCAGGAGTATGCGGTTTACTACCAGTGCGATCCCGGTGCGCGCGACGACGGGGTGACGCTGGGCGTGCACATCGACCAGCTTCCGTATTTCCCCGACTGGCTCGCGGGCTGGGGCGTGCCGGGGCACCTCGCGGAGCGGGTAGAATGGCTGATCCGATCGCTGCCGAAGGATCTGCGGCGGATGTGTCAGCCGGTCGCGGAGAATGCCGCCGCCTTTGCCGACGAGTGGCACGACCGCGGAAAGGACGGCCCGCTGGAAGTACGGCTGGCGCAGTATTTGAGCAGGATCTCGGGATTCAGGGTACGGGAGGAGGATTTCGATGGCTCACGGCTGCCTGCGGAGCTGGTGACGAAGATCTGGATCTGCGACGATGACGGCGCGGAGGTGGCGTTCGGCACGGATGCGGCGGTTTTGAAGGAGAAGCTCGGCGGCATGATCGCGGGTCGCTTCGAGGATGCGGCGAACGAGGCGTGGGAAACGACGGGTCACGTGGAGTGGCCGGACTTTGAGATCCCGGCGAGCGCGGAGACGGCGGCGGGCGTGGCGTTCCCGGCGCTGGTGGACGAACGGACGAGCGTGGGGACGCGGGCGTTTTCCCGCAGGCAGGATGCGGATGAATCGCATCGCGCGGGCACGGTGCGGTTGTTGATGCTGAAGCAGCCGGACCAGGTGGCGTATTTGAAGAAGAAGCTGCCGGTGGGCCTGATGACGAAGTTCGAGCTGCCGCGGATGGGCTGCCCGTTGGAGACGCTGATTCCGGTGGTGGCGGAGGGAGCGTTGGGTAAGGAGCGGATGGCGACGGCGGATGAGTTCGAACGGCGCGCCGAGCGGGCGCGGGGCGAGTGGTGGCGGTGCGCAATGGCGCTGGGCGAATCGCTGGATGAAGCGCTGGAAGGCTTGCAACCGGTGAGGGAGGCGATCGCTGGGATGAAGGGTGACCGCAACCTGGGGGAGATCGCGGAGGATTTGGAGGAGGAACTCAGTTGGCTGTTCCGCCGGGATTTCCCTTGGAAGGCGGGCTATCCCCGAGCGCTGGGATACGGCCGGCATCTGCGGGCGATCCAGTCACGCCTCGGTCGACTGAAGAGCCTGCCTATCGGCAAGGACCTCGAAAAGATGGACCGCGTGCGGGAGCTGTGGGAGCCGTGGTTCGCCGAGTGGATGGCGCGGCCGGAAGACCCGGCCTTGTGGGAGTATGGCTGGCTGCTGGAGGAGTTCCGCGTGTCACTCTTCGCCCCGGATGTGCCGGTGGCGGGGAAGGTGAGCGAGAAGATCCTGCAGCAGGGCTGGGGAGATCGGTGAAAGGCGGATCGTCGGAGGACGCGTAGTCACGCGCCATGATGATTTTCCGATCGGTCCTCGGGTGCACGCTCGCCCTGATGTGGTATGGCGTGGCGGCCGAAGACCTCGCTGTGGGCGATTTCAATCGCGATGACTTTGGAGCTTGGAGCGTGACGGGAGAGGCTTTCGGAAGGGGACCGGCGCAGGGCACGCTGCCGGAGCAGATGGAGGTCAGCGGCTACGAAGGTGGTGGGTATCTCAGCAGCTTCCGTGGTGGCGACGACGCGACGGGCAAGGCCGTATCCCCTTGGTTCGAAATCCAGCGCAGTCATCTCAATTTCCTCGTCGGGGGCGGTGGTTTCGAGGGGGAAACTTGCATCAATCTGGTGTCGGAGAAGGGGGAAGTGCTGCGCACGGCGACCGGACCGAACCTGCGTTCCGGCGGCAGCGAGCGGCTGACTTGGGAAACCTGGGATGTGGCGGAACTCGACGGAGCGAAGGTGAGGGTGGAGGTCCTCGACCAACGGCGCGGCGGCTGGGGGCACATCAGCGTCGATGAGATCCACCAGAGTGACCGGGCGAGAATTCTGGAGGTCGAAAAGGTGTTGGTGGTGGATAAACGCTACCTGCTGTGGCCGGTGGTGAACGATGAGAGCCTGCGGCAGAAGTTCGTTTTCCGGTCGGACGAGGAGTTGATGACTTATGCGAACATCGCCCTGAGCGAGCGGCCGGATCAGTGGGTTTTCACCGATCTCGCGAACCTGCGAGGGAAGACCTTGCGGATCACCGGAAGGATTCCCGCTGCGCTGGAAGAAGCATGGAAGAAGGTCGGGCTTTCGGATACCTATCCCGGGGAAGGGGAGGTCTACGAAGAAGTACGGCGTCCGCAGTATCATTTCACGAGCCGCCGCGGCTGGATCAACGACCCGAACGGGCTGGTTCATGCCGACGGTCGCTGGCACCTTTGCTACCAGCACAATCCCTACAATGTTTTCTGGGACAACATGACATGGGGTCACGCGGTGAGCAGGGACCTGCTCCACTGGGAGGAGCGGCCGCCGGCGCTGTGGCCCGGGCCGGACGGGGTGATGTTCTCGGGCTCGGGCTTTGTCGTGCCGCGTGGGCGCACCGCGTTGCCGCTGACGGGGCCGACCGGGCTCGGGTTCGCCTACACCGCGTGGGGCGAGGAGAGCATCGTCCCGGGAAAGAAGGCGACGCAGGCCATGGCATACAGCAACGATGGGGGTCGTACATTCACCAAGTTCCAGGACAACCCGGTGGTCGGGCACATCGACGCTGGCAACCGCGACCCGAAGGTCTTCTGGCATGAGCCGACGAAGCGCTGGGTGATGGCGCTCTATCACGACCGGGACGAGTACGGGATTCACGTTTCCCCGGATCTGGTGGAATGGGAGCAGACCTCGACGTACCGGATCCCGGGAGATTCGGAATGCCCGGATCTGTTCGAGCTGGCGGTCGATGGCGAGGAGGGTGACGTCCGCTGGGTGGCGTGGGGGGCGAACGGGGTGTATGTGCTGGGCGCATTCGATGGCCGGACCTTTGAGCCTGCCGGGGAGCCGCAACGGCACTATTGGGGGAATGTTTATGCCGGGCAGAGTTATGACAACGCGCCGGATGGCAGGCGGGTCCACTTTGGCTGGATGAGGGGGGACATCGCGATGTTCGAGGGTGCGCCGTTCAGCATGCAGATGTCATTGCCGATGGATTTCCGCCTGCGGAGCTTCGATGGCAAAGCGCGGTTATGGATCGAGCCTTCGCCGGAACTCGAAGAGCTGAGAACGGAGAGCAAGGTCCAGGGGCCCTTCACCTATTCTGCCGGAGCAGAGGATCCGCTGACGGAGGTCCAGGGACGGATGTTTGAAATCGAAGCGACGATCGACGTTGGCGGGACGACCGCGGAGAAATTCGGTCTGCGGCTTTTCGGTGAGCCGTTCGTTTGGACCGCGGCGACGCGGACCTTCAGCGGAGCGGAAGGCGCGCAGGTGGTCGATGGCGGCAAGGTGCGGATCCGCGCGTTCTCGGATGTGGGGAGCGTGGAGGTGTTCGTGAACGGCACCTACATCGCCCGCTACCTCCGCCAAAAGGGTCCGGCGGCCGGGCTGGTGGCGGAAGGGGGCGGGGTGAGCTTTGAGGAGCTGAACATCCACACCTTGGGATCAGTGTGGAAGTGAGCTTGTCTCCTCAGCCTTTGGCGAGATCCTTGACCTCGACTTTTTCCCACCACGAGGCGAAGCGCTCGATGAAGGCGGTGTGGGTGGGGTGGATCTGGTAGGTGTCCTGAGCCTCGACATCGGGGAAATGCATCGAGGTGCCGTAGTGCCAGGATGAATCGATGACCGGCCGCGGCATCACCGGAGCGGGGCGGCCCCAAAAGCCGCCGGTGCAACCGGGGATGGTGAAAAGCGTGTCGAGCCCGGCTTCGAACGCGGCGCGGTCGGACTCGTTGAGGTGCTCTTCTTTCAGCCAGAAATAGACGTGGTGTTCCATGCCGCAGAGCCAAGCGAAGTCCGGGAGTGACGGCAAGCACGGTGGGGAGTAAGGACGGAGTGTGAAATGGTTAATGGTGATTTGGACGGTGTCGGTCGCATGGGCGGCGGAGGTTCCCGTGAAGCTCGCCGAGCAGGCGAGGTTGCAGTTGAAGCCTGCTGAAGGAGTCGAGCTGCTGGACGTGGCACTGACGGTGGGCGGTGCGTGGATGGACCCGGGAAGCGCGGAGGGTGCGATGCGGGATCTGACGTTTCCCATCGATCACTGGCGCTGGACGGACGCCACGTTGAGTTTCACCCCGACGGGTGGCGGCGGCGTGGAGTTGTTTTTGATCGGACCGTGGGAGGAGAAGAAGCCGGGTGAGGTATGGCGGCAGGAAGTGCTGTGGGATGATGTGAGTGCGGCGGGCAGTGAGGTGGAAAACGGCAGCTTCGCCACCGGCATCGAGGGTTGGAGTTCGCCCTGGATGCCGTTTCCCGATGAAAAGGAATGGCCGTTGGAGGGGATGGAAGCAGGCGCCTCGTGGTTGGGCAGGCCGCTCGTCCAGACGCTGCGGGTGACGAAGGACCAACGAGTCGCGCTACGGTTCAAGGCGCGGGCGGCGGTGCCTGAAGGATTTCGTGTGATGCCGAAAGGCGCGGTGGATTCGCCGGCCCATCGCTTTGCTGCGAAGCTGCGCCGCGGGGTGAATCTGGGCAACTGCTGGGAAGCGCCGGTCGGCTCATGGGGGGTGCCGTACGGGCCGGAGGACATCGATCGGATCGCGGATGCGGGCTTTGACCACGTCCGCGTGCCGGTGGGCTGGCATCACCGGATGGACGGCGGGGGGATCTCGTCCGAGTTGCTTTCCGAGCTGGAGCCGGTGATGCGCCGTGCGCTGGATCGCGGGCTGCGGGTGCTGCTCGATTGGCATGCCTTCCGCGAGTTGGAGGAAAACCCGGAAGCTCATGAAGCGCGCTTCATCGAGGGCTGGAAGGTGATCGCGGGGCATTTCAAGGATTGGTCGCCGGACCTCGCGCTTGAGTTGCTGAATGAGCCGACGGCGAAGCTCCATGGTGAGAGGTTGAACGCGTTGCACGCGGAGACGCTCGCGGCGATCCGCGGGATCGATCCGGAGAGGATCATCGTCATCAACCCCGGCCGCTGGGCGGTGGCGGACCAGCTCGGGCTACTATGGATCCCGGAGAAGGAGAACCGGGTGATGGTGAGCTTCCATTGCTACGATCCGTTCCCCTTCACCCATCAGAAGGCGGGGTGGGTGGGCTACGAGGAGGTGAAGGACGTACGCTTCCCCGGCCCGCCGCTGGAGCCCGCCTCCGCGCCGCCGGAACAGGAGGGCTTGAGAAATTGGTTCGATGCCTACAGCGATCCCGGGTCCGATCCGAATCCCTCGTCGATTCATTCGCCCTTGCGGCTCCTGCGGAAGGCGGCGGAGTGGTCGCAGGTCTTCGGTCGGCCGGTGCATCTGGGGGAGTTCGGCTGCGTGCGGAATGCGGACGCCGACTCGCGGAAGCGCTATGCGCGGCAGATGCGTGAGGCGGCGGAAAAGCTCGGGGTCCCGTGGTGCTGGTGGGAGTGGAAAGTCGGCTTCGGCGTGGTGGAGATGCAGACCGGCGAGCCGCTGCTGATCGATGAATTGACGGGGAAGTAGGGTTATTCCTCGTCCCAGATCATGTGCTCCAAGCCGAGGTTCTTGGCGCGTTCGGCGGCTTCGGCGGAGCGGGGTCCGTTGAGATCGCGGATGCGCTCGGCGAGCTTTTTGGCGGCGGACCATTGCTCGCGTTTTTCCAGGATCCGCAGGGCGCTGAAACCGCAGCGTTCGATGGCGTTCCAATCTCCCTCCGGCATCTCGGCCGCCTCCTGAACGACCTCCATGTAGGCGCTCAGGGCGTCGTCGTCGCGGTCGCCGAACTGCTCGAGGGTGAGACCTTTTTGATAGAGGATCGCCTGCCGCGAGGTGGACTTTTCGGGCAGCAGGGAGAGAAGCCGGTCTTGAACCTTGAGGGCACGCTCAAGGTAGGCGGGATTTTCCTGAGCGCGTGCGTAGAGGGCTTCGCCGAGCTTGAGACCCACATCGACCAGCAAGGGGTCGGCTTTTTCCAGTTGCTGGAACCACGGCTCGAGCAAGGCGATGGCCTCATCGAGCTGCGAGCGGAGGATGTAGAGATCGGCGAGTTCGAGCCGCGCGAAATCCTGGAACGGTGAGTCCTTGGCGGCGAGCTGTTGGAAGAGTTCGATGCTCTCCTTCCGTGACTGCGGGGTGGCCCCCTCGGCTGCGGCGCGGGCGGAGAGAAGGAGGGCGGCGGGCGTGTCCGGGTGATCGGGAAACTCGGTGGCGAGCGTGCGGAGGACGATGCCGGCTTCGTTGAAATCCTTGTTCTGGTAAAGCGCGCGTCCGCGTTCGTAGAGGATCATCGGCCGGGCGGGGTCGGCGGGATACTGGTCGAGAAACTCTTGGGCGCGGGCCGCGGCGGCGGCCCAGGCGCCCCGGGCCTCGTGGAGCCGGATCTCGACCACCGCGAGGGTGGAGGCGCGCAGCTTCGAGCGTTGCTCTTCGGGGATCGCTGCGAGTTGGCTGGCGGCTTCCTCCGTGAGGGCGGGCACCGTGTTGACGGCGGCCAGCGCGGCGTGGAGGCGGGCTTCGGCGAGCCGCGGATGATCGGGATGATTCCCGATGAATGACAGCAGGGTCGGCAAGGCGGCCGGGTCGCGCTTTGACGCGAGATAGATGCCGCGCTCCAGCGTCAGGTGGGCGGCCAGATCGGGCTCCGCTGTTTTCTCCGCGAGTTCGTCGAAGGTTTTCAACTCGCCCGCAGCGAGAAGCGAAACGGCGGCGTTCTGGCGGGCGGCGAGCCGGCGCTCGTCTTCAAGCAAAGCGGAGGCCTGGTCGAAAAGCCGGGCGGCGGTGGCGAAGTCGCCGTCGCTGAACCGGGAGCGGGCTTCGAGGGCGAGGCCTTCGGCGCGGAGTTCGTTCGGGGAGTTGCTGCCGAGTTTCTCCAGCAGGGTGAAATGGGCGGCGGCCTGTTCCTTGCGGCCCGCATCGAGGTCCCAGCGGCCGAGTTCGAGCAGGGACCGCGCGACCAGTGGGTGGCCTGGAAACTCCTTGCGCAGCCTCACCAGCAAGCGGCGGGCTTGCAGCGCAGCATCCGGGGCGGCCAGGCGGCGGGTGGCGAGAGCGAGATGATAGAGGGCTTCGGCTCCGAGCGATTCGGACTTGGAACCGGGCAGCGTCGGCCACGACCCCGTCGACCCGGAGTCGCTCGGCAGCAGGGCCGGCGAGCGCGGCAGGGGATCGGGGGCCCACTCGCGGAGGCGGGCGAGAATCGGATCGTTCGGTGTCGGCTGGGCCGGGAGACAGCGGAGGAGGGTGGAAAACGCCTCGTCGAGCAGCGGCGACTCGGGGTTCTGTTGGATGAAGGCGAGCAGACCGTCCGCTGCGGTCTGCACCGCCCCTTGGGCGAGGCGCGCGCGGGCGAGATCGATGGAGGCCTGGTGAAAATCCCGCAGGTTCTGGCCTTCCGGCTCGGAGGCGAGCTGGGCGAAAATCGCTTCGGCTTCGGCGGGCTTTTCCAATGCCAGAAGGGCTTCGCCGCGGAGGAGGAGCACGCGTTTGGCGGCGGTCTGGGGAAGCCCGTCGGTGGTGGGAAGGGCGGCGAGGGCGCGTTCGGCGTGGCCGGCTTCGAGCAGCGTCTCCGCCTTGAGCAGCAGGGCCCGGGTCGGCGCGTTCCTTTCGCGGCCAAGCCGGTCGAAGGCTTCGAGGGCGTGATCGAGGTCGCCCAGCGCGCGATGCACCAAAGCCAGGGTGAGCTGGGCTTCCTGATAAAAAGGACTCTTCTCCGGTATCCCGGCCAGCTCTTCGATGGCTTCGCCAAACCGCCCGGCCGCGACCTGCGCCTGGCCGCTCCAAAACGACCGGTCGGGGGATCCGGCGAGCAGCGGATCGGCGAGCACCTGGAGGGCCCGGGCGCCTTGGTCGCCGCGAACCAGGGACTCGGCAAGCCGTAGCAACAGGGTTTGCTTCGTCTCCGGTTCCAGCTCGGGCGTTGCCAGCGCTTCCTCGAAACGATCGGCGGCGACGCTCCACAGTTCGCCCGCGAGCGCGTCGATCCCTTGGCGGTAGGCGGGGATTTCCTCGGGCCCCGCCGCCAGCGCGCGTCCGACGAGGACGGCGGTCGACAGGAGGATCGCGAGGCGTTTCGAGCGCATGACGGAAGCTAGGGTGGACGGCCGCCGGGTGGCAACCGCGACAACTGCGTCATTCGGCGGCATTCCATTCGCGGAAGGTCGCCTGGTTGAGCCCCAGTGCCTTGGCCGCCTGCTTCACGTCGCCATCGTTTCGCTCCAGCGCGCGGGAGGTGATGACCTCGAGCAGCCACTTGTGACCGTTTTCCGAAGGCATGCGGTCGAGGAGATTGTCGATCGACTTGTTGATGCCATTGATCTGTTCCGGGGCGACGGCGAGAGGGATGTCGGCGGGCAGCAGTACGTTCGAGGAGGCGAGGGCGCAGGCGCGGGCGATCGTGTTCTCCAGCTCGCGGACGTTGCCGGGCCAGCGGTGGCTTTGGAGCACGCCCAATGCCTCGGACGACAGGCGGATGCGCGCCATGCCGTTCTTGCGGGTGATTCTCTGAAGGAAATATTCGGCCAGCAGGGGGATGTCCTCGGGGCGCTCGCGCAACGGCGGGAGCTTTACTTCGACGACATTGAGCCGGTAGTAGAGGTCCTCGCGGAAACGGCCGGCGGAAACCTCCTCGGCGAGATTCTTGTTGGTCGCGGCGACGATGCGGGTGTCGGCCTTGATCGTTTCGTTCGAGCCGACGCGGGAAAACGTGCCGTCCTGGAGCACGCGGAGCAGTTTGACCTGCACGGAGAGCGGCATCTCCCCGATCTCATCGAGGAAGAGCGTGCCGCCATCGGCCTGTTCGAAGCGGCCTTCGCGCTTGGCGATGGCACCGGTGAAGGCTCCCTTTTCGTGGCCGAACAGCTCGCTCTCCAGCAGGTTTTCGGGAATCGCGCCGCAGTTGATGGCGAGAAACTCCTTTTGCCGGCGGGGCGAGTATTCATGCACCGCAGTGGCGACGAGTTCCTTGCCGGAGCCGGACTCGCCGGTGACGAGCACGGGCGCGTCCGAGCGGGCCACGCGGCCGACGATCTTGAACACGTCCTGGAGGGCGCGGGAAACGCCGATGATTTTCACCCGGCCGTCGGTCGCCGGTTGCTCGGCCTCGCGCATGACCACGCCGCGACGGTCTTCGGCGACTTGCAGCGCGTTTTCCACCACCGCACGCAGTTCGAAGGGCAGCGCCTCCTTGCGCATGACATCGTGGGCTCCTTGCTGGGTGGCCTCGATCACCTGACCCGTGCTGGGGAATCCGGCGGTGAGAATGACCAGGGTGTCCGGAGAAGTGAGGCGCACCTTTCCCAGCAGCTCCATGCCATCGAAGGGCTGGAGCTGGAGATCGGCGATGACGAGATCGATCGGCGTTTTGGCGACGACCTTCACGGCGTTGTCGGCGTGGTCGCAGCGTAAGATGCGCACGCCGTCCGCCGTCAGGTGTTTGGTCGCCCAATCCAGGAAGTCGTGATCCTGATCGACGAGGAGAATGGTTTGTTCCGGAATTTCCGCCATGGGCAGGGGCGGAGGAAGGCTGCCGCGCCGGGACCCACAAGGCAAGGACTCAAGCAGGCATGAAACAGGCTCATGAAAAGGGCTAATTTCCCTGAGAGGGAGTAGGGATACCCGCAGGTTTCCCCGCTCAAAGGCCGCCGAAGCGGCGGTGCCGGCGGCGGTATTCCGTCACGGCATCGAAGAGGTCCGCCTGTTTGAAGTCCGGCCAGTATTTCTTGAAGATGACAATTTCCGCGTAGCTGATCTGCCACAGCAGGAAGTTGGAGACGCGCAGCTCGCCGGAGGTGCGGATCAGCAGGTCGGGATCGGGGAGACCGGCGGTGAACAACCGGGAGGCGAAGAGATCCTGGGTGACATCGTCCGGCGCGAGACGCCCTTCCGCCGCGTCCCGCACCATGGAACGGGCGGCTTCGGTGATTTCCTCACGGGAGCCGTAGGACAGGGCGAGGACGAGGGTCAGCGAGCTGTTGTCCGCGGTGCGGGAAATGGCGGCGTCCAGCTTGTTGCGGGTTTTGGGAGGCAAACGGTCGAGCTGGCCGATCGCTTGGAGCCGCACGTCCTGCTTCATCATCTCCTCCGCTTTCTGATCGAGAAACCGCTCCAAGAGCGCCATCAGCGCGGTGATTTCCGCGGGCGGTCGGCTCCAGTTTTCCGAGGAAAAGGCGTAGAGGGTGAGGAAGCGGACACCGAGCTGCTTGCAGGCCTCGACGCACTCGCGGACCGATTCGGCTCCGGCCCGGTGGCCATCGCGCCGCGGCAGCCCGCGTTCCTTCGCCCAACGGCCGTTGCCGTCCATGATAATGGCGATGTGGGCGGGGGTGTGGGAATCGGAGTCCATTCAGGAGCTGGCGGATCTGGCGAAAGGAGGTGCTTTTGCAGCCGGGCGTTCAAGCTTCAATGCCGGGGCGATGCCGTAACTGCCGATCGAGCCGCGGTCAGCTTTCCGGATCGGGCTCCGCGACCTTCAAGTCTTTCGAAAACGGCGTCGCGTCGTAGCGCGTGGACGAGGGAGGACGGCGGGCGGCGGCCTCGGAAAGCACGGAAGGAATCTTGTAGTCCAGCTTCCGCAGATCCTCCAAACCGATCGCCAGACACAACCGCAGGATATCTGCTTGGGCCAGCCCGGTCCGTTCGGCCGCGAGCTTCACGTGTTCCAAGAGATCAGGGTCCATTCGGATGGGGGCGGAAACTCGACGTTTCTTTGGGTTCACCCGGCAAAAGTGGAGGAAAACAGGATTTCCGCCAATTCCGTATTGCGCGCCGTAGTCAAAAAGACTACGTAAGCCGGCGTAATCGTGCGGATGCAATTCTGGGATGATCAAGAACCTCCACATTACTCACGAAGTCGGCGAGAAACTTGAAGATCTGGCGGAACAGCTGGGACTCGATAAAGCGGAAGTGGGGGCCATGGCCATCCGGCATGGCGTCGAAGTCCTCCTCGGCCGCCTGGGCTCCGAGGAGTCAGGGCGGGAGCGGTCCTCGGACCCTTCAAGTCATTCCGAACGATAGATTTAATCTGTGACTAGCAAGGTATCTAACATGGAGGCGCTCTTTCCGGACTCCGTCATCAAGAAACTCCCATCCATTCAAATCCAAAGCAAATTTCAGCAACCTGGCGGTGCGCATGAAGAAGACCCGAGTGTTGAATGCGAGGGATTGCCCCCGAGTCCGCTGGCACCTCTCATTCCCGAGGTGCCGTGCCTCGCACGGGAACACGGTCTTCACGTACCCCCCTCAGGCAGCCGCAAGGCGGTTGCCGCGCGACCGCCGGGTTGCTGACTCCCCCGGACCGTTGTAGTCCGAGGCCGGCGGCTCTGGTCACACGACCAGGGTCTGATCGCGGTCCGGTCCGACTCCGACGAATTGGATCGGAGTGTCGCAGAGTTCGGACAGGCGTGTGAGGTAGGCCTTGGCGTTTTCCGGAAGCTGCTCGTAGCTCGTGCAGGCGGTGGTGTCGCTCATCCAACCGGGAAGTTCCTCGTAGATCGGCACGGCGCGGTCCCAGGCGTGACGGTCGGCCGGGGCGAGGTCGTGGCGGATGCCGTCGATCTCATAGGCGGCGCAAATACGAAGAGTCTCGTAGTTGTCGAGGCCGTCGAGGTTGGTGACGGCGAGGCCGGTGGTGCCGTTGACCATGCAGCCCTGGCGGAGCAGGACGGCATCGAGCCAGCCGCAGCCGCGCGGGCGGCCGGTGGTGGCTCCGAACTCACGGCCGAGATCGTGGAGATATTGCGAAAGTCCTTCGTCCACGGTGGGGAAAGGTCCGCCGCCGACGCGGGTGGTGTAGGCTTTGCAAACGCCGATCACCTGATCGATCGCGGTAGGAGGCAGGCCGGTGCCGGTGCAGCAGCCGCCGGCGGTGGTGTTGGACGAGGTGACGAAGGGGAAGGTGCCGAAGTCAATGTCGAGCAGGGTTCCCTGGGCACCTTCGAAGAGGATGTCCTTGCCGGATTTCCAGGCGGAGTGAAGGACGGGGATGGTGTTGGAGACGTGCGGACGGAGCCGCTCGAAGGCCGCGAAAATTTCGTCGGCCTGTTGTCCGGCGTCGAAGGTCGGGAGGTCGAAGCGCTTGAGGATATCGTTGGCGTCTGCGGTGCGCAGGGCGATGGTCTCGCGCGCGAATTTCTCGTCGAGCAGGTCGGCGACGCGCAGGCCGCAACGGTTCACCTTATCTGCATAGGTCGGGCCGATGCCGCGCTTGGTGGTGCCGATCTTGCGGTCGCCGAGGGCGGCCTCGCGGGCGGCGTCGAGTTCCTTGTGGAGGGGCAGGACGACGTGGGCGCGGTCGGAGATGAGAAGCTTTTCCGGGGTGATCGAAACGCCTTGGGCCTCGACGCGTTCGATTTCGGCGACGAGGCCGATGGGATCAAGCACGACTCCGTTGCCGATGACGTTGGTTTTGCCATCCCAGAGGATGCCGGAGGGGAGGAGGTGGAGGACGTATTTCGTGCCGCGGGCGATGACCGTGTGGCCCGCGTTGTTTCCTCCCTGGCCGCGGACGACGACGTCGGCGGATTCGGTGAGGTAATCGACGATCTTGCCCTTGCCTTCGTCTCCCCATTGGAGACCGGTGACGATGGTGTTCATGAATGTTTAACCGCGAATGGACGCGAATGAACGCGAATGGGTTTGGGAGTTCACGACGTTCGAGAGAGAACGATGCGCTCCCATTGGATACGGCGATGTTTGAAATTGATGAGGAGTCCCAGCGGCAAGCCGGTGATGCGCAAGTAGTTGAGCATTTGGCCGCGTTCGTGATCGGTGATCTTCTCGATGGTCTTGGTGTCCACGATGATCTGGCCGAAGGCAATCAGGTCGGGAATGAACTCCTCGACTTTGACGTCGTGCCAAAGGACGGGGTAGCGAGGTTGTTGGACGTAGGGAATACCGCGATGGTTGAATTCAACGGTGAGGGCATTTTCGTAGGGCTTTTCGTTCAACCCATGGCCCAGTCCGTTGTGGATTTCCATGGCGCAACCGACGATGGCGTGCGCCTCGTCTCTCAGAATCAATTCGCGTCCATTCGCGTCCATTCGCGGTTTTTTCTACTTCGTCGAGTCGATCAACGCCGCGAACTCGTCGAAGAAGTAGGTGGCGTCGTTGGGGCCGGGGGCGGCTTCGGGGTGGTACTGGACGCTGAAGACGGGGTGGTCCTTGTGGCGGATGCCCTCGACGGTGTCGTCGTTGAGGTTGAGGTGGGTGACCTCGACGTTCGACGGCAGGTTCTCACCATCGACGGCGAAACCATGGTTCTGCGAGGTGATGGAGATCCTGCCGCTGCGCAGGTCCTTGACGGGCTGGTTGCCGCCGCGGTGGCCGAACTTCAACTTGAAGGTCTTGCCGCCGAAAACGTGGCCGAGGATCTGGTTGCCGAGGCAGATGCCGAAGATGGGCTTTTTGCCGATGAGTTGCTTGATTTCCTCGTGGATGTAGCCGAGCGCGGCGGGGTCGCCGGGGCCGTTGGAGAGGAAGATGCCGTCGGGATTCAGGGAAAGCACGTCGGACGCCTTGGTGCGGGCGTTGACGACCTGGACGTCGAAGCCGGACTGCCGGAGGCGGCGCAGGATGTTGTATTTGATGCCGAAGTCGTAGGCGACGATGCGGTGCTTGATCGGCGGCAGCTCGGCCCAATTGCCCTCCTGGCCGGTGATGGTGTTGGGCAGGGTGAAGCGGCGGCTGTCCTGCTCCCACGAGTAGCCCTCGGCGGTGGAGACTTCCTTGACGAAATCCGCGCCCTCCATCGGAGCGGAGTTTTTCGCGGCCTCGATGGCTTCGTTTTCCGAAAGCTCGGTGGTCAGGCAGGCGCGCATGGCCCCGGAGGAGCGCAGGTGCTTGGTGAGCGCGCGGGTATCGACCCACTCGATGCCGAGGATGCCGTGCTCGGTGAAATACTCGGCCAGCGTCTGGCGCGAGCGGTAGTTGGAGGCCACCGGGGAAAGCTCGCCGATGACAAAGCCGCGGACGTGCGGCGAGGCGGACTCGGCGTCGTCGGGGTTGATGCCGTAGTTGCCGATCTGCGGGTAGGTCATGGTGACGATCTGCCCGCGGTAGGACGGATCGGTGATGACCTCCTGATAACCGGTCATCGAGGTGTTGAAGCAGATTTCACCGGTGGAGGTGCCGGGCTGACCGAATGCGCGGCCGTGGAAGAGACGGCCGTCTTCTAGGGCGAGAATGGCTTTCATGGGACAGGTCGGCCGCGCACGAAGGCGGGTCCTGTGCGCGCGGCGCGGAAAGGTAGGGGCGGGTCCGGCGGGTTGTCGAATGCGGAATCGGAGGAAAATCGGGGAGGGTGAGGCGGGCCCGGGGGAATGGGAGGGGCGGGCTTCGCGGGGATGGGTCCCATGGGTCCTATAGGACCTATGGGGGAATAGCCCGCCGCACCCTCCTACTCCGCCACCTGTCTCCTCAGCTTGTGCGGGCGGGAGAGGTTGGCGTGATAGCTTTCCTCAAGCCGGCCGGTGAACTGTTTCGCGGTTTCCTCGCCGGTGGAGACCATCTCCTCGCCGAGTTCGAAGCTCATGCGGATGGGAAACTCGGGCCGCTTCCACAGCGGCCAGCCTTTTTCGAGGAAGCGCGTGTTGCTGCGGATAAAGACGGGCAGCACGGGGACGCCGGCGTGGCGGGCGATCAGCGCGCAGCCGCCTTTGAGGGGGTTGATCCAGCGGGCATCGTGACGGGTGCGGGTACCCTCGGGGAAAAGCAGGAGCTGGCCGCCGTGCGCGAGCGCCTCGGAGGCATCGCGAATCAGGCGTGAGGACGAGCCGTTTGGAATGTAGCCGGCGAGCCGCGCACCGCCGCCGAGGAAGGGGTTGCAAAGGATCGACTCCTTCATGATGCAGATCGGCTGCGGCAGGCAGGCGATGACGAACACGGCGTCCCACAGCGAGGTGTGGTTCGGCGCGATGATCACGGAATCCTTGCGCTCGCGGAGCGACTTGAGGGAATCGAGATCCGCATAGACCAGGCCGGTGACCCGCAGGTAGCGGACGAAGACGCGGAAGACGAAGTGCAGCAGCGAGCGACCGAGCACCTTGCCGTGGCGCTTCGGCAAAATCAGGCAGAGGGGAATCGCCGCGAGCGTGAAAAGCGGCCCGGCCACGCCCCAGTAGGCGAAGGCTCCCAGAGCGGCGACGGTCTCCACCGGCCACCACCACCACGATCTCGTCTGCGCCGGTAAGGCACCGGTGTTAGGAAGGACGGATGGATCGGCAGGGGGCATGCGAGACGTTTCAAACATAATCCGGACCAAAGAAGGCGGCCAAGCACGGAATGTGCGGATTTTGCGCTCCGGGTGGACCCGAGGGGTTGCGCCGGAGACGATTATTTTCCTTTCTCCAGGCATGTCCGCGCTCGATGCCCTGCCCCACGGTCCGGAGTTCCGCTTTGTCGATGAAATCGTGGAGCTGGAGGGAGGAAAGCGCGCGCTGGGGCGCTACACGGTGCGGGGCGACGAGGCATTTCTCGTGGGGCACTTCCCCGGCCGGCCGCTGATGCCCGGCGTGATTCTGGTCGAGGCGATCGCCCAGCTCGGCGGGGTGGTGGCGCAGAGCGATCCGGCAATCCCGGCGGTGGAAGGCCTGCTGCTGACCGGCATCCGCGGTGCGAAAATCCTCGGAGCGGCGGTGCCGGGAGAGGTGCTGGAAATCTCCGCGATGGTGGAAGGCCGACTCGGGCCGATGATCCAGATCAGCGGCGAGGTGAAAGTCGGCGAGCGGGTGCTGGCAACGGCGAAGGTGCAGTTGGCCGGCGAAGCCGGAGTGGCCAGTGAAAAGTAGAAAGGGAAAAGAGTCGGTTCAGGGCGATCAAGCCCGGGGAAGGGTTGGGCGGGCGTCCGGGAATTTGAGATCAAGATGGATAGGATTGGGGGGATGCATGGGATGGTGGTTGAACGAGGGTCGCTGATTTGAGCCGCATTCATCGGTCGTCGTCCGAAGGCTTCGAGATGGTTCCCGGTTGGACAGCCATTCTTCCGGGCACGGAGGCACTGAGGGAGACGGAGGCCACAGAGCCGCGAAACCTTTCATCCTGCCTTTCTCCGTGACCTCCGTCCTCCTCCGTTCCTCGGTGATGGAAAAAGGCAACTCGGGACCTGGATGCCTGCATCAGCGTTCATCTGGGAAAATCGGAATGGCTGGTGCCCCTCATTCTCCCTGGCTTGATCGCCTTGGCAACCCTACCCGGATTTGATCCTGCCCATCCTATGGATCCTATTCATCCTGGTCCATCTTCCTCCCGAGCTTGATCCTCCTCGAGGTCAGTTGGAGTGGCGCTTCCGGAGGTCGGAGCGTTTCAGGGAGAAGTCGTCCGGCTGATCGCTGGTGAACCAGTGGCGGGGGACTTCCCAGCCGGCGATTTTTTCGGAAACGGCGCGGCGCAGGGCTGCGGTGTCGGTGCCGGGGGGGACGAGCGCGGCGACTTCCTCGACGCGTTCGGGGTCGGAGCTGGGCAGGCCGAAGACGCGCACGGTGGTGATCAGCCCGGTGGCCTTGAGAGCGGTTTCGATGCGGCCAGGACCGAGCTTGCGGCCGGCGACGTTGATGTGCTCGCCGCCGCGGGCGTCGAGAATGAGGCGTCCGTCGGCCAGGTGCCCGTGATCGGGCGTGAGGAAACGTCCGTTGCCGAGGACTTCGCCGCTACGGTGGGTGTCGTAGCATTCGGCGACGGCATCGCTGTGAATCAGGAAACGACCCTCGCCGGTGACCTCGACCTCCACGCCGGGCAGCGGGCTGCCGAGGTCGGAAGCCTCGCTGCGGGGGAGTTCGCCCGCATCGAAGGAAATGCCGCCGCATTCGGAGGCACCGTAGAAGTTGTGGAGCTTGAGGCCGTGGCTTTCCCAGACGGCATGCTCCAGCTCGAGCGCCAGCGGTGCCCCGGCGGAGAGGGCGAGCGCGATCGGTGCCTTTTCCAAAATCCCGGACCGGTGCCAGGCCCGCCACATCGAGGGCACGGCGGGCAGTACCACCCGGGCATGGTTTTTCCAGGCTGCGGCCACCACCGCGGGAAACGGCACCTCGACGGTCTGCAGCGGGATGCCGTGGAGCAGCAGCGGCAGGATGATCGAGGAGTAGCCGTAGGAATGCGTCAGGGAAACGGTGGCGAGATTCGGGGTATCCCGGCGGAGATCCATGGCCGCGACCAGCCGGTCGGCATCGGCCGCGAGCTGCGCCGCGGTGAACCACACGCCGCGTGGGCGGCCGTCGTTGCCGGGGGTGAGCTTGATGTGGGCGATGGATTCCGGAATTTCGTCGAGTCCGGGCATGGCTCCATCGGCGCGCTCGACCGGCACCACCGGTTGCCCGTCGCGCCAGCCGCGCAGGGTCGCCAGGACGATCTCGAGCGCGCTGCCGGCGGCCAGCACCGGAGCCGTGGCCGGGGGCAGCGCTGCCAGACGCTCCGCGAGGGCACCGAAGGTCAGCACCGTTTCGCCATGAAAAATGGCGGGCGCATCGTGGAAATCAGTTAGGGTTCTGTGCCAGCGGGGAAGCAGCATTTGACAACTTCGGCGGGGGTTGCCTAGCTGCCGCAGCTGGCATTCGGCCAGTGAGAAAGCGCGAAAGTGTGGCTTACCGAGCGGACCAGCAGCAAATCGCCGACCCCCGCACCGTGGTCATCACGGGCGCGGGCATCCATACGTCCATGGGTGCCGGCTTCGCCGAAAACGCCGCGGGTTTCCGCGCGGGGCGGACTGCGTTCCGCGCGGTCGATCTCTTCGATGTCTCCCGCCAGCGCGTCGGCACCGCCGGTCAGGCGGACATGCCGGACCGGCCGACGGTTTCCTCACTGACGAGCCGCGAGTGGCACCGCTTCGACCGCGGCACGCGGATGGCGCTGGTGGCGGCTCACGAGGCGCTCGCACAGGCCGGAGTCTCCGGGGAAATGCCGGTGTGCATCGGCACCTCGGCCGGCGCGATGCCGATCGGCGAGAGCTACTACCAGCACGCGATGGCCGGCGGAAAACGCGGCCAGCTCACCCGCATCGAGACCTACCAGCCGCAACGTCAGCTCACCTCCATGATGACCGCGCTGGGCATCGGCGGGCCGCTGCGGATCGTCTCCAATGCTTGCGCTTCCGGTGCCAACGCCATCGGCCAGGCCTTCCATCTCGTCCGCGAGGGCCGCGCCGATCGCGTGCTGGCCGGCGGCTACGATGGGCTCGCGCAGATGGTCTTCGCCGGCTTCGATTCCCTCCAGGCGCTCTCGCCCGGCGGTCTTCCGCGGCCTTTCGACGCCCACCGCGACGGCCTCGCGATCGGTGAGGGCGCGGGATTTGTGGTCGTGGAAAGCCTCGATTCCGCCAGGGCCCGCGGCGCGGAAATCCTCGGCACGCTGCTCGGTTACGGGGCTGCGACCGATATCCACCACCTCACCCAGCCGCACCCGCAGGGCGATGCCGCCCTGATCACCATGACCGCCGCCACGCGCATGGCCGGGTTGGAGCCGGGGCAGATCGATTACATCAACTCCCACGGCACCGGCACGCCGCTCAACGACGTCGCCGAGGCCAACGCCGTCGCCCGCTGGGCCGGCGACGCCACGCCGGGCATCCGCCTGAGTTCCACCAAATCCTCCATCGGCCACCTCCTCGGCGGCGCGGGCTCGGTCGAGGCGGTCATCTGCCTCATGGCCCTGCGCGGCCAGTGGCTGCCTGCCAATCTGAGCGTCCGGGAAGTCGATCCGGTGGTGAAATTCGACCTCATCCGCGAGCCGCGCGAGGCCGGGGTGAAATACGCGCTCACCAATTCGTTCGGTTTCGGCGGAGCGAATGCGACGCTCGTCATGGGAAGGGAGGTCGCGCCATGAGCCGGATCACGATCAGCGGCATCGGCGTCGTTTCCCCGGCCGGCTGGGGCGTGTCCGCGCTGCGCGAATGCCTCGCCGCCGGAAACCCGGTCGAGCCCTCGTTTCTCGAACGTACGACGACGGCCGGAGAAACCATCCGCACGCCGATCGCCAAGGTGCCGGCGATGACCGATCGCTCCCTGCTGCCTAAATCCCCCCGCCTGCGCCGCGCCAGCTCGGTCGGCAAGTTCGCCGCCGCCGCCGCGCTCGAAGCCCTTGGACCGGAGCGCCTCGAAGCGGTGTCCAGCGGCCAGCTCCGCCTCGGCGTCATCTGCTCGATGATGAACGGCTGCGTGAACTACTCCAACCGCTTCTACGGCGAGGTCCTCGCCGATCCCGCGGTGGCCAGCCCCATCCTTTTCCCGGAAACGGTCTATAACGCGCCGTCCAGCCACCTTTCCGCGATGTCGAACTGCACCGCGCCGAACGACACGATCATCGGCGACGGCGCGGAGATCTTCATCGCCCTCGACCTCGCCGCCGAGTGGCTCGACCGCGGCGATTGCGATGCCGTGCTCGTCGTCGCGCCCGAAGAGGCCGACTGGCTCAGCGCCGAAGCGCTCGGCTACTACGATTCCCGTATGTTGCCCGCCGAAGGCGCGGCGGCGCTGCTTTTGGAGAAGGATGGTGCGGGTCCGCAACTCCTCGCCGTGCCCGATGTCGTCAGCTATGCCGTCGAACCGGACCGGGCGAAAGCCCTCTCACGCATCTGGTCGGAACTCGCGGCGAGCGACGATGGCGCCACGCTCTGGTCCGACGGACGGAATGGCGTCCCGCGCCTCGACGCCCCCGAGCAAGCGATCGCCTGGAACGGCCCGCGGCTTTCCACCCGCAAGCTCCTCGGCGAAGCCATGGGAGCTTCCGCCGGCATGCAGCTCGTGGCGGCGGTCGATGCCTTGAATCAAGGCGAGGCGGAAAAGGCCATCATCACCGCCGTCGGCGGAAACCAAGGAGTCGGCGGGTGTCTCATGGAGCGCCGATTGTGAAATCGGCATCTTCCGAACCGCCGCAGAAGCCGATTTTACAATCGGCGCTCCCTAGAGCCCTCGGAAGCCGGTCGGCGAGGTCGTAGGCGGTGGGGGTCGTGGAAAGATCTGAGGAGAACTCAGGGAGCAAGCGGGTTGACCCACTTCAGGCCGCGAAAGCGCGTGAAGTCGGCATCCGTGGTGTGGAGGATGAAGCCGCGGTCGATGGCGAGGGCGGCGAGATGGGCGTCCGTGGTGAGGTTTCCCGCACATCCGAGCTGGCGCAGCAGACCGGACCAGGTGGGGAAATGCTTGTCCGGGGGATGCGCCACCCGCACATGGGGGAGCGAGAGCCATTCCTCGACGCGGTCCAGTGCCTCGGCCACGGGCAGCGGGTTGGCGAAAACCCTGGGATGCGTGGTGAGGCGGATGAAGCCTTGGATCACCACCCAGGCCAAAGCGACACCATCGTGACCCTGTAGGCAGCCCTCCCACCAGGCGCGGGCTTCCTGGTGTTGGGGAGCACGCAGATTGTGGGCGTAAACGAGGAGGTTAACGTCCGGAAGAATCATCGTGCGCCGCCTTTCCAAGGTATTCCGCCACTTCCAGTTCATCCACCAGCTGGTTCAGGCGGCCCGGATCCAGTCCGGCCGGAGTGGGGCCGAAATCATGCGGGCGGACCGTGATGTTCGGACGAGATTCCCCCGGATTCTCCGCCGCAAGGCCCCGCCTCAAGGCGGCGTTCACGAGTTCCTTGAACGGTTTGTCCAGCTCGCGGGCACGGCGCTTTAAAAGGCCCATCAGATCGTCGTCGATGGTGAGGGTGGTTCTCATGGGTGAATCATGATGCTTTAGAATATGATGTCAAGGCATCACGAAGCCGGGCATGGTAGGACGGAGGCCACGAGGTGGCAGGGGGATTTCTCCTTGCCGGGAATGAGGTCAAACCGGGATGAGGAGGGTGGAATCGGGCCAGAGGACGGAGAGCGCGTCGTCGAGGGTGGCGAGCTTGCCGCCTTTGCGGTGCGCGAGATGGGCGAGCCAGGTGTCGGTGATCTGCCGGTGGCCGGTGAGACGGGTGGGGTCGATCTCGGTGTAGGAGAAATTGTCCGGCCAGAAGACGTGACGGGGATGGGCGTGGATGCAGCCCAGAGCGGCCCAAGCGGTGCTGGCTGTCTTGTCCTTTCCATGCTGCATGTGAAGGCGGAGAAGGGTGCCTTCGGTAACCGGGCAGGTGGCGATTCCGTCAGCTGCTGGGAGCGAGGCGAGCCAGCGCGATGCCCGGTCATGAAACGGATGACCCGGCCAGGCGAGGGAGATCAGCACGTTGCCGTCCAGCAGCCAGGTCATCGGGCAAGCGCGCGTTCGATTTCCTCCGGACCGAGCCCCATCATCTCCAGGTGACGGATATCGTCGTCATCGATGGCGCGCTGGATGTCCGCCATGGTGAGGCCTTCCTCGCACTCAATGAGGGGAAAGCCGGTTTCCGGATGGATTTTCGGACCTTGCGAGTGCCCGGACGGGGCCGGCGATGGATTGGGGGTCCGGCCCTGCCGCAGCAAATCCCCGATCGCCTTGCTGAGCGATTTGCGATTCGCCACGGCATGGGCGCGAGCCATGGCGTAAAGGTCGTCGGGAAGGGAGATGGTGAGGCGATTCACATGTGAACCATGGTGCAGTGGTGCAGTGGTGTCAAGATGGGGACGGTGGCCTGTCAGTTTTCTGGAAATGGATCCGCGCTGAGTCTCAGACGGACTTCCTCCGTGGAAGGCGGGCTCAATCGCTTCTCGGGACCGATCACGGAAACCGCCACGGCGGCGAGACCGAAGGTGGCGAGCAGCAAGGCGGTGACGAGTGGGGATGCGGCGCTTGCCGGCTGGAAGACCCGCTTCACCCGGCGGTGGAGCAGGCTTTCCTCCGCCATCGCCAAGGCCCCGGCGGGGGCGGAGCCGGTGGCGGCGAGGTCGCACAACACGTTCGCGTAGCGTTTTGCGGGGATGCCGGAGCAGACGACGCTGGCATCGCAGGCGAACTCGGCCTCCAGCCGATGACGCCGCGCCAGCCACCAGACGAGCGGATTGAACCAATGGATCGCGCAGGCCAGGGTGCCGAGCAGCCGCCACATCGGATCGCGGCGATGCAGATGGGCCAGCTCGTGGGCGAGGACGATGTTCCGGATCTCTCCGGACCACGTTGTCCAGGCAGCCGGCACGAAAACGGTGGACCGGAAAACACCGGCTGCGACGGGGCCGTGGATTTGCTCGCAGAGGAGGAGTTCCGCGCTCCGGCCGTCCGGCAGTGTCAGCGTCTCGATGAGCGGCGAGGCTCGACGCCAACGACGCAGCACGACGGCGGAAACGATGAGCCTCGACGTTACCAGAATCGCGCCGGCCGACCACAACCCGGGAAAGAGGAGCGAGCCGCCGGCTTCCGTCCCGTCACCGCCAGGCAACACCGGCCATTTCGGCAAGCAGGCGAGGAGAGGCATCGCCAAGAGCAACAGCAGCGCCGCAGCACTCAGACGCGGTTCGCGCCGGCCGAGGGTTGCGACCAGCAGGCTGGCGAGCAGGGAAAAGCAAAGCGTGGCGAGGATCATGGCTCGGGTTCGTGGTCGATGAGTTCGCGGATCTTCTCGATTTCCTCGGAGCTGAGCTGCTGGTCCTTGGGATCGAGCAGCGAAGCCACGAGGTTTTCCGGTCGTCCGTCGAAAAAGGTTGCCAGCAGATTTTTAAGCGCCGAGCGCTTGGCCTTCTTTTCAGAAACAGCCGGGCGATAGAGATAACGACGGGAATCCTTGCGGTGCTTGAGAAGGCCCTTTTCGACCATGGTCGAAAGCAGCGCGCGGACCGCCGAATAGGTCGGCGGGTCCGGCATTTCATCCAGGATCTCCTGTGCGCCCGCTTCACCGAGCCGGTAGAGAATGTCCATCACCTGCTGCTCGCGGCGGGCGAGGGCGGTGCCCTTCGATTCGCTCATCGGCTGAAAACTAAGGGGTGCTGGAAAAACTGCAATTCAAATGCTGGAAAAACAGCAAATAGGATTGACGGCCCTGATTTGAAATGCTGGTTTTCCAGCATCATGAAGAGCAACACGTGGCTGATGGGCTTCCGCAAGCGGACCGCAGGTATTGGAACGACCTTAGTGCTGGGAGCGGGGGCTCTTTGGTTGGCGTCGTGCACCAGCTATGTGGTGCCACAGGATCACGCCGTGCCAGCGTTGGGTGAGGCTCGCTCCGAAGCCCCGCACCGAACCAGGGCGGCGGAGGAGCGGCCGGGCTTGGCGACGGGCTTTGGTGAGAGGGTTCGGGACGAGTGGCGGAAGGAGTCGTTCGTCCGGGCAAACAAGGCACCGGTCGGCACGGGAAAGATGTACTACAATGATCAGTCGGGTATCGATGCGATGACGGGCTATCGCTACAAAACGGCGGCTCTAACTCAGGCAGCGGGCGGGATGATCGAGTGGGGGGTGAAGGGGCGGTTCGGTTACCTGCCGGCCTATCGCTCGGGGGGCGAGTTGTTTGTCCGGGGAAAGGCCGGGTCCAGCTACTCGCTTGTCGTCAAGAACGCCTGCCGGAGCCGGGTCGAGGTGGTGCTGAGTGTCGATGGACTGGACGTGATCGACGGCAAACCGGCGTCTTTCCGCAAGCGGGGATACATCATTGGTCCGGGGGAAACGCTGGAGGTGAAGGGCTGGCGGACCGGTTGGGACAGCGTGGCGAGGTTCGAATTTTCCAGCGTCGCGGACTCCTACGCCAACCGACGTCACGGCGAGACGAGGAACGTCGGCGTGATCGGGGTGGCGGTGTTCGGTGAAAAGGGAGTGGATCCGTGGAAGTGGATGCCGGGAGAGGTTCGCACGCGTCAAACGGCGAGCCCGTTCGCCACCGCACCGTAGGAGGTGGAGCAGACTGCCATTGTCATGGCCTCCCGGGGCGGGTAGAGAGAAAGGGGATGAACCATGCTCCCCTTGTCCTCAGCCGGCGACGGCTCCTTTCGGTCGGCTTGATCGCGATCCTACTGCTCAACGTGGGCAATGCGGTGTCGATCTACCTGCTCCATGTGAGGGGCGTGGAATTCGGTCTGGGGATCGTGCCCCAATTCAACTTCGATCGTGAGGCGAATCTCCCGACTTTGTTCAATGGGTTGTTGTTAGCGTTTGGCGGGTTGGGTGCCTTTGCAGTCAGTCGTTGGAAACGCCTCGAAGGCAGCCGGGAGATCGAGCGCCGGGGGTGGTTCGGGGTGGGCTGCGTGATGGTCCTGATGGCCGTCGATGAAGTCTGCCAAATCCATGAGGTGGTGGACTGGGTGTTGATGAAGCGGATTCGAACCGAGGGGGCGCTGGCCTGGCCGTGGGTGATCCCGTATGCCCTACTGGCCGGTGCCGTCGCCCTGTTCTTCCTGAAATTTTTCCTGACGCTTGGAAGACGTTATCAGTGGCTGCTTGCAGCTGCTTCAGGCTTGTATGTGGCCGGAGCGCTTGGCTGCGAAATGTTGGCGGCCGATCACAGCGGGGAGCAGGGCGTCGAGTCGATCGGCGTCGCGATCCTCTACACGATCGAGGAGAACCTTGAGATGATCGCCGCGGTGATCGCGGCTTGGGCGATCCTGACCTATGCCGCCAAGGAGTGCGACGGATCGGGGTTCGACGTCGAGGTGGGGTCGTGAGCCGTGGGGGGCAGGCCTCGCTCCAGATTACAGCAGCGTGCTGCGGCTGAATAGGGAGACGACGGGGATGCCGCGGGCTTCGATGGCTTCGCGGCCGCCTTCCTCGCGGTCCACCAGGACGAGGGCGAAGGCGACCTTGCCGCCTTCGCGCTCGATGGCATCGATGGCCTTGAGGGTCGATCCACCGGTGGTGATGACGTCATCGACCACGACGACGGTGTCGCCGCTCTTGAAGTTGCCCTCGATCTGTTTGCCCTGGCCGTGGCCCTTGGGCTCTTTGCGGACGGTGAAAACTTGCAGCGCTTCCTCGGGATGGGCGCGGGCGGAAGCCATGCCGACAGCCAGCGAGATGGGATCGGCACCCATGGTCATGCCGCCGATGGCGTCGATCTTCAGACCATCGAGGAGGATTTTCTCGCGCACGGCGGCCCAGCCGATCTCGCCGACGAGGGTGGCCCCGACGGGGTCGAGGGTGGTGACGCGACAGTCGATGTAGAGGTCGCTCTGCTTGCCGGAGGCGAGGGTGAAGGTGCCGGTGCGGACGGACTTGGAAAGGAGGATGGCTTTGAGATCGGCGGCGGACATGGGCGGAGGCTAGTGTGGTGATCGCGAAATCCCTAGACGAAATGAGTGAGTGAGAGTTTTCAAAAGGCAGCTCGCTTCGCTCGGTCGGATGCGGGAGTGCGGCGCTTTTTCCCCATCTCTGTGTTTCTCCTCGGTCACGGATGTTCATCCGCTCCCTCGTCGCGCCTTAATCTTGGGAAAAATCCCTCGCGCATTTCGTCTAGGGATTTCGCGATCACCATACTAGGTTGGGAGGGTGCGGCGATCGAAGTGCAAAGTTGGCGGCAGGCCAGCGTGCTGAGAGGAGGAGCTTTTACTAAAGGACCGCGCGGCGGATCTTGCCGGTGGGGCGGGCGAGGAAGCGTTTGGCGAGCTTTTCAAACTGCTCGCTGAGGTCGGTGAGGTGGATCTGGAGCTTGCCGGGCTCCGGGGCCGGGTTGAGGAGATCGAGGCGGGTGAGTTCGGCTTTCAGGTGCTCGGCGCAGGTGGTGGCGGAGTCGATGAGCCGGATGTCGTCGGGCAGGAATTTCCGCAGGGTGGGGATGAGCAGCGGATAGTGGGTGCAGGCAAGCAGCAGGGCATCGATGCCGGTTTCGACCATGGGGTCGAGGTAGGTGTGCAGGGCGGCGTGGGTGGAGGGGTGGTCGAGCCAGTCTTCCTCGATGAGTGGAACCAGAAGCGGGGCCGGCTGGGCGTGGATGATGAGGCCGGTGCGGCGCTGGGCGAGGGCGTGCTGGTAGGCGTGGGAGCGGATGGTGCCGCGGGTGGCGATGATGCCGACGCGGTCGGTCTCGGGATCGGTCAAGGTGGCCTGTACGCCGGACTCGATGACCCCGAGGATGGGGACCCGGAAGGTTTCCCTGAGGAGCGGGAGGGCGTGGGCGGTGGCGGTATTGCAGGCGACCACGATGGCCTTCACGTGGTGGGTGAGCAGCCATTGGACGTCCTCGCAGGCGAACTGGCGGATGGTCTCCGGGCTTTTCGATCCGTAGGGAACGCGGGCGGTGTCGCCGAGATAGACGATGTCCTCGTGCGGCAGAAGTTCCTGGGCGGCACGGACCACGGTGAGTCCGCCGATGCCGGAATCGAAGAAGCCGAGGGGTGAGGTCTGCACGGCGCTAGAATCGACAATTCGGAGCGCTTGGCAATCACGTGGAGCCGGCTCTTCGTCGCCGGTATCCCAAGCCCGGGAAGGGGTTGGGAGCGCGTCCGGCAGGAGTGGGGAGTGACGAGAAGAAAGGAAAAAGTGGTGGGGGATGACCGTCGGTGGAGTTCCATTCACCGGTTGTTTTCAGAAGGCGGCGAGGTGGTCCCCGGTTGGCCAGGCATTCTTCCGGGCACGGAGCAACGGAAGAAGACGGAGGCCACGGAGTTGAAAACCTCCCATCCTGCCTTTCTTTGTGATCTCCGGATGGCCTATTTCCCCAGGAGCTGCGCAAAGTAGGGGATGGTGCGGTCGAGACCTTCGTCGAGGTTGATCTTGGGTTCCCAGCCGAGCTCGGCTTTCGCCAGGGTGATGTCGGGCTGGCGTTGCATCGGATCGTCGCCGGGCAGCGGGTGGAAGGTGAGCTTGGATTTTCCGCCGACCTTTTTCAGGACCTTTTCGGCGAGTTCGAGCATGGTGAACTCACCGGGGTTGCCGATGTTGACGGGTCCGGTGAGGGTGGGGTGCTCCATGAGGCGGACAAAGCCCTCGATGAGGTCGTCGACGTAGCAGAACGAGCGAGTCTGGGTGCCGTCGCCATAGACGGTGAGGTCTTCACCCTTGAGGGCCTGGACGATGAAGTTGGAGACGACGCGGCCATCGTCGGGCAGCATGCGGGGTCCGTAGGTGTTGAAGATGCGGACGACACGGATCTCGAGCTTATGCTCGCGATGGTAGTCGAAGAACAGGGTCTCGGCGCAGCGTTTTCCCTCGTCGTAGCAGGAACGGATGCCGATGGGGTTGACGCAGCCGCGGTAGCTCTCGGGCTGCGGGTGGATTTCGGGATCGCCGTAAACCTCGGAGGTGGACGCCTGGAAAACGCGGGCTTTGACGCGTTTGGCGAGGCCGAGGCAGTTGATGGCCCCCATCACCGAGGTCTTGGTGGTCTTGATGGGGTTGAACTGGTAGTGGGGCGGCGAGGCGGGGCAGGCGAGGTTGTAGATGCGGTCGACCTCGAACTTGAAGGGATCGATGACGTCATGGCGGACGAGTTCGAAATTCGGATTGCCGAGAAAGGGAGCGATGTTGGCTTTGCGCCCGGTGAAGAAGTTGTCGAGGCAGATGACCTCGTGGCCTTCGTTGAGGAGTCGTTCGCAGAGGTGGGAGCCGAGGAAGCCGGCACCGCCGGTGATCAGGGTACGCATGAAGGATGTTGGGATTGGCAGCGCCGTTTGTGGGCGGCGGATCCCCGATAGGCAAGTTCGAGGCCGGAAAGCGGGACGTCGCTTCGCAATGGGGAGCGGTTCCTGGCCGAGAAAACCGCGTCAGGGGCGGTGCTTGGCGGAAAGAAGGGGATCGTGCGGACTGACCGTGCGCAGCTGGGTGCGGCACTGGTCGAGAAGTGCTTCTTTCGATTGCAACAAACGAGTCAGGCGGTTCACTCGATCCGCGTAGGTTTCCAGGGAACCGGGGGGGGAGCGTCGTGGTCCGTCCAAATGGAAGTTGGCTTCCTCAAGGGCGCGTTTGACTTCCTCACGGCTTGCTAAGGCAGCGGTGAACCGCGCTTGCGCCTGTGAAACCTGGTGGGGATCCGGCGCGGCTTTGGTCTTGCGAGGGAAAGGGCGGAAAGAGGGCTGTGAGTCGCGGCTCTCGGCGGTGGCGGGGCGGTCTTCGTCGGCGGCTTCCGAGGGGTCCCAGAAGATGCGGCTTTTGAGGTCTTTGGAAAGTTGGCTGAGGGGGATGGAGGAAACGCCGCCATCGTGGGAAAATCTCATGGTGCCGGGGCCAAAACCTGTCACGCGCACACCGGTGTAACGTCGGGCACCTCTGAACCGGACCTCGCCGAGAAAGTCGCCGACGAGACGCTGCCGCGCGGCGTCGCGGGCCGCCAGCCGACCCTGGTCGAGAGCGGCTTCCGCGTCGGCGATGGCTTGCTCGATGCTCTCCCGTTCGTTCTCCAGAGCTTCGCTTTTCAAGGTCAGGCTCGCGATGCGGACCTGTTCGTGGTGCAGGTCTTCCTCGATCCGCCGATGCTCCTTCTCGTATTCGACCGCGCGTTGCCGGCTGGAGCGCACCGAGCGTTCGAGGTCCGCGATGGTGGCCGCGTTGTCGGCGATCACGGCATGAAGCGACTGTTCCCGTCCCCGGCCCTGCGCCTGGTTTTCGGCCATCAGGCTGATGCCGATTCCGCCGAAAACGAGGGCGATGATGCCGATGAGGACAACGAAAAGGCCGGCGTGACTTTCACCCATGGTGACGATGAGATCGGAACGAGGTCGGAAGGGAAATCTTATTCCTCTTCGCCGGCGTGGAGGCGGGCGAGCTTGGCACGAGCCTCGCCGATGGCTGTTTCGGTCTCACCGATTTCGCGGGTGAGGTCGGAGATCTGTCGGGACAGGTCGGGGACGGCCCTCTGGACCTTGCGCAGATCCGATTCCATTTGCCGGAGCTGTTCGCGCATTTCCGGCACCCGCGAGACACCGCGTTTTCCGCGCTCGTCGGCAATCTCCATCCGCTTCGCGCGGATCGTACGCTCATGTGCCGGCACTGCGCGCTTGGCGCGGTTGAGGGAGCTTTTGGCCTTCTCAAGGGTTGCCCGCTTCTCGGCGGCCTGCCGTTCCAGCTTGATCACGAGGTCTTCCTGCTGGGCGATCTTGACGGCATCGCCGAGCTTGGCATCGGTCTGGTGCTCGGCGACGAGATGTTCCTTGGCCCGGTCTTCGGAGTATTGGAGGTAGGTTTTGAGGTCGGCGGGCAGGTCGCCGAGGTTGACCTTCCCGATGCCATCGTCGTGCTGGAAGTTCATGCGGACCGGGTCGACGCTGGTCACCTTGGCGTTCTGGAAAACCTTGCCGTCACCGGTCCTCAGCTCCTCGAACACGCGGTCGACGAGGGAAAGCCGCGCCGACTCGCGATACTGTTCCCGGTATTGTTCGAAGGTTCTTTCCGCGGCGGCGACCTGCGAGGCGGCCTGTTCCTTCTTGCTGATCAGCCCTTGGATGCGCTGGTCCAGCTCCGCGGTCTTCACCTCCAGCCGTTGAAGCTCGAAGCGGGCTTTCTTGATCTGGTCGATCCGGGTCAACTGATCGGTGCTGGCGGCGATGCTCTTCTTCAGTTGGGCGATGTCCTTTTCATTCTCGGCAATGACCGTTTCGATGGGCGGGCCTTGTTGGAGATAGCTGTCGCCCACGAGCATGTAGAGTCCTCCGAAACCGAGGAGAACGATGAGAGCCATGAAGGTGCCTACGACGCCCGGGCCGTAGCTGCTGGAAAAAAGATCGGTGCTGCCCACGGAAATAAAAAGGTAAGGGGTGAAACAGAAGGGGGTCAGGACTGAAGCTCAGCGGAGGGGGTATTCCCGTTGGTAGTCGCGAAGTTCGTCTTCGAGGGTCTTTTTGCGCGTTTCAAGGGTCGCGATGTCGCCTTCGAGTTCCGCGACCTGCTTCTCGAGTTGCTGGGCCTTGGTTTGCGTTTGGATCAGCTCCTGACGGCGGTCGGTGGGTGCGTTCTTGAGTTTCTCCCCGAGGAGCGAGAGCTCGCCTTCAAGCTTGTTGATCTCGGCGCGTTGTTGTTCCCGCTTGGCGATAAGTTCGGGGTCGTCCTTGCAGGAAACGAGGATGCAGGCGGTGATGGCCGCGAGGGCCATGGGGATGGTCTTCATTCAGTATCGGGAAAAAACCGGATAGATCGGGCGGGAGCTCGTCACGCGCGGTGTGCGACAGCCGATGTTGGGGGAATAACGATAGCGGCCGACAGAGGTGCGGCCGCTGGGGTGGGTGAGGGGATAGACCGGAGTGCTGCAGGCTCCATAGATCGTGTCTGTGAGGCACGGATTGGATCGATAAGTGGAGTAGCAGCTCGAATAGCGTCGGCGTCCGTAGGTGTAGAAAGTGGTGCTTGGGCGGCTGCTACTGAGACGGCGTGGAGGTTCGGCCAAGGGGCTGGTGCTGATGGCGGCGAGTTCCCGGTTGCCGAAATCGATGCGGGCTTTCAGCTGACGGGCCTCCTCCCTTTGTGCTTCGAGGCGAAGTTCCATTTCCCTTTGGTTCGTCGACGCGATCATTTCCTCGACCTTTTCGGCATACAGCGCCGCCGTTTGGCGTTCGCGGGTGACCAGCTGGCGCGAGCGGTCGGCGTCGATGCCGAAATCCCGCAGCTGCTCCATCGTCAGCTGGCGGGCGGTCAGGCGGGCGAGACCAGTGGCGTGGCGAAACTCGACGCCAGCTTCGCTCACTTGGGTGATCTCCACGTCCTGGTAATGCTTGCCGGAGTTGGACTGAATGAACTCCACCGAGCTGCCCTTGTGACTCGCACGGATCGCGGCGAGTCGATCTTCCAGCCACGCCTCATTGGTATTCTCCTGAGCGAGGATTCCGGCTTCCAGAGTGGCCTTGAGCTGGGTGAGGGATTCCAATTTCTGCTGCGCCACGCGGAGACGCGAGCGGGCGGACGTCCACTCCTTCTCCTCCGTCTCCATGGCTTCGGCCCGCAGACGCGCGAGTTTCACCTCGTTCTCCACGGCGATCCGCCTGGCTTCCCGCGACCACCACCGCGCCTCGGCCATGGCATCCCTGCTCTGGCAGGAGACCAGAGCCAGACTGGCGAGGAGTCCCAGAACTCCCGGCAAGGTCTGATAGATGCGGAGTGCCGATTTCATCTTAACCAGAACTTAATCTTAGGTATCTCGTCCCGGGCAAGGACCAATGCGTGAAAATCGCGTGAAGTCAGTGAGGCCCGGAGCTGTCGTATTTCCGACTTGTATGACAAATTCAGGTTCATTGGAATCGCTGCCAGCCCCATGACGCCAAGAATTCTTCTCACCACGTGCAGCTTCCAGGACACGCCCGGACCCCATCATGGGTTTCTGGAGGAACAAGGTTATGAAATTGTCCGCGAGCGGGGTCCGCTCGCGGAGGAGCGCATGCTGGAGTTGGCGGGGGAGTTCGACGGGTTCCTCTGTGGCGACGACGGAATCACCCGCGCGGTGATCGAGAAAAGCCTGCCGCGCCTGAAGGTGATCGCGAAATACGGCATCGGCCTCGACAAGATCGACATCGCTGCGACCAAGGAATCCGGCATCCCCGTCCTATTCACTCCGGGCGTGAATCACACCACGGTGGCCGAGCACACCTTCTGTCTGATGCTCGCGCTTTACCGGAACCTCGTCGAGACGGTCAACGCGACCCGCAGCGGGAAATGGCTGCGCCTGACCGGGCACGAACTGTGGCGGAAAAAGATCGGCATCATCGGCATGGGTCGGATCGGGCAGGAGATGGTGAAGCGCGCCCGCGGTTTCGACATGGAGGTGCACGGCTACGGCAACTTTTGGCCGGAGGCGTTCTGCGCGGAGAATGGCGTCACCCGCCACGATTCGCTGGACTCGCTGTTTTCCACCTGCGATATCGTCAGCCCGCACACCAAACTGACGGCGGAGACGCATCACATGATCAACCGCGAGCGTCTCGCCATGATGCCGGCGGACGCGATCGTCGTGAACACCGGCCGTGGTGAACTGGCCGATACCGCGGCGGTGCTTGAGGCCCTGGAGGCGGGCAAGCTGGCCGGCTATGCCACCGACGTGATGGAGGAAGAGCCGCCCGCTCCCGATCATCCGCTGCTCTCCCATCCGAAAGCCCTTGTGACCGCTCACATCGGCTCCCGCACCTTTGAAAGCGTGCCCCGCCAGGCGATGAAGGCCGTCACCAACCTCGTCAATTTCCTCAAGGGCGAAGGCCCGGTTTTCTGCGCCAACGGCGTGGTGCCGAGCGCCGAGGAGTGAGTTTCCAGATTCAACCTACTCCCGCTCGATTTTTTCCACCCCGTCTTCCATCATCAAGCCATGTCATTGACCCTCCGTTCCGCCGATTCCGTCGCCTTCGATATCATTTCCCTCGGGGAGATCATGCTCCGTCTCGATCCCGGTGACGGTCGCGTCCGCACGACACGCCGTTTCGATGTCTGGGAAGGTGGCGGTGAATACAACGTCGCCCGAGGTCTGCGCCGCTGCTTCGGCAAGCGCGCCGCCGTGGTCACCGCCTTCGCCGACAACGACGTGGGCCGCCTGCTTGAGGACTTCATCCTGCAGGGCGGCGTCGATACCCGCTTCATCCAGTGGGCACCTTTCGATGGCCTCGGCCGCAACGTCCGCAACGGGCTCAACTTCACCGAAAAGGGCTTCGGCGTGCGCGGTGCGAAGGGCACTCCTGATCGCGGCCTGACCGCCGCGATGCAGATGAAGCCCGGCGACATCGACTGGGACGATGTGTTCGGCAAGCAGGGCAGCCGCTGGTTCCACACCGGTGGGATTTTCGCCGCGCTCTCGGAAACCACCGCCGAGCTCACCATCGAGGCCTGCAAGAAGGCCAAGGAATACGGGACGATCGTTTCCTACGATCTCAACTACCGCCCCAGCCTGTGGAAGAGCATCGGCGGTCAGGCCAAGGCGCAGGAGGTCAATCGCGAGATCGCGAAATACGTGGATGTCATGATCGGCAACGAAGAGGACTTCACCGCTTCGCTCGGTTTCGAGGTCGAGGGCGTCAGCGAGCACGTCACGGGCCTGCAAGTGGACAGCTTCAAGGACATGATCCGCCGGGCGGTGAAGGATTTTCCGAACTTCCAGGTGGTGGCGACGACCCTGCGCGACGTCCACAGTGCGACGGTCAACGATTGGGGCGCGATCTGCTGGCACGACGGCGAGTTCCACGAGGCCACGCACCGCCCGAAGCTGGAGATCTACGACCGCGTCGGCGGTGGTGACTCGTTCGCGAGCGGCCTGGTGTATGGATTCATGGAGTTCGACGACGCCAAGATGGCGGTCGAATACGGTGCCGCCCACGGTGCCCTGGCCATGACCACGCCGGGCGACACCACCATGGCAACCGTGGACGAGGTGAAAAAGCTCGTCGGCGGTGGATCGGCGCGGGTGGATCGCTGAGAGCCGGAATTTCAGCACACGCCGTCGTGGGAAAACGGCGGCGGCGTAATTTTACATCACCGACCCGAGGCCTTGCCGCGCGCCCGGACAAGTGACATTCTGAGTGCATGGAACTTTCGGAGCACTTGTTCTGGGACGTGGACCGGGAGAGCATCGACTTCGACCGTCATGCTCCTTGGGTGGTGAAGCGTGTTCTGGAATACGGCTTGTGGGCCGATTGGCAGGTGTTGATGGGCCGATATGACCGCAACCGTCTCAGGGAGATCGTCACGCAGCTCCGAACGCTTCAATCCAAGGCTTTCGCTTTTTGCCAGGTTTGGTTCGATCTTCCGGCCGACGCTTTCCGATGCTCCAGTTCCACGCCATTCCCGACGATGTCCGAGAGCTCCTGAAGGAGATCATGCCTTGGGCGGCGGAGAGGGGATTCGCCTTGGCGGGTGGAACCTCGCTCGCGTTGAGATTCGGGCATCGGCTCTCTGTCGATCTGGATTTTTTCACCACGGAACTCATGAATTTCGAGCGACTCGGAGCGGAGTTTCCTGTCCCGGCGGTCGAAGTTGCCCGGTCTCGCGGGGCCTTGAGTTTGGTCGCACGGTCAACGAAAGTGGATTTTCTACGGCACGACTATCCTCAGCTCGATGCATCCGAGGAGGAAGAAGGGATCGTATTGATGTCCGTCAAAGACGTAGCGGCAATGAAGCTGAACGCGATCTGCAATCGGGGTGCGAAGAAGGACTTCTACGATATCGTCGAGTTATGGAGTTATCTGGATCTTCCATCCATGCTTGAGGCATTCGAGAGCAAGTATGTGAACGTGGATCGGTTTGTCGCCCTTCGGAGTCTCGCGTGGTTCGACGATGCTGAATCGGAGCCCGATCCGGTTTCGCTGCGGGGGCTGGGGTGGGCGGATGTGAAACAGCGGGTGGCGGAGACGATTAGAAGGGTGTAAAGATCGGGCTGTTTTGGAGGGGATCGAGCTTCTGGGGTTGAGACGGTGCCGATTTCATAATCGGCGGTCCATCACCCTCTCTTCCGCTCCAGCAGCACCAGCATCAGGAAGCTGAGGAAGAGGTTCAGCTCTTCACGCGGGGTGAGGTCGGTGAGTTTGTCGATCTGGAAGCGGCCTTCCCAGAAGGCGGGTTGTTTGGTGAGGCGCATGGCGGGGGTTCCGTTGGTACGGGACGCGCCGTAGCGGGGGTGGCAGAGGTAGCCGCTCAGGAAGCCGACGATGGGGATTTCACCGAGGAAGGAATCGACGACCTTGGCCCAAGGATTCTCCTCGCGGATGGAGAAGTCGGGGGAGTCGTCGC
The DNA here is from genome assembly GCA_965652295.1 of uncultured Haloferula sp. Classification (GTDB taxonomy): domain Bacteria; phylum Verrucomicrobiota; class Verrucomicrobiia; order Verrucomicrobiales; family Akkermansiaceae; genus Haloferula. The sequence goes on along the minus strand of CBFGTS010000006.1, from coordinate 7,519 downwards.
CGGGATTGAAGGCTTCGTAGTGGGCTTTCCAAATGGAGCGCCAGCCGCGGCGGCCGACGGAGCCGATGGGGGTGCCGTGGGCGTCGGTGGAATGGTAGCGGGCGGACCAGTCGATGACCTTGTTGGCCTTGATCTCGGCGAGGAGGGTGGAGCGGGACTTGTCGGTGAAGATCTCGACGTGCTCGCGGAACTTGAAAAGCTTCTGCTTGGTGTAGAGGACGATCCGGCCGTTGGCGTCGGTGACGGTGGCCTGGCTGGCGAGGGCGAGGATCTTGAAGCTCAGTGTCAGCGGATACTGGATGCCGGCGAGCTGGCGGCCGATGTCGTCCTTCGGCATGGGCGGCGGGACGGCGGCGGTGGGTGGGGCGTAGGGGTTGTCGGTCATGCGGTGGCACCGGTAAGGGCGGCCGCTATTTCAACGGAGAGCCGCGGAGGATGCCAAGGAGTAAGGCGGGCTGCGGCCGCGCGCTTCCTTGAAGCCGGTGTCTTTCCTGAGGGCGAAGGATGAGAAGATCAGCGGAACTCGACGCGGAGCGGGCGGTGGTCGCTGGCTTCGGCAATGTCCGGATCATCCAGGACGGCGCAGCGGTCCCAGATGAAGCGATCGGTCATGGGGCTGCTGAAGAGAACGTAGTCGAAACGCGAATAGACGTCCTGGTAGGACCAGAAGTGGGTCCAGGTGGTGCCGCGGGAGTCCTCGAGACGCGCCATCTTCATCGACAGGGGTCCGGTTCGCGGACCCTGGAGGATGCGCAGGGTGGAGGATTGGCGGGTGTCGTTCATGTCGCCATAGACGAGGAGGGCGGTGTGGGGATCCTGCCGGAGAATGGCCTCGATCTCGCCGCGGAGGAGGTGGGCTTCGGCGCGGCGCATCATTTCCTGATCGGCCTCGGGGACCTCACGCTTGGATTTGAGGTGGGTGCCGAGGAAGCGCACGGGACCGGCGGGGGTCTCGACGGTGGCGTCGAGGATGCCGCGGCCCATCTCGAACCCGCGGCCTTGGAGACGGTAGGTCAGATTGGGATGGGGCACCGTGCCGGTGATGGGGAAACGGGAGAGCAGGGCGAGGTGGCGGACGTCGTCGCCGCCACCGGTGTGGTAGCGGTGGGGGAGCTTGAGGCCGGCGGCGGAGAGGCGCTTTTGGAGGTCTTCGAGGTCGGCCTCGGTGCCGATTTCGCAAATGCCCAGAACATCGGGTTTGTGGCGGGAAAGGATGGAGACGATGGCGGCCTTCTCTTCGTCGGGCTTGGTGATCTCCTGTCTCCGTTCATGACCGGTCTTCCGGTACATGGTGAGCCAGTTCTCCACGTTGTAGGCGATGAAGCGGGTGGCACCGGATGACTCGTCGGGATTCTTCTCCGCGGCGGAGGGCTTCGCTTCGGGCCCGGGCCGGGTGGGCCCGGCCTCCGCGGTGGTGGCGGCTGAGTTGAGCTCGGGGCCGGGCCAGTCGACGGCTTCCTGTTTGCGGCAGGAGTTGAGGCCGAGGGCCAAAAAAAACGCCCCGAGGGTGATCGGGGCGAGTGGGCGGGGGAGGGGGATCTTCATCGGTCACACCTCGCGAGGTTCGGTGCCGGCGGCTTCCTTGACCTTCTTTTCCTCGGTTTTGGCGCTGACTTCCTCTTCGGCGCTGTGGATTTCCCGCTCGAACTCGTCGCGGGCTTTTTTGAATTCACCCATGCTCTTACCGAGGCCACGAGCGAGTTCGGGAATCTTCTTCGCTCCGAACAGAAGCAGCACGACGACGAAGATGATGATCCATTCAGGGCCTTGTGGGAGGCCGAAGGCGAGCGGGGCTTGCATGGCGGGAAATTAAGGATGGCGAGGGCCGATAGCAACGGGAATCGCGGGGCGGAGCTTTCACCAAAAAGTTTCAGCGACCTTCCAGTTCCCGCAAAAGTTGTGCCGATGGGGTGTGATCGGGTGCGCGGCGGAGGGCTTCGGTGGCGGCTGCCCGGGCCTCCGGCGCTTGGCGGAGGCGGTAGTGCAGGGTGGCCCGAGCATAGGGAGCATCGGGATCGGTGGGGGCGGCGGCCTCGGCGGCGCGCAGCGCCTGGATGGCTTCCTCAATCCGCTCCTGGCCGGCGTAGAGCAGACCGAGGTTGTACCAGGCGCGGGCGTAGCGGGGGGCGATGCGGGTGGCCTGGAGAAAACGCTTTTCCGCCTCCTCAGGGCGGCCCGCCTCGAACAGTGCGAGGCCGTAGAGGTATTGGATTTCGGCGTTTTCAGGAGCCCGCCCGGCGGCCTCTTCCATCCACTCCAGAGCCTCCTCGCTGCGGCCCAGACCGCTGAGGAAGACGGCGAGGTCACGGCGGGGAACGGGCGAGGTTTTGTCCCATTTGGCGGCTTTCGTCATCCAGCTCTCGGCCTCGTCCAGCTGGTTGCGGGCGATGGCGAGGCGGGCCATGCGCATGGCACCGGCGGGTTGATCGCTTTGGTGACGGGCGATGGCGGTGATCTCCTTGATGGCAGGATGATCGGCGGGAAGTCGCTCCAGGGCCCCCCATGCGGCCTCGGCGCGAACGGCCTTGAGGGGATCGATGAGGGCTTTTTCGAGCAGCGCTCCGGTCTCGCCGCGGCGGGCGATGAGCAGGGCGGCGGAGGTGCGGGCGAGCGGGCCGCCCTCGTGGAGGGTCACGTTGGTGGCACGGGCCACGCGGCTTTCGCCGGCCCACGGCTCCATGAGACGCAGCAGGGTGGCCTGCCAGGCATCGATCTCCTCGCCGTCGAAGGCAGCCAGCAGTAGGTCGAGCGCGCCCGGGCGGCGCTCGTTGGCGGCGTGGATGGCACGGGTGCGCTTGCGGCCGGTGGCGTTCATGTCCGCGCCATACCACTCGTGGGTTTTCTCGATCTGCCAATCGAGGCCTTGGTCGGCGTGGCAATCGTTGCAGGCGTTGGGGGTGCCGAGTTCCTTGGTGAGGAGGGGATCGGGCCGTGGAAAACGGTGGTCGCTGCGCGGGTCGCGGCCCATGTAGCTGCGTTTCGGCATGTGGCAATCGACGCAACTGGAACCAGCGGTGCCGGCGGGGTGACGGGTGTGGCTGGCGACGTCGATGACCGTTGCGCCCTCGGTCCCGCCGGCGTGGCAGCTCATGCAGAGCGTGTTGGCGCGCAGGGTGGCGTCGCCGAACTTGGGCTCGGCGGCGTGGGGATCGTGACAATCGGTGCAGCCGATGCCCTGGTGGCCCATGCGGGAGAGCAGGAGTGAGGTGAATTTGTAGACCTCGTCGAGCTGCTGGCCGTCGGGATACCACAGGCCGGGTTGATCGGGCAGGGCGAGCGCGTAGTGGTCGTGAAACGACCGGCCGGGGGCGAACTTCTCGTCGAACTCCTCGCGCCGGGCGTGGCAGGTGGCGCAGGACTCGGTCCATTGCTGTTTGGTGAACTTTTTGCTGCGATCCACGAGGCAGCCGGCCGGGTCCGAAGAGTGGGGGCTTTCCCCGTGGCACTGGGCGCAGCCGACGCCCTGCTCGACCCAGGCGGTTTCGTAGGTGTCGGTCGCTGGGTCGTAGTTTTTTTCCAGCCCGGTGAAGTGGCAGTAGGCGCACTGGGAGTTCCAGTTCATGCCGCGGTTCGACCAATGGCCCCACTCATCGGGGGCGCGGGCTTCATTGCCATAAATGCTGAACCACTCCTTTTCCGCCGGGTCCCAGGCCATGTCGGGCACCTGGTAGCGGCCGTCGCCGGCGGCCAACAGGTACTGGACGAGCGGCGTGTGGCCGATGGCCATCGGCGGATGTTCCTCGATCGGCGCAGCTCCCTCGGCACGCGGATCCTGCCAAGCGATGGCGGGTTTTCCGGCCCCTCCGGTGAAATGCCACGAAGCTTCTCCATGGGTCGCGGTGTGCCCGGCGAAGGCTTCGGCGTCCATCGGGGTGCCGGTGTTGCGATGGGCGAGGGCGTGGTGGGAGCCCGACCAGGATTCGTGGGCCTCGCGGTGGCATTCGAGGCATTCGGATGAGTGTGCGAGGCGGGTGGGGTCGAGCGGCTGGACGGTCGGCGAGGCCGCGGCGGTTTCGGGCTCGTCTTTTCCGCAGCCGACGACGAGCAGGAAAAGCAGGCAGGGGCCGGGAAACGCGCGCATGGGACGGAACACTAGCGCCCGCCGGGCACGACGAAAACCCCAGGGATCCGAGGTCAGTAAGTGATGGTGACCGGCGTGCCGACTTTGACCGCGTCAAAAAGCACCGGCGCGAAGGGTTTGGGTAGACGGATGCAGCCGTGGGAGGCCGGCTGCCCGGGCTGTGGGATGATGCCCGCGTGCATGCCGATGCCGTAGTTGGTGAGGCGCATCCAGTAGGGCATGGGCGCGGCCACGTAGCGGCAGCCGGCAGGGACGGGGTCGGAGGGCTTGGCGTCGTTATCGACCATGTTGCCGAACTCGTCTTCGATCCAGCCGTAGGCGTTCGAGTATTTGTCCACGATCTTCTCCGTGATGCGGTAGCTCCCGCCGGGGGTGCCGTGTCCTTCCGTTCCGGTGGCGACGTAGCTCCAGCCGATGGGCCGACCGCCGCGGGAGTAAAAGGCGCGCTGTTCGGTGAGGTTGATCCGCACCTTGACCTCACCGGGGCCGCCGTCGTCGAACCATTCGTAAAGAACCGCTTCCGCCCTCGGCGCGGGGCCTGCGAGAGGTCCGGTGGGGGCACACGAAACCATGGCGAAGACCGCCGAAACGAGAAGGCCGAGGGAGATCAAGCGGAGGCTTGCCATGCTGGTTCTTAGGAAGATGGGCGGAGCATAGGCGGGCGTTTTGGATTTTGCCAATACCTGGCTGAACAGGATTCCCGGCGAGAATCCTGTGCAGCCGCGGGGGCGGGAGCCCCCTTGGCGTGGTCAGGCTTCGGGCTGGTCGGAAGCGGGGGTGGCGGTGAGGTCGAAGCGGATGATGACTTCATCGCGGATCAGGTCGTCGGCCTTGCCGGCGTAGACGATGCCCCAGTCCTTGCGTTTGATGTCAAACTCGGCCTGGACCTTGACCGCATCGCCATCCTTCGCGGCGGTGGCGGGGAAGGTGATGTTCTTTTCCACACCGCGGAGCAGGAGGTTGCCGGAGACCTGGTAACCGGTGTCGGTCTTCTCGACGCCGGTGACGGTGAATTTCGACTGCGGGTGTTTCTCGATAAGGAAAAAGTCTCCGGATTTCAGGTGTTCGGTGAGTTTTTCGGCGTCACTCCAGGTCGAGTTCATGTCGATGACGATCTCGCCGCCGTTGACTTGTTCGTCGGGCCCGAGGGTGAAGAAGCCTTCGAGTTGCTTGAAGCCTCCTTCGTGGCTGCCGGTGACCTTCGAACCGACGAAGGTCACGGTGGAGTCATCGGCGATGATGTAGCGGGTGCCGGTGGCGGCGGCTGCGGGTGCGGCGTCCTTGACGGTGGCGTCGGCGGTTTGATCGGCCGGGTTCTCGCAGGAAACGAGTGCGAAGGCGGCGAAGGCGGCGGAAGCGAGGGTGGCGGTAACGGTTTTCATGATACGGGGTCGGTGGTTGGTTGGTGGTGGGGAGAAGAAGGAGAGGATTCAGCGCAGGTCAAAGAGAAGCGCCTCGACGTTTTCGTCAGATGCAGTGAAGCGGTGCTCGCCGGCCTCCTCGGAGGCGAGGGCGTCGCCTGCGTCGAGGGTTTCGCCGGCAATTTCGAGCGAACCGGAGATGATCTGGAGCCACAGTCCGCGGTCCTCGGCCAAGGTGTGGGTGACGGTGTTTCCGGGCGCGAGACGGAGGCGGTAAACCTCGGCGTCCTGGGCGATGACGGCGGAGCCGTCGCGGCCATCTGGGGAGATGACGAGAACCTTGGGCTCCGCGGCACGGGCCGGATCGGGTTTCCACTCGGTGTAACGGGGCGAGAGACCTCTCTCGCGAGGCTGGATCCAGATTTGCAGGAAATGGGCGGGTTCGCTGGCGGAGGGATTGAACTCGGAATGGGTGACGCCGCCGCCCGCGGACATGAGCTGGATTTCCCCCGGATGGAGCGTGCGGCGGTGGCCCATGCTGTCGGCATGCGCCAGCTGCCCGGAGACGACGTAGGAGAAGATCTCCATGTCGCGGTGGGGGTGCTCGGGAAAGCCGCCGTGGGCTGCTACGCGGTCCTCATTGATCACGCGGAGTGACCGGAAACCCATGTGCTGGGGATCGTAGTAGTCGGCGAAGGAAAAGGTGTGGCGGCTTTCGAGCCAGCCGTGGCGGGCGTGTCCGCGTTCGTTCGAGCGGCGGATCCGGAGGGCGGATGAGGTTGTTTTCATGAGATCACCCTGGCAGAAACCGGAGTCTTCATCCAATGCATGCTTGGTGACCTGAGCATGCATGATGTGCATGCTGGAGCTTGTCGGCCGGCTCGGCTTCAGCGAGGCTGGAGCATGGACTCGAAGAGTGTGCAGGCTTTCCTGAAAGTGGTGGAGGAAGGGACGATCACCGCAGCAGCGAGGAAGATGAGGCTCACGCAACCGGCTCTGAGCCGGAGGATCAAGGCGTTGGAGGAGGAGCTGGGGGTGGCGCTTTTCGAGCGGGGTGCGCATTCGGTTTCGCTGGCTCCGGCCGGGAGGGTGCTGGAGCGGGACGGTCGCAAGTGGTTGGCGATGGGAGCGCAGGTGCGGCAGAAGGTGCTGGCGGCGGGGCGCGGTGAAATGCTGCGGATTGGCTATGCGCCTTCGCTCGCCGGAGAATTGCTGGGGCCGGCGTTGGAGCGCTTCGGGCAGCTGCACAGCAAGGTGCGGGTGCAGTTGTCGGATCTTTCGACGGCGGAAATGAAGCGGGACCTGCTGGCGGGAGAGCTGGATCTGATCGTGACCGTGCCGGAGGAAAGGGATGGCAGCGGCATTTACTGGGAGCCCGTCTTGCGCCGGGCATGGAGTGTGGCGGTGGGCCGGGGCCACCGGCTTGCCGAAAAGCGGGAAGTTGCGGCTTCGGAACTGGCCTCGGAGAATCTTCTGATGTTCGCGCGGGAGGGTTACCCGGACTATTGGCGACGGGTGGGGGATTTCTTTGCCGACCATGGCGTATCACCACGGGTGGTGGGAGAGTTCGATGGTTTCAGCAGTCTGGCGATGGCGGTGGAGGCTGGCATCGGAATCGCTCTTATCGCCGATTCGGGCTCCGGCCGGTCTCATCCTGGTTTGCATCAACTCCGGCTTGTGCCGCCGCCCGAACCGATCTGTGTGGCGGTGGGCTGGCACCGGGAACCGACTGCCCCTTGCCTGGTGCTGGTGGAAGAGCTGAAGCGTTGTGGCGGGGAAGGCTGAAGGAGGCTTCGAAGGAACTCCCGTGCGACCCGGATCTGTCTTCGCGGTCAGGCGGGGCACGAAAAAAGCCGATGGCGTGAGGCCACCGGCTTTTCGTGTAAATCTCAGCAGCAGGACTGATCAGGCAACGAGGAGAGTTTCCTCATCCTTGTCGCAGTCACCACCTTCGCACTTGCCGGCGAGGAGGGTGTCTTCGTCCTTGTCGCAGTCACCGCCTTCGCACTTGCCGGCGAGGAAGGTGTCTTCGTCCTTGTCGCAGTCACCGCCTTCGCACTTGCCGGCGAGGAGGGTG
>CBFGTS010000005.1:0-290670 GCA_965652295.1 uncultured Haloferula sp. | reverse complement strand
CGGGAGCATGCCACGCCTCAAAATCGAGTACCAGTCCCTTTTGAGATAGCTTCTACGCTGAGAATCCTATCAGCGAACGGCAGCTCTGAGGCGGACATCTCGCCCGCGGGGGCGACCTTGCCCTATGGCCTCCGCGAACGGCCGGAATCCCGCCGACGCCGCTTCGACGACCGATCGGCCCTTCTTCCTGGCACGAAGTTGAACTCGTAAGCATGACCTGTTCGCAAAACGTCACCTATCTTTTTCCCGACCTCCGCAAGCTTCAGTATCTCAATGATTTAAAAGAATTTCCGGGTCCTGGGTGCCTGCATCCTGAAGAAACATCCCCTGAGTCAGCGCACATCACGATCGACACCTCGCCGATCCGACTCCCATTCCTACATCTCACATTGTTAATGACTTGGGATTCTCCCAGCTATTTACCAACCCGGCGTGGCACTCATCTTTAAAAAGGCAAGTGACAATTTTGGCGCATCGGAATTCGGCTTGGCAAGCAGCGGAGGTGCCGCGTCCGACAAAAAAACCGATCAATTTCTATTAGGGGATTAGATATTTGGAACGTCACGAAGGATTCTTTAGGTGAGGCTGAATTCAGATTGACTTTAAGGCTCTTCAAACCGTTTTAAAAACACGCTCAAGTGCATGAGACGGAATCCTCACTATCAGACAAGTGTTGTCCTTGCGGCCCTGTACTTCCCTTCGAAGCGGTGGCCCGGAGCGAACTGCGATGGCAGGCAACCCGCAGGACCACGGGACTCTCAGGAGCATCTCGACCGCCGGATGAGCGCGCGCCCCGGAGCCGCGCGACCCTTTCACTCAAACCATACATGAAAACGCAATTCGTTCCGAATCATGGCACCGCCGCACTCCTGGCCGCGGCCCTCCTCACCTCCGTCGTCTCTGCGCAGAACGTCGGCATCGGCACTACCACTCCGCGCTCCAAGCTCAGCGTGAACGGTTCCACGGCTTCCGGCGGCATCGCCGTGGGCGACGCGAGCTACACCAGCACCCTGGGCACGGTCGCTCCGTTAAACGGCGCGATCATCCAGGGAAATGTCGGAATCGGAGGCACGGTACCGCTCACCAAACTGCACGTGCAATCCGACACCTTTCCGCAGTTCTTTGTGGGGCCGGAGGAAGGAACGACGGACAGCATCGTGCGGCATTATGGCATGATCGCCCGGGCGGATACCGGCGGCGCTTTCTTCGGCTATATCGGCGCGGGCCTGAACCCAACCGCTTCCAGCAACACAGGCGCTGCGATCATTGCGGGTTCCGGAAAGGACATTTCCTTTTTCACCGGAGCCTCCATCAGTACCGGTTTCCCTGGCGATCCGAGCGATCCCGCCAACGTGAGCCGCATGACGATCAGAGCGTCGAGCGGCAACGTCGGGATCGGCGTCACTGCTCCACAGAGCCTTCTGGACGTCCGGGGCACCACCAAGATCATGGCCACCACGGGCACGCAGACCGGCAGCTTCTGGAACGGCACTTCCAACGTCAACGGATTCGAAGTGACGACCACCAGTGCGACCGGAGATGTATTCGTGGGGATTCAGCGCGAGGGAGCACTCGCTCCCTTGCACTTGGCAAAACCTGCGGGCGCGGTGGCGGGAGATCCATTCCTTCTCTTCAGCGTGAACGGTACAGGCGTCGGCGGCATCTACCGCTCGGCGGGCGGCGTCTCCTACAACACCACGTCGGATGAACGACTGAAGGGGAGTATCCGCCCGAGCGCCATGGGGCTCGCCGAGGTGATGAAGATCCAGGTCAGCGACTACCATTACAAGACGAGTCCCGACCGCACCGAAACCGGCTTCATCGCCCAGCAATTGAATACGGTGTTCCCGGATGCCGTGACTCCGGGGGGTGAAGATCCCGCCGAGAATCCATGGACCGTGGACTACGGTCGTGTCACGCCGGTACTGGTGAAGGCCATTCAGGAGCAGCAAGCGGAGATCGAGGCCCTTAAAACGGCGAACGCGGAACTCAAGGCCGCCAACGCAAAACTGGCATCCGTGGTTTCCGAAGTGGAGGCGCTGAAGCTCGCCCTCGCCGATCTCGGTTCCCAGAGCGAAGGAGCCACCATGACCGTATCGACTGCCAGGTGAGCTTCCGCTGCAGAACCGCTTCACCCTTTCACTCACACCTACATGAAAACGCAAATCGCATCGAATCATGGAGCCGCCGCACTTCTGGTCGCAGCCCTTCTCACGACCGCCGTTTCCGCGCAGAACGTCGGAATCGGCACCACCACCCCGCGCTCAAAGCTCAGCGTGAACGGTTCCACCGCTTCCGGCGGCATCGCCGTGGGCGATGCCAGCTACACCAGCACCCTGGGCACCGTCGCTCCGACGAATGGGGCGATCATCCAAGGCAACGTGGGCGTTGGTACTCCCACTCCTCTCGGCAAACTGCACGCGGTAGGAGACTTCAATACCATGGTGGCTTCCGGGACCAATCCGCGGCTGAATCTGGTCGATACCAGATTGGGTGACGCTGATGCCGCTCCGGCTTGGTTGATTGACAATGACATGGACACCTTCCGCATCAGCAGGCAGGCGGATATCACAACCCCGGGAATCTCCCATTTCAGAATCAATAATGACGGCACCGTTGGAATCGGCCTCCCCGGTCTTTCAGATCCGGCCACTCCGATTCAGGCGACCTTGCACGTCGGCGGTCCCATTACCACCCTACTGGCAAGCGGAGACCGCAGTTACTTCGCTGGAGGCACCACTCTGCTCAGTGGTACGGCCAGCAATTTGGATCAGTCGCCGTCAATTCTTACAGAGGGTGCCATCCTGACGAAGGGCTTCTTCATCGCGCTGAACGGGACCGTGACCACCTCGGATTCCCGCTTCAAGAACGTCCTTGGCGTTTCCGACAGCGCGAAGGATCTCGACCTCCTCAATGAGATCCAGATCACCGACTACACCTACATCGACAAACTCACGTCCGGCGGACGGGTTCACAAGAAAGTCATCGCGCAGCAGGTGGAGGAGATCCTGCCCTCCGCCATCAACAAGCGCACCGACTTCGTGCCGGACATCTTCGCCAAAGCGACGAAGGTGGAGCCGAAAGAGGGCGGCGCCGTTCTCATCACGATGGAAAAAGCGCACCCGCTGAAAGCCGGTGACAAGGTGCGTCTGTTCGACCCCGAGAACCGTCCCGTTGACGCAGAGGTCACCGCAACCGACGGCCTGAGCTTTACCGTGGAGACCTCCGCCGATTTCGGCAAAGGGGTCTTCGTTTACGGAACCGAGCAGCGCGATGTGCGGGCTGTGGATTATGAAGCGATCGCGATGCTGAACGTCAGCGCCACCCAGGAGCTGGCGAAGAAAGTGGCTGCTCTGGAAGCGGAAAATGCGCGGCTGAGGGCCGCCAATGACGAACTCTCCTCGCTCTCTTCCGAAGTGGCGGCGCTGAAGCTCGCCGTCACCGCCCTCAGTCCACAGAGCCAAGAAGCCACGATGACCATATCGACCGCCAGGTGAGCCTGCCGTTGCAGAACCGTTTCATCCTTTCACTCACACTTGCATGAAAACGCAAATCGCATCGAACCATGGCCTCGCCGCTCTTCTGGCAATGGCCCTTCTCACCACCATTGCCTCCGCGCAGAACGTCGGCATCGGCACCACCACGCCGCGCTCCAAGCTCAGCGTGAACGGCTCCACGGCTTCCGGCGGTCTCGCCATCGGGGATGCCACCTACACCAGCACCCTGGGCACCATCGCCCCGCTGAATGGAGCCATCATCCAGGGCCGGGTGGGCATTGGCATCACGACGCCAGGCACCCTGCTCAGCAACTTCAACGATAACATCATTGGCTCCAACAACAGGGGTGCCAACCTTTCGAGCATCACCTGGCACACCAACAGCGACGGGTATGTGGCGTCCCTGTACAACAGCTCCACCGCAGTTGGATCCGCGGGCGGACTCAGTGTGAAGGTGGCCTCCACCTCGGTGGAGGGAAATGCTCTGGATATTTCCAGTGGCACCGTGGCTACCGATATAGGCTCCGCCATGCTTGTTGTGAAGAACACCGGCGACGTGGGTATTGCGACACCCGCCCCTCAAAGCCGTCTGGACGTGCGCGGTACCACCAAGGTTCTCGCGAGCAACGGCATTCAAACCGGAGAGCTGTGGAGCGGCACCTCCAATGTGAGCGGATTTGAGGTATTTGCCGATCCTGCGACCGGGGACTCCTACGGGGCGTTTCAGCGAGAGGGCGTCAACCCTTGTCTGCACCTTGCCAAGCCGGCCGGGCCGCCGGCGGGAAGTATATTTGTCTCGTTCCTCGTTGGCGGGGCAGGTGTGGGGAGCATCACTTACACCGGATCGGGAACGTCCTACAACACCACCTCCGACGAGCGCCTGAAAGAGAACATCCAGCCGAGTTCCAAGGGCCTTGCCGACGTGATGAAAATCCAGGTCAGCGATTACAACTACAAGGCGAGCCCGGACCGCGCCGAAACCGGCTTCATCGCCCAGCAATTGCACACGGTGTTTCCAAACGCCGTGACCCCGGGTGGCGAAGACCCCGCCGAGAACCCGTGGACCGTGGACTACGGCCGCGTCACTCCCGTCTTGGTGAAGGCCACCCAGGAACTGGCGGAAAAAGTGGCAGCGTTGGAGGCGGAGAACGCGAAGCTGAAGGATCAGTTGACCCGTCTCGATGCCCTCGCCGCCCGAATGGATGCTCTCGAAGAAGGTGTGGCCGTGAGTGCGGTCGCTCCGACCGATGATGCTGGCGGGACCATGGTAAGGGCGGATTGAGCCTCCTGGCTTCCAATCACCCGTGTGATGGATTTCCCAATAATTGCAATAACATAGAAAACAACCACTTATGAAAACAAACCGATCGATTCGTTTCACCCTGGGACCGGCGCTGCTGCTGTGCCTGGGTGGCGCGACGTCTGTGCAGGCCACGGTCATCAGCCTGGTGGAAAACACCAATTACGGCGACGTGGCGGCGGGAGATGTCGACTTCGTCAGTCAGATTGGCGCGGGCCAGACGCTGTACGTCGGGATTCCTTATACAGCAGGTGCATGGCCGACACTGGAGGAGAACGACTACTTCGGCATCTCGACCTACCTTCTCGCGGACGGAGGAACCAGCACGGCCTCGTTCAGCTTCTATTCGGCCGTGGACAGCGGCACCGAATTGAGTGACATCACCGAGCTTTCCGGCTTCACGGCGGGCACGGCGAATGTCGCTCAACAGGTTTCCACCACACCATCCGATTCCGGCAACCTCGCGGTGGCGGAGGTGACCGCACAGATCGATTACGGGAACGTGGCAGGGAATCCGTTCACTTCCGTGACCGAAGGCACCTTGTGGCTGGGCATCACCAACACCGGCGGGAACACAATCAGCTACTACACGGGTGCGCCCTTCGGGGGTTCGCCGTCTCCGGCCTACAGCTTCGCCGATCCCTTCGATACGGGGGCAACGGCGCTGAACACGGACAGCTACACCTACAACTCAGGGGGTGATCTGGCTGCGGGCAACGAGAACGTGCATCCGTACATGAACGTCACGCTGGTGACCGCACCTGAGCCGGGCACCGCCTTGTTGGCCGGAATCGCGGGAATCTCACTGATCCGCCGCCGCCGGGCGTCCCGATGAAAACGGCGCTTCACGATTTGCTCGGGATGCATCGTCTCCGCAGCCGCTGGCTCCCACTGGCGTGCGCCGGTGCCGGGCTGGTGCTATGGGCGATGACGACAAACCGTGAAAACAACAAGGAGCGCGGAGACGTGATCCGGGCAACCGATCACGCCTCCGCGGACCTGCCTTCCGACCGGCCGGTGTACCGCGAACGCCCGCCGCGGGAACCGGAGCTACAGGTGGATGAACTCGTGGCCGGATGGGTGGAATCGATTTCTTCCGCAGACCGGGATACACCCGTGCAGTCGGGGATTTTCGTCTCATCCCGGCCTTCTCCCATGAGGAAGGAGGCGTTCCGCAGGCTGCTCGCGGGCATGAGGCACGACAACGCGGAAGACCTGTACGATCTGCTCGATCGGTGTCCGCCGCCGGAGCCCCACGCCCTTTCAGATGAGGAGTGGAGCGCGTTTCTTGAAAAATGGGGCCGACTCGATGGCGCTGGTGCCGCCGGGCATCTCGAGAACCTCGCGACGGCCGCCCACCAGATACCAGAGATGGTCAGGGGATGGGCGGCGGTGGATCCGGATGAGGTCGAAATCTGGCTCCGTGATCTTCCCGACCACCCGTGGAAAGCGGCGGCGGTCACCGTTTTCGCGGCCACCACGGCTCGATGGGACCCGAGCCGCGCCCTCGACTGGGCGCTATCGGTTCAAGGACCTTGGCGGAGCACCGCGCTTCATTCGTTGGAGGCATCGTGGCCTGCGGCAGCGTCCGAAGATGATCGGGCGGCCCTCGAAGCTGCGGTTTCGAAAGTCCATCAGAGTCAACTTCCGGCAACGGAGGACAGTCCCGGCTTTGATCTCCTCCGTCCCCAGAGCGGGTCGGGCGAGGAGACCGGATCTCTGGAGTCCCTCGGAATCTACCTTGTGGATTGATCCGCGGCCTTTTCCTCCCTCTCCGAAGGGTTGTGTGTATGAAGGGCTGTCTCCAAGAGACCACGGGACCGATTCAAGGCCCGTCGTTGAACCGACTTTGAATCGTCCCACTTTGGGCAGTATGAGGCGGCACTTGGTCGGCATATCAACGAAAAGCTTGCCTTTTCCCTGTCAGTTCGTCTTCTACCTCTGTCCGCTCCAGCGGACGAGGGCGTGAGAACCCTTCACAAGGCGGTCGGCATCGACCGCGAACGATGCCGCCAAACCGACCGAAACGGCCGGGGAGGCGGCGGCGCATGTCCAGGCCGCCTTCCTTCGGGGAGAACGGCTAAAGGCCGTTGCGGCCGACTGTGTGCGGCTTATTCACTCCCCGTCCACCGGAACGGACGTCAGATTCGAACCTGATCCTATCATGCAACGTCCGTTCCCCCTGCTTTGTTGTGCCTTGGCATCCGCTTCCCTGGCTTTCGGCCAGGATCTGCTGGTGCCTCCGTTCTCCCTCCAATCCCTGACTGCGACGGATGGCTCCACCCAGACCTCGCTGGTGTTCAAGTCCCTGCCAGGAGTCCTCTACCAATTCGAGGCTTCGGATGACTTGCTCAACTGGTCGCCGGTGGGAGATCCGTTCTACGCGCTGGGGCACGAGCATGCTTGCGCCTTGCTGGAAACCGCCGCGGCACCGCCGCCGTCCGAACCCCCGGGAGGCGATCCACCGGACCCGGAACCGGAACCCGTGCATGCCACCCTGGTCCTGAGCCCCGCCGCGGGAGGCGGGGTCGTCGCCACGTGGCGCTCACTTGAGAACCAATCGCTCCTGTGCCGTCATGCGGAGGTTTCTCTGGACCCAGCCTGGACCATGGTGCCGCTATATTTCCGGGAATTCGGCAATCACACGTTCTTCATCATGCATCAGATGGCCGACGCTCCCGTGCCCGAGGATGAGTCCGAGCTTGTGGGAGCCGATGCGCTCATGTGGGCGGCCTTGGTCGATGCCCTGCCGGAGATGAATCAGGAAGTGGCGGCGAACTACCAGCTGGCTCTCGCCGCGCCTCCGGCCGCCCCGCCCGACCCCGGGGCATTGCGGTTCCTCCGGGTGCGGGCCGATGGAGACGTGGACTCCGACCACGACGGCACGCCGGACTGGATGGAATTCGCCTACGAGCCCGATCCCAACGCCCCGGACGGTCCGGTCGGCAATCCTTTCAATCCCGACACGGACGACGACGGCCTGCCCGACGGGCTGGATCTCGATTTCGACGGCGATGGAACTCCGGATATCGAGGATGCCGTCCATAGCGACAGAGCGATTTACTGGGCACGCTCCTCGGCTCCGAAATACGCCGTTTTCCCCCTAAGTGGAGCAATCGACCCTTACGGACAAGAGGAAAGCCCTATTGTGGCCACGGATGGCGGGGCGGTTCTTTATCGCTCCGGAGTTTGGAAGGAAGGTGCCTATCACGGATTGAATCTCGCCCGCTCGTTCGGCGTGGGCATGAAATACTGTGTGCCGCTTTCCATGAACGCATACGGACAGATTCTTGGTTGGGGAAACCATGTCACCCAGGTCACCCCCTATGAAAAATCCAGAACCGAGATGTGCTGGTGGGTCTCTCCCGACGCCGCTCCGCAACGATTGCTGGACAACGACTCGGAGTGGGCGGGCGTTTCTCCTCAGATGCTTCAAACCCCAGGCAATTATCGACAGGCGCTCACGAATGACCGGAAGTTCATAGCCGAATTGTTCGAAGCCTCGACCGGTGAAAACGGAGAAGACACCATCACCAGCAAAGGAGAGCGGATCTGGTCACTGCCTGCAATGGCAGGAAATGCCACCTACGACTCGTCATCTGTCAGAGCAGATGGGCTGCTCGATATCTCCCGATATTGGTGGCATGAAGGCATTGACAAGACCACGCTGCAGACTGCGGACTCCGGCTTGAAAGAGTTTGATACGAGAATTCGTGAGTTCGTTCCCCTTCCTGAAGGTGGTTTGGCGGCGGTTCCTACATCGGAAGAAGCGATTCAGATCAGTGGCCCCGGTGTGGATTGGATGGCAGCTGGAAGTTTGCCGAAATGTCGGGACATTTGCGCTCTCGGTTGGGCGATTGTGCCATCGACATCCGAGCCGCTGTGGTTCAACGGACTGTCTTCTTCGTTGAAGGACGCTGCGCCCGAGATCTCCGGAAATTGGGCGGGCGCCGATGTGAAACTCACCAACTTGAGTAACTCGGGAGCCCTCGTCATGCAGAAACCCAGATCCCAGGGTGGATTCGATTACGCATTGGGGATCCCGCTCGTTATAAGCGACGACGAGTTCGCCACCGGAGTCGATGCCGTCTCGGTAACGAGCAGCGAACCCGGAGATGCCTGCGAGGACCGCCTGTGGGTGATGGCACCGGCCGGCGGCAGCAACACGTTCCACCTCCAGACAACCGCGGGTCCCGGCTCCGAGCTAACCTTGGAGTCGCCGGGCACCTTCAACATCGGTAGCGGAGCGTCGCACTCACTATCATCGATCGAAGAGATTCTGACCGTCTCCGCGCCCGCGGGCGCTCCCTCCAGCGATAATACCGTCACGGTGAAGAGCGGAGATGTTTCCGCCCTGTCCAAGCCGCTGGGAGTGAAAGTGATGAAGAGGAGACTCTTGAACGTGGCCGTCTGGAGGGTTCCTCTCTTGGCGGGAACGATCGCCACACCACCGGTTGAAATTTCGGACGAGGAGATTCGAACCTATTTGGATGAAGTCTTTGGAAAGCAAATCAATTGTTACTTTCAACTGATTCCCAAAGGGGTTTCAGCAGGGATTGATTTCGATCAAAACGGAGAGAGATCAGGAGTGTTCGAGACAACTACAGATTTCGGTGGAGAGGCCACGGCAGTGAGGAGCGCCTATCGAGATCCGAGTGCTGATATAAACGTATATATTTTAGGAAGGGTGAAGAGGGGCTATATAAATACCATTGTGGATGGCGTTACTTATCTCGACAATAATCCTGCCAAGGCGATGTCAAATTCCGAACTTAAGGAGTGTTGGATCATGGGGGGGTCTCAATATTATACGGCTGCCGATCTGAGGGACAGCATTGCTCATGAGATTGGTCATCTTTTAGTCGGACCTGGGCATCCCAATGAAACACGCGATGGCTACGGGAAAGGACCATCCCCACTACCTGAAACGAATCATTTGGAACGGCTGATGTGCAAAGGATCTGTTCGAAAGAAAGACGGATCCGCGAAGCTCGTTGTTAAGGGCGAGTGGGACAAGGCAGAAATCCAGCTTTCAGGAGCATTTGATAAATAAATTGCACATGAATATACCTCAGTCCGCAATTACTTACTTTGCAATTTTTTTTGTATGCGCCAGTGTTTCAGAGACACTACCGACAATAAGCGAGGAAGAAAGATCCGAAACTTTAGCTGCTTTTGAAAGGTGGCGCAGAGTTGCCAATGAGGCTGTGCAGAATCCTTCTGATGAAAACCTTCGTGAGTTGGGATTGGGGATTAGGAAGCTTGACAAGCAAAATATATATCCCCTAGATAGCAGGGTAGAGGTAAAGGCAGAGTTGGTGGCTGCAATGTGCTCCATCCCTCGGCATGCTGATTTCTTCGAGTCGGAAATGGTGAGGGCATGGAAAATATGGGATAGCGGCAACAAGGATCATACTAATATATATGAATATAACGAGCCGGACTTTATGCGGCTGAACATCATCAAGACATTGGGTGAGCTGAGAACCACTCAGTCAGTGGAAGTATTAGGCGGATTCTTGGTTGATACGAGACATATGCTCGACCCGCGCAACACTGATGTGGGCATTCCGTCTGCAAACGCGTTTCTTTCGCAGCGCTGTCTGATTCAGATGTTGGACGATCCACCGACGGACGATGCGGAGCTTTTCGCAATGGCTGAGAATCTTAAAACCTGGCAACTGTGGTTCGAGCAGGTGAAAGCGGGAACCCGGACGTTCCGCTTCAAGGGAGATTCCCAGCCCTATACTTTGAAGGGACCCGCGGAGAGGGCGCTGCGGCCGGGGGCGGACATTGTGGCGGCTGGAGATCACAGATCCCGAGGGATCAGCGGGGAGAGGACCGCCGAAGGACGGGCGGAATCGGATCATGGAAATCGGAGTGGCTGGATTGTGGGTTCGATCCTGGCTGCTGCAACGGCTCTGTGGCTAGTCTGGCGGAGATTTCAAGGGAAACGAGGAAGGGCGTAGAGTCCGCGAAGGATCGGCCACATGCTGGTTGGTCCGGGGCATCCTGATCATGAATCGGGCCCATGCCCCTCGCTAGGAGCGGATCGGACCTGTCGCTTGATGTGCTCGGGCTACGGTCGTCGTCCCGACGGAAAATCAGGGCTGCTCGTGAAGGGCGAGTGGGACAAAGCGGAAGAAAGTTTAAGAGCCATCCTCAATGAACCATAAAATGAAAAGAACTCTGGCAGGCGTGATGCTGCTGCTGATCTCAACAAGTCAGCAGCTACAGGCAGATAGCCAGGAGGACATGGATCATAAATTAGATCAATGGGAGAACGTGGCAGACCGCACAATGCTGGACCCAACCGAAGAAAATTTCAGTACTTTGGCTCGAGGAGCCAAGGGTTTGACCTATAGCAATTTTCCAATTCCGAGACGCGAAGAAGTGAATCGAAAACTTCGCTCGTCCCTAATGGCGATACCTGGATTTGCAGATCGCCTTTTGGCAAAGATCCACAAAGAACGAGCCATCTGGAAATCAGGGAAAATTCATGATTATGACCGCGTCCGCCTTGACATGATCCAAACGCTTGAAGCGCTTCCCTCTCCGGAATCCGTCCGGGTTCTAGGAGAGCTCCTTTTTGACGACTCGGGGGTACCTTATCCGCTTGAGAAAGGATTTGAGCAGTTTTCACCTCCGGAAAATCCTTTCTTCGCTCAGGTCGCTTTGACGAAGTTGCTCGACGACCCCCCCATGGAAGCAGGAAATTCCCTCTCTGCTGCAGCGATCCGCGCCCAACTGAAAACGTGGCAGCTGTGGTTCGAGCAGGTGAAGGCCGGCACCCGGACCTTCCGCTTCAAAGGCGATCCGCAACCCTACACACTGGAAGGTCCGGCGGAACGAGAACTGAGGCCGGGTGCGGACGGTGCAGACCCAGAGAACCATCGGAGACGGACGACTCAGAACCGCGAAGCCTCGGGAAGCGAGGACTCCGCAGATGATCCAGCGCAGCGGGCGGATCATTGGTGGATGGCTGGTGGAGCGCTCGGACTGGTGGCCGCTATCCTCTTGGGCTGGCGAAAGCTCCGCCGAACCAGCACGAAGCGATGACGGCACGGCACCGTTGCCCCGCCTTGAACACCATCGCGCATGAGATCGTGCTCGTGGAAGGTTCAAGCGACGATCATCCCGAAATGCCAGGGCGCAGCGTTTCCGAGCTCGACGGGTCGGACGGTCCGGAATCCTGCTTCCCGTGCCCAGCAGCGGCATTGATCGGGAGTGGGCCGGATGGCAGGCGAAGGTCCGCGGGGCGTTTCGATATCGGTCCGCCAGTGGATGATGGAAGCCGCTCCGCCGGGCTCCAGCACGCGGCGCGCCTCGCGCAGCAACCGGACGGGCGCCTCAATGTGAAGGAGGTTGAAGAGCATGGCGTGAACGGCGGCTCCGTCGGCAAGGCCGGTGCCGTCTTCGACGAAATCCCGGCGGCGGACGATCAGGTTGGCGAGCTCTTCCGCGTGGGCCCGCCTTTCGGTTTCCGCAACCATCGCCGGGTCGATGTCGAAGGTGTGCAGGAGGCCGTGAAGACGGCGCGCGACGGGAAGGGAGAACGTGCCGTAGCCGCACCCGAACTCGATCACATCACCCGACCGTTCCGCACATTGGAGGCAGGTGATGATTTCTTCGGCATCAAAAAAGTTCTCCCACTGGTCCCTGACCGGCATCCCGCTCTCGCGCCCTTTCATGTTCCATTCGTGTCCCGACAGGCTTCCGGTTTCAATGGCATTCCAGGGCCGAACAGCGTGACCGCTCAGAAGAACCACATGATTGCTTTCACGATGGCGGCGATCACGCCGATGATGCTGAGGACCACGGCGATGATGCTGACCACTCCGCCGCGGATGCCCGGAGAGAGCGCGAGGACGAGCCCGATGGCTCCGCAGATGAGCGCGAGGGCTGCCAAAAGGAGGCCGACCAACGGTCCCACCTGAAAGCTGAGGATCGCGGCGATGATCGCGACGATGGAGGCGATGCTGAAGGATGCTTTGGAGGTGGCCATGAGCACGACTACGCGGGGAAACCGCAAGATCAAGAGGTGCTTCACAGCCACCTGTCGGATCGAGCCGGGAGGCGGTGTCGGGGGAGCTTCAACGGAAAAGCAGCACCGGCACGTGGCAGGTGCGAAGGAGCGTGGTGGTGGTACTGCCGAGGATGAACTGACGGATGCGGGAGTGGCCGTAGGCACCCATGACCAGCAGGTCGATGCGGCGGTCCGTGACCTCGCGCGCGATGGTTGCCTCGACCTCGCCCTGAAGCAGATCCGCGGTGACTTCGAAGCCGGCGCCACGCAGGGCGGTCGCGGCTTCATCGAGGGCGCGCGCCAGGTCACCGCCCGGCTTGCCGACGCCCACGAGGTGGCACTCGATCCCGCGCAGCAGCGGGGACTTGGCGAGGTCGGCCACGGCCTTGAGCGAGCTGGTGCCGCCATCGAAGGCGAGGAGGAACCGCTGCGGCGGCTGGAACTCGCGGGAGGCCACGAGCACCGGAATGCGCGCGCGGCGGACCACCCGCTCAAGGTTGCTGCCGAGGTGGCCGGTGGCGAAGTCGGCATGCTCGCCGCGCTTGCCGATGACGATCATCCCGGCGTCGTCCTCCAACTCATCGAGCGTCTCCACCAGCGAGCCGTGGCGCTGGGTGGTCTTGATCTCCCAAGTCCCGCCGATGCCGGAAATGCCGAGTTGTTTCATCGAGTCGTCGAGGATCGCCTGGCCGCGCAGCCGCGCCACGCGCGCCTGCGATTCGTCGAGGCGGGTGAGCTCTTCGAGCAGCTCGGCATTGGCGTCAAAACCGATGCTGCCGCTCAGGTCCTGGGGTTCGGTGGGTTCGCGGCGCTCGATGACGTGGAGCACGTGAATCGAGGTGCCCAGCCGGGATGCCGCCCAACCGGCATGGCGGTAAATACTAGAGGCGTAGTGGGAGCCGTCGGTGCAGGTGAGAATGGGCTTCATGGCGTCGTCGGGATTTCAGTTTTCAATGTTCCAACATGCGTTCCAGCGCGCCGGGTTTGTCGTGGATGGCGAGCTTGTCGACGATGGTGGCGCTCGCCTCGTTCATGCCGAGGATTTCCACTTCCGCGCCTTCGCGGCGGAATTTCAGGATCACCTTGTCCAGCGCGCCCACCGAGGTCAAATCCCAGAAGTGGGCGTGGGAGACGTCGATCACCACCTTTTCCAGCGCTTCCCTGAAGTCGAAGGCACTCGTAAAGGTGTTCGCGGAGGCGAAGAACACCTGGCCGCGCACCACGTAGGTGCGGGTCCCGTCCTCCAGCGCGCTGGTAATCTCGATCACCTGCGCCACCTTGCGGGCGAAGAACAGCGCGCTGAGCAGCACGCCCACACCCACGCCGATCGCGAGGTTGTGGGTGCCCACGACCGTGATCACCGTAGCGAGCATCACGATGCTGGTGGTCTTCGGGTGGACCGCGAGGTTTTTCAGCGAAGCCCACGAGAAGGTGCCGATGGAAACCATGACCATCACCGCCACGAGCGCGG
The DNA here is from genome assembly GCA_965652295.1 of uncultured Haloferula sp. Classification (GTDB taxonomy): domain Bacteria; phylum Verrucomicrobiota; class Verrucomicrobiia; order Verrucomicrobiales; family Akkermansiaceae; genus Haloferula. The sequence continues at coordinate 276,376 of CBFGTS010000005.1, read as the reverse complement.
CCATCGGGATCTGTTTCACCCACGGGGACAGCACCAGCATCATGATGAGCAGGAAGACGCCCGCGGAGAGGGTGGAAAGCCGCGTGCGGCCACCGGATTTCACATTGATGACCGACTGCCCGATCATCGCGCAGCCCGCCATGCCGCCGAACATTCCGGCGACCACGTTGGCGATGCCTTGTCCGCGGCACTCGCGGTTCTTGTCGCTCGGCGTGTCGGTGAGGTCATCGACGATCTGGGCCGTCATCAGGGATTCCAGCAGACCCACGACTGCGAGCGCCAGGGACGTTGGGAAAATGATCGCCAGCGTTTCGAAACTCAGCGGTACCTGCGGCCAGAGGAACAGCGGCAACGTGTCGGGCAGCTCGCCGAGGTCCCCCACCCTGCGGACGTCCAGTTTCAGGAAGACGGCGATCAGGGTCATGACGACGATGCAGACCAGCGGGGACGGGATCGCCTTGGTCACCCGTGGCAGCAGGTAAATGATGCCGAGGCCACCCGCCACCATTGCATAGGTGATCCAGCTCACTCCACCGAGTTGCAGGTTCAGCTCCGGGAGCTGCGCCATGAAAATGAGGATCGCCAGCGCGTTGACGAAACCCGTCATCACCGATTTCGAGACGAAGCGCATCAAGGTGCCCACCCTGAGAATGCCGAAGAAAAACTGGATCACGCCGGTGAGCAAGGTGGCGGCGAGGAGATACTGGAGGCCGTGATCCCTCACGAGATCGACCATCAGCAGGGCCATCGCGCCGGTGGCGGCGGAGATCATGCCCGGCCGGCCACCGGCGAAGGCGATCACCACCGCGATGCAGAACGAGGCGTAGAGGCCGACTTTCGGATCGACGCCGGCGATGATCGAGAATGCGATGGCTTCCGGAATCAGGGCGAGGGCGACGACGAGACCGGCGAGCACATCGCCGCGGACGTTCGAGAACCAGGAGGAGGACAAGGGCATGGATGGTGGGAGTGCAGGAAAGAAATGAGATCCCTTTGAAGACGAGGGAGCATGAACGGCCGGAGGGACAAAGGGTCCGACCCGGAAAAAAGGAGCCGACGAGGCGCTGGCGCCGTCTGTCAGGGCGGAGTGAGCGCAGGTCCTGCGCCCCCGGAGGCGTCAGAAGCGGATGTGACCGGGAAGGTTCGCATGCGAGGCGCAGAGCCATGGGGAGCACCGGCCGTTGAGGCAAGGCAATTTTCCCGGGAGTGGAGCCTAGGTGCTTCGGGATTCCGCCGAACCCGGGCATTGACACGGGACGGCCGCCTGCGTAACAACCGCGGCCCGCGCCCGAAGCGTGAACGGCGGAGTAGCCAAGTGGTAAGGCAGAGGTTTGCAAAACCTCCATTCGTGGGTTCGATTCCCACCTCCGCCTCCAGCTTCATTTTCAATGGGTCGCCAATGTGGCGAGCGGACCTTGAGCAGAGGAGCAAACCGCACGACTTATCGAAACGGAAGGCTTTCCCCGTCCACCCATCTGCCTCGCACCAATATTTCGCGGATGAATTCCGGTATGCCGAGGTCGCTATCGTGGATGAGGGAAATCGCAGCCAAGGTGGTAACCCGGCCGATTTCCTCGGGGTTCTGGTCGATCCCGGCATCGAGGGGCATGTCGCGCACGTTGGTCGCCGCAAGTCCGATGTCCTCAGGGACGCGATAGCCGGCTTTCTCCAACATCGTTGGCACCGCGAGACTGTCCGTAAGAATGGCATCCGGTTTCATTTCCTCAAGCCATTGTTCGAACTGGGGTTGCTGGTTGGGTTCGGGAGCCTCTTTCGAGAAAAGAAACGGTGGCACGCGGGATTGCGACGACAGTTCGTGTTGCGACCAAAGGAAGCCTCCGCCAAACATTCGCGCTTTGTCCCAGTATCCGGTGAATCCGATGCGCTGGTAGCCGCGTTCGCGCATTTTATCGAAGGCAAGCATCGTGTTGGTGGCTTGGGCACTGGTCACATAGTGAAACGGCGGTGACTTCTCGCGGAATCCGCACCGCACCGCCGAAAATTTGTTCCAGGCAAACGACTCCCAGTTCACACCGGACTCTTCGGGCGGCAACGGTCCGATGATAATTCCTCGAATGTTGCGCGTGAGAAAGATCCGCTCCAGTCGCTTGAGCGGCTGCTTCTCATTGACCGAAAATTCTTCCAGGCGGTATCCGAATTTCTCCGCCGCCATGGTGGCTCCGCGCCAGCAATCCTCGAAGGAGGATTGGGCGTGGAGTTTTTTCGGATCCGGATAGGTGTTGATGAGGGCGAGCGCCGCCTGCACCGGATGAAAACGCGACTGGTGCCGGTGATGGGCGAGCGCGGTCGCCATGGCGTTGGGTCGGTAACCCAGGCGTTCGGCAGCGGCATGGATTTGCTTGCGCCGGGCTTCGGAAATGGACGGGTGGTTTTTCAACGCGAGCGACACCGCAGCCCTCGTGACGCCAACCTCGTCGGCGATGTTCTGCATCGTGACTCTCGGTCGCGGCAAAGAGGCGTCCTCGGGTTGCCGCGGCGTTGGGTGATCCGGCTTGCTCACGACAGACGAATAGCGCGCAGGCTTAACCGCACAAGCTCAAATGCGTTCGACTCGCTTGTGTCTCCATCCGTTTCTCCTTCCCGGCCAATGCGGTCGAGCTGCCGCCTGGAGCAGGTGCCCGGCAGACAACCCCTTTCAGAAAGACGGACGCATGAACCGGAACCAGCCAACGTATGGGGCATCGTGCCTGCGGAACGTTCGGGCGAACACAAAATGACGTCGGGAATCATGAAAAGTCGAATTTGGGGAGTGGCATGTGTGCTGGTGGTAGGTTTGGGACCGCATGCCGCCGCGCAATCGCCTGTCGAGGTGACGGACAAGGTTCAGGTCCACCAAACCGAGGTGAACGGCTTCGTGCATCCGGGGATCGGACTGAACAAGGAGATGCTGGAGGATCTTCGCGCTCAGGTGCTGGCGAAGCGGGAGCCCTGGTACTCCGGCTTCGTCAAACTCGCGTCGAGTCCCCGCTCCTCGAAGAACGTTTCCAGCGCGAATCGCAGCAAGGACGATCCGGCCCGCCCGGAAATGGATGCTTTCCAGAACGGGGCGGTGGAGGGGCGGCTCAAGGTCGATTCCGACGTGGCCCTGCGGCAAACGCTGATGTTCTGGTTCACCGGCGAGGAAGTTTACCGCGCCAACGCGATGCGCATCGTCCGTCTGTGGTCGAAGATGGACCCCGAGAAGTTCAAGGCCTATCGCGAGGTCTATATCCACTGCTCGTTCGCCTTCAAGGACATGATCATGGTCGCGGAGCTGCTGCGCGGCATGGATTCGCCGAGCCGCGAGTGGGCTTGGACGGAAGAGGACACGGAGGCGTTTTCGAACAACTTCGTCATCCCCGGTGTTCTCAACTTCTTCGACTACAACGGCTGGTTCATGAACCAGAACGGCTTCGCCTATGCGCCAGCCATCGCGGGGGCGATTTTCCGCAGCGATCCGCAGGATTTCGCGAAACGGGTCGAGCGTTTCACCGTGAACAAGGATGGGCCGAACAAGGGATCGAGTTTCTCCATCCAGGATCTGGCGCGCTTGGTCGATACGAACGCGCTGACCGGCGAAAAGGTCGAGAATCCCCAGGTCCAGATCACGGAGATGGGTCGCGACCAGGCCCATGCCGGCGACGACTTGACGATCTTCACGACGATCGCCCGCATTCTGAATTCGCAGGGCACCACGGTGGATCCGGTGAACGGAGTGCCCTCGATGGAGCCCGATGCCGTCGGGGTTTATGAGTTTCTGGATGATCGCATCCTCGCGGCGGCCGATCATTTCTGCCGCTTCATGCTCGGCTACGAAACGCCGTGGATTCCCACTCCGTCCCACAGGGCTCCGGACGGAACGATCCGTCAGATCTACCCGCGGATCGCCGACAACTACCGCGGCCGCATCCGTCAGCACCGGATGTGGGACCTGTATTACTACTACACCTGTAGGAAGGGTGTCGATCTGGCGGAGAAGGCACCTTACTACCACGAGACCTTCCTCAAGCGGATCGTCAGCGACGACTACGATTGGCTCTACATTCCGAAAGAAGCCAGCGGCGAGGCGTTGCGGATTCCGCCCTCGGAACAGGAACCGGCCACGGTCGAGGTGGAGCTGCGTTCGGCGAACCTCACGGAAAACTCGTTTGTGGAAAACGAGGACGGCACCGCGTTCGTCCGGGTGCATGCCTCTCCCGGCGGAGCGCGCCTTTCCATTCTCAGTTGCGCCACCGAACAGAAAACCGTCGGCCTGCGCATCCGCACGACGGGTGCCGCGGAGGTGGAGATGTCCGGTTTCGAAAAGCCGTGGCTGCTCCCGAACACCCAGGGCGAATGGCGGGAGGTGTTCTACACGATGAGTGCGCTCGAGCGCTTCGGCGATATCGTCTTTTTCACCGTCAGGGGGCTGCCGGACACGGTCGTCGATCTCGACCAATTGCTGCGCAAGACGGACAAGCAGCCGCCGGTGTTCGCGTCGGGCGACGGGCCTTTGAATCTCGTGGCCTACGCCGGTGCTGCGGTGCGGCTCGATTTCTCGGTCGTGGATCCGGACGGGAAAAAGCGCATTGCCTACCGCAGCCTCGACAAACCCGAGGGGGCGGTTCTGGACGGGAAAACCGGCGCGTTTTCATGGACTCCGACCAAAACCGAGGAGGTCGTGTTTATCGTCGAGGCCGCGGAGGGAGACATCGTCGCGCCGAAGAAGGTCTCGATCTCGGTGGTGGCGGATCGCGCGACCGCCTTGGAAAAGATCAAGTCCGGCTACGATCCGGAAACGGTGTATGTCGAGGCTTCGATGGAACGTTGCACGGCTCTTCATGCCCGTGCGTTGAAGTCGCTGAAAACCGCCTCGGACGCGGAGTTCTTTTCGATGTTGGTCGAACTCAAGCAGGCGTTCGATGCCTTGGAGCCGCTGACGCCGTTGCTGCCCGATGGAAGCATGGATTTCCCCAAGATCGTCTCCGCCAACATCGACAAGGTCGCCATGAACCTGCTGGTGGACAGCAATGACGACACCTTCGTGGGCTTCTATCTGGCTCCCGACAACCTTTACGACTTCGATTTCGGACCGGACTTCAAGTTCTCCGCCACCGCCTTCGCGATGGAGGGCCGGGTCAACTTCGAGGACCGCATCGATCGGGTGAAGTTCCATGGTTCCAACGACCGGAAGAACTGGACGGATCTAACCAGCGAATTCACTCAGCGTTACACGGAGCTGACGAGGATCGAGGCGGCCGATGACGTGGGCGATTCGACCTTCCGTTTCCTGCGCGTCCAGAAACACAGCGGGGGCATCCTGGAGCCGTCCGAAATGCGGATCTTCGGCCAGCGCCACGAAACCGGCAACAAGCTGGAGTCCGTTTCCTTGCGTCCGGCAAAAGGCACCGGCATCCGTGTGGCGGTGGGGGAGCCCGTGCAACTCAGGATTCAGAGCTGCGAGCCGATCAGGAACCTGCGTGTGAGCATCCAAGGGATCGAGGCGCATGTGAGGCAGGAGAGCCCCATCTCTTATATTGCCGAGGCGGTGATGCGGGAGGGCCAGGCTGCCCCGGGAGCGGTGGAGTTCTCGATCGACTATCAACGCCAGGACGGAACGGACGCCAGTACGACCTATGTCACGACCGATGGCTCGCATCTCCGGTTGGTCGATGAGTCGAAGTTGATTCGGGATTTTCCTGACATGGTGACGCTCATCGATCCGAACACCGGCGAGGAGGCGAAGCAGGCGAAGGGAATGCTCAAGTCCTTGTCCGACAACGATCCAAACACCTTCACGGAACTCAATTACAAGGGCGTGGGGACCGGAGCCTATCTGGTGTTCGACTTCGGAAAGAGAAAGAGCGTCCGGCTTTCCGGCGTGGAAGCGATGGCGCGGCCGAACTACCGCGACCGTCTAGCCGGTGCGGTGGTGGAAGGCTCGGACGATGGCGAGTCATGGACGACCTTGACCGAAGGTGCCGCAGCCACGGAGGAGTGGCAGGATTTGAAGATGAAAGGTTCGAGCCAATCCTTCCGCTACCTCCGGATCTACAATCAGGGCGGCTGGCATAGCAATGTGTCGGAACTCCGCTTCCACGGAACGTTGAAATGAGTTCCGCGCCTCTCCGGATGCCCCATCGACTTTTGATCAAATGATGACCCACCCGTTTCTCCCACCTCTTTCCCGAATCCGAGGGCTTCTCGCCGGCATGACCTTGTTGATGGGCGGCGCGAACCTCCTCGCCGAAGCTCCATCGGACACGACGAAGCACTTTCCTCACCCCGAGCGCATCCGCTACGATGGCGACTGTCTCACCATCGAAGGGAAGGACCTTTTCATGTCGTCCGCCGCGTTCCACTACTTCCGCACCCCGCGGGAGCTGTGGCGCGATCGTTTCCAGAAGATCAAGGACGCCGGTTTCAACACCGTGGAAACCTACACACCGTGGAACTGGCACGAGCGCGACATGCCGGCCGGGCTCGACGATTTCTCAAAGGTGGATCTGAGCGATTTGGAAGCATGGCTCAAGATGGCGCACGAGGAATTCGGCTTCTACACCATCGTGCGGCCCGGTCCGTTCATCTGCGCCGAGTGGGCCGGCGGCGGTTATCCTCGCTGGCTGGCGAAGTTCGGTCCCGATCTCGGCAAGGAGTTCTGGCTGCGGGGGCCGCATGACGATCACGTCGCCTGGAGCGTGCATTGGTACGAAGCCATCTGCCCCCTGATCGCCCGCGAGCAGATCACCAACAAACCCAAGGGCTCCAAGGGCATCATCCTCGTCCAGATCGAGAACGAATACGATTACTACAAAGGCCCGGAGAAGACCAAGGTGCTGAAGGCGCTCTACGATGCCGTGAAGGATGCCGGCGTAGAGGTGCCCGTGTTCACCTGCCGCACCGAGGAAATCCGCCTGGGCAAGGAGCCCGCGCTCTCGCAGGTGTTCGACTGCGACAACCTCTACGTCGCCCTCGATGCCGGCCCGAGCTGCGCCCAACGCATGGTTTCGATGCGCGCCTTGCAGCAGGACGCACCGGCTTTCGTCACCGAACTCCAGGGCGGGTGGTTTTCTCTAACGGGTGAGAAACTCAGCGAAGATCATCACTCCGACGCGCGCCACTACAAGGCCATCCAGATGATGTCCATGCTCGGCGGCGCGACCGGCCTGAATACCTACATGTTTGTCGGCGGCACCCACTTCGGCGGCTGGGGCGCCCGCGGCCAGACCACCACCTACGACTACAATGCCGCGATCCGCGAATCGGGCGCGCTCGGACCGAAATACTTCGTCGCGAAAGGGGTGAACCAGTTCGTCCGCGAGAATGAAAATCAACTGATCCACTCCAAGGGCGGTCCCTGCGAACTCCAAGGCGCGCCTTCCAACGTCTTCGGTGGCGTGAGGGTTTCGCCGGACGGCACCCGCTTCGTTTTCCTCCATAACACGGACGCCGAAAACCCGGTTTCCGGAAAAGTCACCGTCGTCCCCGGCAAGCCATCCCAGCACTCCGAGCCGGTTTACAACTACGACCAGGAAGGCAACCGCGTGCTGGTCGAAACCCGGGACGCCGATTCGCAAATCGCATCGATCGCGCCCTTCGAAGTCGAATACGCCCTCGCCGATCTCGGTGCCAAGGTGCTCGTGATCCCGCCGGGCAAAACTCCCGCCGAGGGCACCTGGTATCCGAAAGCACAGGCCCGCCCCGCGCCTCCGACCCTGCCCGCACCGGTCCGCATCGCCTCCGCGCTCAAGCATCCTGACCCGCTCGACGGCACATGGCAGCCGCTGCCCGAGGACGATAACTCCTTGCCCGAACTCGGCGTGAGCGACCAACGCTATGTGCTCTACCGTTCGCGCTTCACGCTTTCGGAAACCGAAGCAGCCGAGCTTCGTCGCCTGCTGATCAACTCGTTCAGTCGCGACATCATCACTGCCCAAATCAACGGCCAACTCGCCGGTCGCCTCTATCCGAGCGAGTCCTACGCCGCCGCCGCGACGCGCAACAAGAAGCTGTCCTTCGACCGCATCGAGCCCGACGAGTTCGACAACCGCTTCGACGTCGGTGGTCTGCTCCGCGCCGGGGAAAACGAGATCGTGCTGCTCTACGAAAACATCGGTCACGAGCACGGCTACATCCCGATGGAAGAGTTGAGCGGCGTCCGGCGCGCCGGCCTCGGCCTTGGCGCAAACGAAACGGCGATCGCCAAACCACTCGACTGGCAGGTCGCCCTCGATCTCGGAGGCGTCGCGGCCGGATGGACCCGCCCCGATTTCGCCCCGGAAGACTGGGAAAAAGTCTCGCTCGATACCGAGCGCGTCATCGCCCGCAAAGGCAACGGTATCCAGCCGCAGGGCGAGCGCGACGGACTCCTAACATGGTATCGCATCGAGTTCGAACTGCCCGAAGCCGCCTCGATCCCGTGGCGGCTCCTGCTCGACGCCTCCGGCAACGGCTTCCTGTGGCTCAACGGCCACGACATCGGCCGCCACTGGGAGATCGGGCCGCAGCGCGAATACTACCTGCCCGAGTGCTGGCTGAACTTCGGCGAGGACCGGAAAAACGTCCTGATGCTCGGCCTCCGCCAGACCGTCAATGGAGCGGAGCTGCGCGCGGCGGAAGTTTCGCCCTATCCGGCCTCGCGCTGAGAACGCCGAAGACACATTCAACGCCATCCCGGAGGAACCGGAACCCTGAGGGATCAGTCGCACACCACTCGATTGCTTCGGGGGAGAAGAATCCGCCGGAATGCCGAGAATCTCTGCTCGAAACTAGCTCCTTCAGACATCCAATAAGGCGGGAATAAGCATCCAAAGATGCGGAGCTGCTACGCCCCCAAGCAGGCGATCCGAAAAATAAAATTGCTTTTAATGGGCTTAACGGCAATTTTAATTCATGGCCAAGTCTGCAATCCAAGTAGGAACTGTTGCCAAAGCGGCGCTCTCGCACTTTGCCGCGCTGCTTCGTATCCGGAGAAAGGAAAGAAATCTGACCCTCGGCGAGCTGGCTGATCGGCTGGGCGTTTCCACGCCTACCGTCCGCAAGATCCTCGAAGGATCCCCCAGCGTCGCAATCGGCTCCTATTTCGAAGCGGCACGCATTCTCGGGGTGCCGCTTTTCGACCCAGACCCGGATCGCTTTGCCGTGACCGCATCAAAAACCGCCGAACTTGAGTCCTTGCTCCCGAAGCGTGTCCGAACCCGCCAGCAGGAAGTCGATGACCGCTTCTAGGTGCTATGTCTGGAGATGGCTCCCGGGAGCGACCGAACCGGTCGTGGCCGGTGAGCTGCGCTTCGACGCGAAAGGGCGCCAGAGCTTCGTTTACGGACGTTCCTACCTGGAGCGGGAAAATGCCGAGCCCATCTACGAGCCGGAGCTGCCGCTGCGACCGGGAATGCATGAACCCATCGATGGCCTGGAACATTTCGCCTGTCTGCGCGATGCGGCACCCGATGCCTGGGGGCGGCGCGTGATCGAAAACCGGCTCTTCGGCAGAAAGGAAAGGGTTGCCGGAGAAGACGTGAATGAGTCGACCTATCTCCTGCACTCGGGATCGGACCGCACGGGTGCCCTGGACTTCCAGGAATCCGCGTCGGAATACATCCCCAGAGAGCTGGGCGCCGCCTCACTGGCCGAACTGCACGAGGCGGCCGAACGGCTTGCGACCCATCAGCCGATTCCTCCAGAGCTTGAAGAGGCGCTGAATCACGGAACCAGCATCGGAGGAGCCCGACCCAAGGCAGCCATCACCGGGGAAAACGCCAAGTATGTGGCGAAATTCTCCATCTCCACGGACAACTTCCAGATCGTGCAGTCGGAATACGTCGCCATGACGCTCGCAGCACGGCTCGGAATGAACGTGGCGGAGGTTTCCCTCGAGAAAGCAGAGGGAAAAGATGTGCTACTGGTGAAGCGTTTTGATCGGCAACCCGGCGCTTCCGGTTGGTGCCGTCGCTCGATCGTCTCTGCCTTGACCGTGCTCGGACTCGACGAGAAATGGGCGAGGGAAGCCACCTATCCGAATCTGGTGGATCAACTGCGGATTCACGGCCTCGCCTTCAAGAAGGACGCCACGGAGTTGTTCTCCCGTCTCGTCTTCAATGTGCTGATCGGCAACACCGACGATCATGCCCGCAATCACTCCTTCTTCGTCGAGGGGAGGACGCTCCAGCTCACACCGGCCTATGATATCACGCCCTTCCCACGGGCGGGCGGAGAGGCCAGCCACGGGATGAGGATCACTCCGCACAGCAATCTCTCGAGAATTCGATTATGCCTCGATACCGCCCCGGAGTTCGGCCTTTCGGAAGAAGAGGCACGATCCATCGTCGAGGCTCAGGTCCGTGGGATTGCAGAAAACTTCGACGGCCTCTGTGAAGAGAGCGGGATGTCTCGGACCACCCGCTCGCAATTGCGCCGCCGGGCCGTTCTGAATCCCGACATCTTCTCAGGATGCGGTGAGCTGGATCCAAAGGGTTGGTAATCGTGCGGTGGTCTTGTTCCGGCAAAGCCGAAAGGCGGCGACGGAGGGGCGTTCGATGGACACTCGACCTTTGCCGCATGCCATTGCCAGTGGTATCCAGAATGGCATGAGCATTACCGCTACGCTTGGCAAATCAGGACGCCTCGTCGTCCCCTAGGCCATCCGCGACAGCCTTGGGCTCCACGAGGGCAGTCGTTTGAAGTTGGAAATTCAGGGCGGTACACTCCAGGCCGTCCCAGAGCCGGATCCCGTCGACAACACCAGCGCTGCCGTTTGTCTCTATCAGCTTTTGCCCAGCCGTCCGGCTTCTCGGTACAAGCTTGGATCGGGACATGAAGTCTTCGATTGGTTGAAATGCGCGATCCCGGAGGAAGGCAAGCCGTCAACCTTCGTTTTCGGGCCCGATCCTGGCGATGCGGCCCATGACGCGAGGAGCCAGATTTGGACGGCATGCAGACATGCTGAAGCCGGAAAGATAGATCACCGATTGAGAAATCGCGCGCTGCCGACCCGGAAACCGCCTCCCATCAGCACCCCCCCCGATGACTCGCGCCTGTTTGGGATAGCCGTGGCATTGTTCTACGTTGTTTACGAGATAGGACCAAGGCCTCGCGCGGACATCACGGCCCGACAAGTTCGACGCGATAGAACGCCCTCGGCTCGGTCGACAGGCGGAGGTCGCGGAGGTCGATGAGCGTCTCGCCGGGTAGGTCGGTCCGGCCGTCGAAGAGGACCTCGGAGAAATCGACGAGATCGGTCGATCGGGTGATCCGGATCGGAATACTACGATCCACGTAAAAGACGCGGAAAAGCGCGTCGTTGGGATTGATGAAGAGCTTCGGCCGGTTGGCGTGGCCGGAATCGGCGGTCATGGGATCGGTGCCGAAAGCTTCCTCCAGCGCCTTGACCAGCCCGTCGTTGTCATCGTCCGAAAGATAGTCCGTGGAAACGATCCCCTGATGCGCGCCGAGGTTCAGGAGATTGGAAAACCCGTCCGGCGTGGTCCGCGGTTCACCCACGACGTCGGTGCCGTCGGCGTTCTCGGTCCACAGCCCCACGCCGATGAACGGCGAACCTTCGACCAGCCGCAGGTCACCGCCGGTCGCCGGAGCCTGTCCCGGCGCGATGGTCACGACGAACATCGGATCCGCGGGTGCGAAATTGGACTCCGGCAGACTCGGCCTGAGCTCAGTGACGGACCAGTTCTGCACCATGCTGCGGACGACATGCTCACCGGCAAGGTTGTTCCTTGGCAGTGAGGACGGATCGGGAGGCAGGGTGTCGGGATCGGCGAGAAGGCCGATGGACGAGGACTGAACGGCCGTGCTGCCCAGCGCGGAGTTGTCCCAGATCAAGCTGTTGCGGAGGGAGAGGTCCGGTCCGTTGAGGAAAAGGGCGCCGCCCTTGCGGTCCGCGCGGTTGCCCTGAAAGGAGCAATTGAGCAGATCGGCCGCGGACTGGCTGGTCGTCAGATAAAGGGCCCCGCCGTCGAATCCGGCGACATTTCCCTGGAAAAGGCAATCATGGGCGGTGAGGTCGGTCTGGGAGTTGGCATCCACCGCGCCGCCGGTGTTGGTCGCGACGTTCGCCCGGAAGATGCAGTCGGAAAGCATCACGTTCGATTTATCGACCCGAAGTGCTCCTCCTCCCGAGCCGGACGAGTTATCGAGAAACCGGCTGGCCTCGATGGATGCCGTCGTCGCGGAGATGGTGGTGGTGAATTCGCTGCGGGTCAGCCGCACCGCGCCGCCGAAGTCCGCGGCGGAATTGCCCGTGAAGCGGCAGCCGGTGACAGTGAGTGGAAAGGTCGCGGCATCATTCTGATCGTAGGTCTGGTGAAGCGCGCCTCCGTCGCCGCCGCTGGTGTTTTCGCGGAAGATGCAACCGATGAAGGAGGTGGGGCGGTCGATCACCGAGACGGCTCCGCCGAAGTCCGCGGCGTGATTGTCCCGGAAGGTGCAGTCGCTCACCGTGATATCGGCGTTGTCGCGGATGAGCAGGCCGCCACCGCGGTTCTGATGAATGCCCGCGCCGTCCGCTCGTCCGCCCGTGATCGTGAGGCTGAAGAGATCGCTGGACGGAGTCGTGCCGGTGAATCCGCTCGCCTGCACCACATGATAACAGTTGTCGGTGGAGTCGCCGGAGGTTCCGATGTCCCCGGAAAGGATCGTCTCATGGAGGCCTGGATCCCGGTCTTCGAAACGCGGGGTGCCGGAGCTTGGGAATCCGCCGATCAGCGACACCCCGGGGTCGAGGATGAAGCCGCTGGTCCGGTCGCCCGGCCCGGCGGGAGTGTAGGTGCCACCCACGATCCAGATCAGGTCGTCCTTGATCCCCGCGGTCAGGGCGGAATTCAGGTCGGTCCGGGCGTTCGCCCACAGGTTGCCGGATCCGGTTCCGCTGGCGGAGAGATTGACGAAAACCACCCTTCCCCGCTCGAAGGCTCCCAGGTCGGGCAGCGGTGAGCCACCCACTCCGCGAGGACGGCCGCGCTGGTCGGTGGCCGGGATTTCATCACCCAAGGCGGCATCGACCGCCGCCGAGACGACGCCGAGCGGGTGGACGGGCAGGGGCCAGGGGCCCTGCTGCTCATCGAGCGGGAGCACCGCCGTGCTCGAAACGAGCACGAACGTCCCGTCGGGCGAGCGCGTGGTGCCTTCGAGCGACCCGAACAGGTTGGCGTTGTTCAGCGTGAAGGAATTTTCTCCGAACTCATAGATGTCCGGGGCTTCAAGGGTGGCGGTGTTGCCGCGGACGATCGAGTTGTCGAGGATGCACGTGCCCTGGTTGTACACTCCGCCCCCGAGCGCGGCCGAGTTCAGCTTCACCGTGCAAAAGACCAGCTCGGCACTGCCATGGAAGTTGTGGAGCGCCCCGCCCTGGTTGACGACGGAGTTTCCGGAAAGGGTGCATTGCGTGAGGACGAGCGAGCCGCCGTTGTTGGTGATCGCGCCGCCGAAGGATCCGCCCTCGTTGTCATAGAGCGTGCAGCGGTCCATCGCGAGGGTGCCCTCGTTGAGGATCGCGCCGCCGCCGTTCGCCGGATAGATCGCGCCCGGCGGGCTGTCGATGCGACCACCCCTGATGATGAGGGATTTCAGCTCGGCCTCGGCCAGGCTCTCCACCCGCATCGCCCTGCGGATCACGCTGTCCTCCTCCGCCCGGACGTCGATCAGCACCGGAGCCGCCGCGACGGAACCATCGATGGTGAGGTTGTCCGTGACCACAAGTTCCTGGTTGAGGAACACAAAGATAAATCCCGACGAGGGCAGGAGATCGAAAGTGATGCGGTCGTGGCCCGGCGAACTGTTCGCGGCGGCCACCGCAGCCGGGAGGCTGCCCGCGCCGCTGCCGAGCGAGCTGGTGACCACGAAGTCAGCTCCAGCGCAGGGGGAGCCGGCCCCCAGAAACAGGGCCAGGATGAGGTCGCGCGCCTTCATCCTGTCATGAGAGCGGAATCCCGGCGAGGGTGGAAGGCTGAAAGTGGCGTGGGCTTCGCAGGGCAATCAAGCCCGGGAGAGAACCAGTCGGGCACTTGGGGTTTGGGATCAGGATGGATAGGATTCTCGGGATGGATGGGATCGCGACTTTGAAAACGGCCGCTCTCAAAACTGCGGTGGCAGCTTGAAGCCCCCCATCCCATCTGAGACGCGAGCCTTCGGTTTTGTAGCCATGCGGCGATTGGATCCTGAGCATCCCACGCATTTTGCAAGTATCAATCTTTGCCAGTCTTCATCCTCGGATCAGTCGTAGGCGGGTGAGTGCAACGGACACAGCGATTGAAAGCCTCAGCGCTTGTTGAAAGGCGCGGCCTGGTACCATTCCTCCCTTACCCCGGTTGGTGCGCCTCGAGCATTTCGACCAATTTTGCCACTGTGTTCATGTTTCGGGCCGTGCCCGTCCTGGCGGCCGGGATGACCAGCTTCGATGTTCCCATGCCATCATCGTAACGGACGTAGATCTCCCGCTTGCCAGGAATCACCACCTCATTCCTCAGCCCTTTCAGCTCGCCTGGCAGGTTCGCCGGTGGCGGATCATTGAGGAAAACCGCAACCACGCGATTTCCCGGAGCGCCGGGAAATGGATTTTCTTCCATCACGCTTTTCAATTCCGCCGCCGTCCGCAACAGCACGCCCACCGGTTTTCCCGCGTATTTCAGAAGCGCTTCTTCCAACAGCGCCTTCACCTTCGCCGCCGGAAGCTTGCTTCGAAATACCACGTTGCCACTGGCGATATAGGTTTTCACCGACGAGAACCCCGCGGATTCGCACATCGCCCGAAGCTCGGACATCGGCAGTTTTCCGATCCCGCCGACATTCACCGCGCGGAGCAACGCAACATAGGAAATCACCCGGCAAGCCTGCCATCACCCTCCCGCTTGTCACAAGGCGCTTTCCGCATCAGGACTCACATGTGCCTTGGCCATCCACGGCATCCATTCCCCGATGGAGCGCACCCGCAGCGGCGATCCCGTCGCCTCCATCCGCCCGCCTGAGAACCGAAGTGGCAAGGCGGCGGGATACTCGAATTTCATAACCGATCCCACCGGGCATTCAGGCTGTTCTACAGCGCAAGAAATTCTCGGAAATCAATTCCTCCGCGTCGGGGAGAGTGACTTCCCAATGCTTCGCAATGATCGAATAAGCTTCCGAGACCGCCGAAACGGGCGATTTCGTGAGGAAGGGACCGTCCGATTCAATGAGAACACGATCCGCCGGAACTGCACCTAGCAGTGATTTGTGTCTCCCCCTCAGCATGCGCAAATTGAATGATAGATAGTGTCCCGCTTGGACCACTTCTTTCGCGAAAGGCAGTCCGCCGGTGAAATAGTGGAAACAGACAGGGGTTACTCGAGCATCCGACAGCATTCCAAGAAGTTCCCTCGCAGAATCGCGGCTATGCACGCTGACGAATTTGCCGCCTTTAATGGTGGGCAGCACTTGTGCTAATAACTCTTTCTGCAGTTCTCTTGTTGGTAAGCCTTCGCGCGAAAAGTCGAGGCCGATCTCCCCGATGTATTCGGTCGCCTTCGAGAGCTTGATAAACTGGGCAATCTCGCGCTTACCCTCACGCGCACGCAATGGGTGCAGGCCCAACGATGCGTGAATATCGTCATGGGAGTCAAGGTGCGGGAGACTCAGCTCATAGTGACTCGGAAGCATCGTTACCGATACGCACCCCATCCGGGTCGACGTGAATTTTGAGATTACGTCGAGCGGTCGATCATGGAGATCGACGTGGCAGTGGGTGTCGATCATCTGAAAACCTCAAAGTAGATTGACGCTGGACAGCCAGCTTTTCAGTTCCGCCCGGAGACGCACGACCAGATCTACATATTGATCCTTTCTGACTAACGAAAGATGACCGTTCGATCGCATTTTCCGCCAGATCGAATCGGCATCGAGATCGGCTTTCACGAAGTCGACCACGGTTTGGAGATCGCTATTTGGCCTTAGAATATCGGAGGTTCCCCATCTACGACGATTGGATACCGTGCATCCGAAGGCTTCTTCGTCAAAGGAGGCGAACGCAACGGCAGCTTGGCGGAAGATGCAGGGGACGCAATGACCGCAGGCTGATGCGCTCTTGTCATGCCAATGCATCCGGCTGAAACCCCGCTTGCCGCATGACACAGAATCCTTGTAAACAGATTGGAGGACTTTCTGATTCCTGCACGAGGCGAGAACCTCGCCCTTGGTCTTGAATTCGTAGGGATTCTCGACCTTACAGGAAAATCCGAGCTCTCTGAGTAGTTGATTGAACAATTTGATGAAGTGGGGATGGACAGTTCTGGTGCTGAGCGAACCACTTCGAGCCGGGGACAGTGGGAAGTTGATTGCAATAGCGCCGTTCTCAGGGATAAGGATACTGACATCTTCGCCGAGAAAGGATGCTGCGAGGACTCCGTTTCCCAGGAACGTCAACGAGCGGCTTCTGAAGTTGATGTCTTCCCCCTTATTCTGGAGGCCGGAGCGTGCGATGAATCGGCTAATTCTCCCCGGGTACGCGGCGTTCAATTTTGGCAGTAGGCGCTCTTGGTCGGCTTTGGCGTTCTCCGCATGCGCGTCGTATGTGGAAGCTAATACCAGCGATTGGGGAGGGTTCGTTTCAAGCCAGTCGATGATTCCTGTGACCGAGTCCAGACCTCCCGAGAAGAGCGAGACCGCAGTACCGGCAATCTTCCTCTTCTTGTGAAAGTTTTTCCTTGTTCGGGTGAAGGCCGAGCCGAACAGGGAGGCGCTTTGTTGCCGGAAGCTAATGCGCCAGATGTCTCCCGTCAGGAATTCGAGCATTCTCTCGATCGTCTCGGAGGAGGCACGCCACTTCGAAGGGATTTGAACCGGGATCTCCACAGCAATCTCCCGGGTCCAGCGGTCGCCATTTCCCACGTCCCTCTTCAGCAGCTTGTCGCATCCATAGATCAGAGCGCAGAAATAGGCGAACTCGCCCGCGTCCGTGGGAAAATCCCGGTTAATTCGAGCGTAGTCCTCGATGTTGAATGAGAGCTTCTCCGGGTCACGCCCCCTAGCGCTCAGGTAGATTCCCGCCCCCGAATGGAATGGAGGTTCCACGGTAGTGTTGACGACAACTTCATTCATCTCCAATGAGTATGTTAAGAACCTCTTGATTAATCTGATCGGCGATTGAAAGGGCTTCCGGACCGTTCCAGTCGATCAACGAGAGATCCCTCTCCTTCGCGAGTTCCTCGAATACGAGAGTGCGAATGAGGTCTCGCGACTCCTTGAAGAAGCGGTCACACTGAGACTGCGGAACTTTCTCTCGCACGAATCCGCCTTCTTTTTGCTCGAAGTTCACTGCGAGGACATTCGCAAAAAACAATTGGAGGTGGCCTTCCAAGTCGTCGGTGCTTTCGGTGAGGAGTTTGTCGAAATCTTCGACCGTTTCAGCATCTTCGCTGATTTCGTCTAGCGTTCTAGCCATCGCCTCCGTCAATGCCGCGTCATCCAGCAGACCACCATCTTCACAAAGCCTATCCAGAATCGCATCCAGGATCTCTTGAAGCGGTTTGCCAATTAAGTCCCCAAGGCCGAAGCTCTTCAGTGTCGGGCCCAGTCCCGAAGACGCGACTCCTGAAAGGAAGGAGCCAAGGCGAGCACCAGCAGATGCTGACCGCGCTCTCGCGGTAGCGCCTCCTCCGCCTCCACGGCCTCCCGTAGTTCGTCCCGTCTTGGAAGTGCCGCCTGCGATCGCACCTGATCGTCCCGTCGTTCCGGTGTTGATGAATCCCTTATAGGCGCTTGCGAAGGCTCCCACGGCATCAAAGATTGCCGACTTCGTCGGCGGACCGTTTGAGAGGGCCTCCCCGACTTGGTCGTTAACGCCCGGCCATTTAGGGCTGTCGTATGACTTTGATGTTCCCATGGCGTGTTTACTTCTTGCGTGGTTTGGGCTTGATGGTTCTACCTATCTTGGTTTCGGTGGCGCCTAGCTCTTCGGTGATCTGAGTAACTATCTTGCCTGCTGGTGTGCCTGCAGAGGGTTTTGCGTTTCGCAGCTTTACACCCAGCCCCGGGTTGAGTTTTTCGGCCCCGATTTTCAGTGCGCTAGATTTAAAGGTAGCGGCGGCGAGCCCGGAACCCGCCAGTGCTAATCCTAAGAGCGAGTCCAAAGGGGTCTGGTTGTCGGGATCCTGCATGGCCTTCTTCCCCACCATCGCAACAACTCCGGCCTGTTCATCGTCCGAAAGCGAGCTGAAGAAAGCGTTTCGATCCGATTGAGGTTGTGAATCGGAGAGCATTGCGTCGATGCAGTGGCGCATGGCTTGGCTGAGGAGCCTGACTCCCGAGAGGGTGTCGGTGACTGAGCTTCGGGAGAGCCAGAAATAGTCCCGCAGGTCCTCGTCGGCCAGATTCGGCTCGGATTTTGCCCACTTCCAAATTCGAGAAGTGCGCCAGCTCGAGAGCTTCTCATCGAGTTCATCAGGGCTAGTTGCCGACTCGATGGCGCGCAGAGCTTCCACCGTTCCGTCGGGGGTTAGACGGTGCAGGGCGTACAGATCGTCAAAGCGTTCGCTGCTTATATATTCCAATACCATTAGCTTGATCAAGACGTGATCCTTGATGTGTGTGAGCCCGGCAACCTTTCCGAACTTTCTCCGGAGCCAGTAGGCATTGAGGAAGCGTTTGATTTGTCGTGGGTTTCCCTTCAGGCCGTCGGTGATGGCATCCGAGCAAGCTTCTACGAGGCGGACGCTTTCGACCAGTTCGGATTTTTGAGGGCCATCGGGAAGCGCCTGTAACGGCTCATCGAGAGGGAAAGAGCTGTAGCGCTCGCGAGATAAGAATTCGCAGTATTGACTCAACAGACCTCCGAACGTGGAGTCTGGGAGGTGCTTCTTCAGGAACAGGAAGCTCATGTAGGAACGGACTTCATGGGGTGCCAGCTTGGGAAGAGTGTAAGGGATTTGGATCAGCTTCTCCAAGTAGTCGGTCACGAGGGCATCCTTCTGAGCCGGCAAGTGTTGTTCTCCCGAAAATAGGGATGAGTATCTGATTCTGATCGCGTTTTCAACAATCCGGCGGTCTGCTGCCACTACGAACGCGGTACTTTCCACGTTCAGGAAGAGCTTCACGGCTTCCAGGTTCTCGATCACCCGCTCGGGAGAACAGCGATCGAGGTCGTCGATAAGAATCACAAATGCTTTGAGCTTGGTCTTTTCAATGAGGGACTGAAAGTCTCGTCGGAACGAGCGGACGTTCTGGACTGTCTCCTCGACGTCCCGAAGATAGTCAGCGGGGTTCACAGTCTCTTGCTTGGGGGCTGATCGGCCTTCATCTTCGTCCTTTGGTGCGATCGGATTTTCAACTGCGAGCAATGGAATTGGATTGGCGGTCATGTAGGCGAGTCCCGCTGAAGCGACGGATTTGAAGACCTTCATCCAGCGAACCCTTTTTAGTAGCGCGCTGATTTCATCTTTGACTTCCTCGTCCCATTGTCTCTGCTCTCGGAGCTCCGTCAGGAGAGATGTAAGGATTGCGGCCTTGGCATCTTCGTATCCTTCAAACACCCAACTATTGAAGTATATGACGGCAAATTCGGGATGTTCCGAAAAGTTCCGTTTCAAGATTTTGAGGATGCTCGATTTACCCCCACCCCAGTCGCCGAAAAGGCCGATGGTCACCGGCAGCATCTCCGGATTTGTTACGATTTCGCCAATCAGGTTTGCATGAACTGAGAAGCCAAGCAGGTCCTCGTCGGTCTCGTTGTCCGCCCACATACAGTAGTTGTTTCAGGTGTCTATATCGGTCGCCAGTGTCTTGATTCCAAGGCTTCTCGCAAGTCGATAGTGCGCATTCTCTGTCTCAGGATCGGAATGAATCCGCGTCAGAGCAAACGGATTCACCTCATGCGTCCGGGCCATCAGTGCCAATTGGCTCTCCACGCCTCAAACTCCGACGGCTTTACCCGGTATCTGGCGAAATTTCCCTCGTGGATGCCAGCGAGGGTTTCTTCGGCGGCGGCGGCGAAGCGTTTGCGGTCGGTTTCGATGACGGATGCTTCCGCCCATTGGCGGAGGCGGGCGACGGCTTCGCGGCGGGTGCAGCGGGAGCGGATGATTTCCGCCACTCGTTCGGCGATGGCTTGACGGTATTTCACCCGGAAGGGATCGGGCTCGCCTACGGCGCCGCGGATGACGGTGTAGCGCTGGGCGGAGCGTTCGTAGGCTTGGATGAAGACTTGCTGAAGGATGCGGATGTCGTTGAGTTCGTAGATGGCGAGCATGCCGTCGGTGTAGTCGGCTTCGGAGACATCGACGAAGGAGAGCGGGGCCAGGTTGCGCAGGAAGAGCGGGAGGTTGGCGGCGAGGCGGGAGACGCGTTTGTTGCCGTCGATGAAGGGCTGGAGGTAGGGCAGGTGGACCATGGCGAAAAACGCCTGCTCGAAGGGATCACGGATTTCGCGGGCCTTGGCGAGAATGGTGTCGAAGAGCGTCTCGATCAGCGCGGGGATGGCGGGCGGGAGGTAGGAAGACTTGCCGATGCCCACGGGATCGGTGCGCAGGGCTCCTTCCGCAGAGGGATCGCGCAAAAGATCGGCGGTGAGGAGGGCGTGGAGGTTGAGGATGGTCCGGCGGTCGAAACCGGCCTCGGGGGTGGACTCCAGCAGGAACTCGATGGCGGCCTTGTGGTTGAGGATCATCACGGCCTCAAGGGACAGCTGCGAGTCCCCGGAGTGACCGGCTTGGAAGAGTTGTTCGGTTTCCAGAAGGGAGTAGGTGTTTCCCTCCAAGCGGCTGGAGTTCCACGAGAGGTCGATGAGCAGGCGCTGGCAGATGTGGCGGGCGTAGGTGCCGGCAGGTTCCGCCTCCATGCCGGTCTGGCTGCCGATCTCCATGAGCTTCCGGCGCGCGGACTCGGGCAGGTAGTGGGTCTGGTTCGGGAGGTAGGATTCCAGGAACGAGCGCTGGTAACCCACGGGCGGGCGTTCGGAGACAGGTCGGCGCGGTTCTCCGCGGAGATCCTCGGCCAGTGTGGAAAGACGTGCGAGAGTCTGCGGTTCCGCGCTGAGGGGGCGGGCGCTTTGGTTCGCATCCAGCCTCGCCCGGCCTGCGGGCGTGAGCTGATAGACCGTGGAGCGGGCTTCGCCGAAGCGATCCACCAGCCCGGCATCGCGCAAGCGGTTGAGGCGATTCAGCGCGGTGCGCCGTGGCAGGCCAGGAGTGAAAGCCGCCTCGTAATCCGCTGCTCCCAGTTCAGGGCTGTTTCGGAACGGTTCGAGCCACGTTTTCGGAATCGCGCGATTCATGGCGAGAAAATGGCGAGAAATGGCGAGATGGCAAGAAAATGGCGAGAATGGGGTCAGGCCGCGCATTCCAACAAACGCCGAAGCCTTCAATGTCGAGCGCTTCATGTCAGACGACTCGGCCTTCTTCCACCCAATGGAGTTGCACCTTGACGCACAAAAGCCCGCACCCTTGGTTGGTTGGCCATTTTTCCCGTCCGATGATCTCTTCCCGAATCCGAGTCTATCAGCCTGGTGATCATGTCGCCATTGCTACGATTTTCACTCGGGCGGTGCATGAGATCGGCAGCTGCGATTACAGCCAAGAGCAGTGTCTCGCATGGTCCGGGCGACAACCGAATCCGCAGCACTGGGAAAAGCGCTGCGAGCGGAAACAGCCATTCGTCAGTCTGGTCGGCGACGAGATCGCGGGCTTTCTGGAGCTGGACCCGGATGGCCACATCGACTGCGCCTACGTAAACCCGGACTTCCAACGGCGCGGCATCATGACCTCGTTGGTGAAACATGCGGAAGAAATCGCTCGGGCGAGGGGCCTCCCACGCGTTTTCGTGGAAGCGTCCATCGGGGCGCGCTTTCTCTTTGAGCGCTTGGGTTTCCGAGTCCTGCGTGAACGCGAGGTCGCCATCGGCGCGGTCAAACTCCGCAACTACGACATGGAGCACGTCCTTGCATCGTCCTCGAAAAACAATTCCCAAATCTACTGATGGAACCCGCCCATGATTGCTTTCCGCCAAATCCGTTCCGACGATTTCTCTTCATGGGCCACGCTGTCTTCCACGCTTGAGGCGGTGGTTCGATCGCGCCCCTTCGCCGATTGGAAACCTGCGGGAGCATGCACCGGTTGGGTGGCATGTTCCGACGACGATATTCCGATGGCAGCGGCCTTCGCGGATCGTCGGGACGGCAAACTGCTGGCACTTTTTGTCCATCCGGATTTCCGGAACAAGGGCATTGGCAACGAGCTGCTCCGTCAGGCTGAAGCTTGGCTGTTCTCGCACGGATGGTCGTCGGTCTCCATATCCTCGTCGAATATTCCGGCGGACTTCCTGCTCAGCCGCGGTTGGAGCGAAGATGCACGAACCCCAGGCCAACTGGTCAAGATTCATGATGGGCCAACCTTCTCACTGGAAGAGCACTGGATCGAAGACCCGGAAACAGGTTACGGCCGGTTGGTGCGTCTGAGCCGTGGACCCAAGGACCGGATTCACCCGCTCTGCCTGGTCTTGGATGGCGAGACTTACTGGCGTGACATGGCAGCGGTCCCGGTTTTTGAAGAATTAGCCTCCTCCTTGCCTGGTGGAATGACCTTCGCGTTCGTCGGACATGTGAGCGCGTTGGCGCGTCATCAGGATTTCACGGGGAACCTCCAGTACGCCCGCTTTATCGGAGAATCCGTCGTCCCGTGGCTGGAACGAGAGGTATCAGGGCTGGCCCACGGCGGTCATCTTGTCCTCGGATTGAGCCTGAGCGGCCTGATGGCTGTTCATCTCGCTCTCCGCTATCCGGGCTGTTTTCGGACCTGCATTTCCCAGTCCGGCTCGCATTGGTGGGACCACGCGGAGTTTGGGAAAACGATCGAACAGCATTCACCCGTCACGGGCCGGTTCTGGCTGAGCGTGGGAAAGAGTGAAACCGCAACGAACCGAAGTCACCCTCCAACAGGCCTCTTTCAGGAGATCCCGCAGGTCGATGGAGTGAAACATGCCGTCGATGTGCTACGCCGGGCGGGAGGAGAAATCCGCTACCACGAATTCGACGGAGGCCATTCAGGTGAGTGCTGGCGTAAGGAACTCGCCGAGGCTATCAGATGGTGCGTGGAGCCATAGGTCTTCCAGAGTCTGTTGGCAGGCAGCAATGCCGCTTGGGACCGGATTCCGGAGAAGAAGTCCGATGAATGGGGTCAGAGTAAACGGATTCACTTCATGCGTCCGGGCACTTCAGTGCCAATGGGCTCTCCACGCCTCAAACTCCGAAGGCCTTACCCTGTATCGGGCGAAGTTTCCCTCGTGGATGCCGGCGAAGGTTTCTTCGGCGGCGGCGACGAAGCGTTTGCGGTCGGTTTCGATGACGGATGCTTCCGCCCATGGGCGGAGGCGGGCGACGGCTTCGCGGCGGGTGCAGCGGGTGCGGATGATTGGTGGTTTTCGATCGGCGAAGAGGAGCGCCGACTGTCGAAGCGGGGAGCGATGACAAGACGGATCCACAGGCTATGGACTGAGGGGTCGATAGTGCGCGCCGCGGCCTTTCCCTCGCAGTTCGGCATGTCCGCCTTCCACCAGTTCGGCGAACTTGCCCTTCAGCGTGTTCCGATTCGCTTTCAAGGCTTCGGCGGCATCGCCAACTGAGAGGGTCTCGCGGTTCCGCAAAAGTGCCAGGAGGCGTTCGGCCAGCGGAGAAAGGTCTCCAGCGACGATAGGAACTCCAGCGTTGATGCCTGGTTCGGGAAGTCGCTCGCGAAGCCGCCCGATCTGTGACCGCAAGGAGCGGAGGAAGAAGCGAATCCATGGTTCCCAGTCGGCGGTTTGCCCGAACGAGGCCTGGGTCCTCCGGAGAGCCAGGTAGTAGGTCTCTTTGTTGTGCTCGATGACGCTCTCCAGCGACGTGTAGGAGGCATAGGCATAGCCGGCCCGGAGAAGCATCAGATTGGTCAGAACGCGGGACAGCCGGCCGTTGCCGTCCTGGAACGGATGGATGGCCAGGAAGACCACGTTGAACACGGCGATGCGCAGAAGAGGGTGGAATACGGGGTCTGCCTCTTCCTTGGCGTGCCATGCCAGGAGCTTTTCCATCAGCATCGGCGTCTCGAAAGGCGAGGCAGTCTCAAAAACGATGCCGACTTGCTTGCCTTCGGCGTCGAAGGCCGCGACATGGTTGTCGAGCGACTTCCACTGACCCCGGTGGCGTTCGTCTTTGTCACTATAGCGCAGTAGATCGCGGTGCAGTTGGAGAAGAATGCTTCCGGAAATTCGTAGGTCCCCCCAAGCCGTCTGGACGGAATCCATGACGTAGGCGTAGCCTGCGACTTCCTGCTCGTCGCGCGACTGGAAGGATCCCTTTCCCAGTTTGCCAAGCAGGCTTTCGACCTCGCCGTCGCTGAGCTTGGCTCCTTCGATGCGGGTCGATGAGCCAGCGCTTTCGATGGTGGCGATCCGCCGTAGGGACTGCAGAGTCTCCGGCGCGAGGCCACGGAGGGCTCGCCACTCGCCTTTGAACTCGTCGATCGCGGCGATCGACGTGAGCATCTCGTTGGTCGGCTGGAGATCCGGAGGCAGGGGAATCTGCATGGGCGGAGCCTACCACCAATTTCTCCTGATTCCATCCAATTCCATCCAATTAGGGAATGGATCAGAGTAAACGGGTTCACCTCATGCTTCCGGGCCTTCAGTGCCAATCGGCTCTCCACGCCTCGAACTCCGACGGCTTTACCCGGTATCTGGCGAAATTTCCCTCGTGGATGCCAGCGAGGGTTTCTTCGGCGGCGGCGACGAAGCGTTTGCGGGCGGTTGCGATGACGGATTCTTCCGCCCATTGGCGGAGGTGGGCGGCGGCTTCGCGGCGGGTGCAGCGGGTGCGGATGATTTCCGCGATGGGTCGGTCAATGATTCGCCTCAGCCCTGAAGCATCCAGCTCCAGGCGGGCATGACATGGATCGGTTCCGGAACCTCTGGAAAGGGCAAGCGCGATTCCATGGTTAGAATCACTTGTTCCGCACGAGGATGTTCGGCGGCGGCGGCCTGAAGCGCCCGGACCTCGCGGTCGCGGGTTTCCGGGTCATCGACGGAGGTGCAAACCTGGATCAGCTGCTCGGTGCCATCGGGATAGCGGGCGAGGAAGTCCACCTCGTAGCCGCCGGCGGTCTTGACGTAGGCGACCTCGGCGTGGCGGCGCTGGAGTTCGGTGAACACGACGGATTCGAGAGCGTGGCCGGAGTTGGGCTTGCCACTACGGTCGTAAACGGGGATGAGCGCCGGGTCCGCGGGGTAAAGGAAGCTGAACGGGTGGATGGTGATCTCCCAAGCGCGGCCGCGCATGGAGGAGGCGATTTCCCGGCTTAGCAGCTTGGCCGACGAGCCGGAGAGGAAGATCTCGTAACCGGAGTTCAGTGTCGCGAGACTGAGCACGTATTTTCAGGAGGCGGCGGTGAACCGCGCCAATTTCCACGGCTTTTTCAACGTCCAACTGGCTCTCGACGAGATCCGCAAGCTCGGCTGCCGGCGCACCGGGTTGATCGTGCCGGAGCTGAACAACCGCGTGTCCGGCTACCTGTGGTCCGGTGCCGCTCTGGACTGGCAACGGCGTCTGCCGGAAAAGGAACGCTGCCAACCCCTCGTTCTGTCCGCCGACCAAGGACTCGCCGAATTCCGGGCTTGGTTGAAACGGGGAAAACCCGATTCGCTGTTGGTTTACAAACTCCCCGCCCGGAGCTGGCTTTCCCAAGCGGGCCGAGTCCCGGACGACATTCATCTTTCGTTCCTCTACCGGACGTGCGAGGAAATGGCGGAGTGGCCGGGCATCGACGGCAACCTCCAGCGGGTCGGCGCGGCGGCCTTCGACCTCGTGGTCGAGGGCCTGCACACCAACCGCTTCGGCATTCCCTCTCATCCGAAGGAAGTGCTGATCAAAGGCGATTGGCGGTCAGAGCCGCCGCTTCGCGGACTCAGGCCGTGAAGTGGTGGCCCGCGAGCCGCCCGAGGGATGCGAGCGCTTCCAAGACCCGTGGAGCGGGGGCAATCCCGGCATTGAGACGAAAGCAGTTTTTGAACCGCAAGGTGGGCGAGAAAACCGTCCCCGGCACGACGCTGATTCCGTCCGAGATGGCTTCCATGGTGAAGCTCTCGGAATCGAAGGTTTCCGGCATCTCGATCCATAGCACGAAGCCGCCCACTGGCGCGCCGATGCGGACGGCTTGCGGGAAATGACGGGCCGCTTCTTCGCGGAGCCGGGCGCACTGCGCCGCATACAGCTCCCGGATCCGGCGCAAGTGGCGATCGTAACCGCCCTCGTCCAGAAACCGCGCGACCATCAGTTCCGAGAGTGTCGTGTTCCATGGGCACATGGCGGTTTTCAGATGCTGAATCCTTGGCAGATGATCCCCGGGCACCATCCACCCGACCCGCAGTCCCGGAGCGATGGTTTTCGAGACCGACCCGCAATGGATCACATCGCCGCCGTGGAGCGCGATGGAGGACGGGCGTTCGCCCGTGTGGCCGAAATCGCCATACACATCGTCCTCAATGATCGTGAATCCATGGTGGGCGGACAGCTCGGCCAGCCGTTTCTTGTGCTCGGGCGGCATGACGCAGCCGATCGGGTTTTGAAAATTCGGCTGCACCACGCAGGCGGCGACCCGATGTTTCTCCAGCGCGGCTTCCAGCGCGTCGAGCGAGATTCCGGATTCCCTGGAGACGGGAAGTTCGATGGCCCGCAATCCGAGATCCCGGATCAAATGGAGAATCCCGAAGTAAGTCGGTGACTCGACCGCCACCGAATCGCCCGCCTTCGTCACGGCCCGCAGCGCGAGCAGAAGGGCCTCGGTCGCGCCGTGGGTGGTGATGATTTCATCGTGTGCCGCTTTGATTCCGCAAGCCAGCAGGCGGCGAGACAAGGCGAGTCGCAGCTCTCGGCGACCTGCGGGTGGCGTGTAGCGGGCCGCTTCCGCACCATGCTTTCGGAATGCCGCCGCCGACAGCGATGGCAGCTTGGACATTTTGATGATCGTGTCGTCGGGCGTCGCGGCGGCGAAGGGAACCATGTCCCGGTTTTCCACCGAGGCCATCACCGCCTCGAAAATCGCGGGGGTCTCGATCCGGACGGGCTTGGTCCGATAACGGGTGGCTGGCGCGGACCGCCGCACTGGCTTGGCGGGCGGACGGACGAAATAGCCGGAGCGCGGACGGCCTTCGATCAGGCCCTTGGTCTCCAACGCGCGGTAGGCTTCCAGCACCGTCGTGATGCTGACCCGGTTTTCGCGGCTGGCCCGCCGGATCGACGGGAGCTTGTCGCCCGGCGTGAAGGTGCCGCCGCGAATCAGGGCCGATAGTTTGTCGGAAAGCGCCTGATACATGGGAGTGGTCTGCGCCATGAATCAGACTCTCCGCCAGAAGCGTCCATTTGACCAGACACAGATTGCGGATGTTTCTCCAAAACATCGCTTAGCTGTACCTGTCCGGAAGCCGTCTCCCGCCTATGCTGGCTTCCCGCTTCGCCATGACATTTCTCCTCAAAACCGGTTTGGTTCTCTTTCTCATCGCGTGGTCCGGCTTCGGGCTGTGGCTTCTCATGAAGTATGACTCGCTCTTCGGTCCCCATCCGGACGATCCCGCCGAGACACCGGGCGCGCGCTCCTTCGGCGTCACCCAAGTCGCCGCGGTGTGGGTGGGGGCGTTCGCGCTCGCGTTCTACTTCCTCTTCAAGTGAGGTCCGTTCTCGCGGGAGATCAATCATCCTGAGAATAGAAACGAACCGAAGATAAACACTGATTTTAAGAGAGTTGCAAAGAACCCAAACCTGACTCGTTGGATGAGTCTGCGATCCAACTCATTGATTATCTGCGTTAATCCGCGTTCATCTGCGGTTCATTTTCCTCTTTAGAATCACTTCTTTCCGACCGTGGCCTGGGCAAGACACTCCATGGCGGTGTCCCGTAGTTCACCATCGGGAAACTGGTTCACCCAGTCGGCGGCGTCGGCAGGCGATTGCCGAGCCCAGCGTTGGACGATGGAAACGATGGCGTCGGCCTGCAGGCGGCCGGCGGGGATTTCACGCAGGACCATGGTGGCGGCGGCGACGGGGTCCTGCTCGCTCCAAACGGTGGCGATA
This sequence comes from uncultured Haloferula sp., assembly GCA_965652295.1. Classification (GTDB taxonomy): domain Bacteria; phylum Verrucomicrobiota; class Verrucomicrobiia; order Verrucomicrobiales; family Akkermansiaceae; genus Haloferula. Next base: position 248,334 of record CBFGTS010000005.1, on the reverse strand, counting down.
CCGGCGAGGGTCGCGGTGCACAGGGGCGTGCTGGAAATTTGGCCCGCCCACTCGGCTGCGGCGACGGGATCGGTCGCGGCCCACTCGGCGGTAGCCCGAGGCACGATGTCATTCATCGACGGTTCGGGAAGGGAGCGGGCGAGTTCGAGGGCGAGATGCGGGTCGCTGCGCACCGCCTCGCTGGCAATGTGCGTCAGGGCCTGGGTGCGCTCGGTTTTCTCGGAAAGATCCTCTGCCCAGTCCGCGGCGGATGACGGGGCGGTGGCTCCCCAAGCGAGCGCTGCGGTTTCGAGGGCGAAGTGACGGTTGGCTCCCGGGGACAGGGTGGCCGCCCATTCGCCGAATCCACTCGGGTCGTTTTGCGCCCGGAGGCGGATGCGTTCCTTTTCCTCTTCGGACCACGGGACCTCACGGGCCAAGCGTGCCTTGGCATTTCCGCTGGATGAATCGAAGTGTGTGAGCCGGCGGTCCGGAGATGACGGATTGCGGGTGGAGTACGGCGTTCGTGGTAGAACCTCCGGCCCGCCGGATGATGGATGGGGGCGCTCGTGCCAGAACGGAAGAGCGCCGATGCCGGCAACCATGAGCACCCCTCCCCCAGCCAGGAGCCAGCGGCGCTTGGCTGGGGTGGACGGGCGATTCCCGTGACCGGGTGCGAGGGGTGCCATGGTAGTGGTTCAGGTCAGGGAGCGGCCGTGACGTTGTCGAACGTTGCGGTGCAGAGCGTGCCCTGAGAGTGGCTGGTGACCGGCAGGCCGATGTAAACGCTGGTGCCCATGGTGATCGTTTCCGAGCCCATGCTGGTCCAGTTCGTGCCGTCGGCGGAGTGATAGGCCGTGAACACGTCGCCCACCCGCGTAAGGCGCACCCAGTGAGGAGCGGCAGGGCCGCTGGTGGTAGTGTGGGCCGAATTGCCGTTGGTCGTGGTGCGGCGTTGGAAGGAGACTCCTTTGCCGGGGGTAACGACCGTCATGGCATGGCGGGAACCGGTTGCCAGAGTTTCTCGGATCATCACGCCGGACTTCGCCCAGGTGTGGGTGTCCTCGATCGCGGTGACGCGCGCGGTGATGTCGCAATCTCCGGTGGCAGTCTGATAGACGTAGCGGAAGGCATCACTGCTTCCCCAGATGTCCGAGCCGGCACCGGCGATGGTGAAGAGCCCGTTCGGGTCGCGGCTGGCGCTTCCGGTGGCTCCGGTTGTGCCGACGTCGGAGGTCGCCCATGGGCTCGGCAGGGCGACGGGTGTCGCGTTTGCCTCGGTCGAGTTGGCACTGGTTCCACCGGAGTTGGTGGCGGTGACGACGTAGTAGTAGGCGGTGCCATTGGTGAGCCCGGTGTCGATGTAACTCGTGCCGGTGAGGCCGGTGGCCACGGTGGTGTATCCGCTGCCGCTGGTGGTGGAACGGAGCACGTTGTAGCTGTCAGCGCCGGTGGAGGTGTTCCAGAGGAGGGACACCTGGCCGTTGTCCGCCGTGGCGGCGAGGCCGCTTGGGGCGTCGGGCGCGGTGAGCGCGTTCACTTCTGTGCTGCCGGTGCTGGAGCCGGAGCCATTGGTGGCGGCGATGGCATAGTAATAGATCGTGCCGGCAAGCGCCGTCGTGTCGATGTAGGACGTGCCGGTCACGCCGGTGGCGATCGTCGTGTAGGCACCGCCGGGGCTGGTGCCGCGGAGGACGTCGTAGCCGGTCGCGCCGGTCGAAGCATCCCAGCCGAGCGAAACCTCTCCGTCAGTCGAGGAGGCGACGATATTTTCCGGAGCGGCGGGAATGGTGAGCGCGGCGACTTCCGCCGAGTTCGCACCATCGGCCGGCGTGACGACGTAGTAGTAGGTGGTGCCGTCGGCCAGGCCGGTATCGGTGTAGCTCGTGTCGGTCACGCCGGGTGCGATCGCCGTGTAGGCGCCGCCGCTGGTGGAGGCGCGGCGGACGGTGTAGCTCGATGCGCCGGTGGTGGCGTTCCACGTGAGGCCGACCTGACCGGAGCCGCCGGTGGCCGCGAGGCCGGTGGTCTGGATCGGTGCGGCGAGCGCGGAGATTTCCGCAGCGCTGAGCGCGCCGGCGTAAACCCGGAAGTCATCGAGGCGGCCGTTGAAATACGGGTCGTTGTATTGCGAGCGGCCGATGCGGTTTTGCGTGGTCGCACCGAGGTCCGACGGACGCAGGGTCATGCCGGTGTTTTGCCCGACCTGCTGGCCATCGACGTAAAGCGTGCCGGTCGTGCCGGAGAGCGTGACGGCGACATGGTGCCAACCGCCGCTTGTCAGCGCGGCGGTGCCGTCGATACGCTGCTCCCCCGCTCCACCGCTTGTCGTGATGGCGAAGCGGAGGTTTCCGTTCGCGCCGTTCTTCGGTGTGAGGAACATGTTGACGGAAGTTCCGCTGCCGAAGTCGAAGACGCGCTGCCAGTTGCCGCCGCCGTTCCAGTAGACCCACGCGCTGACCGTGAAGTCGTGGAGGTTCGAGGTGATGCCGTTCGGCAGGGTGGCGTATTGGTTCGTGCCGTTGAGGACGAGCGCGTTGCCGGTTTTCCCGCCGATCCACGCCGGGCTGTTGACGAGCGTGCCGGCGTTGTTGTTGCCGCTGGCATCCGCGGCGGTGGTGCCGCTGGTTTCATCCAGCTTGAGCCAGCTGATGGCGGCGGCTGCGGCGGTGGTCGTAGTGCTCGTGGAACTCTCGCTCTGGCCGAAGGAATTGCTGGCCGAGACGGCGTAGTAGTAGGTCCAGCCCGGCAGCGCGCTCGTATCCCCGTAGCTCGTGCCGGTGAGGCCGGTGGCGATCGCGGTGAAGGGCCCGTTGGGACTGGTCGAGCGCAGAACGTCGTAGGTATCCGCGCTCGCGGAGGCGGACCAGGAAATCAGGATCTGTCCCTCTTCAGACGTCGCGGTGACCTTCCCGGGTGCGGCGAGAGTCGGAGTGGCGGAGGCTTCCGCGCTGTTTGCGGACTCGTTGGAGGCGGTGTCCACTGCGGTCACGACGTAGTGGTAGGTGGCTCCACCGATGACAGTATCGTCCGTGTAGGCGCTGGTGGTCAGGCCGGTGGCGATGCTGGCGTAGCCGCTGCCGCTGGTGGTGGAGCGGTAAACGGTGTAGCTGGCGAAGTCCGGTTCTCCGTTGTCGGCCCAGTCAAGCGAGACGCTGCTGTCGCCCGCGGTGGCACCGAGACCTGTGGGCGCGGCCGGAGGCAGGGTGTCGCTGCCCTGCATGACGTCGTTGATCTGCGAGGCCGTCAGCGCGTAGTTGTAGATGCGGAAGTCATCGATCCGGCCGTTGAACAGCGGATCGGAGAACTGGCTCTTGCCGATGTAGTTGTTCAACGGCGTGAAATCGAAGCCGGTCGGATTGATGGAGGCGTCGTTGGTCGCGACCGCCACGCCGTTTACGTACAGCGTCGTCGTGAAGACGTTGAGCGTCACGGCCACGTGGACCCACGTCCCAGTCGCCAGCGCAGTGGTTTCGGTGATCTTCTCACCTTTGCCGTTGCTGATCGCAAAGCGCAACGTGTTGCCTCCCGAACTGGGCGAGAGGAACATGTACCGGCTCGTGCTGTCACCGAAGTCGAAGATTCGCTGCCAATTGCCGCCGCCGTCCCAGTTGACCCATGTGGCGACGGTGAGGCTATCCACGCCGCTGACCACGCCGGACGGGATCGTGACATAATCGTCCACGCCGTCGAGGTCGATCGCCTGGCCGATCTGGCCCGCGACAAAAGTCGGCGATCCGGTCGCGGTCGCGTGGTTGCCGTTGCCCGAACTGTCAAGCGTGTCGCCCTCCAGATCGTAGCGGGTGAGCGAGGCCCCTTGTGGAAGGGCTGAGACCTCGTTGCCGTCGGTTGATTCTCCGCCGCTCGTATCGACAGCGGTCACGAAGTAGTAATAGGTCACGCCGTTCGAAACGGTATTGTCGGTGTAGGCGCTCGCGGTCAGTCCAGAGGCGATCGCGCTGTAGCCGCTGCCGCTGGTGGTCGAGCGATAGACGGTGTAGGACGCGAAATCGGATTCGCCGTTGTCCGCCCAGTCGAGGTTGACCGTTCCGTCGCCAACGATCGTGTTCAGTCCCGCGGGAGCCACGGGCGGAGTTGCCTCTGTGGACTGGGCGGCCAAGGCGGCCACATCTCCGGCCGACAACGCGTAGTTGTAAACGCGGAATTCGTCGATGCGACCGTTGAATCGGGGATCGGCGGGCCACTGACTCTTGCCGATGTTATTGACCCACGGTTTAAAGTCCGTCGGGTTGATCGTCACGGAGGGATTCGATGCCGCCGGAGAGCCGTTGACGTATAGTGTCGCCATGTCGCCGCTCAGCGTCACCGCCACGTGCGTCCATGTTCCCACGGTGAGCGCGGAGGTCTCGACGGTTTGTTCGCCCGCAGTGTTTTTGATCCCGAAGCGGAGCTTGCCGTCACCACTGCTCGGAGTCAGGTACAGGTACGACCACGTGCCCGTGCCGAAGTCGAAGATGCGCTGCCAGGCGGCACCGCCGTCCCAGTTGACCCAGGCGGCGACCGTGATGTCCTCGGAATTGGCGACGCGGGGTTGCAACGTCACGAAGTCGTCCACGCCGTCCAAGTCGATCGCCGAGCCGACATATCCCCCTCCGGGAAATTCGGGGGAGCCAACCGTGCCGGCATAAAAGTTATAACCCGAACTGTCGGCGACATTCCCGCTCATCTTGAGATGGGTCATCAGTTGGGGGCCCGTCGGCAGCGTCGAGACGGAGACCTCGGCGGAATCGGCGCTTTCGCCGAGCTGATTGTAGGCGCTGACGACATAATAGTAGGTCGAACCCATCTCGGTTTCGGAATCGCTGAATTTTGTCGTATCGCCGTAGCCTGTATTGACGTCCCCCCAAACGACGTAGGGTCCGCCGGGAGTGGTGGAACGCTTGATTCGATAGCCTCCCACGCCCGGAATGCCGCTGATGCCGTCCAACAAGAGATCGATCTGAAGCCCGTTCACAAGGCTGGTGTCCACGACCGGCGTTGACGGGGCGCTCTGGCCGCTGGCGGTCCCGAGGAATTGCACCTCCGCCGCGGTGTTCCAGCCGTTCTTCGTGGGCTGGATGTAGCGGACGTAGCGGTAGGCCGAGCCGCTGTCGACGGCCTGGGAAGTGAGCATGCCTTCGGTTGGCTCGGTGGTGATGGTGAACAAATCGACGACGTCGCCACTGAAGTCGGCGGTGTTCGAGGCCTGGAATTTGCCGCCGACCATGGCGTTGGCGGCCCCTTTGCGGGGGCAATACTTCACGCCCGTGATCACCGCGCTGACGCCCGATCCCAGGTCCAGCCCGGCCCAGGCACCGCCGGACGCACCGATATCGATGAAGTTCACAAGCGCGCCGTCGAAGAGGATTTCCCTGGTGGCGCCGCAATGGTCAAACGAACCGTCCGAACCGATGACCGTCCCAAAAAGGTGACCGTCCGCCGTGGCGGCCGCTTCGGCGGAGTTGACGCTTTCGCCGCCGGGATTGTTGGCTGAGACGACGTAGTAATAAGTCGTTCCCGCCGTCAGGCCCGGATCGACGAAGAACAAGCTCTTGCCATCACCCTTGCCCAGCGTGGTGTAAGGCCCGCCGCTGGTCGTGGAGCGCTTGACGTTGTAGCTTTCGGCATGGGCCGATCCCGCCCAGGAGAGCGTGATTTGACGCCCCTGCACGTAAGGCCGCAGCGCGCCCGGCACGGCGCCAGCGATCGGATCGCGGCTGTGCGTCAGCGTGGTGAAGCCCAGACCATCGAAGCCGCCGCTGTTGCCGCCGTAATTGCTTCCGCCCCCCTCGGGACGGGTCAGTGCGGCGTATTGCGCCGTGTAAGGCGCGGCGATGCCCATGCGGTTGACGTAGTGGTTGTAAATCAGATCCCAGCCGGGACGACCTCCGCCGGAGGGCCACCCTGCGACGGCTTTTTGATAAAAACGATAGGTGTACGGCCATACGGCGTAATCGCAGTTCGCATAGGCGGCGAACGGTACGGCGTGATGCGTATTGTATTTCGAGACGTATTCGACACCCGCGAGGACGCGGTTGTTCATGTGGCCGTAAAGGTCGTAGCCTTGGTTCCAGGCGATTTCACAGACGACGCCGATCAACTGCGGACCCATCTGGGCGTGTCCCTGGTCACGGCCGCTTTCCTGCCATTGGCCCAGACCATTGGGATGAACGTGATAGACCGCATGTTCGATCCCACCGGTGTGGACGCCGGCCAAGAAGTGGTTCAGGGCCTCATCGAAAATCGCCTGATCGTCGCACAAAACCCCGATGGCCGTCATCGAAGCCAGGTTCGCCAGGGTCCAGTTCGCCCAGTAGTGACTCCAACAGAATCCGACCAGATCGTTGAGAAACCCGGAATTGAGAGGATAGAATTGGGTGAGCATATACTGTTGGAACGCCGCGAAATCCGCCGGATCCCAGCCACTGTAGCCGCGCATCAATTCACCGGCGCAGGCAAACGCATAGCCGTAGAGACCGGACCGCAGGGCGACATTCGTGTTGCCGTCCCATGCCGTGTGCGTGGAGGCCCAGGCGTTCATGATTTGAACCGCGTGGTCCGCATAGGTCGTGTCGCCCGTGCCATGATAACGCAACGCGGCTTGATATGCCCGGTGGGAGTCGCGCGCCAAACTCATGTAAGTGTTTCCGCCGTTTCCTGAATCGACGAAAACAGTTGGCACGGCTTCCGGGCCGCCCATGTAAAACCCTTCATTGCCCACCAGAATGTCCCAACCGCCTTGCCACGGCTGCTCCGCCGCGGCGACCTTAGCCGCCATGCGGTCCAGATCCGCCTGTGTCGACAGGGCGCCCGGGTGGACGAACTGCGCTTGCGCCAATGGCGCGAGCATCATCAGGCTCAAGCCGGCGAAAACGACCGCGAGAGATGGCACAGTCTTTCGAACAGTCTCTCGATCGGTTGCCAAGTGGTTGACTACCCGACCGGATAAATTCGAAAGGAGTCGCGATGCGAAACATCTTAATGAGATTCGGATGAGATTCATGGGTAATTCAGGGTGCTGTTGGGTTTGGTTTCGTGGTGGTTACGCATGCATGGAAAATGGGCGATACGCCTCATGAGAGCGTATCGGTTTTGTTGATTCGATTTCGACGCAGTCCTTGACGATGTGGGTGTCCTGCTGCGTCCGTCCGGGCCATGTGCCGCGGAGGATGCTGGCGCCGCCGCCGTAGGCCAGGGCGTAGCCGAGCTGGGAGCGCCCATCGGCCGCGAGCACGGCGTAGCCGGACTTCCAAGGTTCCTTGTCGAGGTTGGCCTTGATGGTGTCCAGCTCCTCAAGGGTGTTCGGGATGCAGGGATGGGTGAAGGCCTGCGCTTGGGACAGTCCGAGAACGCAAAGAAGCGCCAAGGACATCACCCAGGTGGTGATGTGTCGGGACATGGTTTTTAGGATTTTAGTAGGCTGTTTTTTGGATCCTATGGATCAATTAACGATTTTCTGCTGAGAATCGTTTCCTAGGGCAAGGGTTTGGTGGCTTTTCCGGTTAAGTGGCGGCAGGATGGAACGTGGACGACCGGGCTTTTGTCCCACTCCGGGCCGCAAAAACCTGGGAAAAGAAATGAACCGCGGATGGACGCAGATGAACGCTGATTTTAAGAGCTTTGGGCAGAGTTTGAGGGTAACCCTGAAGGTGAATCGGCAAACCGGCTCAACCCTTTTGATATTTGTGTGAACTTGACTCAGTTTTTGAATCGAAGTGTTCGTCCATCTCGCTGCGCTCGGTTGTGTTCGTCGTCGGTTCCATTATTGTATCCAGGATAAAAAAACGCCGCCGCCAGTGAAGTTGGCGGCGGCGCGGGTGTCGCAAGTCCCTGCGGTTTCCGTGATTTATGGTTGGATTTCCGCAAAGGTGGCGTCGGCGTTGAAGGCCGATCCGGATCCGCTTTGCGCGACCATCAGGTAAGCGTAGTGGCGGAGGTAGCGGGTTGAGTCGGTCCACATGCGGAATGAGGATTTGCTCGAATCGGCCAATCCGGGCACCCGCTCGAAGGTGGCACTGTCGCGGAAGGCGGCGGTGTTGTCGTTTTTGTCCACCCACACTTCTCCGTTCGTACGCACCCGCAGGTAGTAGCCGGCGTAGTTCGCGGATTCGAACGACACCCCGGCGGCGTTTGTCAGGCCGATCCTGACCCGGAATTGGGAGTCCCCAACGGGAGAAACATTCTCGTCGATCCGGGCGCGATAGCTGGAATGGCGGATGTAGCGGGTCGGGAAGTTGTGCGATTGCAGACGGAGGGTCGCCGTCGTTGAGAACGGAGCGAGGATCCACTGCTGGTTGTCGGCTCCGAGGTAGGACCACTGGATGATCTTGGCGCCGTTGGCGGTGCTGCCGGCGGTGACGTCGGCCACCTTGCCGCTATGGACGGCGGTGAGCTTGAATCTCTCGTCGCCAGCCGGAGTAACCGTCCATTTCTGGTTGTTGCCGTTCAGCCAGTCCCAGAGGTGGATCTGCGCGCCGTTGGCAGTGCTGATGCCCGCCACATCCATCACCCGGCCGCTGGCGACACCGGTGATTTGATATTGCCCGCTGCCGAGGTGGGTGAGGTCCCACTTTTGGCTGTCGGAACCGGAGTAGCTCCACTGGTCGAGCGCGGTGCCATTGGCAGTGCCGCCGCCGGTGGTGCCCATGACCTTGTTGCTCTTGCGGCTGACAAGGGCGTAGCGGCCGTCGGGGACGGTGCGGCCGGTGGCGTTCCACAGACCGATGTCGCCGAGGTGCGTGAAGGTGCTGTCGCCGTTGTTGGCGGTGACGTTGAACCGGTAGTAACGGTAGGCGGTGGTATTGCCGAGGTTATACGTCTTCTGCTGCATCCTAATGGTGAAGGCCTGGTTGCTCTGCGTGTCGAGAGTGGTCCAGTTGGTGCCGTCATTGGAGCCTTGGAACTGCCAGTTCTTCGGGTCGCGCGCGGGGATGTTCACGTTGCCGGCGGTGACGGTGTAGCGCTTGACCACCTGCGCGTTGCCCGCGCCGAAGTCATATTGTAGCCAGCCGGTCGTTCCTCCGTGAAACCAGAGGGAGCCGGGGTTCTGGTCGAAGCCGTTCGCGGAATTCCATGGGACCGAGTTGCCGCTGTCGGTGGCCGTGCCGCCAAAGGCGAGGTTGACCAGAGGCGCGGGAAGCAGCGTGGCGTAGAACTGCGGTGAATTGCCACTGGTGCCGGCGGAGTTTTTCGCGCGGGCCACATAGTAGTAGGTGGTGCCAGCGCTTACAGCCGTGTCCGTGTAGCTGGTTTTGTCAGGAGTTAGATTGCTGGCGATGGTTGTGTAGCCACTGCCGGAGGTGGTGGACCTGAGCAGGTCGTAGGCGGTGGCGCCGAAGGACGGCAGCCAGCGCACGCTAACGGCTTTGCTGGAGCCAGTGGCGAACAGTGTCGCCGGGGCGGCGGGAGTCGTCACGAGGCCGCCGGTTCCTCCGGTGAAGGCGACGTTGGCGAAGGTGGCGGTGCTGGTCGCGGTCGAGCCGCTGGTCACGAACAGTCCGATATGGAGCATGGAAGGGAGGTTGGCGTAGTAGCAGCTGAGCGCGGCGGCCCAACTGGTGCCGTCCAGCGAGGTGTAAGTGTTGAACATGTCGCCCCGGCGTTCGATCTTGAGCCAGTAGGGCATGCCGGGAGGATGGCTGCGCGAAATATCATCCCGGTTGCTTCCGCCCCAGACATCGGTCCAGCCACGAAAGTGGGATTCGATCCGGATGTCGGAGGGGTCCGGTTTGATCCCGATCCAGGCGCGCTTCGAAAAGGTGTTGGTAAGTGTGTCGCGGATCATCAATCCGGCCTTGGCTTGCCCGCTTGTGTATTGGGACGAGGTGACTTGGGCGACCATGGCGCAATCGCCGGTCATGGTTTTATAAACAAACTGGCAGTCATCGGCCGTATCCGCCCAGACGTTGCTTCCGAGGCCGGTCACGGTCCACACGCCATTGGAGTAGGCGGCACTGCGTCCGGCGGTCTGGGTGCCGAGGGTGGTCAGGGTCAGGCCGCTCGATGCCAGGGAAACCGCCGGGCGAACAGCGGTCGCCAGTGGAGTGGCGGTGCTGAAATCCGCCGCCTTGGCATACATGAAGTTGCCGCCATCGATGCCCTGTTCTTCGAGCTTCCGGTCGATCCACGGTGTTGGGAGGTTTTTGCGGTTCTTATAGGCGTTTTGGATGAGGTAAAGCGCGCCGCGATTGGCGGTGTATGGTCCGGCCGCATTGGCATAATAGAGCCAATCGATGGTGCCGAAGGGGACGAAAGGATTGTCCAATTCGAGGGTGTTGCGGGCGTAGTATTCGGCGCAGGCGAGGAGCCGGTTGTCCGATTCGGAGTAGAGGTCGATGCCTTGTTTCCATGCCACTTCGGAGAGGAAGGCGGCGCTGATGAGGCCGCCGTAGAGGTGGCCGGCGTCGCGGCCCGTTTCACCCATTTCGCCCGTTGCCAGCGTGTTCATCAGGCCGGCAGGCGGGTTGGCACGGTAAATGTCGATGACGTGGTTGAATTTTTCCACGTCGTCACAAAAAGCGGCGATGGCGATGCCGGCGGCCTGATAGATATAACCTTTGTTGGCGGGGCCGGTGATGTAGCCGTTGCAGAGGCTCCTGGGCCAGTAAACGTTCAGGAAGTAGTTTTTGACCGTGGTGGTGTCGGCCTCCGTCCATCCGGGCCAGGTGCCGCGCAGGATGCTGGCGCCACCGGCGTACGCCTGGGCGAAGTCGCCGATCGAAAGCGGGATTTCCTGCCCGGTGAAAGCCGTATGCGTGGTCGCCCAAGCGATGAGGAGGTCGCGGGCTTTCTGCGCATAGGCGTTGTTGCCAGTGAAATACCACATGCGCGCCAGATCATACACGGCGACCATGTCATTCTTCCAATAGGTGAGGTTGACGTCAGGGGTGCGGCCCACTTCCGCCCACGGGCCGTTCGGGGCATAGGTGAGCTGGGCCGTGCTGGCGTTTGAGAGGATGGCATAGCCGGACTTCCAAGGCTCCTTGTCGAGGTTGGCCTTGATGGTGTCCAGCTCCTCGACGGTGGTCGGAATGCAGGGATGGGTGTAGGCGTGCAGCTGGGAAACGCCGAGGACGCATAGCAGCGCCAGGGTTTTCAGCCAGTGGATGATGGGTTTGCGCATGGTGTTTTTGTGGGTTGTTTTTGTTGTCGGATGGGCGGAAGTACTACGACTCCCGTCGTTCATGGAGATTGGAGGTAGCTTCGGAGATTCGAGATCTCCGCGAGCGCTCGATCGCGGAGGGGAGATTCGGAGAAGGCTTCCGCCCACTGGAGTGCGGCGGAGGAATCCTGGAGCGCCCATTGGTGGAGCACGGCCATGACCGCTTCGTCCTGCACGGTTCCCGGTTCGAGATCCGAGACAAGATGGGCCGCCGCGGCGGGGTCGGACTTGGAGAGCATGAACGAGGCGCTCGCGAGCAGGCGGTCCCGCCATTCGCCGGGCGGCTGCTCGCACGCCCAATCGAGAGCGGCCTCGGGCTCTTTCCCGCACCACTGCATCGTCAGATATTCGAGCAATCCTCCGTGATCGTCCTCGTCCGCGCCATGGGCGAGCGCGAGCACGATGGCCTGGCATGGATCCTTTTCCGCGAGAGCCAGGCAGACGGTGGAGCGGGCGGAAAGTCGGGCAGCGGGATCCTCCAGCGAGGAAACCCAGTTCAGCGCCGCCTTTGCGTCCCGAATGGCCCACATGGAGAGCAATTCCCGGATGCGGCTCTCGCGTTCGCTTCTTTCTTGAAGTGAGAATGCCTGGGCCAGCGCTTGGGCCGGATCGTCGGTTTGCTGTCCCTGTCCGGGAGATCGCTGGGTGGAAGGTTCCTCGATACGAGAAAGGGGGGGCGCTGCTGGCTTCGCCGGGTGGGATGCTGGTGATCCTTTGGTTTGAACGAAGGCGAGGACGGCCACTGTGCAAAGTCCGCCGACTGCCGCCAGCATCCATGTGGATCGGGACAAGGGCAGCCGGTCGATCGCGGAGCGAAAGGCCAGGTTGGGCTTCTTCATTGGGTTTGTGACAAGCGGGTTTTCGGACCGATGATCCGCGCGGATCGTGGGTTGGGTCCAATTGTGAAGCCTACTCTCCAAGAGCCTAGGGAGGACAAGGGTTGGGACACTTGCTCGGTTAAGTCACGAAAGCGAAGGGGTTGCAGCTGACCGGCAGCGGAGTCATGGAGGGCACGAAACCCACAGCATTTCCTGATGGCGGAGCCGTGAATGTCTCAGTCATCCTTGCCAATCCCGCCGTCGAACGAGAGGCGGGGTCGGCTCGCCTGCGTGCGGTTGCCCGCGACCTGCTGGAACTCAGCGGAGCCGGACGTACAGCGTCGGCATGGTGCTGGGGAAGGTCCAGGATGCCCGTTCCCGCAGCCCTGAGGCATCGAGCGGGAGCAGTTGTGGTTCCCCGCCCGCCGGGGACCAGGAGTTGAGATCCGTCGAGATCTCAAACGTCAGGGCCGATGGAAAGCCCGCGCGGCGATCATAACTCAGCACCGCCGTGTCGTCTTGAAGCTGCCACGTGCACCACGGGCCGTCGTTCTCCGAGGCGCTGCCCAGCAAATACCATTCGGCACGGTTCCCACGTCCGTCGCGGTCGGGGTCCGCATCGGGGCCGCTGATGCCGGCGTCTGCCAGCGCGGCCGAGGAGAATTCCGACTGCCGCCAGCTCTCCCAATCGACCGCCGCCCAGTCATCCGCATCCGCTTCGCCGACCAGCGCGATGTCGTCCACGTGAAAGGTGGAAATCGCCGAGCCGCTGACGTTCTGGATCCACACACCGTTGAAATCGTATGCCCCCGACAGGCCCAACTCCGACAGCGGGATCACCACGCGTGTCCAGATATCGGCGGCCGGCGCGGGGATCGCCCTCGGCGCTTGGGTGACACCGTCGCGCAGGCCGATGACTTGCAGCGTCTGGCCGCCGGTCGCGCCCCCATGAATCCAGAAAGCCAGCGCCGCATACCCGGAGGTATTCTGAAACGCCAGCCGCCGCAGATAGAGGGCGGCCCAACCGCCTGCCGTGACCGATACCGCGGACGATCCGCGCCGCACCGGAACCGCCGAGGGCATGTTCACTGTGGCCCAGCTCCAGTTCTGCCAGCCCTCCGCGAGCCCGTCCTGATAAATCATCTCCGTGAACCGCGGCTCCGTCGTTTCCTCGCCGACGATCACGCCGCGTCCGCTGGTCCCCAGATAGACGCGGCCATGCACCCGCGGGTCGCCGGTCAGGTCGGTGATGTGGCCGAACTGATGGAGGCTGTCATTGATCCGCTGCCAGGTCGCGCCGGTATCATCGCTGCGGAACAGCCCGTCGATCCCACCGACGCGTCCCCACAGGAAAATCGCGGGGTATCCCGTGCCATCCGCCGAACGCCCGAAACCAACGCGGTAGCCGCGTTCGACCGAGGTCACTTGGACGAGATCCGCGCCCCCATCCGTGGAACGCCAAAGCCCCCCACCCCACGCCGTGAGCCACAAGTGACCGGCCTGACCCGGCACCGCCTCGATCCGGTCACTGCCCCCCGGCAGAGCGTTGTCGCCCGCGGAAAAGGTCGCGCCGCCATCCGTACTCACATGCACCACACGGGTCTCCGGATCGAGAACCGCGAAACGCAGCGGATTCACCCGGTCCGCCGCCGGCCACAGATCGCCCGTGGGGCTGCCGGCGCAGGGCGTCCATGTCGCCCCGTCGTCGGTGGAAACATAGGCCGCGGAGGCCTTGGGACACCACAGTATCCTTGAGCCGTCAGCCGATACCGCGAGTTCGCCACGCTCTGAGGACGCCGTGGCCGGCGCTGTGGGGAAATCCGTCCAGGTCGCGCCGCCGTCGCGCGAGATCGCTCCGGTGGCTCCATGCATCTTCGCAAGTACGGCAGGCACCGTACCCGCGCCGTCCAGCGCATGCGTGGTTCCCTTGCTCGGCGAGTGGCGGCCGAGCGCGGGCGAGGCATCGAGGTTGTCATGGCGGAAGCCGTCGAAATCGCCGATCACGCTGACCAGCGGCGGGCCTTCAGCCGGGCTGACCAGCGCCTGCGGCACGCATTCTTCCAGTCCCCTGCTGTCGAAGGACCACATCGGCATTCCCGGAGTCGCGCCGAGATTGGAGGTCGAAAAGATCCCGTAGCCGGTGATGAACGACGCGCGTCCCGAATCGAAGGGGTCGATCTCCACGTCGCTGATCCAGTGTGGCGACAGCGTGGCCGCCCACGGCGCGGAGGAATGATCCAGAGACGCACCATCGAGCACGCCGGTCCAGGTCTCGCCGCCGTCGTCGGAGCGATAGATCTCGTCGCCCGGCCACCAGCGGTTGAGGGTGGAAACCACAAGGCGTCCCGGCAGGTTCGGGTCCACGGCGATCCCGCCAAAGCCGCCTTGGCCGCCCGGGACATTGAGATCCGTCCACGTCCCGGCGGCGGAGTATTTCCACGCGGATCCGGCAGCCGCGCTGTTCGGTCCCACATGATCGGAGAAGGTGATGAAGAGATCGCCCGCCGCATCAAGCTTCGCCTGCAAGGCGATCAGCCCGGACGGCTGTCCCGCCACCGCGTCCCACGTTTCGCCGCCGTCCGTGGATTTCCACAAGGTCGGGCCATCGGTCTGTGCCGCACCGGCATACAGCGTGCCCGCGTGATCCGGATCGCACAGGACGAAGGTGGTCGCCGCGGGAGTGAATTCTGTTAGACGAGCCCACGTCGCCCCGCGGTCCGTGCTGCGCCACAGCCCGTCCGCCGTGGTGCCGAGGAAGATCCGCGCGCCATCGTTTGGGTCCACTGCCAGCCGCTCGCCGGTCCCGCGACCGTTCATGTTGCCACCGAGCTTGAAGGGCAGCGCGATGTCGGTCCACGTCGCGCCGCGATCGGACGAACTCATGAAACGCGCCGGCGGTGCCCACCATTCCAGATATTGGCCGCAGGCGAGATAGACCCGGTCGGGATCCGTGGGATCGAGGCCAACGCTCAGCACACCCAGATCCATGAATCCGTTGTCCAGGCCGCCGACCCAGTCGTTGAGCGGAACCCACGGGCGCGTGGCCGAGTCCCGTCGATAGACTCCGCCGACGTCGGTGCGGCCGTAAGCGAGGCCGGGTTCGGACGGATGGTACTCGATGCCGGTGACATAGCCGCCGCCACCAATGACGGCGTTTTTCCAAACATAGTCGGCAGCGCGTGTTGAACCGGAGACAAGGATCAGGGCGGCAAAACACCGGAGTAAACGCATGCAGGATGGGGCTTGGGTTTCCGCGGACATGGACCGCAAACTGCCAAACAGACATGGCGGTCGAGGAAGCGTCGATGTCGTTCCTGCGGGAAATGGATCTCCCCCGATTCAGGGAGTCAGTCGGGAACCGGGCTGACTTAAACGTGATCTCGGAAACGGACGGTGTGGAAAGTGCAGTCCGGAAGTCGCAAGGTCAAAGGTCGAAAGTTCCTTGGTTCACGCCGTGACGGCAAGTCGGGATCGCTGGTGATGCGGACCTTCCGATCTCCCGACCTTCGACACGGCGCTCTCGAACTGACTCTGAGAACCGCGCCATTCGAGTCAGTCGGCATTCTTCCCTTCTCCGGGGTCTTCGGGTTTCGAGGGTATGCAAAACTGACGGGGCGCTTTGTTTGCATCGGCGTGCGGCGCACCTGAGCAGGAGCCTGAAGGAAAGCGGCTGCCGGGGTTGAGGGACGAGGGCGTCCCTCCTCCGATTTCCGGTTTCATGCAGCCATAGTAGATCGGGCCGTTGTCCGGCACGGAGACAAAAAGACGCCGCCACCGATCAGAATCGGAGGCGGCGGAGAAGTGCAGGATTTCGAAGCTGCGTGATCAGCGACGGCGGCGAAGCAGGCCGAGGAAGCCGAGGCCGCCCAGTAGAGCTGCGGTCGGCTCCGGAACCACCACGACGGAACCCAGTTGGTTCAAGCTCGGAGTAGAGCCAAACGCGTGGATGTCGTTGATTTCGTCCGACGTCAGGGCACCGGAGTACATCATGAACGAGGTGACGTTGATCGCGGCAGCGTTGTCGCCGAATGCGGGGCTTTGCACCCCGCCAATAGCGAAGCCGTTCGTGAGGGAGTCGAGTCCTTGGAAGTAGGCCGTGCTAAGCCCGGCACCGACAGCCACTCCGTCCAAGTAGGCTTGGACGGTATTCGTGCTGGCGGTATAGATGAGCATGTAATCATAGGGCGTGCTGGCCGTGGCCGCCGTTCCGGACGGGGGCGCACCAGCGATTCCGAATGTCGAGTTGCTGCTCATGATCTGGCGCAGAAACCGCGGATTGGTGTTACTGTAGGCGGCAAAAAGTGCCTGATCCCCCACCATGCTGCCGTCGATCGTCGCAGAAGTCGTGCCGCCGAAGAGTGCTGTATTGCCCGCAACCGTGGACGGGCTCGTGAACCACATCTGCAGCGTGAAGTCGCTCGTGAACCCGCTGAGATCGGAGCCCGTGAGGTTGACGCCGGTGCTGCTTGCGTTGGTGCCAGCGGTGATCGCGAGACCCGAGCTGGTCAGGGATGTGGCGGCCGATTTGACGGTGGCGGTGGAACCGGTGTTGCCGATAGCGGTGACGGTGCCTCCTCCTGCCACGCTGCCGTAACTGGTGAAGTCGAAATAGTTTTCAAGGGTCGTCGCGGCGTGAGCAGCGGAACCCAATGCGATGGCGGCCAGAATGGGCTGGGCCGCCGAACGGATACGCAGTGCTTTGGTTTTCATGGTGTTTCTTGGATGGGGCATTCGAACCGAGGTCCTTTTCTTTTGTTCGCACGATGATCATGAGCACCTTGCGTGCAGAACAAAATGGGGGGGCTGCTCGTGGAGACGCCTGACCGGAAGTGTTTCGTCCATTCGCTTCAGGAGCGCAATGGCCTCGTAACTTGCGCGATTAAGTGGCCGACTTTCTCGGCATGACTGGCCTGAAGCGGATGCGAGGGACGTTCACGGAACGACAGCGATGCGATAGAAGCGTCGGATGTGAAGGGAGTCGAGGGCGACGGGGATCTGGACGGTGCCGCCGGTGCCCGGGATGTTGTCCTGCACCGGAGCCCATGAGCCGTTCAACAGGTCGTCGGAGCGTTCGAGGCGATAGGTTTTCCCTGTCACCGTCGGGAAACTCAGCAGGACATCGGAGCCATCCACCGTCGCGTCACTCACGCGGAACATGCTGCCCGCGTCCCGAGGATCGGTGCCGGCGGTGAACTCCTCGGCGTTCGTCATGCCATCGCCGTCCGGATCGGCGTTGTCGGCCGCATCGCCGGTGCCCGAGGTGGTGCCGAAGTTCGTTTGACGCCATTGCTGGAGAGCGGTCAAGGGCGTGGCGCTGACTTCGACGCTGTTCAGGCTCTCCGTCGCTGCGTTGAGCGCGGTGACGACGTAGTGGTAGGTCGTGCCGTTGGTCAGACCGGTGTCGGTATGGCTGGTGGCCGAGGTGTTGGCGACGAAGGCATAAGGTCCACCGCTGACGGGCGCGCGTTTGACGTTGTAGCTGACGGCTCCGGCGACGGAGGCCCAGCCCAAGGAAACCTGAGTGTCGCCGATGTTGGCAGTGAGCGAGGTCGGGGCGGCGGGCGGAGCGGCCAAGGCGGCCACTTGCTGGCCGGTGAGGGCCTGGGCGATGATCTGGAAGTCGTCCACGGCACCGTTGAGGTAGGGGTCGTTGAACTGCGATTTGCCGAGGTAGTTGTTGGTGGTCGCGCCGAGGCTGGAGGGATTGAGCGTCATGGCGGTGTTTTGGCCGACCTGGACGCCGTTCACGTAGAGGGTGCCGGTGGCGCCGTTGAGGACGACGGCGACGTGTTGCCAGCTGCCGGTGGGCAGGGTGGCGGCGCCGTCGATGATCTGTTCGGCGACGGAGGCGGTGCGGATGGCGAAGCGGATCTTGCTGTTGGCACCGTTTTGCGGGGAGAGGAACATGTAGTTGTTGGTGCCGGTACCGAAGTCGAAGATGCGTTGCCAGTTGCTGGTGGCACCGAGGTTGACCCAGGCGCTGATGGTGCAGGTGGCGAGGCCGTTGACGACGCCCGTGGGCAGGGTGACGTATTGCGTGGAGCCGCTGAGGCTGACGGCGTTGTTGAGCCTGCCGGTGGCCCAGGTGGGGCCGCCGACGAGCGTGCCGGTCCAGTTGTTGCCGGTGGCGTCGTCCGCCGCCAAGCCGCTGGCTTCGTCGAATTTCAGCCAGGCGCGGGTCTGGATGTAGGGCTGGACGGTGACGGTGAAGGTGCGCGAGCCGGCATTGCCCTTGGTGTCGGAGGCGGTGGTGGTGACGACGGTGGTGCCGACGGGGAATAGGGAGCCGGAGGCGGGGGAGCTGGCGGTGGCGCGCGCGCCGTCGATCACGTCGAGGGCGGAGGTCGTGAAGGTGACGGTGGCACCGGCGGGGCTGGTCGCGTGCACGGTGATGTCGGCGGGAACGGTGATGGCGGGCGGCGAGAGGTCGTTGAGGGTGTCGTCGTTCACGGTGACGGTGAACGTGGATTGGGTGTGGTTGCCGCTCGTGTCGCTGGCGGTGCAGGTGACGGTGGTCGAGCCGATGGGGAAGACGCCGCCCGAGGGCGGCGTGCAGAGGACGGTGACGGGGCCGTCTTCGTCGTCGGTGGCAGTCGGGGCGAAGGTCACGGTGGCACCGCTGCCGTCGATGGTGCCGACGAGGAGGTCGGCCGGGGTGGCGATGACGGGGGCGACCATGTCGGGTGAGAGGAGTTGCAACTCGGTGAGCTGAATGCCAGTGGCTCCGCCGTTGGTGGTGATGTTGAGGCGGTAGTATTCGTAGGCGGCGGTCAGGGGGACGTCGTAGTTGTAAGTTTGCAGGCGGGCGGGGAAGGCCTGACCGGTGCGGGTGTCGAGGGTGTCCCAGTTGAGGCCGTCGTTGCTGCCGAGGATTTGCCAGTTCACGGGGTCGCGTCCGGGGACGTCGTTGCCGGAGGAGAGGATGTATCGGCTGAGCGGAAACCGTTTGCCGGAGGGGAAGCGGTATTGCAGCCAATCGGTAGCGCCGGTGCCGTTGAACCATTTGGCGAGGGTGCCGTCGAAGGCCTTGTCCGCGCCTTCCGCGCCAGTGGTGTTGGTGCCGCTGCTGGCGGTGCCGCCGGTGCTACGGAGGCGGAGGGGGTTCAGGCCGGCGGCGGATTCGGTGCCGTTGGCGGTGGCGCCCGAGGTGGTGTCGGCAGAAACGGTGTAGTAGTAAAGGACGCCGGACTGGGCGGTGGCGTCGGTGTAGGTGGTGGCGGTGACGTTGCTCGCGAGGGTGATGTAGGGGCCGCCGGAGATGGTGGCGCGCTTGATGGTGTAACCGGTCGCGCCGGAGAGGGCATCCCAAGTCAGACTCAGCGTGCCATAGGCCGCCGAAGCGTCAATGCCGGTGGGGCCGGGGGGAAGCGGGTCGGGCAGGCCCGGATCGCTGGCGATCACATACCGCAACTCCATCGGCGAAGGTGTCGCGCCCGTGCCGGAAAGCGCTCCGGCGGTGGCGGTGAAGATCGATTTGGTGAAGGGCGACCAAGTGTTGTTCCAGGACGTGAACGGATCGTGTTCCCAGAAACTTCCGCCTCCGATGGCGGAGTTCCAGTAGCCATAGATCGCACGCCGGTTGTCGCGGGTGATCTCGGTGCCGCTGGCGATGGCGTTCGTCGCACCGTTCAAGACGATGCCGTTGAACGTGAGCTGCCAGCGCCGGTCGTTGAGGTCCATGCGGATCTCCACCGGCGACCCGGTGCCGGTGAGGTAGCCGGTCCGGGTGCTCGTCCATGCGGTCGCATAGGCCGGGACGAAGTTGAAGAAACCGTCGTAGAAAATCGTTTCGCCGCCCGCATCGGAACGCGCGCTGATGATCATACGGTTTTGCGAGCCGTTTTGGGTGATGGTGATGAGGATACCGGGTTTGTTGCCGGCGCTGATGGAAACCGGAACTCCCCCACCCCATGTCTCGTCGCCCGCCCACAAACCGAAACAGGTTTTCTGGTTCGTGGGGCTCGCGTTTTTCACCTCCCACAGCCAGCGCACGGTCGAACCGTTGGCGTTGTCCCAGTAAAAGTTCGAACCGGATTTCGCCGCCGCCACCGAGTTGAGAGCGGGCGTGAGGGTGTACGTCGTGTCGCCGCCGGACGTCGCTTCCACCGCCGACGCACCCGCCTGGCTGATGTTGGTGATCCCGGAGAAACCGCCCGCGCCAGCGTTGATGTTGGCGTTGACGGGAAACGTGTCGTCGCGGTCGAGATAATCGATGGCCTCGATCATCTCGGCGTCATTGGGATCCGAGTGGCCGCCGGGGCCGTTGTAGAGGAAACAGTCCAAGCCCTGCGGCTCGTAGGCACAGTGGAAGGCTTCGACGAAGTAATCCTCACGGTAGTCGCCGTAGCGTCCGAGGATATAGGAGCGCAGCTTGTTCGCCTTGGCGGTGGTGTAGATGGAGTCGTGGAGGGAATGGTTGGTGAGGTAGTAGTAGAAAAACGGACCGTCCGAATAATTGAAATAGGTGTCGGACTGACCGCTGGTGTTGGGGATGTAGTCCGGTGTGACCTCGTCGAGTCGAGGCATCGCGAAGCCCGCCGAAGGGGCGGTGCCGCGGAAAACCTCCGAATGATAAAACGCCAGTGCGCTGGCCGTGCGGGCACCGCCGGATTTCCCCGAGTTGTAAACACGCCGGGGATCGATGTTGAACATTTCCTTGGCGCGGTAGATCGCAAAGAGCCCGGCACCGTAACGATCCGGCGAATACGCGTTGTTCCGACATTCCGCGGCGCGATCCAGATGATGTCCCGTTCGTTGGAAACGCCCTGAAGCACCACGCCGCCCGTGTTTTGATCCGAGGTGATGTAAACCATCACTCCGTAGGGCTTGGTCCCGTCATAGCTTGGTGGGACGTAAACGTCGTAAGGCCAGCCATTCAGGTTGAAATCGTAATTCACGACATCTGGAATCGGATCATCATTCACCCATTGGCGATTGACCACGGACGAGTCTTTCAGCGCACCCAAAGTGATGTTTCCATGAAACCCAGTTCCGCGCGTCCAGGGATCTGAAGGAACCGCGTGCAGCGAGCCACAGGCAAACCAGGTGGAGAGGGCGACGGACGAAAGATGCGAGAATCGGCGGATGAAGGCGGAAGTGGCGCGCAAGGACGAGATGGACATGGAGATGAATATCTTCGGCGGATGGAGATGGTTTCGATCTCAGGGCACGACGACGATGCGGTAGAATCTCCTGGCTTGATTGGCTCCGCCAGTGTCGGTGACCTGGATCTCCGCGCCGGAGCCCAGGATGTTTTCCTGAACGGGCGTCCATGAGCCGTTCAGCAAGGTGCCGGACCGCTCCAAGCGGTAGGTCTTCCCGTTCACGGTCGGGAAGCCAAGCTGGATGTCGTTTCCGCTGGCTTGCATCTGGGTCACTTTCAAAAGGCTCGTGCGATCGTTCGGGTCGGTGCCTGAGATGAACTCCTGCGAATTGGTCCAGCCGTCACCATCGGGATCGGCGGAATCCGCGGCGTCGCCGGTGCCCGACGTGGTTCCGAAATGAATGAGGCGCCAGCTTTCGAGCGGAGTGAGGGCGGCCGAGGCGAGAGCAAGGACGTCGGACGCGCTGAGGGCGTTGCCATAGAGGCGGAAGTCATCGAGGCGACCGTTGAAATACGGGTCGTTGTATTGGGAGCGGCCGAGGCGGTTTTGAGTCGTCGCTCCCAAGTCCGAAGGATGCAGGGTCATGCCGGTGTTTTGTCCCACTTGCAGACCATCGACATAGAGCGTGCCGGTGGAGTCCGAGAGGGTGACCGCGACGTGGTGCCAGCCGTCGGCCGGCAACGTGGCGTCGCCATCGATCTGCTGTTCGCCCGCGCCGCCGCCCGTGGTGATGGCAAAGCGAAGCCTGCCGTTGGCTCCGTTTTTCGGGGTGAGGAACATGTAGCTCGTCGTGCCGCTGCCGAAGTCGAAGATGCGTTGCCAGTTGCCGCCCCCGTTCCAATAGACCCAGGTGGCGATGGTGAAGTCGCTCACCTCGGAGGCGATGCCGGAGGGGACGGTGACGTATTGGGTGGTGCCGTTGAGGCTGAGCGCGTTGCCGATCCGGCCGGCGGTCCAGGACGGGGCGTTGACGGTGGTGCCGTCCATGCCGTGACCACTCGAATCGGCAACCGTCGAGCCGGAGCTTTCGTCGAACTTGAGGTGCAGGTGGAGCGTGACCGGAGTGGCGGCGACTTCGGAGGAGTTGATGCTCTGGATTCCGGAGACGTTGACGCTACGGACGATATAGTAGTAGGCGCCGTCATCGGGGAAATCGCTGTCTGTGTAAGTCAGGGTGGTGATGCCGTCGGCGATCGGGGTGTAAGGTCCGCCGCTGGTGGTGGCGCGGAGAATGTTGTAGGAGGTAGCACCTGCGGCCGGAGACCAGGAGAGGTGAACGGCGTTGGTGGCCGGTTCGGCGACGAGGTTGTCCGGCGGAGGTGGTCCGGATTGGGCCAGAGCGGTGATTTCCGAGGCGGAGAACGCCCGGCTGTAGATGCGGAAGTCGTCGAGGGCGGCGTTGAGGTAGGGGTCGTTGAACTGCGACTTGCCGAGGTAGTTCAGCGTGGTGGTGCCGAGATCGGCGGGGCCGAGCGTGGTGGTGTCCGAGCCGGCGAGAGCGCCGTTGACGTAGAGTGAAACGGTATCGCCGGAACGGGTGACGGCGAGGTGGGTCCAGGTGCCGGTCGTGAGCGCGATGGAGCTGTCGATGAACTGCTCGGCGACGCTTGAGGTGCGGATCGCGAAGCGGGGTCGTCCAGTGCCGGCGGGACCTTGCGCGGAGAGGAACATGTAGTGGTTCGTCGCCGAGCCGAAGTCGAAGATGCGCTGCCAGGTGGCGAAGGAGTCCGCCCTGATCCAGGTGGAGATGGTGAAGTCGTTGAGGCCGCTCGCGATGCCACTGGGAAGCGTAGCATGTTGGGAGGACGCCGCGCTGAAGGTAAGGGCGTTGTTGATCCTGCCGGTGCCGAAGATCGGGCCGTTGACCAAGGTAGCGTCGTTGGCGTTGCTGCTGGAGTCGGCGGCGACCGTACCATTGACCTCATCGAACTTGAGATGGAGTCCGAGGGTGCCGGGGGTGACGGACAGCTCGACGGAGTCGGGACCAGAGCCGCCGCCATTGGCACCGGTGACGAGGTAGTAGTAGGTGGTGTCGTTGGTGAGGCCGGTGTCGGTGTAGGTGGTTCCGGTCAGGCCGGTGGCGATGGTGGTGTAGGGGCCGCCGCTGGTGGTGGAACGCTTGACGGTGTAGGTGGTGGTGCCGTTTGGAGCCCACGTGAGGGTGGCCTGGGTGTTGCCGGGGTCGATGGTGAGCTGCCTCGGCGCACCTGCGGGAGGCTGGGCCAGGGCGGTGATCTCGGCGGCGCTCATCGCCTGGGTGTAGAGGCGGAAGTCGTCGAGGGCTCCGTTGAAGTAGGGGTCGTTGAACTGGGATTTGCCGAGGTAGTTCTGCGTGGTGAAGCCCAGGCCGGACGGGCTGAGGGTGACGGTGCCGGAACCGGCGAGGGTTCCATCGATGTAGAGCTGCACGGTGTTTCCGGAGCGGGTGACGGCGAGGTGGGTCCAGGCACCCGCGGTCAGTGCGATGGAGCTGTCAAAGGCCTGTTCGCCGACTTCCGGAGTGCGGATGGAAAAGCGGGGTCGTCCGGCACCGGCGGGGCCCTGCGCGGAGAGGAACATGTTGTTGTTCGTTCCGGTGCCGAAGTCGAAGATGCGCTGCCAGGTGACGAAGGCGTTGACCTTGATCCAAGTGGCGACGGTGAAGTCGGTGAGGCCGCTGACGATGCCGGAAGGGAGAGTGGCATGCTGCGCCGACGTCGCGGGGAGATTGAGACCGTTGTCGAGAATGCCGGGGGCGAAGTTCGCGCCGTTGAGAAGCGTGGCGTGCTGGCCACGGCCACTGGAATCGGCGGCGATGGTGCCGCCCGTCTCGTCGAACTCGAGGTGGACACCCAGGGTACCTGGTGCAACTGCAACCTCGGCGGAGTCGGGGCTGGTGCCGTCGCCATTGGTGGCGACGACGACATAGAAATAGCTGGCGTCGTGGGTGATGCCCGTGTCGGTGTAGGTCGTGCCCGTCAGGCCGGTGGCGATCGTCGTGTACGGGCCGCCGCTGGTGGTCGCACGCTTCACGCCGTAGCTTGTCGTTCCGCTGGTAGCCATCCAACTCAAGGTGACTTGGTTGGTGCCGAGTATGGCTGATAGACCTGTCGGGGCCTCTGGCGGACCGGTCAGGGTCGTTACGCCGATCTCCGCGGAGTCGACACTCTCGCCGCTGCCGTTCAGCGCGGACATGACATAGTAGTAGGTCGTGCTGGAATTCAGGTCGGAGTCCGAATAGCTTGTCCCATTCGCGCTAGCGGCAATGGTCGTGTAGGGGCCGCCGCTGACAGCTGAGCGTTTGATCCGGTAACTGATTGCCCCGGGGCTGGCTGTCCAAGAGAGGTCGATCTGGCTGATGGAAACCGCCGAGCCCTGCAGTCCTGTCGGAGTGGGAGGGATCGGCTGCGGCTCGACGGCGAGGCCGGGCAGCCACTGCTGGCTGTTGCTGCCATTGGAAGTTTCTTGAACGATGTTCGCGCCATCGGCTGTGGAGCCGCCGCTGACGCCGGCAACCAGGCCGCTGTTTTCGGATTCGATGCGGTAGAAGCCGTCGCCGTCGGGAGTAAGCTTCCAGAGCTGGCTGGTGGCTCCGCTCGAAGGCTGGATGACCAGGTTTCCACCCGGGCTGGAGCTGCCGCTGTTGTCGAGTGCCTTGGTGGCGGCGACGTTGGTGGCGCGGTACCAACCGTTGCCCTGCCAGGCGAGGGCCCATTGCTGGCTGTCGTCTGCGTCGAAGGTCTGCTGCACGACCGCTGCTCCGTCGGTGACGCCGGTCACATCCATGACCTTGTTGGTGTTGCGGCTGGCGATGCGGTAGTCGCCGTCGGGCACCGTGCGTCCGCTGTCGCCCCAGAGGCCGAGTTCGCTGAGATGCAGGAAAGTGGCATCGCCATTGTTGGCGGTGACGTTCAAGCGGTAGTAGCGGTAGGCGGTGGAGTTGCCGATGTCAAAGAACCTCTGGTAGGCGCGGAACTCGAAGGTTTGATTGGTCTGCGTGTCGAGCGTGGTCCAGGTGGTGCCGTCGTTGGAGCCTTGGAACTGCCAGTCCTTCGGATCGCGCTCGGGGATGAGCGGCGCGCTGACGACCGTGTATCGCTTGATGATCTGCGCGGAATTCACGCCGAAGTCATACCGCAGCCAGCCGGTGGTGCCGCCGTGAAACCAGAACGAGCCGAAGTTCTGATCGAAAGCGCTGGCGGTATTCGTGGCGGCCGAGTTGTTGCTGTCGCTGGCCGTGCCGCTGAAGGCGAGGTTGATCAACGGCACGGGAAGCCGGGCGGCGTAGAACTCGGGCGAGTTTCCGCTGGTGCCGGCGGAGTTTTTCGCCCGGACGACGTAGTAATAGGTGGTGCCTGAGGCTACGTTGGTGTCCACATAGCTGGTCTTGTCCGTGCCGAGATCGCTGGCGATGACAGTGTAGCCGCTGCCCGAAGTGGTGGAGCGGAGCAGGTCGTAGGAAGTGGCTCCGAAAGAGGGCAGCCAGCGGAGGGTGATGGCTTTGTTTGAGCCGCTGGCGAGCATGGCAGCCGGTGCCGCCGGGGTTGTCACGAGGCCGCCGGTGCCGCCGGTAAACGCCACGTTTTCGAAGGTGGCGGTGTTGGGTGTCGAGTTTCCACTGGAGACGAAAAAGCCGACATAGACGGAGGGCGGAAGATTGCCGAAGTCCGAGCTGATGGTGGGTGACCAGCTGGTGCCGTCCTGGGAGGCGTAGCTGGTGATGACGTTGCCCTTGCGCTCCATCTTGAGCCAGTATGGCAGCGGGAGAGGAAGGCCCTGTGCACGGGCCGCCCAGTTTTTTCCGCCCCAGGTCACGGTCCAGCCGCGGGAGTGGGCTTCGATCAGGTTGCCATTGGACTCGGTGGGCACGATCGCGGTCCAGGAGCGCTGGGAAACGGTGCCGACGAGATTGTCACGCACCATCAGGCCCATTTTGCCGTTTTGTGAACCCGACCAGGTAACCGAGGTGACCTGGGCCACCATCGCGCAGTCGCCGGTCATCTCTTTGTAAACAAACTGGCCGTCGTCAGCCCCATCGGTCCAGGCCCCGCTGCCGAGGCCGGTGACGGTCCACACGCCGTTGGAATAAGAGGCGCTGCGTCCTGCGGTCTGGCCGCCGAGGGTGGTCAGGGTCAGGCCACTCGACGCGGGGGAAACCTCCGGGCGTGGATCGGGTGCTGGCGGGGTGGCGGTGGAAAAGTCCGCCGTCTTGGCGAACATGAAGTTGCCGCCGTCCACGCTTGCTTCCTGAATCTTCCGGTCGATCCATGGCGTTGGCAGGCCGAAGCGGTTTCGATAGGCGTTTTGCAGGAGATAATAGGCGCCCCGGTTCTGGCTGACCATCCAGGCCGCATTCTGATAGTAATGATAGTCGACGGTGCCGTATGGAACGAAGGGAGTGTCCCACATCGAGGTGTTGCGGGCGTGATACTCCCCGGCGGCGAGCAGGCGGTTGTCCAATTCGGAGAACACATCGACGCCTTGCTTCCAAAGGATCTCGGCGGTGAGGGTGCGGGCGTAAAGGTCGTTGAAACCGTGGCCGATGTCGCGGCCCGTCTCGCCCATCTGACCAGTGGCCAGGATGTTGGGCAGGCCGGCACCCGGATAGTTGCGGAAGGTGTCGACGACGTGGTTGAACATTTCGGTGTCGTCGCAGAAGACGGCCATCACCGCGCCGGCGACGACGTTGAGGGAGCCTTTGTTGGCGGGACCGGAGATCTTGTAGGGGGCGGCGGTGGCCGGCCAGAGGACATTCCGGAAGTAGTTTTGGACCGTAAGCGTGTCCTGCTGGGTCCATCCGGGCCAGGTGCCGCGCAGGATGCTGGCGCCGCCGCCGTAGCAGATGGCGTAGTCACCGAGGTCAAGGCCGGACTCGTTGCCGCCGAAGGTCTTGTGGTGGGTCGCCCATGCCACGAGAATGTCGCGGGCCTTCTGCGCATAAGCCTCGTTGCCGGTGAAGTACCACATGCGCGAGAGGTTATAGACGGCGATCATGTCGCCTCGCCACGGCCAGAGATTTTCGTTGGGGTTGCGTTTCACCACCTCGTAGGGGCCGCCCATGATGTAGGTGAGCTGGGACCGTCCATCGGCCGCCAACGCGGCGTAGCCGGACTTCCACGGTTGCTTGTCCAAGTTGGCCTTGATGGTGTCGAGTTCCTCAAGGGTGTTGGGAATGCACGGATGGGTGAAGGCACCGGCGGGGAGCACCATGGTGCCCAGGATGAACGCGGCGATCGCGAATCGGATGAGTGAGGACATCATCGAAGATGGGTTTTCAAGCGTGGGTTTGAAGGCCGGCTCTCACCGGTGAACGAAGCCAGTTCGCCGCGAAGCGGGTGACGGCAAAGTGGGCCTGGTAGGCCATGATTGCTTGGGTTGTGGGGCGTCCGCTCCTCGGGTGGACCGGGCAAGCCGGCGTCTTGGCAAGGTGATCGGATGACCTGGAAAAAACGTTGGATGAGAATGTCAATTGAAACCGGAAAGCCGAAGATCCAAGACTCAAGTCACTTGTCCGGTTAAGTTTGATCAGAAGGAAGCCGCTGGTGATGGGTATTGTATACCAGGACGGCAACAAAAACGCCGCCAATCGGGATTGGCGGCGATGAGAGGGCTGGAGTCACGGACGGTACCCCGGATCAGGGCAGCTTCGGCAGCTCTACCTTCAGCGTTCGGTCCGCGGCTTCGACACCAACAGCGATTCCCACGTGCGGAGTCGAACCGCTTGGCATCAGGTTGGCGGGCACTCGGAATTTCAACGTTCCGGCTTCGTAGGGATCCAGGGGCGGAAGCGACATGGTAAACGTTTCCGGCTCCTTGCCCTCGGTGTGAATCGCCAGCCGGACGTCGGTGGCGGGGGATTTCGCCAGGCCGAAGTTCTCCACCTTCACGGTGAGCGTGCGGGAGCCCGCCTGAACGGGACTCACATCGATGCGGCCGTCGGCGCTCAGGAGCGGGTATTCCGACGGTTCGTCCGGCAGCGGCGCGTAGCCGAAGACGAGGCCGCCTCTACGGTCGGAGGCGAGCAGTTTCGCCGTTTGATCGGAGGGTTCGAACCCGCAATCGGCGGCGGCGAACTCGGCGATGAGACGCGAGCCGAGGATCCGCGTCGAAAGCGGTGCACTGGTTTTTCCGAAATCGACTTTCGAGGGCGCGCCGAAGCGCAGAGTGGCGGGATCGACATCTTTGGCGGGGTTGAAGCCTTCCTCCGCTTCGAGCGCGACGAGGAACTTGTCGCCGGACTTTTTGACCAACACGGTGCGGGGTGGCGTGATTTCGACGCCGATCGCTTTGGAGCTGTGGTTGTCGGTGGGCTTGTCGTCATGCTTCGACGAATCGATGACGGCGAAGAGCATGTGGGTAGCGCGACCGCGTTCGTCCTGGATCACGCGCGGGCGTTCGATCTTGTGCCAGTCCTCGATCCTGCCGTCCTCGTGCCGGAAAATCCCGGGGCCGTAGGCGAGACCTTGGTCCCAGTCCCAGTGTTTGCCGTCGCGGGAGCGCAGGTAGTAGGCGGCGCGGCCGAACCAGTCGTTGACGATGAGATTGTATTGCACGTCGTCCTTCCAGACGACCGGGTCCTCGAAACGGGCTCCGCGCACCGGAGGATAGGCGGAGCGGTTGGAGACGCGGCGATAGGGGTCTTTGTTGCCGTCCTTGCTGATCCACACCTCGCCGGTGCGGTTGACCATCAGGTAACTGCCGTCGCTGCGTTGCGCGAAGGTGCAGTT
The DNA here is from genome assembly GCA_965652295.1 of uncultured Haloferula sp. Classification (GTDB taxonomy): domain Bacteria; phylum Verrucomicrobiota; class Verrucomicrobiia; order Verrucomicrobiales; family Akkermansiaceae; genus Haloferula. The sequence continues at coordinate 219,566 of CBFGTS010000005.1, read as the reverse complement.
GGTCATGTCCACTCCGGTGCGTCCACGGGTGTCGAATTCCAGTTTGCCGCGTTCCCACGGTCCGTCCAGCGACTTGCCACGGTAGCAGCCGCCGATGATGTAAAGGATCCATGTGCCGTCTTTGGCCTGATAGGCAGTGACGTTGTGGCCCTTACCGATTTCTTGAACGATCTCGAAGGGGCCGGTGGGGCTGTCGCCGACCGCGTGAACGAGATCCGAGTTCGGCCATTCGAAGTGCCCTTTCGGTGTGTTCTCCGGCCAGCGCACGACGAAGTTGTGGTATTTGCCGTCTTCGTCTTTCACCACCGAGGTGCACCAGTATGAGAACTCCGCATCCTCGACGCCGTTGGCAACGTCGCGCGGTTTCACGGCGTCCGCGCCCCAGACGTCGGAGCGCAGCGGGCCGTTGGGCTTCATCGGCAGGAAACGGTCAATGAACTGTCCGCCCTTCACCATGCCCTCGGGCACGACGTAGGTGGATTGGCCGTGCTGGGCCTGGGCGACGGAGACGAAGAGCGGCAACGCGGCGATCGCGGCACGAGAGATCGGAGTCATGGTAGTGGGAGACGCTTGGCTTGAGAGGATGGGGAGTGGTTCAAAAAACGGCCCACTCGAAGATGCCGATGTCGGAACCTTTCACGTCCTGGGGGAAAACGAGGCGCAGATAGCGGGCTGAGACGGGTTTCTCGGAAATGATGGGCGAGCCGGTGACCGCCTCTTTGGTGTGGTCTTCGATCGTGCTCCAGGTCTCTCCGTCCGACGAGGACTCGATGGAGAACCGGTAGGATTTCCATGCGTATTCGGGGCGGATGAGCTGGCGCTTGATTTCCTGAGCCGAACCGAGATCGAGTTGAAGCCATGCGCCTTTGGCATCGCCCGCGGGAGCCCAGCGGGTGGCGTAGTTGTCATCGAGCGCGAAGGCGGCTTTGGTGAATTCGTTGGCATCGCTGGATGAGGTGATGGTCGCGTTGGCGACGAGCGGGGCATTCGATTCGGCGCGGCCTTGAACGAACTCCGGTCCTTGGTGGGTGGGTTCGATTTTCTCGATGCGGCCGTCGGCGGTGAAGGTGATCGGATCGGCGCAGATCTGGCGGCCGATGAACTTTCTGTCAAACGGGATGCTGTGGCGGTGATAGAGGATGTAGTCCTGCCCGTCGCGCTGAACGATGGTGTGGTGGCCGGGGCTGATGACGTTGGCGTCCTTGTCGGTCACGAGGATCGGACTGTTGTCGGGCTCCACGAAGGGGCCCGACGGCGAATCGGCCACGGCGTAATGGACCTGATAGGTGTCCTCGACCGTCTTGCCGTCCGAATACATGAGGAAGTATTTGCCATGGCGTTTCACCATGACGGGAGCCTCGAAGTAATGGGGCGGCGTCACGTCGAGAACCTCGCCGTCGAAGGTGGTCATGTCCGGCTTGAGTTTCACCAGCCAGCACTTGCCGTTTTTCCAACCGTGGCCGGAGCCCCAGTAGAGGTAGGCCTGGCCATCGTCATCGATGAAATACTCGGCGTCGATCATGTGGAAGCCGGGTTTGAAATCGAAAGGAATGAGCGGCTTCTGTTCGTCGAGGGCATTGCGCCAGGGACCGAGCGGATGATCCGCCACGCCGACCCAGACTTCGTTGCCGACGGAGATGGCCATGTGGAACCTGCCGTCTTTGCCCTTGATCACGGATGGCGCCCAGACCCATGCCGATCCCGATTTGGGGCTGGTGCAGGCTTCTTTCGTGGGCCAATTCAGCACGCGGTAGGTCCAGTTTTTGAAATCCGACGACTCCCAGCAGCCGAGCGTCTTGCCGCCCCAAGGGTCGAGCGTGGCGTAAATGTAGGTTTTTCCATCATCCTGGACGACCGATGGATCGGCGTAGTAGCCGGGAAGGATGGGGTTCGCCGAATGCGGGGCACGGCCGGGCATCGGGTCGGCGACGGCCGGTAGTGCGGTGAGCGACAGAGTTGCGAGAAGGGAGAGTTTGGTTTTCATGAAACGGCAGGATTACTTCCTGGAGGTGCTGGGATAGGCGGCTTGCAAGCGTTGGTATTCGGCCTTCGTCACGGGGATGACCGAGCCGTGGCGGAACTTGAACGGAAAGGTGAAGTTCTCGCCGGGGGTGAACTGGCCGCTGGCGAGGTCGTGGGTCACGAACGGCTCGTAGCCTGCTCCCCTGGCGGCATAATGGTCGAGGATGAGGCACCAGGTGGCTGGTTTACCGGCGGAGGCGGGTTCCACGATGTAGCACGCGGGGCCTTCGTAGCCGCGGAGGTGACCGAGGGAGAAATCGGGCACGTTCGTCCATGGACCTGTCAGCCCCGGGCTGGTTTCGAGAGTGACGGCCTTGACCTGCTCGTCCTTGGTGAAGCGGTAGTAGCTTTTGCCGTCGTGGACGATGGTCGTGTCGATGATGGTGTTGGGTTTCTCGATGTAGATGTAGGGTTCGCCGAAGGTCTTGAAGTCCTTGGTGCGGGCGGCCCAGATGCGGTGTTTGGCGAAGTTGTCGCGCCCGGTCGTGGAGGCCCAGAAGACCATGTAGTCACCTTTCTCCACGTCGTAAACAGCTTCGGGCGCCCATGCGCAGCCGGCGTCGTCGGGAGCGACCTTGACTAGGCGCGGCTCGGACCAGCGGGTGAGGTCGGGCGATTCCCAGATCACGAGGGAACGGCTGCCGGCACGGATGGCGCGGCTCACGCTGCGGTCGAGCGCCCAGGAGAGGTCGGTGGCGACGAGGTAGAACTTCTTCTTGTCATGCGAACGCAGGAGGTAGGGATCGCGCACGCCTTTTTCCCCGAGTTCGCTGACGAGGACGGGCTTGGTGTCGTTGAGGGCGGTCCAGTTGCGGCCGTCCTTGCTGAGGGCGAAGTAGATCTGCTCGTCCATCGGAGTTTCCTGACCGTGGAAAGTGACGAACAGGTAACCGCCGAGGTTCGATGGCGCGGCTGTTAGGATGGTGAGCGATGCACACGCGGCCGCGACGATGGAGGTGATGAATTTCATGGGTCGAAGTGTTATTGGATGTTTTTCCGGCTTAGCGCCTTTTGATCAAAACGCAGGCGCCGCCACCGGGGGCCAATTTGACGTGCAGCGTGTCGGTGGAAGAGACTTCGCGCGTCTCCGCCTGATAGTCTTCGGCGTGGGTCCGGTAATCAGATTTCGGGCCGTCCTGGATCACGAGCGCCTCGTATTTCCCGGCGGGGAGGAAGGACAGGGGCACGTCGAGTTCGCGGGGCGATTCGTTGGTGGCGGCGCCGACCAGCCAAGCGCCGTCTTTGGCCTGGCGGGCCATGACGATGTATTCGCCGATTTCGCCGGCGAGCGTCTTGCTCTCGCGCCAGGGCATCTGCTGGGCGGCGATGAAACGGAGCAACTCGGGATGCTTCTCATAGTATTCCGGAATGTCCGGGATGATGATCGCGCCGGAGAACACGATGAGTGTGCGAGCGGCCTCCGCGGTGAGTGTGGAGGGCACGGGCACGCCGTGATCGACGCGGCCTTTCTGGGTCAGGTCGGCGAGGCCGTTGTTCATGTCGAGTGGGCCTGCGAGCATGTTGACGAACACGCTGGTGACGAAGGTCTTGGGCTGGAAAATCTTATGGCCGTCGAGCTGCGCCTGGCAGAACTCGCGGGTTACGGCGTTGGGCCAGGTGCGCATTTGGCCATAAGGATGGACGGGGTCGTCGTGGTAGTTGCAGAGCAATTTGTTCTTGGCGCACAGCTCGGTGATGAGCTGCGTGCGTTGGTTCTTCTCCGCGGGGTTGCCGCGCATGAAGCCGTATTTCACTCCGGCCGCACCCCACTCACCGTATTGTTTCAACGTGTCCTCAAGAGGGAACTGACGCCCGCCGATGTCGTTGAGGTAGAGCCAGATGCCGACGTTCTTCTTTTTGCCGTAGGCGATGATCTCTTTCACCTGATCGACCTTGCCACCTTTGACGGGGTCGGAGTCATGGCCGAATTCCGGACCATACCAGTTGGCATCGAGCACGAGGTGCGGGATGCGGTTCTCCGCGGCGAAATCGACCATGCGCTTCCAGGACGGAAGGGACATTTCGTATTTGAAGCCGTCCACCTGTGCGCCGTTGATGCGCCAGTCCCAGAGAGCCACGCCGGGTTTGACCCAGGAGAAATCCATGCCCGCGGGCGGCGGAGGATTGAGGAGTTCGATGAGGTGGGAATCGACCAGCGTGCCGGGCGTGCGGCCGAACATGACGACGCGCCACGCGGTGCTGGGCTTGGATGCGACGCGGAGAGAAGTTTCGCCGGATTTGCTTTCGAGGATCAAGGGCTCTCCCTCGCTGAGATCGGCCTCGTGCAGGGCGAGGTAGAGGTCATTGTCGGTCTTGAAAGTCGCGACGGGTTTGCGCTGGCCACCGGCGGCACTGAGTTTTTCCGGGCCGAGGTTGTGGTTTTCGCCGTTGTAATACCAAGCGGTGTAGTCGCCCGCGAAGTTGAAGGCGGTGGTTTCGGCAGTGGTCGGTTTTGCGTCGGGGAAGACGTAGCGAAAGGCGACGCCTTCGTCGTAGGCGCGGGCCTGGAGTTGGTAGCTGCCGAGGTCGATGGTGGCCTCGCGGTAGCGGTCGGGCACCACCGAGCGCTTGCCCCAGACGGTTTTCCACACAGAGTTCTCCGCGCGCTGCTTCACGCCGGAGAACTTTCCGCCTTCGAAGCCGACCGGCGAGGGCAGGATCAACGGTTGGTCATCGAATGTCAGCGCGTGCGTCACGGCTCCGTCGTCGGCGATGTCGAGCGTCAGCTTCAGATGGCGATCGGGAGAATCGAGGGAGACCGTCTCTGCGTAGGCGACGGAACTACCAAGCAGGATGGTGGTAAGAACGGGTGTCAGATGTCGTGGCTTCATGAGTCTGGCGAGGGAGTGGAGGAAAAGAGAGCGGCGGGTTTCTATCGGACGGAGTTCAGGTGCTTCACAGCGCGGTCGCGGTCGGTGACATCGTTGGTTTTCCAATGTCGCAGGGACGGAACCGGGGCGTTCGGCAGCGGTGCGGCGGCGAGCAGTTTGAGGTCCGCGATATGGAGATCGTTGTCTCCGTTGTTCGCGGTGACATTGAGACGGAAGTAGCGATAGGCCGCTGGTTTGGGCAGGGAGTATTCGACCTCGTAGAAACGGAGGGGAAAGGTCTGGTCGCGCCGCGTGTCGAGCGTGATCCAGTGGGTGCCGTCTTCCGAACCTTGGAACTCCCAGTCTCTGGGATCGCGCTCCGGTTTGAAGTGGGGGCTGGTGATCGTATAGGCCGTGATGGCGGGAGTGTGGTCCGGGCCGAAATCGTATTGAAGAGCGGCCACCCCATGGCAGCCGCCGGCATACCACATGGTGTGGGAGTTGCTGTCGAAGGCGTTGTCCGCGCCGTCATTGCCCACGGTGGCGGTGGCCGTTCCGCCGAGGGAAACCTTCCACATCGGAGCCATGGGGGTGGCGGTGTCCTCGGGGGAATCGGCGCTGGTGCCGGCGGAGTTGGTCGCGGTGACGACGTAGTGGTAGGTCGTGCCGTTGGTGACCGTCGTGTCGGTGAAGCTGCTGTCGGGGATGCCCTCGACAAGAGGCGTGTAGGGACCACCGCGGGATGTGGCGCGTTTGACCGTGTAGTTGGTGGCTCCGAAGGACGTTTGCCAGCGGAGCGGGACGACGCCGTCACCCGGCGCGGCGAGGAGGGCGGCGGGCGCGGCGGGGGTGACGACCGGCGCGTCACCGTCGCCGCCGGTGATCTGGACGTGGCTGAAGGTGGAGGAGTTCAGTTTGCCGTTGGCGGCCGAGCAGACCACGAGGCCGACGTGGATCTTCGTCGGAACCGGATCGTCGATGCGGCCGACATCGGTGGCCGCCCAGTTGGTGCCGTCGGGAGAAACGTAGCCCGCGATGATGTTCCCCATACGCTCGAGTTTCACCCAGTAGGAGGACAGGGACTGGGTGAGGACCTTGTTGCCGTAGTTGGTGCCGCCATAGACGGCGAGGTTCGGCATGTTTTGCTCAAGATTGCCGCCGCCGGTGAGGGCCATCCAGGCGCGGGGGGAGCCTTCGTCGAGGCTCGTGCGCATCATCACGCCGGCTTTGGCGGACGGGCTGGTGTTTCCGACCGACTCGATTTTCGCGACGATGGCGCAGTTGCCGGTGAGCGTTTGGTAGGTGAAGTGGCAGCTGTCGTTCTCCTTCCAGATTTCCCTGCCGCCGCCTTGAATGGTCCAGATGCCGTCGGCGTAGGAGGCGTTGCCGGTGGGCTCGGCATCGCCGATTTCGGTGCCTTGGAATCCCGAGGTGATGGACTCGGTGGCGGGGATCGGCGGCGGGAGCATCGGCGTCGCTTTGGAGCGATCGACCTCTTTGACGAACATGAAGCTACCTCCATCGATGGGAAGGGTCTGGCATTTCCGAGCCGTGAAGGGATCCGGGAGGCCCATGCGGACTGCGTAGGCACCGTGGATGATGTTGAGCGCGACGTTTCCGCCGCCCCAGCCGCGATTGGTGCGGTCGGCGGTGTAGTAGGCGTCGGTGGTGCCGAAGGGGAGAAACGGCGTGGGGGTGAGGCTGTTGACGCGCGCGAAATACTCGCCGGCTGCGAGGAGGCGGTTGTCGTAGTCCGAATAGATGTCGATGCCCTGCTTCCAGAGCGCTTCGGCGAGGACGGCGAGCGAAATAAGGTGTCCGTGGGCGTGGCCTTGGTCGCGGAGGGAATCGCCGAGCAGGCCGATGTCGTTGGAGCTGCGTAGGCCGATGTGAGGGAGGACGCGGGCTTGGGAAACGATGGTCCTGAGCTTGGCGGTGTCCTCGTTGAAGATCGCCATCAGTCCCATGGAGGCGAGGGCGAGCGCGCCTTTGTTCGCGGCGCCGAACTGGTGTTCGCCATAGGGATTGCTGGCGGGCATGAGGACGTCGTTGAAGTATTTCTTCACCGCGGCGGTGTCGGCTCTGGTCCAGCCCGGCCAGGTGCCACGCAGGATGTCCGCGCCGCCGACGAAACAGACGACGTAGTCGCCGAGATCGAGCATCGATTCGCGGCCTCCGAACTCCTCGTGCGTCTTCGCCCACGCGAGCAGGATATCGCGGGCCTTTTTCGCGTAGGCGTCGTCGCCGGTGAAATACCACATGCGCGAGAGGTTCCAGACCGCGATCATGTCGCCGCGCCAGGGCCAGAGGTTCTCATTGGGAGAGCGCTTCACCTCCTTCAACGGCCCGGCCATCTTGTAGCTGAGCTTGGAGCGGCCTTCGTTGGCGAGGGCCTCGAAGCCGCTTTTCCATGGCTCACGCTGGATGTTCGCCTTGAGGGTTTCGAGATCCTTGAGGTTCAGGATCACGCCGGGAGACCTGAATCGCGGCGTGGGGAATGCCACGGCTCTGACGGAATGCTTCCGCTGTGGAGGCGTGAACTTGCGCAGTGCGGGTTGGGGCTTTTCCTGAAGCACCACCTCCGGCTCGTCCTTGGGCTCCGCAGGTGCTGGTGTCGGGGTGGGCTCGTGGGTGACCGTGGGCGCAGGCTTCGCTTTTGGAACCAAAGCGGGCTTGGCGGGCGCGGGCTCTACGGGTGTAGGTTCGGGAGCGGGCTGGGATGTGGTCTCGGCGAGTGTTGGTTCGGGATCGGGCGTTGGCTCGGGTTTCGTCGTCCCGTCCACGGCATGGACCAACCGTTTCCAGACCTGCTGCGGCGACTCCTTGAAATGCACCATCGCATAGCCGAATCCGATACCCGCGAGGACGAGAAGCGTCAGCAGGAGTTTCCCGAATCCACCGCTCCCGCGGCGCGCCGCTTGGCTTGGGGCCGGTTTGCGTTTCGGAACCGCCGGCGGAGCCGGGACGGTGAGCGGATTCTGGCACTTCGGGCACTGCATGGAATGTCCGGCGCATTCGTCGGCGATTTCGAACTTCTGGGTGCAGTGCGGGCAGGCGAACTTCATGGATGGGGTGAACGACGAACTTTGCGGGTGAAATCACTCCGGGCTGATGACGGCCGCGTAGCCGCCGCCGCCGGACTGGAGGCGCAGGGTGAGGGTGCGGGCGTCGCCGAGTTCGCGGGTGGTTTCCACGACGGTCTCGGGAGCATCGGGGTCGGCGTCGTCGGCAAACTCGCGCAGCTTCCACTTGCCGTCCTTGGAACCGAGGAAATCGAGCGGGACTTCGAGCGTGGCGGCTTGGTCGCCGTTCATCGCGCCGACGTACCATCGCTTGCCGGAGCGGCGGGCGATGACGATGTGTTTGTCGATCTCCGCGGAGAGGACGACGCTTTCGTCCCAGACGGTGGGAAGTCCGCGGAAGAACTCGACGCCGGGCTGGTCGCGGTAGTTGGCAGGGCTGTCGCAGAGGACGAGCAGCGGGCTGCGATAGACGATCGTCATGGCAAGCTGACGGGCGCGCGTGCCCACGACCTGGGCGGGATGGGTCGCTTTGAAGGTGGACGGCGTGCGGTTGATGAAACCGCCGGGGGTGTAGTCCATGGGACCGAGCAGGCCGCGGGTGAATGGAAGGATCAGGGAGTGGCGGTTATCGATCCGATTGCCGAGTTTGCTCCACTCGTTGCCGAGGACGCCTTCCTGGGTGATGTAGTTCGGATAGGTGCGGGCGAGTCCGGTGGGTTTGTAGGCGCCGTGGAAGTTGACCATGAGGCGGTGGCGGGCGGCGGCTTCAAGCACGCGGACACACCATTGGACGGCTTCCTGAGAGTCGCTGTTGATGAAGTCGATCTTCAGACCTGCCGCGCCGAGGGAGGCGAAATGGGCGAGGGTTTTCTCCACGCCTGCGATTTCGAGATCGAGGGAGTGCCCCCAGATGAAAAGGCGGACGTTCTTGGATTTGGCGTAGTCGAAGAGGCCGGGCAGGTCGATGTGCGGGGCGGGCTCGGTAAAATCGCCGGACGGATTGTTAGGCGGAGAAAAGAGACTCTTTCTCCAGTCGGTCATGTGTTCATACCAATACCAGTCCACGATTTGATAGGGCCAACCCATCTCGGCGGCGAAATCGATGTATTCGCGGTGGGACCGGTTGTCGCCGCGGGCCTCGGCGCCTGTGTATTGAGGGAGGGACGGGTTGACGCCGGTCCACCACGCGTCCCATGCACTGATGCCGGGTTTGATCCAAGAGGTGTCGGAAATGCGGGACGGGGTGGCGAGGGTGGCGACGAGGTTGTTGGTGACGAGGTCGCCGGCACCTCTGCCGACCATGAGCACGCGCCACGGGCTGTGCATCGGGACTTTGCCGACGACGGCACCGCGTCCGTCCTGGCGTGGAGCGAGTTCGGCGCGCACGGCGGATTCGCCGGTGCCGGTGAGGAACATGCCGGCCCAGTCGAGCAGATCGGACTCGGCCACGGCGACGTAGGCGGCGGGCGTCTCGACGAGGAGCGGCAGCACCGAGCGGAAGGGCTTGTCGTCCTTGCTTTGTTGGGGAATGGCCGAGAGCTTTTTCTCGCGGTAGGTGTTTTCGGCGCACTCCGATTCGTCGCCCGCCCAGGCGCGGTGGTCGTCGGGGAAACGGAACTCGGTGAGTTCGCGGTTCAGGGTGAACTCGCCGAGGCCGGAGGCTTCGGGAAGGTCGTAGCGGAAAGCCACGCCTTCGTCATAGGCGCGGGCGACGAGGATGAAGGTGCGGGCGGGTGTCGTGGGTTCGCGCAGCTCGACGCGGATCTCGTGGAACCGATCGGGCACGGTGCGTTGTTGTCCGAATGGATCGACCCAAGTGGCGTCCTTCTCCGATTTCTTGGTGTCGGTGATCTTGGCGGCGGGGCCGAGGGTGATGCCGTCGGCGAAGTCGAGGCCGAGGACGGAATCGGCGAGGAGCGGCTTGCCGTCGAGTTCGACACGGTAGCGGAGGCCGGCGTCGTCGGAGACGACGAGCGTGAGTTTGCCATCGGGCGAGCTCACGCGTTGCTCGGCGGCGAAGGCGGAAACGGCCACCAGCGTGGAGGCGGCGAGAAGGACGGGGACAAGGCGCATGGGTTTTTATTTCAACGTGATTTTGAAGACGACGGCGGCATCCGAGGCCGGTTTGGCGGAAGCGGGAATGACGGTGAGCGCGTCGGTACCAAGTGACCAGTCGATGCTTCCGGTCGTACCGAGTTGTCCGACCTTGGAAATGGGGCGGTCGAGCAGGGCGGCGGTTTTTCCGAGGGACTTGAGGGTGACGGGGCCGGAGGGCATGCCGCAAACGATGGCGTAGAGGGTCTTGCCGTCTTTGGAGGCGGTGTAGCGGATGTCCTCGGCGGTGAAAGGTTTGCCTTTGCCCTCGTTGAAGCCTTGGGCGGAAAGTTCCACTCCCTCGCTTGCGGGGCCTTCGCCAAAGGTCTTCCAGGGGCGGGTGCGGTAGATGGATTCGCTGTTCACTTCCATCCACGTCGCGATGCCTTCGAGGATGGCTTCCGCTTTGTCGTCAATGGCACCGTCGCCGCGGACGGGGATGTTGAGCAGGAGGTTGCCGTTTTTGCTCACGATGTCGGCGAGCATGTGGATGACGGTCTTGGCGCTCTTGTAGAGATTGTGGTTGTATTCGTAGTTGTTGTAGTGCCAGCCGCCGATGCAGGTGCAGGTCTGCCACGGATAGGGAAGCGTGCGGTTGGGGACGCCGCGCTCGATGTCCCACGTGAAGCACTCGAGTTGGTCGTCGGTGGGGACCTTGCCGAACAGGACGCCGTTGTCCTTGCGGCCGCGTTTGGCGAGGTTGGTGTTGTAGAAGTGGGCGGCGAGATGGAGGCCGGCGTCGCTCGCCGGCCAGAGCGGCAGCGCGGTGTCGTCGAAGTAGAGGAGGTCGGGCTGATACTTGTTAATCAGATCGACGGTGCGGTTGTAGAACTTATCACAATAGGCTTGGTCGGGCTGGGTCACGCCATGGCCCCAGTTCCAGCGGGCGTGGATGGACGCCATGTTTTCGAAGCCGGGGCTGGGTGTGTGACGCTGTTCGTAGAGATCCTGCGGGTCGAGCCCCTCCCACCACTTGCCTTTGCCATCGGCCTTGGTGAGTTTGCCGTCGTAGGGCACGCCGGCCTTGGGGCCGTTTTTGTCCGCGCCTTGCGCGACCTCATACCAAGACCAGGCATGCGCGGCGTGAACGCTCACACCGAAGGGGAGACCTTGAGCGCGGGCGGCCTTGGCCCAGCCGCCGATGATGTCTTTTTTGGGGCCGACCGCAACGGAGTTCCACGGCTGGTATTTGCTGTCCCACATATCCAAGTTGTCGTGGTGGTTGGCCATCGCGAAGAAGTATTTCGCGCCGACCCGCTTGTAGAGGGCCACAAGCTTTTCGGGTTCCCACTTCTCGGCCTTCCACGCGTGGATCACGTCCTTGAAGCCGGCTTCCGAAGGGTGGCCGTATTTCTCGATCTGCGTTCTATACTGGGGGCGGCCCTCAATGTACATGTGCCGGGCATACCAGTCGCCGGCGTGTGGCTCGCACTGCGGTCCCCAGTGCGCCCAGATGCCGAACTTGGCGTCGCGGAACCACTCCGGGCATTCGTATTGGGAGAGGGATGTCCAAGTGGGCTTGAATTTGCCGCGAACGACCGGCTCATCCTTGGTGTTGACGATCACGGAGGGCTTCGCGGTGGTCGGGATGGGGTCCGCGTGACCATGGGTGCACAGGCACAGAGTGGCGGCGAGGATGAGGATGCGTTTGTGGTAGTTCATTGAGGAGATCCAGGGATGTTCCAGATGATGGTGCTCATTTTGAACTGATATGCGCCATCGGGGGCGGCGCATTGTAGGGGCTGACGCGCTATCATGGCTGGAGTGTGAGTTGGGACCCGTCGTAACGGACTTCGGTGGACTGGGGATTCTCGGCGTGTCCGGGCCTCATCCAGACGATGCGGAAAGCGCGGCGGGCAGGCATGCCCGGGTAGGAGCCCTGGCGGGCGCCGAGCGTGAGAGTGCGGGCTTGGTCGTCCCAGCGAACGGGAATCGTGGCGGAGGCGCCCTGAAGGTAATCGTTGGTGTCGCCCTGGTCTTCGTAGAGGGCGAAGTCTCCGTTGGCTCCGGGATAGACGCGGAGCGTGGTGGGCCCGGCGACGGGCTCCAGCGCGTATTGGCGGACCGGGTCGAGGGGGATGATCGCGCCGGCGCGGACGTAGAGCGGGAGCGTGGCGAGATCGACGGGGCGGACGATCTCGCGGCCGCCTTCGACGCGCTCGCCGGTCCACCAATCATACCAGTCTCCGGCCGGCAGATAGACGCGGCGCTCGGTCGCTCCGCGTTTCACGACGGGCGCGACGAGCAGGTCGCGGCCCCAGAGGTATGCGTCGCCGCGGGCGGCGGCCGTCGCGTCGTCGGGATAGTGCAGCCAGAGCGCGCGCATGAGCGGCAGGCCGGTGTCGCGGGCTTGTCGCGCGAGGGCGTAGGTGTAGGGCAACAGGCGGTAGCGCAGTTCGAGGTATTGGCGGCAGATCGGTTCGACCTGCGTGTTGGGCAGCTCGCCGGGAGCGGGCGGCCGGGCGCCTTCGAGCGGGCCGGGCTGGGCAGTGTTCCAGCCCCAGGGAAGGCGCAGGTGCCAGGCGCGGCCGTGCGAGCGGAACGAGGGACAAAAGGCGGAAAACTGAAACCAGCGCACAAACAGTTCGCCGGTGAATTCGGGCGTGGGATGGAAACCGCCGGTATCCGTTCCCCAATACGGCGAGACGCTGAGCGAGTGGTTGATGCCAACCGGCACCTGGGCGGCGAGCGCGCGCCAACGCGACTCGACGTCGCCCGACCAGATCCAGCCGCCGTAGCGGGCGACGCCGAGGTAGCCGTTGCGCTGGAGGTTCCAGGGGCGGCGATCGGGACGATCCGCGAGCGGGCCCTCGTAATACATGCGGGCGCGGGCGAGGCGGGACTCGATGTCGAACCAATCGCCCTCGTCGGGCCACCAGCCGTCGATGCCGGCGGCGAAGGCCGGGCGATGACGTTGCCAGTAGGTCGCGATGTGGGTGGGGTTGGCCTTGGCGGTCGGCGCGTCTTGGAAGGTGCCGTGCAGTCGGTCGCCGTCCCAGGGCAGGCGGATGGTTTTGCCCTTGGCGTCCTTCAGGGGCGCGACCGGCGGCGGGGTGACGTGAACGACGAATTGGAAATTCCGGCGATGCAGGTCGGCGAGCACCTCCGCGGGCGGACGTTCAAAAACCTTCGGGTTGAACTCCAGGGAGTCGTGGCCGGTGTTCCAGCCGGCGGGGCAGAAGCCGGTGCCGAGAAAGATCAGGGCGTCGCAGGGCAGCTGCTTTTGGCGGAAGACGTCGGCCTCCGCCAGAATCTGCGCGGCGGACTCCAGCGTGCGGTGCGACTGCATGTAGCCGAGGGCCCACTTGGGCGGCAGGACGGGGCGGCCGGTGAGTTCGGCGAGTTCGCCGAACCAGGCCTGAGGGTCGCGGGCGTCGGCGACGATGAGATCGAGGCCGGCGGGGGCGTCGGCGACGGGTTGGAATTTTCCCTGTCCGTTCGTGAGGTCGAAAGCACCGGGGGAGGAAACGACAAACAAGGCCCACCCCTCGGTGCCGAGGAGGTAGGGCACGGCGATGCGGGCACCGATGATCGGGCGGTCGGGCGTGTGCTGGCCGTTGAAATAGGGAAAGGTCTTTCCGTTACGATCAAACTGCGCGCCGCCTTCGCCGAGCCCGAGGATGGGCCGCGTGCCGGTTTGAAACGCAAAGCCGGCGGCGTCGGGATCGAAGCGCAAGGTTTGCACCGGGCGACCGGCCGCGTCGGAGATCGTGAGGGTGAGCGGGGCGTATTGTATCCGGATGGAAAATGCGCCGACGCGCGTCTCACCGCCATGCGCGGCGGCCGCGTCGCTCAGGCGCAGGGCCGCCGGAGACCAGTCTCGGGGAACGAAGACCGGCGAATCCGGGAGAACGGCGGGCCGGCCGTCCCGACGCGGGGCGATGACGATGCGCAGGCTGCGGGGCGTGCAGGGATAGACGGCCAGCTCGGCCGGTTGTCCGGCATAGCGCAGGTCGGCGGGGCGGCTCCCCTCCCCCGCCCCGCCAACGCTCTGGGCGCACAGCGGCTGCGCCAGACAGGTGGCGAGACCGAACGCGACGAAAACGGCGAGATGGAGACGGCGGAGCATCAACGGATCACCTTGATTTGGGTCTTTTCGCGGATGTCCTCGGAGGAGGCGCCGACGTGGATCTCGAAGGCACCGGGGTTGACGACGAAGGCGTGAGTGGACTCGTCCCAGTAGGCGAGTTTGGCGGCGGGGACGGTGAAGGTGAGCGTGCGTCTTTCGCCGGGAGCGAGGGTGACGCGTTGGAAGCCGCGCAGTTCTTTGGCGGGGCGTTTCACGACGGGCTTCACCTCGTGGACGTAGAGTTGGGCTACCTCGTCGCCGGCGCGTTTGCCGGTGTTTTCGACATCGACGGCGACGGTGAGCGCGCCGTCGGCGGGAAGGTTTTTCGCGCTCAGGCGGAGTTTCGAGTAGTTGAAGGTCGTGTAGCTGAGGCCGTGGCCGAAGGCGTAGAGCGGTGGGCCGTTCAGATACATGTAGGTGTAGCCCTTGGTGATATCGTATTCGTCGCTGGATGGCACCTGTTGCTCGGAAGCGTAAACGGTGTGCGGGAGGCGACCGGCGGGATTCACCTTGCCGAGGAGCACGTCGGCGACGGCGGCACCGCCCTCCTGTCCGGGCCACCACGCCTGTAGCATGGCGGGTGCGTGTTCCTTGAGCCACGGCATGGTCAGCGGTCCGGCACCGAAAAGCACGACGACGGTGCGGGGATTCGCCGCGATCACGGCTTGAGCGAGTTCGAGTTGGTTGCCCGGCAGACCGAGGAAGGTGCGGTCCAGATCCTCCATCTCGTTGCGAGTGTCGCTGCCGAGGCAGAGGATCACGGTATCCGCAGCCTTCGCGGCGGCGATGCCCTCGGCGAGGAAGGTCTCTCCGCTGCCGAGGTGGCTGACCGCGCCAGCCCTCTCGACCTCCACGCCCGCTTTGGCCGCGCCCGAGAGTGACAGCTTGTCGAAACTGCCGATGTAGCCGCGGCTTTCCTGGTTCCGTCCGTTGACCGAGAAACGGATCGTGTGTCGTCCTTTCGAAAGGGCCATGCTCCCGATCTCGGCCTGCATGCCGTGGCGTTTCCCGGCGGCATACATGTCGATCGGTTTGCCGACCGGCTTTCCGTCCACGCTGGTTTGGAAAACGCCGCTTGTGGGATATGCCTTGAAATGTAGAGCGAGTTCGTAGGTGCCCTCGACCGGGGCCTCGAACGGGAACTCGAGGAACTCTCCTTTCGACTCGGAGATCATCTTCAAGCTCCGACCGCCGCTGGCATTCCCCCAATCGTTTTGAAGAGCGGGATTCGTCACTCCGCGTGCGCCTTGTGCGGAGATGATTTCGGTTTCTTTGCCGAGCGCATCGCGGATGCCCCGCAGCGGCGTGATCACGCCTTCGTGACGGCCGTTGTAGCCATTGGTGATTGCGAGGTCCGCGAAGGGACCGATCACCGCGACTTTCTTGAGCTTCGCCGGATCGAGCGGGAGCAGGGCGTCGCGATTATGGAGCAGCACGATGGATTGCTCCGCGGCTTTTCGCGCGACGGCGTGGTTTGCGGCGCTGTTGACGACGTCGCGGGAAATGCGGCAGTAGGGGCTCGCGTCGAGCGGATCGAACTCCCCAAGCCGGAAACGGACTTTCAGCACGCGGGTCAGCGCATCGTTCAAGCGCTCCTCGGTGAGTTTGCCTGCTCGCACGGCGGCCGGGATGTGTCGCTCGTATTCCCGGTCGGAAAAGTCGCAGCCGGCCATCACTGATTGGGCCACGGCGTCGATGTAGGTCATCTGCTTGTTTTCGTGGCCCTCGACCATCGTTTTTACGCCGCCGAGGTCCGAGACGACGAAGCCTTCGTGGCCCCACTGATCCTTCAGCAGGTCGGTGAGGAGCCAGTGGTTGATGTTGTTAGGGATGCCGTTGATCGCGTTGTAGCTCGCCATGAGCGAGGCCACCTTGCCCTCGACGACGGCGTCGCGGAAATGCGGGAGCCAGTATTCGTGGAGCATGCGCTCGCTCACCTGCGCGTCGAGCTTCGTGCGGTCGATCTCGACATTGTTCACCGCGTAATGCTTGAGGGTGGACGCGATTTTCAAGTGCTTCGGATCATCGCCTTGCAAACCCTTCACGTAGGCGGCGCCCATGCGGCCGGTGAGAAACGGGTCCTCGCCCCAAGCCTCGTAATTGCGGCCCCAATACGGGTTGCGTTCGATGTTGATGACGGGCGCCCGGTAGATGAGCCCTTTGTGCTGACCGGGGGCCTTGGGGTCTCGCCGCCAGCCGTTGTAGATGCCGCGGGCCTCGTCGGAGAGGACGCGCGCCACTTCGTTTTGGACGAACTCGGGATTCCATGTTGCCGCCAACCCGGTGCAGATCGGGAAAAGCGTGGTGGGCTCGCTCCATTGCACGCCGTTGAGGCATTGGTTCCACTTGTCGCCGCGGAGGCCGACGCGCGCGATGTCCGCTCCGTTGTGGTTGAGCGCCCGCGCCTTCTCCTCGAGCGTCATGCGGGACACGAGATCTGCCACGCGGTCGTCGATCGACGCTTGGGTGTCGAGGTAGAGCGGGTTTTCCTTCGCGAGCGGCGCGGTGAGCGGGTCCGGCTCCGCCAGCACGGCCAGCGGGGCCAGGAGGAGCGTCAACGAGGCGGAGACCGACCGGGAACGCGGGGTCATGGTGTGATGCGGATGACGGTGAGCGAGTTCGCGGGGGCCTCGTAGTCGAAGGCGGCGGAGATAGGTTGGCGATTGGTCTTTGGAAGCACGGTGTTCGGGCTGCCGTAGTCGTTCACCACGTTGGCGTCGGGGCCGGCGAGCACGGTGAACTCGGCGGTGGCGGGGACGCGTTTGGCACCAGTCAGCTCGATGCGGACGGGCCAGGGCGAGTTGGCGCCGTTGACGAGCTTGAGGATGACGGCGCTCTGGGCGCTGTTCTTCACGGTGGAGGCGGCGAAGTCGGCGGGAGCGGGATCCTTGACGGTGGTCGTCAGCCAGGTGTCGCCGTTGTTCACGCTGAACAATTTTTGCACGTGGTAGCCGATGGTCGGGAAAACCTCCGTGTTGGTGAAGTAGATGAGGTTGGGGTTCCAGTGGGTGTGGTCGCGCTTGGCGAGGAGCGGGGCGTAGGAGGCGAAGGTCACGACGTCGCCGTTGCGTTCGAGGCCGGTGAGGTAGGCGGCTTCGGAAATGGCGGCGCGGAGGGTGCTGCGGCGCTTGTCGTCAAAGGCGGCCCATTCACCGAGATAGACCTTTGACTTGGAGCGGTCGTAGGCGTCGTAGCGGCGGAGGTTTTCCCAGAGCCACTGCGGGGATTTGTAGCCGTGCTCGTCCACCATGGGAACCTGGAGATCGTTGGCGATTTTCCAGCCGTTGTCGTAGTCCGGGCCATCGGGGTTGGGGCCGACGGTGCCGATGACGGTGATCTCCGGGTGCTTGGTTTTCACGGCGTTGTAGAGCATCTCGAAGCGCTCGCGGAAGGCCGGGGTGATGTGGTCTTCGTTGCCGATGCCGAGGTATTCGAGGCCGAAGGGCTCGGGGTGGCCGGCGGCGGCGCGCTTGGCGCCCCATGTCGAGGTGACGGGGCCGTTGGCGTATTCGATGAGGTCGAGCACGTCCTGCACGTAGGCGTCCATCTGGTCCATGGGGATGCACTCCTGGCCGTGGCCCCAGCGTTTGGTGAAACGGGCGTCGGTGTTCTGGCAGGAGACGCCGGCGGCGACGATGGGGATGGGCTTGGCGCCGATGTCCTCGCAGAACTGGAAGTACTCGTAGTAGCCGAGCCCGACCGTCTGGTGATAGTTCCAGATGTTGCGCTGGCCCTTGCGTTGCTCGACGGGACCGATGGTGTCTTTCCAGTGGTAGATGTTGTCGAGGCCGTCGCCGTGGACGAGGCAGCCGCCGGGGAAGCGCATGAATTTCGGCTTCAGGTCGGCGATGATTTGCGCGAGGTCGGCACGGAGACCATTGGGGCGGTTGCGGAAGGTTTTCTCGGGGAAGAGGGAGATGTGATCGAGGGCGAGCCGGCCCTGGCCGGAGCTTGTGACGACGAGGCGGGCGTCGGGATCGGTGTCCTTGGCGGTAATGCGCGCGGTGTATTCGGCCCACGATCCGGTGGGTGCGGGCAGGGCCGCTTCGCCGAGGAGGGCACCGGTCTTGCTTTCGAGGCGGACGTGGATCGGCTGGCTGGCACCGGAGACGCGGCGGGCGAAGAGCGAGAAGTCATAGTGTTCGCCGGCCTTCACGGGGATACCGTCGAAGCCTCCGTTGCGGAGTCCGAGCTGACCTTCGGGCGACTCGATGGTGAGCACGGCGTAGTGCGGCGTGTTGACGTGAAGCGGTTTGGAAAACTCCGCGGTGAGTCTGCCGCGGGCTCCGTCGAGGTGGACCACTTCCCAGGATGTCAGCGAGTTCCATTCAAGCCGGTCGGCGGAGGAGTATTCGAAGTCGCGGTTTTGCACGAGTTCGGCGTAGAGTCCGCCATCGGCGGAGTGGCTGAGATCCTCGTAAAAGATGCCGATGAGATCAGGGCTGATGGCTTTGCCCGGAGCACCCGCCTGTACGGTGACGGTAGTGGGTTGCGCCTGGGCCGGTGCGAGGGCACCGACGAGAGATGCGGCGAGGGCAAGGAAACGGGATGGCATGGCTGGGAAGGGTTTAGCGTGAGTGCGGCTGAGACGCTTATTCGTGGAGGTTGAAGGTGGCGGCGCGGCGGTCGGATTTCGACGAAGCAGGGCCGATGGTCACACCGGAGGGTTCGGCTTTGAGGTAGAGCTTGGGTTCGGCCTTGAGGTGGAAGGAAACGCCGTCGTCGGAAGCCAGGCCGGGCACGCGGACGAAGCTCGCTTTTTCCGCGAAGTCTGGTGTGCCGTCGTTCGGCTGCACACCGACGCCGGCGGCGTTGCCCGCGAAGTAGCGGTCGGGGAAGTTGTGCGAGCGGAAGGAGACGGTGTCGCGGCCGCCGTCGAGACCGGAAACAAGATACCAACGGCCGTCCTCGGCGGGAATGACGTTTTCGTCGAGCTGAAGCTGGAAGCGTTTGTGGCGGATGGTTTTTTCCGGCTGATCGAAGGGCGAGAGACTCACGACGGGGCTGCCGGGCCAGCGGGTGGTGATGGCCTTGAACTCGGTGGCGGTGAGGGGCAGCACGGAGCCGTGGCGGAACTTGAAGGGAAACTTGAAGCCTTCGGCGGCCTGGAAATCACCGCTGGCGAGGTTGGTCGTGGTCCAAGGGACGTAGCCCCGTCCTTCCCGGTAGTGATCGAAAATCAGGCCCCAGGTGGCGGGCTTGCCGGGGCGGGCGGCTTCGAGCTGATAGATCTGCGGCCCCTCGTAGCCGACGAGCTTGCCGAGGTTGTAGCCGGGGAGGTCGGTCCAGGGACCGGAGAGGTGCGGGCCCGTTTCCATGGTGATGGCCTTGTGGACCTCGTCCTTGGTGAAGCGGTAGTAGGCGTCGCCCTCGCGGACGATGGTGGTGTCGATGACGTGGTTGGGTTTTTCGATATAGATGAAGGGCTCGCCGAAGGTCTTGAAGTCCTTGGTGCGGGCGGCCCAGATGCGCTGTTTTCTGAAACCGTCGCGCCCGGTGGTGGAGGCCCAGAAGACGAGGTAGTCGCCGGTTTCCTCGTCGTAGATGGCCTCGGGGGCCCAAGTGCAGCCGGCGTCATCGGGAGCGACTTCGACGAGGCGCGGCTCGGACCAGTTCACGAGGTCGGTGGATTCCCAGATCACGATGGATTTGCTGCCTTCTCGCACGGCGCGGCCCCAGTCGCGGAGGTGGTGCATCGAGAGGTCGGTCGCGATAATGAAGAATTTTTTGCCGTCGTGGGAGCGGAGGATGTAGGGGTCGCGAGCGCCTTTCTGGCCGATGTCGGAAACGAGCACGGGGTCGCCGTTGTTGAGAACGGTCCACTTGCGTCCGTCGCGGCTGGCGGAAAAGTAAACCTGCTCGGAGAGTTCATTCGGCTGTCCGCCAAAGGTGACGAAGAGGTAGCCGGCCGGAGCGGCGAGAACCGGGGCGGCGAAGAGGAGGAGGCTTAGAAAGGCGAGGGCGATTTTAGGCAGTTGCATGACGATGACTCGGGCGGGGTGGCAGAGGTTCAATAAACGCGGAATTCCCAGAGGCCGGGCTCTCCTTGAAGGATCGTGAGCCGCAGGTAGCGGGCGCGGGCGGGCTTTTGGTCCACGTGCGGAGAGCGCAGCTGCACGTCCTGGTGTCCGCCGTAGGGCGACCAGATTTTGCCGTCGAGGGACGACTCCAGCTTGTAAGCGTGGCCGGCGGCGGGTTTCACGAAATACGCTTCGGTGCCGATGATGTCGCGGGCCTCGCCGAGGTCGATCTGCCACCAGGGCGACTTGTCACCGGCGGCGGGCATCCAGCGGCTGCCATTGGATTCGTCGATCACGAGATCCGGGGTGAAGGGCTCGATGCGCGCGGGCGTGGGGGCCGTCATGCGGATGTGCCAATCCGGGCGGATGGAGGACGCGGTGGCGGTGCCTTTGAGCGCGAGATTAGGGCGGCGCCCGGAGACCTTGCGAAGCGCGCCGACGCCTTGGTTGGTCAGCTTGATCGGCTTGATCGTGCCGTCGGCGTTGAACTCCATCTTCTGGGCGAAAATCTGGCGGTTGGTGCTGCTGCGTCCGAATTCGAGGTGGATGAAATACCAGTCGTCGGTACCCTCCGGGTTCAAGAAACAGCCGTGGCCCGGACCGTAGATGCCGACCGAGGGATCGGTTTGCGAAATGATTTTGTCAGCCGGAATGGTCCAGGGACCGATCGGCGATTCGCGGCTCATGAGGTAGGCGTAGGAATAGTTTTCGCCGCCGCCGAGGGTGTAGAGGTAGTAGTAGATGCCCTTGCGTTTGAAGATCCAGGGGCCTTCGGAGTAGTTGCCTTCGCCCGTGTCAAAGGTGATGACCGGGCCGTCGGGAGCGGAGAGGTCGGGCTTGAGCTTCACGGCCCTACGGCGCGAGTAGTACATATAGGCGGTGCCGTCGTCGTCGCGGAAAATTTCCGCATCGATCGAGGACATCTGGTGAATGGGAAACGGCTTCCAGCCCGAATCGGGGTAGATGTCCTTGCCATCCAGAGTCTTGAACGGGCCGGTGAGCTTGTCGGACACGGTGGCGGTGATTTGTCCGTCAAGGGTCGGGAAGAGGTAGTAGCGGTCGTCGTGTTTGAACGGAGCGCTGGGAGCCCAGTATTTGGCGTCGAAGTTGTCGGGGTAGATCGAGCCTTCGAAGCTCCAGTTGACGAAGTCGCGGGACTTCCAGACGACCGGCGTGCCGGAGGTGGAGAGGTGTTTGCCCCAGCCGTCGGTGGTGGCGTAGCAGTAGAAGACGCCGTCTTCCTCAATGATGCTGGGGTCGGCCATCAGATCGGGGATGAGGGAGCGGCCGAAGGGATGTTGCGTCTCCTTGGCGAGGGCTGGACTGCAGGTGACCAGCAGGCCGGCGGAGAAAAGAAGGGAAATGCGCGGGGACATGGCTTTAGCGGGTCAGGGGTGAATCGTAGCGATAAGTGAAGGCGTCGAAGTCGGCGTAACCGGCCTCGCCGGTATTGTTGTAGGAAAACAGGCCGATGCGTTCGCCGCGGTAGTCCGTCCAACCGAATTGGTAGGGTTCGCCGAACGTCGTGAAGGTTTCGCCATTGGTGCTGTAGGAGAAACGGCAGAGACCGTCCAAGCCCCACTCGGAGCGCAGCCAGAGGGGTTTTGCGCTGATTTCCGGGCCGGGCTGGATCGTTTGGTTTCGCGCGGACTCGATGGCCAGTTTGCCGTTTTCCCGGCGCACGGCGATGGTGCCGTAGTTTCGATGGTAATGGCTGAGGCCGGCGACCTGGCCATCGGCCATGCCGGACGGGTCGAGCTGGACGGTGACGACGTTGCGCTTGGTGCGCATGACGCGCTGCGTGAGCGTGTTTCCGGCGGTCTTGAGGTCGTCGTGCCGGAGTGGTTTCCAAGCATGCAAGCGCAACCAGCCGGAGCGCTCGGTGAATGACCATTTTTCGGCACGCGGCTGGTAGTTCCATTCCCACTGCACGCCGAGCCGGGGGCCGGAGAAATCGTCGTCGCTTTGGGGGACGAGCAGGGGACCGCCCTGGACTGGTTTTTTGCCGCTCCAGACCATCGTGCCGATGCCGTCGTCGCCGACCTTGCCGAGCACCGGCCAGCCGTCCACCCAGGTGACGGGCAGGAGGCTGGAGGAGCGTCCTTGCCAGTCGCCGTTGCCGTGGTGGGTCAGGAAATACCAGTCGCCCTTCTCGGTCTGGACGATGCCGCCTTGGTTCGGTTCGTGGAACTCAAGCTGCACGTGGCTGAGTTGGCGCTTTTCGGTGTAGGGGCCGGTGATGTTTTTCGAGCGCTGCATCATCACGTAGCGCCCGCCGTTTCCGACCTCGCTATAGAAGTGGTAGTAGGTGTCGCCTACTTTGAAGAGCTTGTTGGCCTCGCGGCGGGAACCCTCATTGATGAGCACGCGCGAGTCGTGGATGAGGTCCTTTCCGTCGGGGGTGAGCTTGTAGAGCCAGGTTTTGTAACCGCCCTTGAAGTGGGTGCCGACGAAGTAGCCCTGGCCGTCGTCGTCCCAGAACGGGCAGCAATCGTCCCAGCCGCCCTGTTGGGTCATACGGTGGAGGGGCTCCCAGGGGCCGACCGGATCCTTGGTGGAACTCATGAAGTAACCTTCCTCGGGCGTGCCGAAATAGACCCAGAACTTGCCGTCGTGATGGCGGATGGCACCGGCCCAGATGCCGCGGCCGTAGCGGTTCATGCGGTCCCAGTTCATGTCGGGGCCGATCTGGGTGACGTCGGAGACCACGTGGCCGATGATCCGCCAGTTCACGAGATCCTTCGATCGCAACACGATCATGCCGGGCGAATACTGAAAAGTGGATGAGATGGCGTAGTAGTCGGAGCCGACGCGGATGCAATCGAGGTCGCTGTAGTCACCGGGCAGGACGGGGTTGCGGTAGGTGCCGTCCTTCTGATCCCCCCACTCCGGCCAATCGCCCCAGGTGAATGGCTCGGCTTTGGCTGGAGAAACGAGGGCGATGCCAGCGGCGAGAAAAAAACTGAAGTGGAGCGATTTCATGGTGCGTGCATTGAGTTTCCGGCTTGGAGCCATGGCGGGCAGCGAAGAGTTGGAGACGATTTTCGAAGGCATTCGATTCAGCGACAGTGCGCAATCGGGAACGGAACGACGAAATTCATGGCAGAGATACGACCCGGCCCACCCGAAATATCGGCGGAGCACCTTGACCGGTTAACTTGGCTCGATGAATGAAAAAGGTGGAGAGTGGCGGGGCCGAAAACGAACCGACCGTCGCAGGAAAACCCATAACCCGCGACGGCCGGCAAGTCCTTCAGAGGAGCGATCCTCCAGAGGAAAATTTACGTTGTCGGCAGGTCTAGTTGTTGACGACGAGGCGGACGAACAGCTTGCCGCCGGTGGGCATGTCGTAGGCGACCGAGGTGGCGGCGGTGATGGTGACGGTGTTGTCGCCGGTTCCTTCGGGAACCTGGGTC
Source organism: uncultured Haloferula sp. (assembly GCA_965652295.1). GTDB lineage: Bacteria > Verrucomicrobiota > Verrucomicrobiia > Verrucomicrobiales > Akkermansiaceae > Haloferula. Next base: position 196,112 of record CBFGTS010000005.1, on the reverse strand, counting down.
CAGATCACGAGGTCAGGCGAGGTTTGGACTTCGTAATCGGCGCCGTAGACGCCGCTGTAGTCGGCACCCATCGGCCAGGTGACGGTGCCGTTCACCGGACCGGGATTGGCGGTGAAGGTGGAGCCGCTTTCACCCATGAAGTATTCGATGCCGTTGGGCACGCCATCGCCATCGTGGTCCTGGTCCATGGTCTGGCCCGGAGCGTTGGCATCGGCCCAATCTTCATAGGTATTTCCGGCGGGGCCGGTGGTGACGCTGACGACGCCGGTGACGCCGGCGAAGTGTGTGTCGTCGATGTTGTCCGCTCCGGAGCCGGGGGCTCCCCAGGTGCCAGCGGCTTGTTGGGCGGTGCCGAAAAAGAGGGTATCGACGACTTCGGCACCGGTGGTTTGGACCTTGCCGCCGTTGATGACCAGCTTGCCATTGTTGGGAATCGAGTTGCCACCGGTGGCGAGCACGCCGCCATTGACGGTGGTGGCTCCGGTGTAGGCGTTGGTGCCGGTGAGCGTCCAGGTGCCGGTGCCGACCTTGGTGACGGCCAGGGTGCCGGTCCCCACCTGATTGAGCACGCCGGCATACAATTCGTTCAAACCGAGGTTTCCGACTTCGATGGTGTTCGTCCCCTCAAGTTGCGCGCTGAGGAAACCGGTGCCCGTGAGGGAGCCGAACTGGATGGTGCCGCCTCCGAACTCAACCGTGACACGGCCATTGGTGGGATTGTTGTTCACCCATCGGGCGTTCGCGCTGCCGGCGCTGGCCGCCGTGAAGCGGGTGGCGGCATTGCCGTTGTTTTCCACCGAGAAGATGCCGGTGTAGCCGGAATTGTCGCCGCCCAGGAAAACAGTGGCCGCTCCCCCGGTGGCAGTTCGGTTGACACGACCGCTGCCGCTCAGGTCCCCGTTCAAGGTGAGGTTTCCGCCGTTGGTGGTCAGCGCCGATGTCGTATCCGCCGGAGCCACGATGGCATTCGGAAGAGTGCCTCCGGGGTTGGCGCCGAGGGCTGCGCCATCGGAAAGGGTGACCGCGCCGGTGCCCAACGCGTCGTTCGCGCCGATCAGGAGGATGCTGCCGGGGTTGATGGTGGTGCCGCCGCTATAGGTGTTGGCTCCGGAGAAGGTCACCGCGCCGGTGCCGGCTTGGGTCACGGTACCGGTGCCTTCGATGACTCCGTTGAAGGTGAAGGCATTGGAGCGGTTGAAGGCGAGGCTGGCGTTGTTGATGACCCAGGAAGTTCCGAGGGTGCCGGTGGTGCCGCCGTTTCCAACCTGCAGGATGCCGGCTTGGATCGTGATGTCGCCGGAAAAGGTGTTGGTGCCGGAAAGGATCTGGGTTCCGGGGCCGTCCTTGACGATCTCGCCAAAGCCGCTGATCGGGTTGCCATAGGTGAACGAGCCGGCACTGCGGTTGAAGACGAGGATGCCGTCATTGATGATGGAGGAGCTGGTGGCGATGTCGCCATCGGTGGTGCCATTGCCCAGCTGGAGCGTTCCGTCGTTGATGGTGGTGGTGCCCGTGTAGCTGTTGACGGTGTTCAGGGTGACGGATCCCGAGCCGTTCTTGACGAGGTTGGCCGAGCCGGCACCGTCGGTGATGCCGAACCCGCCGCTGCTGGAGATCGTGTAGTCGCGTCCGCCGTTCTCGGCACCATCGTTGTCGAAGACGGCCGATGCCACCGGCACGTTGGCCGTCGGGATGTCGATGTCGGTGGTCCCGGAAGCGGTGTCGTCGAAACGGACCTGATCGTTGGCTTGGAACTCGGTGGCAGTTCCACCGTCCTGAAGTTCCCAGTTTTTGGCTCCACCGACGGGCACGGTGGTCCAGGCGTTGTTTTCGGCACCGATCCACACCGGGGTATCGCCGGAGATGGTCAGCGTGATGGCCGATCCGGAATCGCCGACAGTCGCGGTCTGGCGGGCGCCGAGGCCGGCGATGGTGCCCTTGACGATGCTGGCCGGGGAGCCGGTGAGTGATCCATAGGAGATCAGCTCGTAGGTCTGGCCGTTGACCCAGGCGGGAGCGGTGGTGACGTTCACCGTGAAACCGGTGCCGATGTCCAGGTTGTTGGTGACGTCGACGGCCGGATCGATGTCGTCCAGGAGATTGAGGTTCGCCGTGCCCGCAGCGGTGAACGTGAGGGCGTCCAGGCTCAGGATGTCGGTGTTGGCGTCGCCATTGGCGATGACCGCCGCAGGATCATTGACGGTGACCGGACCGACGAAGCCGTTGCCGCTGAGGGTGGCGGCACCGAGCGCCAGCGGGCTGGTGGTGGTATCCCCGGTGACTTTCAGTTCGCCAGCCGAAACTGTGGTGGGCCCCGTGTAGAGGGAAGTGCCGGAGAGCGTCAGCGTGCCGGCTCCCTGCTTGGTGAGGCCGCCGTCGGTGGCGTTGTCACCATCAATGTTGCTGTGGTCCAGCGGCTGGACGAGGGTGACGTTGAAGTCATTGGTGTCGATCACCGCTCCGCCGTCGCGCACGTTCGCGCGGGCGTTGGCGGTGCCGAGATTGAAGAAGTTGGTCGTGTCCCCGGTGGCCTTGAGCGTGCCGCCGTTGAAGTTGAAGGTGCGGGTGCCATTGTTCGTGGAGGAAACCACCTGGCGGACGGTGAGCGTGCCGCCATTGAGGTTGAAGGTGTTGTTGGAGCCGCCCCCGCCTTGCAGCATGAGGTCCAGAACGCCGGAACCGTTCGCGGTGGTTTGATCGTCGCTGAACGACGTGATGGCTCCCCCGTTCAAATTGATCACTTTCGCGCCGGTCCCGGTCCGTTGGTTGAAGCGGATACTGCTGTTCGTGTTCAGGTTGAGATTGCCGTCGTCGATGGTGACGGTTGACTGGGTGAGGTCCCAGGTGCCGACGTACAGCGTGCGTGCGGTCGTGGCTCCGATGTTGAGCGTGCCGCCCTCAAGATTCAGATGGGCCTGGCTGCTGGCGCCACCGGCGAAGCCCGTGCGGAAATCGCCGAGGTTGTTGTAGGTGGCGCCCGTCTTGATCGTGAGCGTTCCGTTCTGGGCGGACGCGTTGTTCACCCCGCGGGCAAGGTCGGTGGACGGCGTGGTGAGGGTGCCGCCGTTCATGATCACTGCGCCCGTACCTTCCCTCCCGATCTGGAGTGCCGCTGTCGATTGGTCACCAAAGGTGTCCCCGGTTCCGGATTGGGTCACGGTCGCGTTGTCATTGACCGTCACGGTGAAGTCCGAGCCAACGGACTCACCGACTTTGATATCCTTCTGGCTGATGCTCAATGAGGAGTCGCCATTCAAGGCGATCGCGCCCTTGGGCGTATTGGCGGCGTTGCCGGCGTTGAAGCCAGCGCTCATGCGTTCGGCCGAGACCGACGAGGTGTCATTGAGGATGAGATTGGAGGAGACAGCACCGGTTCCGTTGCCGCGCCCGATGCTCAACCAGTTCATGCCGGAGAGGGTGGCGTCGTTGTCGAGCTGGAGCGTGGTGTCGGTGCCGGCACCGCCATGGGTGACCACGCCGCCGATGACGAGTTCCCCGTTCGAATTGGTGTAGGCGCCTCCGGAGAGAATGGTGGTTCCTTCACGAAAAACCGCCGAAGAAGCGAAATTAGCGCCGTCCGTCACGCCGGCTCCGCTGAAGGTGCCGCCACCGGAGAGGGTGAGCGTACCGGTGCCGGTCTTGAAGATACTCATGCTGCCGCTGCCGGGCGTGATGGCACCGGAAACCAGCAGGTTTCCGCTGCCGGTCGGATTCAAAACCTTCACGCCAGTCGTGCTGGCGCTGATGTTGCCGGCGAGGGTGAGGGCGTTCGTGAGGCTGTCATTGACCACGGAATAATAGGTTCCGGGTGTCGCCGCCGTACGGGTGACGGTGAGGTCCAGATCGGCGTTGACCAGCTGGTCGTTCGCCACGCCCAGGTTCATCGCGATGGCGTTGCCGGTGGTGTCGAGGGTGAGCACCTGACTGCCGTCCGCGTCCGTGCCGATCGCATAGGGCGCGGCCAAAGGGGTGTCGAAAACGAGCGAGCCGAGGGTCACACCCAGGCCAAGATCAATGGTGGTGTTGCCATTGCCGGGACCGTTGAAGGTCGCCGTTTCACCGGCCCCGGGCGGCGCGGTATCGGTCAACCAGTTGGTGGCGGTTTCCCAGAGGGAGTCGGTGGAGCCATCCCACGAATCGCTCGCGGCGAAAATGGGCGAAGCTACGGAGAGCGTCAGCAAGGACGACGTGACGACGGCCGAGCGAGAGACGAAACGGATGGGTTTCATATGTTGAATAGCACAGGTTTTATCATGAACCCCAGCCAAGGATGAGATCCGAGGCGAAGTCCAAGGCGACGGGCATAGCGTGCACGCCAAGGCAAAGAAATGGCCTTGGGGCTTGTCCGGTTAAGTCGGAAGGACGAGCAAGGGGCCGGGAGCCGACACGGGGAATGTCATGGAGATCGACGTCCCAGCTGGAGAGATGAACGATCGGGATCTCAAGCTGTCGCACCAGCGGGCGGTCTTCTTCGCTACGGACCGCCGCAATGGCCGCAGTCCTTCCGATCTTAAGGGGAAAACCTCCGCAGGCTCATCGGACCCGTTGTCGGCCCTCCTGAAAATCAGAAGCTAAAGCACAGTTCCTGCACCTGCGTGAGATGTCACTCCCCGGCGCGGCAGGCGCTGGGAGCCACTCCCATGTGGCGTTTGAAAAGCCGCGAGAAATAAAAGGGATCACTGTAGCCCACGGCCTGGGCGGCCTCGCTGACGTTGCAGGTGCCGCTGTGGAGCAGCTCCATCGCCTTCTGCAAGCGCAGGCGGATCAGCAGCGCCAGCGGCGGCATGCCGCTCTGCTGCCGGCAACGGTCGGTGAAATGCGGCACGCTCATGCCCGCCAGCGCCGCGAGTTCCTCGACCGACCACGCATGCGCCAAGTCACCTCTCATCTTCGAAAGCGCGTTCTGCACGCGCAGCTCGCCGCCGCGCGTCCTGCCGCCCAAGCGGCTTTGGTGAACCCGCACCAAGCCCAACAGACGTGCGAACGCCGTGGACATTCCGAGCATCGCCAACTCACTGAAGCCGTGAACCGTATGCCGGATGGTGTCCTCGAAGGCCTCCGTCACGCTCCGCGGCGCGTCCAGCTTCACCACCCCGACCTCGCCAGCCATTCCTAACATCCCAAGATAATCCCTTGCCCGCTTTCCTTGGAAGTGAACCCAGAAGATTGTCCATGGTCGCTCACCGTCCGAGCGATAGTGGTGTTCCCGTCCCGGCGGCAGGAAGACCAGCTCACCCGGCCCCAGCCGCCATTCGCTGCCCTCCACCGAGCCGCTCCCCTTTCCCGCCACACAGCCAATCATCACATGCTGCGCAGCACCCTTCGGACGCCGAACCGAATGCGAGGATGCTGCGATGAAGGAACCGATGTGCGTCACGCACAGGTCCCGCGTGATCGGTGCCTTCAGGGCCCGCTTTACGAGCGTCGGTGGCACCACCACCAAACGCTGCCCGGGGAAACCCTCCTGGCGGGTCGGCTCATCGGCGGACATGCTTCGAGGAGACTCCTGAAAACCATCGGAATGTCCATTCATTTCATCCAATCCTCCATGGTGCGTCCACACGCCGCGACGTATAAGAGAGGAAACCCAGAAACTCATGAACCCGCTCGACCTGGCCACTTTCGTCGGCTTCTTCATCATCGTCATCGGCGTCAGCCTCTGGAAAAGCCGGCCTGTTCGGGACGAAAAGGAAAGCGACTACTTCCTCGGCGGCCGCTCGTTGACCTGGCCGATCATCGGCATTTCCATCGTCGCCGCGAACATCTCCTCGGAGCAAATGGTCGGCATGGCCGGGGCCGGAGCAGCGAACCAAGGTCTCGCCGTCGCCGCATGGCAGCTCATGGGTTCGGTGTTCATCGCCATCATCGCCATCACGCTCCTGCCCCGTTTCCTGCGCGCCGGCATCTACACGATGCCCGAGTTCCTCGAATACCGTTACAGCCGCGCAACCCGCAGCGTGATGGCCGTCCTGACCGTGGTGATCTACGTCGGCGTGCTGCTCACCGCCGTGCTCTACACCGGCGCCACCGCGCTCAAGATCCTGGTCGGCATTCCGATGGGCACCGGAGTGTGGATCATCGGTGCCATCGGTACCCTCTACGCCGCCACCGGCGGTCTCAAGGCCATCGCCTACGCCGACCTCATCCAGGGCCTTTCCCTGCTCGCCGGCGGCATGATCGTCTTTTTCCTCGGGCTGGATGCCTCGGGCGGCTGGGACGCGTTCTCCGCCGCGAATCCGGACAAACTCAAGCTGCTCCTGCCCCCCGATCATCCCGGGTATGCGGAACTCCCCCGGCACACGGTCTTCACCGGCATGTGGATCGTGATGATCTACTACTGCGGTTTGAACCAGTTCATCGTGCAGCGGAACCTCGCCGCCAAGACCCTGCGCGATGGCCAGCTCGGTATGGTCTTCGCGGGCGCGCTGTGGCTGCTCGTCCCCTTCGCCATCGTCATGCCCGGCATCATGGCCTCGAACCTCTATCCGGACGAACTCGTAGACAAGGCGGACGCCGCCTACCCCACGCTCATCAAGCACCTCGTTGGCCCCGGACTCCGCGGCTTTATCTTCGCCGCCGTCGCCGGAGCCATCGTTTCCACGTTGGCCTCACTGCTGAATTCCGCCTCCACCATCGCATCGATCGATATCTATCAGCGCCTCATCCGGCCGCGCGCCTCCCAGGCATCGATCGTCCTCCTTGGGCGGGTGCTGACGGTCACCTTCGTGGTGATCGGCTGTCTGACCGCGCCGCTGCTGACCGACGGCGTGTTCGGCTTCATCCAGCAGTTCCAGGGGTTCATCTGGCCCGGCGTGGTCGGGGCCTTTCTGGGGGCGTTTCTTCTGCCCCGCGCCCCCGCTGCGGCCGGTCTCACCGCCCTGATCCTCGGACCGCTCGCCTATTCGTTTTTTCAAGTTGCCACGAAACAAGGGCTCTTCCAACGCGTGCTGGAGACGCCGTGGTTTGAAATGCACTACCTCACCCAGGTCCTCTGCGCCTTCTCCGTCGTCTTCGCCACGATGGTCGCGATCACCCTCGCCCGCCCCCTGCCGGGGCCTCGGAAACTCCCGGTCCGCGAGGACATCGCCCTCAACACCGAGCCCATTGTCAAAATCGCCGCCGCCCTGGTGATCGCCGGCGTCGCCGTCCTGTTCTTCATTTTCCGCTGATCCCTCCATGCACGTCAAAGCCGTCCTCGAACCCCTCGAAATCCCGACCTATCCCGTCGGGGTGCCGGAGAAAAATCCGGTCTTCTTCGAAAAGCGCGTCTATCAGGGATCCAACGGGAAGGTCTATCCGCTTCCCTTCATCGACAAGGTCCACGACGAAGTTGTTCCCGTAACTTATCAATCCGCCCGTTTGGAAAACGGGTTCATCCGCCTCGTCATGCTTCCGGAAATCGGCGGCCGCATCTTCCTCGGCCAGGACAAGACGAACGGCGACTATGATTTTTTCTACCGGCAGGATGTGATCAAACCGGCGCTCGTCGGGTTGGCGGGGCCGTGGATTTCCGGCGGCGTCGAGTTCAACTGGCCGCAACACCACCGGCCGGGGACGTTCATGCCGACGGATGTCCACATCGAACGCGAAGCGGACGGAGCCGCGACGATCTGGATGTCCGAGCACGACCCGCTTGACCGCATGAAGGGGATGCACGGGATCCGCCTGCGACCCCGCTCGTCGCTCATCGAACTGCGCGCCCGGCTCTACAACCGCACGCCTTTCACCCGCACCTTCCTGTGGTGGGCGAACGTTGCCGCCATGGTGCACGACCGCTACCAATCGTTCTTTCCGCCCGACGTCCACTACGTCGCCGACCACGCGGTGCGCGCGCTGTCGTCGTTTCCCGTCGCGAACAACCCCTACTACGGCATCGACTATCAGAACCGCCCCGGAGCCAACGACCTGAGTTGGTACAAAAACATCCCGGTGCCCACCAGCTACATGGTCTGCCAGACCGGCTTCGATTTCTTCGGCGGCTATGATTTCGCGGCAAACGGCGGCTTCGTCCATGTCGCCGACCGCCACATCGCCCCCGGCAAAAAGCAATGGACCTGGGGAAATCACCCCTTCGGTCGGACCTGGGACCGCGAACTCACCGATACCAACGGCCCCTACGTCGAACTGATGGCCGGCGTTTATACCGACAACCAACCCGACTTCACCTACCTCCTCCCCTACGAAACCAAAACCTTCTCGCAATTCTGGTGGCCCATCCGCGACATCGGCCCGGTCCAGCAGGCAAACACCCGCGCGGCGATCGCCCTCAGCATTCGCGACGACCGCACGATCATCCTCGGTCTTAATGTTTCCGAATCCTTCGAGGGCACGCTCGTCATCTCCGGAAACCGCGGCGTTCTCGGTCGCTTCGACATCGCCCTGAAACCCGGTGCGGCCTGGACCGATGAGTCGCTGCGCTTCGACGGCGAGAATCCCGCCGAGCTCCTCGCGGAACTGCGCGATACCCATGGCACTCTGGTTCTCGACTACCGCCCGGTCGATGTTTCCACCCTCACTCGCGACCGCGCCCAGGCGATCGAACCGCCCGCCGCGAAGGAGATCGATTCCGCCGACGAACTCTACTTCATCGCCGAGCACCTCGAACAATACCGCCACCCGACCCGCGATCCGGAACCCTACCTCCGTCGCTGTCTCGAAATCGACCCGCTCGACGCCCGCGCCAATCTCGCCCTCGGCAAACGCCATCTCTCCCGCGGCCGACTCGCCGAAGCCCGGGCTTTTCTCAAGACCGCCATCGCCCGCCTTACCTCCCGCCATCCGAATCCCGTCACCGGCGAGGCGCACTATTTCCTCGGTCTGACTCTCCGCTTCCTCGGCGAAGACGCTACCGCCGAATCGCTCCTGGCCAAGGCCGCGTGGAACTACGAATGGCGCAGTAGTTCCCATTACCAACTCGCCGCCATCGCCTGCCGCCGCCGGGATTTCAACCGCGCCCTCCATCATCTCGACGAATCGCTCGCCACCAACCGCGACCACAACAAGGCGAAAATCCTCAAGGCCCTCGCCCTCCACCGCCTCGGGCGGAAGGACGAGGCGCTCGCCATCCTCGACGCACTCCTCGCCAGCGACCCGCTCGACCATTGGGCCACCGTGGCGGCGGATTTCATCCGCCATGCCGAGATCCGCATTCCCGCCGCCTGCCGCAACGACGCCCAGACCATCCTCGACCTCGTCTTTGACTTCGTCGAAGCCGGCTTCACCGACGAAGCGCTCCCCCTGCTCGACGCCCACCACGACGCCCCCGTCGAGCCGACCGCAGTGCCCAATCCGCTCTCCCGCAGCCCGATGACGCGTTACCTCCGGGCCCATCTATCAGGCGATCCCTCCGATCTCGCAACCGCCCACGCCTGTAAGGCGGATCATTTCTTTCCCTCCCGCCTCGGCGAGATGCTCGTGCTCGAATGGGCGCTAGCCCAGCCTGGCGCGGACCCGCTGGCGGCGTATGGCCTGGGCAATCTGTTGTTCGATCGCCGCCGCCACACCGACGCGATCGCCGCTTGGGAAACCGCGGCCCGGGCCGGCACGACCATCTCCCAGGTCCACCGAAACCTCGGCATCGCCCTCTGGAACCATGCCCGCGATGCCGAACGCGCGGCGGCTTGTTATGCCAAGGCGATGGAGCTTGATCCCGGCGACGCCCGGCTCGTCGTCGAGGCCGATCAACTTGCCAAAAAACAGAACCGCCCGCCCGAGGAGCGGCTGGCGTTTCTATCCACTCACCGCGAACTGGTGCTTCAACGCGACGACGCCACTGTCGAGCTTGCCGCGCTCCTCAATCTAACCGGCCAACACCGGCAAGCCCTCGACTTGCTGCTCTCGCGGCGTTTCCACCCGTGGGAGGGCGGCGAAGGCACGGTGCTCCGCCAATACACCGCGGCACGCATCGCCCTCGGCCGCGAGGCCCTCGAGCGGGGTGACGCCGCCGCGGCCCACCGCGAGTTCCTGCTTGCGACGGACACTCCCGAATCGCTCGGCGAGGCCTACCACCCGCTCCAGGCGAAGGCCGATGTGAACTACTGGATTGGCAGTAGTTTGAGGAAACTCGGTCGCGTTTCCGAAGCGGACGCCGCATTCGAGGCATCCGCATCCGAGGACGGCGATTTCACCAACATGGCGGTCTCCGCGCACTCGCCCCTGTCGTATTTCCGCGGCCTCTCGCTCAAAGCCCTTGGCCGGAATGAGGATGGCGACGAGGTGTTCCGCGATATGATCGACCACGCCCGCGCCATGCTCGCCGAGCCTGCGAAGATCGACTACTTCGCCACCAGCCTGCCGAACCTGTTGGTTTTCGATGAAGACCTCCAGGCCCGCCGCGATGCCGGCGCCCAACTGCTCATCGCGCTCGCGTGTCACGGGCTCGGCCGGCTCGACCAAGCCGCCGCGGCGATCGACAAGGTCCTCGCCTTCGACGCCGCCGAACCCCGCGCTGTCGAACTCCAAAGCCAACTTCAAGTCACCCCATCCGCATGAAACCACTGCTCCTCGGATTCGCCTTGCTGGCCGCCCAGGGATTCGGAGAAAAACAGCGGGACCCGGCTAATGGCAGACGGACGAGAATTTCAAGATGCCATTCTTCCTCACCCCGCCGCGCCACCATATCGGGTCCGGCTTGGTATCAGCGCGACATCGACGTGCGAGGGAAGAAGTTGCGGCTCCACCTCGAACGCGTGCACTTCGGCGATTCCCACCGGCAGGTCGCCTTCGTCAGCAAAGTCGTCTGGCACCCCGGTTTCTCATCGATCAATGTCGGCGGCGGCGGCGGCAAACCGTGCCGAGGGCTGCGGCGATCAAAAAAGATGAGCTCGGCTCGGGAACCACCACGAGGTTTCCACGGATCTCGCCGCCACCGTTGGTTGCGGTGTGGACATTGATATACAACTTTCCGTCCATCAGGTCGATCGCTTGGCCGGCGGTGAGCGTGAAGTCACCTTGAAAACCACCGCTGCTCGCGCTGGCGTCCCAGCCGGACTCGGTGCTGAGGAAGAGGAGCGGCCCGGCATTCTCAACGAACGCCGCGGTGCCGCCGCTGGCAGTGGGGCCGTGGATGTGCCCGGCGGTTGCCACCCCGGTCAAATCGGTGAAGCCGTTGCCGGAGCCCCAGCCGATGTCGATCGAGAGCGTCATCGTCAGATCATCGAACGAAATGCCCGAGCCGACGACGCCGCCGCTTCCGGGTGTCCCGTTGAGGATTCCGGTTTCATTGCCCGGCAGAAGACCGGAGCCGGCACTTCCTTCGAGCGAGAACAGGATGGTCGCCGCTTGTGCCGGAGCCCAGGCTGCAAAAACGGTGAGGATCGAGGTCAGAAGTAGTGTTTTCATAACGGACAAAAAGACTCCCTTTTCAAGGATGGACGGAAAACCCCGGTGGCCGGGATTGCGGAGAAGAAACAGGTGGTTCTATCGATACGTTCGGAATGCGAAGATCTCAGAATAACAAAGAATCCGGAACCAGGACAAGCATGAAGACGGAGGTGGGGGCAATTCGTCGTCCGGCCCTTTCCACGACATCGTGAAATCCGCTGCTATTCCTGATGGGTTGCGTCCGAGCGGATTCTGAGAATCACTTTTGATTCGGTCATCGGCCAGCTGAAATGGGAAGTGCTGGTGGTGGCGAGCAACTCCGCGATCGTTTGCCATGCCCGAGCGACTTCCTGCCATTTTTCCACAAGATAGAGGGTTCCCGGGGCACTCGGCCAAGTGACCTGGAACTGGGACGGATCATCGGAAATGACGCTGCCGGACACGGAGACGCGGGACGACGAGTCCACGGGTGAAATACCGAACGAAACCTCCATGAGATCGCTCTGGCCATCGCCGTCGGTGTCGGCTTGATAGACGTCCGTTCCGATCTCCGCCTCGCGGAGATCATTCAACCCGTCGCCATCGCTGTCGAGAAGGGTCGCGCTGGCGACGATCCGATGCTCGAAGCCATCGTCGGTGAAGCGGATGATGAGTTGCTCGCTCTCCCGGGTCCAAAACCACCCGCTATTCTGATTCTCCAGAGACGTGAGGGATTCCGACCGGGGAACCAGGTTGCTGCCGATCAACACCATGCGTGGTTCCTCGCTCCACTGGTGGGCACGTATGACGGTGCCTCGTGGAAGGGCAGGAGAGAACACCGCCGGATTTCCATTTTCAGTTGTCCCCTTGGTGAATCGAAGGGTGTTTTTCTGAGGACGATGTGCCGTGAAGTTCGTAAAACTGTACGCGTCCTGAAGCAAATGGGCCCGAGTGATACCGTCGTCTTCGTAGAGGCGGTAAGAGGTGGCGTGGACACCGGGATACAGGTCTAGAGTCAGAGGGTTCAGGGGCTTCGCATCCGCATGGGAGACGTCCGGTCCGCTCGGAATGATCGCTCCCGCTTTCACAAATACCGGAATCTGATCCAGGGTCGCGCTGACAGTGATGGTCCGGCCGCCTTCGTGGCTTACACTCGGGTCGAAGAAGTCATACCAGGTTCCTTCAGGAAGCCAGACGGAAACCTGGGTGTCCTGGGTGGAAAGGGCGGGAGCGACGAGCAGCCAATCGCCGAAATAATATTGGCTGTCCTTTGTCCATGCTTCCGGATCGGCAGGATGCTCGATCGCCATTGCTCGCATCATCGGGATGCCGTGCCGGGCACCCTGCCATGCAGTGGTGTAGATGTAGGGGAAAAGCCGGTAGCGGATCTTCAGGTAACGGCGGAGATTCTCTTGGGCGCGTTCGCCATACAGCCAAGGCTCCCGGCCATCGTGGCCGTGAGCACGCATGAGTCCGCTGAACGCACCGAACTGGGCCACCCATCGGATGTAGAGCTCGTCCGAGGGTTTCGCAAAGAAGCCGCCGAGGTCGTTGGAAGACCACGGGTAACCGGACATGCCGAGCGCAAGGGCCCCCGTGATCTGCTCGCTCATCTCGGCAATCGTATTCGGGATGTCGCCGGACCATGTTGAGGAAAAATGGTGGTTGGCGAAGCCGCCGCGGGTCAGGAACATCGGACGCTGGTCCGTCGTCGCCTCAAGCCACCGCTCATGAACAATCTTGGCAGCGCGGTTCGCCATCAGGTTATCGCCGGCGACGTCGAACTCATCCGGCCAGAACCAATCGCCATGGCCGGGTTCGATCACGTTATCCCAGTGAGCGCGCCACCAATTCTCGGCGACGCCCGGATCAGCGAAATTGCCATTGCCTGCTTCGGGCGTGCCCTTGTTGTTGTGAAGTCCGATGTGGAAACCCAGCTGCCGCGCCTCCGCGAACATCGCGCTGATATCAGGGTAACGCTGCGCATTCCAGCGGTGCGGATCGAACTTCGCGCCGCGCCAGCCATAATCGAAGACGTACGAGTCAGTGGGATAGCCCTCGTCACGCAAACGGTGGATCCATTCCAGAAATTCGGCCTGGGTGGCGTTGTCGTTCCCATACTTCGAGAGCATGAAGCCGTAGCCCCATTTGGGAAACAGGTTCATCCGCCCGGTCAGCTCGCTGTAGAGACCGAGCACCTTTTTGAAATCCCCGACCATGAACCAGTAATCGAGAAATCCCGTCGTCCTGAATCCTCCCGAGTCATCGAACGCCGTGTCTTTCTCGACCGTATTCAGAAACACGCCGTAACCGGCCATACTCATGAAAAAGGGAACGCAGGTGCGACCGTGGGTGACCGTGAACTGGTCATAGCCCGCCCGTTTGTCGAGCGGACGCGAATGCCCGTGATCGCCGCTACCGAAACCGAAACGGGCATGTTCACCGTCGTTCTCCACCCGGACCACTCCCCGCTGCCCCTGCTCCGCGTACATCCCTTCCTCGTCCGAATCCTTGACGATCAGAATGGTATTCGAGGGGTCGTAAAGCTGGATACGGAACGGGCTCTTCTGCACCCGGACGGTCATGGCGGAGGTGTGGATCCCGAGATAGGAACCATGGTCCTGGATGCTGTAGGTGACCGGGTCCCACGCGAATTTCCGGACCATGAAATAGTCGGGGGAATCGTCCGATCGGAATTCCCCGTCGGGAGCGTATTGAATCCGGGCCATGGCCGCCGTATTCAGCGTAAGGCACACTTCGGCATTTCCCTGGAGATCGAAATGGATCCGGTTTCCCTCGCTACGATGATTCTCGTAGTCCGTCACACCAACGCGGTTCCGCAGGCGGGCGGTGAGGGGGATGGCGAGATCAGGTTGGTTCTCCGCGTTGCTCAAAATCCGGAGCGAACCGTGGTAATCGAGCTCGCCCGCAGTCGGCGTGATCGTCGCCACCAGACGGAGTTCATCGCCCGAGGCCCGCGAGAGGGTGAAGGGATAGGCGGTCGGGTCGGCGGGCTCGAGCTCCTCCTCGTTGAGGTAGGCGCGCAGGGAGAAGTCGCCGAGCGACCCTAGATCGAGGCTTTCGATCGTGATGCTGCCGTCCTCGGCGCCACTGTGGGTGATCGTGATCTCGCGGCTCTGCGGTTCACTGAGGGCGACCGATCCGAAATCGACGGCGTTGTGGGTGGTGGCGATGCCCGCCCGGCCGGTGATCCATTTCTCCGAGAGATAGGCCTCCGCTTCTCTCCGTTCACTTCCGTCCAGGTCCTCGTCGTAGACCATCAACTCGGCGATCTGGCCCTCGTAGGGATCGGTGGTGGACTGGTTGCGACCGTTGTTTCCAAGGTCGAAGCGGTTGAAGGTAGGCAGGGCGATGTGAGTCTCCGAGGTGGCCCTCAACTGGCCATCGACGTAGAGTCGCGCGAGCGATGGATTCACAAATCGGGCGGTGACGATGTGGAACGCATTGTCGTTGAAAGCCTCGCTGCTGGGTGCCTCGACCCACACGGGATTGCGGCGGAAGAGGCTGATGCGCCCGGGCTCGCCGTTACCTTCATAGACGAAGCGGATGCCCGCCATTTTTTCGCGGCTCTGGGCGTCGACCAGGGAGAAGATGACCGCGTTGCGGGTGGTGGCGGAGCGCACGACGGCGAACACGGTGAAGGGGTAATCATGGATTGGGGCTGCGGCCCTGCTGAGGTAGTCCGCTCCATTGAAGTCGACCGGATTGAACTGCACCACGGGCAGGCCGCCGAATCCCGGACCGGGTTGGATGTAGGTCGGCGTGCCGGTCGGCATGTCGAGGTCGAGCTGGTTTCCTGAAAGGTCCTTCCAAACGGTGATCGCTTCGCCGTCGAGGAGGGAGGTGTTTTTCTGGGCATCGATGTCCGAGGCATCGAAATGGAGCGCCAAGCCGGAGGAGGAAGGCGGCGCGGCGTGGAGCACGGAGACAAGACCAAGAGAGAGCAGAAGGGCCCAAAGTCGATTCACGGAGGATGATGGAAGACGGGTGGGAAAGAGTGCCCGGGACCCCTCGGGACAGAACCCCAGGGGCTGTCGACGAGAAATCCCGGACGTGAGAGCGCGGAGCGGGAAGGCGCTACTGGCTTTCGACGCGATAGAATTCCGCGTCTTCGGAGGCCTCCGCGGCAGGCACGGTGGCCCCGCCTTGACCGGCTCCATCCGTCGTGGCGGTGACGGGTGGTGTGAGGGGAACAAATCCGTCGAGATCGGCGGATTTGGTGATTTGATAGGTGGTGCCCGGTTCGCCGGTGAATTGGATGATGAAATCGCCGCCCGGAGTGAAATTCACGGAGGTGACTTCGAGGGCGGCGGTTGCCGGCACCGGAGACGTCCCCGCGGTTTCCTCTTCTTCGTTGGTAAAGCCGTCGTCGTCCGGATCGCCCGAGCCATCCTGGGCTTCGATGCTGCCGAAGAACGTGATCTCCCATTGATCGTCCAGCCGGTCCCGGTCTTCATCCGCCGACACGCCCGGCATGGCATAGAGCGAGGCGATCCGGGCCGGACTCAATGCTTCATTGTAGACCTGGATATCATCGACAAGACCCTCGAAGGCATCCGTAGGCACCGCGCGCCCAAGACGACCGACCTCGAAGTTGTTGAATACCGGCAACGTTGCCAAAACAAGCGCTCGGTCCGCACCGACTTGGAGGCCATCCACGAAAATCCGGAGAGCCGAGGCCTCCACGTCAATCGTCAGAGCGATGTGGTGCCATTCGTCATCGGTCACGAAAGTCGCGTTCGGCTCAGCGCTGCTGAAACTTTCGGTGATGTTGCCATTGCCGTTGGGGCGGAGGCGTCCATGAAGTGAGCCAAGCGAGAGGCCTTCGCCGACGATGCCCATATCCACATAGCTGTTTGCCACGGCGCTGTTGGCAGCGGAGATGACGACGTTTCTCCCGCTGGAGACATCCGTCGACTTGATCCAGGCGGTAAATGTCAGCGCCTTGGTGGCGAGAATATCGGTGAGAAACTCCGCCAGCCCCATGTCCACGATGCCCTCTTGAGTAGCCAGATCGTTGAACTGGTATGCGTTGCCAGACATGCCTGTGACACCGGTGTTGACCGCGGTACCGATGACCCCCGGGCTGTTACCCAGTTCATTGACGGCGGTCGTGGCAGCGGCGGCTTCGTCGAACTTGTAGTGGGCCACCAGCCCCCTGGCCACCACGGGGAAGGATTCGAAATCGGTGGGATCGCTGCCGAAATCAAACTCCGCCTTGTCGCCGAAGCCGTCGAGATCACTGTCCGCGATATTGGGATCGGTGCCCGGGGTGACGCCCGCGACGTATTCGAGATCGGGGTTCTCCTCGCCGTCGAGGAAGCCGTCGCCATCGGTGTCGGGATTGGTTGGACTGGTTCCCGTGAATTCCAGACCTGCCCATGATCCGAAGCGATCTTCCTGCACGTCGCTCAAGCCGTCATCGTCGGAGTCAGCGTCGTGGGGATCGGAGCTATCGATTCCGTCGTTGTACTCGTTCGAGTTCATCGAATCGTCTTCGTCGGGATCGCCGGAAGCCCCGTCG
The DNA here is from genome assembly GCA_965652295.1 of uncultured Haloferula sp. Lineage (GTDB taxonomy): Bacteria > Verrucomicrobiota > Verrucomicrobiia > Verrucomicrobiales > Akkermansiaceae > Haloferula. The sequence goes on along the minus strand of CBFGTS010000005.1, from coordinate 179,266 downwards.
TCGCCCACATCACTCAATGGGCTCAGAGAGTTGTCGAGTTCCCATTTATCCGGAAGTCCGTCTGCATCGGTATCCCCACTGTTTGGATCGGTGCCGTGGATGTCCACTTCTTCACCGTCTGTGAGCTGATCATCGTCCGAGTCAGGATCCAGAGGATGGGTCAGAGGAGCCACATTGAGTTCAGCACCATCAGTGCGGCCGTCCCCATCCGTATCCGGAATGGTGGGATTGGTGCCTGCCGCCTGTTCCTGCAAGTTGGTCGCACCGTCCGCATCGGGTCCGATATCGTCGCCCGAGAAGGCCTCGATGTTGCCAAAGTAGAGGATCTCCCAAGCATCCGCGAGGCCGTCGAAATCCGTGTCGTCTTCGGAGAAAGTTTCACCCGGGTTGTTGAAAAGAAAGGAGATTTCGGCCTCGGAAAGCGCTTTGTCGTAGACTTGGACATCGTCGACGAGGCCCTCATACCCATCGGTAGGGGAGGATCGGCCAAGGCGACCGATCTCGAAGTTGTTGAAGATCGGGAAGTTCCCGGAGGAACCGGGAACGAGGGCACCGCTGCTTGCGAAGACGCCATCCACGTAGAGGCGGATCGTCAACGTGCTGGTGTCCGCCGTCATGGCGATGTGATGCCATGTGCCATCGACCACCACTCCATCGGTGCCGCCAAAGAAACTGGACGCACCTGGACCGTTCGTGTCGACACGGTGACGCATGTAGGCTTGGCCAGGGGGGGTTAGCTCATCAATCGCAGTGCCGAGGTCGATGTAGCTGTTGCTATCCGCACTGTCGCCAGCAAAGACGACCACATTGCGGCCGCCAGCGAGTTCGGACGAGTTGATCCAAGCTGAAAACGTGTATTGGCCGCTGGAGGTAATGGAGGGGAAAAACGAAGCGTTCTCCATGTCGACGATGTCGTCCTGCGTGGAGCTGCCCGTGAAGCTGTAGGCGCTTCCGGAGATCCCGGCTACTCCGGTGGTGACCGATGCACCCACCACACCTGTCGAGGAACCGACGACTTCATTTGCGGCGGTGGTTGCTCCACTGCTTTCGTCGAACTTGTAGTGGGCGATCAGATCGGCACGGCAATCGACCACTGTGGAAAGCGCGGCCGGGATTAAGAAAAGATGGATTCTGTTCATGGATTGGGGTTCGAATGTGAGATCTTGCCGGGATTGCCCGCGCTCACAGGCATCCCCGGACGGCTGGGTCCGGGGATGCGTTGGAGAGGCGTCGTGTGTCGGGCCGCTTGATCAAGCACGCTTGCGGCGAATCAGCGTCAGTGCCCCGAGGCCGACGAGGGCGAGAGAGCCAGGCTCCGGCACGGCCTGGCCGGGGTTGGCGAAAATGAACGCGATTTCGCCGGCTGAAAGAGCGTGGTCATACACTTGCACATCGTCGACCAGGCCTTGGTAGCCATCCGTCGGTGCCGAGCGGCCGAGACGGCCGATTTCAAAATTGTTGAGGAGCGGGAAGTTTCCGGACGAACCCGGGACGATGGCTCCGGTGCTTCTGAAAACCCCATCAACATAGAGATTGATCGTCAGCGTTCCGGTGTCCGCCGTCATGGCGATATGATGCCAGGTGCCATCGACCACAACTCCATCGGTACCGCCAAAGAAACTGGACGCACCGGCACCGTTCGTATCGACGCGATGGCGCATGTAGGCCTGGCCGGGAGGAGTCAGGTCATCGATCGCCGTTCCGAGGTCGATGTAGCTGTTGCTGTCGCCGCTGTCGCCGGCAAACACCACCACATTGCGACCACCAACAACTTCGGACGAATTGACCCAGGCCGAAAACGTATACTGCCCGCTCGTCGCGATGGAGGGGAGGAACGAGGCATTGCCCATGTCGACGATGTTGTCCTGCGCGGCGGCACCTGTGAAACTGTAGGCATTTCCGGAAACACCGGTGACGCCGGTGGTGACGAGGGAGCCCACCGCTCCGGCCGTCGAACCGCCGACTTCATTGGCGGCGGTGGTCGCCCCCGCGCCTTCGTCCAAGGTGTAGTGGGCGATCAGGGCACCGTGGCTCGATAGCGTGAGGTTCAGGAGGCCTGAAGCGATGAGAAGGTTTCGCAATTTCATAGTGTCGGGTTTTTGCTGGGGTTGGTGATTTCCACAGGGCGGAGAGCGGCCCTCAAATGGGAAGACGGATTCTGTCTCCCGGACCCGACACGCTTTTTTCCGGGCGATGATGTTCCCGTCAGCCGCCCGCACCACGGCACGCCTCGGTCATCCCAGGGCAAGCCCCTCCGGCACCGGCGCTAATGGAGGATTTCCCCGGCCAATTGCTCGGCCTCCAGCAGCAAAATCAAAGTTGCATACTGGTTGTACCAGAGGGTGCCGTCCGGGTTCGTGATCTGAAAAGGCTCCGCCAACCAACCATCCACTTCTTTCCTCAAGGCTGCCAAGCTTTCGCGACCGGAGTCCACCTTGCCCTGCCTGAGGTCGATCATGGCGAGGAGGAGTTCGTTGGAAACGGTCCTGGGAGCGCTGTTGGAAGCCAATGCCCGGCTTTCACGGGCCCTCGCTGCGGCCTCTTCGAAGCGGCCGCGCCGATAGGCCATCAGGGCGAGGGAGAACTTGCGCCAAGCCACCATGTGAGGCCCCTTGTCGGTCTGGGGGATTTCCAGGGAATTCTCAAGGACGGCGATCAAAGGCGTGAGTTCCTCCAAGGTAGCGGAGTCGGGAGGCTCAAGGAGAGCGGCTTTGACCACATGTTCGGCCACGATCGGGTTCGCCGAGTCAACAAAGCGGTCGATCGCCAGGTCGCGGATCTTTCTGTAATGGCCGGGCTCACCCCACAGGCTCACCGCCGTCAGAACGGGCAGCAAACGGAAGGAAATGTCCTGGGAATCGGTCATGTCGACGCTGGTGACGACATGGCCCAAGGCATGGAAGCGCTTCGCCGCCATTTGCCAGCGCTCTTGCGAAAGGTGCCAGTTGGCGACGTGCATGTAAGTGGAGGAGGCTTCGAGCGAGCGCGGGATCCGTTCCGGCTGGAGGCCGTCGAGGAGCTGATCGGCGGCCTCGGTGTCGTTGTATTTCAGAAGGACGGCAGCCTGCCTGACCTGATCCGCCACCCGCGCGTTGTCCCTGAGGCGGACCTCGTTGGCGGTCGCTTTTTCCGCCAGCATCCGCAGCCTCGCCTGCTCATGCCGGGCGCTGCGTTCGCTGAAAAACAGCCAGGTGGAAACGCCGAAGCCTCCCACCAAGCCGAAGAGCGCGATCCCGGCGGCAGCGAAGGTGACGCGGTTGCGCCCCACCAGCTTGGTGATCAGATACCACCGGCTCGGCGGTCGCGCGACCACCGGCTGCCCTTTCAAATATCGAGCAACATCAAGAGCCAGCCCATTCGCCGTCTCATAACGCCGTTGACGATCTCGCTCGATCGCCTTCATCACGATCCAGTCGAGGTCCCGCGCGAGAATCCCGGAAAGGTGGTCTGGCTCGACTCCCCGGAGCGCTGCGATCAAGGCTGCGCTCTCGGTAGCAACCTTGAGCAACCGTGCGGATGGGGTTTCCTTCGGGCCTTCCCGCAAGGCATCGCGGATTCCTTTCTCCCCGGCCATGGCAAGCCCTTCCAGAACTACGGGGGGAGACCCCGCAAGCAGTTCGAACAGCAGGGCGCCCAAGCTGTAAATGTCACTGCGGGTGTCGATGTCCTCATCTCCTTCCGCCTGCTCGGGGCTCATGTAGGCGGGCGTGCCGATCAATTGGCCGGTCCGCGTCGCGGTGCCTTCCGGCAGCAGCTCGCCCGCGGTGACCTTGGCGATCCCAAAATCGATGACCTTCGGCACCAGCCGGCCCTCATGCTCGCGGACAAGGACGTTCGAAGGTTTGATGTCGCGATGGACCACGCCTTTCTGGTGGGCGTGCTGGATCGCTTCGCAGACCTGGATGAAAAGAGCGAGTCGCTGGGGCACTCCGAAGCTCCTGCGATCGCAGAAATCCGTGATTTTCTCGCCCTCCGCCAACTCCATCACGAAATAAGGTCTCCCCGTAGCGGTGGCCCCAGCATCGAGCACCCGCGCGATGTTCGGGTGGTCCATGAGGGCCAATGCCTGCCGCTCGATTTCGAAGCGCGCGATGACGCTCTCCGTATCCATGCCCACGCGGATGATCTTCAAGGCGACCTTCCGCCACACCGGCTCTAGTTGCTCGGCCAGATAGACCACGCCGCAACCGCCTTCGCCGATTCTTTCGATCAAGCGGTAGCGGCCGATCCTTGTTCCCAGCTCCTCCTCCTTCCGCCCGGACAGGGCCTGCTCCGGCGGCTCCGGAATCCGCGGCGGAGGAAACGTGAAGAACTCCTCCGCTTCGACATGCACCGTCAACATTTCGTCCAGCAGCTTCCGAAGCTCGGGATCGTCGCGGCAGACGTGGTCGAGGAACGACTCTCGTTCCTCCCTATCACCCAGGCCGCAGGCAGCGGCGAAAAGCAGCCTGTCGATGGACCCGCTCATCACCTTCCGGTTTCCTCACGGATGAAGCGGTAGAGCCGGGATTTCGCAAACGCCCACTGCCGTTCCACGGTTCGCTCCGTCACTCCGTCGATTGCCGCCAGCTCCTTGTTCGTCAGGCCACCGAAGAACTTGAGGGAAATCACCCGCGCGCTCTCCGGATCCTCGACTTCCAAACGATGCAGCATTTCGTCGACCATCAGCACTCGTTCGTCGGGTGAGGTTTCCGCGATATCGAGCCCTTCCGCCTGGAAGGAGATCCGTTCCGGGTTCGATCCACGTTTGAGACTCATCTTGGCTCGTGCGCGGTCCACCAGAATATGGCGCATGGCTTGTGCCGCCGTGCGGAAAAACTGGGTCCGGTCGCACCAGATCCGGCCCTCATGATTCGAAAGCTTGATCCAGGCCTCGTGGACCAGGGCGGTTGCTTGCAGGGTGCCTTGAAGCGCGCCCTTCGACATGAGCCGTTTGGCGAAGTTCCGGAGCTCGTCGTAAACCAACGGCAACAGCTCCTCCGAGGCGAGACTGCCGGTCCCGCTGGAGGTTTTAAGGATTTTCGTAAGCTCGTCCAAGGGTTGGGGGAGGGGTTCCGGCAAGGTGGGTTTGCACCGGGGCGGACATCATCGCCAGTAGGAGCCTGTATCATCGGGGTGGAGAACCGTGAAGGCGATTCTTGTCCAGCGAACGCGACCGTCATCGGGAACAGGATTTCCGCGACATCATGAAATTCGCTGTCGGGAAACAGGTCCCGAAGTCGAATACCTTTTAGGAGGGTGACGCTTTTCACCGGACGTCCCGGTTACCGGCTCCCTCCCGAACTTACGAAAGATCCATTGTCGCCTGATTCATGAAAGCCCTCCTGATGCTCCACCTCGGCCTGTTCGGTAGCCTGTTGTCCGCATTGGCGGCCGATCCCGCCCCTCCCAACACCCTGACCGCGACGGAAAAGCAAGACGGTTGGCGCTTGCTGTGGGATGGAAAAACCTCGGACGGATGGCGCTCGCCGAAGTCCGAATTCTTTCCGACAAGCGGTTGGAAGATCGAGGATGGCGTGCTTTCCGTGCTACCAACCGACGGAGGAGAGTCGACCGGCGGCGGTGACATCATCTCGAAGGAGCGCTTCGAGGCGTTCGAGTTGATGGTCGATTTCAAGATCACCGCAGGAGCGAACAGCGGGATCAAGTACTTCGTGCAGCCCAATCTGAAGCCGATCGACCGCCACACCGGACGCCCCACCGCGGTCGGGTCCGCCATCGGGCTGGAGTTCCAGATTCTCGACGATGTCCGCCACCCGGACGCCAAGATGGGGCGTGACGGGAACCGCACGATCGGGTCGCTCTATGACCTGAAGACCGCCAAGGATGGGAAGAAGGTGAATCCGATCGGTGAGTGGAACACCGCGCGCATCGTGGCGACTTCAGACCGCATCGAGCACTGGCTGAATGGCGAGAAGGTTCTCGAATATGATCGGGGCTCCGCCGGTTTCCGGGACCTCGTGGCCCGGAGCAAATACAAGGACATCCCCGAGTTCGGCGAATGGAAGGATGGCCACATCCTCTTGCAAGACCACGGGAACCTCGTCTCGTTCCGCAACATCAAGATCCGGGTCCCTTGAGCCTGATGCCTCCGCTGCGATTTTTTACTGAACCCATGAATTCCCACGTTCCCATGACTCCAAAGCCCGCGGTCATCCAACGCCGCTCGTTTCTGAAAGGCGCCCTCTCCGCGGGGGCGGCGAGCGCTTGTTTTCCGAACATCCTGCTGGCCGCGCCCGGCCGGCAGAAAGTCCGTCTCGCCTGCGTGGGCATCGGCAACCGGGGCCGGGATGTCATTCAGGATCTCCACCGGACCGGCCTGGCCGAGATCACGGCCCTGTGCGACACGGAAATGGGAGCCCCGCACACCGAGCACATCCTGAAGATGTTCCCCGGCGTGCCGCGCTTCCAGGACTTCCGGAAGATGTTCGATGCCATGGAGGACAAGATCGATGCCGTCTGCGTGGCCACGCCCGATTTCTCGCACTTCCCCGTGTCGATGTTGGCGATGTCGCTTGGCAAGCACCTCTACGTCGAGAAACCCATGGCACACAGCTACCTGCAGATCGAGCTGATGATGGCGGGGGAGAAGAAATACGGCGTGGCCTGTCAGATGGGCAATCAAGGGCACTCCGAGGCCAACTACTTCCAGTTCAAGACATGGGTGGACGAAGGAATCATCCGCAACGTGGACCGCATCACCGCCTTCATGAACAATCCCCGCCGCTGGCATGGGATGAAGGTGGATGATTACTTTCCCGGACAGCCGGTGCCGGAGATCCTTGATTGGGATGGCTGGCTCTCGACGGCGCGCGACCACGCCTACAACAAGGGGTATATGAATGGTGAGTGGCGTTCTTGGTATGACTTCGGGAACGGAGCGCTGGGTGACTGGGGAGCGCACATTTTCGACACCGCCCATGAGTTTCTTGAGCTCGGCCTGCCGACCGAGATCGAGCCCACGCTGGAGGGTTACAGTCCGTTGATTTTCCCGCAGGCCTCCACGCTGGCCTTCCGTTTCCCCAAGCGGGGATCGCTGCCGCCGGTGGAACTGACTTGGTACGATGGTCAGCGCAATCTTCCGCCCCTTCCCGGGAATTTCGGCAAAGCCGTTGTGGACCCCAACATTCCGCCGCCCTCGGCCGGCAGCATCGACACCAAGGTCCACGCACCGGGCAAGGTGATTTATGGCGACGAGTTGGTCTTCAAGGGCGGCTCCCACGCGTCCACGCTGGAGATCATCGGTGGAGAAAGGGCGGAGGACGTCCGGTCCGAATTGCCCGAGGTGCCCCCGAGTCCGTCCAACCACGCTGCGAATTTCCTGAAGTCCGCGATGGGAGAAGAGAAGTGCCGATCCAACTTCGCGGTCGCCGGACCGCTGTGCCAGGCCATGGCACTCGGCATCATCGCCCAGCGGGTGAACGCCAAGCTCGAGTTCGATCCTGCCTCCCGGCGCATCACGAATCACAAGATCGCCAACGAACTCCTCAAGGGCGTGCCGCCGCGGGAAGGGTGGGAGCAGTTTTACCAACTATGAGCCAGGGCTGATGACGTCCGCCTTGGCCATCGCGAAGGTTTTTCGGGGTTGCCGGTCGCTCGGGGTTCTTGGGTTACCCCCGGGCGGCCGGCTTGCTTGTGCCGTGGCGTCATGGTGAGCCGCGGAGGGTTGATGAAAATCCCTGTCGGGTTTTGCGGCGGGAAGACGCGAGTACACGGGATAGGGGGTTCACTTTTGCGAAAACCCCGGCCAACCCCAACCCCAACCTCTACCCATTCCCATGATCAACCCATCCACCCCCTTCTTCCTCATCGCTCTCTGCCTCGCCGGCGCGGCTCCCGCCGCCTCCGTCGTGGTGGTCACTGGCGATGCCGTGCGAGACGGCGACCTGGTTTCCCACCTGCAGTCGCTCGGCCACACGGTGGCGACCGGTGGCTACGCCACCATCGAATCGAATCCGGCCGACGTCGCCACGCTCAACGCGGCGGACCTCGTCATCGTGACACGCAACACGAACAGCGGAAACTACGCGGATGGCACTCTGGAAGTCGCCGCGTGGGATTCCCTGACCACACCGGTGGTGCTCGGAAACGCCTACATCGCCCGCAACAATCGCTGGAGCTATGTGAATACGGATCTCATCCAAGTGGACTACGGGAACGACCTTTCGGCACCTCCGGGAACGGCCACCGTCCACCCATTGTTCTCCGGACTTATTGGAAACACGATCGCCGATCCCGCCATCTCAGGACTTGAGAAGTATTCATTTTCCTCCAGTTCGGACATCCCGGACGGTGGCACGGTGATGGGTGATGGCATGACCATTGCCGTGCGGAACAACATCAATTTCCAGAACGTGATCGTGGCGAGCTGGGAGGCAGGCGGTACCACGGGCAGCGGGAATACCCTCGGGGATGCCCGCTATTTCTACGCTTTGCCCGAGGACTTCAGCAACTTCACTTCGAACGGCGTTCAGCTTCTCGACAACATCGTGGGAGCCGCGCTCGGCGTGCCGGAGCCGACCGTGCCGGTGCTCGGACTGCCGCTGCTACTGGGTGCCGTAGCGCGTCGGCGGCGGCGCTGAAGATCCATGAGGCCCCTCTTTTTCCGGTGGCTTCCCACCGGATCCTGGCTCCGCGCGGAGGTTCGGGTTGTGCCTCCGCGCGGACATGGTGCCGTCCCCTTCCCTCTTCCCGGTCCCACCCCTTCTCGAAGAAAAAAGCCGCCGACCCCGGGAGGGACGGCGGCTTTGTCCTTATCAAGTGAAGCCTATTGATCTTCCAGTCGGTAGAACGCCTTGCCGCTCGTCTCACTCGGCAGCGGGGTGAGATCGAAGTAACTATCGGTCGCGGATTCGGGGAGCCCTGAGTCGACGGCATCCGGGAAAGTGATCAGATCGGTGCCCCGCATCAGGCTGTACGTCGTATTGACGTTCAGCCCGCTGAAGACGACCTCCACCTGGGTCACCTGGCCGCTTGCGTTGGTGGTGGTGATGATGTCCACCACCTCGACGTCCTGGGCCGGCGATGCGGGATCGAGCGGATCGGTCTCATTGTCGATTTCGACATCGTCGTTGATACCATCGCCATCCGTATCGGCGAGCGAGGGATCGGTGCCAAACTCGAATTCCTCGAGATTGGTGAGGCTGTCGCCATCCGAGCTGATGGAGGCATCGCCGGCATCATCCGGATCAAGGCCGTAGAGGAGTTCCCACGGATCGGGAAGTTCGTCATTGTCGGCATCGAAGTCCACCAGCCGACCCTTGAAGTCGTCGAAGTGAACATTCCGCACGGTCGAAGTTCCCGTGCCGATTTTGATTGCCTCCGCGGTGATACGGACGGTGCGTGTGCCGACCGGCGGGAACGCTGCCTGGCGGGTGGAAGTCCAAGCCTGGAGGCCCCCGCTTGTTTCAAAAACCGATGGGCGGCCGAGCTCGGTGCCCGATCCATCCAGGAAGGAGATCGTGACCACTCCCATATCGGCGGTGTCGTTTTCCCGCCAATCGAAATCCAGGAGAAAGGTCCGGGCTCCCTCGTCGATCTGAGTGGCGAGTGCGCTCACATCCACGTCCTGCCGCATGCCCATGGTTGCGTCGGCGCCACCCACGTAGGCTGATGGGTCCACGTCCGGTTCGGGGGCCCCGCGAACCGCAGTGGCGAATTGGAATCCCTCGCTGGCACTGTCGGGATTGTTGACGTCGGTCGCGGCAAAAAAGTCGAGGACGTAGAAGTCGTTCACCGTGGTCTCCCAGCCGGGCACGGATTCGTCATCGACGCTGATGCCTTCGCCAAAAACGGGAAGAGCCGGTGTTTCGAAGCCTCCATTGACGATCGGTGCGGCATCTCCGGGCAGCGCCGTGTCGTCGTTTGGATTGAAGCCATAGCGAACCTCAATGCCATCGGTGAAGCCGTCGTCGTCGCTGTCGGCGTCGAAGGGGTCCGTCGCGCCGAAGCCCGTCGGGGTCCCATTGTTGTCCGTGCCGGCGAACTCAGACCCATCAAGGAGCCCGTCGTCGTCAACGTCGGGATCGGTCGGGTCGGTCTGGTTTTCCGCGACGCCGTCCGCATACTCCTCGGTGTCCGTGCGGCCGTCGCCATCGAAATCCGTGGTGGCGGGCGCGTCGTTCGGGCCGGCGATATCTTCGTAGCCATCGACATCGTCGGTGTCATCAAAAGCGATGATCTGATCCTCGTAGAAATCGGGCAGTCCGTCGTTATCGGCATCGGGAAAGGAACCTTCCACGATCAAGGTTCCGCCGCCGTCGTCGAAATTGAGACCGAGGTCGAAGATCGAGGCACCGGAGTAGGTGCCGGGCGGGATCACGATGCCATCAGCCACGAGATTTCCCGCCTGGAAGGTCAGCGTCTGATCGACATAGAGGATGGCCGAACCGTCCAGCGTCAGGCTGCCGGTGAATTCGTGATCGACATTGAAATCGAGCAGAATGGTGGAGCTGACGGTCAGGTTCCCGGTGTAGTCCCCGACCTCCGTGAAAGTGACGGTCTTCGTGTTGGTGCCGTTCTCCGGAGTGATCAGGAGGTCGCCGCTGCCGGTGAGGATGCCATCGATGGTCAGGGCCGAGACGGAACTGCTGGGATCGATGAAGGAACCGGTGCCGCCGACGACGAAGTTCACTACATCGAGCGTGCCGGTGTGGGGGCCGCCATTGGGACCGAAGGAAAGCCGCCCCCCGTCGAGGATGAAGTCACCGTTGATGGTCGCGGTCGCGCCGCTCTGGTTTTTCATCAGCGCCCGGGTGCCGGGAACCACGGTGAGGGAGTCGCCGCCGAAGGTTGAAGACAGGCCGTCCGCGCTGATGCGGAAACGCTCGTCCTGAACTCCCGTGGCCGATACATAGTCATTTCCTGCAGTCGGAGCCGCGGCGGGCGTGCCCCACATGGCGGCATTCCAATCGATGTTTCCCACGGTCTGGACGATCGTGTCCGCGTGGGCTGTGGTCATGGTGACGGCGAAGAGGCACGCCGAAAAGGCTCGCCCCGCATTCCAATGGGTCATCTGCATATTGGGTTTGGTTGGGTTGACAGGAGAGCCCTGCATCGCGCGGACGCGAATGCGGACTGCCTCCGACCTCCTATTGCGATGCCGGGCGGTCGGAACCCGACAGCCAATTTCCGATGCAGGTGCTTTTAGCGCATCTGGGCTTCGGCCTCACGGATCAGAATCCGCGTCGTGGCCCAGGAAAACCAAGTGCCGATCGGAGGAAACCCCGACTCATCGATCAGCGACTCGACCTGTTCCAGCGCGGATCGGGCCTCGTCGAGAAAGCGACGCGCCTCTTCATGGTCCCCCAACCGGTCGTGCGACATGGCAAGCAGGCAGCGCGCCGCCGAAGCCCGGCTGCCCGCCTGGTCGTGAAAGCCGAGACAGGTCTGTGCTTCGCGGATCGCTTCGCGGAATTCGCCCCGCCGGTAGTGGAAGAAGGCGAGGGAAAGCGCATTCCATTCCGGGAACGAATCCATCCCTTCCTTTGTGGGAATCCGGGCCCGGCACACCTCGGCGGTGGTTTCGAGGCGGTCGACGGTCTTGCGGTCGACGGGGACAAGCAGACACACCTTCAGCAGGTGCTCGGCCTGCATCGAGTTCTTCGCGGGCAGATAGCGATCCATCACCTCGTCGCGGAATTCGAGATAACCGGCGCGGTCACCCGCCTCGAGCAGAGCCGGTCCGGTCATCAGGAAATCGATCTTCTCCACCGCCCGATCCGGATCTCCCAGCCGGTTGGCCTCGATCATCAGACGGAAGCAATTCGCCGCCTGCTGCCAGCGCCCGAGCACCGCGTTCCAGTGACCGAGCGAGCGGAAGACCTCGGCGGCCTCCGGGGAGGCATCGATCGACTCCAGCGGGTCTTTCCGCAGCAGGCGGTCGGCCTCCTCCGCATTGCCTTCGCTCAGAAGAATGGCGGCCCGCGATACGTTGGCGCGCGCCTGAGCCTGCTGTTTCAGCCTCGCCTGCTCGGCGAGCGCGTCCTTTTCCCCCAGATACATCACCGTGGCCGTGCCGAGCCCGCCGATCAATGAAAGCAACACCGCCGCACCCAGCAGGCAAGCCAGCCGGTTGCGATGGAAAAACTTGGACATCAGGTACCGCCGGCTCGGCTTTCTGGCGAGAACGGGCTCGTTTTTCAGGTAGCGGCGGAGGTCCATGGAAAGACTGTTCACCGTGAGGTAGCGGCGGTTCCGCTCCTTCTCCATGGCCTTGAAGATGATCCAATCCAGATCGCCGCGGACCGAAGCCGACCATCTGTCCCCGAGGGCCCGCGCCGCTTCGGAGGGAAGAGGCGGGGTCTCCTCCAGCAGAATCCGGCGCATCTCCGTGACGCCGTGGGAAAGCAGCATCTTGCTGTCGAAGGGCGGCACTCCCGCCAGCAACTCGTAGAGCAGCGCCCCCAGGCTGTAGATGTCCGCCCGGGTGTCGATATCCATGCCGCCCATATCGACCTGCTCGGGGCTCATGTAGGCCGGCGTGCCCATGAAATGGTCGAAGTGGGTGACCTCTTCCCGGCCGGGAAGATTCGGCTGCATGGCCTTGGCGATGCCGAAGTCGATCACCTTGGGCACGAAGGTCCCGTCGAGGCTCTCGACGAGGATGTTCGACGGTTTGATATCGCGGTGGACGATGCCCTTCTGGTGCGCGTGCTGGATCGCCTGACAGACCATGAGGAAGAGCTCGAGACGTTGCCGGACTCCGAGACGCTCGTTTTCGCAGAAAGTGGTGATGGTCGGGCCGCGGACCAGCTCCATGACGAAGTAGGGGCGACCGGTGGGCGTTCGGCCCGCGTCCTGCACCCGCGCGATGTTGGGGTGATCCATGATCTCCAAGGCGCACCGCTCCGCCTCGAACCGCGAGACGACCGAGTCCGTGTCCATGCCGCGGCGGATGATCTTGAGGGCCACCGGGCGGATCATGCCTTCCTGCGCGGCCTCGAAGATTTCTCCGCAGCCTCCCTCGCCGATCTTGCGGAGGAGCGTGTAGCGACCGACCTTCGTCCCCTCCTTCTCCTCCAGCGAAGTGCCCTCCCCGGCCTCCTGGAAGTCCTCGTCGGGCAGCTGTTCGATCACCTGTTGCGCCAGTTCGGCCCTGTCCATGCTGCCTTCGAGAAAGAAGGCGGAGGAAATGCCCGCCATTTCCACGAGCTTCTCCATGCCGCTGCGACCATCCGGATCGTCCCGGTAGATGCGATCAAGAAATTCGCCGCGCTGGGCCGGGTCCGTGATCTCCATCGCCGTTGCAAAGATCGCGTTGTCGATTTCCACGGAATCGATGGTGCTTTCTGGGGTGGGGCTGGAGGCACTCATCAGTGATTCGCTGCGGGATGGCGCGGCGTTTCCGACACCTCCTCCGACTGCATGCGACAACCGGCCGCCGGAACCGACAGCGGAAATCGTGACAGTGGGTGGGCGATGGATTCAGCGCTCACCTTGAATCTCCCTGAAGAGCCAGGTTTTCGAGTAGGCCCAGTACCGCTCCACGGTGCGCTCGGTCACGCCGAGCTCTTCCGCGACCTCCTGATTGGTCATTCCTCCGAAAAACTTCAGCAGGACCACTTTCGCTCGAAGTGGGTTCGCCTTCTTGAGCTTCTCCAGTGCGGCATTGACCAGAAGCACCGGCTCGTCGTCATGCTCGGTTTCCTCTTCCTCCGCGGTGCTCATGGATACCCGCTCCATGGTCCCGGCGTGCTTCAGCCGTTTCCTGCGGCGTGCGCGGTCGATCAAAATCCGCCGCATGGTCTCCGCCGCAGCGGCACAAAAATGCGATGAGTTTTTCCAGTTCGGATCTCTGCCTGACCGCATGCGGAGCCAAGCCTCGTGGGCCAGCGCGGTCGGCTGCAAAGTGTGTCCCGCACGCTCGAAGACCATCCGTTCTCCCGCCATGGCCCGCAGAACCGGGTAGAGGCGGCGGAGAGCGGCCTCTGAATCGTGAGAGAATTCACCGTCTTCTTCCATCGGTCGAAAAGCTTACCGGATCAAGCTGGTCATGCTTTCAAAGCCCTGCCCTCGGAAAGGCGGAGGAATCGCCGTTCACTCGCGTGGATCCCCTCTCCAATGGATCAGGGGTATGCCTGCAATTCCTCGGGCGAAAGAGCCCGGGTGAAGAGGGCGAACTCCGCAAAACGACCATTGAAATTTCGTGTCACGGTGGTGTCGACATGCGCGTCTTCCGGGCTGTCAAAGTTTCCCAGATTCGCTTTCCCCAGGCGGACAGGAGTCGCCCGGTTGATGGGGGCGAAGGCGACTTCCTTGCCATTGACATAGTGGCGCATCTCCCGCGCCTCGCCGTCGATGACGGTGGTCAGTGTCAGCCAGTGGCCTAGGTCGTTTTCCCCGACGACAGGGGGGCTGATCAAGCGTTCCCAGGAACCGAAGTCGAGATCCCGTACTGCGCGAAGTCCGAGGAGCATCCTCCCTTCCCGATCGAGTTTCCAATGGACTTCACCAATCTCTCCCGGGGACATCGAAAGAAGGGCGTTGTGATCGTGAGGGAGGCTGTCAACCCGGACGGTCGCCTGCATGGTGACGGATGGAGCGGACCCCTCGATGCGGAAACGGAGCCGGTCGCTGGTGCGGGCGAATCCAAGGGCGGTTTTCTGCTTCCAGCGTCCCGGCACGGGTTCGCATCCGATCAGGATTCCATCGCTCTCCTCAGGGGCCTGGGCGCTGCGATTGGTGACCACGCCATTCCTGATCTCTAGAAAATCGTAGTAGATGAGAAGGTCCCGGGAACGGCTGAGACGCTTGGAATAAGCCTGCCAGTCACGCCACTCTTGTTCGCGATCTCGTTTCGCGGCTTCGAGGAGCACCAGAGGGTTGGCGAAGGCGCTCCGGTCGGCGGGAAGGTCGGTCGATGATCCATCGTGGAAGGCCACCGCTCCGCCGCCGTAAATGGAGCGGATCTGCGAGGCGTCATCCATCGGAAAGAGCTCCACCTCGCCATCGAACACATGGACCTGGACATGGTCGTCGGTGCCGGCGCTCATGCCGAACTCGGTTCCCCGGTCGACCACACGCATCGAGTTGCTCAGGACCGTGAAGCCGTGCGCCGGAGCAGGAACCTGGGCGGTGAGCTTGCCAAAGTTGAGTCGCGCGAGCTCGGGCGAAATCAGATCGAGCGAAGCGGGTCCTTCGAGATAGACCTTCGCGCCGCTGTAGAAGTCGAGGCGAACCAAGCCCTTTTCCAGGACAAAGGGACCTTTCGGAAGAGCGGATCCAGACTCGAAACCCGTGATGCCCGAAGGCCACTCCACGTTGACCTGATCGGCGAGAAGGGCGACCTCGTTGGCGGGCGAGCCCACCGCATCCGCCTCCTGGCGCGCGATGGAACCGGTTGCGTGGTCACTCCCAGCCGGACTTCGGAAGAGCCAGAAGCCGACGGTGACACAAGCCGCCAGAGCAGCAGCAATCCACGCGATGCGGATGATGCCCTTGGATTCCCGAGCGGAGGTTTCCCAGGCGGTTGCTCCGTTTTCGCGCAACGCCCACTCGCGCAAGAGCCCGTGTTGTTCTCCATGGGCACGGAATTTTTCGCGTGCCCGCGACGATTGGAGGAGCATCGCCTCCAGCTCGGACCGCTCGGCTTCCTCAAGCCGTTGGTCAAAGTAGGCGTTCAACAGCACGTCGAGTCTTGCTTCGTCGATCATGGCAAGGATGTTGAGGATGACTCGATGCCCATCCGCTGGGTGACGCACTCGCGGAGGAATGCGCGGGCACGCGACAGGGTGACGTTGATGGACTTGACCGAGCAACCCATAAGCCGGGCGATCTGCGGAGGCCGGTGGTCGCCACGGTAGCGGTATTCGATGGATCGCCGGGCCTGGGGCGCGAGTTGCTCGATGCAGGCGCGGAGGGATTCGATCCGTCGGTCGATCTCAACCGGAACGGCATAGGGATGAGGATCGCTGTCGAGCGCCTCGAGGACCTGCTCGGAAAGCAGCACATGCCTCCCCCGCTCGCGACGAAGCGTTTCGAGCGCCTTGAAGCGGGCAATGGTCTTGACCCAGGCGGGGAAACTGGTGCCGAGCACGAAGCTCTCGGACTTGCGGGAAACGACCAGGAAAGTCTCCTGGAGGATATCCTCGGCCAGAGTGAAATCAGGGACGATGGACAGGATGTAGGACCGGATCATCGGCTGGAACTTCAGGAAAAGCCCTTGGACGGAAGCAACGTGATGCTCGTGCTCGCAGGGCCGTTCTTCTGAGGGTTCGCTCATCGTCGATGGAAGTTCTCGCGGATAAATGCCGGCAAAGGGTGAAAACTTAGCAACGGAGCGATTTTAGGGTCAAGTTGCTAACTTTTGCGCCGGGTGGGGCATAGGGCGTGTCATTGACAAAACCTGAATCCCCTGAACCCAATGAAAAGCAAATCGATCGCCCTCCTCTTGCTGGCCGGAGCCGCAAGCGCCCCCGCCGCGAATTTGATGATCAACTTCCACACGGATGGTACCGGCGCGGTTTCTGGTGCCGAGAACCTCACGCTCAGCCCCGGGCACGCTACCGGTGCGATTCCAAGCGGCGAGTCGACCTGGAACAACCTCGACAGCACCGCCGCCCCTTCCTCCCTGCTCTACAGTGACGGCAGCACCGCCACGGGCGTGACCCTGGTGATCGGCTCGGAGAGTGCCTCGCTTGCCAACACCATCGACTATTCCACCGCCGCGACGATCAATGTCACTGCGGTTGATGGCACCGATAGCGCCACACCGGGGAACATCAGCCTGATGTCCAGCCCGAACTCCATCTACGGGAATGGGACGACTTCCTCGAACACCGCCCCCGCCCGGGCTGGATGGTTGGGGAATGCCGGCGGCTCCAATGACGGCCTGGGCCTGCGGATCGACGGACTGGCAGCCGGGGAGTACGCGATCTTCATGCTGGGGCGGAACACGAACTCCAGTGCGACACGGGCGACGGACTTCTTTGCCGCCGCGGGTTCCCTGGCTGGAACCTTTGACTACTCGGCGCTGACGGCCGCCACGGCGGCGAACTCAGCGGTGCCTAACAGCAACCCAGCCGGCTACGACGCCTTTATCGCAGGTGAAAATTATGTCTCGATCCATGTGACATTGGCTGATGGAGAGTCGTTGTTCCTCGCGTCGGATGGCAATCCGGATGGAACCGAGCTTCGAGGCTTCATGAACATGGTCCAGATTGTTCAGGTGCCCGAGCCCTCCACCTCGCTGCTTTCACTGCTTGCAGGCACGTTGCTCTTCCGCCGCCGCCGTTGAGGTTCTGGCCTTTCACCAGCGTATGATGATCCCATCAATCGCGGCACCCCGCGTCCTTGCGGGGTTGCTTTGCACCCTCCCGTGCGACGCGGCGCTGCTCGTTCACGAACCTTTCGACTATGTTGAGGGAGCCGTGACGGGGCAGGCTGGCGGAGCCGGGTGGGCGGCAGCCTGGACGCAGGATGGCGGGTCTTGCCGCGTCTCGCCGGATTTTCTGGGATACACCGATGCGGGGCATCGCTCGCTGATGGTATCGGGGCGAACGCTGGACACGGCGGGAGCTACCACCACCCGCAGTTTCCGGGTGGTTTCGGGGGCTCCGTTCGATGACGCCTGGATCTCGTTTCTCTACCGACTGCCGGCAGCGAACTCGCTGTTTGAGGGAGTCAATTTCTATCAGGGGGAGACGTCGGTTTTTGCCGTCAGCAATGCCAGCACCACCTCCACCGCGACCATTACCCTCAACAATTTCGCGCTGGCGTCCGCCCAACCGGCCGGAGTGGGAACATTCGGCCAAACTCACCTGATCGTGCTTCATCTCACCGTCGATGCCACAGATGGAGTCGACCGCGTCGAGCTGTTCGTGGATCCGCCACTCACGGGGCCAACGGGTGAGGCCAATGCCACGATCGAGGCACCCGATCTTCAATTCGACCGGCTGCGTGTGGCCGGGCAGAACGGGGCATCGCTGCAGATCGACGAATTGAGGATCGGGAACACGTTCGCGGATGTGACCCCGTTTTCAACGCTCGACTCCGATGGCGATGGGCTGACCGACGAACAGGAACTCGAGGTCGGACTGAACCCCGGAGTTCCGGAAACCGACCTGATCCAGGCCATCCGGGACAACCCTGGATTCTTCGACCTCCATGATCTCGACGGCATCCACGCATTGGCTGGCCATGGCGCTATTGCCCCGGCTTCCGACGGGACCGCCGACCTGATCTTCGAAATCCAGCAGAGCCCGGATCTATCCAACTGGATGCCATACGAAACGGTGAAACGCCCATTCGCTCTTCCTGCCGGGAAGAACTTCATCCGCCTCCAAGTGATCACTGAGGCACCCTGACCATGTCTTTTTTCCCTCAATCATCCGTTGTGAATCACACGTTTCCAACTCTGTTCCTTGGTGCCCTTCTGACTGCAACATCCGCTTCGGCCGATGAACCGGCTCGTGACATCATCGTCTACGGCGGCACCTCCGGCGGCGTCACCGCGGCGGTCCAGGCAGCACGCTCGGGCCGTTCGGTGGTTCTTATTTCCCCGACCGGGCATCTCGGTGGTCTGACGTCCAGCGGGCTGGGCTGGACGGACCTCGGAGACGAAGAAATTCTCGGCGGTCTCAGCCGCGAGTTCTTCGAAGCGATTTATGATCACTATCAGGCGGATTCGGCCTGGAACTGGCAGAGTAAGAACCTCGGGATGGCGGGCCAGAACGGCCCTGCCTTCAACTCGACTTTGGGCATCGCCTCGGTGTTCGAACCGAAGGTGGCGGAGGCGATCTTCAATGATTTCATCGCTGATGCGGCGGTGACGGTGGTGCAGGGTCGCCTCGACCTCGAAGGGGGGGTGTTGAAAAGCGGCGACGCGATCACCGCGCTGCGTCTTGAGGATGGCCGGGTGTTTCCCGGATCCATGTTCGTCGACGCGACCTATGAAGGCGATCTCCTGCCGGGTGCCTCCGTGAGCTTCACCGTCGGCCGGGAATCGAATGCGACCTACGGGGAGAACTACAACGGGATCCAGACCGCTCGTGCCACGAAGAACCAGCTTCCTTCAGGGATCGACCCCTACGTCACGCCGGGCGATCCGACCAGCGGCCTGATCCATGGAGTGAGCGATGATGTTGCCGGCACCGACGGTGACTCGGATACCCGGCTGCAAGCCTATTGTTTCCGGATGGTCCTGACGGATGTGGCGGCCAACCGTGTAACGGTCGCCCAGCCTCAGGGATATGACGAGGAGGACTATGAACTTCTCTTCCGGGCCATCGAGGCCGGGCAGACGTCCGGCTTTTTCAAGTTGTCGCTGATGCCGAACCGCAAGACCGACTCGAACAACTCGGGAGGAATCTCCACCGACTTCATTGGCAAGAACTACGGGCCGGGCTGGAACTGGGCGACCCTCGACCACGACGAGCGGGACGCTCTGGCGAAAGAGCACGAGAACTGGCAGCGCGGCCTGATCTGGACCCTGCAAAACCACGCGCGGGTGCCGGCTTCCATACGCAACAGCTACAGTGCGTGGGGACTGCCGGCGGATGAATTCACGGATAACAACAACTGGCCGTGGCAGATCTACGTGCGTGAAGCCCGGCGGATGGTTTCGGATTTCGTGATGACCGAGGAATTCTGCCTCGGAACCAAGGTCGCGTCCGATGCCATCGCCCTCGGTGCCTATGCCATGGATTCCCACAACGTCCGCCGCCAGATCGTCGGAGGCCAGGTTCGCAACGAAGGAGATATTCAAGCTCCGCTGAGTGCCCCCTATGCGATCGCCTACCGTGCCATCGTTCCGAAGCGCGAGGAATGCACGAACCTTCTGGTGCCGTGGAGCCTGTCCGCCTCCCACATCGCCTTCGGTTCCATCCGCATGGAGCCGGTCTTCATGGCCCTCGCCCAGTCGGCGGCGATCGCTGCGGACCTCGCGCTCGATGACGGCGTCCCCGTGCAGGATGTCCCTTACTCGAAACTGCGCCCGGCGCTCCTCTCTGCCGGGCAGGCGCTCGGAGATCCGGCCGTCCAGCCTCCGGCGGAAATCGTCGATGACTCGGATCCCGAAGTCTCGGTCTCCGGCGACTGGCTGGAAAACGACAGCTCCCCGGGCTATGTGGGAACGGGTTATCTCCACGACAACAACGAGGGCTCCGGCACCAAAAGCGTGCTCTTCCCCTTGCCGACCTCCGCCGCAGGCTTCCACCGCGTGTATCTGCGCTGGACCTCGCACGAGAACCGCGCCTCGAACGTGAGGGTGGAGATCGTGCATGGCGGGGAAACCACCACCCGCTCGGTCAGCCAGCGGGTTGATGGCGGCAAGTGGAGGTTGATTGGCATCGTCCCATTTTCCGGGGATCCGGGTGAAGGCGTGCGGGTGAGCAACACCGGAGCCAATGGCTATGTGGTCGCGGATGCCGCGGGATATACGCCGGTCGGTGAGAATGACGATTCCGATGGCGACGGCATGAGCGACATCCGAGAGATGATTCTCGGTCTCGATCCGGACCTTTCCGATGTCTCCCTAATTGAAGGAGTCCGGCAGCATCCCGGATACTTCGATCTTTATAGCGCTTCTGAAATACAGGATGTGACGCTGACTCCTCCGTGGATCGAGACGTCCGCCGGAGGGCTCTCCCTGCACTTCATGCTGAGCGACGGCGCAGGCCCGATCGAGAGCTTTGACCGGATGATGGCGCGCTCGGGGGACCGCCGGTTTTTCCGTGCCCTGCTGACGGGAGAGCCGGCTGAATTCCTCGCCAAGCTGGATGTCGGAGATCCCCTCAAAGTCGTGGTTTACGGCACCAGCCTGACCGCTGGCGGAGCCTGGGTCAGAGCGCTGCGTGATTGGCTGAACGAGACTTACCCAGGCCAAGTGACCCTCATTAATAGCGGTCTGAGCGGCAAGAACTCTGCCGAGGGGCTCGCCCAGCTCCAAGCCAGGGTCCTCGATCACCAGCCCGATGTGGTCTTTATCGAATTCGCGATGAACGACGCCTTCCGCTACAGCGATGGCACCCCGTCGTTGGACGTGGCCGGAGCCCGCGTGAATCTTGAGGCGATCATTGAAGCGGTTTTAAACCAGAACCCCCGGTGCGAGATCGTCCTGCAAACGATGAACCCGGTCTGGAACTCGCCTTCCGGCAGCAATGCCTCGGCAACCCTGCGACCGGATCTCGACGACTTCTATCAGATGTATCGCGAGGTGGCGGTCGATCGGGGATTGCGCCTCATCGACCATCATTCGACCTGGTCCGCGCTCCAACAGGATCAGCCGTCCGTCTTTGAAGCCGCCGTGCCTGATGGGGTCCACCCCTCCGCGGATGGGCTCGGTGCCTACATGATTCCCATTTTGAAATGGAAGCTCAGCGGCGGCCTGCCCCTGCCCTGAAGTCGTCCTGCCCAAACCCAAGCCCGCGGGAGGCTTCCATCCCGTTTCCCAACCCATGAAAACCTCCCTTCCGACCGCCGTGCTGATGGCCGCGTTGGCGTCGACTGCCAGCGCACAAACCCCGATCGATTCCGTCGACCTCTCCGGTTCAACCCTGACGGGCATCCACGTTGGCACCGAAACTTTCACTTCGCTCATCGCGCCGACCTCCTTCGTGGATAACAAGGGCTCGACCGACTACATCCACCTCGGCGCTTCCGCGCCGGGCTCCCTGGCAGAGGCGATCGGCAGCTTCGACCTCGGGAGCGGCTCACTGAATCATTCCTTCGAGGTGCAGTTCGGGCAGACGCTCTTCGGTGCCATGCGCATCTATCTCATCTTGAACGAAAACGATGCGACGTTCGGCGATTCGGCGACGGTGTTTCCGATCGATTCCGCCGGCAACCGCCTGGGAGGAGTCTCATCCGTTCTCAACTTCAACACGTTCGGAGCCTTGCCCGTGCTCGGCGTGGATACCTACAACCGCACGACCGATGGGACTCCCGGCGCTTCGTTGGATCGCACCATCGGTGGAATCATCTTCACTCTCGACGATCTGGGTATCGGCGGGATTGCCGGAACCGAAGGGATCGAAGTCGTAACGACGACCCTTGATCCCCAGGAAATCGGACTCGCTCCGGTGGATCCGACTCTGGTCCGGGACACGGCCGCCGCCGATCCCGACTTGGATTTCGGCTCGACGTTCCTGACCGCCGGAGCACCCGCGGAGACGGCGGTGCGAACCGTCCGGTTCATCAACATCGGTCCCACCCAGGATGTTCAGGTCAACAGCGTCACGGCACCCGCAGGTTTCACCATCACCGATGTGGCCAAAAACGGAACAGGAGGGCAGACAACTCCATTCACGCTCGCGGTCAACGATTCCATCGAGGTCTCGGTAAAAGCACAATCGGCTTTGACCGGGCCGGATGCGCTTTCCGGCACAGTCACGATCGATACCGACCAGGACACCCAGGATCAGGCACTCGCCGCCACGGCAGTGATTCTCGCCCGCAATGACTTGATGAACCGCAATCCGGCCTTCCTCACCGGGGGCGGGACGGCGACCGATTGGTTGGGCGGACACGCGCGTGTCACGCCCGGACTTACGCCGGGATCCGGCAACGCCGTCCGCATCTTCGGCCAGGGGGATCCGGGCAGCACCACCATCGGAAGGGCCGCCCAGGTCGGCACCTTGCCCGACGGCGCGCCTGATTTCGAGTCGGTCTTCGTGTTCACGCCGGTCAGCGATTTCACTCCCTACGTCGGCGCGGGTGCCAGTGGTGATTTCGCCGACCGGGGGATGCAATACCTGCTTTACTCCACCGATTCCACGGTTGGAACCGGGACCTTGATCACCGATCTCGACGTCGGGAACATCCTCGTCAACCTCGCCTACATGCCGGATGGAGTGGAGGCTGGCGGCATCCCGGGTTTCTACGTGTTCGATGGAACGAGTGGGGAATGGCAGCTCGCGGTGGCCAAAACGCTCGCGGGTTCCACCGACACCGATCTCGACGGCATCCTCGATCCTGCCGCCGGGGATTCGGTGGAAGCCTATCGGGTGGCCATCCGGGGGATCGGCTTCGGATCACCCGGAGCAAGTTATGATATCACGGTCAGCACCATGGGGCCTGCCGGCCTCACTGGAACCATGAACTCAGGGCCCGTGACCTCATGGCACGGCGTGAGCGGCGAGACCGCCACCGTCGCGGCCCATTCGTTCACGAGCGCCGATGATAGCGACTCGAACACCAATGGCGGGTTCGTGTCACCCTTCTGGATCGACTCCTCTGCGGTCTACTACGGTGAGCAACCGGATGGAGCCCTGATGGTGGTCGGGGTCCCGGGCGTGATCCTCGCGGATGGAGATGTCTCCCCCGTTGCCTCGGTCCCTCTGACGGTCCGGAACGATGGTGACGACTCCAATCTCTCGATCGATTCGTTCGATTTCACCGATGGATCATTCTCGGTCGCGCAGAGTCTTCCCGCCTCCATTGCTCCCGGTGCCTCGACGGCGTTCGATCTCGAGTGGGATTCCAGCCTGTCCGCCCCCCACACCGCCGCTCGGGCGTCCTTCACTGTCGGAAGTTCGGATGATTCATCGATGCCTGCGTTGACCCTGACCGCCGGTTTGACCTCCAGCGCGGCCTACAACCCCAACTTCAACTTCGAGGCTCTCGGAACCGACGCCGTCACCGATTCCGACACATTCCTATTCTGGAATGAGGGTGCCAGCATTCAAGATGTGCCCGGTCTGCTGGCCGGGTCGGCTACCTGCGCGCATGTCAATGGCGGCTCGATCTTGGGCACATCCTATGTTGATCCTCCCTTCTGGACCGTCTCTCCGGCGTGGACCGCGGAAGCCGTCTTCGCCATTGGAGGAACCAATGGTCGAGTCTTCAACTTCAAGGTCCGCGAGGAACTCGTGGGTGAGAACTACGCGGAACTCAACATCCGCTACGAAGCGAGCAAGTGGCAGGTGTTTGACGGAATCCCCGGCGGCGGCGGAGCATGGGTGGATCTCATCGACATGACCACCTCGCCCCTGCTGGTCTCCGAGGACAACGACGACAATGGCAGCCTCGACGATGTCGGCGACGTGAAGATCGCCTATCGACTTCGGGTGTCGGGAAGCGGATGGACCGCCGGTGGCGCGCCCATGTTCAGTCTGGAAGTTTCGGATGCCTCCGGCAACACGTTGGGTGCCGCCACCGGCCGCACCGAGCTGCTCAACGGGTTCGTGGTGGAAGACATGCCGACGTTCGGTCCGAACTATCTGGAAATCCGCAACACGGGCTCGGAGTTCTGGGTGGATGACGTGGTGATCGCGACCGCCACCGCCACCGAAGGCGTCGAGATCCTCAGTATCAGCGGCGGCCCAGGCGGATTCACCATTGTCTACGACGCCGGTGGTGCCGACGTCGTCATCGAACGCTCCTCGCCGGGCCTCGATGGATTTTCGGAGATCGCCTCCGGCGAAAACTCGGGGGTTTTCACCGACCACGGCGCGCCTGCCGGGAAGGCGTTTTATCGAATCTCCCTGGCTGAGTAAGAGGGCGTTTTTCGAAAGGGGCCTGACCCTGCGCTCCCCCGAGTTCCATGGCGGAGCCATGGCTGGTCGATGGAATCACCGAAGTCGGCCGGGAATTCTATACCTACTCCTTTCCGGGATTCCGAGCCATTCCCAAACGAATTTGGCGACACCCATTCCGGATGCCGCCAACTGAAGACGAGACTGGGAAAAATCCCGTCGGCGCGTCAGGACCGGCGGTGCCGGCGAATCAGCAGGCCGAACATTCCCAGCCCTCCCAAGGCGAGCGAGGAGGGCTCGGGCACCACGGCATATCCGATGCCGTCATACCAAGTGCGCTGGTTGAAATCGGCCATGGCCGGATCGTCATCGATGAACACGTCGATGCTCGTACCGGTGGTTGTTCCGAGGTACACCCCGTACAGGCGGCGGTTCCCTTCCGCGATCATGACTGCCGAATCGAATGGATTTTCGGCAAGAGACGAACTCAGGAACGGCGATGGGAGATTGGTGGTGGTATCGACCGTGTAATACTGGGTCACATCCGTATCGCCGGGCTGGTAGAGCGTGAGATCGGGCTGGTCGTCGGTGAGGGACGCGCCAAGGCGCCAGCCACTGCTCGCGTCGCTCCAGAAGAAGGCGTAAACGTCGTAAGTGCCCGCTGGCACGGTGGCCGATGTGCGCAACCGGTGGGCGTTGTCAACGTTCGCCGGGGTGGAGGCATTCTGGTAAATGGTCGTTCCATTGCCGAAGGCGCGGACGTCCCATTGATTGTCATTCGCCGGGCCCTGCACCGCGAGGGGCACGAAGGGATCGCCGATGCTCGTGGTGGAGCCGGTGGTGTTGGCGCTCACGCCGTGCGTGGCGTCGACATAGGTGATGGCACCGAAGGCCAGTGGCGCACCGGCCAAGGTTGCGGTGAAGAAGCAGATGCTCCTCAAGGTGCTGGGGTATTGCATGGGGAGTGCGAGGTTAGGTTTTTTGTGTTGTTGAACCGGGGAATCCGCCCACGAGGGCGATTTCCTCCCTATTTGATAAAGGGCGGGATTCTCCTGACGATCCCGACATACTTTTTTAACCGGCAAAGCGGTCGCGCCATCTCCACCACGGTGGTGGGGCGCGCCGAAGCGACTCCTGAAGGCTCATCGCCCCCGCGCTGGCGGAACGTCGAGTCGGCCGCGAGATAGCCGCCTGATCGGTCGGCGGAAGATTTTACAGGGAAACTGTCGGGCGGGTTGGGTGCTCTGGGAAGGCTTCGCTATATGCTGAAGGGCTCGGAAAGCACTCGGCAGATCGCTTCGACGTTCTCCGGAGACGAACCGGGGCGCTGCAAACCCACACAAAAAAGACCACACCATGAAACCACTCCTTGATCGGGGAGCGGCCTCCGGCCTGGCATTTCGCCGACCCGGAAGGACGCCCGTTCTCCATCCCGCCACTTGTTTGACCCAAAGCTCATCTGCAAACCCGGGGGGGGCGCCGCGCAGAAGAGGATGGGCGGGGCGCTTCTGCCGCACGGTTGCCGCACTTTCCGTGGTCGCCACCGCTCACGCCCAATTCGTCCACCCGGGCGCGCTCTCGACCCAGTCGGACCTTGACCGCATGGCGGCGAAGGTGACCACGGGCGCCCAGCCATGGACGGGCAGCTGGGACAAGCTGGTGAGCAATACGAACGGCTGGACGAACCACAACCCGGAAGCGGTGGCGACGATCACCGCCGGCGGGGGGCTCCCGGAGAATTACATCCGGCTGGCCCGCGACGCCGCCCGGGCCTATCAGCTGGCCCTGCGCTTTCACGGCGATGGCAGTACCTGGGCCGCCGACAAATCGGTCCAAATCATGAACGCCTGGGCTGCCACGCACACGGGATGGACCGGCGACACGAACGTCAGCCTGCGGGCGGGCCTCTATGGCTACCAGTTCGCCTGCGCCGCCGAGTTGATGCGCGACTACAGCGGCTGGACACCGGCGGATCTCACCGCGTTCAAAAGCTATATGCTCGGAGTGTTTTATCCCAGGAACGAGGATTTCCTCACCAGGCACCATGGCACCGTGGACGGGCACTACTGGGCGAACTGGACCTTGGCGAACGTGGCGTCGTTCATGGCCATCGGCGTGCTCTGCGACGACGAGACGATTTTCGACTCGGGCGTGGATTACTTCCACAACGACGCTGGTACCGCCAATATCATGAACGCGGTGCCCTACGTCCATCCCAACGGCTTGGGGCAATGGCAGGAAAGCGGTCGAGATCAAGGGCACTCGGCGATGGGGCCGCAGTTGATGGGAGTAATCTGCGAAATTGCCTGGAACCAGGGACTCGACTTGTATGGAGCCCAGAACAACCGGTTTCTGGCGAGCGTCGAATACATCTCCAAATACAACCTGTGGAAGGAGGTTCCCTTTGCCCCCTTCGTGCGGACGCACGGACATCCGGGAAGCGAACAGCGGGAAGTTCATTGGAATATCTCTTCCACGGGCCGGGGAACTATGCGTCCGGGTTGGGATTTGGTGTACCATCACTACGTCAACCGCATGGGTATGGATGCACCCTACACCGCGGACTACGCGGCGGCAAACCGTCCCGAAGGCGGAGGTTTCAACCATGGCCCGAACAGCGGCGGCTTCGACGGCCTGGGCTTCACCACACTGACGCACGCCCGCGATCCGATCGCCTCGGGCTCCGCTCCCAGCGGTCTGCGGACGACGCAGGACGATTGGCAGGTCACGCTTTCCTGGTGGGGTTCGGCGAAAGCAACGAGCTACAATGTCAAGCGGGGCACCTCGGGCGGCGGGCCGTTCACCACCATCGCCACGGTGGGCACCCGGAACCTGTTCCATGTCGATGCGGGTCTGACGGCAGGCACGACCTACCACTACGTCGTTTCCGCCAACACTCCCGGCGGCGAGACCGCTGATAGCGACGCGGTATCCGTCATCGCGATTGCCGCGGACGGCGACTCTTATCAAGCCGAAGACGCGACGTATGGCGACGGCGCGGTGTTCGATGACTGGACCACCGGCCATCATGGAACGGGCTACGTCGTGCCGATGACCAACGGTTGGATCGAGTTCACGGGCATCGACGGCGGCGCGGGTGGCCCGGTGACATTGGGGCTCCGCTATGCCTTGGGCAGCGCGACCCGCACGGGCGTGCTCACCGTGAACGGCACCCCGCAAAGCATCACCGCCGACAGCACGGGCGACTGGGACAACTGGTTCGAACGCTTCGTGACCCTGACGCTCAACAGCGGAACCAACAACACGATCCGCATCGAATCCGACGGTTCGGACAACTTTGTGTACATCGACGAACTGATCGTGAAGAACAGCACCGCCGCACCGACGATGGCGGTTCCTTCGGCACCCGGGGGGCTGACGGCCTCCTCCGCCGGAGCGTCGCGGATCGACCTGTCCTGGAACGCAGTTGCCGGGGCGGACAGTTACAACGTCAAGCGCGCCAAAACGAGCGGCGGACCGTATGTGATTCTGGACAACCAGACGGGCACGACCTTCAGCGACGAGAGCCTAGCGGACAGCACGACGTATCACTATGTGGTCACGGCGATCAACGCGGCCGGAGA
The DNA here is from genome assembly GCA_965652295.1 of uncultured Haloferula sp. GTDB lineage: Bacteria > Verrucomicrobiota > Verrucomicrobiia > Verrucomicrobiales > Akkermansiaceae > Haloferula. Next base: position 151,269 of record CBFGTS010000005.1, on the reverse strand, counting down.
GTCGGCCTCCAGCCAAATCTCCGCGGCCACGCCGACGATTCCGAAGTTCCAGGAGAGCGGCGGAGTGGTTTCGATGGAAGCGGAGAACGGCCTGCTCGGCAGCCGCTGGCTTGCCGGCACGGACAGCGGTGCCTCCAACGGCGCTTACCTTGAGGTGGATCCGGCGTACGATTGGGGTGGCAGCGCTCCCGAGGGCACGACCGGCGAATATCTCACGAGCTACGGGCTCAGGATCTCCAGCGCCGGCAACCACCGGTTCTGGTTCCGGATGTTGTCGAACAACGCTGTCGACGATTCGTTCTTCTGGCGCATCGACGGCGGTAGCTGGAGTCTGGAGAACAACCGTTATGGGGGGTGGTTCTCCACGGACACGTTCCAGCTCGACAGCCTCAGCGCCGGCGATCATTTACTGGAAGTCTCGTACCGGGAGAACGGCGCGCGTTTGGACAAGTTCGTGGTCCAGTTGGACAGCTTGGCCGCGCCGAGCGGCAACGGGCCGGTGGAAAGTCAGTCGGCCGACACCACGGCTCCGGGAGCTCCGGGCGGTCTTTCCGCCACAGCCGGAAACGGCAGCATCGGCTTGGATTGGAATGACATTACCGAGCCCGACCTGGCGAGCTACACGGTCTATCGCTCGACCACGAGCGGCAGCGGTTACAGTGTCATCGCGTCCGGTCTGACCTCCAGTGTCTATGCCGACAACAGCGCCACCAACGGCACAACCTACTATTACGTCGTAACCGCCAGCGACACCTCGTCCAACGAATCGGCCAGCTCGGTGGAAGCGAGTGCGACACCCACAGCTGAAGTCTCGGTGAAGGCCAGCCTTCTTGGAGCCACGTTTCCCAACCAAGCGGGTCCGACGCTCGCGACATCGCCGAGCTTCGACATGGCCGGCGGCAATGCGGTGGCGGTGCTTGTCACGGCAGAGAGATCGGGCAGCGGCGACACCATCAGCGCGACGTTTGCGGGGCAGCCGATGACCTTGGGCGTCTCCACGAGCCAGGGGGTTCAGTGGGCGGGTGTGTTTCATCTGATCGACCCGGGCACGACGAGCGGTGCGGTTGTGATTACCACCACCGGAAGCTCCGCCTCCTTCGCCTACAGTGCCATTTCGCTCGCGAATGTAAGCGGTGTGGCGGACGTTGACGCAGTCGCGAATACCTCCACCGGCGGCACGATCTCGCTGGCCACCACCACCACGACCGATGGCGGCTACGTCCTCGGCGCGGTGACCAACAACGGCTGGGACGCCTCGAACCCACCGCCGTCCTTCGTGTCGGGCGACGCCGACCAGACGCTGCTCGCGCCGGTTCTCATCGGCTCCAGTGGTCATCTCCACACCTACGGGGACCTGCCCGAGGCCGGAACCAGCACCAACGAGTATGGCAACCTGATCCAGCGCAACGCCTACGTGACCCTGGCTTTCAACAGCAACGTGCCGGACGCCATTTCACCGACGGTCAACCTGACCACCTCAAGCGGCAGCGTGACCGGACCGTTTGACGTCACCGTCGGCTTCAGCGAGTCCGTGTCGGGTCTCGATCTGGCGGACTTCGTCGTGGTGAACGGATCCGCTGAAACCCTCAGTGGATCGGGAGCCGACTACACGCTCAACGTCAGCCCGGCTACGGACGGCACCGTCTCGGTGACCTTGCCCGGCGCTAGCGCGCAGGACGCCGCGGCCAACGGGAATCTCGCTTCGAATACCCTGAATGTCACCTACACCGCCATCAATCCGCAGACCATCCAAGCGGAGAGTGCCAGTTACGGTGCCGGCGCCATCGTCGAAAGCAACCAGGCTGGCTTCAACGGCTCCGGCTTCATCAATATGCCCGCCAGCGGCGGCTACGTCGAGTTCAGCGGTATCGATGGCGGTTCCTCCGGGGGGATGGTGATCCTCAATATCCGCTATGCGCTGGGGGCGACCCAAAGCCGCGCGGGTCAGCTGACCGTGAACGGCGTGTCGCAGAGCATCACGGCGACGCCGACCGGCTCGTGGTCCTCGTGGAACACCCTCAACGTCGGCATCACGCTCAACAGCGGCAGCAGCAACACCATCCGCATCGCGAGCAATGGCAACGACTGGGGCAATGTGGATCAAATCACGGTAGCGCCGTGAGTCGCATTGCCCGGGCCACTGGCAACCATTGATAGAAACCATGAAAACCGCGATGAGATCCAACGCAGTCCGGATGCTGGCGATGCTGGTGCTCGGCATGGCATTGGGTCTTGTCGCCGGTGCCCGGCTCTTCGGGCCGACTGAGTCGGAGACGATCCAGTCGGTCTCAGAGCCGGGCGTTTCCGTTCACGAAAGGGGTGTCTCCGATCGAGGATTCACCGGCTCGCAGACGGCGCCCACCCGCAACACCGTCCCGCGCCGGATGCGCGATGCGCCGGCGCTGGAAACTCAGGCGGCAGAGGTGCCGTCCACCCTGCGGGTCCCGGCGGAGAGCTTGGCGCGTGTTCCTGTCTCCGCCTTCGGGCTCCGCCGGGGGAATCCGTGGCAGCAAGCCGGAGACCGGTTCGAACTCGCCCGCGAGGTCTGCGATCTTCTAGGAATCGATGACGGCACGGCCGAGGCCGTGCGGGATGTTTTCGCGCAAGCACACGAGGAGTCGATGCAGTCCAGTTGGCTGAATCCGGTCCGGATCGAAGCCACCGAGCAGGGCGCGGCGGTCACCATCGCGCCCTCTTCCTCCGAGGCGAGGGAGAGGATTTCGCAGGATCTCCACACTCTCCTTGGTCCACAGACAGCGGATCTTTTGATGAGATTCTCCGGTGAAACCCTCGATTGGGAATTCGGCGGCTTCGGCCGCTTCGAGCGGATCCTCGAAGTCACGCGCCTTCCCGACCAGACGCTCTCCATCCGGGAAAGTCTGCGGCCTCCCGCCGGCACCCACCCGAGCGCGAGCCCCATGGTGGAGCGGCGCGTCCATCAATACCGGGTCAAGGATCTGCCGGCCGAGATCGCCCGCTTTGTGGAACCCGGCGATGCGCGTTGATCGCGCCGACCGATCGCCGTGGATTTGCCAAGGCCTGAAGTGAGCCCTGCCTTGGCGGGTTTCCAAGTTGAGCAAATTCATCAGGGTCGTTTCTTTCCCTCTGGATTCCAATCGGTAGGCTACGAAAATCGCGGTAAAACTCCCGGACCCAAGCCGGGTTCGAGTTCCCCGGTTCGACCTTTTTTCCAAAACCCATGATGACCCTCCGTGGCCCCGCTTGCGCGAGATCGGCCGTTCTCCCTCGGCGTCTCGTCGTCCCGGGGATCGCGGTGTGGATGGCCGCTACGGCCTCTGCCCATCCGTTGAGTTTCAGCTCCACTGTCACCTACTCGCCCGCCCAGCCGTCCGGCGGGGCGGCGAGCGTCGCGAACTGGACCGGTGCGGCATTTGACGCCGACAACATCGGCGGCTCCGGCGTCAATGCCGACGGCGGCTCCGACAACGGCGCGGCCAACGACGACTTCACCTATGTGGCGAACAACCGGCCGGTGCAGGGGCAGAGTTTCCTGACCGGCAGTGCCCCGAACGGCTATGAACTCCACTCCGTCACCGCGCGGATGGCGGGCTATACCAACAATACGGCTTCCGGTTCGAACGTCACTTCCTGGAATCTGAACGAGCACACCGGCCCCATCCTCCTAAGCATCGTCGAGATCAGCGGCACCACCCGCACCATGATCTCCCGGCAGTTGTTCAAGGCCGGAAGCACCGGAACTCCCGGTTCCGGCACCAGTGTCAATGGGTCGGGCGACCACATCACCTTCGAGCTCCCGTTCACGACTCACCTCAAGCCGAACACGACCTACGGCTTCGAAATCGCCATCGGCAATGGCAGCAGCAACCATTTCGAGTGGCTCGGCACCCGCACCGATCCCTACGCCGACGGCACCGCCTATCACTATTCGGGCGACACCATCACGCCAGTTGCCGGCGACCATGTGTTCCAGGCGGACATGACGGCCCTCGCTTCGCCGCCTCCGGTCTTCGCCCACCCTGGAACCCTCCACACCCAGGCCGATCTCGACCGCATGAAGGCGAAGGTCGATGCCAGCGAGGAACCGTGGAAATCCAGCTTCGACATCCTCGCCGACAGTCCGTGGGCCCAGACCTGGTGGCCCGCCTACAACATCGATTACATCGTCCGAGGCGGCAGCGGCAACAACTACACCCGCTCCCAGCAGGACGCGCAGGCGATTTATGAGTTGGCGCTGCGCTGGCACCTCACAGGCGACACCGCCTACGCCGACCACGCGGTGCACATCGCCAATACCTGGTCGGACCTCATCGGCATCCAGGGCGATACCAACGCATCCCTGGCCGCCGGCATCTGCGGCTACCTTTTCGCCAGCGGTGGCGAACTCCTCAGCACCTACTCCGGCTGGCCGGAGGCGGAAAAGCAGGCCTACAAGGACATGATGATGCGGGTCTTCTACCCGCGAAATCTCGACTTCCTCTGGCGCCACCACGACACTCCCTTCACCAAAGGCGGCAACACCCACTACCGCCTCAACTGGGATACGGCCAACATGGCCTCGGTCGCCGCCATCGGCATTCTCTGCGACAACCGCGCCGTTTACGAACAGGCCGTTGATCATTTCAAGTACGGCAACGGCAACGGCCGGGTCGATCGCGCAGCGTGGTATCTCTTCCCCGACGGCACCTCCCAGACCGAGGAAAGCGGTCGCGACCAAGCTCACAACCTCGGCGGCTGGCACGCCATGGCCCTGCTCTGCCAGATGGGCTGGAATCAAGGCGACGACCTGTTCGGTTGGGACAACAACCGCGCGCTGCGCGCCTTCGAATACAACGCCAAATACAACCTCTTCAACGACGTTCCCTGGGTCCCCCACCGCAATACCACCCTGACCTACACCGAGACCCTCTCCGGCCACGGCCGCGGGCTCGGTGGATACTATCAATACGAGCTGGTCCACAACCACTACGCCAACGTCAAAGGCATCGCCGCTCCGTGGAGCAAGCTGGCGGTGGACGTCACCCGGCCCGAGCCGCGACCGAATACGGCCTTTCACCCGTCGCAGGTCGACTGGCTCGGCCTCGGCAGCCTCACCTATGCCCGCGATCCGATCGCGACCGGCGCCGCGCCGAGCGGGCTCGTCGCCCACCGCAGCAAGGACCGCGTCATCCTCAACTGGTGGGGCACCGCGACCGCCACCGCTTACCTCGTAAAACGCGCCGCCAGCGAGGCCGGCCCCTACACCACCCTCGGCACCGTCACCGGGTCGGGCCTGAATTTCACCGACAGCACGGTCGCGGACGGCGTGACCTACTATTATCTCGTCACCGCCACGACCCCGTCGGGCGATCTCGACAGCGATCCGTTGGAGGTCCGCGAGCGGCTCGTCGCCCGCTATCCGTTCGATGGAAATGCCAACGAGACCGAGAACGGTCGTCACGCCGAACCCAAGGGACCGACCATGCCGGCCTACGCCTCCGGCTTCGGCGGTGGTCAGGCGATTTCCCTCAATGGCTCCGGCCCATACGTTCAGCTCCCCGTAGGCTCGGGGAATTTCGAAGACATCACCATCGCGACGTGGGTCCGCTGGAACGGCGGCGCGAATTGGCAGCGCGTCTTCGACTTCGGCAGCGACATCGACAAATACATGATGCTCACGCCGAAGGCATCGAATGGCGCCATCCGCTTCCAGATGACCACTTCCCGCGCCACCGATGGGACGCTCACCCTCGACGGCCCGGCGATGCCCGTCGGACAGTGGGTCCATCTGGCGGTCACGCTTCAGGGCGACGCGGCCACGCTCTATCTCAACGGCTCCCCGTCGAACTCCACGACCCTCCCCGGAGCCCGCCCGCTCTTCGCCCAGCCATTCTGCTATCTCGGCCGCAGCATGTGGAACGACGACGCCTATTTCAGCGGCATGATCGACGACTTCCGGATCTACAATCACGCGCTATCCGGCAGCGAAGTTCACGCGCTGTGGGGCCAATCGGCGAATCAGCCGCCCGTGTTCCAGTCGCGGCCGCTGATTCTTTCGGACGCCGAGGAAGGGACGAACTACTCGTCCCCGGCGGAAACGCTGGTCACCCGCGCGACCGATCCGGACGGCGGCGGGCTCATCTACAGCAAGGTCGCTGGCCCCGCCTGGCTCGTCGTCGCCGCCAACGGCGCTCTGTCCGGCACGCCCGCGAATGCCGACGTGGGTGAAAATATCTTCGTCGTCCGCGTTACGGACTCGTCCGGCGCGAGCGACGATGTGAATCTGCACGTCACCGTCGCCAATCTCAACGGCGCTCCCGAGTGGGACAGCGATCCCATCGACGGCGGCTTCGTGACCCAGGATGAATCCTACAGCTTTTCGGTTGCCGGGAATGTCTCGGACGCGGACCTCGGCGACAGCTTCACGATCGGCAAGCACTCCGGCCCGGCATGGCTCCAGGTGTCTGCCGATGGCACGCTTTCCGGCAGCCCCGGCAGCGGTGACGTGGGCTTGAATGAATTCACGCTCCGGACGACCGATCTCGCGGGTGCCTCCAGCGATGTGATCTTTCAAGTCCAGGTGCTGCCATCCGCGCTCCTCCGGGCCCACTTCCGCTTCGAAGACAATAGCGATGACGCTTCGAGCGGCTCTCATGGCGTCACGACAGGATCGCCCGCCTATGCGCCCGGGTATGCCGGCCAAGCCATCATCCTTGATGGCGTCGATGATCTCGTGACCCTGCCGGCCGGAGCCGCCGACTACACCGACCTCACGATCGCCACCTGGGTTTACTGGGATGGCGGCGGCTCATGGCAACGCATCTTCGATTTTGGCAACGGCACCAACCAATACCTGTTCCTCACGCCCGAGTCCGGCAGCGGCATGCGTTTCGCGATCAAGAATGGCGGCAGCGAGCAGTTTGTCCGCACCACCCGGCTGCCGACCCAGCAATGGGTGCACGTCGCGGTGACGCTGGCGGGCGATACCGCCACCCTGTTCGTCAACGGCTTCCCGATGGCAAGCAACACCAAGGTGACGATCAACCCCTCCGACTTCGCGCCGACCTTCAACTACATCGGTGACAGCCAGTGGGCCTCGGACCCGCTGTTCGCCGGCATGATCGACGATTTCCGCATCTTCAACTACGCCTTGGAAACGGCCGAAATCGCTTCGCTCGCCGGGGTCGCCACGTCACCCTACGGCACGGTGGCGCACTGGGACTTTCAGGAAGGCACAGCCAACGCGCCGGTCCCCGGCCCCGCCACCGACGGCACCTACATCGGCAGCATTTCCGATGTCTCCGGCAATGGAAACCATCTGTCGCCCTGGTCCGGCAATACCTTCCTCTATCGCGCCGCGGTGCCCGCGGCGACCACGCCGCAAACCGGAGCCGCGAACACCCTGAGTATCCAGAACAACGTCAGCGCCCCTTCCTCGACCACCGTGGGCACGCCGGTCAACGGCTGGAGCCCGGCGCGATGGACGATCGAGGCGACGATCCGCCCGAACGCCACCAGCGGCAACCAGACCTTCGTCGGCCGCGACAGCAACAACTACGCCGGCACCGGCCCGCGCTCGACCCTTTATCTGCAAACCGTCGGTTCGGCGCTCGCCGTCAAGTTCCACGACGTGGCTGGAAATTATTGGAATATCACCACCGCTTCCGGCACCGTGGTCGCCAACCAATGGCAGGCGGTCGCAGCCACCTCGGATGGCAGCACCCTCTCGCTCTTTCGGAAGAACCTCACCACGGGCGAGGCCAACTACACCTTGCTGGGCAGCCTCGACATTTCCTCCAGCGTCCATCCCGCGCTGGCCATCGGCTCCGGCGACGGCAGCGACTGGAATGCGGGCGAGTTCTCCGTCGGCCGCGGGCTCTACAACGGCGCGCAAACCGATCGCTTCCTTGGATTCCTGGACAACATCCGGCTTTCCGACGTCGCACTCGGTCCGGACGAGTTTCTCCACAGCACTCCGCCCGCGCTTCCGGAAGCTCCGGCCTCGGTCTCGGCCACGGCTTTCTCCGCCGGCAAGGTCATCCTGACCTGGGCTCCGGCCGCGGGTGCCACGCACTACGCCGTAAAGCGCGCGGAGACGAGCGGCGGCCCCTACGTTTCGATCGCCACCTCGATGACCGGCACGAAATACAGTGATGATGGAGTGTCCCCCGGAGGCACCTACCATTATATGATCGTGGCGGAAAACTCCGGCGGCACCACCGACAGCGCGGAGGCCACGATCATGACGCCGCCCGAGGCACCGGCGGGGCTCATGGCGACGCCGGCTTCGCTGAGTGCGATCGACCTGACATGGACCGCAGCGGCCGGAGCCGGAAGTTATGTGGTGAAACGGGCGGATGTTTCCGGCGGCCCGTACACCATCGTGGCATCGGATCTGAACACCACCAGCTACCGCGACGACGGCCTCGATTCCGGCAGGGTTTACCACTACCTCGTCAGCGCCGTGAATGCGGCGGGTGAAGCGGACAGCCAGGAAGCTTCCTCGGCCACCCGCGGCCCCGTCGCCTACTGGACCTTCGAGGAAGGCGAGCCGGACACCCACGTCAGCTACTCTCCGGGCAGCGCCGGCCAGTATGATGGCAGCGTGATTGATCGCTCCGGCAACGGAAACCACCTCTCCGCCTGGGCGGCCGACTGGATGTGGTATCGCGCCAACACGCCCGACCTCACCACACCGCAGACCGGCCTGCCCAACGCCCTCAGCGTCCAAGCTGCCAACAACTACCCCGCCATGTCGGCGATCGGCACCGCGCTTACCAGCTGGAGCCCGGCCGAGTGGACCATCGAGGCCGCGATCCGGCCGGATGCCCTCAGCGGAAACCGCACCTTCGTCGGCCGCGACAGTCGGAACTACGCCGGCACCGGCAATGGTTCGGTGCTTTATTTCCAAACCCGGGGCTCATCCCTCGCCATCCAGTACACCGATGTCGCCGGAAATATCCGGGAGGTGGTTTCCGCCAGCGGAACCATCACCGCCGACCAATGGCACGCGGTGGCCGCGGCTTCGGATGGCAACACGCTTTCCCTCTACCACCGGAACCTCTCAAGCGGCGACGCCACCTACACCTTGCTCGGCACCGCCGACCTTTCCTCCAGCTCCGATCCCGCCCTCGCCATCGGTGCGGGCGATGGCTCGGACTGGGACGCGGGTGTGATCTCCGTCGGCCGCGGCCTGTGGGATGGAGCGCACGCCGACCGCTTCTTCGGCTTCATCGACAACGTCCGTCTTTCGGACACCGCGCTCGGCCCCGACCAGCTCCTCTACAGCACGCCGCCCTTGGTTTCGCCGGGTCTTGTTGCCACCACGGTTTCGGAAAGCCGCGTCGATCTGACTTGGGCCGCCGTTGACGGAGCCTCGCGCTACACCGTCGGGCGCTCCACTCAAAGCGGCGGACCCTACACCACGATCTCCGGCGATGTCACAACCACCACCTTCAGCGACCTCGGCCTCGATCCGACCACGACCTACTACTACGTCGTCCGTAGCGGCAATGCGGCCGGAGAAGGAGCGGAGTCCGATGAAGCCAGCGCCACCACGGCTCCCGCACCCATCACCGCCGCGGAACTCGCCGCCTCCCGCCTGATGTTCGACGGGTCCGGCACAGGTTCCGGACAGCTCCACATGACCATCGGGGCCTCGGTGATCGGGCACGTCTATCAGATCGAGTTTTCCCCCGACCTCACCCCCGGCTCATGGCAGCCCTTCGGAGATCCCCTGACGGGGACCGGCGGCTCGTTGGAAAAAAGCGATCCGCTGCCGGAGGATCCGCCACGCGGGTTCTACCGGATCCGCATCTCTCCGTGAACGCAGGGAGCGACGGGTTCTGTTGGGCAAAAGAACTCGCCGATCTCCGCGGCATGGTTCATTGCATTCTTCCTCCACCCCGCACCGCAACACCTCATGCTCCACGTGATCCTGAAACCGATCGCCCCGCTCCTCGTCTGCCTTGGATTCGTCCCGATGGCTCTCGAGGCCGCTCCGACCCTCCACCTGATCGGCGATTCCACCATGGCGGACAAACCCCGCCTCGACCACCCGGAACGCGGATGGGGCCAGCTTCTGCCCGAGTTCGTCAAACCGCCTGCAAAGGTCGCCAATCACGCGCTCAACGGTCGCAGCACCAAATCGTTCATCGATGAAGGACGCTGGAAGAAGGTGCTGGATTCGATGAAGAAGGGCGACTGGCTGATCATCCAGTTCGGCCACAACGATCAGAAGGAAGGCGAGCCCAAGCTGCACGCGGCCGCGGACGGAGCGTATCGCGAGAACCTCCGCCGCTTCATCCGCGAGGCCCGGGAAAAATCGGTGACCCCGATCGTGGCCACTTCCGTGGTCCGCCGGCGGTGGAACGCATCCGGCGAATTCTTCAGCTCCCTGGGCGATTATCCCGCCGCCGCCCGGGCGGTCGCGGCCGAGGAAAAAGTCCCCTTGCTCGAGCTCCACGACCTGACCTTCGAGATGGAATCCGCGGCCGGTCCGGACGGGTCGGAGCGGTTCCATTTCGCCGGCGACGACACCCATTTTTCGGAAACCGGCGCACGGAGTGTCGCGGCCCTCGCCGCAGCCGAGATCCACCGCCTCGAACTGCCGCTGGCCCGCTGGATCCGGCTCGAACCGCGACGGTGAACCCTGCATCGATGGCCTCAATCCGGAGAGTTGCACGTCGACAAGCCGCGGTTGGCAACTAGGCTCCGTTGTCCTCATGGCCGACGATTTTTCCAGAGTGATGAAAGCCTTGGGATCGGCTGAGGCGCTCCGGTCCGAGGAATTGTTGCCCGTCGTGTATGACGAACTGCGGCAGCTGGCCGCCAAGCGGATGGCTTCGGAAAAGCCGGGGCAGACCTTGCAGCCGACCGCGCTGGTGCACGAGGCGTGATATCTTCGACCCGGGGGTGGTCATCGACCGCGTGGCTCTGCCCGCCCGGGAGTAGGAGGTCGTCGGTCGTGGATCGACGGGATGGGTTCAGGCCTGCGGCGGCCGCGGCCAAAGTCCGCGTGCGAGGGGGGGTCCCAAAAAAACCTTCGATTATCCGCTAAGGTTCGCGGTGCTACGAGTCATCGGTTCGGGCAGGGCTTTACACGCGCGGATTGCTGCCCCGCGCGGACGACGGGAGGGCACCGCAACGGGTTTCTTCCCGGCATCAAAAAGCGCCCGACCCCTTGTCCTCGAAACCCATCACCTCAAAAACCTCATGAAATCCTTCGCTCATCCATGGCTGACACCGCTCGCGGTGTTCGCCGCCGCGGGTTCGGTCCACGCGGCACTCACACCGGTCGAACGCTTCAACGCCCTGAACCCCGGGGGAATCGGCGGCCAGAACGGCTGGGTCGTCACGGCCGGCGACACCACCACCTCCACCGTGGCGGTCGATCCCGACGACAGCGCCAACCAGATCCTGAGACACACGGGGATCAACGATGCCTACAAGATGTTGCCGACGCCCATCGCCAATGGCGCGACCGGCACGATGTTCTACCGGGTGCGGCGAACCTCGGCGACCAATGACATTTCCTTGGGCCTGTCCGACCAAAGTCCTCCGTCGCTGACCGACTTCTCGACCTTCGAGGCGCAGACCTTCGTCATCGGCGAGGCTTTCGGTGCCCGTGACGGCGGTGTCACTTTACCGGTGGCGAACCGTCCGGCGCTGCTGGCGGATGTCTGGTACAAGATCTGGGTGGTGGCGAACAACAGCGCGGACACCTACCGGGTTTTCATGCAGAGCGACGGAGACGCCGCTTTCGCCACCCAGACGGAACTCATGGCTCCCGACGGCACGTGGAATTTCCGCAATGGCGTCGCCGCCAACCCGCTCCAGGCATTCGCGATGTTGTGCAACGGGGCGGGCACGGACCTCTACGTCGACGACCTCTACGTCGACCCCGCCGCCCAGGACTTGAGCGATCCGACTGCGGATACCGACAACGACGACCTCGATGACGGCTGGGAACTCTTCCATTTCGGCGATCTCACGACCGCCACCGGCAACGGCAACGGCGGAGGCTCGCTCGACAATGACAGTGACGGGCTGCCCAACGTGGACGAGCAGAGCGAAGGCACCAATCCGACGGTGGGCGATAGCGACAGCGACGGCATCAACGATGGCGACGAGGTCTCCGGCGACCTCAATCCATTCTTCAATGTGCCGACCGACCCGCTGGATCCGGATAGCGATGCTGATGGCCTCTCCGACGGAGACGAGATCAACGGTACGCTCAACCCGATCGGGCCGAACGATCCGACCGACCCGCTCTTCGAGGATACCGACTTCGACGGCTTCACCGATCCCGACGAGTTCCTCTACGGCACGGATGCCAACGACGTGAGCGACTTCCCGTCGCTTCACGAACTGATCGGCCTGGAGAAACGCAACGGCAGCTTCGAGTTCCGCAGTGGCGTGGCCGTTGGCACGGACTTCAAGCAGGGCTGGGATGCCGCGGACCCCAACAACATCGATGCCTGGACGACCTGGGCGGGAAAAACGACCGTGTCCAATGACAGCGGCGTGGAAGCCGGCGGTCAGACCCACGGGGCGGTCCATGCCTTCACCCAGGCGGGCAACGGCGCGAAGAACATGAGCGCCTACGTGGCGCAGGAAGGGGATGTGCTGCGCCTCACCTACAACCGGGTGAACGGCTACGCCACCGGCAACACGGCCCTCATCTTCGATGCCTCCCACGTTTCCCTCGGTTTCATCGAAATCCCGGGCACCGCGCAGAACGGCACCTCGGACGGTAGCTACACCATCACCTATGAGGTTCCGAGTGACAGCCCGGCCATCGGCCGCCCCATCGGGGTGGGCATCCACAACACCGTCAGCGGCACCTGGCCCGGCTGGGACGAGGTCGTCCTCACCGTGCAGGATCGCGATAGCGATGACGACGGACTCAGCGACTTCGACGAAGACCGCTACTGGGGCAACAACGACGACAACCCCACCACGGGAGAGCTCGCCGTCACCACCGGTGCCGCCGATTCCGACAATGACACCTTCTCCAATGCGGCCGAGATCGCCGGCGGTTCCGACCCCACCGACCCCAATTCCTTCCCGGCCGACTCCGATGCCGATGGCCTCGACGATGACTGGGAAATGACGAACTTCGGCAACCTCGATTTTGACGGCACCGATGATCCCGACGGCGACTTCGCGACGAACGCGGAAGAATTCGCGGCCGATACCGCCGGCAGCGACGCGACCGATTGGCCGGACTCCGACACCGACGGCATGAATGATGCGTGGGAAACCCTGCACGGTTTGAACACGACGTTCAACGACTCCGCTGCAAATCCGGACGGCGACGGCTTCACCAACAAGCAGGAGCACGACGCCGGCTCGGATCCGAACGACGCGGCCTGGTCCCCGGCCCGTCCGCAGCTCATCCACCGTTGGAGTTTCAACGGCGACCTCACCGACTCGGTGGGCGGGTCCGATGCCACGATCGTGGAAGTCGGAGCCAATGACGTGACGCAGAACCCCGACAACATCACCCTCGCCGGCGGAGCGAAGGCCTCGTCGGACTACGTCAGCCTCGGCAGCAACCTGCTCCAAGGGAAAATGACGCCGGTGAGCTTGGAACTCTGGGCCACGCAGCTAAGCGTCCATAACTGGAGCCGGGTGTTCAGCTTCAACAACGGCACCACCACCGACGCGCTGTTCATGTCCTGGACCCAGGGCACGAACATCAATTCCGACCGCATTGGCTGGGCCACTGCCACCAGCACCCTGGTCAACAACACGAACGCGCCCTACGCGCTCGGCACCGAGTATCACATTGTCGTGACGCTCACTCCGGCGGTGAACACGCTCAACGATCCGTTCCCTCTGGAGACCGGGACGCGGGTCCGCTGGCGGGTTGCCCCGGCGGGTGATACGACGGGCATTTTCTATGCCCAGGGCTCGTTCGACACCGACCGTTCGCTGGCCACCTTCAATGACGTGAACAACTGGCTCGGCCAGTCGATCTTCGCCGACGAGACGGCGAACGCGTCCTACAACGAAGTCCGGATCTACGATGGTGCCCTCACCGGTGCCGCCGCGCAGGTCAACACCGTTGCCGGCCCGCAGAACGCCGACGCCTTGGTGGATGCCGACCTCGACGGGCTCTATGATGCTTGGGAAGTCCACTTCTTCGGTGCCGCCAACACCCAGAATGGAACCTCCCAAGCCGGCGACGCCGATGGCGTGAACCTGGGCAACGAGCAGCTCGGCGGCAGCGATCCCACCAATTCGGACTCCGTGCCGGACGACATCGATGGCGACGACCTTCCGGACGAGGACTTCGAGATGTTCTACTTCGGCAGTCTGAGCAATCCGAACGGCGCTCCCGGTGCCGATCCGGACGCCGATTTCGACACCAACCTGGTCGAGGCCGCCAACGGCACCAATCCGACGGACAAGACGAGCTTCTTCTCGAGCACCGGCGACACCGTGCCGGACTCGTGGCTCGCGTTCTACGGCATCACGAGTCAGGACGGAACCGACGACCTCGACGAAGGCAGCGGCGATGACCTCGACAACACCGGGGAATTCACCGCCGGCACCAACCCGACGCTGGTCGATACCGACAGCGACGGCCTGCCCGACGGTGCCGAAGTGAACGATCACTTCACGGATCCGCTGGTGGCCGACAGCGATGGCGACGGCCTCAACGATGGTGACGAAGTCAACACCCACGGCAGTGATCCGCTCATCATCGATTCGGACGGCGATGGCTTCGGCGATGGCTATGAAGTGACGAACGGCAGCGATCCGGCCGATGCCGGCAGCACGCCTCCGCAGACGGCAGGATGGTCGCTCATCGAAGACTTCGAGGGATCCGGAATGGTCGTCGGCCAGACGTTCAACGGCGTCAACGGCTGGACCACCACCGGCACCGCCACCGTGGTCAATGACCCTGCCGGAGGTGATCAGGCTGGTTCGTGGGTGACCGGAAACATGCGCAAGTCGCTCTCGGCCTTGCAGCTTCACCTGCTCAACGGCAATACCGGCACGCTGTTCTTCCAGGTCCGGACCGATACCACCACCACCATGGACAAGACCTGGGGTCTCAGCGACGTGGCCACTCCCACCGGCACCGGCGACTTCGAAGCGCAGATGGGCTACAACAATGGCAACGTCAACGTCCGCAACGCCGGAGGCAACATCAGCGGTTTCCAATATCCGCTCGGAGAATGGAGCAACGTCTGGATGGTGATCCACAACGACACCGATACGGTCGATGTCTACATGGAGACTCCGCTCGGCCAGAGCGGCGTGGTCCAGATCGCCTCCGGTGCCTCGTTCCGCAACGGGGTGGCCACCAACCCGCTGTTGACGCTCTGGTTCATGAAGTTCAACGGCGATGTCGCGATGTTGTTCGACAACATCTACTTCGACCCGACGTCCCAGAACCTCGCCAACCCGCTCAGCTCCGCCGGCGACTCCGACGGCGATGGCATTGATGACCAGTGGGAACTCGATCACTTCGGGGATCTCGATCAGGACGCCACCACCGATTTCGACGCGGATGGCACGCCGGACGTCACCGAGTTCCGCCTGGGACTTGATCCCACGGATCCGTCCTCGCGGTTCCTGCTGACGACCTCGGACGAGAACCCGGGCGATGGCTTCACCTTCAGCTGGCCGAGCCAACCGGGGACGACGTTCACGGTCCGCCGGTATCTGGACCTGCAAACGGTGGACTTGGAAGTGACCGGCATCTCCGCCGATGCCGGGTCATCGACCACCTACACTGACGCGACGGCAC
Source organism: uncultured Haloferula sp. (assembly GCA_965652295.1). Taxonomy (GTDB): domain Bacteria; phylum Verrucomicrobiota; class Verrucomicrobiia; order Verrucomicrobiales; family Akkermansiaceae; genus Haloferula. The sequence continues at coordinate 135,545 of CBFGTS010000005.1, read as the reverse complement.
CCGCCGGAAAGGCGTTCTACACCGTCGAGCTGGAGTAAGCCCGAACCTCCGGCCGGAGAGGCCTGCTTCTCCGGCCGTCCCCATGCCCCTGCCAGCTTGATCTGGCGGGGGTTTTTCTTTTCCGGGAAGGTAGCTTTTCCCGTCGGAAAGCGAAGCCTCGGAGGCGGAAGGAGATTCCTAAGTCGTTTGTCCCACCACCAGGGTCGGTTTGTGAACCGACGACGGAAGCGAGCCGTCTTCCCCCATTTTGATCATCTCAAAGGCCATTTCCCCGGCCTTCCGCCCCATCTCGTAGGAAGGAATCTGGACGGTCGTGAGGCGCTGCCAGGCAGACAGAGCCGCGTAGTCTCCATTGAAACCGGCAATGGCGAGGCCATCGGGAACCCGGACGTCATGGTCGTAAGCGGTCCGTGCGATGAGATTGGCGAGGTCATCATCGTAGGCGATGACGGCATCAAAGCCGGCGATCACCCGCCAGTCTTCTTCGGTGAGATTGACGCCGGCCCCGACGACTCCCGAAGTCACCACCGTATGGAACACCGGCTTCCGGCCGGCGCGTTTCATCGCCTTCCGGAAACCCGTGGCGCGGTCGCGTGCGCTGTGGTGCATGCGGGAGACCGGCGGGCCTCCTTCGATCTTCCGTTGGATGAACCCGATCTTCCGGTAGCCCTTGTCGATCAGGTGCTGGGTGACCTCGGTGGCTCCCCAGACGTCGTCCACATAAACCGAGTTGGAGTCGTTCCGGTCGTTGATGAAGATGATGGGCAGGCGGATGGCGCGGATCTGGTCGTAGATCTGGTGGGCCAGCTCGCTGTAACTTTCGATGATGATCGCATCGATGTTCCGCTCGGAAAAGACGCTGGGCATGGCTTTCCCATAGTCATCGGTGGTCACGGGCAGCCGGATGAGGGTCATCCGGAATTCGTGCTCTTCGGCGATGTCGTGGACTCCGGCCAGGTATCCGACCGGGGTCGGCGTCAGCAGGCCCGTCTTGGCGGCGAAATAGCCGATGTTGTGGAAGCGGTTCGAGCGGATCGAGCGCGCCCCGGCGTGAGGCTGATAATTGAGCTGCTGGGCCACCAACCGCACCCGTTCGGCGGTCTGGGGGTTCAGCTTGATGTTGGACGTCGGCTGCGGGCGCAACGCCTGGGAAACCGCGGCCGTGCTCAACCCCGCGACGCGAGCAATGTCCTTGATGGTGACGCGACGGGGTGGGTTCATTCGGCGTAATCGGCGCGGTGGTCTGCCGCTGCCCTTCGGTTCGCAGTCTAGGAGGGCTGCCTGGTGGAGGTCCAGCCCGCATTGGCCTCCGCCGCCGCGCCGAATCCACGGGCTTGACCCTGAGGGGTCGGCGGCGTTCCTTGCCGAAGCCCATGGAGCGGATCGATATTCCCAAGAAGGCGATCTACCGCCTGTCGATCTACCACCGCTGCCTGAAGCGGCTGGAGGAGCTTGGCGAGGAAACCGTCAGCTCGTCCGCGCTTGCCAAGGCGGCGGGGGTGAAGCCTGCGCAACTGCGCAAGGATCTGGCCTACTTCGGTCAGTTCGGCACCCGCGGGCTGGGCTATCCGGTGGTGGCTCTGGGCGGGATGATCCGCGATTTGCTGGGACGGGAGCGTCTCCAGCCGGTGATCCTCGTCGGCGCGGGGAACCTCGGCTCGGCCTTGCTGCGCTACCAGGGGTTCCAGAAAGAAGGCTTCGAGGTCGTGGCTGCCTTCGATGCCGATCCCGCGGTGGCGGCCGCACGCGGTGTCCAGGTGCCGGTTTTGCCGGAGGCGGAATTGGAGGAGTTCATCCGACGCGAGAACGTCCGGCTGGCGATCCTCTGCGTGCCGGGACCGATCGCCCAACTGCTGGCAAACCGTCTGGTGGGTGCCGGCGTGGCGGGGATCCTGAATTTCTCTCCGGTGGTGCTGGATGTGCCCGAACCCGTGGTGGTGAACAACGTCGATCTGGCCATCGAACTGGAGCACCTGAGCTTCTTCGTCCGCTGACCATGGACAAAGTCCCCAAGAAACGGGACGCACGGCCCGTTCCCGCGGATGACACCCCGCCGCCGGACGGCGCGTCCGATATGGTCGAAACCCGCGAAAGCTTCATCGAGCGCGCGCTCGCCGAATACGAGTCGCCGCTGATCGGCTATGCCCGGACGATCGTGAAGGACGCCGATCGCGCTCGCGATGTGGTGCAGGACACCTTCATCCGGCTATGCCGGCAGGACGTGTCCAAGGTGCGGGAGGGCCTGAAAAGCTGGCTTTACACCGTCTGCCGCAACCGCGCGCTCGATGTCCTCCGCAAAGAGGGCCGGGTGACGACCGTCGAGGACCTCGAAAGCCAGATGCTCGCCGAAGACACCTCGCCCGCCGCCGAGGCCGACCGCGAGGAACGGATGGAGCAGGTGCTCGCCTACCTCGACCGGCTTTCCGACAACCAGAAAACCGTGATCCTGATGAAATTCCGCGACGGCAAGAGCTACAAGGAGATCGCCGATGAGACCGGCCTCAGCAGCGGCAACATCGGCTTTCTCATCCACACCGGCCTCAAACGCATCCGCCAGCTCCTGCCGCCCGACCTGATGGACGGATACTGAAACACCATGAAACTCCTACCCGATGACCCCCGCCTGACCGCCTACGCGCTCGGTGAACTGGACGAGGCCGGAATGCGCCTGGTCGAGCGAGCCGTAGCGGGCGATCCGGCGCTGCGCATCACGCTGGATGAAATCGAGCGCACCTGCGGCTGGATGAGCGACGTGTTCAGCGGAGGCGAGGCCAGGTTGCGCCCGAGCCAGCGCCGCGCGGTGATGAAGGCGGGCACGGCGGCCGCCGCATCCAAGGTGATCGAGCCGGCGCGTCCGTGGCGTCCGTGGTCGATGGCGCTCGCGGCGGCGGCGGCGGTGATACTGGTCGCGGCCCTGCTCGGGCATTTCGTGGCTCCGGGTTCGCCGGATGCCACGCAGCTCGACGCGGTGGCGCTGTTGCCCGCGCCGGGTCCTTCGACAGGCTCGGCGACCCGGGTGGCGGCGGGTGGCGGGGAAACATCCGCTGCAAGGATGGCGGCCGGCGTGTCCGGCGGCGGCGATGCCTTCCGCAAGCTGGCGGCAAAGATCCAGCAAGCTCCCTTGCCGGAGAAATCCGCCCTGCCGGCGACGACCGATCTGGCCGGCTTTTCGAATTCCGCCGAGCTCCGGCTGCCGGTGGTGACCGGCACCGGCAGCGCGGTTTGGGTGCGGCGATGGATCGAGGAACGCCACGAGCTGCCCCCACGCGACGCCGTGCGGGTGGAGGAGATGGTCAATATCGTGACGCTGCCGATGCAGCCCTTGGGCGAACGCCTGGAGGCGGGTGTGGCTTCGATGCCGTGCCCATGGGACGCCCGCCGCACGCTGGTCGGCGTGGCTCTGCGCGCGCCGCGGGAAGCGGTGGAGGGCTTGGAAATGCGATCGGTATCAATGCGCCCGCGGAGGGTCGTGGGTTCCTACGCCGTCCGCTCGAATGCGAGCCTGCCGACAACGCTCCCTGCGGGGCGCTCGCAGCTCGTGCTGATCGAGTTTTCCGGCCGGGGCGATCTCGGGGTGATCGAACTGGTCGATGGCACCGGCCATGCCTTCAAGCTCCCGCTCGTGGAAAATCCCGAGGCGACACCCCGGCTGCAACGGGCCGCCGCGCTGGCAGCCTATGGTCTGTGGTTGCGGGGCGAGGGCGTCGGCCCCGAGATCGTTCGCGAGGCGCTGGAAACCACCCGCGATGACGATCCGATCTGGATGGAAACCTACCGCGGGATCGAGCGGGCGCTGGCACTCCCGCGTGCGCAGCGTTGACGCTGCCGGGGCGGGTGGGATTGATTCGGCCATGTCCCGCCTTTCCATCCCGCGCTACGCGATGGCGCTCGCGCACGTGGCCTCGCTGCGGTCGGAAGACCCCTACCGCAAGGTCGGCGCGGCGGCGTTGGATTTCGACAACCGGGTCATCGCCACCGCCTACAACGGGCTCGCGCCGGGATTCGATGCCCCGGCCGGTTTCTGGGACGATCGCGAGGCACGGCAGAAATTCATGCTCCACGCGGAGATCAACCTCTGCAGCCTGTTCCGGCGGGGCGAGGTGAAGCTGGTGGCCAGCACCACCATGCCCTGCACGGCCTGCATGCAGACGCTCTGCGCCTACGGCGTGAAGGAGATCTACTACCGCGACGTCTACCACGCCTCCGACGCGCCAGAGATCGCCCGGCTTTACGGCATTCGGCTGGAGTGCGTGACGGACTTTCCGCTGACGGTCGAAGCGGGCTGAGCGCGGCTCACCGGTTGATCGGCGGCGGCTCGGGAGCGGCCTCTTCCAGTTCCTCAAGCGAGGCCCCGAGGAAGCTCTTGATGTAGCCGAATTCCATGAGCGTGTCCTGCCAGGGGCTGAGCATTTCCGGGCTGCGGAAAATCCGCTGGGCGCGGCGCAGGGAGAGTTCGGCACCCAGCTCATCGCCCTGATGGAACTCAAGCGCGGCCTCCGCATAGTATGGGTAGGGCGAGTCGTCGAAAGCGTCGTATTTCTCCGCCATCTGCTTCGCTTCCTCCACGCGGTCGAGCTGGAGCAGGCAGAGCATCAGCTTGAACTCCACCAAGCGCTGGAGCTGGAGCTGCTTTTCGTCCTCGCCGATCAGATCGAGAACCTTCTGGAAGGTGGTCTGGGCTTCCTGCCACTTCTTGGTGACGAACTGGACCTCGCCGATGTTGAACAGGATGTTCGGCGAATCCGGGCTCAGCTCGGCGGCGCGGCGGAAGTGTTCCATGGCGTCATCGAACGAACGGAACTCCACCTGGCAGGCACCGAGGAGGTTTTCGACGTCGGGTGAATCGGGGAAAATCGCCTTGGCCTCCTCGAGCTTCTCGATGGTCTCGAAGATGCGCTTTTGGGCGAACAACTCGCGGGCTTTTCCCAGGGTCTTGGCGAACTCGGTGCGGGTTTCCTGGGGCAGGTTGGTGAAATCCTGAACCCAAGGGGCCTCGGTGGCGGTATCCGGGGTTTCCTGAGCGTGAAGCGGGAAAATCAACGGCAGGAGGGCGAGCAGGAAAAGGGGTTTCATGGGCATTAGCTTGAGCTTGGGGCCAAGCTAGGCAGGCCGATCCCAAACCGCAAGCAGTGGATCATGGCACCCCGGGCACATCGTAAAGGCCGTGGGAACGGATGTAGTCCAGCACCGCGGGAGCGAGGTGGTCGGGCACCCGGCCAGCGGCGAACTCGCGCCGGATCGCGGTGGCCGAGGCGGGATGCGTGCCGGGAAGGTGATGCATCTTCCAACCCGCACGCGGTTCGGGATCACCTCCACGGGAAAAGACGATGAACTCGACCGCGGCGGCGAGCTTCCCGGGTTCGCGCCACCTTGGCAGGGCGTCCCACTGGTCCTTGCCCAGCAGCCAGAACAGCCGCGCGGAGGGGTGATGGCGCTGCATTTCCGCCACCGTGAGATAGGAATACGAGGGCGGCGGCTGGACGAGATCGAAGTCATCCACTCTGGCCCACGGCAGCCCGGCGGTGGCGAGTTCCAGCATGGCCAGCCGATCGGCTCCCGGCGCGGGTGGCGGTGCGCCGAGCTTGTGCGGCGAGAGCCGGCAGGGCAGGAAGATCACCCGGTCGAGCTTCATTTGCTCCACCGCCCGCCGCGCGATCTCCAGGTGTCCGAGATGCACCGGATCGAAGCTGCCGCCGAAGAGCGCGATGCTTGGAGATGGGAAGTCGGGAAGGCTCACCTGAAGCAGGCTACCGGGATTCCCGAAGCGGGAAACAGCGGAATTGCCGGTCGGCCGGGGAAAGCGTCACCTCGGGCCCTGCTGGCCCAGACTCGCCAGTGCGTCCCGCCGCAGCGTGCCTTGGGGAAATGACTCCACCCAGGCGAGAGCTCGGGCATGATCCGTCTGAGCCCAACGCTGAACGATGCCGACCACGGTGTCGGCCTGCAACCGGCCCGCCGACAGCTCGTTCACCGCAAAGGTCGCGGCGGCCGCGGGATCGTGGTTTCCCCATGCCAGCGCCACGCCGGAGGCAACCTGCTCGCGCAGCACCGCATCTTCGATGGCGCTCGTCCATTTCGCAGCGCCCTCCGCGTCCTTGGACGCCCATTCCATCGCGGCCCGCCGTATCAATTCATCGCCCGAGGCACCGGCCGGCAGATCCGCGGCGATCTGCAGGGCTTGCATCGGATCGCTGCGCACCGCTTCGTGTGCGATTCCCAGAAGTTGGGTGTCGCGCTCCGTTTCGTCGGGCAGCGATCGTGCCCAGTCCGCAGCTTCGGCCAAATCCCGGCCGCACCACGCCATCGCCACCTGTTTCAGGGCTTCCGTTCGCCCATCGCCTTCGGGCAGTGAAAACGCCCAATCCGCTGCCGCGGCGGCATCGCGTTCCGCCCACCGACGCAGCAACCGCAATCCCAGTTCGGTTATCAGGGAATCGGATCCGGCATCGCGGAGTTCGTCCAGTGCGGACGGGATGCGCGAAAGGTCCGTATTCTCAATGAGGTTCTCGATCCGCTCCTCGCGGACCATCGAATCGGGTTCCCCACGGATGGCCGCGAGGCGCGGGGTCAAGGAAGAGGGTGGATCCGCTCGGAGCCGCACGCGTGCCGGCGTGATGCCTGAAGATGGATCGACCTCTTGATTTGAAAAAAGGAACGCCACCACGCTGGCCACGGCCCCCACCAGACAGGCGGTGACCACCGGCCTGCGGATCGCCCGCAGACCGGTGGCGCTTTTCCCCCCTCTGGTCTTGCCGTGCATGCCTTATGGGGTGGCCGTCACGCTTTCGAGGGTCGCCGTGCAGACCGTTCCGTCACTGTGGCTGGTCACGGCAAGACCGAGATAGACATTCGCGCTCATCGGGATGGTCTGCGAACCGATGGTGGTCCAGCTCGAGCCATCGGCGGAGCGATAGGCGGTGAGGGTATCGCCGCTGCGGACGACGCGGACCCAGTAGGGAGCACTCAGGCCCGAGTTGGTGGTGCTCGACGAGCTGCCGCCGGTGGTCGCGCGGCGCTGGAAGGAGACGCCTTGGCCCGGAGTCACCACGACCGATGCGTGGCGCGAGTTGGCGTTGAGGCTCTCCCGGATCATCACGCCTGCCTTGGCCCAGTTGTGGGTGCCTTCGACCGAAGTGACGCGCGCCACCAGCTCGCAATCGCCGCTGGCGGTCTGGTAAACGTAGCGGAACTCGTCCGAGGTGCCCCAGATGTCGGAGCCGGAGCCATCGACGGTGAACTCACCATCCGTCTGGGTGGTGCTGCCAGCGGCTCCCACGGCACCGATGTCAGCGGTTTCCCACGGGCTGGGCAGGGCGGTGATCGACACGTTGTCGAAGGTTCCCGCGGCCAGGACGCCGTCATTGTGGCTGGTGACCGCGAGGCCGGCGTAGACGGTGGCGGTCATGGAGATGGTCTCGGAACCCATCGTGGTCCAGTTCACGCCGTCCGTGGAGCGGTAGGCGGTGAACAGATCGCCGGCGCGGACCAGGCGAACCCAATACGGCGCGGCGAGTCCGGTGGTCGTCGTGTGAGCCGAGTTTCCGCCTGTCGTGGTGCGGCGCTGGAAGGAAATCCCGCTGCTGGAGGACACCACGGTGGTCGCGTGAGTTGAATCAGCGGCGAGGCTTTCGCGGATCATCACGCCCGCTTTGGCCCATGGGTCGGTGTTGTCGATGGAAACCACGCGCGCACGGATATCGCAGTCGCCGTTGATCGGCTGGTGGACGAACTGGAACTCATCAGCCGCGTCCCAGATGTCCGCGCCGGAGCCGACGACGGTGTAAACGCCATCGGTGTGGCCGGAAACGCCCGTTGCGGACACGGCACCGATGTCGCCACTGGACCAGACCGTCGGCAGCGGCCCGAGGTCGTAGGGCGTGCTGGCGGAGGCTTCGGAGGAGTCGCCGCTTTCGCCGAACTGGTTGGTGGCGGAGACGACGTAGTAGTAGGTGGTGCCGTCGCTCAGGCCGGTGACGCTGAAGGTGGTGCCGGTTGGGCTGGCGAGGGTCGTGTAGGGTCCACCGCTGACGGTGGCGCGCTTCACGCTGTAGCTGTCGGCACCGGTGGAGGCGGTCCAGCTCAGGTCGATCTCCGTTGCGGAAATCGCGGTCGCGGTCAGGCCGGTCGGGGCATCGGGAGCTTGGGGCATCGCCGCCAGGCTTCCGATTTCCAAAGTGCTGAGTGCATGGTCGTAGATACGGAAATCATCGACTTTGCCGTCCAGATAGGGATCGGGATACTGCGACTTTCCGATGTAGTTCAACGTGGTGTTGCCGAGCGATGCCGGGTCGAGCGTCATCGAGGTGTTGCTGGCGACTTCCGTGCCATCGACATAGAGCCGTCCGGTGGAGCCGGACAGCGTCACCGCGAGGTGGACCCAGCTGCCGGTCGCCAGCGCAGAGGGGGCCGTGATGCGTTGTTCGCCGCTGCCGCCGCTGGTGGTGATCGCGAAGCGCGGTGTTCCGGTGGACCCGTTGGCGGCGGTGAGGAACATGTTCACCGAGGTGCCGGTGCCAAAGTCGAAGACGCGCTGCCAGTTGGAAACGCTGTCCAGCCGCACCCAGGTGGCGATGGTGAAATCGCTGAGGTCGGCGACGACGCCTGTGGGCAAGGTCACGTGGTCATCGGTGCCGTCGAGTTCGACCGCGTTGTCGAGCGCGCCGGTGGCCCACGTCGGTCCGTTGACCAAGGTGCCGGGAGACGCTCCCCCGGGGCCGGAGTCGGCGGCGGTGGTGCCGGTGGTTTCATCGAAGGCGAGGTGGACCTGCAAACCCGCCGTCGTCGCGCTGGCTTCGGTGGAGTCGGCGCTTTCACCGCTCGTGTTGACCGCACTAACGACGTAGTAGTAGCTCGTGCTTTCGCTCAGGCCGGTGTCGCTGAAGACGGTGCCGGTCGGGCTGGCGATGGTGGTGTAGGGACCGCCGCTGGCGGTGGCGCGCTTGACGTGGTAGCTGTCGGCACCGCTGGAGGCGGTCCAGCTCAGGTCGATCGCGCTGGTGGAAACGGCGGTGGCGACGAGATCGGTCGGAGCCGCAGGGATGTTCGAGGGCGTGGTGGCACTCGCCTCCGCCGAGTCCGGGCTCTCGCCACCGGTGTTCGAAGCACTAACGACGTAGTAGTAGGCGGTGCTTTCGCTCAGGCCGGTGTCGCTGAAGGTGGTGACGGTGACGTCCGTGGCGAGCGTCGTGTAGGGGCCGCCACTGCTGGCGGCGCGCTTGACGCTGTAGCCGGAGGCTCCGGTGACAGGATCCCAGGTGAGATCGATTTCGCTCGGCGAGATCGCGGTGGCGGCGAGCCCGTCCGGCGCGGTGGGCGGGTCGGGCAGCGTGACGGCGTTGGTTTCCGATGAATCGGCACTTTCGCCGCCGGCATTGGAGGCACTGACGACGTAGTAGTAGGTCGTGTCCGCGCTCAGGCCGATGTCGCTGAAGCTGGTCCCGGCCGGGCTCGCGATGGTGGTGTAGGGGCCACCGCTGGTAGTAGCGCGCTTCAGGTGGTAGCTGGTGGCACCGCTGGCCGTGTTCCAGTTCAGGTCGATCTGGGTGGCGGAAACGACGTTGGCGCTGAGGCCGCCTGGCGTGGCGGGTGGATTGGTGAGGGTGGTGGCATTCGTTTCCCCAGAGTCGGCGCTCTCGCCCGAAATGTTCGAAGCACTAAGCACATAGTAGTAGGTCGTGCTTGCGCTCAGACCGATGTCGCTGAAGCTCGTCCCGGTGGGGCTGGCGATGGTCGTGTAGGGACCGCCGCTGACCGTGGCGCGTTTGACGTGGTAGGTCTCCGCACCGAGGGCGGCACTCCAGCTCAGGTCGATCTGCACGGGAGAAACCGCGGAGGCTCCGAGGCCGCCCGGCGTGGCGGGCGGGTTCGCGGCGGCGGCGAGATCGGCGACCTGCGAGGCGCTCAGGGCCTGGTTGTAGATGCGGAAGTCATCGATTTGGCCGTTGAACAGCGGGTCGGAGAACTGGGACTTGCCGATGTAGTTCTTGGTCGGATCGAAATCGTCCGGGTTGAGGGTCATGCCGGTGTTGGTATTGGCGACGGCGCCATTGACGTAGAGCGTGCCGGTATCGCCTTCGAGGGTGACGGCAAGGTGGACCCACTGTCCGGTCGCCAGCGCGGAGGTATTGAGCTGTTGATCTCCGCCACCGTTTTTGATGCCGAAGCGCATGCCACTGCCGTTGTTCGGTGTGAGGTACAGGTAGTGGGACGTGTCGTTGCCGAAGTCGAAGATCCGTTGCCAGTTGCCGCCGCCGTTCCAGTTCACCCAGGTGGCGATGGTGATGTCGTGATAGCTGGCCGCGCCGGCAGGAAGCGCGACGTAGTCGTCGCTGCCGTCGAGGACGATCGCTTGCCCGAACTGCGCGGCCTGATAGGCGGGCGAGCCGGTGGCGGTGCCGTCGAAGTTGCCGAGGCTGTCGGTGGTGTTGTCTTCGAAGGCGAGGTGGGTCCGCATTTCATACGGGAAGACCTCGATCGTCAGCGTGGCATCGCTCGAGGCGCCGATGTCGTCGGTGACGCGCACGGTGAAGACGTTCGAGCCGGAGTCACCTGCGCCGGGCGTGCCGGAAAGCGTGCCGTCGGCGGCGACGGCGAGCCATGCCGGGCCGCTGAACTTGCTGTAGGTGATGGTGGAGCCGGCGTCGACGTCGGAGGCCATGCCGGCCAGCGTTTCGCCGACGTAGGGCTGGCCGCGGGAAACGGAGGCCGTCGTGAAGGACGAGCTGCTCCAAACGGGAACGTCATTGGTGTTGGTAACGGTAATCCGCAAGGTGGCATCGTCGGTTGCTCCGGATGCGTCCGTTGCGCGAACGACAAACACGTTATCCCCGGCGTCGTCGTTGGTCGGCGTGCCGCTGAGGGTTCCGTCGCTGGCAACGCTGAGCCAGGCGGGGCCGGTGACCTTGCTGTAGGTCGGCGTGCCGCCATCGGCATCGGTCGCGCTGCCGGCAATCGTTTGGCCGGTGTAGGCGCTGTCTTCGGTCGCGGCGGACTTGTCGATCGGATCGGTGGTGAAGGCCGGAGGATTGTTCGAGCTTTGCCCCCACAACGTGTAAACCTCCGAGCCTGAGAGCGCGTGGTTGTAGATGCGGAAGTCGTCGATGAGGCCGTTGAAATGCGAGTCATTGTTCCACATGCTGCGACCGAGGTAGCAGAAGGGTTGGGCGAAGAGAGGATCGACGCCATCAATGGGTTTCGCGTCGACCGGAAGGCCGTTGACGTAGAGTGTGCCGGTGTCGCCGTTGAGGGTTACGGCGACGTGGACCCACTGGCCGGTCGGCAGCACGGGTCCGTTGAGCCTGCCGGTGCCATCGAAGAAACGCGAGGTACTGATGGCGAATTCCATGCTCCCGCCTTTGGACGGCGTGAGGAACATGCTCTTCTCGATTTCACTGCCGAAGTCGAAGATGCGCTGCCAGTTTCCTCCGCCATTCCAGCGGACCCAGGTGGCGATGGTGATGTCCTGATAGTTGCCGCTGCCAACGGGAAGTTGGACGTATTGATCGGAACCATTGAGCGAGATGGCCTGGCCGCCGCCGAAGCCGGTGGCGTAGCCGGGCGCGGTGGTGCCGCCCAAGGGCGCTGCGTGGCGGGTGCCGACGCTGTCGTTGGCGTTTCCTTCGAAGGAGTAGTGGGTGACGAGCGACTGCTTCACCTCCAGGGGCTGGCTGTCGAGGTCGCCGGACGGCGTGTTGGCGGTGACGATGTAGTAGTAGATCGCGCCATTGCTTACCGAGGTGTCGGTGAAATTCAGGTCGGCGCCGGTGACAGTGCCGAGCGTGGTGTAGGGACCTCCGGCGGAGGTGGCGCGCTTGACTTCATAGCCGGTGGCGCTGGCGGTGCCCCACCAGTTGAGAACCACCTGATTCTTGCTCCAGTTCGACACGAGGCCGCTGGGAGCGACGCCTGCGGCGATGGGATCGCGGGCGTAGGTGAGGCTGCCGAGACCGAACCAGTCCACCTGCGAGGGGTGGAAGCTCGGGTTGGGACGCGGTTCGGGGCGGGTGGCATCGATCACGAGCTTGCTCCAAGGCGCGGCAACGCCTTTGACGTTGGCGTAGTGATTGTGGACCAGCTCGTACTGATAGTACTGACCGATGCCGCTTAAGTAACTGGTGAGGGTCTCGGTGTAGTCCAGGGTGGTGTTGCGGTGAAAGACCCAAGGGACGTTGTTACCGAGGTTGAATTTTGCGTTGTATTCGAAGGCACGCAGGACGCGGTTGTTATCGTAGCCGAAGAGATCTTCGCCTTGGTTCCAAGCCATCTGGCAGAGCAGGGCCATGGCGTGCCAGCCGCCGAGGTTGTGCGCTTGGTCACGGCCGCTTTCCTCGGTTTGCGAGGTGCCGTCCGGGAAGAGATACCAAGCGGCGCGTTCGACGCGGCCGTTGCCGGTGCCATATTTGAAGTAGTCTACGGCTTGTTGATAGACGGCATGGTTGTCGCAGAGGATTCCAATCGCGGCGACCGAAGCCATGTTGGCGGTGTCCCAGTTGAGACGGTAGTGGGAGTTACCACCCTTGGTGAAGGGCGTGTCGTGGTGGCGCCAGAGGAAGTCGAGATTCCGCGGATAGAAGACCCGCATCATCATGTCCTTGTAGGCCTGCTTTTCCGCTTCGGGCCAGCCGGAGTAGGTGCTGAGGAGTTCGCCGCCGCTGGCGAAGAGGTAGCCGCAGATACCGGCGGCCAGGGAGGCGTTGGTATCGCCTTGGATGCCAACCAGGTCGGACCAGACATTGGCGATTTGGACGGCCTTGTCAGCATAGGCGGTGTCGCCGGTGAGGTGCCAGCGCAGGGCGAGCTCATAGATGGCTTGGGCGTCCTGTTGGGAGCGGGTGTAGTTGTTGCCGCTGCCGCCGCGGACGATGTAGTCCACGTTGTAGGCGGGCCAGCCGGTCTGGGCCCACGGGCTGGCGGCGAGAGTGTCGAAGCTGGATTTCCACGGTTCCTCGCTGGCATCGACCTTCGCTTTCATGCGGTCGAGATCGGCCTGGGTGTGGAGGGTTCCGGGGTGGGCGAAGACCGGAGGCGGCGAAGCGAGGGCCGTCATGTCCGCCTGGAACACATGGTCGCCGGCAACTGGCGTGATGGTGTCGCCCGAATAGTGATAGGCGGTGCCGTCGGCGTAGGGATCGGTGCGGGTGCCGAGCCACTCGAAATGGTTGCTGCTGCCATTGCCGATGGCGATTTCGAAGCCGTAGGTCGTGTTCGGCTTCAGGTGAGTCGTGAACGGGAGCTCGAAGGTGATGTGGTCGCCGGAGCCATTGACACTGGTGCCGGAACCGGGAGTTCCGGTGCTTCCGGCCTTGAACAGTTGCCGGGTGATCATCGACCGGGTCGTGCCGCTGATTTCGACGACCGTCAGGAGGATCGGACCGGTGTGCTCGTTCAGGTTCCAGGAAGTGACGTTCGACCCGGAAGCCGTATTGTTGGTATAGCCGGCCATCCGCGCGGTGACGGAGTGGAGTTCGTAGCCGTGGGTGGCGCTCCCGGTCAGGAAACTCTGCCCCTGCACCGGCCGGTTGTTCGCCACATAGGTGAAGTCGTCGTTGGCCGCGCCGTTGTCGGAGCCGCCGTCGGCATTGACGCCGGAGCCGCCGATGTTGTCGGCGTCGAAGGCGGCACCGGTCCAGTTCGAGACGCTCGCCGCACCGCCGGAGGGCTGGGTGGCGGAGTAGGACATCGTCGAGCTGAAGCTGGTCTCGTGGGCGGAAGCCATCGACAGGCAAGCTGTCGCGATCATCCATGCCAAAGGTCCATGTGTTCCAGCCGACCCGGGACGCTGGGTTCGTGAAACATCCCGCCGTGTGGAGAGCACGCCGCAAAGAGGCATGCCTCGTCTTGCCCCGGATCCGGAGCACAAGTGCTTGTTCATAGGTTTTATGGGTTTTGGTTTTGTGATGGGAAAAGCGCAGCCGCTTTCCCAACACTCTGGGCTTATCGATAGTGAACCTGAATGAAGCGGTTCCTGTCAGGCCAGAGCTAGTTTGGTGAACGTGGTAACCGGCCGCTGGAGCTTCGTTTCCCCGGACCCTCGACGCCGCGACGAAGCCTGCTGCCCCCCCAGCGGGAGGGCACCGAAGGGACCTGCGCCCGGCGGCTGAAGCGGGTGCGGGAGGGAAGAAAAAGCGGGAGAACGGCGGATGCTGCTGCATCCGCGGCGGGGTGCTCAGGGAGTCACCACGCCGCCGTTTCCTGTCAATCGATGGAAGGTCGCGGGACCCGCGACTCCCCGTCGTTTCCAAGAGAAATAGTTAGGGGCGCCGATCAGTCGAGCTATCTGAAACACATTCTCGCTCAATGCATTGGATCGGTATTGCCCCGGCGGGAAGTTTCCGCATAGTCGCCCCACTCCGTCCCGGCAAGACGGCGGGCGATCTGGGGGGAGAGCTCGTCATCCCCGGGGCGGAGTCTTTTTGTTTCCGCGGTTAGCGGGCCGCGACGGACTCACCCGAGGCCGAACTGGCGGGCGGCATTGCCGGCGCAGACGTCGCGGATGAGTTGAGACAGCGCGTCGAAATCGTCGGGCAATTCACCACGGTCGGCCTCGCCTCCGATCAGATTGCAGAGGATGCGGCGGAAGTATTCGTGGCGCGGATACGAGAGGAAACTGCGGGAGTCGGTGAGCATGCCGACGAAGCGGGACAGCAACCCGGTCATGGAAAGAGCGTTGAGCTGGAGCTCCATGCCGTCCTTTTGATCGAGGAACCACCAGCCGGAGCCGAACTGCAGGCGGTTGATGACGCCGCCGCCCTGGAAGGTGCCGCAGAGGGTGGCGAAGAGGTAGTTGTCGGCGGGATTGAGGTTGTAGAGAATGACGTGGGGCAGGGCGTCTTCGGAGGCGAGCCGACCGAGGTATTTCATGAGCCCGGGGCCTTGCTGGAAGTCGCCGATGTTGTCGTATCCGGTGTCGGGCCCGAGGCTGGCGAAGCCGTGGGGGTTGACGTTCCGCGCGGCACCGAGATGGAGCTGTTTGGTCCAACCCTTCGCGGCGTCGAGGCGGCCGAGAAAGACCATCAGGTAAAAGGTGAAACGCTGGCGCTCCTCATGGGTCGCGGCTTTTCCGGAGCGGGCCTTGTCGAAGATGTTCGAGGCCTGCGCGTCATCGCAATCGAGCGCGGGCAAGGATTCGAGGCCGTGGTCGGAAAGTCGTGCGCCGATGGCGTGGAAATCGTCGTGACGGCGGTGGAGTCCGTCCAGCAGGTCGCCAAGGCTGGAGATATCCAGCCCGGTGGTTTCTTCGAGCTTGTCGATCCACGCGTTGAACGCCTCGGGCTGATCGACGTTGAAGGCTTTGTCGGGGCGGAAAGTGGGGAGTACCTTGGTGGCGATGCCGGATGCGATGATCGCCTGGTGATGGTCGAGGGGATCGACCGGGTCGTCGGTGGTGCCGACCATCCGGACATCGAATTTTTTCAGGATGCCGTGGGCGGAAAAATCGGCTTCGGCGAGGCGGGCGTTGGCTTTTTCCCAGATGCGGTCGGCGCTGGCCGGGGTGAGCAGGGTATCGATGCCGAAGTAGCGCCGCAATTCGAGGTGTGACCAGTGGTGGATCGGGTTGCGCAGCGTCATGGGCACGGTCTCGGCCCAGGCACGGAACTTTTCCTCGGGTGAGGCGTCGCCGGTGATGAACCGCTCGTCGATGCCGTTGGCACGCATGAGGCGCCATTTGTAATGATCACCGCCGAGCCAGATGTCGGCGAGGTTGTCCCAGCGTTGGTCGCTGGCGATCTCGGCGGGCGAGAGGTGGCAATGGTAGTCGTAGATCGGCTGGTCCTTGGCCACCTCGTGGAAAAGGCGTTGGGCGGTGGGTGAGTGGAGGAAAAAATCGTTGTCGAGGTAGGCCATGACCGCCGAACCATGCGGAACCGGCCAGCGCGCGGCAAGCATCCGGAAGGGGTATTGTGTGGCATGGACGTCACTCCCATCCGGCGCGGGATTTGCTATACTGCACCGATGGGACGCGGCTTGCTGAAGGAGGACACGACGGTCGAGCGACTGCCGGTGCCGGAGGTGGACCCGGCGGAGGTGGTGGCGCTGGCGTCGCGATTGCTGGGTGCCTCGATCAAGGAACAACGGCCGCCGGAGAAACGGCAGGCCCGCCAGCTCGCCCGGATGATGGAGGACGAGGCGGGCAAGGATTTCACCTTCACGATGGCGGACGAGATGTTCCGGCCGCCGACGGCCCGCAGGAAAGCGCGGCTTTTCCGGGAACTGATCGGGCGTTTCGGCGTGCCGGATTTCCTGCCGTGGACCTCGCGGCTGGCTCTGATGGCGGGCGCCTGCGGCGCGGGATGGTTTCCGAAGCTGGTGATGCCGAAGGTCACCGACAGACTGCGCGACGAGAGCGCGGGGGTGATCCTGCGCGATGAACCGGCGGCGCTTTCCCGCCACCTCCGGCGTCGGCGCGAGGCGGGGCTGGGGGTGATCCTGAACCAGCTCGGCGAGGCGGTGCTGGGTGAGGAAGAGGCGGAGCGGCGGCTGCGTGCGAACCTCGACCGGCTGACGGATCCCGCGTGTGAAGCGGTCTCGGTGAAACTGTCCGCGATCTACAGCCAGATCCACCCGGTGGCCGACCGCGAAACGATCGAGGCGCTGAAGGCCCGGGTTCGCGAGCTTTACCGCGCCGCGATGCGTCATCCGAAGGCGGATGGGACGCCGAAGTTCGTGAATCTGGACATGGAGGAATACCGCGACCTGCGGCTGACTTGTGCGGTGTTCGTCGAGGTGCTGTCGGAAGACGAATTCCGCCAGCTTGGAGCGGGTTTGGTCTTGCAGGCGTATCTGCCGGATGCATGGCCGGTGCAGAAGGCCCTCAACGGCTGGGCTCGCGAACGGGTGGCGGGCGGCGGCGCGCCGATCCGGATC
Source organism: uncultured Haloferula sp. (assembly GCA_965652295.1). Classification (GTDB taxonomy): domain Bacteria; phylum Verrucomicrobiota; class Verrucomicrobiia; order Verrucomicrobiales; family Akkermansiaceae; genus Haloferula. Next base: position 118,682 of record CBFGTS010000005.1, on the reverse strand, counting down.
CGGCTGGTGAAGGGCGCAAACCTGGCGATGGAATCGGTCGAAGCCGAGTGGCACGGTTGGCCGCTGGCACCCTACCGCTCGAAAACGCACACCGATGCCAACTTCAAGCGGATGGTGCAGGAGGCGTGCCGGCCGGAGAATGCGGCCGCCGTCGCGGTGGGGGTGGCGAGCCACAACCTGTTCGACATTGCCTATGCGATGCTGCTCCGCGCAAAGTACGGGGTGGCCGACCGCGTGAGCTTCGAAATGCTCGAAGGCATGGCGAATCATCAGGCCCGCGTGGTGCATCGCGAGGCGGGGCGGCTCGACCTGTATGCTCCGGTGGTGGGCGACGACGACTTTCCCAGTGCCATCGCCTACTTGATCCGCCGGCTCGATGAGAATACGACGCCGGAGAATTTCCTGCGCGATCTCTTCGGCATGACGCCCGGCGATGCCGCGTGGATGAGGCAGGTGGAGAAATTCGTCGCCGCCTGCCAAGCCATCCCCACCGCCCCGTGGCGCAGCGCCCGCCAGCAGGACCGCTCCGTCGAGACTCCGACCCCGCAAGACGCCGAAGAGCCGTTCACCAACATCCCGGACACGGATTTCTCCCTGGAGGAAAACGTCGATTGGATTCGTGGCGTCGTCGATGCCGCCCGCGAGGCCCCGGCAGCGAGGGTGCCGTTGCAGATCGGCGGCATTCACCAGGATGGTAAGACCACGGCCCGCACCTTCGATCCATCCCGTCCCGGCACCGTGGTGTGCGAGTACCAGGAGGCGGGGTGGGAGGACATCATGTCCGCACTCGAAGCTGCCGTCGAAGCCCGCGAGCGCTGGCGGGCGGTGACGCACCGCGAGCGGTCCGAGGTACTGCTGCGCGCGGCGGCGGGTCTGGCGGCGATCCGCGGTGAGGCGATCGCGACGATGGTGAAGGAGGCCGGGAAATCGGTCCTTGAGGCCGACGCGGAAGTCAGCGAAGCGGTGGATTTCGCCAACTACTATGCACGCAGTTGGCAGGACGGGGGCTGGTTCGATGGCTCCTGCTTCACACCCTGCGGGCCGGTGGTGGTCACGCCGCCGTGGAATTTCCCCTTTGCCATCCCGTGCGGCGGCGTGCTGACGGCGTTGGCGGCAGGCACTTCGGTGATCCTGAAACCCGCGCCGCAGACGGTGCTGACGGCCTGGCGGATGGTCGAGACCTTGTGGCAGGCCGGTGTGCCGCGCGAGGTGCTGCAATTCGTACCGTGTCCCGATGGTCCGCTCGGCCGCGACCTGGTGACGGACGAGCGCGTCGGCGCGGTGGTGCTGACGGGCTCGCAGGAGACGGCGAGGCGGTTCCTTTCATGGAGACCGGAGATGGCGCTCTTCGCGGAAACCTCCGGCAAGAACGCGATGGTCATCACGGCCGCCGCCGATCCGGATCTGGCGGTGCGCGATCTGGTGCGCAGTGCTTTCGGCCATGCCGGGCAGAAGTGCTCGGCGGCCTCGCTGGCGATCGTCGAGGCGGAACTCTACGACGATCCCGCCTTCCGCCGGAAGCTGCGCGACGCGGCGGCCTCGTTGAAAGTCGGAGGTTCGTGGGATCTGGCCGCGGTGATCACGCCGCTGATCGGAGAGCCGGGCGAGGCGCTGGCGCGGGCGTTGCGAAAGCTGGACGAGGGCGAGTCATGGCTGCTTGAGCCCGCGCCGCAGGATGACAACCCGGGGCTGTGGTCGCCGGGCATCCGTCTGGGCGTGAAGCCCGATGCCTGGTTCCGGCGGACCGAATGCTTCGGCCCGGTGCTCGGCTTGGTCCGCGCGCGGGACCTCGATCATGCCATCACGATTCAGAACGACTCCTCGTTCGGGCTGACCGGTGGTCTGCACTCGCTTGATCCGGCCGAGATCGCCGAGTGGCGCGAGCGGGTCGAGGTCGGGAATGCCTATATCAACCGGTCGATGACCGGAGCGATCGTGCGTCGCCAGCCGTTTGGTGGGTGGAAGGGCTCGTGCCTCGGTCCCGGAGCGAAAGCCGGAGGGCCGAACTACGTCGCCCAGTTCGGAATGTGGGAGGACGCGGGCCCGCCCACGCGCAGGGCGGCGGTTTCACCGCAGGTCGAGCGTTTCCTGAAACTCGATCCGACCCACGAGTTCCGCCCGGCGGCGGAAAGCGATGCCTACTGGATGGAGCATGAGTTCGGCGTCGGGCACGACCCGTCAGGGCTCTCGTGCGAGAGCAATGTCTTCCGCTACCGTGCCATCGGCCGGGTGCTTCTCCGCTCACCGGATGAGCGCGACCTGCGGCGGATGATGGCCGCCGCGTTGGCGACAGGTCGGCCCATGGAGGCGATCGATCTCTCGCTCGACGCCGACCAACCGGTGTTCGACTGGATGCGGGGGTTCAGGGTGTTGAGGGAAACGGCCAAGCAGCTCGTGAAGCGTCTCGAACCGGAAACCTACGGCACGCTGCGCGTCGTCAATGCCGCGCCGGAAATCCGGCTCGCTGCGGCGGATCTCGGCCTCCGCCTCGCCACCGCCGCTCCCGTATCCAACGGCCGCATCGAGCTGACGCGCTATTTCCATGAACAGACCATCAGCGAGACGCTGCACCGCCACGGCCGGGTGAAGCGATAGCCGCCACCCCCCTTTTGTAGGGCTATCGCCCGCTCGTTTGACAGTGGGTGACCGTGTTCCCAAGGTGCCGACATGAAACGATGTCTGTGGGCGGCGATGCTGCCGTTGGTGCTGACGGCAAAGCCGGTCGAGATCGCGCCCGACGGAGCATGGACTTTTTTCAACGACGAGCGGGGCATCTTTCATGAAGGGCACTTCTACATCGGCTACGTGAAAAGCGATGGAGCCGTGGGAGTCACACGTTACACGCCCGGCTCCGGGGAGGCGCACCACATGGTGCTGGGCGGCGATGCGGCCCGGCAGCGGGACGACCATAACAACCCGTCGCTGACGGTGATGCCGGACGGCAGGATCCTCGCGATGTACGCCCGCCACATCGCGGACCCATTCTATTTCCACCGCAGGTCGGAGGTGAACGCGCCGAAATCGATCGAGGACTGGGGCGAGGAGGTCCGCGAGCAGGTTGCGGACAAGGTGACTTACTCGAACACTTTCTATCTGAAGGACGAGAAGCGGGTGTGGAACTTCCAGCGGAGCCTCAATTTCAACCCGGCCTACACGACGAGCGACGATGCGGGTCGCACCTGGGCGGAGGTGAAGCCGTTGGTGAAGACGGGCGGCGGCTCGGTGCGGCCGTATTTCCACTACAGCTCGAATGACCGCGGACGGATCGACCTGGCCTACACGGACGGCCACCCGCGCAACGTGAAGAACTCGTTGTATCACATCTACTATGAGGACGGTGCGTTCCGGCGGACGGATGGCAGCGTGATTACGACCGTGGACGAGCTGCCGCTGGATCACGACGGCGGCGAGCGCGGCACGGTGATCTATCAGTATTTCGAGGGCGAAACCCCGGAGTCGAAAGACGCGGGAATGCCCAACGGGCGGGCTTGGGTGTGGGATCTGGAGTATGATGCGGAGGGGCATCCCGTCTGCGTTTTCCAGCTCCATCCGCATGAGCCAAGCGACCTGGACCGGCGCGTCTCCGCCTGGCCGGACAGCCGCATCCGCTACTACTGGGCGCGCTGGGATGGCACGAAATGGCGGATCCGGTTCATTGCCGAAGCCGGATGCGGGAAGTACCGGGACGAGGACGACTACGCGGGTGGCATCTGCCTCGACCCGCAGGATCCGTCGGTGGTCTATCTTTCCTCCAACGCGCGCCGGCCCTTCGATCTCCAGCAGGACGAGGTGCCGCTCGCACAGAACGATCGCTACGAGATCTATCGCGGCGTGACCAAGGACGGCGGCGCTTCATTTGAATGGGAGGCGGTGACCTCGCACTCGCGGAAGGACAACCTGCGGCCCTTCGTGGCGAGAAACCATCCGGGGAAGCGCCACGTCGTGTGGTTCAGCGGTGACTACAAGACCTACATGGACTACCGCTGCCGGGTGATGGGCTTGTTCGAGTAGCCCCCCGCGCGCGGGGCCGGCGTTCTGCCCGTCCGCACTCCGAGTAGCCCCCCGCGCGCGGGGCCGGCTCTCGACATCGGACGTGGCAGGACCGAGGGTGCGGGCGTGTCCGCGCTGGAGGTCCTCACGCAAGTTTTTCCGGTCTACCTGCTGATCATCGGGGGCGCGGTGGCGAGGCTCACCGGACTGGTGAAGCGCGGCCACGACGAGTCGGTGCTGCAGCTCGTGTTTCACGTGATGTATCCGTGTTTCATCCTCGACAAGATCCTCGGCGCGGAGAGCGTGCGCGACTTCGATGCGGTGGCCTGGGGGCTGGGCATGGGCTTCGGGATGACGGTGGCGGGCTTCGCCATCGCATGGCTGGCGGCGGGACTGCTGAGATATCAGAAGGGCCAGGGAAAACGGACTTTCGCGGTGGGTGCGGGAGTACAGAATTTCGGCTACACGGCGATTCCGGTGGTCGAGCAGATGTGGCTGGGCACCGGTGCGATCGCGATGCTCTTCGTCCACAACCTGGGCGTGGAACTCGCGATCTGGTCGGTGGGCGTGATGCTGATGTCCGGCGACCGGCGGGTGCCGTGGCGGCGCGTGATCAACGGGCCGACGGTCTCGGTGGTGCTCGGGCTGACGCTGGTCGGGCTGGGCTGGGACCGCCAGGTGACCGGTCCGCCGCGGGAGGCGATGAGGTGGCTGGGGGCCGGCGCGTTTCCGCTGGCGATCTTCGTCACCGGCGCGGTGATCATGGACCTGATCGGGACCGAGCGGCCGACGCTGAAGGCCTCCCTCGGCGGCTCGATCGTGCGGCTGGCGATGATTCCGGTGGTGATGCTCGCACTGGCGAGATGGCTGCCGCTGCCCGTGACCCTGAAGCAGGTGATGGTGGTCCAGGCGGCGATGCCCGCGGCGATGTCGCCGATCCTTTTGGCGAAGCTCTACGGCGGCCGCCCGGCGGTGGCGGTGGAAATCGTGGTGGCGACGACCGTCGTCAGCCTCGTGACGCTGCCCTTCGTGCTGTTGTGGGGCCGGGCGTGGCTCGGCTTGTGAAACTCAAGCTCTTCAGGAATCGGTGGAGCAAACTCCGGATCCCCGCTTAAGATGGCGGCATCCGATGAAGGAAAACGAACAGATCAAGCTGCCGGACGGGCGGAACATGGGCTACGCCGACTATGGCGATCCGGAGGGGCGGCCGGTGCTGTATTTCCATGGCTGGCCGAGCAGCCGTTACCAGGCGGCATTTCTGGATGACAAGGCGCGCTCCCGCGGGCTGCGCATCCTGGCACCGGACCGGCCGGGAGTGGGGCTGTCCGATCCGCTGCCGGGGCGGCGGTTTTCGGATTGGCCGAAGGATGTGGCGGCGTTCGCCGACGGGCTGGGGCTCGACCGCTTCCGGGTGTTCGGCGTTTCGGGAGGCGGCCCCTACACGCTGGCAACCTGCGCGATGCTCGGAGGGCGGGTGGAAAAGGCCGCCATGATCTGTGGTGCCCCACCGTTGGCCGATGAACAGGACCGCTCCCACATGCACTGGGTTTACCGGACTCTGGCCGGGATGAAGTCGGCGCGCCGGCATGCGGTGCCGTACCTCATCCCGCTGAGCCAGTGGATGATCGCCCGCGGTGCGGACCGCCCACCGATGTCGTGGATGCTGAAAAGCGTGCCGCCGCGGGACCGCGAGGCGCTCTTCACGAGCGGCGGCTGGGATATGGTGACCCGCAGTTACCTTGAGGCCGTTCGTTGCGGGCGCGAGGGGATGCTGACGGACGGAGAACTTTACCTGGAGCCGTGGGATTTCCGGCCCGAGGAAGTGAGCGTTCCGCTGAAAATGTGGCACGGCCGGGCGGACGCGAACCTGCCCTGCGAAGTCGCGCAGCGGCTCTGCGAGCGGATCCCGACGGCGGAGGGAAACTGGATCGATGGCGAAGGCCACTACTCGATCGCCGTCTATTACTCCGATGCGGCGCTCGACTGGCTAGGCGACGACGCGCCGGCGACGGCACAGGCCCACGCCGACACCGGCGGCGACTAGGACGGCGGCGGACGGCTCGGGCACCAGGATGGCTTCGGCCCAAACGGTTCCGAGCTTGTTGTAGCCGGCTTGGGAAAAGTGGAGCCCGTCGCTGGTCAGGTCGTCCAGGGTCATGGCGGAGTAAACGTCGAGGAACTCGACCTTGCGGCCGAGCCCGGCGTGGGTGGTGACGAGGTTTTCGATCGATGAGTTGTAGCTCCGGATCGAGCCGTCGAGGTTGGTCACGGCGGGATTCTTGTAGCGGTTGGTTTCCGTGGCCGCGGGAATGGAGGCGACGATGATCCGGGCCTCCGGCGCGAGGATTTCCAGGCGGTTGAGCAGCGTGTTGAGACGTGAAGGGGCGGAGGCGACGAAATTGCCCTGATTCATGTCGTTGGTACCGATCATCAGGAGGATCACGTCCGGAGTGTGGGAGAGGGCCGGGAACCAAGCTCCGACGTTGTCGAGGATGCCCTTGTTGTTGTCCACGGTGGAAGTGGCGGCGTCCGCGATGAACCAGCCGGAGTGGCCGTCGTGGTGGGTTTCGCCGGCGGTGGTCAGCGGTGCGGAGGCATCGGCGGTGGAGCTGCCGACGAAGTTCACCGTTTCGCCCGCGGCGGTGAGATCCGCGTACAGCTGGGTCCGGTAGGCGCCGGCGACGTTGAAACCGGAGGTCAGCGAATCGCCTACGGGCCAGATGGTCACCGCCGAGGCAGCGGAAATGACGGCGACGAAGCCGACGAGAGCGGCAGGGATGCGGAAAGGGAAGGGATTTTTCACGGCGTTAAGCCGCAAGGGTAGTAGCTCCTACCGCGCCCATGAAGTCCCCCATGGGGGGCATTTTGCGCGAGATCGGGAGCAGAGGTTACGGAGAAAACCGTACTCCATCCACTACTCAAAAGTTGAAAATCGGGATGTCTGAAATCCGATTGTGAAAAAGCACCGAGTTCGCGGCCTCTGCCGCCCCCATCAACCATGAAAACCCTGGCTCTCACCTTTTCCGCCCTGTCCCTTTTGAGTCTGAACGCGGGCGCGTTCTCGATCGCTCTCGATTACAGTCATAGCGCGAGTTCCTTTTTCGACACCAATACCGCGGACGGACTGGCCGCGCGCGCTGCCGTGGCCGCTGCCGCCGCCGATCTTTCAAATGCGGTCACCTCGTCGCTGGCGGCGCTGAGTTCTCCGGATCTTGTCTATACCGGTTCGAACGGTGCCACCACCTCGACGTTCACCGCCCATCTCAGCTACACGAATCCGGACACTGGCGCGCAGGTCGACCTCACCGACATCAACCTCGCGGCGAACGAATTCCGGGTTTACGTCGGAAGCCGCTCCCTTGGTGGATCCACCCTCGGCCAAGGTGGACCGGGGGGCCTCGGGTATACGCCGGGCGGCGGAAGCAGCTCCCCGGACTATGCCACGGAGTGGGCCGGTGCCGTCGCGACAGCGGAGACCAACTTCAACAACGCGCTGGGCCGCGATACCGACGTGGAGGTCGGATCGTTTTCCGATGTCGTCACCTTGGGCGGCGTCCCCGCATCCTTCACCCTCGGCTTCGGACCGACCGTCGGCAATCTGTGGTTCGACAACGATGGCTCCTCCAGCTGGCACTTGGATCACACCACCGCGGTCGGATTCGGGATGTCGGATTTGTACTCGGTGGCCCTGCACGAAATGCTGCACGCCATCGGCATCGGCACCTACGGGCTGTGGGATGCCCAGGTTTCGGGCACCGACTGGCTGGGAGCTGAAGTGATCGCGCTCCAAGGCTCCGGCGTGGGGCTGATCGATGGCGGCGGCGGTCACATCGCCACGGGGGTGATGAGCCCGCGTCTTTCGGATGGCGTGATGCAGGAAGTCGTGATGGATCCAAACCTGACGACGGGAACCCGCAAGGAATTGACCGAACTCGACCTCGCCTTCCTCCGCGACCTCAATTTCACGACCGTGCCCGAGCCTTCGACCATGATTCTCATGGGCCTCGCCGCGCTCGGCTGGGCGGGCCACCGGCGGCGCGAAGCCTGCTGACCGGAGCTGGTCTTACGGAGAATCGTCCAAGCCATATTTGGCCCGATACTGGCTTAGCAGCTCGTCATAGCGTTCGACCGCGCTTCGTCGCCACTGGAGATCCTGAGCCAGCCATTCGTTGCCGGGATCTGATCCACTCGCCGGGTGGCCCCCAAAGCCGCGGAGGATTTCGGCACGGGTGTCGATCGCCCGCCGGTAGCTGAGATGGCGTAGGTGAAGGTTGAAGCAGGAAAGCCCGATCGCCAGTGCGGCGAACACCCCTACGGTGAGGAGGCGTTTCCACAGACGAGGTGCCCGCAGCGTGCTGCCGGTCACGGCACCTATGGCGAAAAGGGAGAGCGCGATCGAGAAGGCGAGGAAGGATTCCGGAATCGTCAGCCCGAGCGGATGCCCGGTGACGACGTAGAACCACAAGTTGAGGCCATTGTAGTAAAAGCACCCGAGAGTCGTGAGGAATTGCAGCCACGTCAGCCCCCACAGCACATAGCAGTTCAACGCGGTCAACATCGTCGCCTCCCATGGCCAAGGAGTGGTTGCGGGGGCCATCGAACGCACCTCCAAACGCGGCATTTCCGAGTCTGGTTTGATGGCGGGAAAGAGAAAACACCGCGGCATTGGGGTTTTGCGGTAAGAAAGGAAGAGTCGGATTTGAGGAACTAATCAGTCTGAGCGGAGGGATCTTCTTCTCAACAACGACCCTTGGAAAGTTCGGGGTCCGGAGCCTTTTTCCTGCCATCGATTACCACGGCGGCCGCCATGTTCATGGTTTCCGCCATGACTCCCGCGGAAAATCCGGCGACGTCCGCCGCCACACCCGCGTGCCCAGCGCCACCGCCGTCAGCGTGAGGCCCGCGGTGATCCCCCACCACATTCCCTGGACGCCGTGGCCGAGCGGGATCGCCAACGCCCAGCCGAGCGGAATCGACACCACCCAGTAGGCCCCGAAAGCCAGCCATGCCGGGATTTTCACATCATCCAGGCCCCGCAGCGCTCCGGCCGAGATGATCTGCATCGAGTCGCTGAACTGGAACGCGGCCGCCACCAGCAGCAGGCCCGAGGCGGCCGCCAGGGCCACCGGCTCGGTCACAAACCAGCCCGCGATCTCATCGCGGAAAAGCCCGAACGCCGCCGCCCCCGCCGCCGCGTAGATCAGCCCCAGCGCCCAGCCGCTCAGCAGGATCGGCCGCATCCGCCCGAATTCCCGCGCCCCACCGACTTCGCCGATCCGCACCGTCATCGCCATCGAAAGACCCAGCGGCACCATGAAAACCGTGGCCGCGCAGGAAATCGCCACCTGGTGGGAAGCCAGCGCCGCTTCGCCCAAGGTCCCGATCAGCAACGTCGCGAACACGAATGCGCTCACCTCCGCCAGCAACTGCATGCTCGCCGGGAAACCCACCCGCACCAGATCGCGCAACGCCGCCATCTCCGGCCGCCGGAACCACCGGTAAGGCACCCATTCCCGAAGCCCCTTCGAGCGCAGGCACCACGCGATCATTCCCGCAAACGCCAGCGTCCGCGCCAGCAAGGTCGCCAGCCCCGCTCCCTCCAGCCCCATCACCGGGGCACCCAGATTTCCGAAGATGAACACCCAGTTCAGCACCACATTCGCCAGCACCGAGCCGAAGGTGATCCAGAACACCGGCCACGGACGATTCATCGCATCCGCGTGGTTTTTCACCGCCATCCCCGCCATCGCCGGGATCATCGACGCCGCCACCAGCAGCAGATAGCCCGGCACCGTTTCCACCACCGCCTCGGTCTGCCGGAAGATCCCGAGAAACGGCAGCAGCGCCCACGTCGCCAGCAGCGTCAGCACCCCGATCCCCATCGTCATCTGCAAGCCATGCCGCAGCGCCGCCCGCGCCGCCGCCGGATCCTTCCCGCCGCGGGCTTGCGAGACCCGGATCGACACCGCCATCGACATCCCGATCCCGAACATCATCGGCAGATAGATCAGCGTGTTCGCGAACGACGAAGCCGCCAGCTCCGTCACCCCCACCCGCCCGATCATCATCGTATCCACCACCCCCATCAGCATCTGGCTCACCTGCCCCACGATCAGCGGCACCGCCAGGCGCAGCGTCACCCGCCCCTCGTCCAGCAGACGCGGGGAAACAGGAGTTTCGGAGTGGGGAACCGGATGCATCGGGAAACAAAAAGCCCGCTCGGCGGCGGCCAAGCGGGCGGGATCGGAAAAACGGTCGGCAAAAACCATTCATTCCCCCACCCGGAGCCCGACGCGGGCAAAGACAAGGAGAGGAAAGAACGACTTCACGCGCAGGGAACTATCCCGCGGCTCCGGCCCGGTCAAGCTCACCCGCCCCCGGACACTGGACTCCCGGAGCCCACGCCTGTATCCCCTCCACTCACCCGTGCCCGACGTTCCCGACATCCGCGACCACTTCACCGAATCCCGCTGGCGGGATCGCTTCGAGGACGAGGTCCTGCTCGTCGCCAACAAACTCAAAGGCAGAGTCCGCGCGCTCCAGGGGTTCTGGGAAAGCGACCAGTTCGTCCTCAAGGCCGAAGTCGCCGGCGAGCCCTGCGAAATCATTCATTGGCAGGAAGACGGCCGCTGGGATTTCGAAAGCACCTGCCCCTGCGAGATCCGCACCTTCTGCCCCCACGCCGCCGCCGCCCTCCTCACCGCCGGCAAGCCGGCCAAACTCCGCGATCTCCTCACCGAACGGAGCGCCGGTCTTGCTCCCCCGACTCGTCGGCGGCAGACCGGCACCCCCGCCGACCCCGCGGCGCAAGCCTCCCCGTCCACCGTCTCCCATCCCCCGTCCTTCCACCTCCGTATCACCCGCGAGCCCACCGACTCCAAAGTCGTCCGCCTGCTCCTCCAGGCCCTGAAGATCCCCGACACCGGCGAGTGGGTCGTCGCCCGCCCCGTCGCCATCTACGGCGATCACCGTATTTCCCTCTCCGGCAAACCCGGTCTGCGCGAGCATCCGTTGCCCGATGGCTCCGTCCTCCTCCGCGATCCCGCCGCGGAAATGAACGCCATCCTCCAGCTCCAGCAAGCCGGCCTCGCCTCCCTCGGCTCCCACGCCCAGTACCGCTTCCTCCTCGCGCTGGATCAGAAAAATCATCCACCATCCGCCATCCACCATCCATCATCGGCCGCAGGCCTTTGGTTCCCCAACCCCGCCCACGGCACCCTCGATCAATTCTGGCCCTGGCTCCGCGCCACCGGCGCCGCCACGCTCGAAGCCTCGGGCTGGACCGTTTCCTTCGATACCGACGTCGGGCACGAAGTCATCCAGCTCGACCCCGCCGCCTTCAAATACGTCCTCGAAGACGACGGCACCGGCTGGTTCCACCTCTCCGTCGGCTTCGATGTCAACGGCAGCCAGCTCGATCTCCTCCCCATTCTCGCCCAGCTCCTCGACCGCGGCGCCACCGAGATCACCCTCGAATTTCCCGCCGAGGGCAGTTTTCTCCACCATCTCGATGACGGACGCGCACTCCAGCTCCCCGCCGACCGCATCCGCCGCATCCTCAAACAGTTCTCCGCCCTCCTCGATCCCCGTCGTTTCAAAGGCTCCAAGCTCAAGCTCCACCCCCTCGACGCCGCCACCCTCGTCCACAACGACCCCGCGAGCTTCAACCCACCCGCCAAGCTCGAACAACTCATCCAGTCCCTCAGCGGATCTTCTTCCATTCCGCACTCCGCGCTCCGCACTCCGCACTCGCTTCAGGCGGACCTTCGGGATTACCAGCGCACCGGCTTCGAGTGGATGCAGTTTCTAACAAAGCACGATTTGCACGGCATCCTCGCCGATGACATGGGCCTCGGCAAAACCCTCCAGACCCTCACCCACATCCTCGCCGAAAAGGAAGCCGGGCGCATGAACGGCCGCCCCGCCCTCGTCATCGCGCCCACCTCCGTGGTCCCCAACTGGCTCGCCGAGGCGAAAAAATTCACCCCCTCGCTCCGTCCGCTCGTCCTCGATGGACCCCAGCGGAGAAAGTATTTCCGCTCCATCCCCTACGCCGACCTCGTCCTCACCTCCTACGCCCTGCTCCAGCGCGACATCGAAAAACTACGAGGCTTCCCGTACCATCTTGTCATCCTCGACGAGGCCCAGTACATCAAGAACCCCGCCGCCAAGGTCGCCAAGGCCGCCTGCGAACTCGACGGCCGCCACCGCCTCTGCCTCTCCGGCACGCCGGTTGAGAACCACCTCGGCGAACTCTGGAGCCTCATGCGTTTCCTCATGCCCGGCTTCCTCGGCGGCCAGGAGGAGTTCAACCGACGCTTCCGCAAACCGATCGAAAACGAAGGCAACGAAGAGCGCCAGGCCGCCCTGAAAAACCGCGTCGCCCCCCTCATCCTCCGCCGCACCAAGGACCAGGTCGCCAAGGAACTCCCGCCGAAAACCATCCTCGTCCACCCCGTCGAACTCAACACGGCGCAGAAGGACCTCTACGAAACCGTCCGTGCCACCATGGACAAGCGCGTCCGGCAGGCCATCGCCATCAAGGGCTTGGAGGGCTCCCGCATGCTTTTCCTCGAAGCCCTCCTCAAGCTCCGCCAGATCTGCTGCGAGCCGAAGCTGCTCAAGTTCGAGAACGAGTCGAAGCTCGAAGCCGATGCCGCCGGCTCCGCCAAGCTCGACTACCTCGCCGACCTCCTCGACACCCTCGTCGAAGAAGGCCGTCGCATCCTGCTCTTCTCGCAGTTCACCAGCATGCTCGACATCATCGCCGCGCATCTCCAGCAGCGGAAGATCCGCTACCTCATGCTCACCGGTGGATCCAAGAACCGCGGCGAACTCGTCGAGCGCTTCCAAACCGGCGAGATCCCCTTGTTTCTGATCTCCCTCAAAGCCGGCGGCACGGGCCTCAATCTGACCGCCGCCGATACCGTCATCCACTACGACCCCTGGTGGAACCCCGCCGCCGAGGCCCAGGCCACCGACCGCGCCTACCGCATCGGCCAGAAGAACCCCGTCTTCGTCCACAAGCTCATCTGCCAAGGCACCGTCGAAGAGCGCATCCACCAGCTCCAGGCCAAGAAAAGCGAACTCGCCGACGCCCTCCTCGCCGACGCCGCCAAAGCCGCCGCGCCGGATGCCCAGCTCCTCTCCAACCTCCTCGCGCCGCTGGGGTGAAGCGTCGTGGGCGGTATCCGCAGGATGGCCATTTCACCCCCCGATATATGATCACCCGATTGATCTTATCCTTCTTGACGTCGCTTATGATCAATTCAATGATCTTAACGTGATCCGCATCAGCCCCGAACAGCTGGAAACCTCCCTCCGCGAGGAGAACCCGTGGTGGCACGAGCTGCCTGCGCTCTCCGGGAGGTTCCAGACCCCGTACCAGCGCTCGTTTCTCGACGATTTCCTCCGGCTCGTCCGACAGGAGTCCGTCCGGCGCGAGGTCGTCCTGCTCGGTCCGCGTCGCGTGGGGAAGACCTTCCTGATCCACCACGCCATCGGTGAACTGCTGACCAGCGGCGTTGCTCCGGAACGGATCCTCTACGTCGCGGTGGACAACCCGGTTTACGTCGATTCGCCCCTTTCCATCCTGCTCGACGCCTTCCAGCGCGTCACCGGCACGGACTGGCGGACGCAACGCTGCTTCGTCTTCTTTGACGAGATCCAGTACCTTCGCGACTGGGAGCAACATCTGAAAACCCTGCACGATGCCGGCAGTGCCACCCGCTTCGTCGTCTCGGGCTCGGCCAATGCAGCCCTCGGCCGGGGCAGCAAGGAATCCGGAGCAGGCCGCTTCACCGACTTCCTACTGCCACCGCTGACCTTCGCCGAGTTCATCCAGCTCCGCGGCTTTCACCACCTCATCGGCGATGACGAAAACGGCCTCTTCGCCTCCGACATCGAGGCGCTCAACGCGGAATTCATCCGTTACCTCAACTTCGGTGGCTATCCCGAGATCGCCCTCCATGAAGCCCCGCAACAAGACACCGTGCGCTTCATGCGCTCCGATATCATCGACAAGGTGCTGCTGCGCGACCTGCCCAGTCTCTACGGCATCTCCGACGTGCGCGAATTGCACCGCCTTTTCACCATGCTCGCCCTCAACAGCGGCGGCGAACTCTCTCTGGACGAACTGGCGAAAAGCTCTGCCGTCGCCAAGAACACCCTGCGGAAATACATCGACTACCTGGAAGCAGCCTTCCTCGTCCGTATCGTCACGCGTGTCGATCGGAAGGCGGGGCGTTTCCAGCGCGACCGGCAATACAAGATCTACCTCACCAACCCGTCCCTCCGCACCGGACTCTTCGCCCCGCTGTCCGAGGGCAGCGAGGGTCTCGGGCACCTCGTCGAAACGGCGGTGTTCGCCCAACGTTTCCACCACCTCGGCGAGCACCTGCACTACGCACGCTGGAAAAGCGGCGGACAAACCCGTGAACTCGACCTCGTTTCTCTCACGGCGGGGCTAGTCCCGGAGGAAGCCGTGGAAATCAAATATACCGATCGCCCCGCGCAACGGCCCGCTACCTGGAAGCCGTGGCTCGATTTCTGCCGGGAAAACTCGATTCCCCGCCTCACGATCACCACCCGCACCCACGAGGCCCGAGTCGTCCGTGAAGGCGTCGAGGTGATCTTGGAACCCGTGGCCATCCATGCCTACCGGCTCGGGATGGTCAGTTAGGAACTGCTCGCCGCTCCAAGCGCCCCGTTTTACGGCTCTCCCGCCTCGATCTCAATCGGCACGCGCGCGAGGACCTTGTCGCCTTGGCCGGCCATGTAGCGGATTTCGCAGGCACCGGGTTCCTTGGGAGCCACGACCTTCACCGGACTGCCGGCACGGGTGTAGGCGTGCTTCGCATACTTCCCGTCCTCCAGATCCTTCGGCACGATCGTGATGTAGTCGCCCCGGTTGTCCGGCCCGGTCCACTCGATCGTCACCTCTGATCCCGCCGCGGCCGCTTCCGGCGCTTTCAGGGAAACCTCGGCCGCCTCGACCTTGATCGGCACCCGCGCCAGCACCTTCGCTCCTTGGCCGGACATGTAGCGCACCTCGCCATCGCCGGGCTCGATCGGCGCATCGACCTTCGCCGGGCTGCCGGCTCGGGTATAGGCGTAGCGGGCGTATTTCCCGTCCTCCAGATCCTTGGAAACCACCGTGATGTAGTCGCCCTGATTGTCCGGCCCGGTCCATTCGATCGTCACCGTCGACCCCGCCGTCACCGACTCCGGCGCGCTCAGGGAAACCTCGGCCGGGGTCACCTTGAGCGGAATCCGCGCCAGCACCTTGCCGCCCTGACCGGTCATGTAGCGCACCTCGCAATCGCCGGGCTCCACCGGTGCCGGCACTTTCGCGGGCGAGCCACTCCGGGTGTAGGCGTACTTCGCATACTTCCCGTCCTCGGTCCCGGCCGGGACGATCGTGATGTAGTCGCCCTGGTTGTCGGGGCCGGTCCACTCGACCGGCACCGCCGCACCGGCCACCGCGGTTTCCGCCGTCTTGAGCGTCACCTCGGCCGCGGTCACTTTCAACGGCACCCGCGCCAGTACCCTCCCGCCCTGGCCAGTCATGTAGCGCACCTCGCAGTCGCCCGGCTCCACCGGTGCCGGCACTTTCGCGGGCGATCCGTCCCGGGTGTAGGCGTAGCGCGCATACTTCCCATCCTCGGTATCGACCGGGACGATCGTGAGGTAGTCGCCCCGGTTGTCCGGACCGGTCCACTCGATCGCCACCCCGGATCCCGCCACCGCGGCTTCCGGTGCCTTCAATGAAACCTCCGCCGGCACCACCCCGATGTCCGCCCGACCCAGGACCTTGCCGGTGCGGCCGTGCATGTAGCGCAGCTCCGCCGGGCCTTCATCCAGGATGGCCGTGATCTTCAAGGGGCTCCCGCTACGGGTGTACTCGTAATTCCGGTAGGCACCGTCCTCGAACTTTTTCGGGACGATCGTCAGGTAGTCGCCCCTTTCGTCCGGTCCGGTCCAAGTCGCCTCGAATTCGCTGCCGGCCACCACGGTTTCCGGACCGCTGACGGTGGCCTCGCCGGGCTCTTCCATCGGCGGTTCCTCGGGCTCGGGCTCGATGACCATCTGCAGCGCGTCGGCCAGCGTCGTGGCGTTGTCCGCCTTGAGGAAAAGTCCGCCCGTGCCCTTGGCCAGGCATTCCACGGACTTCGCGGCCTTGTCATCGAGGTCGAAGGCCACGACGTGAGCAGTGAAATCGACACCCGTCTCCTCCAGGGTTTGCGCCGCCTCACAGGGGTCGCGATCACAGGTCTCCTCCCCATCGGTCACGAGAATCACGGTGGCCTTCAGCTCGGTGGAACGCAGGTTTTCGGCGGCGAACACCACGGCGGAAGTCAGCGGCGTCATGCCTTTCGGCTGGATGGCGTTGACTGTCTTCTTGAAGGCAGCGCGGTCGAGCTTCGATGGCTCGACGAGCAGCTCGATGTCCTCGCAGTCTCCCTTTTTCCGATGCCCGTAGGTCACCAGACCCAGCTCGGTGCCCTCCGGCAGATCGTCCACCAGCTTGCCGATCACCTCGCGGGCGATCTCGATCTTCGGCCGTCCGTCGATCCGCCCCCACATGCTGCCGGAGGCGTCCAGAACCAGGATGGTGCGCGCCATTTCCGCCGCAGGCGAAAGGGTGGGAATCAGCGCCGCGAGAGCCAGGCCGCCGCATGTCAGGAACTTCACCATCTTTCTCATAGCTCCGACATAGGGATTGGACGGCGGCGAGGGAAGATAAAGCGGTCCGCGCCAGCGGCCGCGTGCTGACAGAGAATCACACGCTCCCGCTTTGCGCCATCCCGGGAACCGCTCCAGTATCCGGCTCAATGCAGCCCTTTCCCAAGTTTCCGCCATCCATCCGTCTGGCCGAGCCCGTGCCCGGCTACCCGGTCGTGGAAATCCATCATCCGCTATGTCAGGCGCGTGTGGCCCTTCACGGAGCGCACATCATGGAATGGCAGCCGACTTCAGCCGTGGCACCGGTGCTCTACCTCAGCCCCGAGGCCTTACTCCGTGAGGGAAAGGCGATCCGCGGCGGCATCCCCATCTGCTGGCCGTGGTTCAATGCCCATCCGAGTGACTCCACCCTGCCTTCCCACGGTCACGCCCGGACGGCCTTCTGGACGCTCGACTCGGCGGACGAGGACGAAAGCGGCGTCACCCTGCGGCTGAGTTTCCGGGTCGACGATCTCGCTGTTCTCGCCGATATCTTTCTCGGCGAAATCCTCCAGCTCGTGCTCGATACCACCAACCTCGGCGAGAAACCCGCATCCCTCTCCGGCGCCCTCCACACCTATCTCACGGTTTCCGCCATCGAGAACGTCCAGATCGACGGCCTCGATGGCGATATCTACCTCGACACCGTCGGCCCGCCGACCGAGCGGATCCAGGAGGGACTCGTCCATTTCGACCGCGAGGTGGACCGGATCTACGAGAACGATAGTAGCACGCTCCTGGTCGATCCCGGCTTCGAGCGGGTGATCGTGGTGGAAAAGGAGGGGAGCCCCTCGACGGTGGTCTGGAACCCGTGGGTCGAGAAAGCCGCCGCCCTCGGCGACCTGCCCGACGAAGGCTACCAGGACTTCGTCTGCGTCGAGGCCGCCATTGCCAACGACCGCGCCATCATCCTCGCTCCCGGCGGCAGCCACATCCTCAGTACCACGCTCCGGGTGGAGGATCATTGATTCCGGAGCAGCGGCATTCCTGATGATGAATTCCCGGAGTCTCCAGCGGCAGGAATGCCGCTGCTCCGGAAATCAAAACGGCCAGAAGCGCGGGATCAGCAGCACGGCGATGCCCCACATGAGCAGATTCAGAGGGAGGCCGACTTTCACGAAATCCTGGAACCGGTAACCGCCGGCACCATAGACATAGGTATTCGTCTGATAGCCGATCGGAGTGAGGAAGCTCGCGCTGGCACCGAACATGATCGCGACGATGAACGGGCGGGCGTCGACCTCCAGCGCGGCGGCGATCGAGATGACCACCGGGGTCAACAGGATCGCCACGGCATTGTTGGTGACGACTTCGGTGAGCAGGGAGGAAAGCAGGTAGATCGCCGCCAGGATCGCCAGCGGTCCATGCCTTTCCATGGCGGCGACGGTGAGGTTGGCGAGCATTTCGGCCCCGCCGGTCACCTCCATTGCCTTGCCGATACCCAGCATGCCGTAGATGAGGAAAAGGATGTTCCATTCGATGCTGCGGTAGGCCTCCCGCAGATCGACGCAGCGGGTCAGGATGGCCGTGACGGCTCCGACGAGCACCGCTCCGGTGATCGACATCAACCCACTGGCCGCGGCGAGCACCACGGCCAGGAGGATGCCGGTGGCCAAGAACACCCGGGACTTCCGCACCGCCTGGACCTGGGTCTCGTTGAGGCTCAGAAAATCGTCCTCCTGGCTCAGCCGGAGGAGGTTGTGAACGGGGCCTTCCAGCAGCAGCGTGTCACCGAAGGCCAACGGAACGTCCTGGTAACTCTCGGCGATGTTGACGCCGCGGCGGTGGACGGCGGCGACGACCACGCCGAAGCGGCGGCGGATGCCGGACTCGCGGATCGACCTTCCGAGCAGCGAACTGCGTGGACCGATGATTGCCTCGACGGTCTTCACCTCGGGGCCGCCACCTTCATCATCTGCGGTTTCGTCGGCTCCGACCTTTTCGTGAAGCATCTGCACGCCCTTGGTCTCGCGGATTTGCGCCAGCAGCTTCGCCGAGGCCCGGAACCAGAGGAGGTCGCGCTCGTGCAGGACCAGTGCGTCGAGCGGGATGTCCTCGACGCGGCGGCCGTGCCGGGCAACTTCGTACACCATCGTACGATGCTTATCGGAGAAAAGCGGGGACTCGATGAGCCGTGTGCCGGCCAGCGGGGAGCCCTCCGTGATTTCCACCGCGCTGCAGAACTGGCGGGTATCCTCGGCGTCCAGGAGGCTGCTCACCGTATCTCGGTCCGGAAGCAGGTGGCGTCCGATGAAGTAGAGGTAGACGAACCCGACGATCGCATAGATCGCGCCGAGGCCGGTGATCTCGAAGATCCCGAAGGGCGGCTGATCGTGCTCCTTCGCCACCCCGGCGACGAGCAGGTTGGTCGAGGTGCCGATCAGCGTGGTGGTGCCGCCGAGGATGCTGAGAAATGAAAGCGGGATGAGCAGCTTGCTGGCGCGCATGCCGGAGCGCCGGCAGAAGGCCATGATCACGGGCAGGAACACGACCACCACCGGCGTGTTGTTGAGAAAGCCGGAGAGCGGCACGACGATCAGCGCCAGCACCAGTAGCACGCGGGTCATGGACGTGCCGGCCCAGCTGATGAAACGCTCCGCGAGCCAATCGATCGCGCCGGTGCGGGTCAGCGCGCTCGCCAGCACGAACATGGCACCGATGGTCAGCGGCGCGGAGTTGGAGAAAACCCCGGTGATTTCCGCTTCCCCGAGGATTCCGGTCACGATCAGCACCGCCATCCCCCCGAGCGCCGCCAGCTCGGTCGCCACCCACTCCCGGATGAAGCAGAGAAACACCACGCCCAAGACGCCGAAGGTGAACCAAAGCTGGAAGTCGGAAACGCTCATACCGTCATCCTTTTCATCGCCGATGAGGTACGGCTTGCAAAGGGAAACCGCGAAGGCGGAGTTCTGGCTCCGCTTTCCTACACCTCCTCCGCCGCGTTCTGCTGGCGGGCGATGTCGTTGAGGGTGAGCCAGCCGAGGAGCTTGCGGGGATCGACGGGGCTGACCACGGGAACCTGCTGGATGTCGCGGGCGATCATGCGGTTGGCGGCGTCGCGGATGGAGGTCTCGATGGTCACGCTGGTGAGCCGCTGGCCGTTCATCAGCTCGGAAACGGCGGCGGCCTCCGGGTTCTCCTCCAGCTCGTGGAGGGTGATGACCCCGCGCAGTCCGTCGTCCGGTCCGGTCACGGGGTAGGCATGGAAGCGCTTGGCCTCGGCCTGGATCCTCTTCAACGCCGCCGCGGGGGACTCGGCCGCGTGGATGACGAAGGGTTCATGACTCATGATGACTTTCACGGGCAGCTTGCGGTAGTCCTGCGCACCGCGGTAGGCGGGCATGCGGCGCAACGTAACGCCATCCTGGAGCAGCAGCGCGTTGTAGATGCTGACCGGCTGAAGCTTCTTCGCGATCTGCCAGGCGAGCATGTTCCCCGCCATCAGCGGAAGGATCAACGAGTAGTTGCCGGTCATTTCGAAAATGATGATCAGCGAGGTGAAAGGGCACCTCACCACGGCGGCAAACATCGCCCCCATGCCGAGCAGGACGCAGCCACCGATGACTTTGCCATCGCTGGGAAACATCGGAATCCACTGGATCACGTGCTGCAGGTCGGCAAGTCCGACCCCGACGAGCGCGCCCAGCATGCCGCCGAGGAAAAGCGTCGGAGAAAACAGGCCGCCGGAGCCGCCGGTCGCGTAGTTCAGCACCACGGCGACGAATTTCATCACCAGCAGCACGAGCAGGATGCCGACCGTCAGCTTGTTTTCGAAGGCCGCCTCAAGGCTGTCGTAACCGATGCTGAAAACCGAGCTGCGGGCATCGCCCATGTCCCGGGTGAGATAGTACGCCGCGAGCCCGAGAAGCCCGCAAGCGAGCCCGCC
This sequence comes from uncultured Haloferula sp., assembly GCA_965652295.1. Taxonomy (GTDB): domain Bacteria; phylum Verrucomicrobiota; class Verrucomicrobiia; order Verrucomicrobiales; family Akkermansiaceae; genus Haloferula. Next base: position 98,083 of record CBFGTS010000005.1, on the reverse strand, counting down.
GACCGCAGGCCGGATCCACGTGGGAAGAAACTGCCGCTCCCGAAATGCCTCGCGGATGCCGAGGATTCCCTTGACGAAGCCGTGCCCGATCAAGCCGGACGCGAGACCCAGCGGCAGCGCGACGAGCATCCACCAGGAAGTGTGGTAGTCTTCGGCGATCCGGGCGGTGATCACCGGATCCTCCCCTAGCAGCGTGCGGGAAACAGCGGCAGCGACGACCACCGCGACGACCATTCCGCCGAGGGCTTTCATCGAGAAATTGTCCAGCAGCTCCTCGAACACGAAGGTCAGCGCGGAGAGCGGCGCGTTGAAGGCCGCGGCGATGCCCGCCGCCATGCCGACCGGAGCCATCGACTGGATCCGCGTGGGGTCGCGGAAAGCCCAGCGTCCGATGCGCGAGGTGATCGCCGTGCTGATGTGCACCGTGGGGCCCTCGCGCCCGAGGCTGTTGCCGAGGCCGACGTAGAGCGCGCCGAGCACGAAGCGCCACACCCCGGTGCGGCTGGAGATTTTACCGCCGTGGTTGTAGTAGGCGGCCTTGGTCTGCGGAATGCCGCTGCCGGCCGCGTTCGGCGCGAAAAACCGGACACCGATGCCCACCAGCAGCCCCGCCAGCGTGGGCGCGCCGAGCATGATCGCACAAAACCCCGCCTGCGGCTGCGAGCGTGCCGTTTCCCACAGCCAATGGAACATGTGGTGGATGGCCAGGTGGAAGGCCACCGCCGCCAGCCCGCAGAGGAGACCGCCGAGCACGCAGAGAAGGAGAAACCTCTGCTCATCGCTCAGCTTCGCCCTCATCCAGTCGGGCAAACTGCGGCGTGGGGTCTCCTCGGTCATCGGCGGGCAAAGGCGGTAACATGGCCCCGGCGCGGTGGCGAGCGGTGATCCGGCACGGGGTTTGTAACGCCCTTCCGATCACGGCTCGCTTACCGCCAGCCGCAGGAATTCCGCTTCCGCACCCACCTGGGTGCCGGAGCGGATCGTCACGGTTTCGAAACCGTTTCCTTCATCGATGACCTCAAACTCCACACCCCCGGCCGGCGTCCAGCTGGCCAGATCCGGCGAAGACTCGACCGTGTAAACGAGGTGCTCCCTTTCCACCCGGCGGCGGAAGGTGAGCGCGAGGAAATTCTGACCGCCGAGGTTCACCATGCCACCGGTGACCGCGTCGGCCGCGTCGGAAGCCTTTGGATCGAGGCCGAGGGCGAACTCCAGCAGGTTCACCAAGCCATCGCCGTCCGGATCGGCTCCGGTACCCGAGATCCCGTCGTCCGCCAGCTCGGCGGCAGAAAAGACATCGGCGCTCCACGAGGCGAAGGTCGGGGCGGTGCTCTCAAGCGCGCCCGGAGTGCCGTGCATCACGGCACCCGCGGTCCAGCTCGAAGCGAGCGTGTGATCCGGCACCGATCGCGGCTCGACGAGCACCAGCGAAACGCCATCGCCATCCGGCTCGGTCGGCCACGGCGCGGCGTCGTCATAGGTGAAATCGATCAGCGGGGTGGTCACCGCGTACGACAGCACGAGCTGCTCGCCGCCGTTGTTGAGCGCCCCCCCATACTCGCCGGCCACGGGCAGGCCGCTGCCATATCTCGCTCCGAAAGCCGCCGCGTTGCTCACGATCACCACGCTTTCGCCCGGCGCGAGGGATTGGATCGGGGCGGTGGCGAAATCAAAGCTGATCCCTTCGGTGAACGACAGCCCGGAGAGATCGAGCGTGAGCGTGTCGGAGACATTGGTCAGCTCGAGGAATTCGAACTCGCCGTCATTGTCCGCCACCAGAAGCTCGTCGCCACTCGGATTCGCCGGGTGGTAGTGGACTTCGGAAACCACCAGGTTCGAGGCCAGCACGGAAACGTCCGCGCCGGTCACGGTGAACTCGACCGGCTCCGACCAATGGCTGGTGCGTCCCGTCACATCCTCATGCTGCACCCGCACGCGGTAGGTATGGCCGGGAGCCACCACGCCGGCGGGCAGCGCGTAGCTGGAGGAAAACACGGCCAGCTCGTCGAGATGCTGCGTTTCGATCTCGTACCTACGGGGCTCGCCGTACTCGTAGCCCTCGATCCCGGGCGCGGCGATTTCGGCGATGCGCCACCGCATCCTGCCGAAGCTTCCCCCACCGCCAGGGGCGGAAAACGCGCTGCTGCTGAAGGACAGCCCGTTCGTCGGGTAGCCGCCCTCTCCGGTGTAGGCGATGACCGGCGTGTTCGGAATCAGAGGATCGGCAGCCTCCAGGCTGAGATACTCGAAGCCATAGCCGGCGGGAATGCCGTTGCCCGGAGACCAACCCGTTCCGGGAAAAGTGTCCGTCGTGTAGTCGATGAGATAACGCACGAAACCCTCGTGATCCTGCGACACCAAGGTCCGGACGTAGTCTCCGCCGATTCTCGAGTCCGTGAAGGGCGAATAGTAGAAGTTCCCCTTATGATTCGTCTGCCCCGAATGGTTGTCCGGATTACCCTGGCTACGGGGATGGTAGTTCCAGAGAAAGGCGTCGATATCCGCCCAGGTCTGCGCTTGTCCGGTGGGGTTCACCATCTGGGCGTACTCGTCGAACAATTGACCGATCTGACCGCCGGTCGGCGACGCGTCCGAGGCCATGAGGTCGAGGACTTCCCGGCATCGGTTGCGGAGTTCCAACGCGAGCGCCGAGTGGTTCAATACCGAGTTCTGCTGACGGATCACGCCGGACCAATGGGTCTCGGCAATGTACATCATGTCCAGATCCCAGGGCATCGGCACCCAACGGTCGGTCGTCGGCTCATGATAGAAATAATGGTTGAAGCCATAGCGGAGGTCGACGTTGCCGGTCAGGCGGTTCATCGCCCGCATTGAGTAGTAGGTCGGCATGTCCATGTGATCCCGCCACCATTGCTCCGTCTGCGCGCTGTCCGAGGCGCTGTAGAAGCTGTTCCAATCCGACGAATCAACCGTCTGCGTGTTCCCCTGCTCCTTCTTGTCGCCCGAGCCTCCTTCGATTTTGTAAATATTCCCGTCTTCAAGTCCGCGGTCGTCGAGAAACGATCCGTTCGGCTGTTCCACCGCCAGATACAGCCCCCAGAGATCCCCCTCGTATTGGTCCGCCGGATCGGTCTCCGCCGCGTCATCGATGACCCGGAGGGAAAGATGGTGAGTCCGTGAACTCGGTACCCCTGCGAGATCGTAGAGCCGAAAGGAAACGGCCTCATCCAGGCCCGCCATCCCCCGGTTCACCGCCGCCCAGGGCGAGGCGCAGGCGTTCAAGTTGAGTTTCGTCCAGGTGGAATCGTACTTCTTCCCCCAATCGTCGCGCCCCTGGAAGCGGCGGGCGCGGTTGAAATGGAAGCGCCACTTGTTTTTCCCGGATCGATAAGTCGATGCCTCGCCGCGGTTCTCGAAGCGGATGTGGTCGTAAACCACGCCATCATAAACCAGCGTGCCCGGCATGTGAACGCCGTCGAAGCTGCCGTTGTATTGCGAGTTGATGACGTCGGTGTTGTTCGCGATGACCTGGTACACCGGAAGATCATCCATCAGGCCGGCAGGAAAGGTTTGCTGGGGAGAGGCGGGCGTGAAGCGACCGCTCCAGGATGGGTAGGCATCATAAACGAACCAAGCGAAGTTCGGCTGCCCATCGTCCGCGTACGGCACGGTCAAGCCATGGGCATCGGTGTCTTCAGCTTCGATGCGGTAACGGATGAGCCGGCGGTGCGCTTGCACGCTTCCGGGCACGGTCACGGAGTACACATCGTCGCCCGCCACCGCGTCGCCGTCCGTCCCGCTGTCGTTCATCGCCAAGGCCGCCCAGTTGCTTTCGTAGGCGGCATCGGTCAGGCGGATGTAGGCTCCCGGTTCCACGATCTGGTAAAGCAGACTCACCGACGCCACGCCTTGGGGGTCGGTCACCTTGGCGGTCACCACAACCGCCTCGCCGGAGAGCGGGGACTCTGGGGCGTGATCGACCTGACGGATCTGCGGCGGCACCGCCACCGAATGCGACGAGTTGGGCGCGCCCGGTGTGGGTGCCGGGCCCACCTCCTCCGGGTCGGGTGTCGCCAGGTCCGCGTCGATCGAGAAATCCGAGCTGTCGAGCTGCTGGTTGACCGCATGAATTGCCAGCACGTTGGTTCCCCCCACCAGAAAGGTGTTGGCATTGGGAATGGCGACCTCCACCCACTCGGCCTCGTGGTTTGTCGCCGTCGCATCGTAGCCGAGCTGGCCGTCGCCGACGAACACACGCGCCACCTCCGCCCCGTTGATCCACGCCACCGCGCCATCGTCCACATAGATCCGCAACACCAGCTGTTCCGGCATTTCCTCCGGGTCCACCAAAAACTCGTGCCGCAGATACACGGTGGAGTAATTGAAGCGCATGTCTCCCAGCACCGTGTTGTCGTCCCCATCCCCGTAGCCCACCGGTGCCTGCCCGCTCAACCAGGTGGCGTCCTCCACGAAAGTCGTCGCGCGCCATTCGTCCATCGGACTCGAAGCCTCCGAAGTGCCCTTCCGGTACCTCCACGCCGTGCTGGCTTCCGGCACGTAGGTCACCACCACCGGCGGTACCGGCGGAGAGCCGGAGGTGCGCCACGATCCGCCGAGGTCATTGTCGAGCGCAGGATTCACCAGCTCCATCGAGCCGCCCCCGCCGCGCGCGCCGGTCGGCCACGGAAAACCCGGCTTGTAGCTCACCTCGTCCACGACCGATGCCGCTCCGTCCAGCACCGTGATCGTTTCTCCTTCGTTGCTGAGACCCTTTTCCCACGGTCCCAGAGCCGCGACGCCATACACCGAGGCCAGCGTGGTCGGGTCCTCGCCGATCACGAGGTATCCCCCCGCCGGAAGCTGCGTCCCGCCGGGAAACACGAAGTCCACCGCGTCGGCCAGGCTCCATCCGGAGAGATCGATGGCCGACTCGCCCGGGTTGTGGAGTTCGATGAATTCCTCCCGGCTGGTCTCATCCGCCGGGTCGTAATGGACCTCGTGGATCACCACCTGCGCCGTAAGCGGCAACACGGCGGAACCGATGAAGTATAGAAAGGAGCGAGGGAGGGGCATCAAGGGTTTGGAGAGCGGGTCAAATCTACAGTGCCGCATTTTCACTCCCTGACCATCCCCCAATCAGGTGGCTCTGGAAACCTGGACCCCGCCTGCTGGCCGCAAATCCGCCTTGCCGCAAACGCACGCCTTCACAAACTCTCTCCGCCATGCCCACCAACATCCCCGGTTTACGCAGTCCTCACGAAACCCTCGGTGGCCTCGTCTATTTCGGGCGCATGCTCGACAAGATCCGCCTGCACGCCGCGGGTGAACTGCCGGCCGATTGGATCGCCAGCCTGGGCAATGCCTACCCGACGACCTTCGATTCGCGGTGCTGCCGCTTCCTTCAGATCGATTACGACGAACTGACCGCGGAAACCCTCAAAGGCGGAACCGATGAGGAGATCCTCGCTTGGGCCTTCACCCACGGCCGTCGGCCAAGTGACGAGGAGTTGGAAATCTGGAACGCCTTCATGACCAAGCGCGGCTGGCGGGATGCCGGCACCGAAACCCTTCACAAACGCCTCGCCGAAGCCGGACTGCCCCCCGGAACCGTGGAAACGATGTTCGAGTTCCTCGATCTCGACGAAGGCCGCACGGGGTCTTGACCACGGCTGTCGTCGTCACCGGGGAACCCGGCCGTCCTAAGTGCACGCTCCGGCTGCCTGACAGCGAGCACCTGCGAGGCATGCTCCCAACCTATTTTTGCGGCGGAACCATGCGACATGGTCCGGCTAGCTTGACGATCGCTTCGCATACCAAGCGCGAATCATCCCGGCTTGATAGAAGAGAGTCGGCGGCTCGAATCCGCCGTCCGCCATCATTTCCTCGACCTCTCGGGAAGGCAGGACCGCAACGTCCCTGACGTAGGCATCTCGCATCCTGCGAATGCCGTCGTCCGAGCTCCCTCCTCTGCTCATCACCTTAAACCAGAGCTCCAACAGGCTCTGGCCCCCCGTCGTCTCCAGATCTGACGACAAATCGGAACTAACGAGAAATCCTCCCGGAAGAAGCCGCCGGGCAATGCCCTGGAAAAACGCCGCGCGGGCTTTCCTGTCCAGAATGAATTGAGAAACCAGAAATGCGGTGGCAGCGTCAAATCCCTCGCGCACCGGCAGTGAGTCAAGGTATCCCGAGTGGAAAACGCATCGTGATCGAATTCCATGCTTCTCTGCTTTGTCTCGGAAAACGTTCAACATCTGGACTGACGGCTCTACCGCGGTGAATTTCCAGGTCGGGAACCTTTGGGCTAGATGTAGAATTTCGGCTCCCGTTCCTGCCCCTACGCAAAGAATGTGCGCCGTCGACGGTAGACCGGAGAGGACGCTTTCCGTCAACAAATGCAAAGTGCTGTTGATTGGGGCCAGGTCATTCCACTGCTGGTCGTAGGACTGCGCCTGCCGATCAAACATTTGGATGAGTGCTTCTTGTTGCATCGATACTGTCGAATAATGCGCGCCAAAACCTATGGGACCCGTGTCGCTACTGGAAACCGAACCCATTCGTCGGACCAGGTTTTCACCTTCTCCCAGGTCGGTCAAACATCCGTGTGCGTCTGTAGATCCGGAGACGCCCACTCCCGCCCAGTCTCCTCATCGGAAGCGGATCTGCTGACGTCGTGGGCCGGTTTGGCTTGCCTCATCCGGGACATTCACCCGAATAGGGTCTGCCGTTTCCTGAACCGAAGACTCCGAAACCCATGCTCATGAAAACTCAAACCCGCTTCCACGCCGTCGCCCTGGCCCTCTCCGCGCTGGTATCCCTGACCAGCCCTTCGGCCGCCCAGTCCGATGCCGCGCCGCGCACCTTCGCCCGTTTCGTGCCCGAGCGCTCGGACGACTTCGCCTGGGAAAACGACAAGGTCGCCTTCCGCGCCTACGGCCCGGCCCTGCGGGATGGCACGGAAAATGGCGGCATCGACTGCTGGCTCAAGCGCGTGGACTACCCGATCATCGACAAGTGGTACAAGGGTGAAAAAGAGGGCAAGAGCTACCACACCGACCACGGAGAAGGCTACGATCCGTATCACGTCGGCTCGTCGCTCGGCTGCGGCGGCATCGGTTTGTGGGTCGATGACCAGGTGGTGAACACCGAAACCTACGTCAGCTGGAAAGTGCTGAAAAGCGAACCCCAGGAGTCGGTCTTCGAACTCGACTACAAGTGGAGTCACGGCGGCCACACCTACAAGCAGACCAAGCGCATCCGCATCGCTCTGGGCGAGCGCCTCTTTCACGTGGTCGCCACCACCTGGAAAGACGGCGAGCTTGCGGCGGGCCTGCCGATGGCCGTCGGCATCACCACCCACGACGGCAAGGCCAAGGCCGCCGGCAATGCCCGCGAAGGCTGGATGAGCTGCTGGGAAAAGATCGACGACTCCGACCTCGGCACCGGTGTGGTCATGGATCCCGCCGACATTCTCGACTACAAGGAGACCAAATCAGGCAAGCCCGACGAGAGCCACGCGCTATTTCTCACCAAGACCGACGACAAGGGCCAGGTGTCCTGGGCCGCCGGATACGGGTGGGAGCGTGCGGGCGAGATCAAAACTCACGGACAATGGCGCGACTATTTGAAGGACGCCGCCGGCGATCAATGAACACCGGAAGCAAACGTGGAGCGGTTCGGCACAGAAGTGAGCCTACCGCTCCACGGCCATCCTGCCGGCTGCTTCACCGGTGGCGAAGCACGTTCCCATGACCCGGATCGAAGCCTGGGCTTCGTGATCGCAGGAGAGGCACCGACCGGCGACGAAAAGCCGCTCGAAACCCTTGGCCATCAAAGCTCCACGCGGGATGCCGGCCGCGACCTCGGGGTAACGCAATTTCGGCCCGCGGTTCGTTTCCCGCAGCTCGAGCGGCCAGCTCGCCAGAGCCACTTCGTCGTCGCGACGACGGCCAGCCATGACCTCGGCACCGGTGAGCACCTCCTCGCCGACCCAGCGGCGGCTTTCCCTCACGCCCGCCCGCGCCGGCCAGTGGGAAACATAAGCCCCTTCCCAGCCCGGAGCGTTCGCGCGCAGGTGGCCCACCACCGCCCGCGCCACCCGTCGGCCGGTCGACTCCAGCGTCGCCAGACAATGCGGTGAAGTAGGATCGTACTCGCCCGCTTCCACCCCTGTCAGATCGAGCGTGGCGAAGACCTCACCTGGCCGCCCGCTGGCGCGGAAATGCATGCCCAGCGCGTCCTTGTCCAAATCGCCGGCACGGATGCCCTCGACGATCCGCCCGGCGAGTTCCAGCCCGGCGACCGGCCCCCTCACACCTTGGATGCCACAGACGTAGGCCGGACGTTGCAGGCGGGCCGGCTCCGTCAACTCATGGACCGCACCGAGCGCCGCCGCAGCAACCGCATCGCCACTGGCATCGACCACCGCCGCGGCCTCGATCTCGAAAACCGAACCACGGCAGGCGACCTGCGCCTTCCAAGCCGGCTCCAGGCGGACCAGTTCGCTGTGGAAAAGCACCTCCACGCCCGCCTCGCGCAGCATCTCATCGGCCAGCGCGGCGAACTCGACCGGGTGCTGTGGCAACACCCACACGCGGCCCATTTTCACCGCCGGCAGGCCGGTCCGTGCTTCCATGCGCCGACCGATTTCCTCCGCCAGACCGGGGTTCGCGAATTCCGGCTCGTCCGTGTCCTGGAGGTACAAGCCGCAGAAAGTATGTACGAGGGACGCCGTACCCATGCCGCCGCAGAAGCCGTGGCGCTCCACCAGCAACGTGCGCGCCCCGGTCCTCGCCGCGGCTACGGCCGCGGCCAGCCCGGCACTGCCGCCGCCGATGACCAACACGTCCGCTTTCATCGCCGGGCGTTGATCGTTTCCGCCAACCTCGCCGGGGTGCCGAGCGCCTCGCGGTGCGCGTCCGCTACACCCAGGCTCACGCCCCAGCGTTCCTCGACGATCACGATGAGCTGCATCACCGCCATCGAGTCCAGCCCGGCATCGAATAGGTCCGTCTCCGCGCCCGTCCCCGACGGAAGGTCCACGAGCCCCTCGTCCCGCAGCATTTCCACCACCGCCGCCGCCGTGCATTCAGCCGTCATCGCCGCCCAGCATCCGCGGCCGGCCGCGGTCCATCAAGCCCGCATCAGCTCCGCACGCGGAACCAGCCCGTCACGCTCATCCGCGTTTCCCGCGCCACCTCGACCTCGTGCCAATACTCGCCGGCCAGAAACACGACCAGCGTGCCGAGCCGCGGCTCGACGTATTCGCACGGGCCGTCCTGCTTGCCGGGCTCGGTCCAGATCTTCAACCGCCCGCCGTGCTCCGGCTGCCAGCCGTCATTGAGATAAAGGATCGCCGTCACCACGCGGTCGGCGGTGCCCTTGTGGCGATCCAGATGCGCCTTGTAAAACGCACCGGACGGATAGACCGCGAAGTGCCCCTCATACTCGAAGAGCCCGAGGAAAAGCTCGCGGTTGATCGCCATCCGCAGCTCTTCCAGCAGGGCGAGGTATTTCGCCGCCGCCGGGCCCGCCGTTTCCGGATCCAGCCACAGCACGTGGTCGCGCCGGATGTCTTCCCGCACCACGCGCTCGGCTCCGCGGCCCACACCCGCCTGACGGAAATCGCCGGACTCCCAGGCTTCCAGGCTCTCCGCCGCCAGCTCGCGCGCCTCCGTTTCCTCCAGAAAACCATCCAGGCACACCCAGCCGCGGGTCACCAGACCCTCGACCACCGACGACATCAACAACTCGGAACGATTCGTGCTCAAGCAAGGGCCACCCGGACGGTTGCGCCGGGCCGGCGGATGGACACGGTGTGAACGACCGCTCCCGCCCGATCAACCTCGAAGTTCGATGTTCGACGTCCGTCGCCAGCTCCCCTACGATCACCCCATGAACCCGGCCTCAGGCCCACCGAAAAACATCGTCCTCATCGGCTTCATGGGCTGTGGGAAGACGACCATCGGCCGCATCCTCGCACGGATGCTCGGCTGTGAGTTCGTCGATCTCGACCAGCGCATCGAGCGAAAGGCCGGCATGCCCATTTCGCGGATTTTCGCGGAGCGGGGCGAATCGTACTTCCGCCTCGTTGAAGCCGCCGTGCTTCACGAACTCGCCGCGCCCGGTCCCCAGCGCATCATTTCCACCGGCGGCGGCATCGTCACCCGCCGCCGCAGCCGCACGCTGCTCAAGCAGCTCGGATACGTCGTCTGGCTGCAAGCCCCGGTCGAAGTGATCCTCGAGCGCACCAGCCGCAACCGCGATCGCCCGCTGCTCGAAACCGACGATCCGCAGGCCCGCATCCAGGCGCTGCTCGACCAACGCCTGCCACTCTACCACGCCGCCGCCGACCTCGAGGTCGAAACCGCCGGACTCGACCCCGAGGAAACCGCCTGCGGCATCCTCGAAAGCGCCCGCTACCACTTTGCTCACTGAGCTGCCGCGGCCCTTCGGAGGTGAGCAAGCGCGAGGGCCAGCTGCGTCGGGAGGAAGTTGAAACCATGCCAGCTGGACCGTCAGCGGTCGGCGGCGTGGAGATCGAGGATTTTCACATGCCGATCGGCGTCATCGATCCAATAGGTGAAAGCAAAGTCGCCCGCGATGGCGATCTGGAGCTGTCGGCCGACGTCATCGAATTCCTCTGCATCAGCCATGCCGAGCGGATCGTCGCCAATGGCGGCAATCGCATTGCGAATGCTCTTCCGGGTTTTCAACGGAAGCCGTTCGAGGAATTCGACCACGTCGATCGAAACGAGGAGCTTATACCTCATGACTCACGATTCGAGCCGTTGATCGAGCTCTTCAAGGGTCACCCAATTCTCAGTGACCTTGTCATCGATCTTGCGACCTAGACGGGTCCGGTATTCCGCAAGTTCCTTGTGCCGCAACGAGACGAGGAAGGCCGCGAGGCGCTTTCTTTCCTCCGCGGGAAGCGACTCGATTTCGGCCCGAATTTCCTGAATGCTCACGAGTTCACCGTGGATCTCCGAAGATACTTTTGCAAGCTCCCCGGCCTGATCACGAATTCCCCGTCGGTGCCACCAACTCCACCAGCACCGGGAAGTGATCCGAGGGGAGCTGCGTCGCGTATCCGCCGCCAAAGCGCACCTCCTTCGGGACGCTCGGCGGACCGCCGGTCTCCGAGGTTTCCTCGACCCGCGTGTGGTAGGTGTCCGTGAGGATGCCAAAGCGCCGCACCCGCGCCCCCTCCGGCACAAACACGTGGTCGATGCGGTGTTCCGTCACCGCCTGCGGGTCGAAGCGGTTGATCGTGCCATTCGGCGCATAGCGGATGTCCGCCAAGCCAAAGGCATCGGTGAAACGCGGGGATTCCTCGAGGATGCGGTGCGTGGCGCTCGCCTGGTCGGCATTGAAATCGCCCACCAGATACGCCGGTGAGCTGCCGGCGATCTCGTCGATCTTCCGCAGCACCAGCCTCGCGCTTTCCTGCCGTGCCTGCTCGCCGCGGTGATCGAAATGCACGCTGAACACGAAGAAATCAGGGCGTCCATCGGTCGGCTCCAGCTTCACCCAGCCACACATCCGGAAAAGGTCCGCATCCCAGCCGCGGCTCGGCTCCTCCGGAGTCGGCGACAGCCAGAAGCGTCCCTCGTCCGCCAGGCGGTAGGCGGACTCACGGAAAAAAATCGCGATCTGTTCGCCTTTTTCCGCCCCATCGTCGCGGCCGTGCATCGAGACCGCATGTTCCGGCAGCAGCTTCGCCAGATCGTCGATCTGGTGGCGGAAGCCCTCCTGCGTGGCCACGACATCGAAGCCGTGGAAACGGATCACGCCCGCCACCACCGGCGCACGCTGGGTCCACGCCCTGCCGTGCGCGCGGTCCTCGGGGTTGTCGTAGCGGATGTTGTAGGTGCCGATGGTTTCCGCGCCCGCCGCCCCGAAAGCCAGCATTCCACCGATGATTGCCATGCCCGTTCTCATGGGGCGACCCAATCGCGCTGAATCCGCAGTGTCAAATCCCTTGGCGAAGCGCCCCGCCCGGGCGTTGATGGCTCCGTCCCGTGTCCCTCGCCCGCACCATCAAGCAAGCCGCCGCCGATCTCGGCTTCGACGACTGCCGGATCGCCGCCGCCGGCCGCGCGACCCACGCCGACGCCTTCGAGCGCTGGATCGCCGACGGCTGCCATGGAGGGATGGGATGGCTGGAGCGCAACCCGCACCGCCGCACCGACCCCCGCGAGGTCCTTCCCGGCTGCCGGTCCGTCGTGACCCTCGCGCTCAACTACTACCCCGGTAGTAACCCGCCCTCCGGCTACCGGATCGCCCGCTACGCGTGGAACGACGACTACCACGATCTCATCGAAGCGAAACTGAAGGCGCTCCACGAAACCATGACCGGGCTCGGCGGCGAGCAGCGGTATTACGTCGACACCGGCCCGGTACTCGAACGCGACTTCGCCACCGACGCGGGGCTCGGCTGGAACGGGAAATCCACCGTCCAGATCCACCGCCGGCTCGGCGCGTGGTTCTTCCTCGCCGAACTGCTCACCACGCTCGAACTCGAGCCCGACGCACCTTTCGGCGATCACTGCGGGAAATGCACCCGCTGCCTCGACGCCTGCCCCACCCACGCCATCACCGCACCGCACCGCGTCGATGCCCGGCGCTGCATTTCCTACCTCACCATCGAGAACAAGGGCGCGATCCCCGAGGAATTCCGCCGCGCCATCGGCGACCGCCTCTACGGCTGCGACGAATGCCTCGAAGTCTGCCCGTGGAACCGCTTCGCCCAAATCTCCCAAGAAACCACCTTTCACGCCCGCGAGGCGATCTTCGACCTGAGCGCTCGCGACATTATTCTGTTAGAACAGGAGGACTTCAGCCGCATTTTCAAGGGCAGCCCGATCAAGCGCATCAAGCTCCCGCGACTGAAACGCAACGCCTGCGTCGTCCTCGGCAACACCGGCACACCCGACGATCTCCCCGTGCTGCGCGAAGCCGCCGCCGGGCCCGATCCCCTCGTCGCCGAGCATGCCGCCTGGGCCATCACCGAGATCACGCGCCGGCACTCCAGCTGACGCCACGTCCTCTCGCGGCCGGGGAGGAGCGGCGGAACGCGTCCGCCGAGAGTGATTGGGGAAGCCGGTCTTCTCAGGTAGGTCCCGGCGAACGCATTTCGCCGCTCTAGGCGTTCTGACGGACGCGACCGGTATTGCTATCACTCCGCATGTCCTCCAGCGAAGGATCAACTCAGGACTATTCTTCCTGCGGGAAACCCGACGCCGCTCACTCTTCCGCCGCCACCGTCCGCCGATCCTCGGGAATGATCTTGAGGCCCAGCGGCCCGAGGCGGGCATCCGTGCCGGGGACGATGAAAACCAGGCGGCGGATGTGCGGTGAGGTCTCCCAGACGTTGGTGTAGAGGGGCTTGTCCGGCTGGTCGGCGGTAGACATCCAAATCGACTGGGAACCTTCCCCGTCGGTGTCGATGTCCACCACTTTCCAGCCGGTCGGCAGACGCAGACGCTTTTTGCCAAAGGCCAGATTGAGGGGCTTGGGAGTCGCATTGATCATCCGATAGGATCCCCAGGCAAACCCTTCCGGGCTGTCATTCAGCGCGAATCCCCGGAGGCCCGTGGGTGCCCTTGGATCCGGCATGAGGATGACCAAGGGTTGCTTGATCGATGATGGGAGGCTGACCGTCATTTCCGCGGGCTTGTCGCCTTCGCTCGCCCTGTCCGGCGTCTGCAGGATCAACGCACCCTCCACCGGAGTCATGGAAACGGGGTCGCTCCGTTTGAGCGGATGAAGGTTCCGGATCTCCTGGCCGGCGGAGCCGACGGAAGCGGCGACAACCTTGCGGGTGGCGACGGCATCATCCCAAGCGAGGAAACGAACCGTGAGAGCGTGGCTCGTCCCACTCAGGAAAAGGAGCGTCAGAAGCAGGCGGAGCATGGAGAGTCGGCGGATCGGAAACACGGCAGCAGGTTTCATAAGAGAGCGGCGGGGATCTGTCGCGTCGAAACAATCCTGAATCTCCGTCCGAAGCGCTGGTTGAGAGCGGAAAGCTCCTCAAGCTCCGCTTCAGGCGGATCGCTCGGGTCGAGCCACTCCGGCACCCGCTGTACGACCGCTTCGTAGCATGCGCGGGCGAGGACTCGACCTTGAGCGTCGTGAGCTTCGCCATACGCGCGGATGGTGAAGGTGTCCGACCTCACCGCCATCACGGGAGCGAGGGAGGTGAGGACATCCGCCTGGGTGAGCCAGCCGGGGGTGCCGACCCCGGTATCGGCTTCCGGGATGTTGCTGCCCTCCGGGTAGTTTCCGCGGGAAAAGGTGGCGACGGTGGCGGAGGAATTCAGGCCCGCATTGTCGATCGCCGCCTGCAGGGCACCCTTCAACCCGGTCTCGTTGTTCATGAGGCGGCGGTTGACGAAATCGCCGAGGGAGAAAAACGGCCCACGCTCGCGGACTTCGGTGACGATCCTCTCGGCGAGATTTTCGATCTCATCATCACTGAGCTGACGATAGCCGTTCCACTGGTCGTTGGCCCCGCCTGTAGGCCGGGTCAGACGCGGCATCAGGCTGGCGTTCGAGGGATCCACCTCGGTGCCGCTTTCCAACTCGAACTCCTGCCCGCGCAGGCTGGCCAGCATCGCCTTCCACGCGTCGACCCGGGTCGAGTTCACGTTGAAGCTGCCTTCTGTGAGCAGGTGGGCGGCGGCCATGGCGAATCCACTGCTGCCGGTGAGCCGGTCGATGATCTCTTCATCGCTGTAGCCACCCTTGTGAAGGACGTTGCGGGGGTTGCGGAGGGGGCGGCGAGCGGAGTTCTCCACCCATTCCTCGATGACTTCGTCCAGATCGCGGGTCACTTGCGCGGTTTCCTCCTCCCATGCCGTGGCTCCGCCGCTGGAACCGGGCGTCGAGTCGGGGCTGATGGACGAAAGGAAATAGCCGTCCCAGAGGACATTGTTGATGAGATAGGAGCCATCGTAGATGCCGAGGCCGCGGGGTTTGATGACGTCACCCAGGGCCGAGCGCCTCAGCACCGAGCGCACGTCGGTGCGCTTGATGTAAGGGGAAGCCCACGAGTTTCCGATCGTGTTGGCGGGTCCGAAGACCGTGTCCATCACGTTGGCATGCTGAAAGACGCCCAGAGAGATGGGCGGCCGCACCGGCAGATCGAAAAACGACAGGTAGTCTCTTCCACCGGGCGGGGCATTCGACTCGCCGTAATACGAGCGTTCACCATCCGGAGTGGTTTGGAAATTCACAGCCGCGAAATCCGCCGCCTGCCGCAGGCTGGATTCGTAGTGCGGGGACATGCCCACGCCGGAAACGCTGGAGAGATAACCGTTCACGTACCGCTGCTGGGGATTCACGGTGTAGACGATGTCCGAAAGCTGGCTGCGGCCCTGCGCGGCGGTGCGGTGGAAGGTCTCCAACACGCCGACCATCTGCGGCACTGACATCAGCGCGCGCGATGAGTAGCTCGGCGAGGTGAACTGAATGTTCGCCTGGCTGCCGCTGCGGACCTGGGCGTCGAGGATCTTGTTCCACTGATCCGGCCTGCCGCTTTTCATCCGTCCGGCGTCTTCCAGCGAGACGTGATAGTGGTATTGGCTGACGTCCAGCGAGAAGGTGGTCTTCACCGACTCCCTTCCCGTGAACCTCACGCCGAGGTTGTTCTCCGGCTTGAATGAGTTTTCCATGGAAATCGCGATCCCTCCGGAGTTTCCGACGGCTTCGCCCGGAGCCGCGGGCCGCATCCGGCAGGTCAGCACCTGGTATTTCGCCTGCTCCGTTGCCGTAGGAGGTTGGCGGGTGAACGGGACCGGGGTCTTGTCAGCCGGTTTGAAGACCCTCACCTCTCCGGGTTCAAGATGAATGAGCTGATCCGTGCCTCCCTGCCCGTCCTCCGTCAGCTCGAAGTAAAAGTACGGCGTCTCCTGCCGGCCGTGTCCCTGATTCACATACTTGTTCCCGAGAAAGGTGCTCAAGTGACTGCCTTTGTTGACCCGGCTCGAGCCGGAGATTTCCCACTGGATGTGAATGGGAAAGTCCATCCATGGATACGCCACGAAGCCTTCCGCTTCGATCGCCACGCTATAGGGATTCCAAAGGGTGATCACCGGCGTGATCACGACGTTCATTTCGCCACCTTGGACGCTCAAACTGAACGCCATCAGCAACCGGTCGAGGATCGGTTGGATCCCGGTCTCGGTCCCGCGGGGTGTACGGTCCCGGTAGTAGCTGCTGGTCACCGGTCTTGCCAAAGCGGTCGTGCCGCCGGTTGATCGATAGGTATGTTTGTAAATCCGGTAATGCGAACGCAGCGACTGGAAGGTCGGCGGGGCTCCGGTCTTGAAAATATTGGCAAGGCTGAAGGGGCCGTAGTTCACGTCGATCGAGACCGGCCCGCCATCGGTGTTGGGCTCGAAAAGCGGCCGCTCCCCATCCGGACCCTCACCCGAAACGAACGGATTGGAAATGCCGTCGAGCGAGTCGCTTCTGAAATCCGAATCAGAGAGCTCGAAGGCGAGCGACAGGTCCTTGCGGAGGCCTCCGCGGGTGACGTCCGCCTGCACGCCATAGGATGCCGTCGTGTAAGAGCGCGCGACCTCGCCGCGCTCCGCAGGATCGATGCCGAGGTCTTCATCGAGCAACGCCTGATCCATATTCAGGAGCCTCTCCCGCCGCTTGTGCCAGCCCTCTTCCGGCTGCGATGCCAGACCGGACACCTCGACGTTAGGCCGTGTCGGAGCTTCAAGCGCGTCGTTGACGTGGCGACGTTCCACATCGTTGCCCACGTTGATCTGCGCCTTGGTACCGTTTTGGGTCACCGCCCACGCGTAGGCCCCCGGAACGTGGTCCTCGCCCACCTTCACCAGCTCGCCGTAGAGATCGAACCCATCCAACGTCCTGCCATAGAGCAGCGCCGCCTCCTCCGCGTCAACCGGCGGTTGGAAGTCCGGGTCCTCCAGCGCGAGTGGATCCCCCGAGGAGATCAGCCAGCGCAGGAAATGCTCGTCCTTCCGCCCGCCGTAGTCGGGCACGCCGCCACGCTCATCCTCGGAAATCGTGCTGTAGTCGGACTCCCACACCCCCACCATCGCGCTTCCAGGCGGCGGATCCTCCGGATTATCGTTCTCAAGAAGAATCGAGCCATCCGCGGTGATGCGGCGATCATCGCCCAGGTTCTTCTGGAGTTCCCCCATCGCCAGCATCAATGCCAGGCGGGCATTAGAGTCCGCCACCTGGCGGGCTTCGCCATGTCGGCTCCCGCGCAGCACCACCGTGCCGAGGCTCAACATCGCGATGGCCAGCATGGCGGTCAGGGCCATCAGCATGGTGACCGTCACCAACGCGAATCCACGGGCTGGCTTCGCTCTACGGCGGAAATACCCTCCCCGCCCAAGCGGGCGCAGGAAGCTTGTCTTGGGTTTCATAGTCTGGGTCCGAGAGTCTGGGTTGTGCCATCAGGCGACTTCGTTCTGACGTCGGTTGCCGGCAACCCGCTTCCTTCCGCACCAGGAATAACCCTGATGCGGGAGTGGTGGGTTGACGGCAACGCCACCCAACACCCCCTCCAGCCCCTTCGAAGTTTAGTTCGGCGGCCATTTCTTCCGGAAGAATGCGAAGAAAATCTCACAGGAATTGTTTCCTGAGGCGGGAGGCGATGAGACCGGCATCCACCCCATTCCCACTCACCCGTTGCCAGCGACCGGCCCGGCGGTAGATTCGGAGCCATGAAAGTGGTCTTCCTGGTTTTCCCGGCCGTCTGTGCCCTGCTCGTCTCCTGCGCCGGATCCACGTGCTGGTCCGGCGGAATTCCGCTGCGCGATGTCGAGACGCGCGCGCATCAGCAGGCGGTGGTCGATTTCGGAAATACTTCGAATGCCAAGGTCTATCGCGGCCTCGCCCATCCCGAGGCGCAAAGAGCCACCTACGACCAGCAGGTGGCAAAGGGCGGCTGGATTGAAATCGAAGGATTCAAGTTCTTCGAACAACCCGTGGGCGTCCCGCGCGGAGACATCGAGCGGGTCCTCGATCTCTACAAAGACCCGGAATCCCACCAAGCCTGGGGGCCGAAAACCACCTGCGCCGGGTTCCATCCCGACTATGCGATCGTCTGGACCTCCTCCGGCACCCGCCGCGTGCTGCAGCTCTGCTACGGCTGCCACGAGTGGAAGTTCTTCGGCCCCGGAGGCATGCTGTTGACCGACATTTCCGAGCAAGCCTACTTCGGCCCGCTGACCCGGGAATGGCTCGAGAAACCCCGCTGACCGGGCCGGGGAAAGGTTTTGCCGGATGCCCGGCCGTCTGCTTGATTCAACCTCCATGACGCCACCACCGGACACTACGCCGGACTCGTCCGACCCCCGGCTCGAACTCGCCCTCCGCGCCTCGAACGAAGGCATCTGGGACTGGTGGACGGACCGCGAGGATATCTACTATTCCCGCCGTATCCTCGAGTTCCTCGAATGTGGCGACCGGCGGCCGCCGAACATCTTCCTTCCGCCCCACACCTCGATCCATCCGGACGATCAGGAAAGCTTCGCCGCCAACCTGCGCGGTGCCCTGAGCCAGGGCGGGCCGGAGATTTTCGGCGTCGACAGCCGCGTCCGCACCGGCTCCGGAGACTGGCTCTGGCTGAGAATCCGTGGCGCGGTCGTCCGCGACCGCAAGGGCGAGGCCAAGCGCATCGCCGGGTCGATGATCGACATTTCCCGCCGTAAAAAAGCGGAAGCGCAGATCGACGAGGAGCGCCACCTGCTGCGCGACCTCATCGACCACGTGCCCCTGATGGTTTACTTCAAAGACAGCGGATCCCGCTTCATGGTGGTCAACAACAAGATGGCCCAGTGGAACGGGTTCGAGCACCCGAAGGACATGGTCGGCAAACACGACCGCGACATTTTCGCCGCCGCCCACTGGGAGGAGGCCGAGACCGACGAGAAGCAGATCATGGCCACCGGCGCTCCGATCACCGGCAAGCTCGAAGAAGAAGTCCGCGAGGACGGCCAGACCACATGGGTGCTCACCTCCAAGTTCCCCTGGATCGGCAAGAACGGCAACATGCGCGGCACCTTCGGGGTCTCGAGCGACGTCACCAAGCTGGTCCTTGCCGAGCAGCAAACCGCCGCGCTCGCCCGCGAACTCGCGGAACGCAACCAAGCCTACGAGGAGGAAGTCCACCTCGCCCGCGAGATCCAGCAGGCCTTCGCCCGGCCCGAGGTCCCGGAGGTTTCCGGAGGCGGGCTCACCCTCAATTTCGCTTCCCGTTACCTGCCCATCTCCGGGCTTGCCGGCGACTTTTTCGAGATCGTTCCCTTGGGAACCGATCGCGTCGGCCTGCTGGTTTGCGACGTCATGGGCCACGGCGTCCGCTCCGCTCTGGTCGTGGCGATGCTCCGCGGACTTCTGGAAAAAGAGCGCCGCAATGCCACAGATCCCTCGAAGTTCCTCACCGGCCTCAACCGCGGCCTCTCCGCCATTTTCGAGCGCGCCGGCATCACCATGTTCGCCACCGCCTACTATGCGGTGATCGATCTCGGTGAGGCCGAGATCCGCTGCGCCTGCGCCGGCCACCCCTGCGCGCTACTGATCGGGGAGAAAAACATCACCACCCTTTCCTCGGAGAAGTCCCAGCGCGGACCCGGTCTCGGGCTCATCCCCGACGCCCGTTTCCCTACCATGACCGAGCCGCTTCACTGCGGCCAGCGGCTGCTGCTTTTCACCGACGGCATCACCGAGGCCGAGGACGAGTCCGGCCAGGCCTTCATGGAGCACCGCCTCGCCGAAGCCGCGGTGGAAACGCGCGACCTCCCACTGGAGGACTCCCTCCAACACATCGTCCGCACCGTGCTTTCCCACGCCGAGGAAAACCGTTTCGACGACGATGTCTGCCTGCTCGCCGCCGAACTCGCGCCCGCCCCCGTCGCGGCAGAGGCCTGATCGGCCTCAGGGCAGGCCTGCGAGGATTTCGTCCACTTCCGCCATCCGCCCGATTCCCTCATATCCGCAGGCGAGCTGGCCTTCCGCCGGGCCGATGAAACGGCAGCCATCCTCCCGTAAAAGCGCCACATTCCGTTGTGTCGCGGGATGAAGCCACATCTTGCCGTTCATCGCCGGCGCAAGTACGACAGGCGTCGTACGCGGCAGCGCCAGGTAGATCGACGACAACGGATCGGGTGCCAATCCGTGGGCGAAGTTGCCGAGCGTATTGGCCGAGAGCGGAGCCACCAGCAGCAGGTCCGCCTCATCCGCCAGTTCGATGTGGCCCGGTTTCCAGCTCTGTTTCTCATCCTCCAGACTTACCAGCACCGGCCGCTGGGTCAGCGTCTGCAACGTCAGCGGCGCGATGAACTCGGTGGCCGCCCGGGTCATCGCCACATCCACCCGGTGCCCTGCCTTGACCAGCCGCGAAGCCAGCTCCGCCGCCTTGTAGGCCGCGATCGATCCCGTGATGCCGACGACGATGTTCATGGGTGGATGCTGGGCTCTTCCTGTCCGTC
The DNA here is from genome assembly GCA_965652295.1 of uncultured Haloferula sp. GTDB lineage: Bacteria > Verrucomicrobiota > Verrucomicrobiia > Verrucomicrobiales > Akkermansiaceae > Haloferula. The sequence goes on along the minus strand of CBFGTS010000005.1, from coordinate 77,639 downwards.
TTCCAATCTCGAAACCCGCAGCCGTTCGCCGAGGAGCAGCGCCTTGAAACGGACGTAGTCCTCCTCCCGGGTCGCGGAAACAAGGCGGTACTGGTACTCGTCCCAGTGGGCCATTTCTTCGATGGCGTTGCGCAAGCGCAGCTCGATGACCTCGTCGCTGTCCGTCGCGCGGCCCTTGAGGCGGGCGGCGAGTTCGCGCTCGTTCGGCGGCATGACGAAGAGATCCACCAGGGCGAGGCGGATCAGCGGGTCCTGCGAAGCGCGCACCTGCGCCGCCCCCTGGACGTCGATGTCCATGACCACGTCGATGCCCGCTTTGAGACGCTCGACCACTTCGCTACGGAGGGTGCCGTAGCAATTCCCGTGGACCTCGGCATGCTCAACGAAATCGCCCGCGGCAACCCGCCGGTCGAACTCGGCCCGATCGATGAAGTGGTAATCGCGCCCGCCTACCTCCCCCTCGCGCGGCTGGCGGGTGGTGCAGGAAACGGAGAACTCCGCCTCGCCTTCGGATTCCAACCGACGGCAGAGCGTGGATTTCCCCGATCCCGAAGGACCGGAGACGAGGTAGAGGATGCCGGTGCGCATGAAAGAAAGGTCGGGGTCGGTCGGAACCCGACGTAAGCGCCTCGACCCCTTTTCGGCAAGGCCGGCGTGCCCTGCTCAGGGGAGGGTCTGCATGACGCGGTAGAAGCGCCGGGGGTGGAGGAGAGACGGCACGGTTCCGGTGATATCGGTCAAGGTCACATCCGTGGAGCCGACGACCACAGGGCCGCCGATGTTCTCCCAAGATCCCGAGCCGAGATCGTCGCGGCGCTGAAGCTGGAGCGAGGCTTCCTGCGTCCCGGTCACGGTGACTTGGAAGAACCCGGAGACATTGATGCCAGCGTCCACGACCACAAGAGTCTCGGAGGTGGTTTCGAGGGTGTCTCCCAAGTGATAAACACCAAGTGACAGAGCAACATAAAGCTCGCCCACCGCGTCTTCGCCGAAGGTGGTGATGGTTTCGAAATTCGGATGATCCGCCAGCTCGCGGGCGGTCCAGGTGCCGTCATGTTCGAGACCGGAAATGCTCGCCGTGATGTAGTCACCGAAAAAATACACGCCCTGCATGCGTGGAAAGCGTGAGCCCCGATACACGTAGCCGCCGGTCACGCTCCGGTTTGGAGGCGTGCCGGTGTGACCGTACACGTGGACCGGCGGCACGGGATCCACCGGGACCGTTGCAAAGGCATCGAAAACCTCGTTCCCTTCGTAGTAGGGCCACCCGCAGTCCGGGGGTGAAGAAGGGGAGGTGTAGGACTCGATGCGGCTGATCTCCTCCCAACCATCCTCGCCGACATCCGCGATCCAGAGCGCACCCGTGTCACGGTCGAACGAGAAACGCCACGGGTTACGCAAACCCCTGATGAGGATCTCCTGAAAGCCAGTCCCTGCCGCCACCGGGTTGTCGGCGGGGATCCCGTAATTGCGGCCTCCCGAGGGCATATCGACGTCGAGACGAAGGATCTTCCCCATGAGGTTGAAGAGCTCCTGCGGACTCCCTCCGAAACGTTCGTCATCGCCGATGGCGACGTAGAGGTACCCGTCGGGCCCGAACTCGAGGGTGCCTCCGAAGTGGAAGTTGGAGTACTTGTCGGTCTCCAGAAGAACCAGCGCGCTGCCCGGATCGGCGGTCGTGGTATCGGTGGCCTGAAAGCGGACGATGCGGTTGCCGGTGGTTGCACCGGCAATCGGGTTTCCCGAAATGGCATGGTGGACGTAGAAGAAACCGTTGCTGGTGTAGTCCGGGTGAAACGCCAGCGAGTAGGCCGCGCGTTCCCCGGCTCCGAGCAGGACGTCCGGGACCTGCATGAATGGCGTGGCCGAGACGCTACCGGCTTCAAGATCAATGATGCGGATCTCGCCGCTCGTGCTGAGAGCAAACAGCCGGTTGCTTCCGTCGGGAGGGGCCTTGAGGTCGGTGGCGACAAAGGGCAGATCAACCACCTTCGTCATCTCAAGCTGGATGTCGGCCAGGTCGCCGGCCGACAGAACGGAGGTCAGAAAGAGGAAAACCCTGCCCGGGAGGAAGGCGGACTTTTTCATGATCCTGCCATCCAAGCCCACTCGAGGGCGGCATGGCAAGCTCTCGATGACGCCAGAAGCTCGCCCGGATCAGGCGAGGAGTTCCGCCACCAGGCCGCTGCGGGCGAGCAGGGGTTCCAGCTCGGGATCGCGGCCCATGAAGCGGCGGTAGAGCTCGTCCACGGGCACGGAGTTGCCTTTCGAAAGAATATGCTCGCGGAACTCGCGGCCGGTTTCCTCCGAAATCACGCCGGCTGCCTGGAAACGGGTGAAGGCGTCGGCATCGAGTACCTCCGCCCATTTGTAGGAGTAATAGCCGGCGGCATAGCCGGTCGGGGAACCGAAAAGATGACCGAAGCGGCGAGCCATGCTCGGCACGGGCGAGGCGAGTGGCGCCTTGTAGCCTGCCAGGATTTCGGCATCGACCTCGTCGAGATCCCGCCCGGCATAGCGGTCGAGGTGGAGGTGCAATTCGAGGTCCAGTTTCCCGAATGCGAGCTGCCGCATGAAGGCGGAGGCGCTCATGTAGTTGCGGGCGGCGATCATGCGGTCGAACAACTCGTCCGGGATCGGCTCGCCGGTCTCGTGATGGCGGGCGAAGAGATCGAGCGAGGCGCGGTCCCAGCAGAAGTTCTCCATGATCTGGGAAGGCAGCTCGACGAAATCCCACGGGACGTTCGTGCCGGCCAGCGAGCGCACCGGCACTTCGCTGAGCAGGCCGTGGAGCAGGTGGCCGAATTCGTGGAAGATCGTCTCGACCTCGTTGTGGGTCAGGAGGGCGGGCTTGCCATCGACCGGCGGGCTCATGTTGCCGGTGATCAGGCCGAGGTGCGGCTTGCGCGGCTTGCCATCATGCGGTGGCAGGCCGGTTTCCAGACAGTTCATCCACGCGCCGCCGCGCTTCGGCTCGCGCGGGTGCCAGTCGGCGTAAAACGAGCCGAGATGCTCGCCACTGGTGGCGTCGTGCAAGTCGTAGAATTTCACCTCCGGGTGCCAGACCTCGATCGCCTCGCTGCCTTCCGGCCGCTGGCCGTGCTCGAAGTACGAGGCTTCCCGTTCTTCGATGCGGATGCCGAACAGCTTCGAGCTCAGCTCGAACATGCCGGCCATCACGCGGTCCACCGGGAAATACGGGCGCAGCGCCTCGTCATCCAGATCGTACTGCTCCTTGCGGCGCTTCTCCGCCCAGTAGGCCGTTTCCCACGGCTCCAGCGGCTGCTCGATGGTCCCGGCCTTGGCGGCTTTGTAGGCAGCGAGCTCGCGGCATTCGTTTTCGAAAGGAGCGGCGATCCGGTCGTGGAGGTCTTCGACGAACTTGAGCGCCGTTTCGCCGTTTTTCGCCATCCGCCGGAGCAGCGTGAGGTCCGGGAAATGCGGGTGGCCCAGAAGTTCGGCCTTCTTCTGCCGCAGCTCGAGGATTTTCCAAACCAGCGGCGTGTTGTCACGGTCGTCCTCCGAGGCGATGGCGACCGAAGCTTCCCAAACCTGGCGGCGGATGCCGTCGTCATCGAGATGCTGCATCACCGGGAACATCGAGGGAAACTGCAGCGTGAACCTCCAGGCGGGCTTGTCGTCGGTGGCCAACCCCTTGGTCTTGGCATTGGCCAACGCGGCAGCCTTGGCGGATTCCGGCAGACCGGCGAGCTTTGTCTCATCTTCGATCACCAGCTCCCAGGCATTGGTCGAGTCGAGCACGTGCTCGGAGTATTTCTTGGTCAGCTTGGAAAGCTCCGCCTGGATGGCGGCGACCTGCTCCTTGTCCTCGGCGGGCAGATTGGCCCCGGCCTGGATGAAATCCTGCATCGTTTCCTCGACGAAGCGCCGGCGGATCGGATCGAGCTGATCGACGGCCGCCGATTCGCCGAAGGCGTGGAGGATCGACCACAGCTTCGGGTCGAGCGGAATGGAGGAATAGAACTCGGATACCTCCGGCAGCATCGCATTCAGCGCCGCGCGCTGCTCCGGGTAGTCGCAGACGGAATCCAGGTGGTTCAGCCGGCCCCAGCCGCGGTCGAGCAGCTCGGTGGCGTCCTCAAGCGCTCCGAAGGTGGATTCGTAGCTGGCCGTGGCGGGGTCCTGTTCGGCGATGGCGCGGATGTTTTCCTTCGCCAGCTCAAGGGCGTGCCGGATGTCCGGCTCGATGGCTGTGGCCACCAGCGTGGACCAACGGACGTGGAAGCTTTCGGCGAGAAAAGGATGCATGGGTGTTTCCTAGGCCATCCCGCCCGGAGTGCAAGGGGCGAGGTCGTTGTCACCTCCGCTTGGCAGGCGGTGCTGGTGCGGGTAGACGAGGCGCATGGGGCTGACGACAAAGGATTTCCACTACGACCTGCCGGAGGAGCTGATCGCTTCGCGACCGCTGGAAGATCGCTCCGGCTCGCGGATGATGGTGATCCACCGCGGCACGGGCGTCATCGAGCACCGGATGTTCCGCGACCTCCCGGCCTACCTGGCACCCGACGACCTGCTGGTGCTCAACGACACCCGGGTGATCCCCGCACGGGTGTTCTCCGACGACGGAAAAATCGAGCTGCTGTGTCTCGACCGTCCCTCGCCCACCGAGTGGCGGTGCCTGGTGCGCCCGGGGAAGAAGATGAGACCGGGCCGCACGCTGACGGTCGGCGGAATTACGGGAACTGTCGTAGAAACCTTCGAGAACGGCGATCGCCTGATCCGCTGGGAAGGCGGGATCGATCTGGACCAACACGGGCACCTGGCGCTACCGCACTACATGGGACGCGACGACGAGCCATCGGACCGTGAACGCTACCAAACCGTCTATGCTCGGGAGGAAGGGGCGATCGCCGCACCCACGGCGGGGCTGCATTTCACACCGGAAATGCTGGCCGGTTTTGATCATACGTTCCTGACCCTGCACGTCGGCGTCGGCACCTTTCGACCCGTGAGCGCGGAGCGGCCGGAGGAACACGTGATGCACTCGGAGCGATACGTTCTGTCCAAGGAGGCGGCAGGTCGTATCAACCGCGCCGGCCGGGTGGTCGCCGTGGGCACGACCGTCACCCGCGTGCTCGAGCACCTCGGGCGCTCCGACGCGGTTCCGAAAATTCCGGAATCCGAGCAGCGGGGCGAGACGGACATCTTCATCTATCCCCCTTACGAGTTCCGCGTGGTGGACGCCCTGCTGACGAATTTCCACCTGCCGGAAAGCACGCTGATCATGCTGGTCAGCGCACTCGCCGGGCGGGAATTGGTGTTGAAGGCCTACCGGGAAGCGGTGCGCGAGCGCTACCGTTTCTACAGCTATGGCGACTGCATGCTGGTGCTCTGAACCAGGGAATCAGCGGCGGCGGCGAATGGCGGTGGCCGCCAAGGCACCGAGCGCCAGCAGACCGGAGGTCGGCTCCGGCACGGTGGAGACCGCGTTGAACACCTGGCCGAGGGACACGGTGCCGTCCAGGGCGATCGCGCTGTTGGTGTAGAACAAGCCTGCGGTGTTGTTGTCGGTGAGACCGCCGCGGAAACCGAAAATACCCGCGCTGGGCTGGTCCAATGCCAGGTCTCCAAAGCTCACCGTATCATTGCCCGTCCAGTTCCAGCCGCCGGTCACGCCGGTGAGTGTGAAATCACTGTAGGAACCGTTCTGGCCGACGAGGATCGTCGCGTTGGCCGTGTCGAAAGAGGCGAAGATGTCGGTCTGGACTCCGGCGGCCACGGTTCCGAGCTGGACGCCGATCGCGTTGTTGCTGCCATCGAGGTCGCTGGGGCCGGTGGGAAACGCGTTCTGGTTTCCCGAGCTGCTGAGAAACCACACGTTGCCGTTGATGAGCCAGAGACCGGTGCCGCTGGTGGTGCCACCGGTTTCAAGGATCGCCACGGCACCGGAGGCGCTGTTGGTGATGTCGGCGGCGGAGGGGGTGAACCGGGCTGCCAGGGTCATTCCGTTGGCGAGCACCGGAGCCGGGTAAACGTCAACACCGGTGGAACCGCGGACGGTTGTGGAATAAATGGCGGAGCCGTCGCTCAAGTCGGGGACGAGGGTACCGGCGGAAACCATGCCACAAGCGGCGCAGAAGGCGGCGAGGGATGAGGTGCGGATCGTGGGATTCATCATGATCGGGGTTTTGATGGGTTGATGCGAAGGGACCGGAGCCCGCTGAACACGAGGACTCTGCCCGGAATCATGATTTCGCCATCCCCGATGGGTGTTCCGCCAATCCGCGAGATCTTTTCCAGACGCCCGCCGGAGGAAACCAGAGGCCGAAAAAGCCGTTGCACGCCGGCAGGCACGCATGTTGACTGCGCCTGCTGTCAGGGGCCGTGGAGGTTCGGCAGGCGAACCCCGCCAGGCCTTGATCGGAGCAACGGTAGTTTGTCCGGATTTGCCGCGGTTCCCTGGCAGCACTTTTTTTGGCGGCCGATTCTACCTCTCCTGCATGATCTCACCGAGACGCGCAGCGTCCTCCGGCGAGAGTTCCATGCGGTTCCATGGCTGATCGCGATGAAGCGCGAGAGGCAGCGGCGAGGGCGCGGGGCGGTCTTCCGGCGCACCGCGGAGGGCGGCGACGGTGGCCTCGGGATTGAGGCGGTTGAGCGGCTGCATGCTGTAGCCGGCACCGATGTCCACGCCGTCGCTCTCCCGGATTTCGAAATGCAGATGGGCGGGATAGTAGCCGTTGGAGGTGCCGACGCTGCCGACCCGCTCGCCCCGGGCCACCAAGGCTCCGAGCGCGACGTCCATCTCGTGCATGTGGGCGTACATGGTCTGGAGCACGCGGCCGTCCCCGACACGGTGGGCGAGGACGACGGTGTTCCCCCATCCGGGCGAAGGCTCGCCAGCGTAGACGACCACCCCGTCCGCGGCGGCGGTGACAGGGTCTCCCAGATCGGTATTCATGCCGCCGATGCCGTTGAGATCGTCGCCGGTGTGGTGGCCGCCGCGGGCGTCGTTCATTTCCCAGAATTTCTGGGCGTTGTAGGTCAGCGCTCCATTGGCCGCTCCCATGGGGGCGTCGAAGCGAGCGGCACGGGGAAGTGCCGCGAGGTCCCAGGCGGAAAGCAGGTGGAGACGGTGCCTCGGGTTGCCATCGTCCGGCAGGAAAAGCGGGGCGTCGGCCGTCTGGAAATTCGCCAACGACTCGACCTGCGGCAGCCGGGCGACAGGCTCGCGCAGGAGAACCCATCCAAGCAGGCAGGCCGCCAGGAGCACGAGCGCGATGGTGACGGGATGGACGCGAGGAGGGGTCATGGAAATACTACAAGTGACGTAGTTCAGAAATCGAGATAGATCTCCGATCGGCGGTTGGCACGGCGGCCGGAAGGATTGTCATCGCCGGATTCGGTGAAATTCGGGCGGCGCGGCTGGCTCTGGCCCTTGGCGAGGGTCACGATCTGTTCCTCGGCCACGCCGTTGCGGACGAGGAGTTCCTTCACCGCAGCGGCTCGGCGGGCGGAGAGCGCCTCGTTGTATCCCTCGCTGCCCAGGGCGTCGGTGTGACCGGAGATGGTGAGCTTTTTCCCGGGATCGAGGCGCAGGATGTCGGCGACGATCTCGAGCTGGCGCTCGGTGCGGAGCGAGAGCGTATCGGCATCAAAATCGAAGTAGAGCACCAAGGTGTCGCCCCCCTTGGGATTCTTGAGCAGCGGGGTGTAGTAGACGTCGCCTCCGGCAAAGCGCGCAGCGTAGTCGGCAAGGAGTTCGTCGAGGTTGATCTCGGTGAGCTGCCAGCCGTCCTCGGGAGATTTGCCGAGGGTAACGGAGAACTGGGCCAGGGCATCGCTGTCTCCGGCGAGCACGTGGGCGAGGAATCCGGCGGCGTCCTCGCGTTCGAATATCCCCCGCAACGGTTTTTCGGGCCTGAGCCGATAGTCTCCTTCTTCAAACAGGATGCATAGGCCGGCGATCTTGGCATCGGACACGGCGGTGGTATCGACGAATTCTTTCGCGAGTTCGAAATCCTGGCGGAGCGTCGCCTGGAGGAAGGCGTCGGTGATGCCGAGCGGATCGAGGACCACGGCTTTCGGCACCGGTTCGCCTTCGGCGGGGGGAAGCGTGAGCCGGGAGACTTTCCACCCGGCACTTTCGCGGACGAGATCGAAGATGATCCGGTCGCGGCCCGCCTCGGCACCTTCAAGCTGGAGCGACCAACGGGAGCGGGCGTTTACCTCCATCTCGCCGATTTCATGGGCGGCGTCCGGTTGCTTCAACTTCAGCGCACCGGCGGCGGCGAGGGCGGTAAGCCGTTCACGGACTTCCGGCGTGAGCGCGGCACTGCCGATCAGCTTGCCGACGGTCTCAAGGTCCCCGGCCTCAAGCGCGCTACCGATTTCCTGAATCAAGCGGCCCGGATTCCGGCTGAGTTTCCCCGGCCCGGCTTCCTCGGGGAGCGAGGCGGTGGCGGCATCGACTTCGTTCTCCTGCATCTCGGGGATCGCCGGAGGAGCCGGCTCTTCCGGGACGGTGGGCTTTTCCTCCACTGTCGGCATCACGGAAGGCTCGAGGGGCGGACGGGGACCGGAGCAGCGGTGGAGGAAGAGAAAGCTGGCAAGAGCGCCGAGGATGAGTGCGAAGATGAGAATCGGTGCTTGCTGGCGCATGGTTGGTTGACGAGTTGGAAGTCGGCTTCCGCGAAAGGAAACGCGTAAGGGGCGGGAAGTTTATCGCGAGGTATTCAGCGGCGGAAGGGTGACGCGGCCGGAAACGTTGCCTCGCACGATCTGGAGGGCCGTCGGCTGCGCCGCGACGGAGGCCGCAAGCTGGCGGCGGAAATCGACGGCGGAACGGACGGCGAAACCATTCAAGGCGACAATCCGGTCGCCGGCCTGCAGGTGGCCCTCGGCCAGCGAACCGGGAGCGACGGCAGCAATTTCAATGCCCGGCCGATCCGACCGTTCCGGCCCGAGGGTGATTCCGACTTTTTCGAAGATCTCGTCGAGGTTCCGGGTCTGGGCCACCGCGGCCTGGGTGCCGGCCTCGGCAATGGTCACCTGGAGCTCGAGAATCTCGCCCGCGCGCCAGATTTCGAGGGGTACCTTCGCGCCGACCTTCGAGCGTTGGACCATGTTGAGCAGAGCCGTGACGCTTTCCACCCTTTTGCCATCGTAGACCCGGACCACGTCCAGTGGCTGGAGCCCGGCAAGCTCCGCCGGCGAACCGGGCCCGACCGATTCGATCATGGCTCCTGTTTCCCGATACCCGAGCTGGCGGCGGACATAGGGGTCGAGATCCTTCATCCGCACCCCGAGGTATCCGCGGATCGGCCTGCCGCGCTCGAGGATCGTTTCGAGTGCGGTCATGACTTCATTCGAAGGGATGGAAAAACCGACGCCCTGGAAGCCCGAGTTGACCCGTTCGTCAGGGCGGTAGATGGCCGAGTTGATGCCGATGACCTCGCCACGCAGGTTGACCAGAGGCCCGCCGGAGTTCCCGGGGTTGATGGCCGCGTCGGTTTGAAAAAGGTCGCGCTGGGTATCGGAAACGGAGCGTTCCACCGCGGAGATGATCCCTTGGGTGATGGTCTCGCCCAAGCCGAAGGGGTTGCCGACGGCAAAGACGATCTGCCCGCGACGCACGGTGGCCGAATCGCCCAGCTTGAGCGGTTTGAAATCACCCTCGCCTTCGATTTTCAAAACGGCGATATCGAGCAGCGGGTCGTCGCCGACCAGCACCGCGTTGTGCTTGTCGCCATTGTGAAGGGTCACCTCGATCTGCTGTTGGTCCTTGATAACGTGATGGTTGGTCACGATATGGCCTTCGTGGGTGACGATCACTCCGGAGCCCTGCCCCTGAGTCGGGACCGGGCGGATGAGCTGGCGGCCGAAGCCATCCAGCAGCCGCTCGGCGCGCACGCCGCTGGTATCGATGCTCACCACGGATTTCACCACCGCGTCGGTCAGTTTGGCGTATTCCTCGTTAAGCCGGTTGAGCAGCTCGACATCCCCCAGATCCAATGGGGCGGCTTCCGGCAGCGTGTAGGTCTCCGGGCGATAGCCATTGCGGTTCTCGCCGGCTCCAAAGAATTGCTTCAGCCCGGCCGGGCCATTGCGGATCAGGAACACCGCCGCAAAGGTGCCGAGAAACACACCGATCAGCACCAGGAAGCTTCGGAATCCGCGGTTCATGTCAGAGGGGTGGGGTGAGGTCTCGAATGGGCGCTGGCAGCCCCGCGATTGCAAGGAAATCCTGAAGTCCGGAATTCCGGACGATCAACGTTTCTGAGGCAACGGAAAATCGTCCCCGTCGCCGGCGGCAGCCGTGAGGGTGATGACCGCCTCCCGGAAAGCCCGGTAGACGGGACGCGCGAACTGGGAGGCGCTCCCCCCTGCGTAGACGGAGTCTCTCTCGTTCCGCCGGATCTGCCCGGCGAGAGTTCCCAGAGACTTCGACGTGTTGAAGGCGAGGTTGTGGAGCTCGTCGCGGTACTCCACGGACTCGCAGAGGTTCTCAATGACAGCGAGTTTCTCGCGGCAACGCGCGTCGGCTTCGAGAAGGCTGCGGAGGTCGAAATCCTCGTCCGTCCATACCGCGGATAGCGCACTCTCCAATGACATCACCGCCGCCCGGATCTCCCGGGCGTACATTTCCCGCGAGAGTCGGCGAGGCCACTGGGAAGTGCCTCGTAGGGCCAGGAGTCGGGCCGAGGCATGCGCGGGATGGAGCGAAGCCGCACGCAGCAGCTTCTGGCGAGTCGCGTTCAGGGCGAAGTAGCTGCCGGCCGACCTCGTTCCCTTCCCTTCCCTGACGTCGTGGAAGAGCGTCTCCGCCTCCGCCAGGCCTGGAACCTCTTGTCCCCCGGCGAGCGCGACCGCCTCCTCCAAGGAGTTGGCTGTAAGGACTTGATGCTCAAGGAAAAACTCCGATCGATCGAGCGTCAACATCGCCGGCAGCATCTCCGCCGCAGCCGCCGGAACGATCAGCCGAGCTCCTCCGCCATCGGGCAAGCCACGAAGGATGTCCCAGAAAAGAGGTGGCGTGGTGAGGCTACCATCCGCAGCCACCGCAGCCAGAACCACCGCGTCCGCAGCTTCGATTTCATGACCGGCGAAGGCCGCGTGCGCCAACAGAAGGGCGGCCGCGGGCACGGCTGCCGTCGACCTCGGCTGCAAGGTCGTCGCTTCCGCCACGGAATAATCGAACCTCACCGGCGGCTTCCCGGTCTTTCCGAAATGCCCGTCGATCCACTGGCGGGCCTGAGCCTGCAAAGGACCGGGCTTCTTTTGGATCATCGCGGGGATTTTCAGGAGAACCGGCGATGGCTCCCCCTCCGGAGCAGCGTAAGCGTGCAGGTTGAGCGTCAGAAGGGTGACTCCGTGATCGCCACCCCACTGAACCGGCACACGGATGCCAATCCGGGCCAACTTCGGCACGGGCCCCGTGGGAGCCTGAGACTTTTCCTCGGGAGGGCCGATCTCCTCCTCCGCGTCCGGCGGATCCTCGAATGCATTCGTGGCAGCCACCCAACCGGTCCAGTCCGCTTCCTCGGTGCCTGCTTCGTCCCTCAACACATCGTGCAGGTAGCCGATGAAAACCGCGGCCTGCTCGCCGGCCTCCGGACTTGCCAGCCATTGGGCGGCCTCGACTCCCCGGGCGGAAAAGCCCGGTGGATCCCCGGTGGGAAGCTCCTCACCGTCGCCCAGCTTTGTGATCCAATCGCGCGCCAGCCGGTTGCCGGGATCGAGAGCCAGCGCGAGCCCGAGGATCTGCGCCGCCCGTCGAAGAGTGGACGGTCCTTCGTTCTCCGAAGGCAACTGCGCCACGAGTTCGGTGGACAAGAGACCCAGGGTGGTGGAGTCCACCGGAAGAGCCTCACGTCGGAACGGAGCGCGGCCTTCATCCGGCGGCACGAATCCGGCATGGACCGCCAAGGCGGTCGCCAGCCAGATCGCAAAACCCCTCATGGCCCTCATGCTGCGAAGCGATACGTGCCGCGGCAAGCCGCCTTTGCATCCGGCCGCAGGATTGGAAATTGCCCCTCCCCCGCCCTGTGCTGAGGATCTGGGCATGAACCCGCCCATCGAATATGTCACCCGCGAAGAAGTCATGTTTTTCGACACCGACTGCGGTCAGGTCGTCCACAACATCGCCTACCTGCGGATGATCGAAACCTGCCGGACCCGGCTGGCGGCGAAGCTCGGCATGGACTTGAGGACCATGGCCGAAACCCGGCTCTTTCCGGTCGTGACCCGGACCGAGATCGACTACCGACGACCGGCCCGACTCGGGGACTGGCTGGTCATCCGCGGCACGCTCGGTGAAGTGCTGCGGGCCAGGTTTTGGTGCGAGTTCGAGATGCGCCGGGAAAGCGACGACACCCTGCTGGTCACCGCCCGACAGGCGCTGGCACTGGTTCAAATGCCCGAAGGCAAGCCCGTGAGGCTGCCGAAGGAGTGGGGAATGAACGCCTGAACCGGCTCAACGCCGCCCCTTTTCCAGCCACACCGCGAGCACCGCGACATCCGCAGGCGTGATGCCCGGAATCCGTCCGGCCTGGCCCAAAGTGGCGGGGCGAATCTCCGAGAAGCGCTGTTTCGCCTCGATTTTCAGACCCGGAATGGCCTGATAATCCAAGGCTCCAGGGATCCGCTTGTCCTCGGCGCGAGCCATCCGCTCCACCTGCACCTGCTGGCGCTGGAGGTGGCCCTCATACTTGAATTCCGTCTCGATCAGCGGCCAATGTTCCACGTGGAACTCGCCGAGGATTTCCTGAGGCAGATCTTCCCAACGGTTCTCCATCCGCCGGAACCAGTGATCGAGCTTCACCCCTTGATGCACTGCCGTGCGTCCGAATTCCAGGGCCCGGTCAAGTTCAGCCTGCTTCTTCGCCCCCCTCTCCACCCTTTCACCTGAGGCGAGGCCGACCTCCGCCGCACGGGGGGTGAGTCGCAGGTCGCAGTTGTCCTGGCGCAGCAGCAGACGGAACTCCGCCCGGCTGGTGAACATCCGGTATGGCTCCGTGCAGCCTTTCGTGACAAGGTCATCGATCATCACGCCCAGATAAGCTTCATCCCGTCGCAGCAGGAACGGCGCTTTTCCGGCAGCTTTAAGCGCGGCGTTGGCTCCGGCGATCAGTCCTTGGCCCGCCGCTTCCTCATAGCCGGAGGTCCCGTTGATCTGCCCGGCGAAATAAAGCCCCTCCACCCGCTTGGTCTCCAGCGTCGGGTGAAGCTGGGTAGGCGGGCAGTAATCGTACTCCACCGCATATCCGGGCCGCAGGATCTGGCAGTGTTCCAATCCCGGGATCGTCCGCAAGAAGGCCAACTGGACCTCATAAGGCAAGGAGGTGGAGACACCGTTCACGTAGTATTCGTGCGTGTGCCGGCCTTCGGGCTCCAGAAACACCTGATGACGCTCCTTCTCCGCGAATCGGACCACCTTGTCCTCGATCGAGGGGCAGTAGCGCGGCCCGACGCCTTCGATCACTCCGCAGTACATCGGCGACTGATCGAGATTCCCTCGGATGATCTCGTGCGTGGCAGGAGAAGTGTAAGTGATCCAGCAGGGCGATTGTTCCACGTGGAACGTCGATCGGCCCCAAGCGTTCAACGTAAAAAGCTCCTCCTCGCCCGGATCGAGCGTATCGGAAAGAAACGAGAAGCGCGGTGCAGGGTCATCGCCCTCCTGCCGCTCACATCGGGTAAAGTCCAGCGACCGCCCGAGCAAACGACAGGGCGTTCCCGTCTTGAAACGTTCCACGTGGAACCCGAGCGCCTTGAGCGAGTCGGAAACGGTCGAAGTCGCGTCCCCCATCCGTCCACCCTTCTCATTTCGCAGCCCCACGTGCATCAGTCCCCGCATGAAGGTTCCGGCGGAGAGCACGACGGCCTTCGCTGAAATCTCCATCCCCAAGGAGGTGCGGATCCCTAGGATCACGTCGTCCTCCACCCACAGCTCGGCCACATTTCCCTGGTGAAGATCGATCCCAGGAGTGCTCTCCAGCACCCACTTCATCCGGAACTGATACGCCTTCTTATCGCACTGGGCCCGGGGCGCCCGGACCGAGGGCCCTTTCGAGGCGTTCAACATCCGGAACTGGATGCCCGTCGCATCGGTGTTGAGGCCCATCGCTCCGCCCAAAGCATCAATCTCCCGGACCATGTGGCCTTTGGCCAGTCCCCCGATCGCCGGGTTGCAGGACATCTGCCCCACGGTGTCCAGGTTCTGGGTCAACACGGCCACTTCGGCCCCGAGGCGGGCGGCAGCGAGGGCGGCTTCAACGCCGGCGTGGCCGGCGCCGATCACCAGAACATCGTAGGATTTCGGGTAGCGAAACATGCGGGGCCGCGACGCTAGCAGGGGTTTTCGAGGAAACAAGGGCCCCGTCACACGTTCCACGTGGAACATTTCGGCCTTTTCAAGGCTTGTCGAGAATCCCGGTGGTCGCCCGAGGGAGCAGCTCGCTCAGCCGGAATTTCTCCGAGCTTCCACGGTTCACCAACCAAATCTCAGGATCTCCGAATTCCGCCATCACCTGCCGACAGGCACCACAGGGTGAAACCGGAGCAGCGGTGTCGGCGACCACCACCACTGTCACGATCCTTCGCTCCCCGGCCGCCACAGCGGCCCCGATCGCCACCCGCTCGGCACACTGGGTGAGCCCATAGGAAAGATTCTCCACGTTGCATCCCACAAACACCCCACCTGCTTCACCCACCACCACCGCTCCAACCCGGAACCCGGAGTACGGCGCATAGGCCCGCTCACGCACCTCCCAGGCCTGCCGGAACCAGTCGCTCAGTGCCATTTCCCTTGTGGAATGACGGAATTCGCACCAGCTGGCGAACATTTTCGACTCGCCCCGGCCTCCAACCTGCGGCATCGAAGAGGCATGCGCACGACATGGCTTGCTTCGGTATTACTCGTCGGTCTTCTGGTCGTCTTCCGCGTGATCAGCGCGACCGGGTTCATGCCCAACTTCTCGCCCCTCCCGGCGGTCTTCCTCTGTGGTCTCATCTTCTTCCGCGGCCGCTCCGCCTGGCTCCTGCCAGTGGGTGCGTGGTTGGTCACCGATCCGCTCGTCAGCCTTCTGCAAGGCTACCCCGTCCTCGGCGTCCACCACATCGGCATCCTCGCGGGTCTCGCCGGACCGATCGCCCTCGGCCTCTTCCTGCGCAGTCGCCCCTCCACCGCCGCGGTGCTCGGCGGATCGCTGCTCGCCGCCGCCGCATTCTACTTCGTCAGCAACTGCGTCTCCTTCGCCGCCGATCCGCTTTACCCGAAAACCGCGATCGGCTTCCTCCAAGCGCAGTGGACCGGCCCCCAAGGTTTCGCTCCCACCTGGGTCTTCTTCCGCAATCTCGCTGCCGCCAACCTTCTCTTCACCGCCGTCTTTGTCGCGGCCCTGCGTCCTCTCGCCCTGCCCGCTTCTTCCTCCGTCCCGGCCGTGCGCCCTTCATGATCGGATAAACCTTGCCTCCATCCAACGCCCGTCCTAAGTCCCCTGCGCCTATGTTTTCCGCCGAATCCCAGCAGCTCGATTTCGCGGGCTCTCCCGTCAACCAGGCGCTGAGCGCCGACCAGAAAGTCGAGCTCTACCGCAAGATGGTGCGCATCCGCCGGTTCGAGCAAGCCGCGCTGAAGTACTACAACGCAGGGAAAATGGGGGGCTTCCTCCATTTGTACATCGGCCAGGAATCCGTCGCCGTCGGCACCCTTTCGCTCTGCGGCGAGAACGATCACAACATCACCGCCTACCGCTGCCACGCCCACGCCCTCTCCGTCGGCATGTCGATGAACGAGTGCATGGCCGAGCTCTACGGCAAGGCCTCCGGCTGCTCGAAGGGCAAGGGCGGCTCGATGCACTTCTTCGCACCGGACAAAAACTACTGGGGCGGTCACGGGATCGTCGCCGGCCAGACCCCGCTCGGTCTCGGCCTCGCCTACGGCTTGAAGTACAAGGGCCTCGAAGGCTGCGCCCTCTGCTATCTGGGCGACGGAGCGGTCAACCAGGGCGCCTACCACGAATCCCTCAACATCGCCGCCCTTTTCGAGCTGCCGGTCGTCTACATCATCGAGAACAACGGCTACTCGATGGGGACCTCCCAGAAGCGCTCGTCCGCCTTCAAAGGCTGCCTCGCCCAGCGCGCCGAAGCCTACGACATGGACTGGGATCTGGTGAACGGCGGAGACATTTACGAAGTCCGCGCCAAGACCCACATCGCCATGGAGCGCGCCCGCAAGCAGGGCAAACCCGCCATCCTCGAGATCGCCACCTATCGTTACTACGGCCATAGTATTGCCGACGCGAACCACAAGAAATACCGCACCCCGGAGGAGATCGAGAACTACAAGCAGAACCACGATCCCATCCGCCTCTGGGAACGCCGCCTCGTGGACGAGGGCGTGCTGAACGACGACCTCATCAAGGACATCGACCAGGCCGCCAAGCAGGAGGCCGCCGCCTCCGTCGAATTCGCCGAGAACGCCCCCGCCCCCACCGTCGAATCCATCATGGAGGACGTCTACTGGGAGAGCGACCACGACACCGAGGCGTCCCGCACCGGCCGCCATTTCTTCACCGATTGATTTTCTACGAAAGATCTAGTAGTTCGCAACCGACTCCCGAACACCATCCCCGATGTCCCGCACCCTGACTTACCGCGAAGCGCTCCGTGAAGGCCTTGATGAGGAACTCGCCCGCGACGAGAACGTCGTCATCCTCGGCGAGGAAGTGGCCCAGTACAACGGCGCCTACAAGGTCACCGAAGGCCTCTGGGCCAAGTGGGGCGACAAGCGCGTCGTCGACACCCCGATTTCCGAAGCCGGCTTCATCGGCATGGGCGTCGGCGCCTCCATGCTCGGCGTCCGTCCGGTCATGGAGCTGATGTTCTGGTCGTTCCACTCCGTCGCCTTCGACCAGCTCGTCAACAACGCCGCCTGCGTCCGCTACATGTCCGGCGGGTTGATTAATGTCCCGATCGTCATGCGCGGCCCCGCCAACGGCGGCAACAACGTCGGCGCCACCCACTGCCACGTGCCCGAGGCCCTGTTCGCGTCCTTCCCCGGCCTCAAGGTCTGCGTGCCCGCGACCCCTTCCGACGCCAAAGGACTGATCAAGGCCGCGATCCGCGACAACGACCCGGTCTACGTGATGGAGAACGTCCTCCTTTACGGCACCTCCGGCGAGGTTCCCGACCCCTCCGAGGGCGATCACGTCGTTCCGTTGGGCAAGGCCGACCTCAAGCGCGAGGGCTCCGACGTCTCCCTCATCGCCCATGGCCGCTCCGTCCTCCACGCGCTCGCCGCTGCCGAGAAACTCAAGGAAGAACACGGCATTTCCGCCGAGGTGCTCGATCTCCGCTCAATCCGGCCGCTCGATGTCGAGGCGATCCTCGCCACCGTCCGCAAAACCAACCGCGTCGTTCTGGTCGACGAATCCAAGGGCTTCGGCGGCGTTTCCGCCATGGTTTCGCACATCATCCAGGACGAGGCCTTCGATTACCTCGACGCGCCGATCAAACGCGTCACCACCCGCGACGCCCCGGCGATCTACTCGCCCTTCGTCGAGCCCGAACAGCTTCCGAACCCGCGGCGCATCATCGAGCGCGTGCTGACCATGGGCTGAACGCGACCAACTCCGTCACGACCAAGCTTTTTCGTTGCCAGCGATCCCGCCAACCGTAGCATTCCAACAATGTTCAACCTCGTCCGTCTTGTCATCATCACCATGGCGTGCCTCGCGGTCTCGTCCTGCTGCTGCCTCTTCTGACCCTTCATCTTACTGATTCACATGAAAAACCTGACCCTGCTCCTGTCGCTCGTAGCCCTCTCCCTCGGCTTCAGCTCCTGCTGCTCCATGTTTGGCGTGCGGAACTTCTTTTCCGGCGTGAAGACGGAAACCTACCAAGCCAAGGCTTGCGGCTACGACATCGTCCGCGAAGAAAAGGTGATCGACGCCAAGTCCGGCCTCGTCGAAGTCACCGAGAAGAAAGTTCCCCGCTACAAAGAGCGCACCAGGAAGGTCTTCGTGAAGTGCCCGAGCTGCGTCCGCTTCTACTGCCTCAAGGAAGGCTGCTGCGGCTCCAACACCGAGGCCGCCCGCAAGATGGCCACCGCCCAAGGTGCCTCCGGCAGCCCGCATATTGGCCTGATCCCGACGATGAAGCCGATCGCCCCTTGAGCGAGATCATCTGATTTTCCAACCCTGCTTTCCAAGCGGAGCCCGGTCATGCCGAGCTCCGCTTTCTTTTTCCCACCGCAAGCTCAGCATCTCCGAAAACGCTGGATTTGACCCCCGCTTCGGGCAAGCCTCCCGGCGCAGCCCCTTTCCTCACTCAATCCATGGCTATCAACATCGAAATGCCCAAGCTCTCGGACACCATGTCCGAGGGTACTCTCATCAAATGGCACAAGCAGGTCGGCGACAGCGTCGAGATCGGCGACATCGTCGCTGAAGTCGAAACCGACAAGGCGACCATGGAAATGGAAGCGTTCGACGAAGGCACCATCACCGAGATCCGCGTCCAGGAAGGCGAAAAGGCCCCCATCGGTGGCGTCCTCGCCGTGCTTGATGGCGACGATGCCGGAACCGCATCACCCGAGGCTCCGAAGGCAGCCGAAGCTGCTCCTGCCAAGCCCGCCGAACAACAAGCCGCCCCCGCCCCGCAAACGCCGGCATCCAAGGCCGAGGCGACGACCGAATCCGGTGACCGCATCAAAGCCTCGCCCCTCGCCCGTAAAATCGCCGCGGAGAACGGAGTCGAGCTTTCCACACTTCAGGGCTCCGGCCCCGCCGGCCGCATCGTGAAGGCCGACGTCGAAGCCGCCAAAGGCGCTCCCGCTCCGAAAAGCTCACAGGCCAGCGCTGCCGCCGGTCTTGCCGCCGCCGCCAAGGCGAAATCCTCCGCACCGGCTCCTGCACCCGCTCCCCAAGCCATCCAGCCGACCGCGAAAGAAGGCGACCAGACCCTGCCGCTCAGCTCGATGCGCAAGATCATCGCGGAGCGCCTCCTGCTCTCCAAGCAGACCATCCCCCACTTCTACCTCCACGCGGAAGTCGACATGGCACCGCTGATGGCGCTGCGCAAGCAGGTCAACACCCAGGCCGAGCAGACCCACGGCAACAAGTACTCGGTCAACGACTTCGTCCTCAAAGCCGCCATCAACGCCGCCCAGGCCGTGCCCGCCGTGAATGCCTCCTTCGCCGGCGACTCGATTGTCCAGTTCGCCAGTGTCGGCATGTCCGTCGCCATCGCCGTCGAGGACGGCCTCGTCACTCCCGTCATCAAGAACGCCGAGACCAAGTCGCTCCTCCAGATCTCCAAGGAGGTCAAGGACATGGCCGCCCGCGCCAAGGACAAAAAACTCAAACCGAGCGAGTTCGACGGCGGCACCATCACCGTCTCCAACCTCGGTGCCTGGGGCGTCGAATCCTTCGATGCTATTGTCAACCCGCCTCAGGCCCTGATCGTCAGCGTCGGGGGCGCGATCGAAAAGCCCGTCGTCAAGGACGGCCAGATCGTTCCCGGCCTGCGGATGAACCTCGGCATCAGCTGCGACCACCGCGTCGTCGACGGGGCCGTCGCGGCCCAGTTCCTCGCGGAAATGAAAAAGCTCCTTGAGCAGCCCGCCCTGATGCTCATCTAACGTCTCTTCACGAACGATGATTCTCCAAGCGGCACCCACTCCGGCGGGTGCCGCTTCTTTTTGGCCCCCTTCAGGTTTGCTGCTCGCTGAAACGGAGCAGCGAAACCGGTTCGCCGGGAATCACCGGGGGAAGACCGCCGACAGCGACCACTCCTGGCGGACACGTTCCGCCGCTCCTCCACCCGAAGTTCCTCACAGAGTAGAAGATGAGATCTTTTGGAACCACCCAAACATCTTCATCTTAGTCGTGTGGATAAGCGGGAAGAATCCAGGTTCCACTTACAGCCCCGGGGATTCCACGCCTATGAAAGCTGTGGGAAAACCCCCTCACAACCGTGAGCGTCCCGCCATCCGCGAGGAGGGCCCGAACTTTCTCCCGAACGAACCCCGGGTTATTCCCAGGCCGTTCCCGACGCAAACCCCGGCTTGCCGCCTGCGCCACGTCCGACTATCCCAAACGCGTGCCCGACACCCGCATCATCCAGGCTGAAGACGACGACATGAAGGACGCCGTCCGTGAAGCCGCCGCGCTGTTGGAGCAGGGTGAGGTCGTCGCGGTGCCCACCGAGACCGTCTATGGCCTCGCGGCGGATGCCTTCAACCCCGAGGCCGTGGCCAAGGTTTTCGAGGTCAAGGAACGGCCCAGCTTCGATCCGCTCATCGTCCACATCGCCAGCGTCAAGCAGCTTGAGGATGTCGCGACCATTCCCGAGGAGATCGAGCCCACCATCCGTAAGCTCATGTCCGCCTTCTGGCCGGGCCCGCTTACCCTCGTCCTGCCGAAGACCGACCGCGTTCCGGATCTCGTCACCAGCGGCCACCCGACCGTCGCCGTGCGTCAAAGCGCCAGTAAGGTCTTCCGTGGTATCGGCAAGGAGCTCGGTCGCCCGATCGCGGCTCCCAGTGCCAACCGTTTCGGCCGGATTTCCCCGACTTCCGCCAGTGCCGTGATGAAGGAACTCGGCGGCCGGATCCCGCTCATCGTCGACGCCGGGGCGTGCCGCGACGGGCTGGAGAGCACCATCGTCCGCGTCGAGCCCGGCGAGAAACGGCCGGAGCTTCACATCCTGCGCCCGGGACCGATCACCAAAAAGGAGCTTCAGAATTTCGGCCGTGTCATTGTCGAAAAGAAGCGCCTGATCGATTCCCCCGAGGCCCCCGGCCAGCTCGCCAGCCACTATGCTCCTCGTACTCCATTGCTGATGTTCGACAAACCGGCTGACTTCAAACCGGAGCCTGGCAAGCGATACGGCCTCCTCAGCTACAAGGAGGACCCCAAGGCCGGCTACCTGAAGCTCCACGACTGGGCGATGGTCGAATCGCTCAGCCCCGGCAGCGGAAAACTCGCCGAAGCGGCCGTGCGCCTGTTCCACGTGATGCGGACTCTCGACGAAGCCGGGCTCGACTTCATCGTCGCCGAGCCGATCAGCGACATGGGTCTCGGCCAAGCCATTATGGACCGGCTCCGCCGCGCCTCGGTGGGCTGACGTTTCTCACCGACTTCTTCCATGCTCCGATCCCTGTTCACGGTTGGCGGATTCACCATGATGAGCCGCGTCCTCGGCTTGATCCGTGAAATGTTCATGGCCGCGTTCCTTGGCACGGGTGTCGTCACCGACGCGTTCTACGCCGCTCTCCGGTTGCCGAACATGTTCCGCCGGATCTTCGGCGAAGGCGCGTTCAACTCCGCTTTCGTGCCACTCTTCGGTCGTGAACTCGCGGAGGGAAACGAAGAAGCCGCCCACCGCTTCGCCCGCAACGCTTTCACCTGGCTTGGCGGCGTGTTGCTCATCGCCACCGTCATCCTGATTCCCGCCATGCCGTGGTTTGCGCGGATACTGGTCCCGGCGGCCGGACCGGAAATGTACGAGCTGACCGTTGCTTACGCACGGATCATGTTCAGCTATCTGCTTTGCATGGCACTCTCCGCTCACCTCAGCGGCGTGCTCAACACCCTGAAGGTATTCTCCCTGCCTGCGTTCGCACCGGTGCTTCTGAACGTGCTGATGCTGGTGGTCCTCGGGATCCTCGTTCCGGTCTTCCACTGGCGTGGCGAGCTCGAGCTTATCGGCACTGCCGTTTCATGGTCGGTGTGTGCCGCTGGCTTCGCTCAACTTCTTCTTCTGTGGGCGGCGGTGTGGAAATTGGGTATCCATATCTTGCCGAAGATGCCGGAACTCACTCCACGCATCCGCCGGCTGCTGATCCTCATGGGTCCCGGCGTGGTGGCCGCGGGTATCCAGCAGATCAATCTCGTGGTCGGAACCGCCATCGCTTCTTCCGAGAAAGCCGCCATCAGCAGTCTTAACTTTGCAGACCGCCTTTTCCAACTCCCCAACGGCATGATTGGTGCCGCTTTTGGCGTCGTTTTGCTGCCGGAAATCACCCGTCTGCTCCGCTCGGGCAGGGAGCTGGAGGCGAACGATACGATCGGTCAGGGGGTCCTGCTTTCCATGCTCATCACGCTGCCCGCGATGATTGCCTTTGTCGTCACGCCGTCCGCCTTCGTCGCTCCGATCTACGAGCGTGGTGAGTTTGCGGCAGATGGGGCGACCGCCCCGGTTTCGATGGCTCTCGCCTGTTTCGCCCTCGGACTTCCCGCCTACGTGCTGGTGAAAGTACTACAGGCAGGGTATTTCGCCCGGGAGAATACCAAGGCACCAATGAAGATCGCCATCGTCACGGTGCTCACCAACGCGATCGGCAGCTTGGTGCTTTTCCGCTTCGTCGGTTTCATCGGCATCGCCATCGCGACCAGCTTGGCCGGCTGGGTGAACGTGATCATGCTTGCAATCGGACTGCATGGGCGGCTGGGCCTCGGTGCCCGGCGACGCTCCCAGCTCCTGCGGATCTTCGTCGCCGCCAGCGCGATGGGCGTGGTGGTCTGGTTTCTCCGCGGATGGCTGGACCCGTGGTTTGGCGGCGCGCAGTGGCAGCGGTTTGCGGCCATGTTCGCATTGGTCGCGGGCGGCGCGGCCTCCTACGGTGCTCTCGCCTTGGCCCTGAAAGCCACGACTCTCGCCGAACTCAAAGCGGGTTTCCGGCGTTAGTCGTCGGCTTGCGCGCGGACGGATCGCGTCTAGTCTAGGCTCGCATGGCGAAAAGCACGGTCATCCTGCGCGCGGTTCTCGGGCTCCTCCTGGTCTGGGCGGTGGTCATCGGCATCCGCCACTACGCGGGTTCGAAAAGGGTCACGGCCGAGAACATCGAGCGGGCGATCGAGGATGCCAGCTTCGAGAACTGGTCGGATGGCATTCCGGAGGGGGTGTCCGATGCCGAACGCGAACGCGAACTCCTGGAGATCGCCGGCATGTTCAACCGGCTCGATTTCTCCGAGCGCCAGCGTGCCCGCGAACAGCGGATCGGCGAGGACATGTTCGCGAAGCTGACGGACGCCGAAAAGGAGCGCTTCGTCGAGCTGACCATCCGCGCCTCCATGGAGACCTTCATGAAAGCCGTGGATGCGATGACGCCAGCCGAGCGTCAGAAGATCGTGGATGACGCGCTTGCCGAAATCGAGGACGGACGGACCGAGGAGGAAATGCAGCGGGCCCGTGAAGTCAGCGAGGAGTTGCTGGCGCGGGTGACCGAGGAGGGAATGCGCGCGTATTTCGAGAAAGCCGGGGCCGATACCAAGCTCGATCTCGCGCCGTTGATGGAGGCCATGGACGGCGTGATGAAAGGGCTCAGCGGCAACGAATTCCCCATGCGTGAATGAAGCCCGGACGTGACAGAGCGCGGGGCTTCACCCTGACCGAATTGCTGGTGGCGCTGCTGATCATCGTCGCGTTGGCAGGGCTCTCGTTTCCCCTTGTCCGCTCCGCTGTCCGTTCGGCCCGCCGGGCGAGCTGCATCAACAACCTCCGCCAGATCGCCGTGGCGCTGGAAACCTACACCCAGGAGCACGGCCAGCGGATGCCCGACCTCTCCGCCGGGCGCGAGAAAAAGGGCGAGTACATGGACGTGCTGGAGGTCGAGCTCGCGCCCTACCTCCAGAACCCAGAAGTCTTCCACTGCCCGGCCGACGACGGCGAGTTCGAGAAAACCGGATCGAGCTACGGCTGGAACCCGGTGGTCAGCGGCCGACGCCTCGGGCGGTTGGAGTTTTTCGGAAACAAGGAGGTCGAGAGCATCCCGCTCGTTTACGACAAGGAGAACTGGCACGAGGGCAGCGGCGAGAATCTGGGGACGAACATCCTCTACGCCGATTGGTCCGCCTCGAACGAAATCAACTTCTCGGTGGACGAATGAGCACGATGCTGGAAGTGGCGAACCTGCACAAGAAATTCGGCGGCAAGCCGGCGCTGGAGGGCGTCTCGTTTTCCGTCGCGGAAGGCGAAATATACGGCCTGCTCGGTCACAACGGCGCGGGCAAGAGCACCACGCTCGGCATCGTCCTCGGCATGGTGGCACCCGACGAAGGGGAGGCGACCATCGGTGGCGTTTCCGTCCAGCGGGAGCGCGCCAGCGCTCTCAAGCGGGTCGGCTCGATCTTCGAGGCACCCAGCTTCTACGAGTACCTTAGTGGATGGGAGAATCTCCGGATCCTGGTGAACTACTCGGCGAAGTTCGATCCACACGAGGCCGCCCGGATCGTCGACATGGTCGGGCTTTCCGAGCGTATCCGCTCGAAGGTGCGGACCTATTCCCACGGCATGCGCCAGCGGCTGGCGCTCGCCCAGGCGCTGCTGCCGATGCCGCGTGTACTGCTGCTCGACGAGCCGACCGATGGCCTCGATCCCGAAGGCATCAAGTGGTTCCGCGACTTCGTTCTCAAGCTGCGGGAGAGCGAGAAAATGACCGTGCTCTTCAATTCCCACCTGCTCGGCGAGGTCGAGCAGATGTGCGATCGCGTCGCCATCCTCAAGGCCGGCCGTCGGGTCTTCGAGGGCCGTGTGGCGGACATCGGGGGCGACGAGCGGATCTATGAGATCGACCTCGAACCGATGGCCGCCGCTCTCCCCTTTCTCGAACTCCAGGGCTGCAAGGTGCTCCGGCCCGGCCGGATCACCTTGCCGGAGGAGGTCGATCCGGCGGTCATGGTGGCGGCCCTCGTCGGCCTCCACATCCGCGTCTCCGCCTTTGCTCCCGTCCGGCGTTCGCTCGAAGACCTTTATCTTGAAATCACCCGATGATGTTTCTCCGACAACTTCGCGGCGAACTTCGCAAGCTTTTCGCCCGCCCGCGGACCTACATGGGTTACGGCGCGTTCCTCATCATGGAGTTGATCATTGTGCTGGTCTATCGCCTGAGCGACGGCCAGCTCTACATGCGGAAATTGATGGAGCGGAACGGCTACGAGTCCGACTTCTACTTCAGCTCCCTGACGCTCACCTTCATGGTCATGCTGCTGAGCATGTTCCTGCTCGGCTCGATCTTCTTCGCCCTGGTGGCGGGGGATGTGGTGGCGAAGGAAACCGAGGATGGCAACCTGCGGCTGGTACTTTCCCGGCCGATCTCCCGCGCCCGGCTGCTGCTGGTGAAATGGACCGCCACCGCGCTTTACACCTTCTCCTTCGTGTTCTTCGTCGGCATCACCGGCTACCTGATGGCGGTCATCGCCGTCGGCTGGGAGGGTGGGCTCTTCATCGCCGAGCCGAAGATGAAGGTGTTCGCCGTCTATCCCGAGTGGGGCGAGGGCATCACCCGCATCGCGCTCGGCGCGGCGGGCATCGGGGTGAGCATGATCACGCTCTCGACGCTGGCGTTCATGTTCTCCTGCTTCCGCATCAAACCGGCCGCGGCGACCATTCTCACGCTGGCGATCCTGTTCGTGGACATGATCCTGCAGAACTTCCCTTTCTTCCAGCCCTTCGAGCATTGGTTCATCACCTGGCGGATGAGTTGCTGGGTGTATCTTTTCGAGATGGACATCTCCTGGCCGAAGCTCGCCGAAGCCTACGCCTTCCTTGGTGGCCTTGATGTCACCTTTTTCGTCATCGGCCTGCTGGCCTTCCAGCTCCGTGATTTCAAAACCTGAAAGCCGGCCTCCCCACCTCACACGGCGGCCATGGAGTGCAGAGTATCCGTGAGCCGCAGGGCGGCGGAAGAGAGCTTGGCACCGCGGCGCATGACGAGGTTGATTCGGCGATGCAGGCCTTCGCCAGCGAAAGGGCGGAAGATGACTTCAGGCCGGGTGTGGTCGCCGGCGGCGAGTTTGGGAACGATGGTGACGCCCATGCGCGAGGCGACCATGGCGAGAGCAGTGCCGATCTGGTCGCACTGCAAGCCGGGATTGGGTTTGCGGATGCGGCAGAGCTTCAGGGTACGCTCGGACAAGCAGTGACCGCCGCTGAGGTGGATGAGTTCGTCGGGATCGATCCCGGAGGCCTCCGGCGGTGACTTTCGCAGAGCGAGCGGGTGGCTGGCCGGCGCCGCGAGCAGCAGGGTCTCCCGAAACAGCTCGCGAACGTGAAGGGACCATTTCCGCCGCTCATCGGCGGTGACGTCGCTGAGGATCGCGAACTCGATTTCTCCGGCGGCGGTTTTGGGCAGGAGCAGGGGCGTCCGTGCTTCATCGATGGCAATGGTGATGCCGGGATGGGCGTGGCGGAACGGTCCGAGCAGACGCGGCAGGAGATACGGGGCGATCGTCGGGATGATGCCGAAGGTGAGAGTCCCGGTTTCCAATTCGCGGCGTCCCTGGAACTCGCTGCGCAGGGCGGCCGCTTGGGCGAGGAGGGTGCGGGCGTGGGAAAGCAGCAGCTCACCGGCGGCGGTGGGCTCGACCCCGCGGGGACGGCGGTGGAGGAGCGGCTCGCCGAGTGCTTCCTCCAGCGCCTGCATCTGCTGGCTGAGGGCCGGCTGGGAAAGATGACAGCGCTTGGAGGCGGCGCTGAGGGAGCCTTCCTCGACGACGGAAACGAAGGATTGGAGCTGGCGCAGGTCCATGGGTGGCGGTCACCCTAGGCATAAGTGAAGCTGATGGCAACCATTGGAAACATCGTCTCGTCAGATGCCACGCGAACCGTCATCATGCGCTCCGTTTCTCGAAACCTCGACTTCATCCCATGAATCCCAGCGACCCAAGCAGCGCGGCCAAGTGCCCCTTCATGCACGGCGGACACACCTCGTCCGGCAAATCCAACAAGCACTGGTGGCCGAATGCCCTGAATTTCGACATCCTCCATCAGCATGACGCGAAGACGAATCCGATGGATCCGGACTTCAGCTATCGCGAGGCGGTGAAGACGCTCGATTTCGAGGCGGTGAAGAAGGACCTCCACGAGCTGATGACCGACAGCCAGGAGTGGTGGCCGGCCGATTGGGGGCACTACGGCGGTCTGATGATCCGGATGGCGTGGCACTCGGCGGGCTCCTACCGCGTGGCCGATGGTCGCGGCGGCGGCGGCACGGGTAACCAGCGCTTTTCCCCGCTGAATTCATGGCCGGACAACGTCAACCTCGACAAGGCGCGCCGGCTGCTGTGGCCGGTCAAAAGGAAGTACGGCAACAAGCTGAGCTGGGCCGACCTGATCATCCTCGCGGGGACGATCGCTTACGAATCGATGGGCCTGAAGACCTACGGTTTCGCCTATGGCCGGGCGGACATCTGGCATCCGGAAAACGACACCTACTGGGGCAACGAAAAGGAATGGCTGGCGCCGAGCGACGGGCGCTACGGCAGCATGGATGACCCGACGACGATGGAAAACCCGCTGGCCGCAGTGCAGATGGGCCTGATCTACGTGAACCCCGAGGGCGTGAACGGCAATCCGGACCCGCTGAAAACCGCGGCCCAGATCCGCGAGACCTTTGCGAGGATGGCGATGAACGACGAGGAAACCGTGGCGCTGACCGCTGGCGGACACACCGTCGGCAAGTGCCACGGCAATGGTCGCGCGGAAAACCTGGGCCCCGACCCCGAGGCCGCCGAATTGGAGGATCAGGGCCTGGGCTGGGTCAACAAGAAGGGCCGTGGGATCGGCCGCGACACCGTGACCAGCGGCATCGAAGGCGCGTGGACGACGAATCCCACCCAGTGGGACAACGGCTACTTCAAGCTGCTCTACGGCTATGAATGGGAATTGAAGAAGAGCCCGGCCGGCGCGTGGCAATGGGAACCGGTCGACATCAAGGAAGAGGACAAACCCGTGGACGTGGAGGATCCCTCGATCCGCTACAACCCGATCATGACCGATGCCGACATGGCGATGAAAGCCGACCCGGTCTACCGTGAAATCGGCGAGCGTTTCCGAAACGATTTCGATTATTTCTCCAAAACCTTCGCCCGCGCGTGGTTCAAGCTGACCCATCGCGACATGGGACCGAAGACTCGCTACATCGGCCCGGACGTTCCTCGGGAGGATTTGATCTGGCAGGACCCGGTGCCGGCCGGTCCCACCGGCTACGATGTGGCTGTGGTGAAGGAAAAGATCGCGGCGAGCGGGTTGAGCGTCGCCGAGATGGTTTCGACCGCCTGGGACAGCGCGCGCACCTACCGCCGCTCCGACATGCGTGGCGGCGCGAACGGGGCACGTATCCGGCTGGCTCCGCAGAAGGACTGGCCGGGCAACGAGCCGGAGCGCCTTGCCAAGGTGCTCGGAGTGCTGGAACCCATCGCGGCCGAGTTCGGCGCGAGCGTGGCGGATGTGATCGTACTGGCAGGAAATGTGGGCGTCGAACAAGCGGCCCGGGCGGCGGGTCATGAGGTGGAGGTCCCGTTTTCACCGGGCCGTGGCGATGCGACCGATGAGATGACCGACGCGGATTCCTTCAGCGTGCTCGAACCGATCCACGATGGTTACCGTAATTGGTTGAAGGGCGACTACGTCACGAGCCCCGAGGAGTTGCTGCTCGATCGCTCCCAGCTCATGGACCTGACGGCGCATGAGATGGCGGTGATGGTCGGTGGCATGCGAGCCATGGGCACCAACCACGGCGGCACGCCCCATGGCGCTTTCACCGATCGGGTGGGCGCGTTGACGACCGACTTTTTCGTCAACCTCACCGACATGGCCTACACCTGGGTGCCGGTCGGGAAAAACCTCTACGAGGTCCGGGATCGCAAGACCGGCGAGGTGAAGTGGACGGCGACGCGGGTGGATCTCGTGTTCGGCTCGAACTCGATCCTCCGCGCCTTTGCCGAGCTTTATGCTCAGGACGACAACCGAGGACGCTTCGTCGAGGTGTTTGTGAAGACCTGGGCGAAGGTGATGAACGCGGATCGCTTCGACCTCGTTCCCTGAGAACGGAACTCTCATGGCCCGCCGGCATCACCGCCGGCGGGCCATGTTGCTTCCCGCTTGTGAGGCTGGTGGGAAAAGGCGGAGAGTACCGCACGTGAGCGGGGCGTCGAAAGGTCAACGGTGGGGGGCGGGCGTGGTGGCGCTCGCGCTGGTCGGAGGTGCGGTGTGGATGCTGCGGCAGATGGATTTCCGTCGGCTGGCCGAGGCCATCGCGGATCTGCGGTGGCCATGGCTGGCGGTGGTGGCGCTCCTTTATCTTGCGAGCTTCTGGCTGCGGGCTTGGAGATGGGGTCTGTTGCTGCCGAAGCGTGTCGATTTCGGAGCCCGGCTCGGAGCAAGCTTCGGAGGGTTCATGGTGGCCTTTGTCATGCCGCTGCGTGCCGGCGAACTGGCACGGGCGTGGATGATCGGGCGGTGGGGCGGGCTGCGTTTCGCGCCGGCGCTCGGCAGCCTGGTGGTCGAGCGGGTGCTCGACGCGGTGACGGTGATCGGCGCGCTGGCCTGGGTTGTGGCGGGAGCGGAAGCGGTGCCGGACTGGTTGGCGGCGGGAGCGCGCGGGCTCGGAGTGATGGCCCTGGCGGGGATCGTCGGTCTGGCGGCGGTGTATGTGCTGCGGAAAACCTTCGAACGTTGGTGTGCCTCGTGGTTTCCGACGGGCCCGGGTTCTCCTAAATGGCGGGCGGCGCTTGGTCACCTCGCGGGCGGAATTTTGGAAGGTGTCGGAGCCGTGAGATCCCCCGGCCGCTGGCTGCTGGCGGTGGGAGGAACACTGGGGGTGTGGGGGATTTTCGCGGGGATGTATGCGGCCGGCCTGCCAATGATGGGACTCGATGCTCCTCCGCAAGCTGGCCTGGCGGTGATGGTGTTGGTGGCATTGGCGGTGGCCGCGCCAGGGCCGCCCGGCTTCCTCGGCACCTTCCAGGCCGGATGCATCGCCGCGCTGGCGCTGTATGGTGTGGGGAAAGAGGAGGCACTGGGTTATTCACTGGTCATGCACGCCGTGCAGGCGGCGATCCTGTTGCCCGCTGGCTGGTGGGCCATGCGTTCTCATCACATGAAATGGAGCGAGGCAAAGGCAGTGGTGGCGGAGGAGAGGTGAGGAGCTGCCGTAACAGACGATCCCGCGGGTGGGCCGGGCGCGCAGTCCATGATGACCTCGTCCGGAATCGCGTTTTAGATTGACCCTGCCGGTTTCCGTATCATTCTCCCGCTTCCGATGTCCGCCATGTCTCAGCGCTTCCATTCCATCTCCCGCCTTCGCGGAGATGAGGGCGCGCCATCGTGGCTGAAGATGACCGTCCGAGGTTATCTCCACCTCATTCCCAGCGCGGGGCATCGTGAACGACAGGTCCTTCCGACCTGACCTGATAGAAGCAGATCTTCTATTTCATGAGCCCCGCCACCCCACCAGGTGAGCGGGTTTTTTGTTTTCGCACGGAAATGAGCACCAACGACACGCCGTCCACGACCAGAACAAGCCTGGCCGCCGATCTGAAACGATTGCCGAAACCCTTCTATCTTCTGATGGCAGGCACGTTCATCAATCGGTTCGGACATTTCGTGATTCCATTCCTGGCGATCTATCTGCGCCAGCTCGGTTTCACGCCGTCGGTGACTGGCTACGCGCTCGCCGCCTATGGCGCGGGCGGCTTCTGCGCCTCGATCCTCGGCGGGTACCTCGCGGACAAGATCGGACGGAAACCAACGTTGCTGATCTCCTGCTTCGGAGCTGCGGCGACGATGCTGTTGCTGAGCATCGCACGGACGGAGTTCGCGTTTGTTTCGGGAGCTTTCCTCTCGGGGCTGATGACCTGTTTGTACTATCCTGCCAGTAGTTCGCTGGTCGCGGATCTGATCGGCAGGGACCTTCGGGTGCGGGCGTTCGGGGTGCAGCGATTCACCATCAATCTGGCGTTCGCGCTGGGCATGATGACGGCGGGGCTCGTCGCCGCGTCGTCGTTTTTCTGGCTGTTCATCGTGGATGCCGGAACAACGGCAGTCCTGGGGTTCATTATCCTTTTCGGACTGGCCCGTGGGATCGGAACGAAAGCCACGTCGGCCGCGGGCTGGGGGCCGGCGCTGTCCTCGATCCGGAGGAACGGGGCGTTCATCCGGGCGACGGTCGCGTCGTTTCTGGTGGCGATCGTTTTCTGGCAGACGAGCAGCACGCTGGGGCTCCAGGTCACGGAACATTCGGGCCTCGACGAACGGGCATTTGGTTTTCTGCTGGGGCTCAACGGGATCATGATCGTTTTCCTGGAACTCCCGCTGACGAACTGGACGCGGTGTCTGGATCCGCAACGGGCGATGGCTTTCGGCTACGCCCTGACCGGACTCGGTCTCGCTTTGCTGGCTTTTGGTGCAGGGCCGGCGATGTTGATCACATCGATCGTGGTGCTGACGATCGGCGAAATGATCGCCATGCCCATCAGTAGCAGCTACGTCGCGAATCTCGCACCCGAGAGCATGCGGGGCCGCTACATGGGCGTGCTCGGCTTCAGCTGGAACACGGCGATCGGCGTGGGTCCGATGATCGGACTCTGGGTTTTCGCCCGCAGCCCGGAGATGTTGTGGCTCTTGTGCGGAGTGACGGGTCTCGCGGCCGCAGGGATGATTCTGATCCGTTCGGACGTCTATAAGAAGGAACCGGCGGCGGTCAGTCCGGCTTGAGCGCCCGATAGATCGTCGCCACCTCTCCTTCGAGGGCGGCGAAGAGCTTTTCCGCGCCTGAGACCGATCCCGATCGTCCGAGTTCCTCCAGTTCGCGGGCGATCCGATGGGCCTCGTCCGCTCCGAAAGCGCCGAGCGAGCTGAGCAGCGCATGAGCCGTGCGGTAGAGCGCGGGCGGATCCCCTGCGGCGATGGCCTCGCGGAGATCATCCATCAGCCGTGGCGTGTTCTCCATGAACAACCCGGCGAGGTGGGACACCAGCTCTTCGTTTTCGTCAAACTTTGCCAGCAGGCTGGCGCGGGTGAAAGCCGCCGACGGATCTTCCGCCGTGGCACTGGAAACCCCACCTGTTCCGCTGATGCCGGCCAGCACATTGAGCAAGCTTTCCTTCCGCACCGGCTTGGCGAGGTACTCATCAACGCCGGCTTCCAGACAGCGTTCGCGATCGCCGGCCATCGCATGGGCGGTCATCGCGACGATCGGGATATGCCGTGCGCCGGCCTGCTCCAGCCCGCGGATCCGCCGGGTGGCTTCCAGTCCGTCCATTTCGGGCATTTGCACGTCCATCAGGATCACGTCGATCTCCGGATCGGAACTGGCAATCTCCACGGCTTCCCGACCGTTGGTGGCATGAATCAGCACATGGCCATCTTTCTCCAGCATGCCGGTGACCACGGCGCGATTGATCACATTGTCTTCCGCGAGGAGGATCCGCAATCCGGCCGCGCTGTCGGGTGCCGATGGCGCGGGCGATTTGCTCGCGGGAGAGGTCTTTCCGCCGTCAACCGCCACCAGGATCGCATCGAGCAGCTCCGACTGGGCCACGGGTTTGGTCACCATCGCCGCGATTCCGAGATCGTGGCAGCGCTGCCCGACACCGGCGGGCATGGCCGGCGCCAGAACCATCACGATCGCCCCACCCAGCGCGGACTCCCGGCGGACCCTCTCGACCAGCGCGAACCCGTCCATTTCCGGCATCACCCCGTCGATGATCACTAGGCCGAACGGCCGGCCTTCATCCGCAGCCCTTTTCATTTCCTCCAGGGCATGCTCGCCATCGGCCGCCAGTACCGGGGCCAGCCGCCAGTTGGCCAGCATCTCTCCCACGATTTGGCGGCTTTCCCGGTGATCGTCCACCACCAGCACCCGCATCCCTTCCAAATTGGGACCGGTCTCGACGGCGCTCTCCGCGCCCTCGTCCTGGATTGAAAGTCGGGCGGTGAAATGGAACGTGGTGCCACGGCCGACCTCGCTCTCGACCCATATCTCGCCTTTCATCTTCCGAACCAGCTCGGAGGAAATCGCGAGCCCGAGACCGGTCCCACCGAAGTGCCGGGTGGTGGTCCCGTCCGCTTGGGAAAAGGCCTCGAAGATCAACGCTTGCTTCTCTGCCGGGATACCGATGCCGGTATCCGAGACGGAAAAGTGGAACATCGGTTCATGCCCGTTGTCGGCCGGAGCATCCATCGAGACACGCACCATCACATCCCCCTCCGGCGTGAACTTGATCGCGTTCTCGGTCAGGTTGACAAGGATCTGCCGCAGCCGCATCGGATCGCCGAGCACCTGATCCGGCACCTCGGGTGGAATGCGAGCGGTCAGCTCGACCCCCTTCTGGTCGGCGCGCAGTCCCAGCGGCTTCAGTGTGTCACCGATACAATCGCGCAAACTGAATCCGATCGTTTCAAGCTCGAGCTTGCCCGCCTCGATCTTGGAAAAGTCGAGAATGTCATTGATCAGACGCAGCAGGGACTCCGCGGAGCTGCGGGTCATCGTCAGGTATTCGCGCTGCTCGCGAGTCAGCTCGGTTTCCAAAGCCAGACCGGTCATGCCGAGGATTCCGTTCATCGGAGTCCGGATTTCGTGGCTCATGTTGGCCAGGAAATCGCTCTTCGTCCGGCTCGCCTGCTCCGCTTCTTCCTTGGCCTCCAGCAAAGCCCGCTCCGTCCGCTTCCGGCTGGTGATATCACGGACGATCCCGGTGTAGAATACGCCTTCGTCACTGCTCCATGTCGAAAGCGAGAAGTCGCCCGGGAACTCGCTGCCATCCATCCGCAGCCCGGTGAACTCGATCGTCTTCCCGAGCAGCCCGCGTTCGTCTCCGGCGCGCACATCGGCCAGCCCGTCCCGGCAAAGCTGGCGGAAACGCTCCGGGACCAGGGCCTCGAGGTGTTTCCCGACGATCTCTTCCTCGCGGTGGCCGAAGGTGGTCGTCGCCCCGCGGTTCCAAAATACGATCTTGCCGTCGCCATCGACCGAGATGATCGCGTCGTGGCACGACTGGGTGACCGAGCGGAATCTCGTCTCCGACGCGCGCAGCTCGTTTTCCACGAGCTTCTGGGCGGTGATGTCTTTCACCGTCCCCACGAATCCGGCCAGCTCGCCCTCCTCCGAGCGGATCGGCACGCTGCGCGCGTGGACCCACCGGATTTCGCCGCTCGGCCGCCGGTAGCGGAACTCGCTGTCGAACTCCCCGGCCGCGTCGATGGCCGCTCGCCATCCGGCGTAGACCCGCGACTCGTCCTCCGGATGCACCATCCGCCGCCAACCGTCGTCGGCCGCTTCGTCCAGCGTCCGCCCGGAGATCACCTCCCACCAAGAATTGACATAGGTCCAGATCCCTTCGCGGTCAGCTTCGAAAATCCCGACCGGCGCGGTCGCGCTCAGCGTTCGGAAGCGCTGTTCGCTGGCCTTCAGCTCCTGATGGGCCTCCAGCATTCTGCGGTTCACCTGCTCCAGCTCCAGCTCCGCCTCCTTGATGGCGGTGATGTCCTTGGAAATCCCGAAGGTTCCGATGATCGTCCCGTCCTTGTCCCGCAGGGCCAGCTTGGTGCTGAGCGCCCAGGTGATGCGACCCGCCTCCCCTTTCCATTCTTCCTTCTCGACACGGTTCAGCACCGGCTCTCCGGTGCGGATGATCCGCTGCTCGTCCTCGAAGGCGGCTCGGGCGTGCTCCTCGGTAAAAAGA
The DNA here is from genome assembly GCA_965652295.1 of uncultured Haloferula sp. Classification (GTDB taxonomy): domain Bacteria; phylum Verrucomicrobiota; class Verrucomicrobiia; order Verrucomicrobiales; family Akkermansiaceae; genus Haloferula. Next base: position 43,206 of record CBFGTS010000005.1, on the reverse strand, counting down.
TGAGCATCCGTCTTCCCCACCAGCTCGTTGATATCGTCGAGGCCGAGCCGCTCTCCGTAGGCCCGACCCACCCGTGTGAAGCGCGAGTGGAGGTCCTTGAAGTAGATCACATCCGGGAAATGCTCCAGCAGGTTCCGCAGCAGATCCCGTTCGCAGGCGAGCTCCTGTTCCATCCGCTTGCGCTCGGTGATGTCCTTGGCGATGCCGATGAACTGCCGCGCGACTCCGTCGGGTCCCACCATCGGCACCAGCGTCGTCGTCGTCCAATAGAGCGTGCCGTCCTTGGCCCGGTCACAAATCTCGCCATCCCACACCCCGCCCTCCGAAATCGTAGACCACATTTCGCTGAAGAACTCCTTCGGATGGTGGCCTGAATAAAAAATCCGGGAACTTTCCCCCAGCAGCTCCTCCCGGGAATACCCGCTGATCTCGCACAGATGATCATTGGCGTGGGTGATCCGGCCGTGCAGATCGATCACCGAGACAATCCCGTGAGCGTCCAATGCGGTTTTGTAGTTCTTCAGGTCGTTCAGCGCCGCATCCGTCCGCTCCAGTGAGTCCCTCAAGGTCCGCGCCAACAGTCCCAGCTCGTCATGCGTCGCCGCCTTGGACCAGTACCGTTCCCCATCATCTTGCCGGTGTTCGATGAATTTGCGGAGACTCCTGACCGGAACCAGCACATGTTGGCTCAACAACCAGAACCCCACCGCCGCCAGCGCTGCGAGCACCGCCAGCAAACCGAGGCTCATCCGGGTCACGAAACGGCGGATCTCAAGGTAGGTGGGGCGGGGATCGAGCGACACCATCACCACCGGATCGCCGGTCGTCCCGGCTCCACCCTCCAGCGTCCTCGTCGTGCTGAAAGCCCCCGCGCCGAGGTGCTGCCGTGCTTCCTGTGAGGCCCCCGCGTTCACAAAATCGTCCGGCAAGCTCTCCGGCGGGAGGTCATCGACCGCCATGCCGAGCCACCCGGGCCGCGTCGTCGCAACCACCTGCGGTGGGCTGCCACCGGTGACCAGGATCAGGCGGACCTCCTCGTGGGCTCCAAGCGCCGTGACGAGCCGCTGGAGTTCGGCGGCGTCGGACGAAGTGTCCGCCGCCTGTTTCACCGAGTTGGCGATCAGTTCGGACCGCTGGTCCAGCTCTTCCAGCAACTGCCGGTGGGCCGCTTCATGAATCCCCCACAAGGTCACCAACGCCACCGCCGAGCCGATCGCGATCAGTGGGACCAGCACCTTGCGTTTCAATGAACGCACCGGCGGCGGACTTTCCTCCGTCGCTTGATCTGGGACATCAGCTTCACGCATCATGAATGGTGGCAATCGGCTTCGAGCCGGTCAACGCGCACCCACTCAAGTTCGATAATCAAGAAATCGAAAATACCAAAAGACCTTGAAAGGCAAGCCTGATGTCCGTATGGGGGGTATCAATGAAGGAAAATCCAATCCGGGTGCTTATGGCCGATGATGACAAGATCATCCACGGCGTAGTGGAGCATTTTCTCAGAGTGGCGGGCTTTACCCTCGAATCCGCCTACAACGGACGCCAAGCCTTGGAAATGGCCGAGAAAAACCCGCCCCGCGTCCTGATTCTCGACAGTCTGATGCCCGAGCTCGACGGCCCCGGCGTCCTCTGGGAATGGCACCGGCGTCCGGCTCTCACGGGCATCCCCGTCATCATGCTCACATCCCAGAAGGGCGAAACCGACAAGATCCGCGCGCAGGAATACGGCGTCGCCGATTACCTGACCAAGCCGTTCAGTCCGGATGAGCTGGTGGAAAAAGTCAGCAAATTCGTCAGGCAACCGCCACCGCCACCGCGTCCTCCAGCCCTCGCGGCGTCACCTCCCCCGCTGGCTTCTGCGCCGGCGAACCCCTTGCCGTTCGTCCCGTCTTCACCGCCGCCGCCAGCGGCCGGCACGCCGCGAATGCCCACCCGTTTTCAAGGCAGTGTGAGGCTCGATGAGACCCGTCTGGCCTTTGATGCCAGCCGCATTGAGGAGCAGGTGATCTCCCAGCTCCTGGCGCTCCACGGTGCGGATGTCGCGGTCACCCTCACGATCGACGCCAAATGCCCCGGTGGAGTCCCGCCCGAGATGGTGAACTCCGTCACCCAGGAATGCCGCACCCTCCGCTTCGAGCACCGCCGCTTCGACTGACCGGCGTTGCGGCAGCTTCCGGCCGGCGTGGGATTCGGGTGACGAGGCACTCGTCTGGATGTTGAGGAAAGCAGCCGGGCCACCCCTAATAGCTTGTCGAAGCAGGGCAGGCGTTCACGATTCGGCCCATGCACCTCGTCGTGCCGCTGCTGATTTTTGTTCTGGCGCTATGGATGCTGCTGGGTGGGGTGAAGATCATTCGAAGTGGAGAGGCATTGGCGTGTGATCCATTCGTGATTGGTCCCCTCACCGGCGGCATCGGCTATTTCGTGCTACGATGGCTCATCGGCGACCGAAGAGTCGGCGGTTGGACCGCGAAGTTGATGGGCGGGTGGCGAATCTGTTTTGGCAGCCTCCTGTTACTCGGCGTGTTGGCGGCGGCCACGTTTGCTGGAATCGACCGCTTCCGCGATGGAGACCGGGCTGGCGAAGTCATGGCCGGAGCGGAGAATGCCAGATTCAACGCCCTGTCGCCGGCCTCATCGGCCTTGGCAAGCGGGGAAGGCACTTCGTCGAATGGGGAGGAAGAATCTCCCAAGGCGAAGAATGAACCTGCGATCCGTCCCATGCCGAAAGATTGGATGCCTGAAGGGCTCCACCGCCGTTGATCAGCGCTGGGCCAGCGGAAAATTCCGGCCGCTCTATCGAGGAAGCCCACGGCTCATTCCGCTTACGACACGACACACCGAGTGGCTGCCCTTCGTCATCTCCGCGGGAGCAGCCAATCTGCGGCAATTTCGAACAGGTTGAGGCATCGGGCCATCACCTCCCTTTGAAAGACCGGCGGAAAGAGCAGCCCCATGGGCAGGATCACCGCGAGCAAGGCGGGAAGCCGACCGAAGACCCGTCCGCGGCGTTTCTCGATCAGCGTCAGCATTCCATGCACGGTAAAGTAGAGCGTCGGCAGTCCGAATCCCGATTGGACCGGCAGAGTGATGGCGAGTTCATGAAGCACGCCCGAGCCGACAAAGACCGCCATCACGCCGGCCGGCTCCCCTGCCCGCGCCGCCACCGGTCGGCCGACCAGACGCTGCATCATCTGCGAGTAGCCGACATTCCATCGTTTGCTCCAGAAATCGCCGATGCCCCGGGCTTCGAGAGGGCTGGGAAACAGCGTCCGCACCGGAAAGCCAGCGGCCCGGAGGCCACCTTTCAACACCCGCAGGGCACCGAAGTGAAAACCAAGGCTCATGGGCAGAAACATCAGGAAGATCTGACGCCACTCCATCCGCCAGACCAGCCATGCGCCAAGGGTCCCGACCCCCGTCAGCAGCAAGCCCAAATGGACGTCGCGCTTCCCATCGAGCCCCTCGCGGCGCTTCCGGAAGCTCGCGGGATCCATGCCGAACCACAGCAGCGCGAAAGTCCCATATCGCGCAGGGGTGAGGGCTTGGGAGCCCGGCCCGGCCCACTCCGCGTAGACGAGCCCCTTCATCGCGCCGAGCAACACGCAGCAGATTCCGATCATCCGGAGAATCGGGTCCGCATCCACCAAGGCGAGATGTGCCCCGGCCACGAACGCAGACAGCGCGCCCCAGCCCAGCAGCCGTCGCAGCCATGTCCGACGGATCTTCGCCAAAGCCGGGCCGCCGGCGATCCCTGCGGCCACCAACCATGGGATCGCCCAGATCACCCGTGGCCTCCTCCCCCGATCCAACCGGCGTTCCAAGCCACCAGACTCCCATAAAGGACGACCAGCCCGATGAAGAGCAAGGTCAGCAAGTGCTTGGCGGCCCGGTTGGCAGGGGTTTCCTCGACCTCTTCGAAATCAAAGCCAAAGAATTGCAACCACAACCGCACCGACCACCACAGCAGCATGAAGGTGCCCATCGCCGTCGCTGCTCCGCTGCCGCTCATCAACCAATCGCCAAACCCCAGCGCCAGCACGGCGAAGAACACATGGCTGCTCCAGACATAGATCGAATAGGTCCACCACAACTCGCGCATCAGCGGAGTCAGTCCTGCCAGCTTTTCCTGCCAACCCAATGCCTGGGGAATCCAAAAGCTGGCGATGCATAGCACCACCAAAGCCCCGCCCCCGATGGTCAGCCCGATTTCAAGCAGCTCTTTCATCCGTAGATCGCGGTGAGAGTGAAAATCGCGCTCAGGGTGGCGAAGACGCCGAGGAAAAAGAGATCCCAGCCCCGATCACGGCGGCGGGTCTCCGCATCGTAGTAGGTCAGTTGAACCACCACCCGGCTCGCCCAGAAGACGCCGAAGAAACTGCTGAGCACCCGCCCCATCCCGTTCGCGAGCAACAGCCCGGGCCATCCAAGGCAGAGAAGCGCCAACGCTGCCACGAGCGCGATGATATACGCGCAGTGAACATGGAAAACCTGACGGACCATCACCTCGCAGTCCGCAAGATTCTGTCGATATCTCCATCGCTTCGCCGCGACAAAGTTCGCCGCGACCACACCCATCATCATCAGTCCGGCGGCCCGCAACGAAGTTTCGAGATTCAAAGCATTCATCATCATCGGTAGGGAAAAATCACAGGGTCGGACAGACGCCGTCGGTACAGCTGTCGGGGCTCATCCGATGCAGCTCCGTCCGGACCTGCTCGTCCTTCTTCCGGAAAAAAATCTTGCTGAGCGCGTGACGATTGGCCGCCAGGACGCGGCAGGCATGAATCGCGACCGGTAGCAGCCGCGGCCCGGCCAGACGGCGGGCGGTGTCCTGATGATTCGCGCAACTGTAGAGGCACCATACCCAGGCCTCGGCCCCTCGGAAGATCTGGTGGGCATCGGTCCTCACCACCATCTCCCGCGCCGGATCCAGGGTTCCCAATCCCGGAAACACCTGTTCCGCCTCCGGCGACTGGTAGGGGATGAACGCGACTCCAAAGGCCCGCGGCTGCCGATGGATCCATTCGTGGAAGCTGCAGCACATCCCGCAGCGGCCGTCGTAAAAAACTTCGATGTTCTCGGTAGTGGGCAGCAGGTTCATCACAATTTGCTTTCGCTGCTTTCAGTAATTACTGAAACTTCGATACGCGCAAGCTCATTTTTCCCACGCCTGGGTTCCCATCGCCAGCTGGCCGTCCTCGGATGCACGGCGTTGCGGCGGCTTCCGGCACTTCAGGTGCTGGATCGACTACCAACGATGAAGCCTTCTTCCACCAGGTTCCCGAGCGGTCAGCTGACCTCCCGGTGCCGCCTCCGCCTCGTGAAGACGAAACCTGCTCCCCATGCCAGCAGCGACATCGTTGCAGGTTCCGGAACTGTCATGGATAGGATTTGGAATTCGTCGATTTGCCCCGGACTTCGGGTATAAAACGCCACCTGATCAAAGGCTGGCGCAAACCCGGCGTACATCGCATCCGGCAGGGTCGGGCTGTCATAATCAAAGGTGCCCAGGTTGGGATTCACCCACAGGTGCGTCGTCTCCGATGAGTAATCAATGCGCGCCACGACGAGATTCAAGTCCGACAGATTGGCCGAGGAGCTGGACGAACCATCGGACGCGGCGTTCAAGGATTCATTGAGGATGGAAATCTTACTCCCGTAGGTTCCGCCGTTGCCACCGAGCCCGCCGGTCAACGTTCCTGAATGGAAAAGCCGGAGATTCGGCGTTCCGCCCCCGCTGGTGGATCCGAACTGACAGAGGAACTGGATGTAAACGATGCCGCTGTTCACCAGCGAGAACGTGCGGGAGCCCTGGCTGATGCCGTTGCCTCCGGAAGCCCAAACCGCGCTGCCTCCCGTCGTGGCGAGCCCTGCATAAGACATGCCGGTGGAGTTGACACCGAGGGAGCTTCCCGAAGCATAGTCGTTCACCCAGGCGCTCGACCACCCCGTCCCTCCGGCCTTGCCCGCCAACGAGCCGGCACCGTAGTCGAAGCTTTCAGAGACAAGAACGGTCGGCTCCGCCCTCGCGGAAATCGACCACGCCAGGCCCATGCAAACACCAGGTAAGATCTTCATCTATCTCAAAGTCGATTGACGCAGGACCTTTCATAGGAATCACCACACATTGTCGAGTTTCGATCACTGAAATCGGTTTGTAAACCAGCTCGGTGAGCATGCCACCGGCTCCTCCGGTAAGGGATCTACTATGTTGACCGTAGCCCGCAGCGAACTCACGGACCCTCTCCCAAAACAGAGCCCAAGGTTATTCACGAGGGAACAACCTTGGGCAGGAATGGTGCCCGTGATCAGGGCTCGGTAGGTGGCCCGAATGGACAGGGCCGGGCAGGAGGTCTCATGAGTTCCGCCTGCGGCGGCCAACCAAGAGAAGCCCCAAGGACGCCACCATCGCCGTCGCTGGCTCCGGAACCGCATTGATCTCGAACTTCAGATAATTGGTGATGTCGGTGCTGGTAAACGAAGCGCCGCCGTTGGTGCTGAACGCCTGGAGGTCGGGAATGGTGCCCGGCCCGTCCAGATTCCCCGATGCCGTGGTCCGCGCCCAGAGACCGAAATTCACATCGTTGGGAGCAAAGACGACCCAGTAGGTCTGGGAGGCATCCAAGGTCACCGATCCCTGGACCGGCAGGACATAGGTTCCGGAGGAAGTTCCGAATGAAGCCGTGGAAACCGAGCCGAGGGAAATGGATGGCAGCGAGGCGTTGTCACTATAGATGAACACCTGCGAGCCCCCCGAGCTGTTGGACCCTTGGATGGTGATGCTTTCGAGCGTGTAGCTTGAGTCGTCGGTCGTGAATGCTTGGGCGAGCCAGAAGGTGCTCTGGGGCGAAGCACTGGCATTGTCCGTTCCTGACAGATTGCTCACCAGCACCGCCGAGTGGACGTGGGTGGCCATCGTCAGAAACATCGCCGCACAAGGCATCACAGACTGCGAGAGAGATCGGAAAGTATGCTTCATGGTCCTGTGACTCTTTCCATATGAGCTGCCCGATCAAGAACAATCCGGATTACGCAAACGCGGGCGGTCGAAGCGGAGGCGCTCAAATGCTCATCCCAAAACTCCGGGGCCTCAGCCGTCCGGCCCGGCCCGTTGAAGGAATCACGTCGCCAGAGTGGTTGATCCTGCAATGACGAATATTCAGTGGCCGGGATGCTCTTCCGGGGCCTAACCAGCCTGGCGAAAATGCACTTCTCTCGTGATGATCACGTCTCGCGCAGATGCACGATGCACGCACTACGCGCCGAGGCTTCGCGGCGCGCTCAAAACCTCGACCGCCCGGAGCGCGGCGGCATTGCGGTTTTCCACCCCGAGCTTGGTGAAAATGTTTCCCATGTGTTGCTTCACGGTCTTTTCGCTCATGCTGAGGATGTCGGCGACGTCGCCGTTGCTCTTGCCTTGAGCGACCCACAGGAGGACCTCCGCTTCCCGATTGGTCAGGCCGAGCGCCACGAGCGGCAGGTGCGAGCTGAAGTCCAGGTAGAAGCCGCCCTCAGCGCCCGCCGATTGCATCCGGGCCTCGATGGCTTCCGCCCGGGCCAGCCGCGCCTCGATGGCCGCGAGCAGGTCTTCCCGCACGACCGGCTTCACCAGGTAATCGTCCGTGCCGAAGTTCATTCCGATCCTCACGTGGCTCTTGTCGCTGCACGCGGTCAGGAAAATGAACGGGAGCGTCGAGGTTTCGCTCTCCGCGCGCAGCGTCTGTACCACGCCGTGGCCGTCGAGTTCGGGCATCATGACGTCGCAGATCACCAGGTCCGGGCGTTGCTGGCGGGCGGCCTCCACGCCGAAGCGGCCGTTCTCCGCGGTCAGCACCTCATAGCCCTCCATCTCAAGCATCAGCGCGATGTTCCGCCTCATGGGGGCCTGGTCTTCGATGACGAGAATCCGTTTCATGGACAACGAGGGAGGCATCTTGCACGATTCCGCGAAATTGTCATCCGACTAAAGTCGGAGTGCCGCCTCCTGCGATTCGTGCCAGGCTTCGTGCGTTTTGGACCCCGAAGAAAAGCACCGTTTGCGCAAGACCTTCTCCCTTGTGGAGCGCCAGTCCCACGTCGCCGCGCTGGTCTTTTACCAGCGGCTGTTCGAGATCGATCCGAAGCTGCGGCCGCTGTTCAAAACCGACATCGAGCTGCAGGCGGCCAAGCTGATGGACATGCTGGCCAGTGCGTTGAGCTTGCTGGAAAAAACGGACGAGTTGAACGAGACGCTGGAGGAGCTGGGTGCCCGCCACGTAGGTTACGGGGTGAAATCCGAGCACTACGCGACCGTTGGCGAAGCGCTGCTGACGATGCTTTCCCGCGTGCTCGGAAAAGACTTCGACCCGCCGACCCGGCAGGCGTGGACGTCGCTCTATCAGCTCATTGCGGAGACGATGCTGCGCGGCGCGGCGCGGGTGGTCCGTTAGATCCCGTCCCGGATTTCTTCTGCGCGCGGTGAACGCGGCTTCGCGGCGTGAAACCATCCTGCCGCCGAGCGGGATGGCCCGAAAAGGTCATCCTCCCAAAGTCGGATCGAAGGCTCTTTCCGAGCAGGTTCTGATCGGTCCGAAGTCCGATACCCCGATTCCGGAGAACCTGCATCATGGTGCAAATGGACGAAGCCCTGCTGGGACAGCGTCCACCAACCCACTGCTCCCATGATACCGAAACAACTCATCCCGACATGTCTCCTGCTTGCCGCCGCCCCGGTGCATGCCTGGCCCTTCGTCCATCGTACCACCTCGATTTCGGACACCTCCAATCAGGGTGAAGTCCTCCTCTTCCAAGCGGACAATGATCCGGCCTTGGAAGTCTATCGCGGCGGCAACCGAGTCATGCATCCCACCGTCGGTGCCGTCGGCACGACGACCACCCTGCCCACCTTCGATTATGATCCCTACCAGCCGGATTGGCCGGTGACCTTCGTCAATGGCCGGGGCGCGGTGGGCGACATTGATGGCGACGGTGACATCGACATCGTCCGCTCCGCGCTGGTGGCCTACAACAACAGCCCGGAACCCAACTACCGTATCATGGCCTGCCTCAACAACGGTGCCGGCCAGTTCACCCGCGGGTGGCATTTCAAACACACTTCGATCGTCACCGCCCTGGGAGAGCAAGCGCCGTTCATCAAACTGGCTGACCTCGACCGTGACGGTGACCTGGACCTGATCGAGAACTTCCCCCACGTCCGCGTCCGCTGGAATCCGGGCAACGGCGACTTCAGCACCTCGATGACGACGATCTACTCTTCATTCGACACGGTGCAGCGACTGGAGGTCGCCGACTTCAATGGCGACGGCTGGCCCGACATCGCTGCCTTCGTCGGCTTGAAGGGAATGCACTCCAAATATCCACTATGGACCACCGGTCGTTTCGTGCTGCTGACCAATGATGGCGGAACCTTCTCCGCGTCGACGGTGGTGACACGTTCGCCCGGCAGCGACTTTGCCTGCACGGTTGTCGCCGATCTCGACAACGACGGGTGGCCCGACGTGCTCGCGGACGCCAACGATCACGGCACCATGCATTGGTTCCGCAACACCGGCAGCGGCTTCGCGGCAGCCGTCAACCTGCCCGCCCCCGGCATGCAAGCGTGGGCGCTTCTCGCCGCCGGTGATCTCGACGAGGACGGCCGGACCGACATCGTCTTCTCCGACCGCGAACACAAGGTTGAGTGGATGCGCGGCATCGGCGCGGGCTCGTTCGCCTCGCCTGTCGTCCTTCGCAACGAAAATGCCCCGACCGTTCCGAGCTGCCTGGGCGTCGGCGATTTCGACCGCGACGGCGATTCCGACATCGTCTACGACGCGGGCTGGAACGTGCTGGAAAACACCGGCGCGCACCGGGGCCCGGCCGCATCCGTCACCGCCATGACCGGCACGCTGCCCAGTGGCACCGTGCGCCTGGAAAAGGCCGACGTGAATGGCGACCAACGCGACGATCTCGTGGTGGCCGATGGCGGCGGCAAACGCCTGCTCTGGTACGGCGGCAACGGCAGCGGCTTGAATGCCGCTTGGCCGGTGAGCACCTCCGGTCTGATCCCGATCAGCATCGCGGCGGGCGACTTCAATCGCGACGGCCACACCGATCTCGCCTGGACCACCACCAACCTGATCAGCCGCGCCTACAGCAACAACGGCTCGGGCTTCTCCTGGAACATCACGGGGCTCGGCAGCATGACCGGCATCCGCGGCATCCAGCGGGCGGACATCGACGCCGACGGCGACGACGATCTGCTCGCCCACTCGGGCTCGACGCTGCGATTTTACAAGAATGACGGCAACGGCGGCGGCTGGCTGCCGGAAAACATCGACACGGGCTACTCGGGTATGAGCGCGATCGCCGCGGGTCAATCCGCTCCCGGAGGCCGGCTCGAAACCGCCATGATCATTCCCGCCGCCGGTGCCGGCTACTTCACGCAATATCGGCACGCCACCCCCGGCGGCTGGTCCGTCGATGACGCGGCGAATACCCCGGCCGGCGGGATCTCCAGCGCGGTGATCATGGCGGATGTCACACCGGCAACCAACGGCTTGGAGACGATCTTCGCGATCAACGAATCCACCTTCCGCGTCACCCATCCTTCCTACAACTGGCCGCTCATGGGAGCCGCCGCAGACAGTACGATCCACCGCCTCGCCGCGGCCGACTGGAACGGCGACGGCTGGAACGACATCCTCTGCGCCACCGCCAGCGGCCTGAAGCTCTACCTCAACCAACGCACCGCCACGTGGACCCAAAGCGTGCCGGTCGTGCTCCACGGAGGCACCGCGGTGCAGGATGTGGTGGTGATGGACCTCGATGGCGACCACCTGCCGGATGCCGTGATCGCCGCCGCCAACGGTTCCCTCCACCTGGTCTACAACAAGAGCGGGCAAGTCCGCGTCCACCAGAGCAGCGCTGCCGTCACGCACATGACGCCGGGAACGACTGCCACCGTTGCCACCGTCTCCGGTACCAACCGCGGCCGTCCGGCGGCGGCGTCTCCCTCCATCGCCGACACCGGCATCGCACCCACCCAGTGCCTGGTGCGTTTTCTGAAGGCTCAATGGACCAACGGGAGCTGGCAGCCCGGCGTTCCCATGACCTCCGCCGAAGTCTCCGCCGCAGTGGAGTCGCTCTCCATCAACGCGGGAGCGAGCGCCGTCGCGCCCGTCTCGGTGAACCAGGGCATCTTTTACATGCCGATCAATCAGGTCACTCGCCTGTTCCTGCACACGTCTCCGGGGCAAACCAAGACCTTCAACCTCTCGCTCAAACTCAAGCCCACCGCCACGATCGAGCGGTTCTTCGTCGAGCACAGCGGCGGCAGCCCTTGGTTTGCATTGGATGCCAACAACAGCTACGCCGCCGGCCCTCTTGCCCTGAGAGTCCAAGGTGACCCGACGATCGCCCGAACCTTGGTTGAGGTGCTGTCTCCGCTGAAAGCCTGGCGCCTTGAGCATTTCGGCCAGTCCGATGCCGCCGGCAACCGGGGCAACGACGCCGACTACGATGGCGACGGCGTGGCCAACCTTGTGGAATACGTGACGGGCACCGACCCCGCGGTCGTCGACGGAGCGGACAATCTGGCCCAAAGCCTTACCCTCCTCGGACCCGCCTCGTCCGCCGCTCCGCTCAAGTTCCGGGTGATGCTGGACAGCGCCGCGATGAACGACGTGAAGGTGAAAATCAGCCTCCAGTTGACCACCGGGCTTTCGTCATGGATCACGCTGTCGAGCCGCACCGGCGGCGGGTGGTCGGGCCTCCAGCCGGACTTCGCGGTCCCGCAGGGAGCGAGCACGGCTTGCGTGTTCACCACCAACTACACGCCACAGAACACCAAGAAGTGCTTCGTGCGGATGAAGGTGGAAGAGCTGCCCTGAGCGGCATGGCTGGCGGGGCCCGAGGCGGCCCGGGCTCCGCCCTTTTCACGGTGGGGAGGCGAAAACCGGCAAACGCACCGTGAAGGCCGTCCCTTCACCCGCTGCCGAGCTGAAGCCGATGCCGCCGCCATGCAGGTCGACACAGCGCTTCGCGATCAGCAGACCCAGCCCGCTGCCGGCGATCCCTCCGACATTGCCGGCCCGCTGGAAAGCCTCGAAAATCCGCGGCTGATCCTCCGGCGGAATCCCGATACCCCGGTCGCGCACGGTGAACACGGCATGGTCGCCCTCGCGCACCACGGTGAATTCCACCGGGCTGCCGGCGGGCGAATACTTCGCCGCGTTCGACAGCAGGTTGGAGAAGATGTGGCGCAGCAAAGGTTCGTCCGCCCGCGCACCGGACAGGTCGCCCGCGCAGCGCACCTCCACCGGGCAACGCCTCAAGGTCGCGGACCGGGATTCGTCGGTCAGCTTCGCGCACAGGGCGGCAAGGTCCAGCGGCACCGGGGAAAAGCTCAACTTGCCGGCATCCGCCCGGCCGAGCACCAGGACTTGCTCCATCAGCGCGCCCATGCGCCGCGTCGCGTCGTGGATGTCGTCCGCAAGCTCGCGCCGCCGCGCCTCGTCCAGCCGGTCGGAATAGTTCCGCAGCAACTCCACCGCCGACATGATGATGCCCAGCGGCGTGCGGAACTCGTGGGAAACGATCGAGGTGAACCGCGAGCGCAGTTCGTTGAGTTCGCGCTCGTTCTCCAGTGCCCGGCGCATCGCCTCTTCCGTGCGAAGCTGCTCGGTCCGGTCGGTCACCGTAGCGATTACCCTGCGATTGCTGTCGCCCGGCATGGTTGCGAGGTGGACCGTGCATGGGATCTGATGGCCGTCGGCATGCAGATGGACCCAGTCGAAGCGCGGCTCGTCACCGGCGAGAGCCTGGGCGATGGCCTTCCCTGCCGCAAGGTCGCTCCTCCGCCCATCGGGCTGGAACTCCGGGCTGAAATCCGCCGGCCCGCCCTGCAGCAGTACCTCGCGGCCCCAGCCGAAAAGCCGCGCCGCGCTCTCGTTGGCATCGACGAAGCGTCCGCTCTCCACGTCCACGATCACCGTGGCGGCAGGGGTGTGCTCGATCACCCGCCGGTAGCTCGCCTTGCTGGCCCGCAGTTGGTGCTCGGTGCGCTGGCGTTCGTCGATCTCCACCGCCAGGGCTACCCACTGCGCGACATAGCGTGCGAAATCGATCTCCGCCGCCGACCACTCGCGCGGGCCGCCCACATGCTCATGGCAAATCACCCCGAAAAGCCGGCCCTGCCGGTGGACCGGTGCGTCGAGCATCGCGCCGATTCCCAACGGCGTGAAATAGGAATCCCGGAATTCCTTCAGCCGCGGGTCCGCCATCGCGTCGGCTGATACCACCAGGCTCGACCCCTCGTGCAGGGCGGAGAAATAAGTGGGATAATCCCGTCGTCCGAGTTCGAGGGCGGAGTCATCGAAGTCATGGTGGGAAAGAAGGAATTGCACTTCGCGACGGATCACCGTTCCGCCGTCGTCCAGGCTCCAGTAACCGGCCCGTTCCACACCCAGCGTGGCGGCGCTTTTCTCCAACAGCTCGTGCAGGATTTCCCGTAGCGGCACCGTGCCGATCCGTTCGATGAAGGTGTCCAGTTGTTCGCTCGCCGGGCGGTGCGGTTGACTCATCCTTGCCGCAGATCTAGTGTGCTGTTTGCGAAATATCTACCCGAAATCAGATTCCTGGTTTTTTTGGAATCGGGTCACTTCGTTCCGGTGATTGGAGGCCGCAGTCTTCTTTTCCAACTTCTGCGTTGCTCGTCGGTCGCGAATTTCAATTCGCTCCCTCCTCGCGCCTTGAATTTGGTGACAAAACCAGTTGTTCCGGTGTCTTGAACCCTTCCTGAAACAGCTCCCTCCGTCCCATGGAATCGGTCGACGTCAGTTGGCCCAGGCTCGGAACGAAAAAACGGCCGCCCCACGAATGGGACGGCCGCGATAGAGCGGGTGGGATCAGAACTTGAAGCGAACGCCGCCACCGATGCCGACGTCGTCCAGATTGCCGACGTTCACACCGAAAACGGTCGGATCATCGAGCCAGAGGTAACGGGCACCGCCGTAGATCGTGAAACGATCGGACACGTTGTAAGCCAGACCGGCAAAGGCCTGCGCAGTGAACGACCAGCTGTCGTCGCTCACCCCGAACGGCCCGGCGGAGATCTCGACATCCGTGTAGGAGGCACCGGCACCGAGTCCGGCGTAGAAGGCCAGCTGCGGCGTGAAGGCGTACTCGTATTTGTAGTTGAGGGTAATCGGAATGACGTCGAGTTCGACATTCAGTCCGATCGGCACGGCACCCGGAACCAGGGCGCTGAAATCCTGATCTTGTTGAAGCCAACCAGCTTCAAGGAAAAGAGCATGGCCGCAACCGAAGTCGTAACCAAAGTGACCGTTGTAATAGGCCTCTTCGGCATCGAGGAGGTAATCCACGCCAAGCCCGGCAATCCACGCGCTCTCGCACAGCGGCGGAGGGGTCATAATGGGCTCTTTGGCAGACGTCGGAGTCATCGGTTCGCCCGCCAGTGCGGCGGCAGGGAGAAACGATACCAGGGTGATAGATGTCAATTTCATGGGCACGACTTGAATGGATGCTTCGGGGCTCTCGGTCAATTCCTTTCAATCACCCGAGGAATCGATTGGATCAGGGGAAAGAAGCTGCTGTAATCATGAGCAAATGAAGGGAATCGTTTTCCTTGGCAGCGTGGTTCTGGCAGCGTGGGCGGCCCAGCGGATGGCGATCGCGGGTGGTCATAACCCCGGTGCCGCATATCCCTTTCCCGATCTCTTTGGGATGGTGCTGATGGTGCTTGCCGGGGTTCTGGGACCCTCGCTAGGATTGCTTGTCTATGGGCTCGTCGTCCGACGCTGGCGGAATCGGACCAAAACTTACATGCTCTTCATGTTGATCGTGCCGGCCTTGTTCGGAGCGTGCGCGGGTGCCATTGCCCAACACCAGCGGAACATGGAACGTGAGAAGAGGGAGACTGCCTACGCTGAGCAACAAGAGGCCTATCAGCGGGATGCGCAGGCGTTGATCCGTGATCCGGAGATCGTTCTCCGGGAACAATGGTATCGACCGGGTGCCGCCCCCACTTCCTACGCGCGACAGTCCGCCCGCGAAATGGTGGTGAAGCATTCGTTCGATCCCCGATACCTCGAAGTGAACTACACCGCGGAACAGCTGCGGCGACTCCATGATGAGGCGGAGGACCTCAGGATATGGCTCGTCGCCCATCCCCACTGCCCTCCGGATCTTGTAAAAGAAACCTATCCGAAGGTTGTTGCTTCCGGGCAACGGGCCCTGACCGACCGGGTGAAAAGGAACATGGAGGCAGTGGAGCTTTCACCGGATGGAGTGGATCAGAAGCCGGAAGGGGAACCGCGATGAGTTCGTCCTATTCAGTCGGCGGCGAGTAGTAGCGCGTGAGAGCCGTGGCGATCTTGGACCGGGCTTCGGCACCGTCGATCACGCCGTTGTGCCGCCAGATGATTTCTCCGCCGGGGGCGATGAGGACGGTGTGCGGCAGCGGACCGGGCCAATCCTTGTCGAGTGCAGCGACGAGGTCGTCCTGGCTCGCGCCGGTGAACAGGTAGTGATTGGTGTTGCGACCTTCCTTTTTGACTGAGGTCTCGACGTTCCGGGTCAGGCCCGCGCCCTGGCCTTGCAAGAACGCCCGTGCCTTCTCCTGCTGCTCCGGTTTGTCGAGACTGACGGTGATCAGTTCGAAATTCCGCATGTCGTACTGGCGGGAGATCGCCACCAGGGTGGGAAACTCCTCGACGCAGGGGGCGCACCAGGTGGCCCAGATGTTGACGAGGCGATACTTGTCGGTGGGATTCGCGCGCAGGGCGGCCACGCCTTCGACATCGATCGTCTCCATCGTGACCGGCAGTTTTTTCCAGGCTTCGGCCACGGCCACCTTCTCCGCATGCTTTTCCCGCCATTTCGTCGAGCAGCCATGCGGCCGGGTGAGCGGGACGGCGACGGGGCGTTTGGCGAACAGGTCCTCAAGCGCTTTGCGCGCATCGGGACTCTTGACGGTGGATTCCTCGATGAAGCGGGAGTCATCGAAACGTCCGGCGTATTGGAGGCGGCGTTCTTTGTCGAAAATGAAGACATGCGGCGTGGCCAGGCAGCCGTAGGCGCGGGCGGTGGCCTGCTTTTCGCCATCGTAGAGGTAGGGGAAATCCCAGCCGTTGAGCTCGGCATAGGGTTTCATGTCTTCGAAAGAGTCGTTGAACTCGCCGAAACCCAGCTCGTCGATCCGGATGCCGTCGGGATGGTTGGGCATGATCGCCACCAGGCCGAAACCGCGGTCGCGGTAGTCGTCGCGAAGCTTCTGCAGCCGCTTTTCGATCGCGTGGGAGGTGGGGCAATGGTTCGAGGTGAAGAGGACCATGAGGATCTCGTGTTCGGAGAAATCCGCGAGCGACCAGCTGCGGCCATCGATGCCGGGCAGGCTGAAGTCCGGGGCGGGGTCGCCGATTTTCAGGGTCTTGAAACCGGCGGGGTTGCCGTGTTCGTCGAGGGGCGGAGCCTCCGCGGCGTGGAGCAGCGGGGTGGCGATGAGAAGAAGGGCGGTGGCGAGGCGTTTCATCGTCGGGAACCATGAACGCAGCGGGACGGAATGCCATGGGAATCGCGATCGTTGGGGCAGCGGCATTTGTGCGGCTGACCGACAGGGCGATTTGGACGACTGGGGCTGTCCCAGCGACAGGGAATGTCCCGGCTCCGGCCCTCAGAACTGGCCTCACCCGAACCATCCAACTGCGGCGGGTTCGGCTTGAGCATGTCCTTGGGGCGCGTGTTCTTCGCCTTGGGTCCGCGCTTTTTGGCGTCGGGCTTGGCGGAGTGCATCTCAAGGTGGCTGAGGATGCCGCGGGGGTAGGATCAAGGCGGCGGTGGAGCGTAGGCGGCCTCTATATAATAGAAAGCCCGAGGACCGGAAGCTTCACCGTCTGTAATAATAAATCCCGAAGCCGCATGCTGAACAGCAACCTCGGGTGATGAATAGCATTGCGTTTCAGTTGTTAGGCAGATTAGCTCGCGATCGCCAGTCGACAAGGAGGTTGAGCGGGTGATCGCCATGAAAGTCCCTGTCGGCGGGCTGCCCAACCCTAAGCTCAGGGTGGCGGACTGGCCTGGGTTGACCTCGACTACTCTCAGGTTGCGAGGGTCCGAGTATTCCGCGCTCACCGGGTTCCGGCCAAGCGCCAGCTCCAACCCTGTCGGAACTCCATCCCCGTCAGGATCGTCCAACCATCCCTCTGAGATTGGATCCGTGGAATCTCCCTCATAAGCTCCAATATCGACCACCGAATTTTGGATTCGGACGCTTTTCTGAAGGTCTTCCGATAGGCTCACCCACTCGTTTCCTCCTTGATCGAGCAAAGGCGAGCCGGATGCAAAGCGGAGGTCGCCCACCACCGAAGGAGCGTGATTCGGATCGATCGGAAGAAGAAAATTGGGATCGTTGCTTGGATCGAAGCCGTCGAGGTTAGTGCCACCTGATGTGATCATTTCGATCAAGGAATTGGAGACTGTAACTTCGTAATCGTGGGGATTCCCTAAAGATGAATTCGCCGTGGCAGATGCCCCGCTTGCTTGGTTGTTCCAGGCCACCGTATTGCGGATGGTGAGGCCGCCTCGGTACCCCACATAAAGACCACCTCCCTGCGCGTCAGCCGAATTGCCCTGCAAGGAGCAATTGATCAGCGTGGCGCTGCTCTGGTTGAACGTGCCGAGCGCTCCTCCGAGCCGGCCGGCACGGTTACCCTGAAACAGACAATTGTGGGCCTCCATTCCGGCATGCACGTTCGCTCTAAGGTAGACGGCTCCGCCATACCAGTCCGCTTCATTGCCTCGGAAACGGCAGTTCAACAGCATGATAGGGTTTTCCACATCGGGAATCGCGACTGCACCCCCATGCTGTCCCGACCGGTTGCCGGAAAAGTCGCAGCTCTCCGCGGAAGCTCCGTAAAGAGCTCCTCCTTCGTACTGGGCCTCGTTGGCGAAAAAACGGCAGTTGAGGTAAGTCGTTACCCCACTTCCAGCGCCGCCATATTGTGCCGAATTGGCGATGAAAAGAGAGTTTTCAACCGACCCAGCACCGTTCACGGCGCCACCGAATCCCCCCTGGTTGCCGCGAAATACACAATCAATGACCTGTGCAATAGGCAGACTGTAAACGGGATTGTGGTCGAGAGCACCTCCGCCAGCCTGGGACAGGTTGTTTTCAAAAGTGCATCCCTCGATTCTCGATTTCCTCAGGCCCCAGACCGCACCACCCCCAATCGCCGCCATGTTATCTCGAAAATAACAGTCGATCAAGCCGAGGGCAGCGTTGAAATCGGGACCGAAGACCCCCCCTCCATAATTGTGGGGCTCCGAGCCGTTTGCATTGCCACCGGTGATGACGAGTCCGTCCAAGTAGGTGTTCGTGTCGACCATTCCTACCGTGACGACATGATAGCAGTTCATCGAACGATCGCCGGTGGTATCGTCATTCGCGTCAATGTCGCCTGACAGGACCGTCTGGTTTTCCATTGTGTCCCGGTTCCCCATCGCTGCTCCTCCTCGTGGAAATCCGCCAAAGACAGGAACTCCTTGAGGAATAATGAACGTGGACATACGGTCTCCGCTAGTTTGCCCGGCACCCACATCCGGATAATAAACCCCTTCCGCTACCCAAACCTCATCAAGCGGCGTGGCCGCACGTAGCGCGTCCTGAAGGTTCGTGTAGGCATTCTCCCAAGTGCTCCCGTTATTGTTACCGATCGCACTCTGGTCCACATGAAGAATGCCTCCCGCCATGCTTTGGACACACGCAAGAACAATGGCTATAGAATATATTTTCATAAAAATATATTGTTATCAAGTATTAACGATGTGCTTGCAGCTTGCAAGGTGAAATTCAGAAATCTGATTGCGTACTACTTGCGAATGCTATTGGAACAAATCCAACTGCGGTGGGTTCGGCTCGGGCATGTCCTTTGGCCTCGTGTTCTTCGCCTTGGGGCCGCGCTTTTTGGCGTCGGGCTTGGCGGAGTGCATCTCAAGGTGGGAGAGGATGTCGCGGGCGCGTTCGATGACGGGGGCGGGCAGGCCAGCGAGACGGGCGACCTGGATGCCGTAGCTCTTGTCGGCGGCACCGGGGAGGATCTTGCGGAGGAAGATGATCTCCTCGTTCCACTCGCGGACGGCGACGTTGAAGTTCGCCACCGATGCCTTGGTTTCCGTGAGATCGGTCAGCTCGTGGTAATGGGTGGCGAAGAGCGTGCGGCAGGAAATCTGATCGTGCAGGTGCTCGGCCACGGCCCAGGCGATGGAGAGGCCGTCGAAGGTGGCGGTGCCGCGGCCGATTTCATCAAGGATGACCAGGCTCTTGTCGGTGGCGTGGTTGAGGATGAGCGCGGTTTCGTTCATCTCGACCATGAAGGTGGACTGGCCGCGGGAAAGATCGTCGGACGCGCCGACGCGGCAGAAGATGCGATCGACGAGGCCCACCGTCGCGGAGGCGGCGGGAACATAGGCACCGATCTGGGCCATCAGGGTGATGAGCGCGACCTGGCGGATGTAGGTTGATTTCCCCGCCATGTTCGGGCCGGTGAGGATCTGGACGAGCGACTCGTCGGGATCGAAACCGGTGTCGTTGGGGACGAATTTTTCATCGACCAGCGTCTGCTCAAGCACCGGGTGGCGGCCGTCGGTGATTTCGAGGCGGCGGCTTTCCTCAAGCTGCGGGCGGCAGTGGTTGTGGGTTCTCGCGGTTTCGGCGAGGCCGGCGAGGACGTCGATTTCCGCCACGGCGGCGGCGGTTTCCTGGAGCGTGTCGAGATGGGTGCAGACCTGCTGGCGGAGTTCGAGGAAGAGTTCGTATTCGAGCTGCTTGGCGCGCTCCTCGGCACCGAGGACCTTGCTTTCCATCTCCTTGAGCGCGGGGGTGATGAAGCGCTCGGCGTTGGCCATGGTCTGCTTGCGCGTGTAGTCGTCGGGGATGGTGGCGGTGGCGAGCTTGGCGGTGGTGATCTCGATGAAGTAGCCGAAGACGTTGTTGAACTTCACCTTCAGCGAGTCGATGCCGGTGCGCTTGCGCTCGTCCTCCTGGAGCCTGGCGATCCACTTTTTCCCATCGCGCGAGGCGGAGCGGAGTTCGTCGAGCTCGGCGCAGTGGCCATCGCGGATGATGCCGCCGTCCTTGAGCGTGGCGGGTGGTTCGTCCGAAAGGGCGTTTCCGAGCAGGGTGGTGAGTTCGGAGAAATCGTGGAGATGCTCGAAGATTGAAGATTGAAGATTGAAGATTGTCGATTGGGAGAGGGAAACGAGATCTTCCTTGAGCGCCGGGATGTGGTCGAGGGAGGTGGCGAGGGCGAGGAGGTCGCGAGCGTTGCCGGCGCCCTGGGAGAGGCGGACGGTGGTGCGCTCGACGTCGCGGATGCCTTGCAGCGACTCCCGGATTTTCGAGTGCAGAAATGGCTCGGCGAGGAAGGCGGCGATGAAGTCCTGCCGCGCGAGCAGGGGCTCCATGTCGCGCAACGGGTGGAGGATCCAGTCGCGCAGCAGGCGCGCGCCCATCGGCGTCTTGGTGCGGTCGAGCACGCCGAGCAGCGTGTGCTTGCGGCCGGAACGGGAGTCGATGAGGTCGAGGTTCGCCTGCGAGGCGGCATCGATGAGCACCGTGCGCGCATCCTCGCGGACCTTGAGGCTGCGGAGGTGGTCGCAGGGGCGGCGGAGCTGGTGGATGAGGTAGTGCAGCACCGCGCCGGCGGCCCCGGTGGCGGCGTGCAGGCCGGCGCAGCCGAAGCCATCCAGCGAGTGGACGCTGAAATGATCGCATAGCAGCTGACCCGCCGGCTCCGGCAGGAAGGCGAAGGCATCATACGACTGGCCCGCGCGGAAATCGCCGAAGT
This sequence comes from uncultured Haloferula sp., assembly GCA_965652295.1. Classification (GTDB taxonomy): domain Bacteria; phylum Verrucomicrobiota; class Verrucomicrobiia; order Verrucomicrobiales; family Akkermansiaceae; genus Haloferula. The sequence goes on along the minus strand of CBFGTS010000005.1, from coordinate 22,357 downwards.
GGTCGTGCTGTTCGTCGGAAAACAGCAGCTCCGAGGGCGTCAGCCGGGCGAGCTCGTCGAGCAGCGCGCCGCGGGCGTCGAACTCGGCCACGCTGAACGCGCCGGTGGTGTGATCGACGCAGGCGAGGCCGAGTTTTTTCCCGAGGAGAAAGACCGCCGCGAGGTGGTTCGGGCGGGTGCCGTCGAGGAGGTGTTCCTCGATGACCGAGCCGGCGGAAATGATCCGGGCGATCTCGCGCTCGACGATTTTCCCCGGAACCGGATCGGTCGTCTGCTCGGCGATCGCGACACGCCTGCCGGCCTTGACCAGGCGCGAGATGTAGTTGTCGGCCGCGTGGTAGGGCACGCCGCACATCGGCACCGAATTGCGGCGGGTCAGGGCGACGTTGAGGATCGGCGCGGCGGTCTGCGCGTCCTCGAAGAACATTTCGTAGAAATCCCCGAGGCGGAAGAGCAGCAGCACGTCGGCAGGCAGCGAGCGGCGCATCTGTTGGTATTGCGCCATCATCGGGGTGAGCTTCGTGCCGGACATCGGCGGGAGAATGAACGGCGATTTCCGCTTCGCCAAGAGGGGAAGCCGCGCGCCCCCGTTGACAGGTCGGAGCCGCTACGCGTGTATTGCCCGCGTATGAAAAAATTGCTTTTTCCGCTGTTCGCCGTGGCGCTGGCCTCGCTGATGCCTGTGGCTGCCGATGAAACGCCGCTTGGCGAGTCGATGGAGGCTTTCAACGATGCCTACAAGGCGCTGCGCCGGACCGAAGACAACGCGGAGGGCGCCAAGCTGGCCCGCGACGGACAGGAGGCGCTGCTCAAGGCCTTCACCCTGACACCCGCGCTGGTCGAAAAAGGCGGCCATCCGGGGGGTGCGGAGCCGGCCATGGCCGCCTACCGCAAGCACATCGCCCAGGCCCTCGTCGCCATGTGCGAGATCGAAGGTGCCTTCCTCGCTGGCGACAAGGAGAAGGTCCAGGAGCTGGTGAAAGCCCTGCGCGAGGCCAAGAAGGCCGGTCACGAGGAGTTCATGGAGGACGAATAAGGCGCGCGCGATTTCGTTCCGGGGCGGATTTGCCAGCGCGCGGATTTCAGGCATGCTGCCGCCGTGCAGCCCGCCCTCACCGGATTTTCCAAGGATGAACTCGCCTCCCTGATGGAGGAATGGGACCAGCCCGCCTTCCGCGCCGGGCAGGTCCTCGACTGGGTGTGGAAAAAGCAGGTCGGGTCGTTCGACGAAATGACCAACCTGCCCGCCGCGCTGCGGGACAAGCTCGCCGCGGAGTTCCGTCTGCACGCGCTCGACCACGCCCACACCCAGGGCAGTGCCGACACCACGCGGAAGTTCCTCTTCAAACTTCACGACGGCCGCTACGTCGAGAGCGTCCTCATCCCCGCCAACCCCGCCCTCTACGGCGAGCGCTCCGACCGCCGCACGCTCTGCGTCTCCTCCCAGGTCGGCTGCGCCTACGGCTGCAAGTTCTGCGCCTCCGGGCTGGCCGGTTTTTCGAGAAATCTGGAGCCCGCCGAAATCGCCGGCCAGGTCCTCGCCGCCGAGCGACTCTCCGGCGAGCGCGTCGACAACCTCGTCTTCATGGGCATGGGCGAGCCCTTCGCGAATTTCGACCACCTGATGGCGGCGATCGAGATCATCACCGCCGAATGGGGCCTGCACCTTGGTGCCCGGCACCTCACCATTTCCACCTCCGGTCTCGTTCCCCGCATCCGCGACCTCGCCGACCACCCGCAGCAGATCCGCCTCGCCATCTCCCTCCACGGTGCCACCGACGAGGTGCGGAACAAGATCATGCCGGTGAACAAGAAGTGGGACACCGCCGCCCTGTTCGAGGCGCTCGACTACTGGAACTCCCGTAAAAAACAGCACCTCACCTTGGAGTACATCCTGATTCAGAACGTCAACGACGATCTCGAACAGGCCCGCATCCTCGCCACCCACGCCCGGCGGCTGAAGGCCAAGGTGAACCTGATCCCCTACAACAAGGTCGAGGGGCTCGACTGGGTCCGCCCGTCCGAGCCGCAATGCCGCGCCTTCCGCGACATCCTCAAAACCGCCGGCGTGTCCGCCACCCTCCGCCTCGAAAAAGGCCACGACATCGACGCCGCCTGCGGCCAGCTCCGGCTGAAACAGGAGACCGAGGAGGGGATTATTGAGGCGCCGGTGAAGGGCGGATGAATGGGGCGACGAGGCGGTCTGTTACCGCCACAGGCGTTTCAGAGGCAAAGCGCTTTTTGTTTACTATCCTGAGTCGGCATGATAGGAGCTAACTATAACTTGCAGAGTATCTGCAATGGGAGCCCGTTGCGAGCACCCGCACGACTCGAAATATGTGCCACGTTTTTCTCAGTTACTGCCGCGCGGATCTGGCGTGGGTGGAGGACGAGCTCCTCCCGCTTTTCCGAGCCGCCGGGGTGCGGTTTTTTATGGACGATGCCGAGCGGCGGTGCGTCGCGCCGGGGGCCGAAGACCTCAACGGATACGGATTGCAGGCCGGTGACCGCCTGAGCCCCACGCTCGAAGCTGCGCTTTCGAATTCGCACCATGTCGTGCTTGTGCTGAGTCCGGAATATTTCTCGAGCGAATCCTGCCGTGCGGAGATTGCATGGTGTGAACCTTCGCCCGATCAGCCAAGCGCGCAGAGGCTGATTCCCCTGAAGCTCCGAACCGACAACCGGAACCGTCTCGACTTACCCAAATGGATGGACGGGCTTTTCGTCGATCTTACCGACGTTCGAAATCGCGCAGGCGAGCTTGAGTTCGCGCTCAAAAGCCTCTGCAGCGAACCTGATGGCTTGGTCGGAGCAGCCCGACTTTCTCGCGCTTCGCTGTGGACGCTATTCCAACAAAAGGATGTTGCACTACGATTCAAGTCGTTCCGCGCTGGGTTTGAAACCTTCCGCGACCGGATCCAGATTCTGGAAGCAACCAAAAAGGTCCACGATGAGATCCAAGACGCACAGAAAGCTCTGAAAAACCTCGGCGAGGCGACCACGATCGATTGGGACTCTGGCCAGGACATGATGCTGGACGATGTCGGCGCGAGCCTCGTCGATACTTACAGGGCGGCGAAAAGCAAGGCCCTGGCTGGAACCACTTTCGTGTGGCTGCCTCGATTGAGAAAACTTCTCGGCTTGTTCACCACGTGTTTCCCTGAGACCGTTGGCAAGGAGTTCCGCGCCCTGGGAAAGGAGATTGGTGACGAGGGTTGCGACGACTTCGCACCCTCACCTGAGAATACCCCGAAGCCAATCCCAAACGACGGCCTCCCTGAAGACGGCTTTTCCAATGCCCTGATGGAGGCGCGGGCGTTCTTGATTCACTCAACCGTCGCATCAGGGTTGAATCGCCGGATCCTCGAACACTCGCAGCAGCTTCGCGCGAACTGGATCGACGACATGAGGAGTGTGCTCCACCAAACCGTATCACTCCCCTGGAGCAATCTCTGCCGGACGAATTTGGAGGAGTTCTCGTCTGTCCTCGACGCGGTCGCTGACGCTTACGCAATCCTCTGCGGAAGAATCGACGCCCACAATTGCCTGCAAAGCGTCGAAGATCATCTCATAGGCTATCTGAACACACCCGCAGGTGAAGACTCCGGGTCGGTGGTCATCGGGTATCTGGAAGATATTGAAGCGGAGCTGTCTTCGGTGGGCGAGAGCCCGTTCTGGTTGCCTCGAGTGCGACAGAAGCTGGAGGCGGTGCGCCTCGCCGGACCGGACCGTCGGCGTGCCGAAATGGCAGCCCTGAAAGCCATTTGCTTTCATGCCTTCTACCGCGCGGATCGCAGCGTAATCGATGCTGTTGAAGGTCTAATTGACCGTTTCAACGCCATCCCGGCCATGGCCTCCGCACTCGAACCACCAATCGAATCGTCCCCGTGAAGAGAATCCCGTTCGGCATTTCCGAAGCCCATGCGCAGCTTGTTCAACGAGCTCGCGAGGAGCGGGCAGCGTTTGGCGACGGCGAACCAACCTACTCCGCCGAGTTCACCTGCGAAGCTCTCGACCTCATTGATCGCATTCGAAGATTGGGGAAAGACCTCCATCCCGAAGAGGCTCGTGAGCAGGCGCTGTCATTGATGAGTTATTGGATCCTCACGCTTTGTCGCTCTGGCCATTTTCCCAATGATGACGCCCCCTACCCTGAGCTCGATCCCTATGCGCCCGATGTGGCACCGTTCACCGATGACGACTACCCGTGGCCACGGCTTGCGGCAGAGGCCGACCTCGAAGCAACCGGCCCGCTGAGGATTTGGAAACGCCAGGCGCACGAGGGCACGGAGCTCCTACAATCCCGCAAGCTCATCGGCATCACTGGCGCTGCCGGGAGCGGTCGCTCCCACTTCATCGAACACGGCCTCGTGCCCGAACTCCTCTCGGTCGAGAAGGATCTCGATGTCATCCGCCTTACGCCGGTAGGGCCTTTCGGGACGAATGACCGAACTGAAACGCGGGAGGACGACACTCACTTCGTCGAGGCTTTGACAGTAGAAATGGCGAAGGCGACCGGCACTGCTGCGGTTTCTGTCGATGAGCTTCTGAAACGCCCGCAGGCTCTCGCCGACCGACTGACGAAGGACGGTCAACGTCGCCTTCTGATCGTTCATGATCTCAATCTTCTGTTCGTGCTCGCGGATGACCCTGGATCCCATCCCACGAGCCAAGGCCAGCTCACGTTTCTCAGAGCGCTGCTCGCGATTTCCGAGGTGCAGGGACATTTCGTGATCGTCGATTTGCAGCGGGCATATGTCGGCCGTCTCGCAGGGTGTTCGGAGTTCCACGGTGCTCTCGAAAAATCCGGTCAAGAGGCGAATGACGGTGCGGCACCGGCGATCGCTTGCGATGGGTGGCTTATCATCAATCACCTGCCGGAAGAACTCTCTGAATTCGTCGATCGCCCCGCTGATGAAATCGGTCTCGGGATCGAACCCGGTTTTCGCGACCGCTTGATCTCGGATCATCTTGGTGAACCGGCCGCCCTGCCGTTGCTGCTTTTCACCCTGAGGCGCCTGTGGTGTCACATGCTTGCAGGAGTCGATGGCAAGCCACCAAATAATCTTCTCACCCAGACCGACTACCATGCGGTCAAAGGCGGCGCGCGGGCGCTCGATATTGCCGCACGGGAGGCCCTTCTTCGGGTCGAGCACGAATCACCGCACGCAAAAATCGTCACCCGCATCCTGTTCTGCGAAATGGTCAGAGTGCTCCCTACCGGACGGTGGTGGCTTGATGACACAAACACCGCTGAGGTGCTAAGCGCTCTCGCACGCGATCCGATGCTCAAGCCCCTGGGCCGGGGAGCGCGAGAAAGGTTGCTTGAGAAAGTGATCGGGGCATTTGTCCAAGTGGGCATCATCATTCGAAGCACCGAGGACCGCCATGGGGATCGGAGTTTCCTGCGTATGGCCCACCCGGCGCTCACCGAAGTTTGGACGCAGTTGGTCGATTGGATCGCGAGCGAGCAGGAAACTTACCGCATCGCTTGGCGCCTCCGTTCTGAAGCGCGCGAATGGCGCGCCCTAAAACGTTCCAGTGGCTGCCACCCGGGACGCTGGCTGGACGCCGTGCGGTCGCTACTACGGGGAGCCCGCTTGCGTGAAACTCTGAAATGGAGCGTCGGGAAGAAACTCCAGAAGCTCGAACGAGATTTCCTCCGGTGGTCCCGGATCGCCCATTGGTTTGCCAAAGGCTCCCTTATCGGTGCGGTATGCGCACTCGCGATTGGAGTGTTGTGGCGGGACGACTGGATCGCCGGCCACATGCTCGCAATTTTCGACGAGCGTGGCGTGGCCGCTCAGAACGACGGTGATCTATCGCTTTCGGCCCCTTGGCTCGCTGCCGCCATTTCTCCGGGTCCCAAAGAGCCTGGATTCCGCGTGGTCGAAAAATTGCCCGACTCTCTGAAATCAAAGCAATTCAAGCGTGATGAAATGACGCGTCGTGTCCGCGCAAAGATGGCCCTCGACCGTTTCCCCGCACTCGTCGCCTGCCTCTCGAAAAACGACAAAAATGATAATAGAATAAAACATTTCGACGACAAGCTGCTCTTCGCCGCTGATTGGAGCCATGGATCAAAGTGGGTCGCCCTCGCGTTTAAGGATGAAAACGAAAGGACATGCCTTTCGGTGAGCCAGCTTGGGGTCAGCAGCACAGCACGCGACCTCGTCCTTCCCGATGGGATGAAGATCAACTCGCTGAGTTTTCTGGAGAACAACAGCGGGGACGACGCAAACCAAGCCATCCTCGCCGTCCGCGACGGTAGCAGAATCGTCCTTTGGAATGTCGCCAGCCTCGCTCCCGATGGAAAGCCGGCCCAGACCATCGATGTCGATGGAGAGATCCGGCACATGGTCTTTCGCCGCGTGAATGGCGTGCCGACACTTGCCGTGGGGCTCGCGATCGCGGCACCGGGACCAGCGGACCCCAACCGGGTCGTCCACACGCTCCGGACCGTCGGCCGCACTGCCCTGAAGGCGGTGCAAGGGCGCGGGATGCTGACCCACGGTGAACTGAACGTCTTCAAATTTGTCATTACCAGCGACGGGGTCGAGAAGTGTAGCACATCGATATCATCTTCCGGCTTTGGGGATGCCGGGCCCGTCATACGTGTTGCAATCGGAAATGACGGTACCGTGGCCACCGCTCAGACCGACCCCACCCAGACGCGCGGATCGACGATCCGGGTGCTGAGCAAAACCGGCGAGGCCGATTTACTTCTGACCGAAATCGGCATGACCGAATCGCCCGCCGAGGACATCACCTTTCATCTGGGAGAGCACCCGCATCTGGCGGTCGGAACCTCCACGCCCGACGATAAGAGCGGTTCGGTTTGGCTCGCCAACAGGGGCGATGGCTCGTGGTCATGGCATCAGCTTTCTCGACAAGATGCGGGACTGACCCATGTGTTGTTTTCTCCGGACGGAAAAACACTCGCATCGACGGCGAAGGACGGCACCCTCTGCTTCTGGTCCCAAGGAGACATCGGCTTCCCCACTCAACCTCTGGAGGTCGAAGAAGGTGGGTGGATCTGGTCGGCGGCATGGAGTCCCGACGGGCGCTTCCTCGCCACGGGGAATCGTGACCGCCATCTGAGGCTCTGGAACGCCACCGATGGCTCGCTTGCGCTGCCGCCTCTCCATCACGGCGACACCGTCGGCACCTTGGACTTCTCGAAGGACGGTTTTCATTTACTGGCCACCACCCTCAATTCGGCGAGAATTTGGTCAACCCAGCCTGCGGGAACCAAGCCCCTCGCATGGTTGGCGGTCGATACGCCCATTCGCGCGACCATGAGCCGCGACGGTCACTGCGCCGTCGTGGTGGACCGCTACCGTGCGCCCGGCGCTCTCAATGAGACCACTGAGGCGAAGATCTGGGCAGGCACATCCATGGTGCCGCGAACCCTCGCCGGAGTTCGCCAGATCGTCCCCAGCGACGGAGGAAAATGGGCTGTTTCTCTCACTCGTCGGGGAGATCTGGAAGACATGGAAATCTGGGATCTCGGAGAGGACCCCTCCGGATCGCCCGAAAAACCGCGCCATACCGAACGGCTTCCCTCGTCCGACGGAGACGGTAGCCATTGGATGGCCGCATTTGAAAACGACGACGGCAGCCTCACCATCGCCGTCGAACGCCGAAGCCATTTCCTGAAGATGTATATCCTGAAGGTGTATCACTGGGATGGAAGCTCATGTGAGGAAGTCTTTTCGAAACCCCTGCATTTCGCCCCGACTGTTGCTGCCTACTCGCGGACCGCACGTCTTCTGGCTGTGGGGGGAAGTACGGTCAATGCCCCTGAAAGCGGCCCCAGGCCGGTCACGTTCGCAATCGTCGATTGCGGCGCAGGTGAATTCCTCAAAAACACGGAACTGCCGCAGGATCCCACCACCGCCCTCGCCTTCAGCCACTCCGGCCATCGTCTCGTCGTCGGTGCTGTCGACGACCGAGTCCGCGTCTTTGAAATCTCCCGGAGCGGTGCCCTAACCTTGAAAGCCTCCGAAGAGCACACCGCCGACGTGACCTCCGCAGGGTTCTTCGCCGACGAAGACCGCCTCGTCAGCACCAGCTTCGATGGGTCTGCCGTGATCTGGAGAATAGACGAGGCCTCCGAAAACCTCATCCCACTGGTGACCATGGTGCACCCAGGACCCACGCTCTCTCATGCCTTGTCCGAGGAGAACGACTGGTTGGCCGTCGGTGCTCAAAGCGAAGTCCGCCTTTGGCCGGTGCCCGACGCCAGCCAGCGAGAACCGGCAAGACCGGAGGCCCTCGCCGTGCTACCCCGCCGAATTGAAGCCTCTCAGGTCGCGTTTTCAGGCGACCTCCTCCTCGCGCTGGGATACGGGGAAGTCCGAGGTCAACCAAGGGTGGAAGCCAGCCGGTGGGAGGTGCAGGGCGGCGACGGCCCGGCCCTGCGCGAGAAGCTCGAAAGCATCTCCGCCCGACAGGCCAGCGGTGCGGGGATCAAAACCTTCCATCCCTCCCTCACAACAGGCCTCCCTCACTTCTCTCTCACCGCCGACATCGCCCGCCACAAGAACGCCTGCATCGCCTCCGCCACCCGGGGCCAGTGGGAGGCGGCAAAAGACCATCTCTGTGCTTGGATGAAAAAAGAGCCCCAGGACTTTGCTACCATTGAAAGCAATGGATACTGGCTGGGTGGCCAGATCGCCGCAGCTACCTGGGATTTCACACTCATCATCGCCCTCGCTGGAGACGATCCGGAAAAGGTTTCAGAAACCCTCGGGCTGGCGCTCATTCGAGTTGGAGGAACGGACAATCTTGAGCGAGCCCGGACTATCTTCAAACAGGCCGATGAAAGCCAATACTCAACTTGGGAACACCGCGCTGAAGTCGAAATCCGCGCGAAGCATACTGATACGGCTCGGGGCATCCTTGCGGAAGCCTTGGAACGCGATTGGAGCACAAAGGACCGCATCTCCCTCATCCAAAGACTCGGCGCCGTCCTCTTGGACGAAGGCGAGACCGAGCAATGGCAAAAACTCCTCCACGACCCCGCGATCACCAATCCGCCCGACGATCTTGCCGCTCGCGCGATGTGGGCGGTCGCCCTCGGCGATTCAGCAGACTCTGCGATTTACGAAAAATACGCCACCCTGGCGACGAAGATCGATGACAACCGAAAAAACCGTGGATATGCCCTGCTGAATACCCTCGCCCTGGCTCAGCTCCGCGCAGGAAAGGTCGATGACGCTGCGCGGCTCGTTAGAGAAGCGATCACCCATTACGAGCACTGGGGCGATGCGGGCGAACGCTCTGCCGCCTTCCCCGGGCGACCGACCGAATGGATCGTGGAAGCCATGATCCTCCTCGAAAGAGCTGGCCGTGCCCGGAAAAGCGAAATTGCAAGCCAGCTGCGTCCCGGCAAGGCTGATCTTACAGGTCCGCGCCACGGAAACGAACATATGGACGGTGGGGAAACTTCGGAGGCACTTCTTAAGTGGGCCATCGCCCGGATGAATGCGGTGCGGTCGGTACTGGATGACGAGCGCCCTCTCGCCGGCAAGGAGGCCCGTGGTGTATGGAATCTCAACGACCTGGAGGTGCTTCTGAAGCAAGCCGAAAAGCGGGTGGAAAGAATCAAACGCATCACACCCTTTGAAGTCTCCATGAGCCAACAACCGTGACGTCACCTCCCTCGCTGCCGCTTGGCGACGAGATCCGACGGCACCTCGTGGGGCTTGAGCTGATGATGCGCGGCTATCGAGGTAGCGATAGGAAGTGAAGCGTCAGTGGGGCGCATCAGGGGAAGATCGAGGGGGCTTGCGAGCCATGTGTCGGCTTCAGTCGTTTCCCGTCTCCTTTTCCAACAGGTTGCCCGCTAGTCGGCTGAACCACTCAGGGATGTTCTCCGGGTGCTCCTTCCCACCCATCAAACACGGCGCGAACAAACCCTCAGCCACATGCGCACCGAGCTGGCGGTAGGCTTCGAATTGTTCCTCGTCGAAGAACTGGTCGAGTGTGGTCTGGTGCGGGAACTCCGGGCAGGTGCCACGGTAGCGGCGGATGAGCTCGCATTCATTCCCGGTGACGGAGAGCTTCAGGTAGAGCAGCAAGCCTGTGCCGCCACCGGGGTAGTGGATGCGGCAGAGTTGGTAGTGGGAACGTGAATACCCGGTGGCCGGATCGCCGCGGAGATCATCGAGATCGGCATCGATACGCACCCCGAGGTCGATCTGTGCGTGACGGATCAAGGTCATGAATCCGTGGAAGGTGAGATCCGGATCGGCTTCGCCGTCCACGCAGAGAATGAACTTGCAGCGTCGGCGAAGCAGCTCGTAGGTGGCGAGGTTCTCGATGTGGCCGCCGTCGGAGAGGTTGAGCCAGCGCTGCTTCTCGGACATGCGTAGAGCGGTCATTTCACGCAGCAGGCAGGAGAATCCCGGGTGCTTGAAGCGGAGCGGTCGGTCGCCGGGCTTTGGAATCCAGTACCCCAAGCGTACGTTGAGGAAGGTGAGCAGCGCCCGCAGCGGTGGGATGGAGCCAAGCCCCATGTGGGAGGAAAACGCGGCACCGGAGATGGCGATGGCCGAGGCGAGGTCGGGGACCTTTCCATTCATTCGCCAAGTTTCGGTGGGGCGGTAGCCGACGACCGGCGAGCCCGCCCAGAATTTCGAGAAAAGGAAGAAGTCGCTCTTGCGTTCGCTCAGCTTGATGGAGTCACTGGACGGCAGGTTGGCCGTGCAGTTGATGAGATGGTAGGGACCCATTCCGGTCCGATTCAGGGAATCCAAACCAACCCGTTGTTCGGGTCCATCACGGTCGTCCACGAAGGTTTTGCGAAGACCATTGCGGTAGAGCCGGAAGGGAGCGGTGAGGTTGATGTCGAGGAAGAACACCGCCAACAAGCCGAGCAGCACGATGGCGGTAGCGAGCAACTGGGTCCCGCTGATCGGAAGGCCACCTACGAAGGAGATACCCTCCGGGAGCGTGACTGCGTTCCGGACGCGCCCGACCGCACACAGCAGGTAGAAAACGGCGACGCCGAGCAGTGGTAGAACGATGCCGGCGATCCACAAGCAGAGCAGATTGACGATCCGGCGTCCCTTCGGCGAGCGGAGCACTGGCACGAACCGGAGCACGACCGGCGTCATTGCCGCGATACCGGCTACGGTGGCAGTCAGTCCGGCACCGGTGGTGGAGCCGGAAATCCAGAGGCCGACGGGTGATTCCTTCAATCCCTGCACGAGATCCTGCCAGTTGTCCCAAGGCCGGTCGGTGTGGGCGAACACCTGATCAAATCCCAGATCGATCCACCACGCGGGAAGCAGCAGAACCGTGAGACCAGCCGCGATGCCAGCCAGAGCGCCGGTCGTCCGTGCGGCTTGGACCGAGGCACGGAGCATGAAAAAGAACCCCAACGTGAGGAGCGAAGTGACGCCCAGCATGATCGTCACCGCCGGGAGCCAGCCGGATTCGCCGTCGGCGGGAAGCTTCACCTGCATGGTTGCCCAAGCGGCGATGGTGACGACCAGCAGCGGCACCATCCAGTTCATCAGCATGCCGGCCACGGTGGAGAAGACCATTCCCCAGGCGTCCCACAGGCTCTTGGCCGCCAGGTACTTCGCGCGGAGGCGCAAATACTGGATCGCCCGTGGATCCGGACCCTGCGCTCCGCCGAGATCCCGCTGCGGCGTGCCCTCGCCCAGGCGGCGGGCGAGAAAGCCACCGACATAGCCGCCCCCGGAAACGGTGGAGAGGTAATCGACATCGCGAACGAGCCCCTTGTCTGCGAGCACCTGGGCGACGCCGAGGCAGAAGGTGGCGGAGCGGATGCCGCCTCCTGAGAAGGCCAGGCCTACCGCATCCCGCCCTTCGATTCCTCCCGCTCCGGTCTTTTCTCGACGAGATTCGATTTCCTGCCGCTCGGCTTCGTTGATGTTCCGGGCGATTTCTTCCGGGACGCCGCCATTCACCTCAGCGTCCTCGGGGATGCCGTAGGCGAGGGGGTGACTGAGAAACGCAAGGTCATCGGCATTGAGCGCCGCAGGAACGGCGTCGTTCTCCTCCCGCCACTCCGAACCGTAGGCCATGCGATGAAACTCGCGCGCATACCCACGTAGCTGCTCTTGGAGGTCGGCGAGTTCTCCGCGGAAGGCATCGCCGCCATCGCGCGAACCCAGGCCGCCACTCTCCTTCCGCCGGTGCCATCTGGCCATGAACGGCCGCAGCGTGCCGTTGAGCATTTCGGAAATCTTCGTCGCGAGGGTGGCGTCGGGATGGGCTTCCATCACCTCGCGCGCGGGCAGGAAGACCTGCTTGTAAAGGCTGTCCAGCGCCGCCCCCTCGGTGCCGTGCTGATACGGCAGCTTCTGCGTGGCGACGGTGCTGCGAAGCAGCGTGATGATCTTGTGCGCGCCTTGGGCTTGGGGGGATGGGGTGTCGTGGGACATGGGAAAAGGAGTCGAGATCAATACGCCAGCCGCGACATGCCGAAGCCGTTGTCGAGGCCGGTGCGGACGAGGCGGCGGGCTTCGCTGATGTCGGAGGTGGTCATGAGGGCCCGGTTCTGGGCCTCATCGAGACCATTGTACAGCGAGTGCGGGAAGTTGGCGGCGGCTTGGCGGATGGCATCCTGGAACTCGTCGAACAGGCTCTCGGGCGTGAAATCGGCGGGCTTGCGGAAGCGGCCGCAGAGGTCGTGGATGCGGGCGACGTCCGGTGTGTTTCTACGATGGTAGTCGTAGTTCAGCTCCGGGATGGATTCGCCGGGCTGCGCGAGCAGGCCCTTTGCCAGCAGTTCGGCACCGCCGCCGAAGCCGCCGAGGATGTAGAGCGGCCGGTTGCGGTTCAGGGCGTGCAGGGTTTCCTCGAAGATCCCGGGCATCATGCCGGCGTAGCCGTTGGTCTTGCCTCCGATCACGATGCGGGCATCGACGCCGGGGACGAACGCCTGATGCCCCAGCGCGGGCAGGGAGAGATCGCAGCCCTCGGCCATGATCCGTCGCATGGTGCTGAGGGTGTAGGCGCGGTTGAAAAGGAAACGATCGGAGGCCGGGTCCGGCTCCTCATCGGAAATGATTTCATCGCCGCCGAAGCCGGCGTCCTCCTGGGTCACGCGGATAATGCGGCAGCAGTTGATCCACTGGGCCTCGATGTCGGGCGTGATATTGGCATAGTAGGGCCAGGCGACATGGTTGAAAAGCATGCCGATGGTGGCGCTGGTGTCGGGACCGCCGAGGCTGTTGTCCTCCTGCTCCGCCTTGATGAGTCCCAGCAGGTCGTAGGTGAAGTTGCCTTCCATCTCCGCCCAACTGCCGCCGTAGGCGAGATTGGCTCCCTGGCGCAGCAGCGGCCGGGCGATGCCGAGCACGAGTTCGCGCAGATGTTCCAGCCCGAGGCCGCGGGCAAGGAGGTTGTGGCGCTCGTAGGCGATGGAAAACGCGATCAGACGATCCTCACTCTGCCGGCCGCGGTATTTGGTGTTGGGGTTCATGAGGTGAGGTCGTCGAAGGATCGAAAGGTGATTTCAGGGAAGGCTTCCCACAGGATGTCGAGTTCGGCACCGGAAAGCCCGCGGCCGGGATAGATCACCTCGAACTCGCCGACGCCGGATCTCACCTTGGGAAGATGGAGGATGCTCATGGGATCGGGAAGCCAGTTGATCACGACGCTGTCCGGCTGGGCGGTCATCGCCACCGCCTGACCGAGCGCGGTGTGGAAGGCCGACAACATCACGTCCCGCAACAGGCTGGAAACGACGACTTCCTCGCGTCCGGGCAGGTCTTCCCAGCGGAGGCATGGCGCGTTGCCGAACTCCGGAACGCCGAGCGTTTCGCCGTCGGGCGTGAGGGCATCGACCACCAGCGTGGGATGCAGTCGCCAGCGTTCGACCGCTTCGCCATCGTGGGACAGTTTCCTCGGCCGGCGGAAAAGCGACAGCTCGCGGCGGCACCACGGGCGGCTCGCATACTTCGGGCTGCGGATGGCGATCATCGCGGCGGTCTCACGGGCGTGGAGATCGCTTTCGATGACTCCGGAAAACGAGCGACCGTAGGCGATGTCGTTCTCATCGAAAAAGGCCGCGAGCTGCGTCTGGCTGTAGATGTAGTCGCGCAGGCGCTTGGCTGGCTGCACGCCGTCGGCCTTGGCGTGGCTGAGGAAGATTTTCAACTTCGGCCGCAGTCCTCCCTGGGTGCTCGGGGCATCGGCAGGGTCGTTGTCGCCGGCGTAGAGCATCAGCCGGCAGAGACTTTCCGTGAGTTGCTTGAGCAGGGAGCGGACGACCGCCTCGTGGACGTCGGGACCTGCGTCGGGCGCGAGGGGCAGGCCGCTGGGACGGAGGAAATTCAGGCTGCGAAGGCCGCCGGAGACGTTGTAGGCGGTGCTGTCGAGCGCGACAGGAAGCGCGACGAGGGTCTCGACTTCTCCCAGCCGCCGGAGCCACTCGCGCCACAGGGGATCGGCGATGAGGTTGTCGTCGATCAGCGGGATGAGGATCTGCAAGTTGGTCGTTGCCTGCGAAGCGCGGGTGATGCCGCCGCCGCGGAGTTCGCCAGGGATCGGCAAAGGCAGACCGCGTGGGCTTTCACCGGGAGCCGGGAGGCAGCGGTAGAAGACCTCCGGCCCGAGGCCGTTCCCCGGTCGCAGCCACGCATGGATGCGGCGCGCGAGGGTCTCGCCGAGCGCGCAGTGCTGGTGCCACAGGATGTAAACTTCGGGGATGGGGTTGGGCGCGATCATGTCATTCGAGGTCGAGAGCCGGCCCCGGCTTGGTTCCCTTGAACGAGCCGCGTTTGAGGTCGCGTGTGATGTCCATCGTGTTGCGGTGGATGATCCGTTTGAGCACGACATCGACGAGCACCGTCGAGTGCGGGCGGATGATGCGGCGTAGGATTTCCGGCGAGGGGCGGATGTAGGCGGGGTGGTAGTGCGCGAAGCCCTCGTCGGGGAACGCCTCGATCATCATGCCGAGATTGGCGATCCCGGGCTGGGCGTCGCGAACCTTGCGCCGTCGGCCGTTGGTTTGGCGATACACCGCGCCGCAGCCGTGGATGATGTCGTGGTTGAAGAAAAAGGTGAGCGTGCCGCGGTGGCGCGAGTTGCGCTGGGTGTCGATGAGGAAGCCTTTGGGCAACTGGTTCGGGTCGCCGTGCTGGCTATCGCCGCCGGTGAACAGGACCCGCAGGTCCTCCGGCACGTAGCCGTGGTCATCGGTCACCCGCAGGATGACCATCGAACACGGGTCGTGGAGGAAAACCCGGTCGCCCAACAGCAGGCGGTCCTCCACTTCGACCCGCTCGGCCTCGACGACGTCGTGGTTCTCCGCCTCGAACTCCGCGGCGAGGCGGAAATAGCCGACTTCATCGGTGACCTTGAGACAACGCTTGATGAGCCCCACCACGGGTGAGCTGCCCGTTTTCCCGACGCTTCTCATGATGCCCATCTTTTCGCCGCTGTGCGCGGCACCGGGGACGATCCGGAACGGGACACGCTCGGATTCGATGACCTCGGCCTCGTCCATTTTCAGGGCGGATGCCTGACCTTTGGCGAGCTGGTTCGCCGTGGGCATCCGCTGGATGAGTCGCACCGTGGAGGCGTTGAGGTTGCTGGCCGCGACGCGGACGACGCCATCGGAGCCCATCTCGCCGGTGTAGCTGTTGAGGTTGTCGTAGAGCTTGCGGTCGATCTGCTGACCGATGAGCGAAAAGCTGAACACCGGCGCGCTGTCGGTGACAGTGCCGCGGGCGTGGATCCAGATCTGGTTGAGGTCCCACGACTCCGGGCTTCCGAGTTCGAGCCAATCGAGCACGCCCTTCCCCGGCTCGACGCCTTGGAAGAATCCCTTGATCCGCGACAGCCGGCCTTTTCCGAGCTGGGCGAGGCTGGAGCCGAACTGCGCGGCGGCGAGATGGATGACGTGACTCATCGGGCACTCGCGACCGGAGTGGGCGTAGAACAGATTCCACCACGTCCGCACGACCGGTCCGCCGGTGGAGTGGGTGATGGCGGTGAAGCGCTCGCCAGCGGGCAGGTCGATTTCGCGCGCGACGGCTTCCTCCATCGCGCAGGCGATGTCCTGGATGCGCACCTCGTCGTGGAAGCTGATGTATTTCCCGAGATAAAGATGCCGCACCTGGATGCCGGACTCCGCCGCCAGGCGTTCGGGGAGTTCGCCGTAGGTGTCGGTATCGGTGACACTCCAGCCGTGGATGAAAAGGACGTGTTTCATGGAGAGACGTGTTTCAGGCCCAGCCGAGGGCTTCTTCGATGTTGTTCTCACGACCGACCATCAACGGCTTGCCGGCGTGAACGTAGCGGGTGGAGGCCATCATTTCGGAAAGCGGGCGGTTGCTGCGGAAGCCGTCGAGAAGCGTGGCGAAGGGGACTTTCCGATCGCGGTAGGTGCCGCTGTAGAAATAGCCGTGCACGACGGCGGCGAGCAGCCGGGCCTGGCGCTTCGGATCGGCCGCGATGCCGGACTCACGAAAAAGATCGCGGTAGAGATCGCGACCGCCGGACCTGGCCATGGGCTTGTTTTTCAACTGACCGAGATAGAGGAAGAAATACTCGAGGTTTCGCGCGAGCGGCATGGCGTGGTCCCAGCGAGGCGCGTCGTCGCCAACCCAGTCGCGGATGTTCTCCGGCAACGGCAGCAGGCCTCGTTCGCCTTCGGAGTGCCGGTGGTCGGGATCGACTTTTCCTCCGCGCAGGCCGGCCTCGCAGTTGAGAATGACCCGGGCGTCCTCGGCGGTGACCCGCACCAGCGCGTCGTCATACTGCTGCTTGAGCCGTGCGTTGACCGCCGCGATCAGGCGATCGAGTTCGTGGCGGTTGCGGTCGAGGAACTCGCGTTTCGTCAGTCCAGTGGCGACGAACCTGAACCGCTCCGAAGGCTCCAGATGGCTGGCGACGACGTGGCCGCTGGTGAGCGTTTCGGGCGGGTGGGAAAGCGAGGAGGCGTAGGCGTCGATCGCCGCCGCGTAGGCTGCGGCCAGCTCGGACTTCTTCGCGGCGGCAGCGCGGAGATCCTCGGTGTTGGTGATGAAAAACGGTTCGCCGATGACGATCGGCACCCGGACGTCGCGCAGTAGCGAACCGCCGCGGTCGGTGGCGGTGCGAGGCTTGAGCTTGCGGTCCCGGAGTTTCAAGGCGGTGAGAAACTCCGCTTGGAGCAGCGCGGCCAACCGGCGTCCTTCGGAAGAGCTGTGCCAATAAAGCACCTCGGTGCCCCGGGCCCGCCCGCTGCCGTCATCGCCATTGGCATGGAGGCTGATCGCGAAGTGGGGACGCAGGGCGTTGATCTTCGCCGGCAGCGTGCGATAGCCGGCAGGTCCGTCGTCGCGGGAAGTGATCGCCACCTCGGCCTGGACCACTTTTCCCCGGATCATCTCCGCCAGCTCCGAGTTGAAGCCGAACTCACAAACCCGGGTGTTGCCCAAATTCCCGCACGCCCCGGGCGCACCGGGACTGTGGCCGATATCGAGCACGCACAACGGCCGCGAGCCCGAGGGGGCGACTTCCAAAACGCGCTCCTCTACCGGCACGGCGACCGGGATGCCGGTCAGCTCGTCGCGCGCCTCGCGGGCGATTTCCAGCACGCGGTCGCGGATGCCCTGGTCGGCATCGAGCAGCTTCGAGAACACGATCGACGACAAGGGCGGAGCCACTTCCTCCAGCGTGCAGCCGAGGATCGTCGTGCCATGGACCTCGCCCCGGATGGCCACGAAGTGGTCCTCGAGTTCGCGGACCGGGGCGAAGGGCCGGGTGGCGGGATCGTCCGCTGGGTTCCGGGCGGCGCTGAGAAAAAACTCGCCGTCGGAGGTCCGGAGACGGCAACCGGCGAGAACGCGGCCGAAGTGGAGAGGAGGTCTCATGGGTCGGCGGGGGGAAGCGGGGTCAGCCGACGCGCGTCACGGTGACGGTGAGGCTGCCACGGTTGTTGCCGTACTTGTTGGGAATGGCCGAGTCGTTGGCGAAGAAGTTGAGAGGTCCGCTACGCGGGCACACCCACGGCTCGGTAGCGTGCTGCCCTTTGCCGACGGGAAACGCCAGATCGTCGTCAAAGCCCGGGCAGGCGCAGACTTCGAACCAGTTCGCCGAGCGCACCCGGCGGAGCAGGCCGACCATGCCGGACTCCAGCAGGCCCTCCTTCAGTTTCGACCACCAGTGGTCATTGCGGCTCAGGTCCTCCGGCCAGCCGGTGGCATCGCACTCGATGTCCGCATCGTGCCAGCGGCCCGCGGGGTCGGGAGTGATCCGGTAGCGGTCGTCCGCCTCCACCATCAAGCCGGAGAAATCAAAGGGCTGCCGCGAATCCACCGGGATCTCTTTCGACTCCCCGACCTCGAGCCTCCGGGCGGCGCTGGGGTGGACCTGGTCGCCCTCATGAAACTCGCGGTCGATTCGGTCGGTCTTCATTTCCACGGCTTTGACCGGCGCACCGGGATTCTCCTGGGCCCGGACCTTCTCGATCTGCGCATCGGTGAAGGGGATTCCAGCGCTGCGCGCTTCTTCCATCATCCATCTCAACGCGATCGCGTTGCGACCGGAGTTTCCGTTTCCGCCGCCGATGTCGCTGTGACTGCCACGGAACCACAACTCACGGACGTGTGGATGCTTGTGTTTCGGGTCGAGCCGATGGACGTCGAACGCCTGTCGTCGCTCGTGACGGGCCAGTGCATGCGCGCAATGCTCAACCCGTGACGGAAGATCGAGATCCCAGCCGATGTTGATGTCATTCGCCCAATCGATGATCGCGCCCGGGATGCCGAAAGCGGGAACGACATCCCACAGGCCGAGGAAGCGAATCGAGTCGACCTTCAACTTTTCGCCGTTCATCCTGACTCCATCGACCAGTTGATTGGCGAAATGGAGAGCCAGTGCGGCACCCCGGCTGAAACCGATGATATCGACGGTGGTATCGCCTTTCTCGAACTCCTCGGCGCAGAACTCGAGCATTTCCCGCACCCGGTCGCGGCCTCCCGCGCCGGTAAGCCCGCCAATGACTTTCCCGACCCTGCGGAAGCGGGTTCCTACTCCGGCAAGATACTGTTGGGTCAGCGCCCGGCCATCCTCGCCGTGGCACTCAGCGTAGGCGGTGGCAAAGCGGAAGACATTGGTGTTCGTATCCTCCCCGTCCTCGAAGTTATAATCCGGTTGATTCCAAGTGCCGTCGAATGCGTAAAGGGCCATAATTCATGAGCCTTACAAAGGCCTATTATGGCAGGCTCTATCAGCTCTACCTCCCGATGCACAACAGTAAATCTCGGATCGGAAGAGAAATATCCAGATGCTTTGGCCGGATCAATAATAAGCCCGGCAGCATTCGGAGAAGAGCATCAGGCCGAATCGAGTAGTGCGGGAGCCTCGACGGAACATCAGCGAGTTCAGCCATGAAGTTGACGAAAGGGTCACTTCAGCGAAATGGGCTGTGTGGCGATATCGGGCTCTCCATCCGATTTTCTCGTCACGGAGGGACTGGGAAAAACGGCGGCCACTGGGTCGCATGGCTCATGGATGGCGACGGGATATTCCTATCCTCCACGGCTGAGGATTTTCTTTAGACCTCAAGTCTTGCATGTTCCACCTACCTTTGACCCTTCAAACCAAAGGAAGCCTCCCAAGGGGGAAAGAATCAGCCGCCAGACCCGGAGGGGTGGCGGCTGCGGAAAGCGGAGCGGACCTTGGCGCGGTGATCAGACCGGGGCCTTGTCGAGGGCGAAGGCGTCGTGGACGGCGCGGGCGGCGTCCTCGATGCGGGTCTCATCGACGGTGACGGCGATCTTGATCTCCGAGGTGGAGATCATGCCGATGTTGATCCCGGCATCGCCCAGCGCGCGGAACATGGTGGCGGCGACGCCCGAGTGGGAGCGCATGCCGATGCCGACACAGGAGAGCTTGGCGATACCGGCCTCGGTCTCGACTTTGGCCAGCGGGCTGATCTCGGCGAGGACGGGCTTGAGGGCGGCCTGGGCGCGGCCGAGGTCGTTCGAGTGCATCGTGAACGAATGGCGGGCCATGCCGTCGTGGGCGATGTTCGAGACGATCATGTCGATGTTCACTTCCGCATCGCCGACGGCGGCGAGGATGCGGCCGGACATGCCGGGCTCGTCCGGGATGCCGATGATGGTGACGCGGGCTTGGGAGCGCTCGATTGAGACTCCGCGGATGACGACGTTTTCCATGGCGGGATGTTCTTCGAGCACCAGCGTGCCCGGGTTGTCATTAAGGGAGGAACGGACTTCGAAGACGACTCCGTATTTTTTGGCGAATTCGACGGAGCGCGACTGCATCACTTTCGCCCCGGACGAGGCGAGTTCGAGCATTTCGTCGTAGGAGATTTCCGGCAGCTTGCGGGCGTGGGGGACGATGCGGGGATCGCAGGTGTAGACGCCATCGACGTCGGTGAGGATCTGGCAGACGTCGGCCTTCACGGCGGCGGCCACGGCGATGGCGGTGAGGTCGGACCCGCCGCGGCCGAGGGTGTGGATCATGCCTTCGGGGGTGGTGCCCTGGAAGCCGGCGACGACCAGCGCCTTGCCTTCCTCCAGCGAGCGGCGCATGAAGTCGGGCTTGATGTCCTCGATGCGACCGCGGGTGTGCGAGCCAGAGGTGAGAATGCCCGCCTGCCGGCCGGTCACGGAAACGGCTTCGACGCCGAGTTCGTGAAGCGCCATGGCGACGAGGGCGATCGATTGTTGCTCGCCGGTGGCAAGGAGCACGTCCATTTCCCGCTCGGCGGGGCTCTCTCCGAACTCCTTGGCCATGCCGATGAGCTTGTCGGTCACGCCGGACATGGCGGAAACGACGGCAACGACCTGGTTGCCTTGGTCGCGGGTGCGCTTGATGCGGGAGGCGACGTTGCGGATGCGGTCGATGGTGCCGACGGAGGTTCCGCCGTATTTTTGGACGATCAGGGCCATGGCCGGGCGCGGAGTGAAAGGGAGCAGGGGAGAGTTGGCAAGGCCGGGATGATCAGCGGGGGCGGGGCTTTCGGCAGTGGAGCCGGTGTCTGCCCCATGCGAAGAGGGTCAGGCCGAGGAGGATACCGAGGAGATTCCAGAACAGGTCGAGGAGGTCTCCCCAATCGATCTCGCGGTTGTGCCAGTCGTTGATGAGCTCGGAGAGAAACGCGATTGCCGCCAGAGGGCCGCGGGGACGCAGGCTGCCGAGGGCGATGAATGAGGCGAGCGAGAGCCCGGCGAATGCCGCCAGGTGAACGAACCGGAATCGGATGTCGAATTCCCGCACCAGCTCGGTGAGCCAGGGGGCTTGGCGGGTTTCCGGAGCCGGAGGTGTCGTGGGAGCGGAGCGCGGTTCGGAAGCGGGGGACGGTGACGTGACCGGTGCCTCCGCGGGCGGACGGCGCTTCACCGGCGCAGGAGGGGCGGGAGCCGGCGACGGGGGCTGGAAGGGGGCCGCCTCTCCGGTGATGAAGGAGCCGACCAGGGGTTTGAACTGCAGCCGGGCCCCGGGCAGGATGAGATACCATGAGGCGGCGAGCAGGAGGGCGGCGGCGGCCACGCCGCGCCCCAGTGCGGCGGGGGCGGGCGATGTCCGAAGCCAGCGCGTCAGCCAGGCGAGCCATCCGGCCATCAGCAGTCCCGTGGCCGCGGGAACCCACGGGCGTTGCCGCAGCGCGGTGAGTTCGAGGGAGCGCACCTCAAGCGTCCCTTGCGGCCCGAACATCTGGAAGGCGAGCCCGATCTCCGGCATCTCCGGGATCAGCTCATAGACCGATTCCACGACGTGCCAGCCGCGGGTGCCCTCGCCGAGAAACGCCGCGTGATCCCGGGGATAGGCGAGCTGGCCTCCCGGAGTCTTGCCGACCAAAACGAGACGCGGCTTCGCCCAGTGGGGTCCTCCGGGAACGACCTCGGTCCACCTCACTTCACTGCGCACGCGCAGGAACCGGAGGTCGGGGATTCTGCCCAGCCAGCGGAGCGCAGGAGTGGTCGGACCCCGGTTCTCGGCTCGCGTGAAGCGGGCGATGAACCGTCCGTCCGCACCCACGTCCCCGGGAACACCTCCCTGGATTTCCCATCCATGGAGGCCTTTGGAAAAGCCCGCGTCGCCGTTGAGCGGATGAGTCACCGCCGCGAAACGGAAATGCCACAACGCGAGCGTCAGCCCAACCATGACCGCAAGCCAAAGCCAGTGCCAGTGAGGGAGAGCCGGGAAGCGCCGTGGAGTCACGGGCTCCACGATCCGCCCCGGCGCATCGCTGCCAAGCGTAAACCAGGGCAATCAAGCTCGGGAGGATTGATGGGCACCCGCCATTCCGATTTCCCCGCAGATCAACGCGGATGCAGGCATTCAGGTTCCAAGTTGCTTTTTTCCATCACCGAGCAGCGGTGTCTTCAGGCAAGTGAGAAATGCGGATCGG
>CBFGTS010000004.1:0-297045 GCA_965652295.1 uncultured Haloferula sp. | reverse complement strand
CGAAGGCGATCACCCCGAGAAGGCTCAATGACATCTATTCGCTACGCTGGAGCATCGAAATCAACTTCCGGGCGCTCAAGCAATCCTGCCAGATCCATCGGGCTCTCACCCACAAAAGCGACTACTTTCATCTGGAGGCACTCGTCCTCGCAGCCATGATCTACCAGGTTCTGACGCTGAAACTTCACAACGACCTCTGCCGGAAGCACGGGGCTGGAGGCTGGATGAGCATCGAGAAGATCAGTGATTTTTTCTCCATTTATCTCCTGTCACTCGACCGGTTCGAGGAGCTCCGGGTGTTCGCACCAGATCTCCGTCACCTCAGATACGAACGAAGACGACGCGCAAACCACTGGCAGTCAATCATTCACTGCTTAGGTTGACGCGATTGGGTAGCGGGTTGTCCAGCGCCGTCTTGTTGGACATCTTTTGGAACCAGCAGTCCATAAGTGGTCTCCTCGTCCCAATCGCTGAGCCACTCTAGGCACATTTGCCAAACGTATGCCTTGAATATGATTCTTGGTTCATTTTCTACTGCGTTCTTGTGGCTCTCTCGCACTTTTTCCGCAGTCTCCTTGGACAGCTTTTGAAGGAGTTGCTCCGAGAAAAGATCAAGAAGCCATCCTCGAATTGGATCAGCCTCAAGCGAAACTGTCTCAGCGTTTGAGACCCCGAGGCTGTGAGCGCAGTGATTCCGGATCTTCTTGATTCTGTGAAGGGCGACGTAATTCACATCATGAATCAGTCCGAAGGCGCGCGCCACTTCGATCTTTGCTGAGAATGTCCCAAGAGGTTGGCCCGGCCCCCAAAGATCTTTCCCAGAAAAAATCGAATTCTTATGGATGAACTTCTCCAAGTGACGCCTGAGAGCGTTTTCCAAAAGGGTGCCGGCAAGAATACAGACATCTCGGTCCGATCCGCCTTGTTCCATTTGCGTCACAATCGCGCTCACGTCTGAGAATTCAATATTGCCGTGGACGTAATTTGGCATAATTTCTTTTGGCTAACGTCAAAGGCCTCCTACACCTGCCCTTGGGCGCGGCTTCGACTGTGGGTTGAAGGTTGAATGGTCATGGCGGATCGAACTCGCGGCGGGGCAGGTGTTAGGAGCGCCGCCTTGTTATGCCTTTCTTGCGTATCGCCCCACAAACTCCGCATCCAGTTTTTCAATTGTTGTCTGACCGTAGCCCGGAGCTAGGACTTTGAAGGCCCATTGGAAAGTCCGATCCGAGCAGGTCAATGTGAGAAGCACGACGAAATGGGTCTCCTGAATCCCCCATGAAGGATGGCGCCATGAATGGGCGTAACTCTCGTTCGTCCATCCGTGAATGGCCCCATCCGGAAACGTAATTACAGGATGAATCGGTTCGATCGCATTCGCAAGAACGTCGGCCTTCTTCACGTCGTTCTCCAAATAGGCTACCGTCTGCCCGCCAATCTGCGTCGGTTGAACTCGAACCTCGGGGCTACTACTCCAACGAACCGGCATGTGCCCATCTAGAAGCCTGCATCCGCAGGGCTGATGAAACGTCAGATACCCTCGCACGCCTAGAGCCGGCTCGCGCTGATAAACCCAGGAGAGCCAATATGGACACGGCTTGTTCTCTATTCCCACTTGGAGCCATGTACACTGCGGCCTGAGATCGCCTGCGGGGATTACCGTGGGATCTCGGACGATCGCGTCCAGCAATGGCCTACGCTGTCGCTCGAGCCAAAGGACGAGGACAACCGCCACTAAGCTGGCTGCTAGGCTAATTACGAATGCGCCCATATTCTTGGCATAACGTCTAGCTCATCCACGGCGGGGATGGAAGTCCGAATTCAAACTGGAGCGTCGCCCGCCGTTGGATGGAGCGTGTTGTTAGCCATTGGTTTGGGTGCGAAGATCGCTTGTTCCAACCACGATCCACGCCTTGGCTCTGGATGCACGCCAGTCAATGCCTCCTCGGTCTTAGCAAAGATGCAAGCAAGAGTTGATGGGTTCCTTCGTCCTTCGCCCCAGTGCACGATTGTAGAGTCGATAATCTTCATCACTTCGTCACGAGCCGCACGCAACTGGTCTTCTGACATTCCTTCAAACGGTGGCCGACCAAACATGTGCTCGAACTCAATCACCGCCCTGAAATACAACGATGAGTCGTAAAATGGAAAAGCGTTGGCTCGAAGCCAGATCCAAATGTATCGTTCGTCGGCAATGTTTGGAGCTTCACGGTGGCAACGACCGCAAAGAAGAACGAGATTCTCGACACCATAGAGGCCGCCGCGCGATCCTGGGACTATGTGGCAATGCTGAAGTCGCCCCTTGTATCCGCATCGCCAGCACCGCTCATGCGCTTCTGCCCAGTCAACGGCAAGTCCACTCTCGTCTTGATGTAACGCCCAATACGACGCTATTTCGCGATTTGATAGCGGTATTGCGGGCTTCATTCTTTGGCTAACAGTATTAGTTCACCCACCGCGCGAACTCAAGAATGAGGCGTGGCGGGGTGATTTCGTGGGCGGGAATCTAGCGGGAAAGAGGTTGGTCTTCAATCATTTCTCTACGATTTCGAGTCAGCGGCTCCAGCGACGATTTTTACTCAGGATGGTTGAATTTTCGGAATGCTTGAGGAACCAGTTCGCCGAATTTCAGCTGGGTTGACGAGCCGGTTCGCGAAAATGTCCCCGAAGCGACGAGGCGCGATGTTGTGGAATGACAGACAACCAGGTGCGGCGGAAGGCAGTGTGGAGTGAGGCGGTGCCGATTTCATCATCGGCGCTTCTTTAGAAGAAGCGGCGGGGTGCAGGGCTGGCTATCTTCGAGGAAGAGAGGCTGCGGGTGAAGGCGGTGCCGGTTTGAAAACCGGCGCTCCGTTTTGCAGACGCAGCGGGGCTGTCTATCTTTGAGAATAGGAAGCTTGGGGGGTGAGGCGATGCCGAATTCATATTCGGCGCTCCGTTGCGCCTTCGGCTCTCCATCCGCCATCCATGATCTACCATCTGCGATCCATCATCCAAACACGCTGCCGTCCTTGGGCTCCGTCCGTTTTGCATGCACCTGGGGCCTGAAGGGCTTTCTCCCATCACGGAGGCACAGAGGTTTGAGGAGGTCACGGAGAAAGGCAGGGGGAGGGTGACTTGGATGCAAACCACGCGGGACTTTCGACTCCGTGCCTCAGGATGATCAACCTCGGGAGGAAAATGGACCAAGATGGATAGGATAGGTAGGATCAAATCCGAGTAGGGTTGTTTGGGTCTGACGCCTTGCAGCTTAAATCAACGACGATCTTTCAACAGCCATGACCCACCACTTTTTCCCTTTTCCTCATCACTCGCCACTCCTGCCGGGAGTTCGCTGAACCCTTTCCCGGGCCTGACCGCCCTGCTCCATGGCCTCCGTCATCCTCCGTATCTCCAAACCCACCCACCCATGCAGCTCCCGGCTCCACGAATGAGCCCTGAGCGCCATTCGGTCCCGAAAAACGCAGCTTTTCGGTCGAGATACGCCTTTGGGAGTGTCCCCCCGGCATTCGCCGTTCTCCCGAGCAAAGTGCCACACTTCTTCATCTTCCCTAAAGGTCCACCCTGCCAAGCTCCGCCCATGAAGTTCGCCGCGCTCGGCCTTGTTCCCATCCTGCTCCTCGCCGGGTGCATGTCGCCTTTCCGGGTCCCGACCACCGGACCGATCCCCACCTCTTGGAAAAACGCCGGCAATTTCCCCACCGCCGAACCGGACCGCGACCTCCAGCGCTGGTGGCGGTCGTTCGACGACCCCACGCTCACCCGCGTCATCCGCACCGGCCTGGAAAGCAGCCCCGACGTCGCTTCCGCCACCGCCCGCATCCGCGAGGCCCGCGCCAACCGCAAGGCCACCGCATCCGCCCTCTTCCCCACCCTCTCCGGCTCCACCGGCACCAGCGCGGGCATCTCCGACAGCGACGGCACCCGCCGCACGACCAGCAACTCCTACTCCGCCGGCCTCAGCGCCTCGTGGGAGGCCGACCTGTTCGGCGGCACCCGCAGCAACATCGCCACCGCTTCCGCCAACCTCGGTGCCGCCGAGGAAAACCTCCACTCGGTCCGCGCCTCGCTCGCCGCCGAGATCGCCGTCGCCTACACCAGCCTGCGCGCCAACCAAGCGCGCCTCGACGTCCTCCAGCGCAACATCGCGCTCCAAACCGAGACCTATCAGATCGCCGATTGGCGCCAGCAGGCCGGCGAGGCCGATTACCTCGAATCGGGCCAGGCCGAGACCAGCTTGATCCAGTCGAAGGCCGCCATCCCCTCACTCCAGCAATCCATCGCCCAGGGGAAGAACCTGCTCGCCCGACTTTGCGGCCGCGAACCCGGCGGGCTCGACTCCCTCCTTTCCGACGCGTCCGCCATCCCGGATCCCGCCACGCGCCTCGCCGTCGGCATCCCGGCCGACACGCTCCGCCAGCGACCCGACGTCCGCATCGCCGGCTACAACCTGCTCGCCTCCGTCGCCCAGACCCGCGCCGCGGAGGCCGAACGTTTCCCCTCGCTCTCGCTGTCCGGCTCGCTCGGCATCAACTCGCTCTCCAGCGCCAAGCTCTACAACCCGGAGAACATCAGCGCCAACCTCATCGCCGGGCTCGCCGGGCCGATCTTCGACGCCGGCCGCATCCGCGCCAACATCGACGCCAGTGACGCCCGCACGGAGCAAGCCCTCCAGGCCTATCGTTCCACAATTCTCATCGCGCTGTCCGAGGTGGAGGACGCCCTGATCGCGTGCCGCCGCATCGCGGAAAGGCTCGCCGCGCTCGAGAAGGCCACCCGCCTCGCCCGCGAGACCGACAAGCTCGCCCGCCAGCAGTATGAGGCCGGGGAGATCGACTTCCTTTCGGTGCTCGATTCCCAGCGCACCCTGCTCGGCCTGGAGGACAGTCTCACCTCGACCCACGCCGACCGCACCACCGCCTACATCCGCCTCTACCAGGCGCTTGGCGGCGGCTGGTCGCACTGACCGACCCCGTCTTCCTTTCTCCTTTTCCCTTTTCCGAAAACCAACGCTCACGTCCATGCCCAAGCCCCACAACGAAGAAGATCTCGCCGCGATCGTCCGCAGCGGCGCTTCCCGCCCCGTGAAGAAGATCATCGTCATCGTGATCCTCCTCGCCCTCGTCGGCGGCGGGGTTTTCTACTATCTTCGCCGTAACAAGACCGAGAGCCAGGGCACCACCTACGTCACCCGCCCCGCGGAAAAGACCGACATCTCGATCATCGTCACCGCCTCCGGCAACCTCGCGCCGACCAACCAGATCGTCATCGGCAGCGAGCTGTCCGGCATCGTGACCGAGGTTTACGTCGATACCAACGACCCGGTCACCAAGGGCCAGGAGCTGCTACGGCTCGATGTCAGCAAGCTCGAGCAACAGACCGCCCGCGCCCGCGCCTCGCTGCTCTCCTCGAAGGCCCGCCTCCGCCAGGCCGAGGCCACGCTCGCGGAAAACGAGGCCTCCCTCGCCCGCCAGGAGGAACTCCTCCGCCTGAGCGGTGGCAAGACGCCCTCGGAGGCCGTGATGGAAACCTCCCGCGCCGCCGTCGCCCGCGCCGAAGCCGATGTCGCCAGCGCCAGGGCCGACATTTCCGCGTCCGAGGCCGACATCGGTTCCTTCGAGAGCGACCTCGGCAAGGCGATCATCCGCTCGCCCGTGGATGGCGTCGTGCTGGCCCGTTCGATCGAAACCGGCCAGACCGTCGCCGCGTCCTTCACCGCGCCGACCCTCTTCACCATCGCCGAGGATCTGAAAACAATGGAACTCGTCGTTTCCGTGTCCGAGGCCGACATCGGCCGCGTCGAAGCCGGTCAGACCGCCACCTTCAACGTCGATGCCTACCCCGGCCGCACCTACACCGCCACGGTGAAAAAGGTTGCCTTCGGCTCGGCCGCCAGCACCGCCGCCGCCAACGGAGCCGCCGCGGCGACCTCCGGTGTGGTCACCTACGACACCGAGCTTGCGGTGGAAAACGAAGACCTTTCCCTGCGCCCCGGCATGACCGCCACGGTCGACATCCAGGTGGTCGATCGCCAGGACGTGCTCGCCGTTCCGAACTCCGCCCTGCGCTTCGACCCCCAGGTTTATGAAGACCTCAACAACCCCGAGGAAGAGGATGAAACCCTGGTCGAAAGCCTCGGCCCCGGCCGCCGCCGCTGGCGTCGCGATGGTCCCCGCAGCAGCGAGGGCGGGGCGCCGTCCGTATGGATCCTGAAAGGCAACGAGCCGGTGAAAGTCGAAATCGAGACCGGCATCACCGATGGCAGCGTGACCGAGATCACCGGCGGCGAACTTCAGCCGGGAGACGAAGTCATCACCAGCATCGAACCCGTCGAATCATGACCGGGGAGACGCTCATCGAGCTGAAGGGACTGACGAAAGTCTACGGCTCCGGTCCCGCCGCGTTCAAGGCACTGCGCGGAGTCGACCTGACCATCGACAGCGGCGATTTCGTGGCCGTGATGGGACCAAGCGGCTCCGGGAAATCGACCTTGATGAACCTCCTCGGCTGCCTCGACACCCCCACCTCCGGCTCCTATCAGTTCAAAGGCATCGAAGTCGAAACCCTCAACAAGGACCAGCGTTCGCTGATCCGCCGTCACGCGCTAGGCTTTATCTTTCAAGGCTTCAACCTCCTCGCCCGAACCTCTGCCTTGGAGAACGTCGAGCTTCCCCTGCTCTACCGCGGCTATTCGCGGAAACACCGCCACGAACTCGCCCGCGCGGCCCTCGCCAGCGTCGGCTTGAGCGACAAGGAAAAGAACACGCCCGCCGAACTTTCCGGCGGCCAGCAGCAGCGCGTGGCCATCGCCCGCGCCATCGTCACCAACCCGGAAACCCTCTTCGCCGACGAGCCCACCGGCAACCTCGACTCGAAGACGACCGTGGAAATCATGCATCTGCTCCACGAACTCAACACCCGCAAGGGCATCACGGTCATCATCGTCACCCACGAGGACGAAGTCGCCTCCCACGCCCGACGTGTCATCCACGTCCGGGATGGACTCATCTTCAGCGATGAGCGGAACCCCCAACATGCGAAGGTTTAACTCATGGTCTTCATGCTTCTCAATGCCCTGTTGATCGCCATCCGCGAGATTCGTCGGAATCTCACGCGATCCTTCCTGACGGTGATCGGCATCGTCATCGGCGTCGCCGCCGTCGTCACCATGGTCACCCTCGGTCGTGGTGCCACGGAGACCATCAAGGGCGAGATTTCCAAGATGGGCAGCAACCTCCTCATCGTCCGCCCCGGCCAGGGATGGTGGAACCGCGGCTCGGACAACTTTTCCATGGAAGACATGGAGGTCATCCGCCGTCAGATCAACGGCGTCGCCGACCTCGCGCCGATGGTCCAATCGAACGCGACTCTCGCCTATCAGGAAAACAATTCCAACTTCGACATCCAGGGCACCACGCCGAACTACTTCAAGATCGGCAACTGGGACATCTCCAAGGGCCGGGCTTTCACCGAGGAGGAGGTCGAGGACTCCGCATCCGTCTGCGTGATCGGCGAAACGATCCGGCAGAAGATCTTCGGTCCCATCGATCCGATCGGTAAACGCATCCGCATCGGCAGCACCTCCGCCCAGGTCATCGGCGTCACCGCGGCCAAGGGTCAGGGCGGCTTCGGCGACGACCTCGATGACAACGTGATCGTTCCCTACACCTCTCTGGTCCGGCGCCAGACCGGCAGCCAGGGCGGGAAGTTCATCAACCAGATCATGGTTTCCGGCGAGGACGGGTTTCCGAGCGGGCAGATCGTTGCCGAAATCACCCTGCTCCTGCGCGAACGCCGCAACATCACCGCCAACGAGCAGGACGACTTCAATGTCTTCGACTCGCAGCAGCTCGCCGACGTCGTCACCTCCAGCACCAAGGTCATGACCTCGCTGCTCGGCGCGGTCGCCGGCGTCAGCCTGCTCGTCGGTGGCATCGGCATCATGAACATCATGCTCGTCTCCGTCACCGAGCGGACCCGGGAAATCGGCATCCGTCTTGCCATCGGTGCCCGCGCACGAGAGGTCCTGCTCCAGTTCCTGGTCGAAGCCGTCACGCTTTCCTGCATCGGCGGGCTCACCGGCATCGTCCTCGCCTACGGTCTCTGCCATGCCTTGGTGAAAGTCGTCGGCACGCCTTTCATCTTCGATCCCAAGATCAACCTCATCGCCTTCATTTTCTCCGCCGCCATCGGCATCCTCTTCGGCTTCATGCCCGCCCGCCGCGCCGCCAAGCTCGACCCCATCGACGCCCTCCGACACGAGTGAGGGATTTTCGATTGAGGATTGAAGATTGTCGATTCAGCACTCTTCAACCCGATCTTCCATCTTCCATCTTCCATCTTCCATCTTCCATCTCCCGATGCGTTTGCTGATCATCGAAGACGATCCGCTCCTCCTCCACAGCCTCCGCGAGGGCTTGCAGGAAGAGCGCTACGCGACCGACACCGCCGCTGACGGTGCCGAGGGGCTGGCCATGGCCCTGGAGATCGACTTCGACGCCATCCTCCTTGATGGCATGTTACCGGAAATCGACGGCTGGGAATTCCTCGCCCGCCTGCGTGAAACCAAGGCCACGCCGGTGCTCATGCTCACCGCCCGCGACGCCGTGCCCGACCGTATCCGCGGCCTGGATGCCGGTGCCGACGACTACCTCACCAAGCCCTTCGATTTCGACGAACTCCTCGCCCGGCTCCGCGCCCTGATCCGCCGCAATCACGGCCAGGCCTCGAACCTGATCGAAATCGGGGACGTCACCCTCGATCTCGCCGCGCGGACTCTCAACCAGCGTGGCGAAGTCGTCTCTCTCACGCCACGCGAGTATGCCTTGGTCGAATACCTCGCCCTTCACCGCGGCGTGGTGATCAGCCGCTCAGAACTCTACGAGCATCTCTTCGACGAAAGCGACGACACCCTTTCCAATCTCCTCGACGTCCACGTCTCCAACGTCCGCAAAAAGCTCGGCTCATCCTTCATCACCACCCGCCGTGGCCACGGCTACTCGATTGAATGATGGCAACTCCCCGCCCCCTCTCGCCATGAAACACCCCTTCCGTTCGATCCGCTGGCGGTTGCTCTTGTGGCATTCGCTCGTCTCTTTTGGCCTGGTCGTCGCCGTCGGCCTGCTCGCCAACCGGTTGAGCACCCGCGACCGGATGGACCGCATCGACCGGGACCTCAGAAACCACGAGCGCTCGTTCTTCCGCAGCGTGTTCACCTCCGCCGACGAGGACAAGGACGACGGCCCGCCCACTCTCGAAGAAATCAAGGAACGCCTCCGCTCCTTCGGCAGCCCTGCCAACGATCCGCCCGAGTTCCGCGATCTCTTCAAGTCCGACCCCGCCGGCACCTACATCGCCGTCTGGGACAGCGACGGCTCGCCACTCTTCATCTCGCCGAATGCGCCCGAGGGCCTCACGCGCCCGCCGTTTCCCCGGAACGAGAAACGGGTTCTCGACCGCGGCACCTTCCACGAACACCACCGCGGCCATCCTTCCGGGACCGTGACGGTTGTCGGCCGGGACATTTCCTCGGAGCTCGGAGCCCTCTATCGCTTCCGCGCTTTCCTCGCCCTCGGCGGGGCTTCGATCCTCCTCGCCGCAATCGCAGGCGGCTGGTGGCTGGCGGGCCGCGCCTTGAAACCCCTCGGTGCCATTTCCCACACCGCCACCCGCATCGCCGCCGGCAATCTCGAGGAACGCATCGCCATCCCGGATCGCGACAACGAACTCGACCAGCTCGCCCACGTCCTCAACGACACCTTCGACCGCCTCGCCTCCGCCATCGAACGCCAGAAGCGATTCACCGCCGACGCCTCGCATGAACTCCGCACACCGCTGACCATCATCCTCACGGAAACCCAGCGGGCCTTGAAAACCGAGCGCGACCCTGCCCAATACCGGCAGTTCCTGGGAAATTGCCAGACCGCCGCCCAGCGCATGCGCGGCATCGTGGACTCGCTGCTCGTCCTCGATCGCCATGACTTCGGCAGCGAACACCGGCCATCGAAGCCCTGCGACCTCGCGGCCATCACCCACTGCGTCGCCGACCGACTCCGGCCCCTCGCCGAAGAGCGCGGCTCCGCCCTCACGCTCGACCTTTCCCCCGCCCCCGTGACCGGCGACCCCGATTCGCTCGAAACCGTCGTCCAGAACCTCATCTCCAACGCCCTTTCCCATCCTCCCGCCGGAAGTCCCGTCACCGTCCGCTGTCATCCTTCGGATAATGACGCGCTCCTCGAAGTTCACGATGCCGGCCCCGGCATTCCCGCCGAACACCTGCCGCACCTCTTCGACCGCTTCTACCGCGCTGACCGCGCACGCACGCAAACCCAGGGCCACACCGGCCTCGGTCTCGCCATCGCCCGCGCGATCTGCCTCGCCCACGACGGTCACCTCGAAGCCACCAGCTCCCCTGGCCAAGGCACGACGTTCAAGCTGCGGCTTCCTTTGTCACGACCCCAGCCCTCGTAGGGAGATCCGGCTCTCCTTCATCACCCCACGGACTTGCCGCCGCCTGGCATGAGTCCCAATCATACCCGCCATGACGACATCGGGCATCAAGCCTCCGGATTCCTCCTGCCCCTGCATGCCGACTGCTCTTTAGATCCGTGTCGCCCATGCTTTCCCACCTGCTGAAACAGCAAACCGGCCCGCTCACCACCGATCTGGTCCAGACGCCGGGCGACTTCGGCCTGGGAAAAATCCCCGCCCGCCTCAAGCCCGCCTCGACCCTCACCTCGATCTGCGGCTACTGCGCCACCGGCTGCCAGCTCAAGCTCCACCTCGACGAGAGCGGCCAGGCCATCAACCTCAGCCCGCAGGCCGACTACCCGGTGAACCTCGGCATGGCCTGCCCCAAGGGCTGGCAGGCGCTCGATCCCCTCAGCGCGTCGGATCGCGGCACCACACCTTTGCTCCGTGGGAGCGATGGAAAGCTCCACCCCACCGATTGGCCCGCCGCCCTCGACGCCTTCGTTTCCGGCTTCAAGTCGATCCAGGAAAAGCACGGGCACGAAGCCGCCGCGTTTCTTTCCACCGGCCAGATTCCCTTCGAGGAAATGGCTTTCCTCGGTTGCCTGTGGAAGTTCGGCATGGGCTTCCTCCATGGCGATGCCAACACACGCCAGTGCATGGCCACCGCCGTCACCGCCTACAAGCAGTCCTTCGGCTTCGACGCCCCGCCCTACACCTACGCCGACTTCGAGGAAAGCGACGTCATCGTCCTCGTCGGGGCCAACCTCTGCATCGCCCACCCGATCCTCTGGCAGCGCGTCATGCGCAACAAGCGCTCGCCGAAGATCATCGTCATCGACCCGCGCGCGACCGAAACCGCCCAAGCCGCCACCCACCACATCCAGCTCAAGCCCAAGGGCGACCTTGCCCTCTACTACGCCCTCGCCCACTGCATCCTCCGCGATGGCCGCATCGACCCCGCATCGATCGATCGCACGGAAGGCTTCGAGGAATTCGCGGAGTTCTTGAAGACCTACACGCCCGAATCCGTCGTGGCGAAAACCGGCATCCCCGCGGAAATCATCGAGGCCCTCGCCCGTGACGTGTCCGAGCCCGGCAAGCGCGTTTCCTGGTGGTGGACCATGGGCGTCAACCAGTCCTACGAGGGCGTCCGCACCGCCCAGGCCATCATCAACCTCTGCCTCATCACCGGCAACATCGGCAAGCCCGGCACCGGCCCGAACTCCGTCACCGGCCAGTGCAACGCCATGGGGTCGCGGCTTTTCTCCAACACCACCTCCCTCGTCGGGGGGCACGATTTCGCCAACGACGACCATCGCCGCAAGGTCGCCACCGGCCTCGGCATCCCGCTCGATTGCATCCCGGCCGAACGGTCGCTCGCCTATGACGAAATCCTCGCCGCCGCCGAGCGGGGAGAGATCAAAGGACTCTGGATCGTCGCGACCAACCCCTTCCACTCATGGATCGACTCCGGCCGCCTCGCCGCCCTGCATGAGAAGCTCGAGTTCCTCGTCGTCCAGGACATGTATCCCACCACCGAGAGCGCCCGCGTCGCCGATCTCTACCTTCCCGCCGCCGGCTGGGGAGAGAAAACCGGCTGTTTCATCAATTCCGAACGCCGCATCGGCACGCTCAAAGCCGCCAAATCCGCTCCGGGGAAGACCCTATCCGACTTCCGCATCTTCCGCCTCCTCGCCCACGCCTGGGGCTGCGGCGATCTGTTCGCGAAATGGACCGATCCCGAGGCCGTCTTCAAGCTCCTCCGCGATCTCACCGCCGACCGCCCCTGCGACATCACCGGCATCCAAGGCTACGACCACCTCGACCAATCCGGCGGCATCCAGTGGCCCTGGTCGATTTCCGATGCCCGATCATCGATTCCCGACTGCCCGAGCGATGAACCCGGAGCCCGGGAAAATCTTCAGTCGGCAGTCCCCGATCGGCAATCCAAGGAACGCCGGCTCTTCTCCGACGGCATCTACTACACCCCCAGTGGCAAGGCGAAGATCCTCTTCTCCCCGCCCGCCCCTCTCCCCGAGCCGCCGGACGATGCCTATCCCTTTCTCCTCATCACCGGCCGGGGCTCCAGCAGCCAATGGCACACCCAGTCGCGCACCGGAAAGTCGGACATCCTTCGCAAACTCGCGCCCGCCGCCGCCTACGTCGAGATCCACCCCCGCGACGCCCGCCGCCTTGGCATCGCCTCCGAGCAGCAGGTGACCCTTCGTTCCCGCAGGGGCGAAATGACCGCCACCGCCTACCTCGCCCCGACCGTTCAGCCCGGCCAGCTTTTCGTCCCCATGCACTACCCGGAGGTCAACCGGCTCACCCATCCCTCCTTCGACCCCCACTCGCGTCAGCCGAACTACAAAGCCTGCGCCATCTCCCTCTCGACAGGCTGATCCTCCTGCCAGTGGTTCCGCAGCCGCGCCCCCCGGTCATGAACGGCCGACTGTCTCCCGCCAAGTGGTCTCCATCCTCTCAACCGGTCATCGCCACTCCGCTCCCTTGCAGGATGAACTCCAATGCCTCCCGCGCCGAGTAGTCCGGCCTTCCAGGCTCCAGCAGCTTCGCGACTCCCGACAGATCCTTGCCGCAAGTCAGCAGCGGCAGCTCTTCCACCCCTCCGCGCACCTGCCCGAGCCCGATGTTCGCCATCAAGCTGTTGCACAGGCACTTCCGCCCCTGGGCTTCCTCCGCCCTGCCGCCTTTTTTCACGAAATCCTCCGGCTTCTCCGCTGGGCATCGCCAGCCCACCGTGCCGTCCTCGCGCTCGTAGGCCTCGCGCAAATAACCCAGGTCACACATCCTACGACGTTCGCCGTAGACGGACTCCTCCGAAAGCGTTCCCGGCACCGAGAGCACCTGGAAGGGGAACCCCGTCGGCGAGGCCGAAGGGTCCCGGAAGACCTCCGATTCGCCCCGCCGCGCCGTCTCGATCGCCTCCTTTTTCAAATCCTCACGCAGCCCCGACTCCTCGCAGAACGCGAACAAGGTCCCGACCTGGATGCCGTTCGCGCCGGCCTCGATCGCTTCCTGAAGCTTTTCCGGACTCCCGTTCGATCCCGCCAGCCAGAACGGCAATCCCAATGCCGCGATCGCTGCGGGGTCGACCTCGTCGCGTGGACCGTAGACCGGCTCCCCCGCGTCATTCAGCTTCAACGCGCCCCGTGGCGGCGCATTGTGCCCCCCCGCCGTCGGGTCCTCCACCACCAGACCATCGACTTTCCCCTTGCTCTTCTTCACCAGCATCGTCGCCAGCGTCACCGACGACACGATCGGGAAAAACAGCGGTCGGCTCAGCTGCGGCCGGTCGTCCGGAAACAACGACTTCGGGTCGAAGGTCATCTTGTGATCCGTACTTGCCCCGGTCACGTGCAGACCGAATTCCACATCCTTCCAAGCCGCGAGACGGTCGAGAATAGCGGGGATTTCCAGCGGAATGCCCGCGCCGATCAGCACCACACCCACCCCCGCCAGCATCGCGCCGAGCAACGACGGCAGCATCGGCGTCTGGATCTTGTGCAGGAAGTTGATCCCCACCATGCCATCATGGCCTTCCTTCGCCAGGTACACCTCGGCGAAGTTCGCAACGACCATCAGTTCCTCCAGCCGAGTGCCCTGCTTCTCCCCCACCATCGGCTTCGCCGCAAAGGCATCGGCCGCCGGCTTCCCCCCCTCGACGAAATACCGATCCAGCACCCGCGCCGCCATGCTCTGGTCCGGAAAGGCCGCCAGCGCCCGCCGCATGTGCCCACCCGCATCGCCTGCCTGAAGCCGGCGGGTCAGGATCAGATCGATCGCCGTGCCCGAAACCACGCCGAGCTGACCGAGCGCGGAGACGGCACGCGCAAGCCGCCAGTTCGAGATGCCGAGGCCCATGCCTCCTTGGATGATGCGGGGAAGTTCCATGATGAGTTGCGGGGGGCTTCGCAGTGCGCGGAGTCCCTCTCCGCAATACTCCGGACCCTCGGCGCCGGGGAGAAGATCATTCGCCCTCCCGCGCAAGCCCCGCGCCGTCTTCCGCAAGCCGTGCGCAGGCCCTTGATGTTCCCTTCAATCCGACGAAACTCATCTCCGTGACCGCGACGATCCACCACCTCTACACCTCGGCGGGCCACAATTACTTCGGCCACCACGAAAAACCTCCCGGAGAGCACGGAATCGAGGAGCACGAGGCGATCGAACTCGTGGCCGGCCGCGGTATCCCCGGCGACCGCTTCTTCGATTTCAAGGACGACTA
The DNA here is from genome assembly GCA_965652295.1 of uncultured Haloferula sp. Classification (GTDB taxonomy): domain Bacteria; phylum Verrucomicrobiota; class Verrucomicrobiia; order Verrucomicrobiales; family Akkermansiaceae; genus Haloferula. The sequence goes on along the minus strand of CBFGTS010000004.1, from coordinate 282,329 downwards.
CAAGGGTCAGGTCACCTTCATCGACCTCGCCGTGGTCGATGCCATCCGCGACCACGCCGGCAACCCCGGTCTGCCCGCCTCCGCTTTCCGGCGCAATGTGGTGATCTCCGGTATCGATCTCAACTCGCTGGTGGGCGAACGTTTCGAGCTCAACGGCATCCTGTTGGAAGGCACGCAGGAATGCAGTCCCTGCTACTGGATGGACCGTGCCTGCGGCAGGCCGGGCACCGAGGCCCTCATGAAAGGCCGTGGCGGCCTGCGCTGCCGCATTCTCGTCTCAGGAACCCTGCGCACGGGCCCCGTCCAAATCGAGCCCCGCCCGAAAACGCGCTAGACCGACGGCGAATCCGCTCCTTCGCGACGACCTTTCCAGTTGACCCCAACCGACACCGCTCGTGGATCGCCTCATCTCCACCGCCGAAGCCGACGCCATCATTGCGCGGGGCCGTCCGCCAATCCCCATCGAGCGCGTGTCGCTGGCCGATGCCATTGGCAGAACCCTGGCCACTTCCCTTACGGCGGATCGAGATCTCCCTCCCTATCCACGCTCGATGATGGACGGCATCGCCGTGGCGGCGGATTCCATCCGCCAAAGCCCCATCCAGATCCAAGGTCTCCACGCCGCGGGCGATCCTCCCCCACCTCCTCTCAAACCCCACCACGCCTGGGAAATCATGACCGGAGCGTGCGTCCCCGCCGATTGCGACACCGTCATCCCTTACGAGGATCTCAGCGACGACTTCTCCAACGTCCGTGAGCCTTTCCAACCCGGCCAGTTCATCCACACCGCAGGCAGCGACGCCAAAGCGGGCGACATCCTCGTCCCCGCCGGCCGTCTCATCGGACCCGCCGAGGTCGCCATCGCCGCATCCGTTGGCGTCTCCCATCCCGAAGTCGCCGCCCTCCCCCGCATCGCACTCATCACCAGCGGCGACGAAGTGGTCGAGATCACCGCGACTCCCGAGCCGTGGCAGATCCGTCGCTCCAATGGCCCCATGCTCGAAGCCATGCTGCGCCATCTCGGTCACGATCCCGTCCCCCACCACATTCCCGACGAACCTGGCACCTCGCGTCGCGTCCTCCACGAAGCGCTCGAAAGCGCCGATGTCCTCATCCTCTGCGGCGGCATTTCCAAGGGAAAACGCGACCTCATCCGCCCGCTGCTTGAGGAAAAGCTGGGCCCGCCCGCCTTCCACGGCGTCCGCCAGCGCCCCGGCAAACCGTTCGCCTTCTGGCCCGGCCCCCCGACCGTTTTCGCCCTCCCCGGCAATCCCGTTTCGGTCCTGGCCACCTTCACCCGCTACGTGCTTCCCCACCTCGTCCGACGCCAGGGCCGCGAACCCCATGCCCGCCGATGCCTGATCCCCGAAGGCATCGCACCGCTCCCCAAGCTCGCCTGGTTCCTCGGTCTCGATGCTGCCGGAAATCCCTTGCCACCCCGCAATTCCGGCGACTTCGTCTCGGTCTCAAGCCTCGCCGGCTTTCTGGAAATCCCGCCCGCTCCGAGCTTTGAGATGAACACCCTCGTCACCTATTTCCCACTGATCACCGCTCACTGATCACCCGCCCCTCTCATGTCCCTCTCCCACATCGACGAATCCAACAAAGCCTCCATGGTCGACGTCTCCAGCAAGGAGATCACCACCCGCGTTGCCACCGCCGAAGCCCAGGTCACGGTCAATGAAGCCGTCGCCGCGCAATTCGACGGCACCGACCTGGTTTCAAAAAAAGGTCCGGTCTTCCAAACCGCGATCCTCGCCGGGGTCATGGGCGCCAAACAGACCAGCAACCTCATTCCCCTCTGCCATCCGCTGCCGCTCGACAGCGTCAAGATCGACATCACCTTCGCCGACCGCACCGCGACGATCCGCTGCACCGCCAAGACCACGGGAAAAACCGGCGTCGAAATGGAGGCCCTGACCGGGGTCTCGATCGCCGCCCTCACCCTGCACGACATGTGCAAGGCCCTTGATCCCGCCATCGTCATCTCCCAGATCCGCCTGCTCGAAAAGACCGGCGGCAAGTCCGACTTCCGGGTAAACGCTGAAAAGCCAAAAAGCTGAGATGCTGAAGTCAAAACCCGCGCTCCCTCAGCTTCTCCGGCGCTTCGCCTTTCAGTTTTTCACCATTTCAGTGTTTCAGCTTTTATGAAAACCCTCATTCTCGCCGGTGGTCGCAGCCGCCGCATGGGCCGCGACAAGGCCACGATTCTCCGCCCCGATGGCATCCGTCAAATCAACCATCTCCTGACCCTTGCCCGCTCTGTCACCGAGGACGTGATCGTGTCCACCAACGAGCCCGATCTCTCCCCTCCTGGAGTGCCCACCCTCGCCGACCTCCATCCCGGCAGCGGACCACTCGCCGCCTTGGAAGCCTTCCACACCGCGCATCCCTCCGAAGCGGTTCTGCTTCTCGGCTGCGATCTCTTCCTCCTCGACCCGGCGACCCTCGGGCATCTGCTCGAACACCGGGATCCATCCCGCCCCGCCACTTGCTTCCCGAACCGGCTCGACGGCCGACCGGAGCCCCTGTGTGCCATTTTCGAGCCATCGTCCCTGTCCCGCGTCGCCGAGGTCGTCGCCCGCCAAAAACTCTGCGCCCGCCACTTCCTCGAAGCCCTCGAACCCGCCCTGGTCGACCTCCCTCACCCCGCGGCACTCGACAACGCCAACTCCCCGACCGAACTCGACGAAGCCTTCACCAAGCTCCGCCACGGCGTGCGCCCGAAGCCGGTCAAGATCCTCTACTTCGCCAAGCTGCGCGAGGCGCGGGGGCTTGACGAAGAAAACTTCGAAACCCTCGCCTGCACCGTCGGCGGCCTCTACGAGGAGCTGCGCTTCCTCCACCGTCTGCCCCTCGAATCCAGCGCCCTCCGCTGCGCCCGCAACGGTGATTTCTGCGAATGGTCCACGCTTCTCGAAGCCGGGGACGAGATCGTCTTCATTCCACCCGTCGCCGGGGGTTAGCGCCATCCTCATGTCCTTTCACATTCAGTCCACCCCCCTCGACCCCCAAGCCCTCCGCGACGCCGTTCTCGATCCCGCGGCCGGCGGCTTCTGCTCGTTCGAAGGCTGGGTCCGCAACCATCACGAAGGTCGCTGCGTGGATCACCTCGAATACGAAGCCTACGCACCGCTCGCGGAAAAGGAAGGTCAGCGCATTCTCACGGAGGCCCGGGAACGCTTCGAAATCCTCCACGCGTCCTGCATCCACCGCATCGGAGAGATCGGAATCGGTGGTCTCGCCGTCGTCGTCTGCGTTTCCGCCGCCCACCGGGACGCCGCCTTCGACGCCTGCCGATACATCATCGACGAAGTAAAGGCGCGGGTCCCCATCTGGAAAAAGGAACATTTCACCGATGGCACCTCCGGGTGGGTCCGCTGCGACCACTGCGCCACTCATTCCGAGGGCCACTCCCCCTCTTGATCAAAGATTTTTGAAATTTTTAGTTAAAAGACCTTGATTATCTAAAATCGGGTAATAAACAGGCGGCAGCCCCCATGCTACCTCCCGAACACCCCCGTTCGGTTGGTCTTCCCCTTTGCCTGTGCACCCTCCTTTCATGCGCATCCCCGTGCGCAGGAGTCACCGTGTGGACAGGCGGCCCGTCAGGAGGACTGATCGACTCTGCCTCGAACTGGTCCGCCGGCCTATCCGGTCCGGGCAATGTCGGCTCCATTTCCGGTGCCGCCACTGCCACCATCCGGAACCGCGGCGACTTGGACGGCACCAATCTGGCCATGGGCGGCACGGCCCGGGTTGCCTCCCAGAACCATCTTACGGCCTCGGCTGCCACCGTCACCCTTTCCGATGCCGCCAGGATGGACGTCAAGGGAGACCTGACGCTCTCCGGCGTTTGGAATGCGGCATCGACCACCTTCAGCGTCGCGGACGAATCCACCCTCACCATCGGCCACGAGCTCGAAGTCGGCGACCTAGCATCCGCCACGCTCGTGATTTCCGGCGGCACGGTGACCTCCGACCGGAGTGCCGGCATCGCCACAGGTTGGGGTGGGTCGGATTCCCCGGTCCATCTCACCGGAGGCTCTTGGAGCGTTGAGGAAAACCTGGACATCGGACGCGTGACGAAGGGCCACCTCAAGGTGGCGGGCGGCCGCTTGCTCGTCGGGGGCGACACCGTCATCGGCCGGAGCGGTGCCACCGCCGGCAGCTCGGCCTCCCTCTCTTCCGGCCGCATCGAAACCGGCTCTTTGACCGTGGGGCAGTCATCGACCGCCAGCTTCAGCCAGTCCGGCGGCACTTTCTCCACCGGCGGAGCGATCAAGGTCGGCGCATCATCCTCCGCAGGCGGATCCCAGGTTGAGCTTTCCGGAGGAACCCTACAAGGCGGTCTTCTGGAGGTAGGCAGAGGAAACTCCGGAACCTTCACCCAGTCCGGCGGCGTCAGCCAGTTCGCAGGCACCGCCACCTTCGGCGTCAGCAATGGCTACCACTCCAACTTCGATCTTTCCGGCGGCAGCTTCTCCACCGGAAGTGATCTCGGACTCAACCTCAGCACCACCGCCCGTTTCACCGGCGGGTCAGCCCACATCGGTGGCAACCTGAAGGTCGACGACTGGGACACCGTTCTTCATCTTTCCGGAACCGCTCTTTCCGTTGGAGGGAATCTGGCGACCGGCAGCGGAGCCACCGTCCACCAAAGCGCCGGAACCATCCGGGTGGCGGGCAATGTCGATGTGGGAAGCGGATATTCCACCTATCGACTGACAGGTGGTTCACTCGCCATCGATGGCGCGCTCATCAACCGCGGCACAGCCGATCGCTTGATCTGGAGCAGCGGGGGAACGCTCACCGCCTACTCGCCGCAGAGCGAAATCCACGCCACCGGGACCTTCACCGCAGGCCCTGGAGCCGTCCTTGATCTGGATCACCGGCTGGAACGCCTCATCGTCAACGGAAGCCTCACCTTGGACGGGCTGCTGATCGATGGCTACGACCTCGACTTGGGTTCGCGTGGTGGTGCCGGCATCCAGAGGGGCACCATCAATCTGATCACCGCCTCGTCCCTGACCGGCAGCAACTACAGCCTCACGGGCTTCACCTCCGGCCAAGGCACCCGGATCAATCCGGGCGACAGCTTCAATGCGTCGACCGACCCGGTGTGGTGGGTCGATCTCACCGCAGAGACCCTCGACATCCACTGGAGCGTCCCCACCGCGACCGCAGTTCCCGAACCCCGCAGCCTGCTTTTGCTCGGCTTCGCCCTTCCTCTGCTCCGACGTCGCCGACTCTAGACTGCGACGATTCATCGCCGCTTTTGCCTCACTGGGAAACTCAAAGCTCCCGCCTCGAAGACTCATCTCTCCCATCCATTTTCAACAAAAAAGCGCCCGCGGGAGAAACCCGCGGGCGCTTTGAGATCGTGGTTGGCGGAAGAACTCAGTCCTTCTTCTCCGAAGCTTCGGCAGCCTCGGATTCCTCCTTCGCAGGAGCTGCCTCCTCGGCGGCCGGGGCCTCTTCAGCCTTGGCTTCCACCGCGACGGCTTCCTCCTCGGCAGCGTCCGGCTGGTCGACCCATTCGATCACCGCCATCAGCGCGGAGTCGGTCATGCGGGCACCAAGCTTGGTGATCCGGCAATAACCACCCGGTCGGTCCTTGGCGAGCGGGGCGACTTCTTCGAACAGCTTCTTCGCCACGTCCTTGTGACGCAGGAAGGCGATGGCTTGGCGGCGTGCGTGCAGGTCGCCGCGCTTGCCGAGCGTCACCAGCTTTTCCGCCACCGGGCGGAGAGCCTTGGCTTTCGCAAGGGTCGTGCGGATCCGACCGTGCTCGATCAGGCTGCATGCCAGATTGGCGAGGAGCGCCCGACGGTGGTCGGCGGTGCGCTTCAGTTTGACGGTTTTGCTACGGTGTCTCATCGGGTGTTTCCCTTCCTTAAATGGTTAGTCGTCGAGATTCTGGGCGATCAGGTCGGCAAGTCCGACCGGAGCCTCGTCTTCGACACCCAGGCGCGGCGCCGGCGTGGCTCCCACCGGACCGGTGAGCAGCGACGGATCCAGCGACATTCCCAGGCCGAGGCCGAGTTCGGAAAGCTTGTCCTTGATTTCGTTGAGCGACTTCTTGCCGAAGTTGCGGTACTTGAGCATTTCCGCCTCGGTCTTCATCGCGAGCTGGCCCACCGAGGTGATGTTCGCGTTGTTGAGGCAGTTGGCGGCACGGACCGAAAGCTCGATCTCGTTCACCGACATGTTGAGAAGCTTCTTGAGCGCGGCGTTCTCCTCGCTGGCTTCGGCCGGGGCTTCCTCGAAGGAAACGGCGTTCTCGTCGTAGTTGACGAACACATCAAGGTGGTGGCGGAGAATCGCGGATGCCTGCAAGAGCGAGTCCTGCGGGGTGATGCGGCCGTCCGTCCAGATGTCGAGGACCAGCTTGTCGAAGTCGGTCATCTGACCCACACGGGTCGAGTCGACGGCATACTTGACGCGGGTCACGGGGGAGAAAATCGAGTCGATGGCGATCACGCCGATCGGCTGGTCCTTGCGCTTGTTCTCATCGCCGGTGGAGAAACCACGGCCGACGCGGACTTCGAACTCGCAGTCGAACTTCACCTTCTTGTCGAGGTGGCAGATGACCTGGTCCTTGTTGACGACCTCGTAGTGGTTGTCCTCCTGAATGTCACCAGCAGTCACGACGCCTTCTTTCTCGACCTTGAGGGTCAGGATGCGGGCCTCCTTGCCGTGGTGTTTGAACTTCACCTTCTTGAGGTTGAGGATGATGTCGGTGACATCCTCCACCACGCCGGGAAGACTGGAGAACTCATGCTGCACGCCCGCGATGCGGACGGAGGTGATGGCGGCACCTTCCAGGGAGCCGAGAAGCACGCGACGCAGCGAGTTGCCGAGCGTGTGGCCGTAGCCGCGCTCGAAGGGTTCCGCCACAAACTGGGCGTAGGTATCGGTCGCGGTCTCCTCGTTGCGGACGAGGCGGTTCGGAATCTCGAAGCGAGACAGTGTGGTCGTTGACATGGTAGGTTCGATGTGCCGGGTTTCCCCTCGGCGCGCAGGAGTGGTGATGGGAATCATCCACCTCCGAGGGACCAACGGCGGTTCGGTTGGATCGCGCGGGCGGGGACTAAAGGGGATGCCCCCCGGATTGGCAAAGCAAATTTTCCGCGGATCCGCCGGTTTTTCGGCAGCCTCCGGAACCTCTATCAGGGCCCCTCCAACAGAAATTTGCGCGAAATTAAAATCCGGTCGCGTTCTCGAGGCCGGGTGGTATGGTACGGCGTGAAAGCCGCGTCCACCACCCAATCACCCGCGATGAAGTCCAAGCGGAACCTGACCCGGTTCACTTACGAGAATACCGCATTCCAAGGCTGGCGCCTCTGCATCAGCCGTGGAGGCGCGACGTTTACGAAGTATTATTCCGACAAGCAGTACGGCAGCGGCAAGAAAGCTCTCGAAGCCGCCGAAGCCGCACTGGAAGAGGTCAAAGACGTCATTTCCCGTTCCCGCCGGGTGCAAGGGAAGCTCAGCGACTCGACGGTCAGGAAGATCGAGAAGATCCTCTCGCGTTCCTGACCACCCATGCCGAGCGCTCCTCCCCCGGCCATCCACTGGTTCCGCCGCGATCTCCGCATCTCTGACAACCCCGCCCTCTTGCGAGCCGCCGGGGCGTCGGATGCGGTCGTTCCCGTATATGTGACAACCACGTGGAAGGAAGCCCACGCGTGGACCGGCCCCAACCGGCAATCGCATCTGTGCCGTTCGCTCAAGTCGCTGGCGCGGAACTTGGAAACCGTGGGCGGACGTCTGATCGTCCGGAACGGCGAGGCCGTAGCGGAACTCGGAAAGCTCGTCCGCGAAACCCGCGCCACGGCCGTTTATTTCAATCTCGATCCCGACCCCTACGGCCGATCCGTCGAGAAGCAGCTGCACGCGGCCTGCCGCACGTGGGGCATCGAGTGCCACGGATTCCACGATCACACGCTTCACGGACCGCATGAGGTCCTGACCCAGTCGGGCGACCCCTACCGCGTCTTTACCCCCTATTCGAGGAACTGGCTTTCCCTCCCGAAAGCGGCACCCGAAGGGAAACCGAAGTCCCTCAACACCCCGGCCGGCATCCAGTCGGAGGAGCTTCCGACCCTCGGACACTGGAGGATTTCCGGTCCGGCCGAAGGAGTTCTTGAAGGCGGCGAACGGGCGGCGCTGGAGCGACTGAGAACCGCCATCGACCACAGGATTTCCACTTACCAGAAGACCCGCGACGTTCCCGCCATCGAGCGCACCTCACGCCTCTCGCAGGATCTCCGTTTCGGCCTCCTCTCCATCCGCAAGGTCTACGCCGAGGCTGCCAAGGCTCTCGCCCGCACCCGGTCCGCTTCCAGCAAAGAGAGCATCGAGACCTTCATCAAGGAACTCGCCTGGCGGGAGTTCTACATGGCGATTCTCCACCACTTTCCGAACGTGCTGGAGGAGGAATTCAACCCCGTCTGGCGCGGCCTCCCATGGGATGAGCCCGGCCATCTTTTCGAGGCCTGGAAAGACGGCCTTACCGGATTTCCCATCGTCGATGCCGGCATGCGCCAGCTGCGGGCAACCGGTTTCATGCACAACCGCCTGCGCATGATCACCGCCATGTTCCTGACCAAGGATCTCCACGTGGATTGGCGGCTCGGCGAAAGCTACTTCATGCAGCAGCTCGTCGATGGCGAGATCGCCTCCAACAACGGAGGCTGGCAATGGTCGGCCGGAACCGGTGCCGACGCCGCCCCCTATTTCCGCATCCAGAACCCTTGGTCCCAGTCGGCCCGCCACGATCCCGACGGTGCCTACATCCGGAAATGGGTGCCCGAGCTGGCGAATGTTTCCGCCGATCGCTTCCACCATCCCCCCTCCGATGGAGTCCCGCTCGCGGCCGGGTACCCACTGCCCATCGTCGATCACAAAAACGAGCGCGAACGCACTCTCGCCATCTTCAAGCAACACAAGGCGAAGCAGACATAGAGACGATCCCATCGATGATTTCAGAGCGGGTGACGGAGGCCCGGAGGAATTCGGTTATCGGAAACGGGATCTTTGGTATCTGTCGCCCGTGTCCGCCTCCTACGAACGACTTTCCGGCATCGTCCGCCTCTACGGCCGCGTCTCCTTTGAAAAATTCCTCGCCTCCACCGTACTCATCGCCGGCATCGGGGGGGTCGGATCATGGGCCGCGGAAAGCCTCGCCCGCAGCGGCATTGGCCATCTGATCCTGATCGATCCCGACGACCTCTGTCTCACCAACACCAACCGCCAGATCCACGCCCACGACGGCACCTATGGCCGGTCGAAGGTCGAGGTCATGGCCACTCGCCTGCGCACGATCAATCCCGACCTGCGGGTGACGTCGATCGCTTCTTTTTACTCCGAGCGCACCGCCGACGAAATTTTTGACCACGCACCGGACGCCGTGGTCGACGCCATCGACTCGCTCCGCGCCAAGTGCCACCTGCTCACCACCTGTCGTGAGCGCGGGCTTCCCGCCGTGACTTCCGGTGCCGCCGGCGGGCGCATCGACCCCACCCGCATCCGCGTCGACGACCTCTCGCGCAGCGGCCGCGACGCCCTGCTGGCCTCCGTCCGCCGCAAGCTCCGCACCGAGCATGGCTTCCCCCCCGCCCCTGCCAAGGGCGATCCCGAACCCTTCGGCATCGAGGCAGTTTTCTCCGACGAGCGGCCGGTTTTCCCGACCTGCGATGGCGAAACCAGCCACGATCGTCCCGTCGACCTCCCCGGCGCGATCGGCTGCGACGCCGGCTACGGCTCCTGCACCCACGTCACCGCCGCCTTCGGTCTCGCCTGCGCGGCCCGGATCCTCGAACGACTTCGGTAGGCGACCCAGCGCCGTCGCTCACCCGGGCGGGTTGCCATCTGCCCACGAAAAAGGCGACCCGCGGGCCGCCTTCTCAAAAAATCGCCGATCTTCAACCGACCATCACTTCACGCCCTTCTTCGAAAGGCGGGTGCCCTTGGTCGCGCCTTGGCGGGCCTTGAACTTCGGGTTCGTCTTGCAGATCACGTAGGTCGTGCCCTTGCGCGAAACCACCTGGCAGTCGGCGTGACGGCGCTTGGCGGAGGAGAGCGAGGAAAGAACTTTCATGGGATCGAAATGTCGGAAGTGAATGGAAAAGGGTGAACGCGCTGGCTAAACCGGTCGCGGGGCCGCGGAAAATAGGTATCCGCCATCCCTTGTAAAGCCCATTCTTCGGGAATGACCGAACAAGCCCCGAAATCCCCTTGGCAATGATACCCCGCACGAGGGATGCTCGCTCTGACATGACGACGAGCTCCGCCAGCCTTTCCGCAGACATCCGCTCTTTCGGCACCCTCGCTGACGGACGGGAGGCCAGCCTCGTCACCCTGCGCAATTCCCACGGACTCGTCGCCACCCTTACCAATTTCGGTGCGGCCCTGGTCAGCCTCCATGCTCCGGACCGCGAGGGACAGCTCGCCGACATCACCCTCGGCTACGATTCCGTCTCAGGCTATGCCTCGGCCTCCAACCCCTATTTCGGAGCCACTGTCGGTCGCTTTGGAAACCGCATCGCCAGCGGCACGCTCACCATTGGCGATGAGTTCCTCCAGCTCGCCACCAACAACCACCCCGGCGGCATCCCCTGCCACCTTCATGGCGGAGCCGTCGGGTTCAGCCGCAAACTCTGGGAAATCATCGAGGCCGACGGATCGCGCGTCGTCTTCCGTTACCTCTCGCACGATGGCGATGACGGCTACCCCGGCACGCTCGACAGCTACGTCACCTACACCCTGACCGAGGATGACGAATTGATCTGGGAAGCCACCGCCACCACCGACCGCACCACGGTCATCAACCTCGTCCACCACAGCTACTGGAACCTCTCCGGCAATCCTCAGAGCGACATTCACGACCACCAGCTCCAGGTCCGCGCCTCCCACTACCTGCCCACCGATGCCGGACTGATCCCCACCGGTGAACGTCGGTCCGTGGCCGGCACCCCGCTGGATTTCCTCCGCCCCACCGCCATCGGCGAGCGCATCGACGACGACTTCGCCTGCCTCCAGTTCGCCAACGGCTACGACCACGCCTGGGTGCTCGACGACTACGAAAACGAAGACCTTTTCCCTGCCGCCACCCTGCATCATCCCGCCACCGGCCGGACCTTGGAAGTCTTCACCAATCAACCCGCCGTGCAGGTCTACTGCGGCAATTTCCTCTCCGCCGAGTGCTTCCAGCCCCCTCATCTCACCGGCAAGGGCGGCGTCGCCTATCCCTTCCGCAGCGGCGTCTGCCTGGAGACCGAGAACTTCCCCGACGCCCCCAACCAGCCCACCTTCCCCTCCCCCTACCTCGAACCCGGCGAAACCTACCGCCACATCGAGATCCACCGATTCTCCGCCAAATAGGGGGTGGGACGCCCCCGTCCCACAACCCTGCAGCCGGTCATTCCCCCTGCTCCACCGGCATCCGGTAACCCGCTCCACGGACCGTTTCGATCCACTGCGGTCTCGCCGGATCCGCCGCCAGCTTCTTGCGCAAATTCAGCACATGCTGATCGAGCGTTCGCGACTCCGGGAAGTATTCCATTCCCCAGCAAACGTTCAGGATCTCATCCCGCATCACCACCTCTCCGCGCCGGGAGGCAAGCAGCGTGAGCATCTTCACCTCGCGCACGGTGAGGTCCTGCGTGGTCTCACCCTCCGCCACCAGACGTCTGGGAAACACCCGCCACCGACCCAGCTCGATCACCTCCGGCTCATCCGTGAGCCCCGACCGCCTCGCCGCCGCGTGGACCCGCGCCAGCAGCTCGCTTTTCCCGAAGGGCTTCCGCACGAAATCGTCCGCGCCCAGCTCCAGCCCCACCACCACGTCGATCTCCTCCGATTTCGCCGAGAGGAACAACACCGGCACCTTCTTGTCGGACCGCCGGATGTGGCGACACACGTCATACCCACTCAGCTCCGGCATCATGATGTCCAACAGCACCATCTGCGGCCTTTCCCGGTCCCAAAGCCGCCGGGCCCGGACACCATCCTCCGCAACCAGCACCTCGTGCCCGTCGCCAGCCAACACCGCCGCAACCGCCTCCCGCGTCCGGTCGTCGTCCTCCGCCACCAGCACTTTCATCCCGTCCTCCTTTCCGCATCGGACAAGCTCAGGCAGAACCTTGCCCCACGCTCGGATGGCAGCCACTTCAGCGTGCCACCCATCCGTTCTGCGAGATCCCGGCTGATGGAAAGCCCCAGCCCGGTCCCGCTCGCTCCCTCCCGCGTCGAACGTTTTCCACGCACAAATGGAATGAAGATCCTCTTTTCCGCCCCCTTGGGCACCCCCGGACCATCGTCGCTCACCTCCACCTGCCAGCCGCCATTTCGGCGAAATACCGAGACCTTCACCGTCGTCTCCGCACCCGCATAGCGCTCCGCGTTCGAGAGCAGGTTCAACAAGATCCGCTCCAGCGCGGACTCAGCGGCACGGACCCTCGCGCATTCCGGACAATCCACCTCCAGCCGCATGCGCTGCCGCGCAAACGGCAGCTCGAACCGGGCCGCCACCTCGCGGACCAGTTTCGACAGATCCACTTCCTCCGTGGGCCGGATTTCGCCCCCGCCCTTCGCGAAATCCAGCACCTGATCGATCGTCTTCGAAAGCCGCGCCGATTCCTCACCGATCGCCCGGATCCTCTTGCCCACGGGGCCGTCGGCGTCATCCACGCCGTCCATCGCCAGGTCCGCGTTCAGCATCAGGTTCGTCAGCGGTGTCCTCAGCTCATGGGATACCTGATTGGCAAAGCTCACCTGCCTCGCCGCCAGACGCATCGCCCGCCACTGGATCCACGCCAGCAACCCACCTCCGAACAGCAGGAATCCCGCCAAGGCGAACCCGCCCGCCAGCACCGGGACGGCATACGAGACCTTCAGCTCCACCGGATTCCAGACCCTCATCGTCCACGGCCCGAAGCCTGACAAGTGCCGGATCGACTCATCCGCCCGTCGGTGCATCCCACTCTCAGGGAGGATCGCCGGAGACAACCATTCCCACCGCGCCCCGCCCTCTTCCTTACCCCCCGTCAACCCCGCCTCACGCACCGCGATCTCCGCAGCGGCGGCGCGATCCAGCACCATGACCACCGCTTGCCGACCATCCCCCCTCACGTAGCACAGCGGCCGATCCGCCTCCTCCATAAACCCACGTCCTCTCAACCCGCTATCCGGGAAAACCCAGCCTTCATCCTCCTCCGCATACCGCCCGAGGATGGGCGGCGAATCGAGCTTCACCCCTTCCATCCAGACCGCCTCCCGCTTCTGAGCTTCGAGCCGGTAAACGCTGCGCACGCCGACCACGTCATGGCGCGGAGCTTCGCCCGCAAGAAGGCCTTCGGCCGCGGAATCCAGCGCACCTTCCCACTTCGCCTCCAGGTCATCCAACTTCGCCACCGCGACGGAGAAACGATCCTCCCACCAACCCGCGGAACCCTCCACCGGCACCCACTCGATCTGCCGCGCCATCCTCCAGCCGGCCACCGAGGTCACGACCGCGAGGCTTATCGCGATTCCCAACGTCGCCACCACGGCGGCCTTTCCCGGCATCATCCCTTTCATCCTCTTCGTCCTTGGAAAGATGTCACTCCAGTTTCACGAAATACAGCAGACGGTGCTCGCGATCGGCACGCCCCTGCTCAAGAAACTCGCCTCCCACGCCGACCAGCTTCCATCCGCACGGACGCGCCGGAAGCGAGGTCGAGACATAGCTGTATGAAAATTCAGGCATGGTCGCGTCGGCCACCCAATCTTCGCCCTCCTGCACCCGGTGGTGGACCGAGTCCCCGACCTTTTCAACGCGTCTGATGAACAGACGAACCCGCTCCCCGTCAATCTCCGCATCGAGACTCTCCCCACGATTCCGGGTTTCGAACGAAGTCGGACTCATCGCCATTCCCACCCCCACCGCTGGCTCCACGACTTGATTGATCACCTGGGTCGCCACGCCGTCCTTTCCGCCACGTTTGGTCAATTCCTCCCATCGCTTCGTTTCCTGCCACTTCATACCCGGGACCCACTCGGTCGGATACAAGTACTCCCTGACGTTCTCGATCTCAGTGCGGCCCGACTTGGGAAGCCAACCCTCCAACGCCCACGCTGGAATCATCGACCCTTCCCGCAGCGCATCCCATGCCGAATCCTGCACCAAGCCCGGATGCTCGTTCAGCCAGGACCAGATCTCCTCATGGGAAGCCCGGAAAACCCGGAGTTTGATTCTCATCGCTCGATCCACTCCCGCTGCAACGGGTTCCGGGGCGAGCACACTTCGGACGAACACCAGCCGCGATGTGGATTCATCGCCGTCCCTTCCCGCCTCGTCGAATCTTCCCCACAGGTACCTTCGCCCGCCCTCGAAAACCACCGGTGCCGGAGCCGGCTTCTCGACCTCCTCGGTAAATGGGTCATCGCCACGGCCCTTTCCACCGGCAGAGGACGCCAAGCTGCGGAACTCCGGCACAAAAACATCCCCGTCCTCTCTCGTCCTTTCGGCCATGGGATGATACGGCCTGCCGGGCGAGATCATCTGGGTTAGCCCGATTTCCCACTCCGCCTTCCACCGCTGCGAATCCTTGGTCAACCGCGGGGCAAAAGAATAACCACAGTTGCGGGTTTCAAACGAGGTCGGATGGGGCCACGCGCCCTTACCCCCGGGCAAAAACTCAGTCGGATAGGTTTGCTCCACGATTTGATCCACCCTGTTCCAATCACCCGAAATTCCTGCCACCCAAGCTGTGTGATCCAGCACCGCATGGCCGTCCTTCATCCATCCCACGACCATCTCGTGCAGCTCGTCATCCGTGCCGCCGCCTTTCTTTTCCCACTCCAACAGCATCGCGGAGTCCACCAGAACGTGCTCGAGCATGAACTCGCACGGCCGCCCTTCGGTTGAGGACATCGGCTGGCTCCCGCTCGTCCGGGCGGCGACAAAAGGGTTTTTCTCCGCAGCGGCCAGAACGGAAGAAACCACGAGACTCCAAAGCAGAATTTGTTTCATACGCTGATCACAACCCATTCCGCCAGAGCCTGCGCCAAAGGTCTGCAACAGTTCTGCAAAAAGTTCGCAAAATAGGCTCTCCGTCGATTTTGCGGCGGCTACCGGGTGCTCCCCGCCTTTGGATCACAGAGGAGCCGAGGAAATCAGCCCGCGCCGCCCCCCTCCCGACTACCACCAGCCCCTACGCCCCCATCAACCTCACCTCTTCCGCCACCAGCGTCTTCAACTCCGGGGGATCCAGTACTTTCGCCTTGCTGCCGAAGCTCAGCACCCAGCGCACCACCTCGGGCAGCGAGCCGACTTCAAAGCGCACCTCCACCAGCTCGCCTTTCGCATCCAACATCTCGATTTCCTGCGTCGGATGCCAGCGCCGCTCTTGCGCGAGCCGCGCCGCGTAACCGCTCAACCGCACCTTCACCAGCTCCGGCCGGCCGCCGCTCCAGACTCCGAAGCTTTTCCTCAAATACGCCGGACCGTCGAAATCCGCCGGCCGGACAAACGATTCCGCCAGCGTCTTGAGCCGCGTCATCCTCACCAGCGAAAACGTCCGCATCGCCTCCCTTAGCGGATCGAAGGCGATCAAATACCACCCGCCATCGACCTCGCCCAGATGCAGTGGTTGCACCCTGCGCGGCTCCGCCGTTTCCGCGCCCAGCTTGCGGTAGTGGAAACCCACAACCCTTTGCTGGATCACCGCATCCGCGAGCTGTCCGAAACGCTGGACGTCGTGCCCCCGCACCTCCGCCACCTTGCGGGAGAACGCCAGATCGAGGTCATCCCAACTCAGATTCACCCTCTCGCCCAGCGAGGAAGTGAGCCGCGCGAACGCCGCCCGCAGCTTGTCCGCCAGCTCGGTGCCGCGGATCGATTCCAACGCATGCCGCGCGAGGAACAGCGAAGCCATTTCCTCCTCGCCGATCTCGAACTGCGGGAAATCCGAAACCTCCCCCGTGTAGCGGTAGCCGTGCCTCTGCCCGTCGTATTCCAGCGGCAGCCGGAAGGTGTCGCGCATGAAGGTGATGTCCCGCATCACTGTTTTCGGCGTCACCTCCAGCTCCGCTGCCAGGGTCGTGCAGTTCGGCAGCCGACCACTCTGGATCGCTTGATGAATCCGATGCATCCGCTCGAACGGCCGCCGCGTGTGCTTGGTACTCATCGCTCGTTTTCTAACATCACCACTCCGCCGGATCGACCCCGTAAAACCGCGCCAGCTCCGCGTAAACCTCCGGCTCCTCGCGTTTTAACGCCGGCCCGCGCTCGAAGAACGTTTCCGTCGCCACCGCGAAAAACTCCGCCGGGCTCTGCGCACCGTAGTCGTCGAGCACCGTGCGCTTGCCCGCATTCACCCGCTCGACGAAGGCCTCGTACGCCGGGGCCATCGCCCGCGACCACCTGCCGTAATCCTCCACCTCCTCGAACTCCGGCACCCCGTCCGCCGCGCCGTCTTCCTGATCGAGCTGGTGGGCGAATTCATGCAGCACCACGTTCAATCCGTCCTCCGGATTCGCATCCCCCTGCACCACGCTTTCCCACGCCAGCACCACGCTGCCCGAGTCCCAGGATTCGCCCAGCCTCACGTCCTCCATCCCCCACTCATCCTTCACCCGGTAGGCATCCGGATAGACCAACACCGATCTCAAGCGTTCATAGTAGTCCTGCGGCCGGTGCGCGATCAACAGGCAGGCCGGCGCGGCGATCGCCAGCATCATTTCCTCGGTCACCTCCGTGAGCCCCCCGCAGGGCTCGAACACCTTCTCCTCCAGAAACACCCGCATCCACCCTTCCGCCAGCTGCCGCGTGCGCTCGGGCACCCGTTTCCACAGCGGAAACCGGCGCTCCACCCTCGCCGCCTGCTCCGCCGTCAGACGCACCGCCCGCCAGGCCTTCCGCCGACGCGACTTCCGCGATCCATGCCACACCGTCACCGCTGCCAGCAAGACCACCGCTCCCAGCAGGATCCACAAACCGGTCATGGCTTTTTCCGCAGGTTCCAACCGGCGAGCACCAGCAGAACCAGCCCGGCCAGCAGGGCGACCACGAGGATGCCCCAGAACCACCCCTGGAACACCTCCGGAATCGCCACGTTCATCCCCAGCAGTCCCCCCATCGCCACCAACGGCAGGAAGAATCCGGCCAGCAGGTTGAGACGATAAACGGTCACGTTCAGCCTTTCCGCCGCCTTCTGATGCTCCTCGGCGCTCTCCGCCTGCCAGAAATCCAGCGTCAACTTCGCATCGTGATAGAGGATCTCACCCGCCCGCAGAAGATCGGTGGACCGATCCAACAGTTCAATCAACTGCCGGTCTTCCGGCATCGCATCGACCGTCGCCCGCAATGCCGCGTTGAGGTTCCGCAAGCTCCGGGCGATCGGTCCCGCGTGGCGGATGATGGCAAACACCTCCGCGACCGTATCCGCCTCGTCAATCGATGCCTCGTAGCCGTCGATCGTTGCCTGATACTGGTCCAACAGACGCCCGAGCGACCCCAAGCCGCCGCCCTTGCCATCGTCCCACTCGCCCTCTTCCCGGCGGATGAAGAACTTCGCTTTCCGCTCCGGGACCTTGGGCTCCGGCACTTCGTGGACCACCAACAGCAACTCCCCCCCGCCCACCAAGCAACGCTGGCCGCCCGGGCGCGAACTGATCTGGCTCAGAATCTCCGGCTCCAGATCGAGCCACTGCGGAAGTCCGTCCGAGTTGGGTCCCAACACTGTCATGACAGCAGCCCTTGAGCATCCGCTGAGCGGTTTCCATTCACACCCGCCCGTTCGTAGTTCGGATTTCTATCCAGCATCATGCGCATTGGACTCCCGCCCGGAGCTCCCGTCAACCCGCCCGATGGTTCCAGGCGACGAGATCTTCGTAACGCACGCCCCCGCCCCCAAAAAGATCCAGCGCCGAACCCACCGTCACATCCAGCCCGCCCCCGCTGAGACGATCGATTTCCAAAAGATCCTCCATCGTCGCCACGCCTCCCGCGTAGGTCACCGGCCGGCCGTTCCAAGATCCCAGCAGCGCTACCAGCTCCGCATCGATTCCGCCGCACAGGCCCTCCACATCCGCCGCGTGGATCAGGAACTCATCGCAAAACCCGGCCAGCGCATCGAGCGTCGCGGGCGTCACCTCAAGATCCGTCAACGTCTGCCAGCGCTGGGTCGCCACCACCCAACGATCGCCCCGTCGGCGGCAGGAAAGATCGATCACCAACCGCTCCCGGCCCACCTCCTCCACCAGACGCCGCGCCCGACCTTCCGAAAAACGCACGTTTTCCTCGAACAGCCACGAGGTCACGATCACGTGGCTGGCCCCTGCCTCGATCCACGAAGCCGCGTTCTCTACATGGATCCCGCCGCCGATCTGCAGACCATTCGGCCACGCCGCCAGCGCCTCGCGGGCGGCCGCATCATTCCCCGGCCCGAGCTGGATCACGTGGCCACCGGTCAGTCTGTCCGTGCGGAATTTTTCCGCGAACCAACCCGCCCCCTGCTCCGCCGTGAAATTCTCCACCGGTCCCGGCCCCTCGTCGCGCAGCGTTCCGCCGACGATTTGCTTCACCTTTCCCTGGTGGAGGTCGATGCATGGACGGAATCGGGTCATGGCCGCCCCAAGGTGCTCCGTCATTGCCCCCCCGGCCAAGCGGATTCTTGTCCGCGGAGCGGTGCCCGATGAATCTGAAATCAAGGTCGGCAAGTCTCACCACCTATTTCCTAATCGGCGCTCGTTCCAAGCTCCGGGCAGGACCGACACCCCTTGAAGGGGGAACGATATACAGACGGTGGCGTTCTCATTTCTCGGGTGAGACGTCAGAGAACTGACACAAGGCCGCCTCCTAGGCGGCGTCGCCGATCTGGCGATCGACGTCCTCGCGGAGATTGTTGATGATGAACTCCTGACGGTCGGGGGTGTTCTTGCCCATGTAGAAGGCCAGCAACTCTTTGACACCCTTTCCTTCTTCAAATTCAACGGGGTCGAGCCGCATGTCGGGGCCGATCATGAACTTGAACTCATCGGGCGAGATCTCGCCGAGGCCTTTGAAACGGGTGATCTCGGGAGATTTGCCGAGCTTCTTCATGGCGGCGACGCGCTCTTCCTCGCTGTAGCAGTAGATCGTCTCCTTCTTGTTGCGGACGCGGAACAACGGGGTCTGGAGGATGTGGAGATGCCCTTCCCGAATGACCTCGGGAAAGAACTGGAGGAAGAAGGTGAGCAAGAGCAGACGGATGTGCATGCCGTCGACATCGGCATCGGTGGCAACCACCACGCGGTTGTAACGTAGTCCCTCGATCCCCTCCTCCACACCGAGAGCGGCCTGAAGCAGGGCGAATTCCTCGTTTTCGTACACCACCTTCTTGCCGAGGCCGAAGGTGTTGAGGGGTTTGCCGCGGAGTGAGAAAACGGCCTGGGTTTCGACATCCCGGCTCTTGGTGATGGAGCCGGAGGCGGAGTCGCCTTCGGTGATGAAAAGGGTGCTGGCTTCGCGGAGCTTGTGCTTGGTGTCGAGGTGGGCGCGGCAGTCGCGGAGCTTCTTGTTGTGGACCTTGGCCTGCCTGGCGCGCTCGCGGGCGATCTTCTGGATGCCCTTCAGGTCCTTGCGCTCGCGCTCGGCGGTGAGGATGCGCTTCTGCATCGCCTCGGCGGCCTGGGGATTGCGGTGGAGGTAGTTGTCGAGCTGCTCCTTGAGGAAGTTCCCGATGAAGGTGCGCAACGTTTCGCCTTGGGGCGAAATGGTGGCGGAGCCAAGCTTGGTCTTGGTCTGGGACTCGAACACGGGCTCCTCGATGCGGACGACGAGGGCGGCCTCGATGCCGGCACGGATGTCGGAGGGATCGAACTGCTTCTTGAAGAAGGTGCGGATGGTCTGGACGAATGCCTCGCGGAAGGCGGCGAGGTGGGTGCCGCCCTGGGTGGTGTTCTGACCGTTGACGAAGGAGTAGTATTCCTCGCCGCCCTCGGCGGTGTGGGTGAAGGCGATCTCGATGTCCTTGCCCTTGAGGTGGACGGGGCCGTAGAGAGGCTCGTTTTCCATCTCTTCGCGAAGCAGATCCAGAAGCCCGTCCTTGGATCGGAACTTCTTGCCGTTGAAAACCAGCGTGAGGCCGGGATTCAGATAGCTGTAGTAACGGCACATCCGCTCGACATAGGCGGGCTTGAAATGGATGCGGCCGGGGAAAATGGTGCGATCGACCTCGAAAGCGAGCCGGGTGCCGGGCTGTCCGGAATCGGCACGCGGGGTCTTCATATCAACGGCGATCTCGCCTTTGGAAAACTCGATGGCTTTGGTCTGCCCATCGCGCCAGGCTTGGATTTCGAAAAAACTGGACAGGGCGTTGACGGCCTTGATGCCGACGCCGTTGAGGCCGACGGATTTTTTGAAGGCTTCGCTGTCGTACTTGGCACCGGTGTTGATCTGGGCGGCGCAGTCGAAGAGTTTGCCGAGGGGAATGCCGCGGCCGAAGTCCCGGACTTCAACACGGCCGAGGTCGTCGATCTCGATGTGGATCTCCTTCCCATGACCCATGATGAACTCGTCGATCGAGTTATCGATGACCTCCTTGAGCAGGATGTAGATGCCATCGTCGGGCGAGGAGCCGTCGCCGAGCTTGCCGATGTACATGCCGGGGCGGAGGCGGATGTGCTCACGCCAATCAAGGGACCTGATGTCGTCTTCGGTGTAGTCAGCCATGGAATGGTTCGGTTTTGTTAAGGACTAGGAGGTCCAGCCGCGGGTAGCAAGCCTTGCCCGTGGGGAGAGTTTATCAGGCTCGGATGTTCAGCTTTCAGGGGGGAGCGGGGGGCGAACGCGGGAGATCAAGCCACACGACGTCCCTTCCAGTTCACGGTTCCGCCGGTTTTTCGTCGGACGAGGGAGAGAACGAAGAGGACCAGGTAGAACAGCAGGCTGAAAGGGTAGAAGATCGCGTTCCAAGCCGAGAAGCGGCCGATCCACACCATTTTGTCGTAAAGGGTGAGGGCGGCAATGCCATAGGCCCCGGGGATGAGCAGCGTCTGCGGCGTCCACTGGATGAGGCCGACGATGAGCGCGATGGCAGACATCGCGAGCCCGGTGATCCACAGGGAAATGGCCGCCACGGCCCATCGCGGGGCAATCGCGGCACCCGAGACGCAGCCTTTCATCCAGCCTCGACAGAGCTGGCCGAAACCGTCGGGAAACATCCGTGTGGTGACGCAGCCAGCGCCCACGTAGGAACGGCAGGCGATCTCCAGAGCCACCAGCTTGCGGGAGAGATGGAAATTTCCGAGCACCTTGCTGCGAACGACGCCGTGGCTGCCGACGCGCTGGTAATGATCGGACGAAATCATCATCACCTGGCCGAAGAGCCCGACGTGTTTCGCGTGAAAACCCCGCGGGCCGAAGGCACCGATACCCCCCACCATGAAGAGGTTGAAAAAGACCGATCCCTGCTCGTAGGCGCGCTCGATGCGGTGCCACGGGCAGACGGAGACGGCGGCTTGGCCGTCTCCGATCGCAGCCACGAGCCGGGCGAGCGCGTCGGGCTGGAGGTGGACATCCGCGTCCAGAAAAAGCAGGAGCTGCCCGCTGGCGAGATCCGCCCCCTGCTGGCAGGCCCATGGTTTCCCGAGCCAGCCATCGGGCAGCGGTTTGCTGGAAATGGGCCGGGCTCCGCAGAGCTTGGCGACTTCATAGGTTTCGTCGTCCGACTGGTCATCGATCACAAGGATCTCATGCGGGCGCAGCCACTGGCGATGGAGCGAATCGATGAGAACCGGCAGGTTGCGGGCCTCATTGCGAGCAGGGATGATGACCGAGACCTTCGGCGGCCGGCCGAGCGGTCCGGGAGGCGGGAGCGGGACCATGCGCCCGAGCAGCCACTTCGAGGCTCCTCCCGCTAGGGCGGCGCCTGCCCAGGCGATTCCTACCAGCAGCCAACTCACGCGCCCATTCGGAGCCGAGTGCGGAGCTGGTCGCAAGCCTTCATCCCCGCCCGTCGCTGATCGAACCGCAGCAATCGGAAATCCCGAATCGGAAATCAAACGTGCCCCCGGCAGGAATCGAACCTGCATCTAGCCTTTAGGAGAGGCTCGTTCTATCCATTGAACTACGGGGGCCTCGGCGCGGGAGCCTACGGTGGCCCCTCGGAGGGAAGCAAGCCCCGGGCTTGCCGGAATGGGTCGCGGCGGAACAGCATCCGCCCGTGATCGCCGAACGGCCCGCTTTCCGACATCGCCTCGAGCATTTCCTCTACCGCAGCGTGGAGGCGGCGCTCGCACGGATCGATATGGAAAGCTGCGTCGCCCTCGGCCACGGGCTCGGACTTGTGGCTCATGTGGCAAGCAGGAAATACCGCCGGTTGGTGGAGCGCAACCTGCGGATCGCCACCGCCTCCCATCCGTCTACGGAAACGGAGCTGGCCGCATTGGTGAAAGAGACTTTCCGTCGTGGCGGCGCGAATTTCCTGGCCTCGCTCAAGACCCAGATCCTGCCGCTCGACGAGCTGGCGGAGCTGGTTGACCCGGAGGCGCTGCGAGTTCTCGACCGCAACCGCCGCGAGGGCCACGGCACGGTGATCGCCATGGCCCACATGGGCAATTGGGAGGCGCTGACGCGGCTCGGCGCGAAAGTGCTGGAACCCGGTAGCTTCGGCGGCGTTTACCGTCCGCTGGACAACCCGCTGATGGATGCCCTGACCCAGGAGCGCCGCACCTCCACCGGAGCGCGGCTTTTCAGCCGGAAAGACGGCTACTACGCCCCCTCGACCTTCCTCCGCGACGGCGGCGCACTGGCGGTGCTGGGCGATCAGCGGGCCGGAGCCCGCGGCACGCCGATGACCTTCATCGGCAAGATCACAACCTGCCCGCCGCTGCTCGAACTGATGGTGAAACGCGGTCGCGCCCGGATCGTCACGCTCGACATGCACACCACCGGCCACGGTCGTTGGCTGCTGGCGCTGCACCCGCTGGATCCGAAGTCGAGCACCGCGGAAATCATGGCGGCCCTGGAGTCGGTCATGCTCGGCAGCCTGCCGGATGTGTTCTGGTTCCACGACCGCTGGCGCACGGACCGGCGGTTCCCTTTGAGCCTCTTCACGCGGCTCGACCCGGAGGTGGCCGCGCGCGCGAGCGTGCCGCTGCGGCTGGTCCTGTCGACTCCGCCCGACGCGCCGGAGGATGGCGTCCAGGCATTCCTCCGCCGGGCATGGGAAATCCGGCCCGACCTGCGGGTCGAGCGGTTGGCCACTCCCGCGGCGCGCGTCGACGACCCGCGGGTGATCCTTCACGAGTGGGACCCGGAGATTCCTGAAACCTTCGCCGACAGCGTGCTTGAGAAGATCGACCGGAGCCATCCCGCGCCTCTCGATGGCTTCCTGCTTTTTGGCTCGGAACCCGCGCTCGCCCGCGCCGCGCGACGGATGGACCACCGCGCGATCCTCGGCTTCGGGGTGAAAGGCCGTCCATGGAGCCGTTCGCTGGAGCGGCCGGAAAGCCTGGAAGCGTGGTCCGCGCTCGCCGACTCCCTGAACTTCATCCCCGACAAGCGCCGCCCCTCATGAGCCGGGCCCTTGAGATCTGCGTGCTGACCGATGGCAAGCCGGGTCATCAGAATCAGGCGCTCGGACTCGCCGAGGCGATCGCGCGACGGACCCCGGCGCGGGTCCAACTGGTGCAGGTCGCCGCCGGGAAGCTCCGCTCGCTCGCCCCCATCAAAACGCCCGACCCGCAACCGGACCTTTTCCTCGGTGCCGGGCACTCCACCCATGCACCTCTTCTGCAGCTCGCCCGCAGGACCGGCTCACCCTGCGTGGTGCTGATGAAGCCCAGCCTACCGGCTGGTTTTTTCGACCTTTGTCTAGTCCCCGAGCACGATCTCACAGGTGCGCCCGCACCCAATATCGTCCCGACGAAAGGAGCGCTGAACCGCGTGCCACCGGTCGATCCCGCCCAGCCGCGTCAAGGCGGGCTGCTGCTGATCGGCGGACCTTCCGGCAGTCACGGCTGGGATGAGGAAACGATCCTCCGCTGCGTGCAGGAGATTGTCGCCCGCCGCGGCGAGCTGCCTTGGCGGGTGACCGATTCGCGAAGAACTCCCGGGCGATTCCTCTCGCGGCTTTCCGATTCGATCCCTGCCCTTGCCAGCTACCCGCATGCCGATACCGGCCGCGATTGGTTGCCCCAACAGCTCGCCCGCGCCGCCGAAGTCTGGGTGACGGAAGACTCGGTTTCCATGATCTACGAGGCTCTTAGCAGCGGTGCCGCGGTGGGCCTGCTGCCGGTTCCGCGGAAAAAGAAATCACCTTCCCGTGTCGCCCGCGGGATCGACCGGCTGGCCGACCGGGGTTGGCTGACCCGTTTCGACCGATGGACGCCCGGCCAGCCGCTCCCCCACCCACCCGAGATCCTCCGTGAGGCCGACCGCGCCGCAGCGATCGTACTCAGCCGTTTTTTCCCCCGCCGCTCATCATGAAGGTCCTCCAGGTGCTCCCGGAAATGAACTCAGGCGGAGTCGAGCGCGGGACGCTTGAGCTCGCAGCCCATCTGACGGCCTTGAGCCACGAGTCCCTCGTTCTTTCCGGCGGCGGCCGCCAGGTGCCGAGACTGGAAACGGCGGGCACCCGGCACATCGAGTTGCCGATCGGAAAAAAGTCGCTCGCCACCCTGCTGCTCGTCCCCCGGCTCCGGCAGCTGTTGGAGGTCGAACGACCGGACATCCTGCACCTGCGCTCACGAGTCCCGGCATGGGCGATGTGGCTGGCGTGGCGGAAGCTGCCGGAGGCCCGGCGACCGCGCTTGGTCACCACCGTGCACGGCTTCTATTCGGTGAACCGCTGGTCGCGGATCATGACCTGTGGCGAGCGGGTCATCTGCGTTTCCGAAAGCATCCGCCGCTACGTTCTGGAGAACTATCCGGGGATTCCGGAGGACAAGCTGCGGGTCGTGCCGCGGGGCGTCGATCCGGCGATGTATCCCTACGGCCACCGCCCCGATGACACGTGGCGCACGGCATTCGAGGCCGCTTTCCCCGAAACCCGCGGCAAGCGCCTGCTCACCCTGCCCGGGCGGATCACCCGCCTCAAGGGCCACGAGGACCTCGCCACGATCCTGGCCGCTCTCGATGACCTGCCCGACGTCCACGCGGTGGTCGTCGGAGGCGTCCATCCGAAAAAACAGTCCTATGCCGGCGAGATACGGCGGATTTTCGACGACCGCGGGCTTGGCTCGCGTGTCACCTTCACCGGCAACCGCGACGACCTGCGCGAGATCCTCGCGGTCTCCTCGCTGGTGCTCTCGCTGACCCGGCAGCCGGAATCCTTTGGGCGGACCACGCTCGAAGCGCTGGCCATGGGCGTCCCGGTGGCCGGCTACGCGCACGGTGGCGTGGAAGAGCAGTTGGACGCTTTGTTTCCGGCAGGAAAACTCAAGCCCAATGCCCCCGAAGAGGCCGCGCTCGTCATCCGCCAGCTCCTCGCCGAGCCACCGCCGGTGGCCCAACCGAACCCGTTCACTTTGCAGGCGATGCTCGACGGGACGCTCGATGTCTACCGCGAGTTGGTCGGAGCGCCGTGAAAGAGCCCTAACCCGGGCCCGCTTTCTTTTCCCGGCTGACCGGGAGTGAAAGCGACAGCCGCGTTCCGCCCTCTTCGCCCGGCTCGAAATCGAAGCTCCCTGCCAGCGATTCCGCCCGCTGCCGCAGAGCCCGCAGCGTCGCGGGACGCTCGCGTTTCTCCGGCGGGATGCCCACCCCGTCATCGCGGATCACCAGCCGGAGTTCTTTCCCTTTAGCGGTCACCGCGATCCACACCTCGGTCGCTTTCGCATGCCGCAGGATGTTGTGCAGGGCCTCGCGGAAATACAGGAACAGGTGGCGATTCGCCTCATCGCTCAGCTCGATCTCCCACGCCGGTTCGTCGGCGGTGAAATGCCATTGCAGCGGCTCAAGCATGATCGAGGCGGTTTCCCGCAGGTGCTCCACCGTCCCGATCCGGTGCGCCCGGCCCGGCCGCAGCAGCCAGACGATGTCACGGACGGCGCTGACCGTCTCGGCAGCGATCCGCTGGATGCGCTTCAATTCGTCGGAAACCCCCATCCGCCCCTCGGCCAGGTCGGCGAACATCTGGATGCTCCCCAAATTGCTTCCGACTTCGTCGTGCAGGTCGCCGGCAATCCGCTCGCGCACTTCGACGAGCTTCCGTTTCTCCCGGATCTTGAAACGAATGGGCAGCACGATGAGCAGGATCGCGCCCGCCGCGCTGACCAGAACCACAGCCCACAGTGCCGTCCTTCTCCAGCCCGCCACGATCATCTCCGCCTCATGACGCAGCTCCACCAGCCGGGTTTCCAACTGCCGCCGCTGGTCGAGCATTCCCAGCCACTCCGCCATCGGGACGATCCGTCCGTCCGGTCCGAAGCCGTCGGTCAGGCTCTGGGAACTCCAGTAGCGACCTCCCGGTGCCACCACATTGCCCATGCCATCGGCACTCCGGATCCGGCCACCGAGGGCGACGTTCTTCATGCCGTTCAGGACTTCGATTTCGCTGAAAGCGCAGAACGCCGGGTAGGTATCGAACGGCTTCCAGAGCCGGGTCGCCCGGAGACGCACGAAGCGGGCGGAGGTGGACGCGACCGGGAGACGCACCGGATTGTGCCCCGGATTGCGCAGCTCGAACACCTGAGGTGTTGCTTGGTTCACTTCCGCCTGCGTCGCACCGAAGCTGACTTCAAGACGCTCGGGAAACCCGAACCCGCTCGGCAGATCGGGAGTCGGACGCTTGGCGGGAAACAGCCTCAGCGCGTCCACTTCGGCGACCTCCTCCAGATCGATCTCCAACGTCACCGTCGAGTCCGCCGTGGGCATCGCCTTGGAAAGCCAGCCGACGTTGACGTGGTTCTCGTCCTCCACTTCCGGCAACCCGAGCGGCGTCTGCCCATCCACCAAAAATTCCGCAGACCACTGCCAAGGCGCGGACGGAGCCATCCCTGAAAGCGCTTTCACCTCCGCTGAACCCGCCACATTCCGGCCTTCCGAAAAGACCATGCATTCGGCCCATGCGTGAACGAAACTCGAACCCTCATAAGGATCTGAAGGCAAGCGTCCTGCTCTGATTTTAATGCCATCGGCAAAGACGACCGAATCCTGTTTCAAGAAGATCGGATGACCCGCGAGGACGGGGTCGCTCCAGAGACCGGACACCTCCCCCAACAGAACTTCCTCAGTGCCATTTAAAGCAAATGCTTGAAACGAATCCGGCATCCCGAATTGAGCTTCGAGCCCCTGGGCATCGTAACGCCTGGCAGGAATCAGGGCGACCTCATCGATCGGCACGACCTCGCCCCACCGCAGCTCGACGGCATGAGCATCGGCCCCGGTCGGAAACTCGGAAGGATGCAAGCTGGCGAATCCCCCACTGCCGCCTTGGTCATCGATCGGAACCCGGGGCAGCCCTACCATCGAAGCCTCGACCTCGACCACTTCGATGTGGATTTCATCCAGTCGGCCCGAGAACCAACCTGCGAGACGCGATCCCCAATCCTCCTCCGCCGCCCCAACAAGTGGAGCCGCAGCGAGAACGACCCAAACGACAAGCGTCTTCATGATCCCAGGCCCCGCCCGGCCTCCTGAATGAGCGATTTCCAACGCATCCACTCGGGTCGGCTCCGGCTTTCCGCCGCCGTCTCCGGTACGCGGAAGGTCCAATTCCGCGGCCCCACCGTGCCGGGACTGTTGATCCGGTCGGGCAGACCGTAGAGATCCGTGATCATGATCGCAGCGAGTCGCGAACGGCAGGTCATCAAGGCACCGATCAAGCTCCAGAGGATTTCCCCGCTGAAGGCCCCGGCCGGCTTGATCCCGGCGAAGTCCGCCATCGCCTTCCATGCCACGAGGATCTCCAGGCGATCGTCCACATCCGGGTTACTCTCCGAAGCCCGTCGACGAAAATCCTCCCACATCGCGGGGATCGAATCGTGGTCATGAGTCGCCCAGGTGGCAAAGGAGCACTCGGGAAATTCCGCACCAGGGATCACCCGCTGTTCCTCATCCAAATCCCAATGAGGGATGCGAAAGCCCGGGATCCCAAGCGATGCCAGATGCGGACGCACGTAATCGGGCACGCAACCGAGATCCTCCGCCACCACTTCGGCCGCGCCCGCAGCCTCTTGGACGACCCTCAGGCGGCGGTCGCCATCGGCGCGATTGGCGTCGCAGTTCGTCTCGTAGTCGTCGGGACGCGGCACCCATCGCGGCAGCTCGCCGCCGGTGATCTCCGCCGCCTCCGCGCCCGTCAGCTCAAGGAATTCGCCGTTCCGGTCCGGAGTCCAGGGAAACGCATAGATGCGATAGAACCCGAGGACGTGATCGATGCGGAAAATGTGGAAAACGTCGGTCAGCTTGTCGATCCGCCGCCGCCACCAGGGGAAACCTTCGGCCCGCATCTTACCCCAACGGTAGAGGGGGATGCCCCAGTTCTGACCCCACTTGCGAATGAACGCATCGTGCTTGAAGACCTTTTCGGGCGGCGCGCCGCCACACCAGGCCAGATCGAAATCGTCGCGACCGAAAAACACATCGGCGGAGGAACGGCTCACCCCGATCGGAATGTCACCCATCAACCGCACTCCCATTCGGTCGGCATGACGCCGGACCTCCCGCCATTGACGGAAACACAGCCACTGAAGCCACGCGTAGTAGTCCATCTCGTCCGTCCGCTCCGCCGCAACCGCCCTCGCTCCCCCGATCGATTGATGCAGCTCCGGCCAACTCTCCCAAGCCGCCGTGCCATGCAGCTCCGTCAAAACCCGGAACGCACCATAATCCGCCAACCAAGCCTCCTCGGCGCGGCAAAACCTGGCGAATTCCTCATGAAGCGCCTCTCCCTGCTGATCCCATCGCTCCCAGGCCGCGCGTAGCAAAGCCCGTTTCCGCTGGCGCACAGACGGATAGTCGACAGGCCCGCCGGGCACTCCGCGACGCGCCGCCACCAACTGGGACTCCTCCACCCCGGGAACCTCCTCCATGGTCAGAAACAGAGGCTCCAGAGCTACGGCCGATAGGGCGTTGTAGGGGCTGTCGTCCGCCCCCATTTCATTGATCGGCAGAAGCTGGAGAAATCCGACCGAATACCCGGCACAAAGATCCACCCACTCCCGAAGAGCCCGCGTGTCTCCGATCCCCAGATCTCCATCCCGCCGCGCGCTGAACACCGGGAGCAGCAAACCAGCCATCCTTTCCTTCACGGCTTACTCTTGAGCCTGCGGCGCGCCCGGCGCAAGCCCGCCGACAGCGGGAAACATCAACCCGACGCTTCAGATAACCAAAGATCGATTGGAACGATTGTTTCGTTCGGCGCGCTGCAACTGGTTGCTGAAACATGCGGTGGAGATTTCTCTTTTTCCCAATTTCCGTTTTTTTCATTGTTTCTTGTTTAAGATCAAAAGCCATCCGTCCGATCATCGATCTCCAAAACCATCCATTGTTTCGATCAAACAATCCTATCAAGGGCCCTCCTTCCACGGCCTCCTCCGATCCTGGCGGTTTACACTGGTAGGAAGCCAGGAGGGACCCCACGGTGGGACCGCTCTCAACCATTATGGCTGCCCCAAACGGACCTCCCGATCTCCCACCGCGCACCAAGCGTGCACCCCGCGTCATCACCGTGCCCAAGATCCAACTTCAGGGCAAAGCCCTACTCGCCCTGCCCGCGGCCCTGCTCCTCGTGATTGGTGCGTGGACCTCCTTTTACCAGATCGACGCTGAGGAAGTCGGGGTGGTGCTGCGATTCGGGCGCTATTCGGACACCACCGAGCCCGGGCTGCGCTTCAAGCTTCCCTACGGCATCGACCGGGTGCGGAAGGTGGCGGTCCGTCGGCAAATGAAGCAGGAGTTCGGTTTTTCCACTTCTGGGGCGACCTACCGCTACCAGGCAGCCAGCCCGGATGAGCAACAGTCGGAGAGCCAGATGGTCACCGGCGATCTCAACGCGGCCACGGTCGAATGGGTCGTTCAATTCCGGATCGATAATCCCCGCGAGTATCTCTTCAGTGTGCGCGATCCGGACAGAACCCTGCGCCACGCCTCCGAATCCGTGATGCGCGAGGCGGTCGGCGACCGCACGGTGGATGAAGTCCTCACCGTAGGCCGCCAGGAAATCGAAGCCGAGGCCCTGCTGAAGCTCCAGCAACTGACCAATCGCTACGCCATGGGGCTGACGATCGACCAGGTCCAGCTCAAGAACGTCGATCCTCCCCGTCCCGTGCAGGCCTCCTTCAACGAGGTCAACCAGGCGCAGCAGGAACGGGAGAAATCGATCAACCAAGCCTACGGGCTCTACAACCAACAGGTGCCGAAGGCGCGCGGCGAGGCCGAGCGGAAGATCAGCGACGCCCGCGGCTACGCCAGTCAGCGGATCAACGAAGCCGAGGGCGACGCCGCCCGTTTCAACTCGCTCTACGCCGAGTACGTGAAGGCGCCGGCGGTGACGAACCGCCGCCTCTACCTCGAAACCATGAGCAAGGTGCTCCCGAAACTGGGGCGCAAGATCATCCTGGACGAAGAAGCCAAGGGCATCCTGCCACTGCTCAATCTCGACAATCTCCAACCTCCCGCCCGCACCCAATGAGCCCCTCACCCAAATCCGCCGCGAT
This sequence comes from uncultured Haloferula sp., assembly GCA_965652295.1. Lineage (GTDB taxonomy): Bacteria > Verrucomicrobiota > Verrucomicrobiia > Verrucomicrobiales > Akkermansiaceae > Haloferula. The sequence goes on along the minus strand of CBFGTS010000004.1, from coordinate 251,696 downwards.
CGGTTGCCTCGGGGCGCTCGTCGTTCTCGCCCTGATCGTGATCGTCTCGTCCTCGGCTTATACGATTTCCGAAACGCATCAGGCGATCATCACCCAGTTCGGCAAGCCGGTCGGCGATCCGGTCACTGAGGCCGGCCTGAAATTCAAAACGCCCTTCATTCAGAAAGTGAACCTCATCGAGCGCCGCATCCTCGACTGGGATGGAACGCCGACCGAGATGCCGACCAAGGACAAGACCTACATCCGGGTCGACACCTTCGGACGCTGGCGGATCGCCGATCCCCTCAAATACTTCGAGCGGCTCCGCGACGAACGCAGTGCCCAATCGCGGCTGGACGACATCCTCGGCTCGGAAACCCGCAACACGGTGGCCAAGCACGAACTCATCGAGGTGGTCCGGACGACCAAGGGCCGCAAACCTTTGCAGTCGACTGAAATCGTCGAGGCCGACATGACCGGTAACATCGGCGTGCTCAAACCCATCCGGGTCGGCCGCAACGCGATGGAGCAGCAGATTCTTGAAAAAGCCACTCCGAAGCTGGCCGAGTTCGGCATCGCGCTGCTCGACGTCCGCTTCAAGCGGATCAACTACAACCCCTCGGTCCAGCAGCGGATCTTCGAGCGGATGATCACCGAGCGGCAGCAGATCGCCGAGCGTTTCCGCTCCGAAGGTGCCGGGGAGGCCGCGAAGATCCTCGGCAACATGGAGCGTGAACTACGGGAAATCCAGTCGGAGGCCTACCGCCAGGTCCAGGAGATCAAGGGCAAGGCCGACGCCAGCGCCACCGCGATCTACGCCAACGCCTACAACCAGACCCAGCAGGCGCAGGACCTCTACGACTTCACCCGCACGCTGGAGGTTTACGAAAACGTGATCGATTCCAAGACCTCTTTGATCCTCTCCACCGACAGCGAGCTGTTCCAGCTGTTCAAGTCCGGCACCCAAAGATGAGTCGCCGGAGGGGCGAGCCTGCCTCCCTGCGGATCCGCCCCTTCCACACGCTCTGGCAGACGGCTTGCGCGGAGCGTTGGGGCCTTCTGGTCCCCGAAACCCACCGCCCCTCCTTGACCTTCGCGGGCTGGCTTGTTGGCCTGCCCTCTCATGTTACCACGCCACCACATCCAGTTTCCGCCCGCCGCAGCCCACGCCCAGGCCCAGGACGAGGTTTTCTTCCACCTGATCGAGGACGGAAAACGGATCCGCATGAGGTTCCACGACTACGACGAGATCTACCGCCGTCCGGGCCTCTACGAGCAGCTTTTCTACGACCGCCTGAAGTGCAACTCGCCGGCCAAGGTGACCGAGATCCTGATCCGGGCGCTGACCTCGGTGCGCGAGCCGGTGACGGAGCTTCGGATCCTCGACCTCGGTGCCGGCAACGGGATGATGGCCGAAGAACTCAAGCGCGAAGGAGCGGCACGACTGGTCGGAGCCGACATCATCCCCGAGGCGCGCGACGCCGCCTTCCGCGATCGGCCGCACGTTTACGACGACTACCTGGTCACCGATTTCACCGATCTCCGCGAAGACGAGTCCAAGACGCTTGCCGACTGGCAATTCGACTGCCTGACCTGCGTGGCGGCGCTCGGCTTCGGCGACATTCCCCCGAAGGCGTTCTTCAGCGCGCTCAAGCACATCCGCACCGATGGCTGGCTGGCCTTCAACATCAAGGAGAGCTTCCTCGATCACAACGACCAGGCGGGCCTGTCGAAGCTGATCCGGGCGCTGATTTTCTCGAAATACATGCACGTCCACCATCTCGAGCTGTACCGCCACCGGCTGTCGATGGAAGGCACCCAGCTCTTCTACTACGCGCTGATCGGCCGATTGACTGACTCGATCCCGGACGACTTCCTCGAGGCCAACGGCATCGAGTAAAAGCGGACCTCACCCTGTTTGGATCGGGCACAAGCGCTGCCTGCCGTCATCAAAAAGCCCGCCCCGGCGAACCGGGACGGGCTTGAATGAATCGGGTCGGCGATGCCGGAAAGGCTCAGATGCCCTTTTTCACCACGTCGAAGAGCAGGTCGATGACGCGGTTGGAGTAGCCCCACTCGTTGTCATACCAGGACACGAGCTTGAAGAAGGTCGAGTTCAGCTCGATGGACGAGCCGGCGTCGAAGATCGACGAGTGCTTGTCGTGGATGAAGTCGGTGGAAACCACTTCCTCGTCGGTGTAGGCGAGGATGCCCTTGAGGTAGGTGTCGGAGGCCTTCTTCAGCGCGGCCTTGATCTCCTCGAGCGAGGTTTCCTTGGTGGTCTTCACGGTCAGGTCCACGACCGATACGGTCGGGGTCGGGACGCGGAAGGACATGCCGGTCAGCTTGCCCTTCACTTCCGGGCAAACCAAGGCCGTGGCCTTGGCAGCGCCCGTGCTTGCAGGGATGATGTTGATCGCGGCGGAGCGGCCACCCTTCCAGTCCTTCTTCGAGGGACCGTCCACGGTCTTCTGCGTGGCGGTGTAGGAGTGGATGGTGGTCATCAGGCCTTCCACGATGCCGAAGCCTTCCTTGAGAAGGACGTGAACGATCGGGGCGAGGCAGTTGGTGGTGCAGCTCGCGTTGGAGATGATGTGATGCTGGGCCGGGTCGTACTGGTCGTCGTTCACGCCGACGACGAAGGTGCCGTCCTCGCCCTTGGCCGGGGCGGAAATGATGACCTTCTTGGCACCGGCGGTGATGTGGCCCTTGGCCTTGTCCGCTTCGGTGAAGAGGCCGGTCGATTCGATCACGACCTCCACACCGAGGTCCTTCCAAGGAAGACCGTCCGGGGTGCGGGCGCTGACGACCTTGATTTCGTGGCCGTTGACAACGAGCACGTCATCCTCTGCGAGGTCCGGGGAGGACTTCTTGGATTCGACGGTGCCGTTGAACTTGCCCTGGGTGGAGTCGTATTTCAGCAGGTAGGCGAGGTTGTCGGCGGGGACGATGTCACCCACGGCAACGACGTTGAAGGTGGAACCGAGGTGGCCTTGCTCGACGAGGGCGCGGAACACAAGGCGGCCGATGCGGCCGAATCCGTTGATGGCGATGTTGGTCATGGTATCTGTTTGGGATGGCCGCCCCGCGGCGGCGATTGTGGCAAGCAGGCGGGAAACCAGATTTGCAATTCCAGGCAACTTTGGCACCCGCTCTGACGATCGCCACCGGAGATTGTCGGGAACCCGGAAACTCCGAACTCCCCGCAACCGCCGGGGCGGCGGGATTATCCACCCCAACCGCAAGCCGTCAATGACCTGCTGGTACAGCTTTCCCCGCGGTCAGTGTCAGCAGCCAGTGGACCACCGCCGCCAGCAGGATGGCCGCCAGCCCGACATGGAGGACCTGCGCCACCTCATGCACGTGAAATTGCGCCATGATCAGACCCAGCACCATCTGGATGCCCACCAGAGCAAGCGCCAACGTCGCCGCCCGCCCGGGTCTTCCGCCGGTTTCCCGGCGGGTCAGGCTCCAGGCTGCCAGCGTGCCCAGCACGATGATCCACGAGAAACTCCGGTGGACGAGGTAAACGGTGGATTCCTCCAATTCGACGATCCAGCTCGCCCGGTCCACACCTTCGTGGGCCCGCGCCATTTCATCGGTGAGCTCACGGATCCGGGTGCCCATGATGCCCTCGATCACGATCAGGACCAGCAACAGCCCCACCCACCAACGGAGCTTGCCCCGGCTCACCCCCGCCACGGGCAACAAAGCGGGCCGCTCGTTTCCCCGCCACAGCGTGAAGACTTGCAGCACGATCAGGAGCATCGCCAACGCCATGTGTGCCGTCAGGATGCCGGGCTTGATCCCGCTGTAAACCACCTGGGCCCCCATCACCGCGTTGACCAGCACCACCACGAGCGAGGCGAGCGCCGTCCAACGCACGATCTGCTGATCCCGCGGGCGGGCGAAGGCCGCGACCAAGGTGGCGACGGAAAGCAAACCGACCGGAATCGAGGTGAGCCGGTTCACGTATTCCGTCCACACGTGCCTCGGGTTGAAGGACTCGAGGACGTGCTCCGGCGTCACCGTTGCGGGATCGCGACCCAGCCGCTCCGCTTTTTTCTGAAAGCGTTCGAAGTCGATCTTCGAGAGGTCCACCTGCTCCACTTTCCAAGGCGGAATGAGGCAGCCCCAACAGGTCGGCCAGTCGGGACATCCGAGGCCGGCACCCGTCACCCGGACCACCGCCCCCACGAAAATGAGAACCACGACCGAAAGGAGTGAGGCAAAGGCGATCTTCTGGAACCTGTTCATCGCGGGGCGGGAGCATGCCCCGATCTGCCGCATGCGCTAGTCGAAAAACCCGCGGCCGCTCGACTGCCGACAGGCCTTCAAAGAAACGTAAATCACTATTCATCAACTCATTATGCTGGATGACCAAATTTGGGTAAATTGCTGATGGCACGAATAATAAAGGCGAGTTAGTTGACTTGCGTGCATCGATTCTCGAGTTCTAGGTCGCTGACCCGCCTCCGCGCGGCCGCTGGTCTTCATCTGATTTTCCCGCTTCTCTGGGTCGCCCTCGCGGTTTTTTTGGTCCGTGGCTTCTTCCTCGGGCATCAGCCAAGCTTGTATTGGGCCCTCGGCGTGATCGGCGGCCTTTGCTTTCTGGGAGTCGTTGGTTTTGCCATGTCGGGAAGCATCCGTTGCCCGCTCTGCCAGGTCAGGCTGTTCCGCCGTTCGGGGGCGACGATGAACTCGCGCCATCGCAAGTCGATCTTCGGCAGCACACGCCTCTATCTCGCTCTGCGTGTTAGCTTTACCCGCTTCTTCCGCTGCCCCTACTGCGGCGAGCCCTGCGAAACCTCGGAGCCGCGGCGGAAATAGGAGAATGCGGTTGCCATGCGTGGCGGGCGCGATTCAGCTCCTGCCATGTCTTCCCTGCAAATCCCGGAGACCTGCGGTGTCATGCTGCTGCCCGACTGCGTCGTGTTCCCCCACGGCGGCCTGCCCCTCCGGATTTTCGAACCCCGCTACAAGGCGATGCTGGCTGACGTGCTGGCCGACCATTGCTTCTTTGCGGTGGCCCGGTTGCAGGGCGAGGAAACCGAAGATCCGGCCGACTGCGTGCCGCAGATCGGGACCATCGGGCTCGTGCGCGCCTCGCGCGAGCTTGAGGACGGAACGTCGAATCTCCTACTTCATGGCGTCATCCGCGTGCGCTTCCGCGAATGGCTCCGGGGGACGGACTACCCGACGACGCGGATCGAGCCGGTGCCCTCGATCTTCGAGCCCGAAAGTCAGGCCCCGGCGGCCGTCGAAGCTCTCAGGGAAGCCGCGGAGGGAGCCCTGTCTTCGTTTTCCGCCGAAGTCGGCGACGCCTTCCGCGCGATGTGCGAACCGATCGACGATCCCGCGATTCTCTGCGATGTGATGTCGCAGCAATTCATCCAAGACCCCGACGAGCGCCAGACGCTCCTCGAGATGGAGTCGGTGGCCGCACGGGTCGCCTGGATCTGTCGCCGGTTCGGCGGTTAGGCCATCCGCCTGCATGAAAAACGCTCCGGACCGTGAGGTCGGAGCGTGCTTGGAGGAAGAGTCGCGGTTCCAACGGTCAACCGCCGATGTCGGTGCGCCCGGAAAGCGACGCTCCTTCTTCCATCGAAAGGTTCTTCGTCTTGATGTCGCCCGTGAGGCGGCTCTTCGACTTCAACTCGCAACGCTCGGACGTGATCTTGCCTTCGACATTGCCGAAGACCTTCACCTCGCCGGCGGTGATGTCGCCCTTGACCCTGGCGTTCTCGCCGATGGTCACCTTGCCCTTTTCCGAGATGATTTCTCCTTCGATCTGGCCGTCGATGATCATGTCATTGGAGAAACGGATGGAACCGGTGATTTCGATTCCGCTCGACAAAACATTGGTTGCGCTCGCCATGGGAGCGTAGTCCAGCAAACCGCCCTCCCCTTGGCAACCGGCATTTCGCGATTTCCATGATGCCACGCCGGGATGGGAATTTTCCGTGCGAATCCCTCAGACGGCCGCTAGAAAGCGGCTCCAACCGACGTTTCCTGTACCATGCCGCGTGTCATCATCACTCCTCCTGGAAAAAACTCGCAACCCTACCGGTTCTCGCTCGATCGCCAGGCGGTCACCCTGGGCCGGGGCAGCGAAAACGACGTCGTGATCGACTGCGCCTCGGTCTCGGTCAACCACGCCGTGATGGAGCGGGTGCCGGGCGGCTTCCAGATCCGCGACCTCGGCTCGACCAATGGCACGAAGCTCAGCGGAGTCCCCCGCGAAACCTCCCCGCTGATCGATGGCCGGAAGGTCTTTCTCGGCGACGTGGAGTTTCATTTCACGTTGACGGAGGACGAACAGGCCGCGCTTTCGGAAGAAGACGATTCCCCTTCTGCGGTCGTCCTCGATGACTCGGAGAAATCGGACGATCACCCAAAAATGCGGGCTTTCGTGACCGAGGCGGAAAAGGAAAGCCTGCGCGAAAGCCTTCATGCCTTGCAGCGCCCGATGCCGGTTGCGGTATTCGCCCTTCTCGCGCTCCTCGCACTCTATCTCGGGCTCAGCATCCGTTATAACTCGGACCATCCCGGACGGTCGCTGGTTCACGATCTCTCACGCGGCGCGGCTCCCACCGAAGCCCCGGCCGATGCGGAAGAAGAAGGGCAGGAGGCGGTCGAAACCGCGGCTCCCGCCCCTGCCGAAGATCCAAACTCTGCCGATTAACGACCGCGGCCCCAGCCCCCTCCGCGCCCGTCGAGAATCCGTTCCTTGGCCCGATCGCTCAGGGCGGTGCTCGACTCCACATAGGCACGGGCCGCAGCCGGGTCGCTCTCCATCCAGCGACGAGCCGTCATGCCGATCGTGCGGTTGCGGTCGCGATCATCGGTGATGGCCTCTGCCAGTGCCACGGCCCGGGCGGGCTCAAGGCTTTGATTTTGCCAAAGGTAGGTCTGCGTGGCCGCATCGCGTACTTCGCCCACGGGTTGGGCTTCGATGAAGGTCAGGGCCCCGGCTGAATCCTGCGCCGCCCAGTTGTTCATGATCCGGCGCATCGCGTCGCCGTAGTCGCCCGTCTCCTGGCTACCCAGCCACTCGGCAGCTCGCGCGGGATCGGTTTCGGCCATTTCTCCGGCCAGCACGGCCACGGTGCGGTCCCGGTAATTGCCCTCGGTCATCGTCGCCAGCTCGGCTGCGGCGGCATCCGGATCCGTCCGGGCCAGCACCTGAAGCGCCTCCGACATCGCCCGCTCCTTGGCTTCACCGCTGAGCGTGTTGATCCAGCTCTTGGCCGCATCGAAATCCTCGGAGGCCCATTTCCCGGCGATTTCGCCGTAGGCGCGGACCTGATCGTCACCACTCAGAGTCGCGGCCATCGCGGCCGCCTTGGCGGGATCGGTGGCGGCCACCTCGCCCACCACGGAAACCAGCGCACTGCCCTGGTCCCCGCCCTCAAGCGTGTTCGCCCATGCGAGCGCCGCTTCCGGATCGAGCTTCGCCCATTCGCGGGCGACCACATCGGCACCGTCTTCGCCACCGCGCCCGCGACCGCCCGGGCCGCGGAAATCGCTCGCGTTCTCGGAGTAATACTTGGCCGCATTAACCGGATCGACACTGGCCCAGCTGCGGAGAATCGTGGGCCGCGCGAACATGCCGCCGAAACCCATCGTCTGGCTGTAAGCCAGCGCGCCCTGCGGATCGACCTCGCCCCAGCGGCTGAATAGCAGGATGGAAGCGAGGATACGATCGCCCATCGGCAGATCCTCAAGCGAATCCGCGGCGGCCGCGAGTTCCTCGATGCTCATGTTTTCGTAAAGATCCACGAGCGACTGCATGCGCGCGAGCTGGCCCGCCTCACCCAGCGCTTCCTGCACGCTGCGGGGACGGGAGCCGGAGCCGGTTTCCTGCCCGGAGTCAACGGAAGCCTCGCGACGCATTTTCGCCTCGTGCCCGCCCGCGGCGGGGGCGTCACCGGCATCCGAGCCGCCGGATTTCCCTGCGATAAAACCGCCGACGCCCCCCAGAAGCAGGGCTGCGACACCGATGGTGACGGATGAATTCATGGCCATGATGGAGGGCAACCCTCCGGAGGTCGCGGAGTTGCGCGCATTTGGTTGCCACACGACGAAAACGTGCGGACAAGAAGTGAGCCGTCTTCCGCCATGAAATCCCACCCGTTCCGAGTCCTGTTCGTCTGCATGGGAAACATCTGCCGCTCTCCTGCGGCCGAGATCGTCTTCACCCACCTGGTCCACGAGGCCGGCCTGGCCGATCGCATCGAGGCAGACTCCGCCGGCACCATCGGCTACCACGCCGGACACGAGCCCGACCGCCGCATGGCCGCCACCCTCAAGCAACGCGGCTATCCCATCCACGGTGCGGCGCGCCAGATCCAGCGGCGGGATCTCGATCGCTTCGACCTCATCCTGGTGGCCGACCAAGACAATCTTTCCGACGTCCGCAGCCTCGATCCCAACGGCGACACCCATCCGAAGATCCACCTTCTCACCCGCTACTGCACCGCTCTGGAGGCCGACCATGTGCCGGATCCCTACTACGGAGGCCAGAGCGGCTTCGACCGGGTCGCCGACATCGTCGAAGACGCCTGCAAAGGTCTGCTCTTGGAGATCGCCCGCGCGCTCCCGCCCGTGTAGTCGGGGAAATTCAGGAAGCCTCTCAGTTTGCTATTGCAACCCCGTCTCATTTACCGGACCGTCCAGACGTCATGCCGCACGCGGAAGCGCAAGATCTCGAAACCGACACCCTTCTGAGCCTGTCTCAGGCCCGGGTCGGCTGTGACTTCAGGATCCGCTTTCTGTCAGGGCCGGCGTGCGATCAGCTCCGCAGGCTCGGCTTTTGCGAAACCATGCAGGTCCGCAAGCTGGCTCATGGCCGCAACCTGATCTGCTCGGTCTGCGGCACCCGGATGGCGCTCAGCCGCGAGCTTGCGGAGCAGGTGAAGGTTTGTCCCGTCTGATTTGTTGTGAGGGAAGACGATCGGATGGAAACGGTGTTGCTGGCTGGTAACCCGAACGTCGGCAAGACGACCCTCTTCAATGCCCTGACCGGTCAGAACGCCAAGGTCGGGAATTTCGCGGGCGTCACCGTGGACCTCAAGATCGGTCACACCCGCACGCCCCATGGCCGCAAGGTCCGCGTGGTCGACCTCCCCGGTTGCTACGATCTTCGTGGTAGTTCGCCCGATCAAGAGGTGGCCCGCAAAGCGCTGGATGGCGACATTCCGGACCTCGGCAAGGCGGACCTGGTGGTCTGCGTGGTCGATGCCTCCGCGCTCGAGCGGCATTTGATCCTCGCCCTCGACGTCATCGAAGCCGGCCTGCCGGTGGTACTGGCGCTGAACATGGTCGATGTCGCGGAAGGCACCGGCATCCGGCTGGACCCGCTCAAGATTTCCGAGGAGCTCGGCGTGCCGGTGGTCCCCATGCAGGCGCGCTCAAAAAAAGGCCTCATCGAACTGAAGCAGGCGCTGCGCTTTCCGCTCCCCGCAACGTCCCCGAAGGTCGCTTGGCCGACCGGCCCCGAGGGCGAAAGCGGCCGCCGTGATTTCATCACCCGCCTGTGCGAAACCGCCGCCCGCCGCGCCGATTCGCACAGCGTGACCACCTCCGACCGCATCGACTCGGTGCTGCTTCATCCGGTATTCGGCTGGGTCGCTTTCCTCGCCGTCATGTTCGCGGTATTTTGGTCGATTTTTTCCATCGCCGGCATCCCGATGGGCTGGATCGAGTCGGCTCAAGGATGGCTCGAAGGAGTCGTCCTCGGTGCCATGGCAGAAGGCGACCTGCGCGACCTGATCGTCAGCGGGATCATCGGTGGGGTCGGTTCGGTGATCATCTTCCTGCCGCAGATCCTGATGCTGTTCTTCTTCATCGGGCTGCTCGAAAGCTCCGGCTACATGGCCCGCGCAGCGTACCTGATGGACGGTTTCATGGCCCGCGTGGGACTTAGCGGGAAAGCCTTCCTGCCCCTCCTCAGCTCCTATGCCTGCGCGATTCCCGGCGTGATGGCCACGCGCACGATCGATTCAGCGAAAGAGCGGCTCACCACCCTCTTCGTCGCCCCCTGGATGAGCTGCACTGCACGCCTGCCGGTCTACCTGCTGCTCATCCCGCTGCTCCTCGGTGGCAGCGAAGGCGGGTGGAAACAGGCACTCGTCCTCGTCGGCCTCTACGCCATCGGCACGCTCACCGCCTTCGCTGCAGCGAAGCTGCTGCGAAAGAAGCTCGGTCCCGACGAGCAGGCCACCCACTTCATCCTCGAGCTGCCACCCTACCGTTCCCCACAGTGGGGCTACATTTTCCGCCACCTGCTCGACCGCGGTTGGTCCTTCGTCCGCAAAGCCGGTACCGTCATCCTCGCCCTGATGATCCTCCTCTGGGCCGCGCAGACCTACCCGAAGAGCGAGAGCGACGACCCCGCCGAGCGGCTCTCGCATTCCGTCGTCGGCCGCCTCAGCCACGTCCTCGAACCGGTGGTCAAGCCGATGGGTTTCGACGGCCGGACGGGCACCGCCATCCTCACCTCCTTCGCCGCGCGCGAGGTGTTCGTCGGCTCCATGGCGCAGCTTTTCGAAGTCGAGGAAGGCGCGGACGATGCCGACACCCAGATCCGCCTCCGCGAGCAAATGGCCGAAGCGAAGTGGCCCGACGGCCGTCCGATGTTCACGCCGCTGAGCGTGGTGTCGCTGCTGGTTTTCTACGTGTACGCGCTCCAGTGCCTGCCGACCTCCGCCGTCGTCGCCCGCGAGGCGGGATCGTGGAAATGGGCCGCCTGCCAGTTTTTCTTCATGTCCGCCTTTGCCTGCCTGGCCTCCCTGGTGGTCTATCAGGTGGGCCTGCTGCTTGGTTTTTGATCCCATGAACGACTGGCAATCCATCGCCGCCGCCGCCATCGTTTTGGCTACGCTGTTTATCGTACTTCTCCGTGTTCTCAGGAAAAAGAAGCGCAAATCCGGGTCGTGCGGAGGCGGGTGCGGCTGCGGAAAATAACGACGCGGGCAGGATTGCCCGCCGGTCACCTCAAGGAGCTTCTCGCCTCTCCCAAAGGGAGTAATCGCCCTCCCGCAGTCTCGCCGGATTCTTCCTGATATACCGAAGCGCGTTGCCGTAGTGCCGCCAATCGCGGATCAATGTATCGCGATACCCTCGCTGCCAGATCGGTCCCAGCCCGATTCTCCGCGCCGAAATCCCCTTCCATTTTCTCATCAGCTCCTCCAGGGGTGCACGGGGCGTGAAAAGGAGATGCACATGGTTCGGCATGATCACCCAAGCATGGTGCTCGGCGAGTTCACCCTCATCGTATCGAAGCACTTTTTCCAACGTTTCGCGGACCTCGGGTTTCCTCAGATGGCACGCGCCATGACCTGCATCCAGCCACTTTTCAAGCTGGTCGGTGAACCGACGGTGATACTCCGCTTCGACTTCGACAGTCCATGGTTTCGGGTGCCGTTGCAGCCAATTCTGACGCTCGATCTTCCATGGTCTCACTTTCGAAACGGGCATCGCATCGCTCAAGCGGAAGGTGACGAATTGCACCACGGTCCCCTGTTGCCAGTGCGGCAAACGGGTCCCGTGCTTCTTGATCCCGGCATCGCGATCGAAGAATCGCATGCTCCAGAGCTGCCGAACTGCGATGACCGAAGCAAGTCCTGAGGTTGCCGCGCGGGCAGGATTGCCCGCTCTCCTCACAACCTCACCATCCGCAGGCCGAGAAACATCGGAAACTCCTTCGCAGCGCGGTGCTCGCCCTTGCTGCGGATCCCGCCCGCTTGGGATCGGCGATGGCTGTAGAGTTCCTCGGTTTCCACCACCGCCAAGCCGGCCCGCCCGAAGGCATTCAGCACGTCCGCCAGCGGCCGATGGTAGAACATGGTCTCCGAGTCTCCGCCCTTCCCGGGGTGGGTCTTGATCGGAATCTCCAGGTCCACGCCATAGCGATCGATCCGACGATACTGCAACCGCCGTCCCTCGTCCCAGCCCCAGTGCGTCTGCCGCGGGATGCGGAAACAGGGGTGCATGAAAATTGCCACCATTTCCCCGCCCGGCTTCAGCGCTGCCGCCGCGTTGCGGGCCATAGCGGGCAGATCCGGAACGTCGTGCACGGCCATCAGGCAGGCTCCTAGATCGAAGGAACCATCGGCCCACGGGCTCTTTTCCGCGCAGGCATCGGCCACCACGAAAGACACCGATCTCTCCCTCTCGAAACGCCGCTTGGCGGAATCGATGAGCCGCGGGCTCGCATCCACCCCCACGACCTCCTTCGCTCCGCCCTTCAAAAGATCCGCCACCAAAACACCCTGTCCGCAGCACAGGTCGAGCACCCGCTTTCCCTTCACCTCGCCCAGCATCCGCAAGGTCGCGGGAAGGACCACATGCTGGTGATAATCCGAGCCACCCTTACCGACGAGCTGATCATACCATGCCGCCACCGGGTCCCAGCCCTGCGATGGAGCTTTCTTCGCCGCCCGCTTTTTCCCCTGCCATGCGCGCCCACGCGGTTGACGATCCATGCCCGGAGTCTCGGAGACCCGGAGTCGCGACTCAAGCCAGCTTCTCCCGAATTCTTCCCGCGAGCTTCTCCATCATGGGCACCGGCACTCCCTCGGCTTTCGCGCGACGCAGCGGCTCGCCCCAGATGGCTTCGTATTCGACCGGTTTGCCGTCGACGAAATCAATCATGCTCGAAGGCCGGTAAGGGCCCATCGGGCGGGTGCGACCGATCTCGAAATCCACCACGCCTTCGTCGATCTCATAACCCAGCGCCTTGGCGGCGGCGATGACCTCGCGCATCAACCCGACGATCTCCGCCTCGATCTCTGGATCGGCCAACAGGACATCGGTGGTCACGCCGCCTTCGGCGATCGCGAGCCCATTGAAAGGCACGTTCCAGACCAGCTTCCGCCACTGCGCGGCGGGCAGGTTCTCCACCGCCGAGGAAACGACTCCCGCAGCACGGAGACCGGCCGCAAGTCGTTCGGCCCGCGGGTTTCCCGGCTGGGGCAGCCATTCCCCGACCGTCACCTTGCCGCCCGCCGTATGCTTCACGTGGCCTTCGCTGATCCGGTTGAGGCAGACGAAGCAAAGCCCGCCGCAGATCTTCTCCGGCCCGAACAGCTCCGCCAGCCGCTCGCAGTTGCCGAGGCCGTTCTGGAGCGTGAGAATCGTGGTCCCCGGTCCGACCAGAGGCCCCAGCACTTCCTCGAAAAGTTCGTTCGACGTCGCCTTCCACGCCACGATCACCCAATCGACCACCCCGATTTCCTCCGGCTTGCGGAAAGCCTGAACGTCGCGCAGCACCGCGTCGCCATCGACGCTTTCGAGGATGATCCCCCGCTCTTTCACCGCGTCGTAGCCCGACCTCAGCAGGAAGGAAACGTCCTCGCCATTCAGCGCCAGCCGCGCGCCGTAGTAGAGCCCCACCGCCCCGGCACCGACCAGGGCGATCCGTCCGCCGATTTTCGTTTCCGAACTCACGATCCCTTGAATGCTTCCGATAGCCGCTTCGCCACCGCCACCGTGCCGCAGTGGATCCGCGAGGTGAATTCCGTCTCCCGGTTGTAGCCGCCGCCGTAGAGCACCGCCACCGGGATGCGGTTGCGCAGGAAGGCACCGAGCAGCACCTCGTCACGCCGCTGCATGTCTTCCAACGAAAGCCACATCTGCCCGATACGGTCGTTGCTGTGGTTGTCCGCCCCGGCGACCCAGATGACCAGGTCCGGCGAAAACGTATCCAGCGCCGCGGCCAGCGTGCTGAAGAGCTGCTTCAAATACATGGCCCCCTCGACGTAGCGCACCGTTTCGACATCCATCGAGCCATGCACCTTGCTCACCACCGAGTTCATCCCGACGTGGATCGAGTAGGTGAAAACCCGCGGATCCTCCGCCAGGATCGCCGCCGTGCCGTTGCCCTGCTGGGCGTCGGTATCCACGATCATCACCCGGATTCCGGGGCGCTGCGCCTGAAGATCCTGCACCGCCACCGCCACGTCATTGAACACACTGTAGCCCTCCCCATGGTCGCGGAAGGCATGGTGTGAGCCGCCGGCGAGACACACCGCCACGCCTTCCTCCAGCGCCGCGTGGCAGGCCCTGCGGGTGGCCTCAACCTCGGTGACGCTGCGCTGGTACAGCAAGGGCGTGGCCGGCAGCCCGAGGCGGATCTGCTCCTTCATGTCGAGCTGACCCCGATAAATCCGTCCCAGATACGCCTCGTCATGGACGCGCTTCAACACATGCGACTCCGCACCGCCGACTTCGACGATTTCCTCCGCCTTCAGGATTCCGCCCTGCAGGAGCATGTCCTTGGAAACACGGAACTTCTCCATCGGAAACGGGTGTCCCGAGGGTAGTTGGAGTTCGAGATTCTGGGAGTAAAAGCAGCGCATCGCGAGGAGCCCAAGCAATCACACGCCCGCGGGCTTGCCCAATGATTTTCCCGGCGGCGGCGGATTCCACCCGCCTCGCCTCAGAAACCCGGCCATTTCTCATCCCGCTCACCGCGCAGCCATGCTCCGATCGCCCCACAGACCTTGAGATAGCGGTCTCCCGGCACGTCCACCTCGTGGAGAAACGGCACGCCGATCGGGGGATCCGGATCGAACTTGAACACCGCCGTGCCCTCATCCATCTCGTCGAACATCGCCACGTAGACAGCCGTGACACCCGCCCGCTTCGCCGCCACCGCCTGCGACCACAGGAATCTGCCGCCGCGCCGCGGGATCTGATCGAACTCCGCCTGCGTGCCCCGCCCTTTCATGAGGTTGTGCCAGCTGAATCCGGGAAACACCACCGGCAGATAACCCAGCCGCTTTTCCCGACACCACGCGAGGTCCTTCGCGACCACCTCCTCACCCAAACGGGCGGCATCCGCCGGCGTGCCGAAGCGCCCGACGGCCCACGGGCTGACCACATCCGCCATCGCGATCACTTCGTGCAGCCGCGGGTCATTCACGCAATCCCGATCCAGCGTCCGCCAGTAGTAGGGAACCCCGAGCATCACCGCGAACCCCCGTTCGCGGAGGTGCCGCACCCAGACCTTCCATTCGTCGAAATCCGTGCCGCGATCATTGAAACCGATGCCCCAGGTGGTGAGCAGCGGCCTTCCACGATATCTGACGTAGTTCGCTGCGGAAACATCGAGCCGCCCGGTTCCAAGAAGATGATCGAGGTCGGCTCGCAGCGCGTCGAGTTGACCCGGCTCCAGGCCGCTGGCGTCATACATCAGCGACCACTCCCTGCCTTCCGCGGCCGAGGCGCGGTGGACGTTCTCCAGCACCCCGTCGAGCGTTGCCCGCATCCGTTTATCGCGCGTTTCGGTGCCGAATCTCTGGAGGAACGCGCCATCGATCCCATACTCGCGCATCCACTGGAAGTGCCGTCGCACGGTGCCCGCGTCCATGGAGCTGAAGACCTCCGCCACCGAGCCATCGTCGTGCTTGAGCTCGGTTTCATACCGCTGCTCCAGTTCGCTGACATCCGGCCAGATCTCGATGCCGGTGTTTTCCACCGAGGGTGCTTCGCCGCCGCCGTAGTGACGCCAACCCACGCCGCCGCCATCACCCTCGCAACGGAACCACCCTTGGTAACCACAGAAGACCTTCCCTTCCCAGTCGCCGGCCGCAGCCAGCGTGCAGGCGAGCCCTGCGATGATCCACTTCATGGCCTCGCTACGGGCTGCCGAGCGTGGTCATTTCGGTCATCAAGGTAGACGGTTGAAAAACGGCACCAGGATCTGCGTCGCGAGCTCCTCCGGCGGAGCCGAAATGTCCAACACAAGTGCCGTCTCCGGCCTTTCGAGCGTGGCGAGCTGGCTGTCGAGCAACGCCGGGGGAAAGAAGTGCCCCGGCCGGTGCTGCAAGCGTTCGAGAAGCTGCCCGCGCGTCCCGTCGAGAAACACGAACGCCACCTGCGGCCCGGCTTCGCGCAGGGTCTCGCGGTATTTCCGCTTCAGCGCCGAGCAGGCCAGCACCAAAGTACGGCCCGCATCGTTGGTCGCACGGATGCGGTCGCGCAATGCCTCCAGCCACGGCTGGCGATCGGCGTCCTCAAGCGGGATCCCGGCCGCCATCTTCTCGCGATTGGCAGGCGGATGAAAGTCATCGGCATCGGCGAACTCCGAACCGGTGCGATCGGCGACCAGCCGGCCGACCGTGGATTTCCCGCTGCCGGAAACTCCCATGACGACGAGGGTGAAGTGGGGTTTGACCGGCATGATGGGTGCGGAAATCAGGAAACTCGGTTGGGACAGGCCTTCGGGCCCTTGGTCAGGCAGGTGATGACGTTTTCGGCCGCGGTGCGGGCCATCGCGGCGTTGGACTCCTCCGTGTTCGAGCCGATGTGGGGTGTCAGGATCATCTGAGGCAGCGAACGCAGGTCCTTGGCGGAATCGATCGGCTGATACGGCTCGCGCTCGAAGACATCCAGCGCCGCACCCGAGAGATGGCCCGAAACCAAGGCGTCGTAAAGGTCGGGTTCATCGACCAAGGCCCCGCGGGCCGAGTTGATGAAGCGCGCGCCGGGTTTCATTTTCGCAAAGAATTCACCGTTCGCGATGTGGCGGGTGGCGTCGAGCACCGGCAGCAGGCAGATCACGAACTCGGCCGCGGCGATCGCCTTGTCGAGTGAGTTGGTGTAGCGGGAAATGCCGCTGTCTTCCCCGAAATGGGGGCTTTCGAGGATGTCGTAGCCGGTCACGATCATGTCCAGCCCGATGCCGAGCTTGCGTGCCAGCGCGCGCCCGATCCGGCCACAGCCGAGGATCGTGACGTGGCGTCCTCTCACCTCGATCCCCTGCGCCGGGCACCACTCGCCGTGGTGCATCTCGCCGTAGGCGGTCGCCACCGGCCGGGCCAGTGCGCCGAGCATCCAGACCGCGTGCTCGGCCACCGCATTGTCGAGCACGCCCGGCGTGTTGCACACCGTCACGCCTGCCTTTTTGGCACGGGCCTTATCGATCGAATCGTGCCCGACGCCGTATCGTGAGATGACGCCGCCGCGCCCGAGCGCATCGTAAAGCGGGCCCTTGTAGGGAGAGAGATCGGCGATGAATCCCTGCACGCCATGCTTTCTCACCAACCCGGCCAACGGCTTTTCCTCATCCGGTGCCGGCTCGAAGAGGAACCCCACCTGGCTCGTATTGATGTCCTCGAAGGCGGCCCGCGCCTTGGCGAAGGAGGTTTCTGAGACAAACACGGTCTTCATGGTTCCCTCCGCTCTACCCCCACCCCGCGCGCCGACCAAGACATGAGCGGACGGCGCAAACGAAAGCGCAAGAACTGACCAGTCCAGGGGACCATCAAGCGGGTCATCCACCATTTCTCATTTGGCATCCGGTCCTCGTCCGTCACGCTCGCGCCCGTGTCCAACGCCTACGCCCTCGCCCGCTCCGTGCTGTTCCGCTTCGATGCCGAAACCGCCCACGACCTCAGCATGCGCGGACTGCGGCTGGCGGAAAAATCCGGGCTGCTTCCGCTGCTCTTCCCCCCACCGCATTGCGTCGCACCGATCGAGGTGATGGGCCTCCGTTTCCCCAACCGGATCGGCCTCGCCGCAGGCTTGGACAAGGAGGGCAACACGATCGACGCGCTCGGACGGCTCGGATTCGGCTTCGTGGAAATCGGGACGATCACCCCTCGCCCACAACCGGGAAACCCGAAACCACGCCTGTTCCGCCTCGTCGAGCACGAGGCCATCATCAACCGCATGGGTTTCAACAACGTCGGCATCGCCGCCGGCGTGGCGAACGTGCGACGCTCGAGGACCTTCGGCGGCGTGATCGGCTTCAACATCGGCAAGAACAAGGACACGCCGAACGAGAACGCGGCCGACGACTATCTCATCTGCCTGCGCGAGGCCTATCCGGTGGCCGATTACATCGCAGTCAACCTTTCCTCGCCCAACACCCCCGGTCTGCGCGACCTCCAGGGCGAGGACGCTTGTGCGCGGTTGCTGGAAACGTTGAAACACGAGCAAGCCCGACTGGAGATCAAGCACGGAAAAAAGGTCCCGCTGCTGTTCAAGGTCGCGCCCGATCTCGACCCGCCGCACATCGCCGGGCTGGCGAGGGTTTTCCGAGAGGGAGGGCTGGATGGATTGATCGCCACCAACACCACCATCAGCCGCGAGGCGGTGGCCGGTCACCCGCGGGCCGATGAAGCCGGCGGGCTCTCCGGACGCGTTTTGCTGGAGAAAAGCAACGACGTCATCCGGGCCTTCGCAGCCGAACTGGGCGGCGCGTTGCCCATCATCGGCGTCGGCGGCGTCGATTCGCCGGAGTCCGCGCTTTCCAAGATCGAAGCGGGTGCGACGCTGGTGCAGCTCTACTCATCGTTCATCTTCCGCGGTCCGAAGATGGTTGGGGAAATCGCCCGGGCACTGGACCGTGTGTGAGGCATCGTCGGGGCGCAGGCTGGACTTTTCGGGAATCGTGGCCATGCGTTGGGTCTCTATCCGGAAAGCACCGATCCCATGGCACGCCTGTTCCTGTTCTTCCTCGCCCTCGTTTCCCTCGCCTCCGCCCAGTTTCCCTTCGGAGGAAATGACGAGCCGCACGTCAAGGCGCGCCTGATTCCCTCGCGTCCCTCGATCGAGCCGGGTCAGACGCTCGATGTCGCCCTGGTTCTCGACCACGAGGAGCACTGGCACACCTACTACGTGAATCCCGGTCAGGCCGGCTTTCCGCCCTCGCTGAAATGGGAGCTGCCGGAGGGATTCGAAGCCGGAGAGCTTCAATTTCCCACTCCCGTCCTCGGAAACTTCGCCGGCGCTCCGTTCTACGGCTACGAGGGCGAGACTTGGTTCCTCACCACCCTGACCGCACCGGAATCGCTCGAAGCCAGCGAGGTCACGCTCAAGGCCGACGCCTCGTGGCTCACCTGCAACGAGACCTGCGTGCCGGAGGATCAGGAGCTTTCGCTGACCTTGGAGGTCGGCCCCTCGGAGCCGACGGCCGCCATGGCCGGCGCGTTTCAGGAAGCCCGCTCCAATCTCCCCGCGAAGGACGTTCCGTGGTCGGTGAGCGCTTCGCAAAATGGGGCCATGATCACTCTCACGCTTGTTCCTCATGAACCGCGAATGGAGCTGGAAGACGCCCGGTTTTTCGGGGAGAACTCGATCGAGGACAGCGCCGCCGAGCAGGTGCTGGAGAAGGTGGGTGAAACCTGGACGCTCACCTTTCCCCGCAATCCGGAAACCGATCCCGCCCCGAACCGCGTGAAGGGCATTCTCAAGGCCGGGCGGGGCTGGGGTGCCGCCGACGGCCAGAAGGGCTGGTTCATCGATGTCCCGATCGAGCAGCCCGCCGAGCCCCCCGCCCCGGCCGCGAAGGGCCCGGGGATGACCACCCCCGTCATTCTCGGACTAATGTTCCTCGGCGGCATGATCCTCAATCTGATGCCCTGCGTCTTTCCGGTCATCGGCCTCAAGATCATGGGATTCGTCCAACAGGCCGGACACTCGCGCTCGAAAGTCGTCGCCCACGGGATTCTCTTCACCCTCGGCGTCCTGGTGTCCTTCTGGATCCTCGCCACCGTTCTGCTCGCCGGCGGCATCGCCAACTGGGGCGGCCAGCTCGAAAGTCCGTGGGTCGTTTACGTGCTGCTGCTCGTGATGCTGGTCTTTGGTCTGAACATGTTCGGCGTCTTCGAAGTCGGAGCCTCCGCCACCTCGGTGGGCGGAAACCTCGCCGGAAAACAAGGTCTCACCGGCACGTTTTTCTCCGGCGTCCTGGCGACCGTTGTCGCCACCCCCTGCTCCGCTCCCTTCCTCGCACCGGCTCTGGGAGCCGCGGTCGGCCTCCCCGCGCCGCTGTTCTTCCTCGCCTTCACCGTGATGGCCCTCGGCCTCAGTACGCCGTATCTCGTACTCTCCGCCTTCCCCGCGCTGGTCGACCGCCTGCCGCGACCCGGGCCATGGATGGAGTCCTTCAAACAAGGCATGTCCTTCCTCCTGCTGGGCACCGCCGGCTATCTGCTGTGGGTTTACAGCGCCCACGTCTTCGACGCCAAGGGCGTGCAGGTCATGCTCGGCCTCACCGCCATCGCCACCGCGCTCTGGATCTACGGACGATGGAGCCTGCCTTTCAAATCGGCCAGCGTCCGCTGGACCGCCCGCGGTCTGGCCCTGGCGATGGCGCTTGCCGGCTTCATCGCCGCCCGCCCGCTACCCACCCCGACCGCCGCCGAGCTGGAAAAACCGCGGATCCACTGGCAGCCGTGGACCAAGGAACTCCAGGACCAGCTCATCGCCGAGGGCAAGCCGGTGTACGTGGACTTCACCGCCCGCTGGTGCCTCACCTGCCAGACGAACAAGGCCGCGGCCTACAGCGAGGACATGGCCCGGTTTTTCGCCCAGCACGACATCGTCGCGCTGAAGGCCGACAAGACCACCACCCGGCCGGACATCGACGAGGAAATCCGCCGCCTCGGCATGAGCGCCATCCCCGTGAACGTCTTCTACGCCCCGGGCTCCGATACGCCGCACATCACCCAGACCCTCCTCACCGAGGGATACCTACGCGGATTTCTTGAAGACAAACTGCGGTGATCCTTTCGGAGCACTCCACACAATCTCGCCATCTCCCTTGCTTGTGCGGGCAGCTCGTTTCATCTTCGGCACCGATGAAGGATGTGCCCCAACTGGTAAAGGACGACCCCTGGCTCGAACCCTATGCCGGCCGCATTGAGGACCGGATCATTCGCTTCACGGCGACCCGCAGCCACCTTGAGCGCCAGGGCGGAGGAAGCTTCGTGGATTATGCCTCCGGCCACCATTTCACCGGCATCCATCAGGAGCGCAACGGCACGTGGAGCATCCGCGAGTGGCTCCCAGGAGCCCGGGCCGTCAGCGTGATCGGCGATTTCAACGACTGGAACCACGATTCCCATCCACTCCAATGCGGAGAGCACGGCGTGTGGGAGGCCACACTTCCGGCGGAAGCCATGAAACACGGTCAACGCGCGAAACTCCACGTCACCGGGGCCGACGGCAGCGTGCGCGACCGCATCCCGGCCTGCATTCTGCGCGCCATCCAGGATCCGGACACCCACGACTACTCGGGCCAGATCTGGTCGCCCCCGGAAAGCTACGAGTGGCGCTACGAATTCGATCCCTCCACGGTCAAAACCCCGCGCATCTACGAAGCCCACGTCGGCATGTCCGGCGAAGAGGGCCGCGTCCACACCTACCGTGAATTCGCCAACACGGTCCTGCCGCGCATCGCCAGGCTCGGCTATAATACCATCCAGCTCATGGCGGTGCAGGAGCATCCGTATTACGGCTCATTCGGCTACCACGTCTCGAATTTCTTCGCCCCGTCGTCCCGTTTCGGCACACCGGAGGACCTCAAGTATCTCATCGATACCGCCCACGGCCACGGCCTCGCGGTGCTGTTGGACGTCGTCCACTCGCACTCGGTGAAAAACCTCTCCGAAGGGCTCAACAACCTCGATGGCTCGGGCGGGCAGTATTTCCACGCCGATGCCCGCGGCGAGCACCCGCAGTGGGACTCGAAGTGCTTCGACTACAGCCGCCCGGAAGTCCGCCGCTTCCTGCTCTCGAACGTCCGCTACTGGCTCGAGGAGTTCCGTTTCGACGGCTTCCGCTTCGATGGCGTGACCTCGATGCTCTACTGGCACCGCGGCACCACCGCCTTCGATCATTACGACAAATACTTCGTCCACGATGTCGATGAGGACGCGATTCTCTACCTCCAGCTCGCCACCTCGCTGGCCAACGAAATCCGGCCCGGAGCCATCCTCATCGCCGAGGACATGTCGGGCATGCCCGGCCTCTGCCGGCCCGTCGCGGACGGCGGCATCGGCTTCACCCACCGCCTGGCCATGGGCGTGCCGGACTACTGGATCAAGCTGCTGAAGCACACCCGCGACGAGGATTGGAACCTCGACGAGATGTGGCACACGCTGATCAACCGCCGCGATGGCGAGCCGAACATCGCCTACGCCGAAAGCCACGATCAGGCGCTGGTCGGCGACAAGACGCTCGCCTTCTGGCTGATGGATCAGAACATGTACTGGCACATGGGCGTCGATGATCCCGACCCGGTCGTCGACCGCGGCATCGCCCTGCACAAGATGATCCGCCTCGTTACCTTCGCCGCCGCCGGCGAGGGCTGGCTGAATTTCATGGGCAACGAATTCGGTCACCCCGAGTGGCTCGATTTCCCCCGCGAGGGCAATGGCTGGTCCTACCACTACTGCCGCCGCCAGTGGTCGCTGGTGGACAACCCGGCGCTGAAATACAAGTTCCTCAACGAGTTCGATCGCGCCATGCAGGACATCGGCCAGCGCTTCAACCTGCCGGGCAACTCGCCGGTGAACTGTCTCAACATCGACCCCGTCAACAAGGTCCTCGTCTTCGAGCGCAACGGCCTGATTTTCGTCTTCAACTGGTCCTTCGACCACTCCGTCCCCGGCTACCGGGTTCCAGTGCCGGGTGCCGGCGAGTACCAGCTGGTCCTGCATTCCGATCACCCCGACTTCGGTGGTCACGACCGACTGGACGCAAGCATCCCCTACCCGGCGGACGAGGAGGGGAAACTCACCTTCTACACGCCGGCGCGCACCGCCCTGGTGTTCGCGCCGGCAGAGGACGGATAAGCCTAGAAAGAGGAATGAACCGCAGATGGACGCAGATGAACGCTGATTTTATGCGTTTTATGTAGAGATCGAGAGCAATCCTGCGGGTGAACCCCGAAACCGACGCCACTCTTTGAATATCTGCGTTCATCTGCGGTTCGATTTTCCTATTTGGGACAAGCCCTGCCCCCCGGCCATTTCCCAGAGGCTCAGCGCCGCCAGGCACCGATCATGATTCCCAGCCCGCCGACGACGAAGAGCAGCGGAAACCACAACGAGTATCCCGGCGCTTTCGACTCACCCTCCAGCACCGCCTGACGCGGGCTTTCCGGGTTCACGTGGCACTGGCTGACGGCCCCCTCGGGAAACCTGCTCACGAGTTGCTCGGCTTTCCCCGGAGTGCTCGACCAGGACGAGCCCCGCAGCTTGTGCAGGCTCGATTCATGTTGGGCGCCCTTCCATTCATAGACGTAACGGACCCGGAACCGATATTCCTGCGGCATCTCCCGCGGCCAGTCCGGGTCGTCGCGGCGGCTTTCGACACGCGATTCCATGATCGAACAAGGCACCACCGGCCAATCCGCCACCTGCCCCGCACGGACGTAACTCTTCCACATCAGCGTGGCAAACACCGCCCCCACCGCAGCGAGGGCCAAGCCCACCAAATTCAGGTAGATGCGAGATCCGACCGACCGTTTTTTCACGCCCCGGCGGTAGGCGCGGATGGCTCCGCCGCCAAGACGAAAGCGACCGCAGACACCCGCGGCCGGGATTTGCGCTTTATCGGCCTTCCCGCGCCGGATACCTAAGCCGCATGAGCGACTTCGCCGCACAAATCCAGGAAGATCTCAAGGCCGCCATGAAGGCCAAGGATGCCAACCGCCTCACCGTCATCCGCGCCCTGAAAACCGCGCTGACCAATGCCGCCATCGAAAAGGGCAGCCTCGGCACCCAGCTCACCGACAGCGAAGCCATGGCCGTGGTCCGCAAGCAGGTAAAGCAACGCGAGGATTCCGCGTCCCAGTTCCAGGCCGCCGGCCGCACCGAACTCGCGGAAAAGGAACTCGCGGAAATCGAGATCCTCCAAGGCTACCTCCCCGCCGCGCTGTCCCAGGAGGAAATCATCGCCATGGTCGAGACGGCGATCGCCGAAACCGGAGCCAGCTCCAAGGCCGACATGGGCAAGGTGATGAAGCTCGTCCAGGAACGCAGCGCCGGCCGCGCCGACGGCAAGACGCTCTCCCAGGAAGTGGCCAAGCGCCTGTCCTGATGGACTGCGACGCGGTCATCGTGGCCTCCGGAAGCAGCCGCCGCATGGGCTTCGACAAGCTCGCGGCGGACCTCTGCGGCCAGCCGGTCCTGCGCCACACGGTCGAGGCGTTCCTCCGCTGCGCGGAAATCGGGCGCGTCATCGTGGTCTGCCCGCGCGATCGGTTCGAGGAGTTGCTCGGTGACGTGGCCGCGTCGCTGATCCGCGTCGATGGCGGTGCCGAACGCCATCTCTCCGTCCTCGCAGGGTTGGCGGAGGTCGCCGCGGGATTCGTGGCCGTGCACGATGGTGCCCGTCCTCTGGTCACCCCTCACGCCATTTCCGCCTGCCTCGCCGTCGCACGTGAAACCGGAGCCGCGGCATTGGCCCGGCCGGTCACCGAAACACTCAAACGCGCCGGTGCCTCCGGTTTCACCGAAGGCGCGGTGCCCCGCGACGGCCTCTGGCACATGGAAACCCCCCAGATCTTCCGCACGGCGTTGCTGCGGGAGGCCTACGACCACGTCGTCGCGGAAAGCCGGATCGTCACCGATGAAGTTTCGGCTCTGGAGACCATCGGCCGCGCCACCCGCCTGGTCGACTCCGGCACACCCAACCCGAAAATCACCCACCCCGCCGACCTCAGGATCGCGGGAGCCCTCCTCCAACTGGATGCGCGCCACCTACCATGAATGCCGTAGCCGGACCGGCGTCCGGCTCGCCATCGCCGAGCTGCCCGACAGCGAGTGCGCGGCCATTTCAATCCATCTCCCCGCCGGCTCCCGCGACGACCCTGCGGGCCTCGCCGGCACCGCCCATTTCGTCGAGCACATGCTTTTCAAGGGCACGGCCCGGCGCGACGCGCGCACGATCAGCATCGAGACGGAGGACGTCGGTGCCATGCTCAACGCCCACACCTCCGAAGACCAGACCAGCTACGAGGGCCGCGGCGATGCCGATACGCTACCGCTGCTCGCCGACATCCTCTGCGACATGGTCTGGCATTCGCGCTTCGATCCCCGCGACATCGAGCTGGAACGCGAGGTCATCGCCGAGGAAATCGTGATGTACGAGGAATCGCCGGGCGACCATATCGGCGACTTGCTTTCCTCCGCCCTGTGGTCGCCCCACCCGCTGGGCGATCCGATTTCCGGCACCTTGGAAACGCTGCGCCGGATCAATCGCGCCGCTCTCACCGGCTTCGCCGCCGCCCAGCACCGCCGGGACGACCTCGTGATCGCCGTCGGCGGGCCCTACCCGCCGCAGGCAGTCCTCGACCTCCTCGACCCGCTCCTTCCGGAGCTTTCCGCCGCTCCCATCTCGATCCCTTTTTCCGGCCTCCCACCGGGCGAGTCGGTGCGGATCGATATGCGCGATACCCAGCAGGTCCAGCTCGCCCTCGCCTACCCGACCTTCGGGCGGCTCGATCCCCGGCGCCACGCGCTGCGCCTGCTGGCCATGATCCTCGGCGAAGGCTCCAGCTCGCGGCTTTTCCTCAAGCTCCGCGAAGACCGCGGGCTGTGCTACCACGTCTCCTGCGATGCCACGCTGCTGGGCGAAACCGGCGCGCTGGAATTCAACGCCGGACTCGATCCCGAAAGTCGCGACGAAGCCCTCGCCATCATGGAGGACGAACTCCGCGACCTCGCCACGCAGGGTCCCGCCGCGGCGGAGCTCGCCCGTGCCAAGCGCCTGGCTTTCAGCCAGCACCGTGCCTCGATGGAAAACACCGCCAGCCACGCCGCATGGGCGGCCGACTCGCTGCTCCACCACGGACGCATCATTTGTCCGAAGGACGCGCTCGCCTGGGTCGAGGCGGTCACGACCGAAGCCGTGCGCGACGTCGCCCGCGAGATCCTCGCCTCCGGCGTCCGCGCCCGGGCGGAAATCCGGCCGGAGTAGCCGGATCCCGCTTCCACCGGATCAATCGGCGGAAATCTTGAAGGTCATGCGGCGGGTGCCGTTCTCCTCGCGGTCGTGAATGGTCACCGCGTCCAGTTCCTCGATCGCCGCGATGCCTTCCCGGATCACCGGCAACCTCTCGCGGAACTGCTCGAGAGCTTCCGCGTCTGGAGCCACTTCCTCGCCCTTCTCCTCGACCAGCGTCGCAAGGTCCGAGAGGTAAGCCGCGAGCACGTTGGTATCGAGCTTCAGCCATGCCCCGGTGCGGGTTGCCTCCTCCGCGGCGGAGGCTTTGGCGATCAGGTCCAGCGCCTGCGTGCGCGAAGTCGAGACCGCGAACCACTCGTCGCTGACCGTGACCGATGGCTTGAGGTCATCCGAGAAGGCGGCGGCATCGAAATACCACGTCACCAGATCGTTCTTCTCCGAGCTGGTCGGCACGAGCATGTTGAGATTCTCCAGTCCGCCCATCTCACCCGCGGTCGCCAGCAGCGAGCGAAGTGAGGCATCGATTTCCTTCCACGACTCACCGAGCTTCGCACGATCCGTCACCGGCGCGAGATAAGTCGCGCGGGGGAGGCGGCCCTCTTCCACCAAAACGGGCGGCACGCCGGGCATCGAGGGAACCCCGCCAGCGAGATCGATGACCAGCGCGCGCTCGTTGCCGAGACCTTCCTCGGTGAGCATCACGCCATTCCACAGCTTCAGCAGATCCTCGCGGAAGTGTTCGTTGAAGAGCTGGAACATCTGCCCGTATTGCGCCATCTCCTCGCCCGCCGGTTGCAGCGTCGCCACGTGCTCGGCGGTGCTGTAGGCGATCGTCACCAGCAGATCGAGATACTCCGTCAGTGCCTCCTGATACTCCGGAGACACCACCGAGTCGGCGAAAAGCAAGGTCTGTCCACCCTCGCCGAGCGACCCCAGACGATGCGCCGCGCCGTAGTCGAGAGCGCCCGATTCGTAGCCGCCGAAGGTTTCAAAAACGAAGCCCTGATTGACGCTGACCACTCCGCCGAAGGTCTCGGGTTTGTAGAAGCTGTAGACGGCTTCCGACCGCTCTTCCACCAACCCGAGAAGCGAGATGACCTCGCGCGGATCTCCGAAACCTTCCGCGTCCTTCAGGCCGGCGATGATGCCCTCAGCGACCGAGCCCATGCCATCGGTCTTGAAGGCCGCCTCAAGCGTCTCCTTCGAGCCATAGAGAAAACCATGCACCTCCAGATCCTTGTAGCCATCGATGAATGAAATCCGCTCGTTCCCCGCCAAGGAGTCTTCGATCGACTCAGTCAGAGGGCAGCTCTCCACATCGGGTCCCAGGTAAACCATCACGTTCGAGGCCACCACACCGGTGGCCAGGACCAGGCGCTTCTCCCTGACGATCTCGATCAGCTCCTTCGCGGTTTCCTCGCCGAAACGAGCGATCAAATCCCCCGGGTTGGTGCCCATCTGATCAGCCAACGGCTCGCCTGAAAGCAGGACGCCCGAGAACTGGGCGCCCCCGGCCGGAAAGGCGACCTCCTCACCTTGAGGGGCGACCATCGCCAACAGACCGTTGATCTGACCGACCGCCTGCTGACGGGCGGCTTCATCGGAAATCTTCGTGCTGAAGACCATCGGAGGAAACCGGAGTTCGCGCAGCTGGGGCACGAAATCCTCCACCTCATCGATCAGCCCGGCGAAATAAGCGCCGCTTTCGAATTCGGACATGGCGGACTCGAAGTCCCCACTCACCGCACCCTCGGCGAAGCCCTTCGCCAGTGCCCGGAGCTGGTAATAGTTGATCCGCTGCCCGGCATCCATGTAGACGTCGACGAAATCCGAGGTGCCCTTGCCGTAGATGATCGAGACCTCTTCCCCGGCAAAAGGAGCGACCGGCTGAAGCGCGCCGCCGATTTCGGCTTCGAGATCCACTTCGCCTTCGCTCTGCGCGAGCGTCCGGATGAATTCCCAGAGCTTGAGCGCGCGGAGCTTTTCCACGCCGCCCGCCAAGTCGATCAGGGACGCCACCCCATCGACATCGCCCTTTGCCAGTGCCGTGATGGGCACGATCTTCGCTCGCTCCTCGGCTGAAAGCGACGACTGCGACTCGATGATTTCCCCCAACCCCTGGGCGACCTCTTCGACGAGCGCCGTGGATTCAGGGTCCTTGCCCCCCTCTGCCTCCTGCTTGTCCTGACATTGGGTCAACGCGAGCGCCGCGGCGGGGAGCACATAGGTCCATGGGAAGCATGAGGTCTTCATCGCCGCCGATTAAGCCACCCCCTTCCCCGCCGTGCAAGCGGTCTCATCCGCATCCGGAGAGCGGCTTTCCCAAGCCGCTTCCATTCTCCCGCACCCATTCCTCCGCCAACCCGCCCCTGAGAATGGGCGCGGATCGCCCGACACGGCCCCGCCTCATTCCGCGTCCCGCTTGCCCAGATCGCGCACCCAGACATTGCGGTACTCGATCGGGTCGCCGTGGAACTGGAACCGCAGCGGACCCTTTTCCGGATGACTCTGCGGGTAGCTCGCAAGCTGACGCCACACCGTCGGCCCGAGGTAGGACTCCGCGTTCTGCACCACCACGCCGTTGTGGATCACCGTGACCCGGGCCGGCGTTTCCACCCCCGAAGCGCCATAGACCGGAGGCGTGAAAACGATGTCGTAGCTTTGCCAATCCCCTTGCTCCGTGGTCGCGTTCACCAGCGGCGGCAGCTGGCCGTAGAGCGAACCGGCGGTACCATCCGGATAGGTCGGGTTGTCATGACTCTGCAAAACCTGCACCTCATACAACCCCATCAGGAACACCCCGCTGTTGCCGCCACCCTGCTCCTTGACCGGGCGGCCGGCTGGCACGCGCCACTCGAAGTGCAACTGCAACGCGCCGAACTCCTCCTTGGTGACGAGGTCTTCCCGGTCCGCGATCATCACCCCGCGCTGCACCCGCCACTTCGGATCGCGGAAGGCATCCAGCGATTTCCCGTTGAAAAGCACCTTCGCATCAGCCGGCGGGGCGACCGTCACCGCCCCGGCATTTTCCACCACCCGTGGCTGCGGACGGGTGCCGTCGTGCACCACCCACGGCACCCCGGGAAGCTGGGGATGGTCCGGCTTGTCACCGACGCCAAAGTGCGGAATCACCTCCTGGGCTGAGACCACGACGGGGAGGATCCAGAGGACTTTCAGAGTGCTGAGCTTCATATTGGCTGAATAGTAGCGGCGATACCCGCGGAAATCGATCGCTCTTTCAAGCCGATTTGACATCGGGGTTGCGGCCTTCCGGCCTTTGTGGAAGCGTCTCGCACGCCTCTCTTTCATGGGCATGCCGACCACCCTTACCACCAGCGACCGCTTCCCGTTCGATCTCGTCCGTCCCCACCTCGACCAGGTGGAATCCTCGATCCGGGACCAGATCCGCGCCTTCGATCCGGCCGTCGAACCTTACGTCTCCTACGTTTGCAATACATCCGGGAAACGCATCCGCCCCGCCCTCTCCATCCTCGTCGGCGGCGCATTCGGCATGCTGGGTGAAAACCAGCGGAAACTCGGGGTCATCCTTGAGCTCATCCACATGGCCACGCTGGTCCACGACGACATCATCGACGGTGCCGTGACCCGCCGCATGGTCCCCACCGCGAACGCCAAATGGGGCAACGGCCTCTCCGTCCTCCTCGGCGACGCCCTCTTTTCCCACGCCTTGGCGCTGGCCACCGAGTTCGACGACATCACCATCTGCCGCAAGGTCGGCAAGGCCTCGCGCGAGGTCTGTGAGGGCGAGATCGTCCAGACCCAGCGCCGCTTCGACCTGTCGCTGACCAAGGCCGACTACTTCCGGATCATCGAAATGAAGACCGGAGCCCTGTTCGCCGCCGCCACCGGCATCGCCGCCGCGCTTTCCGAGGCGGACGAAGCCACCGAGCAGCGGCTCTTCAACTACGGCCTGCGCCTCGGCACCGTCTACCAGATCTACGACGACTGCCTCGACCTCGTCGGCAGCGAGGAGCAGGTCGGCAAGACCCTCCGCACCGACCTCGAAAAGGGCAAGCTCACCCTGCCGATCCTCAACCTCCTCGAATCCGCCTCCGAGTCCCAGCGCACCAAGCTCAACAAGCGGATCATCGAGCAGCAGCCGCTCGATCTTTCCGTGCTCGTCGGCATCGCCGAATACGAAGGAGCCATCGAGTCCGCCGTTGATACCGCCTGCGGCATGCTCGACGCCTGCCGCGCCGACCTCGCCGGCTTGCCGGAAAACGACTACACCGTCGCCCTCCACCAGATCACCCGTTTCCTCGGGTCCCTGCTGGAGAAGTGCCGGCGGTGACCGCCTTCCGCTGCGAACTTCTCTTACTCCCCAGGGCGATCAAGCCCGGGAAAGGGGTGGGCGGGCGCCCGGAAGGATGGCGAGTGACGAGGAAAAAGGGAAAAGTAGCGAGGGAGGAGGCTTAAAAGGTTCGCTGATTTGAGCTGCGAACAGTCAGGACCCAGTAGCCCTGGCCGGATCGGCATCCTATCCATCCCCAAAATCCCATCCATCCTGGTCCATTTTCCTCCCGAGCTTGATCCACCCTCCCGCACTCCCGCCACTTCGGAGGTTGCTGCCATGGGCGGCTTCGACCACAGTCGCGACATGCAGGTCGTCACCGATCAGATCCGCAACTTCATCCAGTACATCGCGGTCCAGTTCATCCAGCACCCCGAGCGCGCCCAGCTCAAGGTGGCCGAACTCGGCCCGCAGAAGCTGCGTTTCAAACTCGTTCTCGAACGCTCCGACGTGGCCCTGCTGATCGGCCGGAACGGCTTCAGCGCCTCGGCCATCCGGGCCGTAATGAAAGCCGCCGCCGAGCGCGCCAGCGTCCAGGCGACCTTGCAGATCCACTCCCATGAGGAAGAGGAGGAGATGCTCGCCCGGGAACAAGGCACCTGACCCCACCGGCCCATGACGCCCTTCATCCTCGGCATCGCCGGGACCACGCTCACGGACGAAGAAACCCGGCTCTTCTCCAACCTCCAGCCCGTCGGCTACATCCTTTTCACCCGGAATATCGAGAGCCCCGAGCAAACCCGCGCCCTCACCGATCACCTGCGCACGCTCAGTGACGACGAGCCGCTCATCGCCATCGATCAGGAAGGCGGGCGGGTCACCCGCACCTCTGCCATCGCCCCCGCGGCCCCCTCCGCCGCCGAGTTCGCCGCCCACAACCAGCCTTCCCTGATCGCCGAAGCCGGCGCCCTCACCGCCGATCTGCTGCGCCTCCTCGGCGTGAACTGGAACTTCGCCCCCGTTCTCGATCTCGACCACCACCCCGGTCTCGCCAACTCCCTCCGCACCCGTACTTGGGGCCGCGATCCCCAGCGCGTCATCGACCGCGCCGGCATGTGGAACCGCTGGATGCGCAAACGCGGCCTCAAATCCTGCGCCAAACACTTCCCCGCCTGCGGCCGCGCCACCAGCGATCCCCACCACGACCTCCCCGTCTCCAAGGCCACCCTCTCCGAGCTGCTCAAGGAAGACGTCATCCCCTACACCGCCCTCATGCCGGAGCTCGACGCCGTCATGCTCGCCCACGTCCTCTTCAAGACCATCGATCCCGACCTCCCCGCCTCGCTCTCCCCGCGCATCGTCCGCGATTTCCTCCGCGGCCAGCTCGGCTTCGATCGCCACCTCGTCCTCACCGACGACCTCGACATGGGAGCCATCGCCGATCGATTCCCCGACAACACCGACGTCACCGCCGCCCTCGAAGCCGGCAACGATCTCGCCCTCATCTGCCACACCGCCACCGCCCGCGCCCGCGACGCCGCCGGCCGCGTGGCCAAGCTGAACCCCTACGCCTTGGTCGAGACCGAGAAGCGCCTCAAACGCTTCCGCAAAAAGCTCGCCGCCCCCCTCACCTGGAGCGACGACGCCTGGCAAAAAACCTGCGCCGGACTCTCCAAGCTCCGCGACCAGGTCCCCGCCCTCACCACCGAAACCGGCGATTCCCCGGTCACGACCTACTGACGAGATGGTAGATGGTGGATGGTGGGCCGAGGGCCAAGGGAGCGCCGAATATGAATTCGGCATCGCCCCAACCCCGCGACACCTTCCCCCTTGGATAAACAGCCCCGCACCCCGCCGCGTCTGCAAAATGGAGCGCCGGTTTTCAAACCGGCACCGCCTTCCCCCGCAGGCCGGGAATCGACAAACGGAGCGGCGAAACGCGTTCGCCAGGAGTCACCGGAAAAGACCGCCGACAGGAACCACTCCCGGCGGACACGTTCCGCCGCTCCTCTTTCCCACCTCTCGGCGGTGACGAGATCGTGGAAGAGTCGAGACCGCGTGAGACTATCGCGCACGAATAACGGGCGCGCTCGGCCACTGGAACGGAGCGGCGAAACGCGTTCGCCGGAAGTCACCGGAAAAGACCGCCGACAGGGACCATTCCTGCGGACACGTTCTGCCGCTCCTCATTCTCGTGGATGATCGATCGCAGATGATAGATCATGGATCGCGGACCAAAGGCTAACGGAGCCACGGAGCGCCGATTATGAAATCGGCACCGCCTCACCCCACGGGATTTCTTCCTCAAGGATAAACAGCCCCTCACCTCTCCACCCCACCAAGGATCGCCCCCCCGTTTTCGTCAGAAGGCTTCGAGGTCGCTCGCGGTTGCAGAGGCATCCTTCCGGAGATCGAGGCGCTGAAAATGACAGAAGCCACCGGGCCCGGAAACCTCTCATCCTGCCTTCTCCGTTATCTCCGTTATCTCCGTAGATCTCCGTTTCTCGGTGATAGAAAAGGCAACTTTGGACTCGGGAGCCTGCATGGGGCCTCGGCCCTCAAAGATTCTGCGTGAACCCCTCTATCCGTGGCTTCACCTCATTCGCATTCCGGCACGCTCGCTCCCCGACTTGATCCCCTGCGACGATAGTCAGTGCCCGACTCCGCGGCACCCACGACCCACCACCGGCGGAAGATCCCTATATCGCCCCCAGCTTCCGCCCCCCGAAACACATCCCCACGTCAGCCGATATACGCATCCAAGCCGGAAAAATCCTTGTGAAATCGAGAGTTCCCAGCCACCCTCCCCGAAAAGGATCGCTGGATATAAGCATGCTTGACCCTACTAATAAAACTGTCCGGCCAAAATGAAACCCGCAATACCAACCTTGATTGGGCTGCTTGGATCGAGCCTCTCAGCATCTGCAGCAATCACAGTTTATTTCTTCGGCGTTGACTCTCCAAACGATACTAATCCGAACCCCACTCCATTGTCCGTCGGACCAGGATCTGGAGGATTATATATCGCAACCGGAGGAGGCGTGAACCTTTCGGTTGCGGGAGGATTCGGAGATCCATTCTTTTATCGATCAGATGCAACTCTCATTCCTTCGGGTCGCACCGGCAATGTACTCTACCATAATCCCTTGGGATTCATGGGCGACGCGATGGTCGGCAGCCAGAATTATTCTTATCTGAAGTTCGGCGAAGGATTCTTTCAGCCCTTTGAATCTATTGCTCAGTTCCACTTCGAACCCGACGGCTCTGGCTGGCTAGTCGCAATTGCCACGACCAATACTGGAACTACCGCATCCAATATCCGCGGAAACAGTGATGGAAGAAGAATCACCGTCGCAGAAGGCGCTGATGCCATTGAAGCCGCTCGTGTTCCAGAGCCCACTGTCGTCGCCATTCTTTTTCTGGGTGCACTAGGCAGCTTGGCAATGCGACATCGAAACCAATGAAGTCGAATCGGGTCCCGAGGAGTAGTTAATGCCGCAGGCAGGGGTGCGAATCCTCAACGTCCACCCCCCCATCAAGCCGCTCCATCCAACGGCGGGCAACGCGCATCAGTTTGAATTTAGGCTTTCCTCGCCGCTGTGGATAAGCTAGACATTTACCAGAAAACAAAATCACTACACCATGTCAGAAGACGATATCCACGATGAGCTCGATGAAGCTCGAGAAGTGATTCCCTTCACCTATTCGATCACATCTTACGGAGCAGACTATCCAGTTGAGTCGCTGGTAAGAAAGGTCCGCAATGGAGACGTTCTGGTGCCGACCTTTGAGCACGAAGACGATTTGGCCGACGAAGTTGACCCCTTCCAGCGGGAATATGTATGGACACGATCGAAGGCAGATCGATTTATTGAGTCGTTGCTGCTCGGACTTCCTGTGCCAGGGATTTTCTTGGTCAAGGAAGCAGATGGTCGATTTCTTGTACTAGACGGTCACCAGCGTCTATTCACCCTTCGTTCCTTCTACGACGGCGTGATAGCCGGGCGAGAGTATCAACTGACTGGCGTCCAAGAACGGTTTGAGGGGCGTCGTTATCAGGATCTCGACACTGAGGATCGACGACGGCTAGATGACAGCATTGTTCACGCAACAGTTACGAGGCAGGATCAGCCGGACGAGGACCAGAGCAGCATCTACATAATCTTCGAACGCTTAAATACGGGCGGCATCAGTTTGCAGCCCCAGGAGATTCGAATGGCTCTTTACCATGGGGACTTTGCCCGACTGCTTCGTCAACTTAACGAGAACGAGAACTGGAGGAATCTCGTAGGCCCACGATCCAAGCGACTTAAGGATGTTGAACTAATACTTAGGTTCTTCGCTCTCTACTATTTCCACACAAGCTACGCCGCACCGATGAAGGATTTTTTGAATCGCTACATGGCAACCAATCGCGCTCTTGGACGTCAATCGGACGCAGACATTACAGCAGTCTTTGAGGACACGGCTCGGCTGATCAGGACTGGAATCGGGGAGGACGCTTTCCGCCCAACTAGAGCAGTCAATGCTGCCGCCGTGGATTCAATCATGGTCGGCATCGCGAGCAATTTGCTTGAGGGCCACGATCTAGATGCCATCGATCTTCGGGCACGCCATGCTGAATTACTCGCAGATGACGATTACAGATCAGCGATCACCACCGGAACCTCCCAAGAGCCGAAGGTGAGGCGGAGAATTGAGATTGCGACGGCTAAATTTAAACCCTGAGTATGACTGGACGCGCTGCCGTGACCCGCGAGCAACAACGACTCGATGCAGTTTTCGCGAGGGTTGATGCTCTTCCCGCTGATGCTGAGATTCGCTCCGATTTCGCTCGGTATCTTTGTGTCCTGGTTTCAGGTTTTCTTGAGACGGCGATCGCCGAGCTTCTTCTCGAACACTCCCGCCGCAGTGGGGCACCGACCCTTCAACGATTCGTCGATTCGAAGACCTCGAACTTTACCAACGCTAATGCAGAGAAGCTGCTTCAGTTGCTCGGCTCGTTCGATCCCCAATGGCGAACTGCTGCAGAGGACTTTCTTCAAGATGAGTTCAAGACCGCAGTAGATAGTGTGGTCAACCTGAGAAATGGTATCGCCCACGGACGCAATACCGGAATTACCTACATTCGCGTAAAGGACTATTACGACGCAGTGAAGCAAGTCGTCCTCGAAGTCGCGAATATTTGCATTCCCGAACCAATCCAATAAAGCAGGAGGCAAATCGGGTCCCGGGGAGTAGTTCGCTGACCGGCCCCCTACCACCCTGATCGGGGTCCTAGATTTTGATCATTTCGTCCTCCGCCCCGCTGGTTCCGGATGGCTAGGACAGCGAGGAGATCGCTCTCAGAAACCATTCCCGGCGGACACGTTCCGCCGCTCCCATTCCCAGCAACCCACTGTAAGCTTCCCCTCGGGTCATTTTCCGGGAGGACGTCACCACCCGATCCGAGTTCAATGCTCACCATGATGAGCGCCCTCGATCACCAGCCAATGTTCGACTTCCCTCAGGCGATTGATGTGCTATGAGGTTCGTCATTACATCCCAATGCATTCACAACCGCATCGCTTTCTAAAGATTTGCCTCGGATTGCTCGTCGTCGCATCGGCGACCGCGAGCATCGTGCTGCCCACTATTGGCGCACAGAATTTCTTCGTTGAGTTCCAGCAGCCATATTCAGCGAGCGTTCATTCTCAACTTCTGGGAGAACAGGTTGTTGGTCCGGTTTACACGCTCCTCCTTTCATCCATCTTCATCATGCTGCTGTTTCTTCGGAAGCGTCTGATCTGGTGGCTATGGCTCACAGTGTTACTCGGGCCGATTTACACTGTCCGTGCCGTTGGAGGCCGGGGTCATGATTTCAGTCATACCGTTTTTCAGGAATGCAGCGGGATTTATGGAACTTGGATTCTTGGCCTCTCCCTCCTCGGCTCGGTCTCACTGATTCTTTTGGCGATTCTGACCCGTTTCTGGGGCGATTCCAACCACCCGCGCTCTCGACCGGGTCGTGGAGCTTAGTGAACGGCTGTCCGGCCCGCTGTGCCTTGACACGACCGGACGAGGCGCTGCCGGAATCCCGGAATCCTGCAAACGGAAACGCCGACTCCAAAGCTGCCTATCGACAATGGAACATGCTGTGGGGAGAGGCGATGCCGATTTCACAATCGGCGCTCCTTTCGGAACCTCACCCGGCACTTTGCACCGCCTGGCCGACGGCGGGGAAAATCTGCTTCTTTCGGCTCACCACGCCCGGGGCGTCGTAGAGGGTGGCGTCGAGACGTTCGAAGGGCAGCGCGGCGATCATCCGCTCATTGCCGGCGACGAGGATGAGGCTGCGGTGCTTGGCGATATCGGTGACGGCAAGGACCGCCAGATCGTATCCGCTGTCCCTCACCAATGCCTTCAGCCCCTCTTCCAGCTCCTCGCGACGGCTGCGGAAGGCTTGCAGGCCCAGTTCCTCGATCTGGGCGATGGTCACCTTCGCGCCGCTTTCCTCGAATTCCTTGCGGTCGGTGTTCAGCACCTCGTCGATCGAACCCGAGCTGAGCAGCGAACCCACGGCGAAGAAATCCTTGGTGAACTTCTCCGGGTCCATGCCTGCGATCTTTCCCAGCCAGCCCAGCATCTCGCGGTCGAGCTGCGTGGTGGTCGGGGAGGTCAGGCAGAGGGTGTCGGAAATAATCCCGGCGCACAGGCACATCGCCGTTCCCGAAGTCGGTTCGAGACTCCGGTGGACGAACTTCCGCGCGACCAGCGTGCAGGTCGAGCCCACCGGCTCGTTGAGGAAGCGGATCGGCTCGCGGGACACGAGGTCGCCCGCCAGGCGGTGGTGATCGGTCACCTCCACCACGTGGGCTTCCTCCACCCCGCGCACGGCCTGGGCGAACTCATTGTGATCGACCAACGCCACGCGGACCCGCGGAGGATCGACGAGGTCGGATTTGGAAATCACGCCGACCATCTGGCCGGCGGCATCGATCACGGGGAAAAGCTCCTGATCGAGGGCGGCCATGGATTTCCGCAACGGGGAAACCGGCTCGTCGTCATTGATGGTGGCGAAGTCCGTTTCCATCACCTGCGCCACCGTGCGTGAGCAGCGGATCAGGGTGGTGGTGCTGGCGGTGTCCTGCGGGCACTGGAGCACCACCACACCGCGTTCCTTCGCCAGCTTGCACAGGTCGGGATCGACGGTGTTTCCGCCGGTGACGATCAGCATCCGCGCTCCGTTCTCGATGGCGTAGTGCTGCACCACCGGCCGGTCGCCGCAGATGACGAGGTAGCGGTTCACGGTGCCCTCCTTGGTCGCGGTCTTGAGGCGTGAATTGACGGTGGCCTGCGACGAGGCACCGACGAGCATGATGAGATCCTCGGAGCCGTTTTCCTGGGGAAACGGCGCGCCCACCGACTCCGCTTGAAGGGTGGCGGCGATCTTGGCGATGGAGACATGGACGGTCCGGACGACCATGTTGGAGCCATCGCCCGGCAGCAGCAGCTCCAGCAGATCGAGGTAACGGAGCATGCCCACCACCTCGCCCGCTCTCTCCGCGTCCACCACCGGCACGCAGCGGACTCCTTGGGAAAGCATGCTGCGGTAGGCACGCAGGAAAGTATCGTCCTCGTGCGCGGAGACCACATGGCGGCGGCAGATCATGCCGGCGGTGATGCGGACGTCAGTGACCAGTTCGGGCTCCGGCACGCCGGCCTGCTCAAGCACCCAGGCGGTCCGCTGCGGCACCACGCCGCAACGGGCGGCCACGGCCTCGGGGGTGCCGGTTTCCCGCAACAGCTCGGCCTGGCCGATGGCGGAGCAGATCGCATCGGTATCCGGATTGCGGTGACCGATGACGTAAAATGGAATCCGGGGCCGTTCGTCCTGCATGCTTTCCCTCAAGCGTTAGAAGCGATCCGTCCGACCCGCAAGCCCGCCTTCCGGGAAATCACTCAGAGCCATCTGAACCAAGGCTCAAGCGTGTCGGGAAGGCGGATGAGGTAAACCACGGATGAACGCAAACGGCCGCAGATTTTAAAGGGTCGATGCCGACATCTGGAGAAGCGGGCAACATCAAGGGCGATCGTGGCGATCACATCCTCTCCGGGCAGCGGATGCCGAGGAGACCGAGGCCGTGCTCGAGGACGCGCGAGCTCAGCTCGCACAGCGCCAAGCGGCTGGAGCGCAGCGGCTCGTCCACCTTCAGCACCGGGCAGGCTTCGTAAAACGAGTGGAAAGCGCGCGCCACTTCGAGCAGGTAGTTCGCCAGCAGGTTCGGCCGGTGGTCGTCGAGCACCGTAGGCACCACCTCACCATAGCGCACCAGCAGGCGGGCCAGGTTGACCTCGCGCTCCTCTTCCAGGGTGAGAGCCACGCCGGAGGGATCGAACTCCCCGTCCAGTTTCCGGAAAATCGAGCGGATGCGGACAAAGCTGTTCTGCAGGTAGGGAGCCGTGTCCCCTTGCAGCGCGAGCATCCGGTCCCAGGCGAACACGTAGTCGCTGAGCCGGTTCTGGGAAAGCTCGGCGAACTTCACCGCGCCGATGCCCACCGTTTCGGCGATCGCCGCGGCTTCGTCGGCCGGCAGTTCGGGGTTCTTCTCGGCGATGACCTTCATCGCCCGCTCCACGGCTTCATCGAGCACTTCGATCAGGCCGACGTTGTCGCCCGAGCGCGTTTTCATCAGCTTGCGGTCCTCGCCGAGGATCGAGCCGAAACCGACGTGCTGGAAATCCCCGGTTTTCCCCCAGCGGCGGCAGGCGTCGAAGATCTGGCGGAAGTGGAGCTGCTGCGGCAGCCCGACGACATACCAGATGGCGTCGGCCTTCCATTCGTCGATCCGGTATTCGACCGTGGCGAGGTCGGTCGTGGCGTAGAGGAAACCGCCGTCGGCTTTGCGGATGATCGCGGGGTTGTCCGCCCAGCCCTCCTTGTTGTGGACGCGGAACGGGTCCTGCTCGTCCGGCAGCTCGCCACTGGCAAACACGCACACCGCGCCATCGCTCTCGCGCGCCAAGCCCTTTTCCAGGAATTCCTCCACCAGGCCGCCGAGCCGCTCGTTGTAGAAACTCTCGCCGAGCCAGTGGTCGAAGCGGACGTCCAAACGGTCGTAGATCTTCTGCAAGCCCTGCTTCGAGAGCTCCACACAGCGCTGCCAGATGGCGAGGTTCTCCTGGTCCCCGGCCTGGAGCTTGACCAGTTCGCCGCGGCACAGGTCCATCACCGCCGGATCGGCCTTCGCGGCGGCGTTGACCTCGCGGTAGACCCGCAGCAATTCGAGAATCGGGTCGGCCTCCAGCACGTCCTCGTTGAGGATCGTCTTCCAGCCGTGGAGAATCATGCCGAACTGCGTGCCCCAGTCGCCGATGTGGTTGTCGGTGATGACCTCGTAACCGAGAAACCGCGAGATGCGGGCGAGTGCGTCTCCGATGATCGTCGAGCGGATGTGGCCGACGTGCATCGGTTTGGCCACGTTCGGGGCGGAAAAATCGATCACCACCGTGCGGCCATCGCCGCTGGCGGGGACGCCGAGGCGCTCGTCGGCGAGCAGCTCCGCGGCGTGGGCGGCGAATTTTTCCGGGGTCACCCGGATGTTGATGAAACCGGGCCCGGCGATGTCGGCGGTACCGATCCCGGCGAGGTCGAGAGCTTCCACCACCTTGGTTGCCAGCTCGCGCGGATTGGTCCGGCGGCTCTTGGCCAGCGCCATCGCGGCATTGCTCTGATAATCGCCGAAGCGAAGGTCGGCGGAGGCCACCACGGGTGCCTCGATTTTCTCTCCGAGAACTTTCTCAAACGCGTCCGCGAGGGCGGACTCGATCTGGCGCTGCAAGGTCATGCGGGAAGTCACGCCGCGTTCCCCGACGCCTTGCCAGCCAAAATATCGAGAATCTCCGTCCGGCTCTCCGCAGCGGAGAGCTGCTTGCGGATCTCGCAGTTGGTGAACATCTTGGCGATCGCCGCCAGGGTGCGCAGATGGAGCTGGTAGTCCTTCTTCGGCACGATGAAAAGGATCACGAAACGCACCGGACCATTGTCCAGCGCCTCGAAGTCGATCCCCTTCTTCGAACGACCGAAGACGGCAACGACTTCCTCGATTTTCTCCGAGAAAGCGTGGGGGATGGCGACGCCGTAACCGATACCGGTGCTGACCTGCTCCTCGCGGGCGTTCAGGGCCGCCACGACCTCGTCCCGCAGGTTTTCAGACAGCCTGCCAAGGGTCACGAGATGGTCCACCAACTCCCCGATGGCCGGCAGGTGCTCCTCGGAGCGCATGTCCAGAATGACCTGATCGGGGGTCAGAAGGGATGCAAGCTTCATGAATAGGACAACGTCGGACGCCCTTTTGGCGTCGTGCGGAGCGGCGTCCTACCCCCGCCCTCCCGGGGTTGCAAGCGGCATTTCCGTCCGCGCGGCCATCGCCGGCATTACCTGATTCACACTTGCTCCGCGCAAGGCGGTCCCTCTAGTTTTTAAACCACATGATCCGTATCCTCGCCCGTCTTTCCCTCGTGCTCGCTCCCATGATCCTCTGCCAGTGCGCCGGCTCGCTCGGCAGCGGCAACATGGGTGGCCCGACCGTCGAGGAGCGGAAAGCGGCGATCGCCTCGGAATCCAAGGGCGACTACTTCATCGGGCGACGTTACTATGTGCAGAAAACCCGCTTCTGGGGCTACGTGCGCCGCCCGCGCGAATCGTGGAACCGGGCGCAGCTGGTGATCCTGCGCGAGGACAAGAAGCTCGCCCCGGACCGCCTCCCCGAGGCCGGCGCAGGCCGTACCTACGGCTTCGACCAGAACCACGAATACAAGCTGCGCGGCTATTTCACCGGCAAAAAGGCCTACGACCCCAACAGCAATCAGGTCCTGCCGGAGTTCATGCTGACCGGCTACGAGGTCCTCGACCGCCAGCCCGGCTGGCTGTTCCGGCCGGACGACCGCTACGATTCGACCCGGATCACCCTCCACCCCCGCTGACCCATGAGCCCCCTGCCCCCCCCGAAGCCGAGCCCCAAGAAACATGCGATCGAGCACCGGGTGGCGGGGAATCCAAAGGAAGCGGAGCAGCTCCCCCCTCTTGGAGTCGGCGAACGGCAGACCTACGAAGCCCGGCGGCGGCACCGCTCGCGCGGGAGAAAACACCGCCCGGCCCGTTCGACGGTACTCCAGCGGTGGGGCATCGCCGTTTGCTCGGTGACCGGCCTGGCGGTCCTGGGGGGCATCGTGTGGACCTTGATCGCCCAGAAACGCGGACCAGAGCTCCCCCCACTGGTCGGCACTGCCGTGGATGTCGGCCCGACGCTCACCCCGAGGATCTCCGCGGCCCGGGGGACGGACATCTCCCGGCGGCTGTTGAACGCCACTCGGGAGGAGGACGTCCGGCTCCTCATCCGTCCCGGCCTGATCTCTCCCGCGGATGCCCTGCAAATGCTCGCCGAGCTCCGCAAGGCTCACCAGCCTCTGCCGGAGCCCGCCTGGCTGGGAGCCGGGCAAAGCCAGGTTGCCCCCATCGACCGCCTCTACCTCCGTTTCGGCAGGAACGATATGCGGATGATCGCTCTCACCCCGGACGACGGCGATCGGTGGGAGGTGGACTTCGATGCCTTCGCCCGCTACTGCGAACCTCCCGCCGCCGAACTCCTCGCCGGTCATGCCAAGGAAGGGCTGGTGCGGGTCGTGGCCTCACGGGGCCGCTATTTCAACGGCCACTACGCCGACAACGCCAGATGGTTGTGTTTTTCCCTGCACTTCGGCGACACAGACCAGGAAACGCTCCTTGCCTACTGCCCCAAGGACGGCATCACCGCCACCGCCATGGAGCGCGTGGAGGCACGCAACCGCCTCCATCTCGACGAGCTGATGGCTGCCAGCCACGTCGAGAACCCCAAGCTTCTCGAGAAGGTGCCCTTCCGCATGACGCTGCGCATCCGCCACGAGGACACTTGTGACGACCCGCGGCAGTGGCTCATCGCTGAAGCCGTGGCCGACGATTGGGTGCTGGGGGAGCGCAGCTTCGAGGAAATCGTCCGCCAGAGCCTGCCGAACTGACCGCAGGCAAAAAAAGCCCGCCTTCCAGTGAGGGAAGACGGGCGGAAAACCAGCTCTTCTCTTAGAAGACGTCTCTCAGCTCGTGTAGGACGACTCGACGCGCTGGGCGACATCGCGGTAGCCGTAGTCCACTTCGTAAATTTCCTTGAAGCAAGCGATGGCACCTTCCTTGTCGCCCATCTCGTCGTGGAGCAGGCCTTTCTCGTAGAGAACTTCCTTCTTCACGTTGTCCATGGAGACGAGATCTTCCAAAGCGGATTCAAGCTGCTTCACGCCCATGTCGAGCATGCCCTTGGCCTTGAACGTGCGCCCGAGGAGGAGCAGCACCTTCGACTGGATGTGGGGGTTGCGCTTGGCCTGCTGAAGCTGGGGAATCGCGCCACTGAAGTCGCCGGCGTCATACAACGCGCGGCCCAGCTCGTAGCGCATGACGGGATCGGTCGGATTCTGTTCCACCCGCCGGGTGGCGTCGGCGACGGCTTCTTTGATGCGCGTCTGGCGGCGCTCCTCGAGCATCGCCTTCACTTCCGGATCGTCGGGATTCTCCTGCGCACGGCGCTCGAGTTCGGCCATTTCCAGCTCCTTGGACTTGTCGCCCATCGCCTCTGCTTTCGCACGCAGGGCAACGTCGCCACTGCTCAGGGCGAAGGCCCACTCGTAGAAACTCTGCGCGTTCGGCCAGTCCTCCAAGCGCTCGTAGACGCTGGCGAGCTCCTTGACCACGCCGAGGTTGTTCTGATCCTCCGCATACTTCGTGGCCAGGTCGTCGCGGCGCTCTTCGAGCTGCTCGCGGGTCAGGCCGGTCCGGGCCTGCTTCTCCATCTCCTCGGACTCACCCTTGTTCCGCATGAGATCCCTCATCTCGGCGTTCTCGCTCCACTTCTGCTTCTCCATGGAAGCGCGGGCGGTGGAGTCCTTCTCGCCCTTGATGGCCACGGAGTCGGTCGGGTCCTGCTTGATGATGTCGCGGTAGACCTCGGCCGCGTTCATGCTGCGGCTGTTCGCCAGGTAGAAATC
The DNA here is from genome assembly GCA_965652295.1 of uncultured Haloferula sp. GTDB lineage: Bacteria > Verrucomicrobiota > Verrucomicrobiia > Verrucomicrobiales > Akkermansiaceae > Haloferula. The sequence goes on along the minus strand of CBFGTS010000004.1, from coordinate 208,702 downwards.
GGCCAGCTTGTGCAGCAGCTTCGTCTGCTCCGGATGCCCCTTGCGCACGGTCTCCAGCGCGAAAGCGGCGCTGTCGATCCAGCCGAGGGCTGAGAAAGCATTGAAAAGGACCTCGTTGACCTCCGGGTTGTAGGGGTCCGTCTCCAGTTCGGCTTCGATCTGGGGCAGCGCGGCGAGCGGATCCTTTTTCACCGCGGACGAAAGCTTCATCGTGCCCAGGCCGCCGCCGGACTTCATGCCAAACAGGCCGCCGGATCTTTTCTTGGCACCGCCGGTGGCGGCCGCCTCGCACTTGCGCAACATCTGACGCCCCTCAAGGAAACCGGGGGCATCCTTGACCACCGAAAGCAGGAGCTTCACGGCATAGCCAGGGTTGCTTTTCTGCACGGCGGCAAGCGCCTTGTCATAGAGTGACTTAACGGACGGATCGAGCTGCTCTACGGAAATTTCGGACATGGTGGGATTTTTGGAAAAAACGGACGTTTGTCCCCGTCGGGAGGACGCGTGGACGGAAAATGCTCACTGGGGCGCGGGTTGGCAAGCCCCCGGTTGCCCCCGCTGACGCGCATTCTCCCGCAAATCCGGGAATCTCCTCCAAGACCCGACTCAGCGTCGGAACGCGGAGGTCGGCCTGCCCAGGACGCGGCGGGAGCGATCTTCTTCCTCTTCCACTTCCATCGGCACGACGACCGGAGCCGCGACCGCGCCGCCCTTGCCCGGCATCACCTGAGGGGCTTGGTTGACGATCACCGGCGGATCCGCCCAGTCGCGCGCCTTTTCGGCAACGTCATAGCGAGAATCCACATCGACCTGCGCATCGTAGAGATCCGTGGTGTCCTTGATGATCTTCGGTTGGATGAAAACGAGGAGCTCGGATTTGTCTTCCGATTGGACGGTCTGCGAAAACAATTTTCCCAAAATCGGAATGTCACTGAGCAGCGGGACTCCGCTGACCGTGTCGTTGATCTTCGAAGTGATCAATCCTCCTAGGGCGATGGTTCCGCCGTTGGGAACGGTTACGGATGTCAGCACCTGACGGCTCAAAATGTCCGGAACCGCGATATTCTCATCAATGACCCGGGTCTGTCCGATCTCCTCGTTCACCAACGCGATTTCCAATGTGATTTCGTTGTCCGAGTTCACCAAAGGAACCACCTCCAGGGTCAGATAGACATTCTGGTATTCGATGTTGGTCGAAATGTTGCCTTGGTAGCTGTTGGTGTTCGAGGGCACCGCAATCCTTTGACCCGACGAAATCGTGCCCTTGCGGTTGTTAGCCGTGAAAATGGTCGGGCGAGAAAGCACCTCGAAGCGGCTGTCGCTCTGCAGCGCGTTGAGGTAAACGTTCCAGTTATCACCGATCATCCCATAGAGATTGAGCCCGGAGGACGAGGGAAAATCTTCCGGCGTCAGAAGGCTTTGAGCGTTGATAAACGGATTAGTACCGCCTCCCGCTGCACCGGCGATCGCCGAATTTCCCTTCGCAATCTGAGCCTCGTTAACGGTGCGCAGGAAATCCACGCCGTAGTTCAGGGTATCCCCCAACGAAAGCTGACCGAAAACCGCGGAAATCATCACCTGATCCGCCTTCACATCGATCTCATCAAGGAGGTTGTTGATGATTTCCACGCTGGCAGGCGGTCCTTGGACTAGCAGCGAGTTCGTGATGTTGTCCGCCACCAGCAATGTGCGACCCACCAGGCGGGCTTCCGGCGCGCTGTTGATCTGGGGATCTTGAAGAGTGCTGCCTCCACCGATCCCCCCACCACCTCCGGCTCCACCAGCTCCGCCGGCTCCGCCCGCGTTGCCACCGATGCTGCTGTTTCCAAAATTGCTGCGGTTGTTGCTGGCGGAGGCGTTGAAATTCGAACTGCGGCTCGAGCCCGAGTTGCCTCCGAAATTCGCCCCGCTGGGACTAGTGCCACCCGCGCCGTCCGCGGTGCCCGAGAATGCCCGCATCAGGGCCGGCTCGGCGATGTCCAGAAAGTCCGCCACAGTGACGAAGCGGAGTTTCCGGCGGAGATAGTTCCGTTCGTCCGTCTTGACGTCGAACTCGGCCACCAGACCCTCGATGAAGACGATATCGACCGGTCGGCCCATGGCGAAAATGCGGTTGGTCCGGCTGTCGGGCACGATCTGGATCGGCACCTCCTCGGCGGCGCTGCTGGCTCCGCTCGGGGTCGCGGCAGCGGCCGTCGGTGTGGCACCCGGAACCGGCGGCGCATTGTTGTTGGCCGGGACAGCGTTGTTTCCTCCGCGGTTCACCCCGGTCGAACGCTGTTGTTGCTGCTGGGTGTTGAGGATCTCGTTGAGGGTTTCGGCCAGTTCCGTGACGTCGGCATACTGCACCGGGATGAAACGGGTCGCCACGGTGCTGGAGACGTCGATTTCCGCCTGGAGCTCGATGAGGCGGCGGATGAGGGACGTCTTCTCCGTGATGACCACCGCGCCGGCATTGGGGATGGGCGTGATCGAGCCATAAGCGCCGAACTGACCGACAATGGTGGTGAAAACGCGGACGATCTCGTCGGGTTTGATCACCTTGAGGTTCATCACGTAGGACACCACGCGGTCGTCCTCCGGCAGGTCGGCGGGATCGAGGATCACCTCGACGCCCTCGGCCTTCGGGTTGACGCCTCCGGCGGCGGTGACGAGCACGTCGTGATGCTCCAAGCCCGGATTCGCGTCGGGCACAAACACGAAGCCGCCAAGCAGGGCGGCCTTCTTCAAGAGCAGGGCGGCTTCCCCGTAGGTCATGGGGGCGCGCTGGATGAAGCGGAATTCGGCGGCGGCGGCCTCGGGGCTGACCGTGACGCGGCGGCCGGTGAAGCGGCGGTAGAGTTCGGCCAGGTCGTCACCGTTGAGCTTGGCCTGGATGATGTCCTCCTCGATCACCGTGGCGGGGTCCACCTCCCCGGGTGGCGGGGCCATGTCCACCGTGAGTCCGCCGGGAGCGCCGGCCGGATTCTGCTGCTGGGGGTTCGGGTTGATCCCCGGAGGCAGGCCGGGAGGCGCTTGCGCGGAAACGAAAACGGTCCCGGCGAGAAGAAGCAGGGCGAGGCGGGTCAGTTGCATGAATCGGAGGAAGGAAATCGGTTGGAAAAGAGATGTTCGGAGCGGCGCTTACCGGTTCGGTCTCGGGGGCACCACGACCCGCGGGCGCGGACGGCGCTGGCCGTTGTTGCCGCGGTTGTTGTTGTTCTGCTGCTGCGCGTTGTTGTTCTGCGCGGCGGGATTGACGTTGCTCGCCGGAGTGGCGGCCACCGGAGCCTTGAGGTTCAGCTGGGCGTCATCGAACGCGAGGGTCCCGGTCCTGGATCCCTGCTTCACGCGCACGGTGGTGTCCTTCCAATTGGTATCGGACCAGCTGACGTCCACCACCTCGAACTCCGACTTGTAGCCCGGCCGGATCAGGACCTTTTTCTCCGGGTCCTTGTCGTTGAGCACGACCACGAAGTAGCCGTCCTTGAGCTTGGTGACGCCACCGAGCGAGTAACCCTCGAAAGGATTAATTGCCTCCGGCGCGGTTGGCGGAGGCGGCTTGGCGGTGAACGGAGAGTCCGTCCACAGCCGCGTGTAGCGGGTAAGCTGCGGCTCCTTCGGCGGTGCGGCGAGGAGCGGCAGCGCGAGGGCGAGATTCAGGAAAAGGAAGAATTTCATCGTGGTGTGGAGACCCGCGGACGAGGTCGGCGTTGCCTGTCCTGATCGCGATTCGAGTTCTGGAGCGCCCCGCTGTTGTTCGATGGCAGCGCTCCCACCGTTGACCCAGCGATCCGCAGTTGGACCGGGTCGAACGACAAGGTGCCGGTTTTCGTTCCCTGCTTCACCCTGACGGTCGTGTCCTGCCAGTGGGTGTCCGACCAGTTCACGCTCAGAACGTCGAACCCGGATGAAACGCCCGGTCCGATCAGTATTTTTTTCCCGGGGTCTTGTTCGTTCAGAACAACGACGAAGTAACCGTCCTTGAGTTTGGACACTCCTCCCAGCGAATAGCCTTTGAAAGGATCCACGGCCGTCGGTGCAGGTGCGGGCAGCGCCTTCTCCGTGAACGGAGATTCCTTCCACAATCGTGTATACCGCTCACGCTGCGGCTCCTTCGGTGGTGCCGCCAGGAGGGGCAGCGCGAGGGCGGAAAGGAGGAAAAGGACGGCCTTCATAGTTCCTCGGAAGCTTTGGGTTGGAACCACTGCTCGACCTGGACGACGGCGTCGATCTTGGTGTCGTCCTCGCGGTTCGGGCTGAGGCGCAGCGCGGTGACGGCGCGGAAATCCTTGGGGCTCTGGAGTTCGACCAACCAGCGATAGAGGGCGTCCTCGCGACCGGTGACGTTGATCCGGAAACGGGCCCGCTCGAAATAGGTGCCCTCGGTCATGTTATCGAGGATGTCCTGCTTGGCGACGGTCAGGCCGGTGGAATTGGCGCGGCCGGTGACGAAGGTCTGGAGTTCCGAAGGCACCAGCTCGGCCTCCTTGGGCTCGGGCTTGTTTTTCTCCAGCCAGTCGATTTCACCCTGCACCGCATCCGCCTGCTCGCGGGCGAAGCGGGCGATCTCGAGCGTCTGCCGGTGCTGCTCGGCCTCCTTGGCGACCCTGGCTTTCCAGGTTGTGAGCGCGTTGTAGCCGACGAAGTTGAGCACCCCGAAAAGGGTGAGCCCGAGCACGATCAGGAGGTTTCTTTCGCGGGCGTTCATGCGGCGTTCTGTGGCAGGAAAACCCGGCCGGGAGCGGAGTTGTCGGTCGAAAGAGGCATTACTCGATGGGGACGGCGCCGAAGTTGAATTCCCAGGTGCCGCTCTTGTTCACGGGAGGCTCGGTGTTCCAGTCCAACCACGAGCGGAGGTTCGGATTGCGCTTGAGGGCGAGCGAAAAGGCGTTGACCGGTGCGGACTGCGGCGACGAACCGTTGAGGCGGAAGGACTCTTCCGCGAGGTTGAGGTCGGCGGTCTTCAGCCGGAGCCCGGAGCCGCGCGGGATCGATTCCTGGATTTCCCGCATGACCTCCAGCAGGCTCTGGTGGTCGTTCACCAGCACACCCAGTTCGGTCCACTTCGCCTGGTGTTCCTGAAACTCGGCGGAAACTCCGGAGACCTGCTCGGCCTGTCGAGCCAGCTCGTTCCGCTCGCGGAAGCCCTGCCACAGCCCGAAGGCCTGCCAGCCGACGAAGCCGAGATAGGCCAGGGCGACGAGTCCGACGAGCGCCAGCATCTGCTGGCGTTTCTGGCGGTCGCGACGGGCGGCGCGGACGTCGGCCGGAAGCAAGCGGCTGGGAGGCTCCGGGAAAACCGGGTCCGGGCGGCGCTCGACGATCGTTTCCCCGAATACCCGGTCCATCGCCCCGGCGGAACCCAGCTCGGCGGCCGGCGGCCAGACGCGGCACGTCGTCGGCTGGACACGCAGGGCCTGGAGATTGAGCTGGCTGACGGCCAGGCGGACTTCGCGCAGGACGTCGTCCCCCGGTTCGTCGCCGGAGGCCGAGGTGGCCTGGCAGTAAAGAAGCTTGCCGCCCTTGTAGATGGCGAAAACCCAGCGTCCGAGTTCCTTCCACAGGCAGACCTCGTCGCCGCGGACATGATACGCGCGCGGGGAAAGATCGAACTCCTTCGGCGTGCGGGCCGGCACCTCACCTTCGCCGGGGTTCTGCAGGACGACGTGGAGCAGTATGGTGCTGTCCGCCTGCTTTTCGACCACGAAGGTATCGCTGAGCTGGCCGGACATGGGATCCGGGCGGATGCCGAGCCGCTCGGCGTGCATCACCGCGAGGTCCTCGAACAGCTCGTCCTCGGTGCTCGCGGCGCGGAAAGGCAACGCCTGGAGCGTGCGGACCGGGAAAAGCATGGCCAGGTGCCCCGCCGGCAGACCGGAGAGCTCCGCGGCGTGACGGGGGCCATCATCGTCCGAAGCCCGCTCGTAGCGGCCTTCGGCGTTCTTTTTCCAGATCTCCCAGCCGATCACGCCAGGCAGAAGGAGTGAAAATTCAGTGGGTTTGCTCAAGGGACTACTTCCTCGGTTCGTTCCAAAACAGCCGGTTGGCCGGTGCGGTTGCGGACAATGACGGTGATTTTGCGACTCGCGCCGGTGGCCATGCCGATGCTCTCGATACGGGTCGTCGTGTCATTGACCGAAAAACGGGCGGCGATCTCGGGGCGCAGACTGCCGTCCACCCCAAGGAGTGCAAGCGCTTCCTCGGCGGACTGGAAAGGTGCGTCGTCGTCGGTATCGCGAAGGCCATCGGCTCCGCGGACGGTTTCGGGGATGATCTCCGCCTCGGGCGGCGAAACCTCGGCGGCGACGGCGATCATCTCCGCCGTCGCCTCGTTCAGATCGAGCCCGCCACCGCTCCAGATGCAGAACCAGTTCCGCCAATCCGGCCGGTAGGCCTCGACGAGGTCCATCCCGCGGACCAGCCGCATTTCGTCAAGATTGTAGAAAAGCCGGTTGAACGGCTGGTTGATCCGGCCTTCGGATTCATACCAATCAACCTCCGCCCCGTTCATCGAGACCTCGTCGTTGGAGTCGATCCAATCGGTCAGGCAATCGACCACGGCCCCCGCGTCATCGATTTCCAAGCCCCAGTCGATGAACATCGATTTGAGCAGATTCCGGTCATCCCCGCTGAGGATGTGGTTGATGTTGAACTTCCCGCCTTCCGACTGGAGCCGCACCTGAAAGCCCTCGTCCTCTTCCTCGGAATACTGCTGGAGTATCGGATCGCTGCGTTCCACGGCGGGATTGCTGCCGAGGGCGACGCCCATCTCCGCGAGCTGTTTGGCGCGGAAGCCGTGGATGTTGGCGTTGGCCACATCGAGATCGAAAGCCACGACCCGCACCGCCGCCACCGTGGCGAACGAGAGCAGCGCGATGAGCCAGATGACCGCCAACAACGCGGCCCCGCGGGGATGGGAGCGTGCGTTCATTGGCCGGGAATCTGGGGTTGAATGACCGGCGGGTCGTCGTTGCCTCCGCCTTGCCCGCCGCCTTGACCGCCACCCTGCCCCTGCCGCGCGGTCTGCTGGAGCTGGCGCATCACCACCTCCGGGTTCTGCTTCGGCGTGATCCAGAAAACGTGCGAGATGGGGTCCGAAACCCGGTCGGCGAGGTAGGTCAGCTTCATTTGCAGGGGGAGCCGGCCTTGCAGATCCCAGTCGTAGCCCCACTCCATGGTGCGGCCGTCGAGGACCTCCCATTCGAAAACGTAGATGTTCTCCAGCAGCACGATCTCCGCAAACGGTTCGTTGTCGCCCGGCAGCACGGCCTCGTCGGCCTCGGTGGTTTCCTCCAGAATAGGGTGTTCGTAGTAGCGCAGCACGATGTCGAGGAAGCCATCGCGCCTGCGCACGGTGGAAAGCTGGATCGCCTTCGCTACCCGTTCCCCGCCGCCCCAGGTGAAGGTGGTGGGCACGTTCTGGAGGGTGAGATCGGAAAGGTACTGCGCACCTGAATCCTGACTGACCAGTTCGAGGCGGGTGTTTCCCGGCAAGGCGGAGAATTGCTTCGAAAGGAGATCGAAAAACGCGGTCTCCATGCTGACCTCGTTCTGCCGCTGGACCACGGCGTTGCCGAGCGCGATGTTCTGCGTGGCCACGCCCATGACCATCGCGATCAGCATGGCGAGCAGGCCGATGGCCAGAACCAGCTCCAACAAGGTGAAGCCGCTGCGCCGGGAATGACGGGATGGCGTTCTCATGGCTGGTACATCCTCGCGTAGCGCCATGTTTCCGCGGCTTCTTCCTGCCACTCCCCGTTCTCGAACCAGTGGGCAATGACCTGGATGCGGAACATTTGCTGGAGATACTCCCCGTCCTGATTCTGAAGCTCTTCGAGAGGTTCGATTTTCGTATCCACCTCCACCTCGGCTCCTCCGATTTCCTCGTCGAGAACCACCGTCGATGACCCCTCCTCCAGCACCGGCAGCGAAAGCGCGGCGGTCAGGGAGCTGTCGAGGATGCGGTTGATCTGCATCCGCCGCTGGGCCAGCTGAGCGGCATCCGAAGTCCGCGCCAGCGCCACGGCGAAGGCGGTCGCCGCCATCGCGAAAACCCCGAGCGCCAGGACCACCTCAAGCATGAGGAAGCCACGACGGCGGTTCGGCTGGCGGACGCTTCTCATCGGATTTCGGATTCGGTTTCGGTCACCGAGGCGGTCAGCGGGTGGAAGAGCACGGCGATCCAGTTGCCGTTCTCCATTTCCAGCCGCACGCCCACGGGCTCGCAGATCCCTTGCGGATCGAAACGCCAGATCTGCCGGTCCTGGCGCTCGACAAGATCCCAGGACCGCGTGGCCCAGCGACGGACCAGCAGGCGGAAGTCCTCCTCGACCGCAAAACTCGCCGTGACCGGCGGCTGCGAGATGTCGCCGGACATTTCCACCACGCCCTCGCGGTCGTTGGGCTCGATGAGGGCCTGGGCGAAAGGCAGCAGGTTCACCTGGTTTTGCGTGAATTCCAGCGCGTAGGGCCGCTGCTGGAGTGTGGCGAGCGTGCGGGCGCGTTTGGCGAGAATCTCGACCTCGCCGATGGCGTCGTTGAGACGCGCCTCGTCGCGATTGAAATACATCATCCCCGCGGCACCGCTGATGACCATCATCGCCAGCGCGAGGACCACCACCAACTCAAGCAGGGTGAAGCCCGCGGGCCGACGATCACTCGTCTTTCTGGCTGCTGATATCATCCTCGGTGTCCTTCTGCATGTCGGGCCCCGCGCTGATCAGCTCGAAGGTCGTGTTGTCCACCGAGCCCGGGAACTTGTAACCGTAGGGGGTTTGCCACGGATCGGTCGGCACCCGGTCCATCAGCTTCACCCAGCGCTTCGGCACCGGTGTGCTCGACGGCTTGTTGACCAATGCGTCCAGCCCCTGCTGGGTGGTCGGGAAACGGCCGTTGTTCGTCTGATACATCCGCAGCGCCGCACCAATTGAATTGAAGTCGCTGCTGACCTGTGTCCGCTTCGCGCCTTCGCCCACCTTGCCCATGACGGTGATCGCGCCACCGATGATCACGGCGATGATGCCGAGCACGATGACCATTTCGAGAAGCGAGAAACCAGCGGCGCGGCGACGGCGGGGTTGAAGGGGAATTTTCATGGATTCAGGATTCAGAAGTCGCGAGGACCCTTATGCTGGAATCAAACCCGCGGGAATCCAAAGTTGTCGCAAAAATCTTCACCTCCGGAGGACGCAAAAGATCGATTGGGAGAATCCTTCGGGGAAGGAGCGTTGCGGGATAGAATGGGACGGAATCGGGAAGGAATGGCGTGGAGAAATGCCTCGCCCGGTCCGAAATCCATCCTGCCCATCCTCGTGATCCCGCCCCGTCCAGCTCCCTGTTTCCGGGAAGACCGCCTCACCTTCCCCTTGGCAGACCGCCTTTCCGCCGCTAACTCCCGCCCATCATGAACAAGGTCCTGATCATCGGCGCCGGAGGCGTCGGCAACGTCGTCGCCCACAAATGCGCCATGGTGCCCGAGGTTTTCGGGGAAATCACCCTCGCTTCCCGCACCGTCTCGAAGTGCGACGCGATCGCCGCCGACGTGAAAGCCCGCACCGGCCGCGAGATCGCCACCGCGCAGGTCGATGCCGACAACGTCGCCGAGACCGCCGCCCTGATCCGCTCCACCGGCGCCAAGCTCCTCATCAACGTCGCCCTCCCCTACCAGGACCTCGCCCTCATGGACGCCTGCCTTGAGGCCGGCTGCGACTACCTCGACACCGCCAACTACGAGCCCAAGGACGTCGCCAAGTTCGAATACTCCTGGCAATGGGCCTATCAGGACCGCTTCAAGGATGCCGGCCGCTCCGCCCTGCTCGGCTCCGGTTTCGACCCCGGCGTCACCAATGTCTTCACCGCCTGGGCGCTGAAGCACCATTTCGATGAAATCCACACCCTCGACATCATCGATGTGAACGGTGGCGACCACGGCCACGCCTTCGCCACCAATTTCAATCCGGAGATCAACATCCGCGAGGTGACCGCCGAGTGCCGCCACTGGGAGGACGGAAAATTCGTCGAAACCGCGCCGATGTCGCAGCACCAGAGCTTCACTTGCCCGGACGAGGTCGGGACCTACGAGATCTATCGGATGTACCACGAGGAACTGGAGTCGCTCGTGAAACACATCCCGACGATCCAGCGCGCCCAGTTCTGGATGAGTTTCTCACCGAACTACCTGAAGCACCTCGAAGTGCTGCAGAACGTCGGCATGACCCGCATCGACCCCGTCGTTTACAACGGCCAGGAAATCATCCCGCTGCAATTCCTGAAAGCCGTGCTTCCGAACCCCGGCGACCTCGGCGAGCGCACCAAGGGCCGCACCTGCATCGGCAACGTCATCACCGGCATCAAGAACGGTCAGCCCAAGGCGGTGTACATCTACAACATCTGCGATCACGAGAAGTGCTTCGAGGAAGTCGGTAGCCAGGCCATTTCCTACACCACCGGCGTCCCGGCGATGATCGGAGCCAAGCAGATGCTCGAAGGCCAGTGGCGCAAGGACGGCGTCTGGAACATCGAACAGCACGACCCGGATTCCTTCATGACCGACCTCAACGAGCACGGCCTGCCATGGCAGTGCGTCGAGCTGACGCCCGAGCAGGCCGCCGCGTTCCAGGTGGCGTGATCGGCAGGTCCTTCGGACTGCTCCGACACGTCGGAGCTTTCCCTTCCGAGTCGCTCGTCGTTCGTGACCGCCTCCCCGGAGCCGACATGTCGGCTCCGAACCAGCTCACCCGGCGACTCCAACCCCACCCCAAAGCTCCGTCATGCCGGAGCACTCCACGCCTACCTCTGCGGCTCGCTTTCCCTCGGCAGGAACAGGTAGATCAAGCTGCCGATGATGCCGAGCAGCACGATCAGCAGGATTCCGATCAGGCGGTTGGTATCGTTGAGGTAGCGGTTCCGGATGCAGTGGATCAGCGACCAAACCCACAAGCTCACCACGACCAGACCGACCAGCACGCACACGATCAGCAACAAGAGAGGCATCATGCCGTCCACTGGAGCATTTTCCATGACTCCAAATACGGTGCTTCTCTTCACAGGTCGATCCATTTCTCCCACCCCACACCCGCCGGCCAAAAGACCACATTTCCCGAACATTCGCGTTCATTCGCGCCGATTCGCGGTTAAATCCCCTGCGTGGCCAGCTACGTCATTTCCATCGCCGCGCTGAAGCGCAACGCCGCCATCCTCCGCGAGGTCAAGGAAGCCGCCGGCTGCAAGCTGGTGCTCGCGCTCAAGGGTTTCTCCTGCTGGAAGGCCTTCCCCTTCATCCGCGACGACCTCGACGGCTGCTGCGCCTCCGGTCTGTGGGAAGCCCGTCTCGCCTACGAGCATTTCGGGAAAACCGTCATCACCTACTCGCCCGGCTACACCGCGGCGGAAATCGAGGCCCTGTTGGAGTTTACCACCCACCTCGACTTCAACTCGCTATCCCAGTGGTTCCGCTTCCGCGAAACCATCATGGTCCACCCGCGCTACCAATCGGGTGAACTCCACTGCGGCCTGCGCATCAACCCCCAGCACTCCACCGGTTCGACTCCGCTCTACGATCCCTGCGTGTCCGGATCGCGACTCGGCATCACCGCCGATCAGCTCGAAGGCGCCGACCTCACCGGCCTCAGCGGCCTGCATTTCCACACCCTCTGCGAACAAGGTTCGGAGGATCTCGAGAGCACCCTCACCGCCGTCGACGACAAGTTCGGTCATCTACTACGATCCCCGCAGTTCACCTACCTCAACATGGGCGGCGGCCACTGGATCACCAAGCCCGGCTACGGCCGGGAGCTCCTCATCCGCCTCGTCCGTGAGGCGAAGGAGAAATATCAGGTCGAAGTCTGGCTCGAACCCGGCGAAGCCGCCGCCATCCACACCGGCGTGCTGCGCAGCGAGGTCATCGATGTCTTCGAAAGCGCCGGCCATCGCCTCGCCATCCTCGACGTCTCCGGCACCGCCCACATGCCCGACGTCCTCGAAATGCCCTACCGCCCCGACGTTTTTCTAGCGGGGAGCGGGGAGCGGGGAGCGGGGAGCGGCGACTCTCTGCAACCCGCCGTCACCCTTGAAGGCGAAACCTACCTCCCGACTTCCGACCCGGACCATTCCGCACTCCGCGCTCCGCACTCCGCGTTCGTCTACCGCCTCGGCGGCCCCACCTGCCTCGCCGGCGACGTCATCGGCGACTACGCCTTTCCCCGGGAACTCATCCCCGGCGACGTGCTCGTCTTCGACGACATGGCTCACTACACCATGGTGAAAACGACGACCTTCAACGGCGTCCCCCACCCCTCCATCGTCCTCCAGCACGAAGACGGCCGCCTCGAAACCATCCGCGAGTTCCACTACGAGGACTTCCGCAACCGTTTGAGCTGACCCGTGCTGCGGCTTCCAGCCGCCCGGGATTCCCCTCACAAGCTCCTCCCCCTCTGCCTCGCATGCGCGTCGGGCAGCCAGCCACACCCCGGCTTGCGGACCCATCCCCGTCGACAAAACCGCCAACTTGTCCGACAAATTCCGCCCATCCGCAAAGATTTCCGCCCCACCCTCGTAACACAGCCCATGCGCCTCCCGACCCTCCTGGTCCTCACCCTTTCCCTCCCTCTCGCCGCCCAGCAAGGCGATCGCGGCGGGCACGACAACATGTCGCCCGTCGTCCCCGAGAGCAAGATCCCGCCGGCTCCCGTGCTCGATCCTCCCGCCGCGCTGCGCAGCTTCGAGGTCGCCTCCGGTCTCGCCATCGAGCCCGTAGCCACCGAGCCCCTGGTGGAAAAACCCGTCTGCCTCGATTTCGATCCCAGCGGACGGATGTGGGTCTGCGAGATGACCGGCTTCATGCCGGACGTCGATGGCAAGCTTGAATCCGACCCCAAGGGCAAGATCGTCATCCTCGAAGACACCAACGGCGACGGTCTGACCGATAAGCGCACCGTCTTCCTCGACGAGCTTTTGCTTCCGCGCGCCCTCAGCGTCTTTCCAGACGGCGTTCTTTTCATCGATGAAAACCGCCTCTGCTGGGTGAAGCGCGACGGTGACAAACCGGTCGGAGTTCCGGAGATCATCGACGCCCGCTTCGCCTCCGGGGGAAACGTCGAGCACAAGCCCAACGGTCTGCTGCGCAACCTCGACAACTGGATCTACCTCGCCAAATCCGACAAACGCATCCGCCGCGTCGGCGGTGAGTGGAAGATCGAACCCACCGCCTTCCGCGGCCAGTGGGGCATCGCCCGCGACGACTGGGGCCGTCTTTACCACAACAACAACTCCACCTTCCTCTTCGGCGATCTGCTCGCTCCCAACCTCCTGATGGGAAATCCCGGCGTGAAAATGAAGGCCAAGGATTTCACCCAGGTCGGCAGCAATGAAGTCTGGCCGATCCGCGTCACCCCCGGCGTCAACCGCGCCTACATGGACCGCCGCAACGGCTACTCCGAGCAGATGCTCGATCCACGGACCGACAAACTCATCCACTGCACCGCCGCCGGAGGCATCGCCATCTACCGCGGCACCAACCTCCCGTCCTCCTGGCAGAACACCGCCTTCGTCTGCGAACCCAGCGTGAATCTCGTCAAAGCCATCCACATCGAGCGCAAGGACGGCGAACTCGAAGGCTCCCATCCGCTCGGCAAAAACGAAGTGCTCGCCTCCACCGACGAACGCTTCCGTCCGGTCAACGTCTACAACGCGCCCGATGGCTCGCTGCTCGTGCTCGACCTCTACCACGGCATCGTCCAGCACAAGACCTACATGACCAGCTACCTGCGCGAGCAGGTGCTCTCGCGCGATCTCGACAAGCCCGGTTACGGCCACGGCCGCGTCTACCGCCTCCGCTCCACCCGTGGAAAACTCGAACCGCCGGTCGATCTCGCCGCGCTTGAGCCGCTCCCCCTGGTGAAAATGCTCATGCACGAGAACGCGTGGCACCGGGAAACCGCCCAACGTCTGATGGTCGACCGCGCCGACCCTGCGGTCATTCCCTTCCTTGAAAAGCTCACCGAGGCCGGACCGATCCTCGCCCGCGCCCACGCCATCTGGACCCTCGAAGGTCTCGGCGTGCTGGAACCCCGCCACCTCATCCCCGCCCTGAAATCCGGCGAGCCCGAGCTGCAAGCCACCGCCCTCTGGGCCGCCACCCGTCTGGTACCCACCGAGCTGGCCACCCTCATCTCCGGACTCATCCAACTCCGCTTTGACGACTCCGTCCTGCCCTACCTCGCGCGCACCCTCGGTGCCAGCGGAGACCCCCGCGCCTTCGCCGCTCTGGGAGATCTGGTGGAGAAAAAGAACCTCCGCTTCGTGCGCGAAGCCGCCGTTTCCGGGCTCGACCATCACGAACAGGCATTCATCGATGCGGAACTCCAGAGGTCCCACGACAAGGAACTCATCGGCTGGCTCGAAGACGGGACGCGCCAGGCCAAGCCGAAGACCCAAGGCCCGGCCCTCCACGGTGCCCACCTCGACTCCTTCCAGCGCGGTAAAGAGCTCTACCTCGGCGAAGCCGCCTGTTTCGGCTGCCACGGTGCCGATGGTGCCGGACTCCCTAATCTCGGTCCACCGCTCGACGAATCCGAATGGGTCACCGAGTCCCCCGAAGTCCTCGTCCGCATCCTCCTCCACGGCATGAGCGGGCCCGTCACCGTTGCCGGCGAAACCTATCATCCGCCCACCGACATGCCCGGCTTGTCCTTCAACCCGGCGATGACCGATCAACGCCTCGCCGACATCGCCACCTACATCCGCAACGAGTGGGAAAACCGCGCCCCGGCCGTTGCCCCCGATCTGGTCGCCAAAGAACGCGCCGCCACCAAGGACCGCGCAGGCCGGCCATGGAAAGCGGAGGAACTGAAGAGCAGCGGGAAATAGATTCCGGGAATTCGAACGTCCCCACCCTCTCTCACCCGGACATGAAACACCTCCCCACCTTGTTCGCCCTCGCCCTTGCCTCGCTGGCCCATGCCGACACGCTGGCGGAGCGGCTTGAGGCCCGGTCCAAGCAGGCCGCCGCCGAAGGCGACCCGGCCGTACGCGCCGAATTCGCCAAGGGCATCGAAGCCGTGGCCAAATCGGGCATCATCGAAAAGGCCGTGAATGTCGGCGACAAGGCCCCGGACTTTTCCCTGAAGAACGTGAAGGGCGAGGAAGTGCGGCTTTCCGATGAACTCGAACAAGGCCCGGTGGTGCTGACCTGGTATCGCGGCGGCTGGTGTCCCTACTGCAACATCGCGCTCGCCGCCCTTCAGGAGAGGCTCCCGGAAATCGAGGCCGCAGGCGCAAGCTTGATCGCCCTGACCCCCGAGCTGCCAGACAAGAGTCTTTCCACCAAGGAGAAGAACGGGCTCGGCTTCGAGGTTCTCACCGACCTCAACCACGCGGTGGCCAAGGAATACGGCGTCGCTTTCGAGCTCACCCCGAAGGTCCGCGAACTGTATGCCCGCTTTTTCGACCTCACCGCGTTCAACGGAGCTGACGCAGGCAACAGCACCCTGCCGCTCGCCGCGACCTACATCATCGCCCCCGACGGCACCGTGAAATGGGCGTTCCTCGACGCCGACTACCGCAAGCGCGCGGAGCCACAGGAGATCATCGCGTTTCTCCACACGATGAAGCCGTCGGGCGATCCAGAGGAGTGACCGGGGGGGAAATCCGCGGAGCCCGGCACCTGCCAATCTGGAGGTGGGTGGCCATTTCCCTTTCAATTCCCGGAAAAACCCCTTTCTTCCCGCCATGGTTCCGCCGCCTTCCCGCGCCACCGCATCGAAGCCGAAGAAAGACAAGAACGCCTGGTCGCCCGAGCAATCCGCCGAGCTCTATGGCGTGGATGCCTGGGGCCACGGCTTCTTCGGCGTCAACAAGAAGGGTCACACGACCGTCCGTTTGCCGAAGGACGAGGACTCGAAGGAAACCTGCGAGGTTTCCCTCCACGACGTCGTCGAGGGCCTGCGCGACCGCGGCACCGCGCTGCCCGTGCTGCTGCGCTTTCGCGATCTGCTCCACTCCCGGATCGCCGAGCTGAACGAGTCCTTCCGCGAGGCCATCAAGAACACCGGCTACAAGGGCGAATACCGCGGCGTTTACCCGATCAAGGTCAACCAACAGCGCCAGGTCATCGAGGAAATCGCCGAGTTCGGCAAAAGATACCACTACGGCCTCGAAGCAGGCTCGAAGCCCGAGCTGATCGCCGCGCTCTCCCACATGCATGACACGCAGGCTTACATCATCTGCAACGGCTACAAGGACGAGGAGTTCATCGACCTTGCCCTGCACGCCCAGAAGATGGGCTTGAAGGTCATGCTGGTGCTGGAAATGCCCTCCGAGCTCGACCTTGTACTCGAGCGCTCCCGCAAGCTCGGCGTGCTGCCCAACCTCGGCGTCCGCGTCCGCCTCTCCACCCGCGGCTCCGGCCATTGGCAGGAAAGCGCGGGCGACAAATCGGTCTTCGGACTTTCCGCCGCCCAGGTCATCGATGTGGTCGATCGCCTCAAGGACGCCGGCTACCTCGCGTGCCTGAAAATGCTCCACTACCACCAAGGCAGCCAGATCCCGAACATCGCCGCCATCCGCGAGGGCGCCACCGAGGTCACCCGCATGTACTGCGATCTCGTCAAGGAAGGCGCCCCCATGGGCGTGCTCGACATGGGCGGTGGCATGGCGGTCGACTACGACGGCTCGCACACGAATTTCCAGAGCTCCTGCAACTACTCGGTGCTCGAATACTGCACCGACGTCATCGAAACCATCATGCAGGTCTGCGACAAGGCCGCCGTGCCGCACCCGAACCTCATCTCCGAATCCGGCCGCGCGATCGTCGCCTACTATTCGGTGCTGGTTTTCAACATCCTTGACGTCTCCACCGTCCAGACCACCGATGAAGCCCCTCCGGTGCCGGAAAACGCACCGCAGAACCTCGTCAACCTCATCCACGTCAACAAGGACCTCTCGAAGCGCAACCTCCAGGAGTGCTTCAACGACGCCATCTACTATCGTGACCAGGTCCGCGCCCAGTTCTTCTACGGCAATGCCACCCTGCGCGAGCGCGGGCTGGCCGAGTCGTGGTTCTGGCACATCATGACGAGGATCTCCAAGCTCCTCCACGAGCTGGACGTCATCCCCGAGGACATGCGCGAGCTTTCCGACAGCCTCGTCGACTTCTACTACGGAAATTTCAGCCTGTTCCAATCCCTCCCCGACTCCTGGGCGATCAAACAGCTCTTCCCGGTGATGCCGATCCACCGTCTCGACGAACGCCCGCGCCAGCGCGCCGTGCTGGCCGACATCACCTGCGACTGCGATGGCAAGATCGACCGCTTCATCGACCGCGAAGACGTGGCGAAAGTCCTTCCCCTCCACGAATTGAAGCCCGACGAGCCCTACCACGTCGGCGTCTTCCTCGTTGGAGCCTATCAGGAAACCCTCGGCGACCTCCACAACCTCCTCGGCGACACCAACGTCGTCGGCGTCCACCTCGAGCAAGGCAAGCCCGTCTACACCCACGAAGTCGAGGGCGATACGGTGGCCGACGTACTATCCTACGTGGAGTACGATCCGAAGGAACTCGTCACCAAGTTCCGCGGCTTCGCCGAGAAAGCGGTGACCCAGGGCCGCATCAGCCCCAAGGAACGGCGCGAGGTGATGGACCTCTTCCGCACCAACCTCAGCGGCTATACCTATTTCGAAGGCTAGGAGGTGGGACGCCCTCGTCCCACGATCTTGGAAGCGCGTGATTGGTTAGGGGATGATCTTTTGAGGAGAGGGCTCCACCGTTGTGGGACGAGGGCGTCCCACCTCCTACGCCTCCGCCGTGTAGATGCTGGCCACTCCGCAGGTCAGCGGCACGGCCTCCGCCTCGTGGTATCCGCAGCGCTCCATCAGGGCGGTCATTCCCGAGCCCATCGGAAATTCCTCGATCGAACCTCCGAGGTACTCGTAGGCGTCCTTCTGGCGCGTCAGCCAGCCGGCCAGCTTCGGCAACACCTTGTGGAGATACCACCGGTAGAGCGGCCGCAGCGGCCCTGCCGGCAGAGAGAAATCCAGCACCAGCAGATGGCCGCCCGGCTTCAAGACCCGGCGCATTTCCTGGAGGGCCGCCGCGTAGTCGGCCATATTTCTCAGACCGAAGGCCACGGTCACCACGTCGAAGCTGCCGTCCGCGAACGGCAGATCCAGCGCATCCGCCACCAGCGTCTTCGCCATCCCCCGCTTCTGGGCGTGGGCCAGCATCTCGGCACAGAAGTCGCTGGCGATGATGTCGGTCTCCGGACACGCGTCCTGGATTTCCAGTGCCAGATCGCCCGTTCCGCTCGCCACATCCAGCAGGCGCTCCGGTTTCCAGCGCCGCACCATCCGCGCCACCTTCCGCCGCCAGAGAATATCCGTGCCCAGACTGAGCACGTGGTTGGTGGTCACATAGCGGTCCGCGATGCGGGCAAAGGCCTCGCAGACGTATCCCGGGTCCTGAATCGTTCCTTTTCCCATCGGATCAGGGCAGCAGGTCGGTGTAGGTTCCCGGGTCGCTGCCGGGGATCTCGATCGCGCCGCAGGCCTTCTCGTAAAATTCCCGCGGGCCCACACCGCCGATGATGCCGTAGGCGTATCCCAGCTCGCGGAGGCCTTCGAGAGCCTTAAAAAGGAGCGCCTTCCCGACCCCCGTGCCGCGTGCCGCCTCGGCCACGCCGGTGGGACCGAAAAACCCGCGCGAGGTCGTCTCATAGCACACGAAGCCCAGGACCTGTTGGTCCTGCGTCGCGATGAAGCACGTGATCGGCTGTCGGCTCATGGCCACCTCCACCTCGCTCACCCATTTCGGGGAAAAATTGCCGCGCACGAACTCGCGCACCGTGTGCAGCTCGAAGGCCCGGGCCCGGCGCACCGTGATCCCCTGCGCCTCCACGTTTTCGTAGAGCACCCGGGGATCCGGGAGGTCGTAAAGCCGCACCAGCATGTCGATCATGCCCCTTCCCTACCCAGCCACCGGCCCGCCCGGAAGCCGAATCTCCCCACCGCGTCAGTCCGTCCCGACAAGATGACGCTCTTGCGTCAATTTGCTCCGAAAGATTGAAAGCAAGCGACCTTGCCATCTCAACCTAATCGATTGGTTTTCAACAGAATGAGTCCTTCGACGGCATTCGGCATCGCGCCTGCAACAAAGACGGCAACCTGATTCCAGACACCATGATTCTTGCACCTCATTTGATGAACACCCGCGGCTGGTTCGACGACCTCAGCCAGTTCGTGGATCAAGCCATCCGCCATTTCGAAGCGCCCAACCGCCCCTTTCGTCTGTTTGAAGACGACAACGGCTGGACGGTTGAAATGGACGTCCCCGGCATCGCGAAAGACGCGGTGAAACTCGAAGTCCGCGACCGCGTGCTGGTCCTCGATCTCGGCGAGACCGATCAGCGGCGCTTGCCGCTCGGGCGCCAAGTCGACGCCACCGCCGTCTGCGCACGGCTCGCCGACGGTCTCCTGCGTGTGCGCCTGCCGAAGGCCGACGCCAGCCAGGAAGTCCGCCGCATCGAAATCCTCTAACCTTCAAACATCCACATCACATCCATGAATACTTGCTGCGAAAACACCACCACCGACGTGACCACTCCTGAGACCTCCACCCGCGAGATCACTTTCGTCCAGCCGCATTGGCGCGCCCGTCGACACGAGGGCGGCGTCGATGTCGAGGTCGTGATCCCCGGTGTGAAGAAGGACAGCCTCACCTTGGAAATCCAAGGCGCCCAGCTCGTCCTCGAAGCCGTCCGACCCGCCGATGACCATCCCGGCAAGCTCGTCCACGGACCTGCTGCGCCGGAGGGATACCGACTCAAGCTCCGCATCGCCGAAAACCTCGACACCGCGAAGCTCACCGCCGCCTTGGCGGACGGCATCCTCAAGCTGTCCCTGCCACTCGTCGAAGCCGCGCAACCGAAGCGGATCGAGGTCCTGTAACAGGTAGAGCAAGCTTCCCAGCGCCCGGCGTGTCCCACGTCGGGCGCTTTTTTGTGAAGATCTCCCTTGGGACTGCGGTGACATGTCACCCACTTTCCCCTCCCGGCCGCTCACCGATCGTGCCCCTCCCCCGAAGCCGACATGTCGGCTCCGAACCAGCCCGTCCGGCAACTCCCGCTCCCACCTGAAAAGCTCCAACATGTCGGAGCACTCAAGATCACAACTTCTCCACCTCCACGGTCACCGAGAGCCGGCAATTCGCCGTGCCCCGGTAGGAGCCCTTGATCGGAGCCACATCGTCGTAGTCGCGCCCCACCGCCACCTTGATGAACCGCTCATCGGCGAGGCAGTTGTGGGTCGGATCAAAACCGACCCAGCCGACCAGCGGCAGGTAGACCTCCGGCCAGGCGTGGGATGCCTGGGCACCCACCAACGTGTCACTCGGACCATTGTAGAGATAGCCGGAGGCGTAGCGCGCGGGAAGATCGATCGCCCGACACAGGCCGAGCATAACGTGGGTGAAATCCTGACAAACCCCTTTTCGACCGGAAAACGCATCGTCGATGTGAGTGCTCACATGGGTACTACCCACCTCGTAGGTGAACTTGTCATGCACCCATTCCATGATCCGTGAAGCCCGGTCGAAGACCTTCGGCACGTCGCGGGTGAGGTCGATCGCCTGCCGCCACAGCTCCGCATGCCGCGAGACATAGCGGCTCTCCTGAAGGTAGACCCAGGTGCGATCCTTCACCTCCGCATCCCGGTAGAAATCCATTTCCGCCTCCCGCGCCTCGACGGGAACCTTGAGCGGAAGATTGACGATCCTGAAGCGGCTCTCGACTTCCAGGCGATCGTGCGCCTGCGCCACCTCGAAGTAGTGGGTGACGTTGCCGAAAAGATCCGTGTAACTCCGCAGCCGCGTCGCCGGCAACACGCGGATGGTCGCCATGATCCTTTTCTGAAAAGGAAAGGTGCGCGGCTCCAGGTGCAGCGAATTCGCGCTGTCGTGAACCGGTGCCCCATAGAGGAAGCTCGTTCTGTGGAGGACATCGAACTTCGGCCCCTGTTGGAGGTTTTCCGGCTCCCGATCCTTTCCCTGCTGGGACTCCACCGCGGCCATCGTCACTGTTGTTGTTGTTCCATTTGCCAAGCCGCCGCGGAAGATGCCGACGACGCATGGGCGAAAGGTTGCACGTCAATCCGCTCGGGAAGCAAGACGTAGGTCTCGAAGACTTCGCCGCCGACGTCATTGATGCTGGATTGCAGCCGATCGAGATAGGCGTGCAACCCGGCCCGCTTGACCTCACCCAGCGTGCCATAGGACAGCTCCGCATGAAGCTTGCCGGCGCAGCGCTCGGCCCCATCGCCATAGCCGCCGCGAAGGCGGCCGGAGATGGTGTGGAGGCACTCATCGGCGCGGTCGATGCAGAAAGCGACCGAGCGGGGAAACGACCTTTCGAAAAGCATGAAGCCAACCACGCCATCCCCGTCCACCGGACCGAGGTGGAGCGTGCGATAGGCGTCAAGGCCGCCACAGGACTTGAGGACGGAGATCCAGTGGTCGGACGAAGCGGCGTACTCCGCGGGGAGGAAATGGGCGACATCGAGGAAGCGGGTCGTCTTGTCCGCCCGCTCAAGGTAGCGGCCGAGCTCCATGAAAGCCCACGCCTCACGCCGCGGCGTGGTGCCGGCGGCGATCCCATGGAAGCAGAACGTGCCGCGGCGGATGGCGCTGAAATAGTCCGCCCGGTCGCTTTCCAACATCCGCCTCGCCGACTCGGAATTGGCAAACAGGTAGAGGGAGTTGATCTCCTCCCACAGCGCCTCGGAAAGCTGGTCACGCACCATGCGGGCGTTCTCGCGGGCCAGCGCGATGCATGAGGAAATGCTGTTCGGGTTCTGCCGGTCGTACGTCAGGAAATGGACCACCGAGCGCGATCCATCCCCGCCGGGATTCAGCTCGAAGTAGAGATCCTCGTCCCCGGTGCTGGCGACGATCGGCCGCCAGAAGGTCTCCTCCCGGCTTGCCTCATCAACGCCGAAATCGAGCAAAACCCGCTCGTTGACCTCGATCAACCGGGCCAGGTTGTCCGCCCGCTCGATATAGCGGACCATCCAATACAGGCTGTTGGCGACTCGTGATAGCATAGTTCAATCCCTCAGAACCCAAGTGTCTTTGCTGCCCCCGCCCTGCGAGGAGTTCACCACTAGCGAGCCTTCACGCAAGGCAACCCGGGTCAGGCCGCCCGGGACGATTTTCACATCCTTGCCGTAGACGATGTAAGGTCGCAGATCGACGTGCCGGCCGGCCATGCCCCCTTCGCCTGCGGTCGGGCATGTCGAAAGTGAAACGACCGGCTGAGCGATGTAGTTCCGCGGATCGTGGAGAATACGTTGCCGGAACTCCTCGATCTCGGCCTTGGTCGCGGCCGGCCCCATCAACATGCCGTATCCGCCGGACTCGTTGGCCGCCTTGACCACGAGTTCGGGCAAATGATCGAGGATGTATTTCCGGTCCTCCTCCTCCGAGGCGAGATAGGTGGGCACGTTCGGCAGGATCGGCTCCTGGCCCAGATAGTAGCGGATCATGTCCGGCACGAAGCGGTAGATGACCTTGTCGTCGGCCACACCGGTGCCGACGGCGTTGGCCAGCGCGACGTTGCCTGCCCGGTAAGCCCGCATAAGCCCGGGCACGCCCAGCGCCGAATCCTTTCGGAACACGGTGGGATCGAGGAAATCGTCGTCGATCCGGCGGTAGATCACATCCACCCGCACCAGCCCCTTGGTCGTGCGCATGTAGACGAAGTCATCCATCACCACGAGGTCGCGCCCTTCCACAATCTCGATGCCCATCTCGCGCGCCAGATAGCAGTGCTCGAAATACGCGCTGTTGTAGCAACCGGGGGTCAGCAGCACGCACACCGGATCCCCCTCCCGCCGGGGCGAGACGTGGTGGAGCATCTTGCGCACCTCCGCCGGGTAGGCGTCCACCGGTCTTACGCGTGAGCCCGAAAAGATCTCGGGAAAAGCCCGCTTGAGCGCGTTGCGGTTCTCCAACAGATAGGACGCGCCGGAGGGGCAGCGGCCGTTATCCTCCAGCACGTAGAATTGGCCGTCATCGCCCCGGATCAAATCAGAGCCGCAGATGTGGATGTAAATGTCGCCCGGCACATCGATGCCCCGGAACTCGGAACGGTAATGCTTGGCACCGTCGATGTGATACTGCGGCACGAGGCCGTCGCGAACGATCTGCTGATCGTGGTAGATGTCGTGCAGGAAAAGGTTCAGCGCGATGATCCGCTGGGTGAGGCCCGCCTCGAGCGTTTCCCACTCATCGGCCGGGATCACCCGGGGCACGGGGTCGAAAGGGAAGATCCGCTCGGTGCCGCGGTCGTCGTGATAGACGGTGAAGGTCACCCCCTGGCGGAGGAAATGCTCGTCACAGGCAGCGCGGCGACGCTCGAAATCCTCGTCGGACATCCTCTCGAACTTGGCGAGAACATCCGCACAACTCCTTCGGACCTCGTCGGAAGACGAGAACATTTCATCGTAGAATTGACCGGGGTCGTAGCCTTCGAACATGAGCCTTGCGTGGAGGTTCTCCAAATTAGCAAGGGCCGGGCCAACCCTTTAGAAATCATGGGTTCATAGCGTTTACCGACGCTCGTTCCAAGCAGGAAGACCATACCGCACGGTGATAATTCCCGCCACCATGGCGGAATCGGGGACGAGCATCCGCGTCTCGACGCCAGCGGCGAGGTTCGCCGCGAAAAACTCCACCTGAGCGCGATCCGGTCGCCACGCCAAGGAACCCTGGTGCAGCAGCCCTTGAAGCGTCCGCCTCTGACCCGCCCCGGCGATCTTCCGACCCTCCCGGTCCACGATATCATGCTCGACCGCCTTCTCGAAACACCGCCCGCCGCGTGCCGGTGGAAGCTCACCCGCCAGCCGGGCCCCGGACTCCGCCAAGGCGGTGGCGAGCGCGCGGTGGATGACGCGATAGCTTTCGCCGCCTCGCGCACCGGCCAGAGGCTCGTTGTGCGGAATGACCAGGGTGTAAGTCCAGTCGGAGCGGTGATCGACGATTCCGCCGCCCGTCCATCGCCGCACCCACGGACTGCCACCCAGCGCCGCGGCTGTCTCCGCCGCCGGCACGAAGTACCCGCAGCTTCCCCACGCGCCCCGCCAGCCGTAGATCCGCAGCACCGGTTCGCGGGCTGACTTCAGCAGCCACTCATCCACCGCCATGTTCTCCGGCCCGCCCCGGAGCGTTTCGTCCCACCACAACAGCAGCTTGCGCACGCCGCGATCCTCGGCTCGCGGCTCTCCCCCGGCAATCCTTCAATCCGCTTGCATCCCCGGCACCGCCGCGCAATTTGGGCGCATGCCCATCGCGCCGAAACCCGACTGCGCCCTGCTCATCGTCGGCCACGGATCCACCGAGAATCCGGATTCGTCCACGCCCTACTTCGATCACGCCGACGAACTCCGCCGACGCGGCCTTTTCCGCGAGGTCCACTGCTGTTTCTGGAAAGAAGAGCCGTCCATGCGCGAGGCACGGTTCCTGGTCGATGCCGACGAGATCTACGTCGTCCCCGACTTCATCAGCGAAGGCTACTTCACGCAGGATGTCATCCCGCGCGAACTCGAACTCGATGGCCCCACCACCCTCCGCCACGGGAAAACCTGGCACTACACCCTGCCCGTCGGCGTCCATGATTCGATGACCGACCTGCTTCTCCGCCGCGCCAAGGAGGTCGCTCCCGAGGTCGATCCCTCCACCACGACCTTGTTCATCGTCGGCCATGGCACGGGACTGAACCAGAATTCCACCAAGGCGATCAAGGATCAGGCGGCCCGGATCATGGCTTCGGGAGCCGGTTACGCGGCCGTGCTCGATGCCTACATGGAGGAGCAACCGTTCATCGCGGAGTGGGACAAGCTCGCCACCACGCCCAACGTGGTGGTGGTGCCGTTCTTCATCTCCGACGGTCTCCACAGCTATCAGGACATCCCCGTGCTCCTCGGCATCGAACCCGAGGTCGGGCCCGCCGCCAGCCAGCGCGAAGTCTTTCGACACAATCTCCACCCGCTCCGCGGCAAGACCCTTTACTACTCGTCCGCCATCGGTACCGAGTGCCACATGGCCGACGTGATTCTCGACCAGATCGCCGACTTCGACCGCACGCACCGCCCATGATCGCCGAAAAGCTCGCCCAGGCCGTCCGCGATGGCATCCGCCAGATCGGAGAAATCGCCATCCTTCCCGACACCGCCAGCATCCCTTACGCACTTTGCCACCTCGACGACGTCGAACGTCTGGATTTTCTCGAAAAACACACCGGTCCCGCCGCCGCCCGTGAGCTTTCGACCTGGGCGGAAGACGGCCACTACCGCTTCACCAAAAGCGAGCTTTCCCTGAAGCGGGGCTGGCTGTTGCTGCTCGACGATGCCGACCAGCTCCGCGCCGCGCTCGACCTGTTCTATCCGGCCGCCATTGGTGTGTGGCTTGCGCTCGAATCAGGAGACGCGGACGTCCAACACCTGCGCGACAAGCTCAACCGCCAGACCGGCATGTATCGCTTTGCCCGAAATCTCAGCACCCCCGGCGCGCAACAGCTTGTTAGAGAAGTGTGCGGACCCTCGAACTGCTGTGTGAAGAAGATCCTGTGGCAAATCGATCCCCACACTCCACTTGAGGAAAGTGAGGCAAGCCGTTTCCCCGGATATCTCGCCACCGGCCGTCCGGCGATCCCCCTGCTCTGCCGCGAGGCGTGCAACCATTTCGTCGCGGAGGCGAGGAAGGCATCGAAGGCGGAAGCCTCAAAGAAATAGCGGAAGCCCCGTTTTCGGAGTGCTCCGGCACGACGGAGCTTTCGGGTTGAAGTCGTGAGTCGCCTGACGAGCTGGCCCGGAGCCGACATGTCGGCTCCGAAGTGACGGTCACGAACCATGACCGCCTCGTCCGGGAAAGCTCCGACATGTCGGAGCACTCCCAAACCTTCACATCTCCAACAGCAGACGCGTCGGATTCTCGACGCAATCCTTGATGCGGATCAGAAAAGTGACCGCCTCCTTGCCGTCGACCAGGCGATGATCGTAGCTCAACGCGAGATACATCATCGGCCGGATCTCCACCTTGCCGTCGATGGCGACCGGACGTTGTTGGATGGCGTGCATGCCGAGGATTCCGCTCTGCGGCGGGCTCAGGATCGGCGTGCTCAGCAAGGAACCGTAGGTGCCGCCGTTCGAAATGGAGAACACCGCACCCTTCAAATCGTCGAGCTGCAGCTTCCCTTCACGCGCCTTGGTCGCATAGCCGATGATATCGGCTTCGATTTCCGCGAAGCTCTTCTTGTCGCAATCCCGCAACACCGGCACGACCAGCCCCTTCTCGGTGCCGATCGCCACGCCGATGTCGTAGAAGTGGTTTTCAATGATGTCCGTGCCGTCGATCGAGGCGTTCACCTGTGGCACGTCCTTGAGGGCCTGCACGACGGCTTTCACGAAAAAGGACATGAAGCCGAGCTTCACGCCATGCTTCGCCACGAAGCTCTCCTGGACGTCTTTGCGCAGCTTCATCACCTGCGACATGTCGACCTCGTTGAAGGTCGTCAGGATCGCCGCGGTCTGTTGGGCGTTGACCAAGTGCGTCGCGATCTTGCGGCGCAGCATGCTCATCTTTTTGCGCGTCGTCCGGCCATCGTTGACGGGGGCGGCATCCGCCTTTTTTTCCGGTGCTTCAGGGAGGGAGATCTTCTTAGGAGCGGGCGCGGCTTTGGCTTCTGACTTCGATGGCTCCGCCTTGGCCGGAGCCGGTTCGGCTGGCTTCGACGCTTCCTTCGGCGCGGTCGCCGCCGGAGCGGGACCGATGGTGATCTGGGCGATCTCGGTGCCGATGGAAACCTCCTCACCTTGCGCCACGAGAATCTTCAAAGTCCCGGAAACCTCCGCTTCGAGTTCACTCGAAACCTTGTCCGTCTCCAAAGTCACCAACACCTCGCCCTTGGCCACTTGCTCCCCGTTGCGCTTGTGCCAGGTGGCAACGTTGGCGGATGTGATGGACTCTCCGGCCGCCGGCACTTTGATCGAGACGACCTTGCCTTCATCCCCGTCCTCACGGGCAGCCGCCTCACCCCCTCCGTCGCCCTTTTCTTCTTCGGCGGGCACCGCTACGTCGGTGTCGATCGTGGCGATCACGCTGCCGATCTCCACCTCGTCGCCTTCCTGAGCCAGAATACGGATCCGACCGCCGGCCTCGGCGGTGAGTTCGTTGGAAACCTTGTCGGTTTCCAGCGTCACCAGCACGTCGCCGGCCCGGACGAGATCGCCGTCCTTCATCCGCCAGTTCGCGACACTCGCCGAGGTGATCGATTCACCTGCGGCCGGAACTTTCACTTCGATAGCCATGGGGTCAGTGGGGAAATAGGATTATCAAACGGAGTAGGCCTGTTCGATGAGCGCCTTCTGCTCACGGTAGTGCACCGCCTTCGAGCCTGTGGCGGGGCTGGAAGCGCGGCCGCGGCCGGCGTAGCGGACTTTCTGGCCGAGCACCTTTTCGAGACGCGGGAAAATGTAGGACCACGCACCCATGTTGAGCGGCTCTTCCTGCGCCCAGACGAACTGGGACGCGTTCGGATACTGGCTCACCAGCGCGGCCACCATTTCATCGTGGAACGGATAGAGCTGCTCGATGCGCAGGAGCGCGGCGTTGCCGATCTCCTGCTCCTCGCGGTGGGCGGCGAGGTCGTAGAATAGCTTGCCGGTGCAGAAGATGATCCGCTCCACCGCCGCGTTGTCGGCGAAGCCCTTCGGGTCCGGCAGCACTTCCTGGAAACAGGAACCCTCAAGGAAATCATCGATTTTCGAAACCGCCTCCGGACGGGTCAACAGACTCTTCGGAGTCATCAGCACCATCGGCTTGCGGAACTCACGCTTCTTCTGCCGCCGCAGGGCATGGAAGTACTGCGCGGGCGTGGTGAAGTTGCCGACGATCATGTTTTTCTCCGCACAGAGCTGGAGAAAGCGCTCCAAGCGGGCGCTGGAGTGTTCCGGCCCCATGCCCTCGTAGCCATGTGGCAGCAGCAGAACGATGTCGCTCGGCGTCTGCCACTTCGACTCGGCGGAGGAAATGAACTGGTCGATGATGACCTGCGCGCCGTTCGAGAAATCGCCGAACTGAGCTTCCCACATGGTCAGCATGTTCGGAGCGCCGAGCGAATAGCCGTAATCGAATCCAAGCACGGCGAACTCCGACAGCAGCGAATTGTAGACGCAGAACTTCGCTTGGTCGTCGGACAGGTGCTGGAGCGGGATGTAGCGCTCGCGGGTTTCGGAATCGTAGAACACCGCGTGGCGCTGCGAGAAGGTGCCGCGGCGACAATCCTGACCGGAAAGACGAACGGGATTTCCTTCCACCAGCAGGGTGCCGAAGGCGAGTGCCTCGGCGAAAGCCCAGTCGATCGGCGAACCTTTCTCCAGTCCCTCGATTCGGCGTGGGACGAAACGTTTCGCCAAGGTCGGATGAAGATGGAATCCGTCCGGCACGGTCGTGAGAACACGCCCGACGTGGTTGATCATCTCATGCGCCACCCCGGTCGGCACCGGGGCGTGTTGGTAGGCGGGCTGGGCCACGGCGGTCGAGCCGGAGAAAACGGTGCGGTCGCCCTTGGCCTCGTGCTCGCGCATCTTCTCATAGCCTTCATCGAGCCGCTGCTGGATTTCGTCCTCGATCGCCTGCGCCTCTTCAGCGGTCAGGGTGCCGGCCTCGACCAAGCGGTTCTTGTAAAGCTGGCCGATCGGGTCGCGCGACTGGATCTGACGATAGATGTGCGGCTGGGTGAACGCGGCCTGGTCGGTCTCGTTGTGCCCCTGGCGGCGGTAGCAATACATGTCGATCACCACGTCGCGGCCGAACTTCTGGCGAAATTCCAAGGCGAAGCGGGCCGCCCAGTAGAGTTCCATCGGCTCCTCGCCGTTCACGTGGAGGATCGGGGCCTCGATCATTTTCGCCACGTCCGTCGCGTAGGACGAGGAACGGGCATCGGCCGGCATCGTGGTGAAGCCGATCTGGTTGTTGATGATCAGGTGGATCGTCCCGCCCGTGCGATAGCCCGGAAGCTGGGAAAGGTTCAGCACCTCGGCCACCGAGCCCTGGCCGGCGAAGGCGGCGTCGCCGTGGATCAGGATCGGCAGCACCCGCTTGCGGTCGGTCTTCACGCCGTCGTCGCCGATCTGGCGCTGGCGGGCGCGGGTCTTGCCCTCGACGACCGGATTGACCGCCTCGAGGTGACTCGGGTTGGCGGCAAGCGCCACACGGACTTCGCCGTCCGGAAGCTCCCGGACGCTCTCGTAGCCCAGGTGGTATTTCACATCGCCATCGCCCGCCACGAGGTCGGGGACGTAGTTCGGCGTGAATTCGTAAAGGATGGTCGGCAACGATTTGGCGACGAAGTTGGCCAGCACGTTGAGCCGGCCGCGGTGAGCCATGCCCATCTCGATTTCCAGCACGCCGGCGGACGGGCAGGCACGCAGGATCGAGTTCAGCACCACCATCGCGCCTTCACCTCCTTCCATCGAGAAGCGCTTTTCACCCAGGAACTTCTTACCGAGAAAACTTTCGAACAACTCGGACTCCAGCAGCCAGAGCAAGGCCAGCGCCTGGCGTTCCTTCGGGTCCTCCTCACGACGCGCCCGCGACTCGATCTTCTCGCGCACCCAGTGGCGGACGACCGTGTTGTGGATGTGCATGAACTCGAAACCGATCGCGCCCGAGTAGGTCGCCTCAAGCGCCGCGAACATGTCGCGCAGCTTCATCGCCTCGCCATTGCGGAAAAACGGATTCGAGGCCTCGCGATCCAGATCTGCGCCGGTGAAGCCAAACTGCTCGGGAGAAAGACGCGGGTTGCGCTCGGCGGCGCCCAGCGGATTGATGTCCGCCTGCGTGTGGCCCAGCGTCCGGTAGTTGTAGACGAGGCTGACAACCTTCCCATAGAAGCCGAAATCCGAAGAGGTTCCGGAGGGCGAAGCTGCCTGGGAAGCGGCGTCCCCGGGTTCTTTCGGCTGCGCCACGCCCAGCTCGAAACCTTCGAAAAACGCTCCCCACATCGGCTCCACCGATTGGGGGTCTGCGCTCCACTGGGCGTACTTCTCCTCCAGAAGAGCCAGGTTCTGGCGGGCGGAAACCGAGGAATTCATGAGCAACGGATGCGACTTGCGCGGCCGGGGGACTTGCATTTCCCGCTTGGCCCCCGCCGCGCAGCGCTTAGGTAAGGGGCCTCCCGCGCAGCGTCAACCGAACACCTCTCAAAAGCTGCGGAAATCGAGCCTTTCCCAACATGATCGAAGTCCGAGACCTCACCAAGCGGTTCGCGCGCCACACGGCCGTGGACGATCTGAGCTTTTCCGTCGGCCAGGGGGAGATCGTCGGATTCCTCGGACCGAACGGTGCCGGCAAGACGACCACCATGCGCATGCTCACCGGCTACCTTCCGCCGACTTCCGGCAGCATCGAGATCGGCGGCTGCGACGTGTTCCGCGACTCGATCAACGCCCGCCGCAAGATCGGCTACATGCCGGAAAACGTGCCGCTTTACGATGACATGCGGGTCCGCGAGTACCTCAAATTCCGCGCCCGCCTCAAGGGCCTCAGCCCGCGCGAGACCCGCCAGCGCGTGAATCACGTCATCGAAACCTGCGGTCTAGAATCGGTCCGCCGCAAGATGATCAAAGTCCTCTCCAAGGGCTATCGCCAACGGGTCGGCCTGGCCGACGCCCTGGTCCACGATCCGCAGTTGCTGATCCTCGACGAGCCGACCAACGGCCTCGATCCGAACCAGATCCGGCAGATCCGTGAACTCATCAAGCGCCTCGGCGACACCCACACGATCCTCCTTTCCACCCACATCCTCAGCGAGGTGGAGATGACCTGCGGCCGGGTGATCATCATCGATTCCGGCACGATCCGGGCTCAGGACACACCGAAAGCCCTGGTCGACAACATGCGCGCCGCCGGCAAGGTCCATGTGGAAATGCTCGGTGACGCCACCGAGATTTCTGAAGCCATCGGGCAACTCGACCACGTGAAGCGGGTCAACCACTCCGACCTCGAAGACGGCTGGGCCGCCATCGAGGTCCTCGTCGATTCAGGCACGGACGCCCGCGAGCGCATCCACGAACTCGCCGTCCGCAAGGGATGGCCGGTGCGCAGCCTGTTCCGCAAGGAATCAACTCTGGAAGACGTGTTCGTCGAACTGACGCGCCGCGACTAAGAGCGTCAGCCTCCGAAAAACGAGCGGATTCTCCGCACCAGCGAGACCCGCGGGCCGGCCAGCTTGTCAGCGCCCGACCACGCCGCACCGCCCTTCTGCGCCTCGACGGTCGCCAGATGGCGCTGTTCCAGAAGTTCGCTCATCCGTTCGACCAGCTCGGGGACCTCCTCGAGGAGTGGTGCCAGATGCTCCTTGCGGATCGCCAGCAACAGCACGTCGCCCTCCGCCCGGACCGTCGCCGAGCGCTTCTCGCCGGTGAGCAGCGACATTTCCCCGAAGCATTCGCCCACCCCGAGCTGCGCCAGCGTGATCCGCCCGCCGGACTCGCTCCTGGCGGTCACGGCCACCCGCCCGTCGAGGACCACGAACATCGAGCTGCCTTCCTCGTCGCGCCGGACGATCGCCTCGCCGTCCCCATGGAGTCGGATCTCCCCCGCCCTGACCAACTCCCGTGCCTGTTCCTCGGACAGGCATGCCAGCACCCCGGACGAGCGCACCGTGTCCACGGCCCCACCTTGCGCCCTCTCCAGATGCGCCGGGACGTTCGGGGTCCGTTTTTCCAGCGTGCGGATGGGAAACGGAATGCGCAGGTTCCGCCGTTTCAGTTCATACCAGAGGTTCGTGCGGATCTGGTCGCAGCACTGGTTGAACAGCCGCGCCTGCCGCATCCAGACCCGGAGTTCATAAATGATCGCCGAGTCGGCGAACTCCACGAGAAACACGTTGGGAGCCGGATTCCCCAGCAAGCCCTGCACCTCGCGCGTCGACTCCAGCAGCGCCGCCTTGGCGACGCTCGGAGGAACGTCGTAGTCGAGTCCGAACCGCATCCGGATCGCATGCTCGTCGCTGGGCCGGTTGAGATTCACGATGCGCCCCTTGACGATCTCGTTGTTGGGCAGCTCGAACGAAACCTGATCGTTGTCAATCAGCCGCGTCGAACGCCAGTTCACCTCCCTGACCTCCGCGCGACGTCCGTCGTCGAGCAACAGCCAATCTCCGACCTTGTAGGCGCGGGTCATGTGAATGCTGAAACCGGCGATCACGTTGGAGATCAGGTCCTGCATCGCAAAACCGACGATCACCGCCGCGATTCCCGAAGTCGCGATCAGGCCGGTGATTTCCTTTTTATAACCCAGTGTCAGCACCAGGCTGATGGCCGCCATCAGCACCGCCACGCCGATGAGCTGCCGCAAAATCGCGGGCACCTGGACTTTCCGATTCTTATGGAAATGGGCGGAAAAGATCAGGCGATCGAGGATGGACCATGCCAGCATCGCCCCTGCGACCCAAGCCACCGCACCGGCGTGACCGACTCATGATTGACCGGGAAAGAACCATACTCCCGAGGCCCAGATGGCAATCGCCGCTGCGGCGAAGTCGAACACCATCCCCGGTCTTTTTCCCGCTGGCTTGAGAATCAAGCGAGCCACCAACCACAGTCCCGCCACAAGCAGGATAGCTGCCCCAATCGCCGACGCGACCTGTGTGTGGAAGCTTGCAAGGATGATCGCATCCAACAGAAACCCGCCAGCTTTGTCGAGCGTGCGACGTCAGCGGCCGCTGAGGTTCTGGATGGTCTGGAAGATCGCGTTGATCATCAGGTAAGCCATGGTGCCGATCATCAAGGCCATGATGATCAGGATGGTCGGCATGATCAGCGCCATGATGCGGTTGAGGTCCTTGTTGAGCTCCCGGTCGTAGCGTTCCGCGGCGCGGCGGAGCGATTGGTCGATCTTCCCTGTCTGCTCGCCCACCGCCACCATGTCGATCAGCAGCGGCGGAA
The DNA here is from genome assembly GCA_965652295.1 of uncultured Haloferula sp. Taxonomy (GTDB): domain Bacteria; phylum Verrucomicrobiota; class Verrucomicrobiia; order Verrucomicrobiales; family Akkermansiaceae; genus Haloferula. The sequence continues at coordinate 175,729 of CBFGTS010000004.1, read as the reverse complement.
AATTTCCGGTGCGGACCATGGCCTTCGACAGCGCCCGACCGTCGCCGACCTGATCGATCACGTCATTCAGCGAGCTGCGCAGCGCGAGGTTCTGGGTCGCATCGCGGGAAAGCTCCAGGGCCCGCAGAAGCGGCAGGCCATTGCCCACCAGATTGGCCATCGTTTCCAGGAACTGAACGTAGAAGCGGCTGGAGATCACCGGCCCGGCCAGGGGCAGCGTCAGTTTCATCCGATCCCAGGTCGGCCGGTTCGCGTCGTTGTCCTTCCACGCTTTGAAAAACAGTCCAGCCGCCACGGCGAGGATCAGATAGACATACCAATAGAGGCCGAGGTGATCGCTGACCGTCACCATCAACTGGATCGGCCCCGGCAGCTTGCCGCCGGGTGCGGACTCGATGAGTTGGGTGAGCTGCGGGATCAGAATGGTGACAAAGACCACCGAAACCCCGATGCCCGCCAGAACCAGGAAAGCCGGGTAGATCATCGCCAGAATCAAGCGCGCCTGGAGCTCGGCGAGTGTCTTCAGGTAGTGCGCCTGGCGGCGCAGAATGGTATCGAGCGCGCCCGAGGCCTCGCCCGCCGCCGCCAGCGAACAGTAAAGCGGGCCGAAACTCGGGCTCACCCGTTTCAACGCTACGGAAAAGTTCGTGCCGTCCCGCACCTCGTTGCGGATCCGCTGGGCGACGTCCTTGAGCGAGCCCAGCTCCTGGCGGCCTTCCATCGCACGCAGGGCCGGCTCGAGTTGGAGCCCGGCACCGAGCATGTCGGAGAGCTCCTCGGTGAAAAGCACCACGTCCTGCCGCTTGAGCTTAAGCTGGCCGGTGGTGTCGGAGGCCTCCGCCGGTTTCGCGCCCGGCTGGGCCTTCGGTCGCTTCGGAGGAGCTTTCTTCGCCGCTTTTTCCTTGGTCCGCGCGGCGGATTCGGAGGTGACCTGCTGGAGGCGCACCGGCTGCAAGCCCCGCTTTTCCAACAAGCGCAGAGCTTCGCCGCGGTCTCCGGCATCGACCAAACCGGTCTGCATCGCACCTTTGGCTCCCAGAGCCTTGTAGTTGAATGAGGGCATCGCGTTTCCGAAAATCAGGCTCCGCCGGCGTCCGTCGAGGTCACGGAAATCACTTCCTCCATGGTGGTCAGCCCCTGCATGACCTTGAACCAGCCGTATCCGCGCATCGGGATATAGCCCTCCTTCACCGCCTGCTTGCGGATGTCCGCCGCCGAAGCGCCGTGGGCGATGAGGTCCTGCATGACGCCACCGATGACCACCACTTCATAGATGGCAAGCCGACCGAGGAATCCGGTGTCGCGGCAGCGATCGCAACCGACCGAGTCGTAGGCCTGGCCCTGGATCTCCGGCGGGATACCGAGTTCCTTGCGATCCTCCGGGGTCACCTCGCGGGGCACCTTGCAGTGGTCGCAGAGTTTTCTCACCAACCGCTGCGCCAGGAAGGCCCGCACCGCGGCGGAGACGAGGAATGGCTCCACGCCCATGTCCGTCAGACGGCTGATGCCTCCGAGCGCGTCGTTCGTGTGCAGGGTGGAAAACACCAGGTGACCGGTGAGAGACGCGCGGATGGCGATCTCCGCGGTTTCGAGGTCGCGGATTTCCCCGATCATCACCGTGTTCGGATCCGCCCGCAGGATCGACCGCAGACCGGCGGCGAAAGTCAGGCCGATGTCCGACTTCACCGCGATCTGCATCACGCCGGGCAGCTTGTTTTCCACCGGGTCCTCGATGGTCACGATCCGCTGGTCCGGGCTGTTGATCTCACTGAGGAAGGAATAGAGGCTCGTGGATTTGCCCGAGCCGGTCGGCCCGGTGATCAGGATGATGCCATTCGGCAGCTTGAGCAGGCTTTCGATCCGCTTCCGGACAAAAGACTCCATGCCGAGGCGGTCGACGTTGAATTTCTGCTGGTTGAGAAGACGGAGCGAGATGCTCTCCCCCTCCACCGTCGGAACCGTGGCCACCCGCACGTCGATCGTCTGCCCTTGGAACTCCAGATTGATCCGTCCGTCCTGCGGCAGCCGACGCTCGGCGATGTCGAGGCGCGACATGATCTTCAGACGCGCGATCACCGAGCTTTGCAGCGCCTTGATGTTCTCCGGCACGGTCACCTCCACCAGCCGGCCGTCGAGCCGGTAGCGGATCCGCAGGTTGTCGGCCAGCGGCTCCACGTGGATGTCCGTGGCCTTCTGATCGAGCGCCTCGCGGATGATCTGATTGACGAATTTGACCACGCTGGCTTCCTCATCGTCATCGGCATCGATGACGTTCGCCTCGTCGGTGGCTTCGAGGTTGGAGAAATCCATGTCCCGGCCTTCGAGGATCTGCTCGAAAGTGTCCGCCCCCACCCCATAGAGACGGCGCAGGGATTCATGAATACGGCGGCGCGAGGCCATGACCCACTCCACCGGCATCTCGATTTCCCGCGCCACTTCCTGGCGGGCGATGAGATTGAAAGGGTCAAAAGTCGCCAATTTCAGGCGAGGATGATCCTCGTCCCCCACGATCGCCACCGGCAACAAGCGGTGGCGCAGGGCCACCCGTGGACCGCAGGCCTCGCGCAAAGGCAGCGGAGCGTCCGGCATCGTGATGCTCGGCAGCCACTCCATGCCCAGGCTCCCGGCGAGTTCCCGCATGTAAGGCTCCTCGTCCACCAGACCGGAATCGAGCAGATCGTCGATGGGAGAACGCTGCCGGACGGCGGCGTTCTCCACCACTTCCTCAAGTTTTTTCAGTTCCCCACATCCACTCTTCCTCGCGGGATCGATCAACAATTCGGTCATGCTGCTTGCGTGCTTGTCCCGTAAAACCCTCCACCCCGCAACCTTGTCTCTCTAAAATTCCCCCGCACCGCTCCGCCCCCTGAAATCGCCTGCTCCCCCGCCATTACGTAGATCCACCCCAGCTTCACTTGCACTTATAGTTTGCAAAACCGAAATATCGCGCCTTTATTCCCTCCGTGCTTCGGCACATGTCCGTCGGATCTGAGTTCCGCCAGACGATCGCTTTGGACTCCGGGGGGAGGTCAAATCGGTTCGTCGGAGCCACAGTTCCGAGCCGGGCTCAGAAAAGGCGTGAGTCGCGAATCCGGGGGGAATCCGACTCGCGTCTTTCTGCGTACGGTGCCCGCCTTCGCTAAAGCTGGTTGTACTTGAGATTGTTGCCGCGGGATTTCTCCACCGGATAGCGACCTTCGTTGAGTTCGATCTTCGCCCGCACTGCATCCGCCAGGTCGATGCCGCAACGTTCCGCCATCTCCATCAGGAGAATCGCCACGTCGGCCATTTCCGCGGCGATCTCGTCCCGCCGCTCCGCCACCCGGCGCTCAATCTGCTCCCCTTGCTGCCAGACGAAATGCTGCATCAGCTCGCCTGCCTCCGCGGCCACCGCCACCGCCAGATCTTTGGGATTATGGTAGGCGTCCCATTCCCTTGCGGTTGAAAACTCCAGCACCCGGCGGGTCAGCTCCTTGATTGAATCGGACATGCCCGATCCTGTGCCCGCCCCACCCGGCCGGCAATTCCCAACACTGCGGGCCGCTTGCACGAACCGCTCACCAGCTCCATGATGACCCCATGAAGTTGCCGTTCCTCCCCCTTCTCATTGCCTGCCTGCCGCTGACCGCGTGTGGCGACGAATCTCCGAAACCAACCGTCATGGAAACCTCTGATACCCCACCCGCACAGCCAACCGCTCCCGTCGAAAAAACCGACGAGCAGTGGAAGAAGGAGCTCACCGCCGAGCAATACGCCATCCTGCGCAAGGCCGCCACCGAGGCCCCCAGCGGCACGGTTTACAAGGAATTCAAGGAGCAGGGCGCAGGCACCTACTACTGTGCCGGCTGCGGAGCCGAATTGTTCAGCTCCAAGGAGAAATTCGACAGTCGCTGTGGCTGGCCGTCATTTTACGATCCCGCCAACGCCCGGAACGTGAAGACCTCCACCGATTACAAGCTGGGCTACGCCCGCACCGAGGTCCTCTGTGCTGTGTGTGATGGCCACTTGGGGCACGTCTTCACCGGCGAAGGCTTCGACACTCCGACCGATCAACGCTACTGCATCAATGGCACGGTCCTGAAGTTCGTTCCCGCCGAAGACCCGAAGGCCGATTCGACCAAGGAGTGAGGCTCCGCCCGGGACATTGCCGTCTCCTTTAAAAAAGGAAGATGGGACTCGTGCGTCTTCCCCCGAATTCGCACGGTCCCATCTTCATTGCCCGTCCTGCGGGCACCGCTAAGCAGCCCACTCCCTGGCCCAGCCCCCCAGCCGGGTCCCACAGGAGGAATTCAGGACGGGCTTCTCTGTGGAGAAGGATTGGACGGCGCCGGAATGGTTCCCCCGAACCTCCACGGCGCTGTCCACAAACATGCCGGTCGTTAAACCCACGGCGGGCTCATCCGCGTGACGAAAGTCCCCCGACTTCGTTTCCACGGTGGCATCCAAGGCCGTGGGCTCTCTTTCGAGAACCAGCTCGGTAAAACGATTTTTCCCGCCCCTGGCGCAAGCCGGAACAGGGAACGCGAGCCCACTCCACCCGAGTGCAACCTCAAGGCAGCTCTTTCCCCCCAGATCGAAGTCACCTCTCATCGGGACCCGGGTTGGAGTGAAGCTCGTCATCCCTGACTTCTATCGGCTCTTGCGAGAGCGATTTTCAAAGTCAGCAGATTTTTCTCATCAAACGAAAGTCCGGTTCTCGCTTTGATCAAGGTTGGTTAACAGCACCAGCCGCAACCATTTGAAAATCAGGCTCTGCATGAACCCGTCCGGAGAAGCAGGGCGAAAAAATGCGCATTCGCCTCACCGATCGAGCATACTCAGCAACCGCTCGGCACAAAATTTTGCAAAACCCGGGTCATTGATGGCCTCCGGGCGACGGTTCACCTCGATCCTCGCCTCTCGTTCCACGGCGTCGAACAGGGCTTGATCCGCTTGCCCGTCGTGAAAAGGACCACCCTTTTCCCCGATCGCGCTCAATCCGCCCTCCGGCAGGACCAGCGCCACCGGGCCACGGTAAGCGTTGGCTTTGCGCGCGAGGAGCTCTCCGAGACTCCTGCTTTCCTCCACCGAGGTCCGCATCAGGGTCACCTGCGGATTGTGAATGTAAAAATTCCGCCGCTCGAACCGCGCGGGCACGCTGGAACGCTCGCCGAAGTTCACCATGTCGAGGCAACCCGGCGCGATCACCGCGGGGATTCCCGCCTGAGCCGCCGCATCCAGCCGTGTCGGACCCGCCGACAGGATTCCGCCGACCATTTCATCAGCCCATTCCGTGGTGGTGAGGTCCAGCACGCCCGCGACCATGCCGCTTGCGATCAAAGCCTCCATCGCCCGCCCGCCGGTGCCGGTCGCGTGGAAAACCAGCACCTCATAGCCGGCCTCCTCCATGATCCGTTTCGCCTCCTCAATGCACCCGGTGGTGTTGCCGAACATGCTCGCAACCACGAGCGGTTTCGCCTCGTCCGACTCGATCCGTGCTTCGACCATGCCGCAGATCGCCCCCGCGGCCCGTGCGAACACGCCGCGCGAAACGGAATTCAAACCCGCGACATCGACGATGCTGGGCATCATCACCAAGTCGCTCGTTCCCACGTAGGGCGACGTGTTCCCGCTCGCGAGCGTGGAAACCATCAGCTTCGGAAACCCGAGCGGCAGCTGACGCATCACCGCCGTTCCGATCGCGGTTCCTCCCCCGCCTCCAGCGGAGATCAGGCCGTGAATCCGGCCCTCACCCACGAGCCCGGCGATCATCACGGGTGCCGCCGCCGCGATGGCGGTCACGCATTCGCCCCGGTCGTGGCGGCTCAGCAACGGGCCCAAATCCAAGCCCGCGGCCGCGGCCACTTCCTCGCGGGAAATATCGGGAGCCACCGTGGGGGGGCCTCCACTGCCGACATCGATCAGCAGCGTCTCGTGCCCTCTCTCGCGAATCCGTTCCGCGAGGTAGGCATGCTCCGCCCCCTTGGAGTCGAGGGTGCCCAAAACGGCGATCGTCGCCATGACCTCAGCGCTTCAGCGACACCGATTTGAACTCGCGAGTCAGACTCGTCAACGACTCCTCCACCCCCATCCGCTCAAGGCTCGACGCCCCGACGAAACCGACGCAGTCGGTCGCCGCCAACATCCGCTCCACATCTTCGGGGGTGTTGATCGGGCCGCCATGGCAAAGGTAGAAAATGTCATCCCGAACGCTCTTGGCGGCATCGATGATCTGCTGCGTCCGATGGACGGTATCTTCCCAAGTGGCCACCGCACCGGTCACCCCGATCGAACCGCCGACCGTCGTCCCGACATGGGCGATGATCGCGTCTGCACCGTTCTCGGCCATCCGCTTCGCCTCCTCCGGAGAGCCTACATAGACGATGGAAAAGAGATCCATGCGGCCCGCCAGGCCGACCATGTCGAACTCCTTTTCGACACTCATTCCCGTCTCCTCCAGCACACCGCGGAAGTGCCCGTCGACGATCGTGTGGGTCGGAAAATTGTTCACGCCGGAGAAGCCCATCTCCTTCACCTTGAGCAACCAATGCCACATCCGGCGGCGCGGATCGGTGGCGTGGACCCCACAGATCACCGGAATTTCTTCCACCACCGGCAGGACCTCGAACTCGCCGATTTCCATGGCGATTGCGTTCGCATCGCCGTAAGCCATCATGCCTGCGGTCGATCCGTGGCCCATCATCCGGAAGCGGCCCGAATTGTAGATGATGATCAGATCGGCGCCGCCTTTTTCGATGAATTTGGCGCTGATGCCGGTTCCCGCTCCCGCGGCGATGATCGGCTCACCCTTGGAAAGAGTGTCCTGAAGGCGTTCGATGACTTCCGCGCGGGTGTAGGGATTTCCGGTTCCGGTCCAGGGATTGGGCATGAGTGGTGCAGTGGGTTGAGTGGGTTGCCGACGATCTAGCGGCGTGACCCGGGAGCAACAAGCCCGGGAAATCCACTTCCACCTATCCCACCCCCTCCATGAACCGCAAAATCAATCGTCCTGCAGCGAGGCAATTCTGTCGCGCCGCTCCAAGCGACGGGCCCACAGCCGGGCGGTCCCGCGCAAGCGCTTGAGCTGGCTGGGCTTCATGCGGCTGATGCCGCGCACCAGTCCGCCCTGGCTCTTGAAGCGCGCCTTGCGCCCTTTCTTCGCAGCAGGCTTCTTCTTTTTCTTCTTCGCCTTTGGCGATGCGGCCTGGGGTGCGGCGGCGGATGGCTTGCGCTTCGGCAGCACCAATTTTCCATCGTCGAAAAGCAGGACATGGCCCTGGGTAAGCAGCCAGAAGAGGTCGACCAGCCATTCCTTGGGCGGTTCCTCGATGCCTTCCGGCAAAAGCTCCTTCCAGAGTTCCTTCAGCTTCGCATCCGGATGCGTGTCAAGGAACCGGACGATCGCCGCGGGACGCTCCGAAAGGTCGTCGAAGGTCACCAGCGGATGCGGTCGAGCCGGTCCGCAGTAGAGTTTGCCTTTGGTCTTGAAGATCGCGAGGTGATCCGACTCCAGCGCCCGGCACAGCGCCGGGATCATCATGGCGGGATGCTTGCGCGCGTGGCTGCCGGCAATTCTCACCGCGGCGAGAATCCCGAGGGAAAGCGAGCGGGCGTCGATATCGCCGGGCAGCTCCGCCTTGTGCGTTTCCTCGAAGAATTCCCCGAAACGGTTCTGGACGAAATCGCGATCCATCTCGGCTCGCTCGAAAGTCCACGAATCGTCATCCCCGCCCTTCGGACGCCAGCGCGTCCGCACCTTCATGCTCTCCAGCCACGCGTTCACCGCCTCCTCGCCCCGTTCGGTGCGCACCTTGGAAACGTAGCGATCGAAGGGCATGTTGGAAAATCGCTCGCGATGCAGGCGTCGCAGGTTCGCTTGATAGGCGTGAAAATTCGGCGGGCCGAGCCATTCGCCGGACAGTCCGCACTTCGCAACCACCTGGAAGTTCCCCGCGGGGGCCTCGGTTTCGACCTCCTCGCTCTCGTAACACTCGCCGAACACCGGCGAGGCAAGGAAATGAGCCACCGCTTCGTCCTTCGTCAGGAAAAGCGAGGCGTCCTTCAGGCCGCGGAACATCGGCGGATTCGCCGGGTCCATGGCGACCTCCAGCAGGTAGCTGGAGCGATGGTTGAGAAACATCTTCGAAACGTCGAACAGCGAGTAGACCCGCGCCCGGTGCTGGATCTCCTTCACCATCCGGTGGGCCGCCTCGGCCGCAGGTTGGAGAGTGACCTTCACGCCCGGCGCCGGATCGGGGAGTTCGCGACGTTGATCACCGTCGCGCCGACCGGAAAACTTTCCGCGACGGTCATCCCGTCGATCGTCACGACGGTCGTCCCGGCGATCATCCCGCCCGCGTCCCCCACCTTGACGGCGGCCACCGCCTCCGCCCGGACCTCCGGGCCCGCCGCGTCCGCGGCGCGGGCGATCGTCATCGCCACGATGATCCTCGTACTTCTTTACCGGTGCGCTCTCGCGGGCCCAGGAGGGGCCCAGGTGGAACGCCGACAGCAGGTCGTCCTGCTCATTGGATGGGTCGGTCACGCCCGCGACTCTAGCGACCGATCCGGGAATGACAAACTCGTCGTGATACGAATCTCCGGGGGGCTCGGAAGGAAAAACGCCCCTCCCACCTCCGGCAGGGTCTGGCTTCACCGCCCGCCCAGAAGATCGATCACCCGCGCCACCGCACCCTCGTGCTGCGAAAGCACCTCCCGCCCCGCTTCCGCCATTTCCTCGCGCCGCGCCGGGTTTCTCAAAAGCTCCCGCAGGCTACCCGGAAGCGCCGCCGCCCCGACCCGCATCGCGCCACCCCGCTCCTCCAGCCGCGTGGCCAGCGGCTCGAAGTTCTCCATGTGCGGACCGAACACCACGGCCTTGCCCGCTTCGATCGCCTCGGCCGGGTTCTGTCCGCCTTCGGCGAGAAAGCTCTTCCCGATGATCACCACGCCGGCCGCCGCCGTCCACGCGCGCAGCTCGCCGGTGCTATCGACCACCAGCACTTTCCGCGCTCCGGCCGGGGCTGAAAAACCCGACCTCAAGGCCACCGCGAAGCCCGCCTTTTCCAAGCTCTCCCGGACCTCCGCGCGACGTTCCGCGTGGCGGGGCACGATCAGCGGAAAGCCACCCGCCTCGTCGATCGCCACCGCCAGCAAGGCCTCCTCGCCGGCGTGGGTGCTCGCCGCCAGCACCACCGGCCGCCCCTCATCCATCGCCCCGATCATCGCCCGGAAATCCGCCGGCACCTCGATCTCCCGTCGCGGTCCCGGATCAAACTTCAAACTGCCGGTCACCCGCACCTTGTCCGCCGCGACACCCAGCTCCGACCAGATCGCGGCGTCCTCCGCCTCCTGCACCGCGACGCGGTCGAGATGCCTGAAAAACGGCCTCACCCAAAAAGCCAGCTTGCGATAACGGCGACGCGAGCGCGGCGACATCCGCGCGTTGACAAGCCGGACCGGCACGTCCCGCCTGGCGCATTCGAGCAACAGATGCGGCCACATTTCCCCCTCCACCAACACGATCTGCTCCGGTTCGAAGCGCGCGACATAGCGGCGCACCAGGAAACGGAAGTCCACCGGCTGATACACCACCCGCACGCCCTCCGGAGCATTCGCCATCGCGACCTGCTTTCCCGTGGCCGTCGCAACCGCCAGCACGAAGCGTTTTGCCGGCTCCTTCACCTGCCATGCGCGGATCAATTTCAGCGCCAGCAGCGCCTCGCCCACGCTCACCGCATGGACATGCGTCGCGCCGCAAGGCTCGTATTCCAGCTCGTCCGGATAGAAGCCGAACCGCTCGCCCAATCCGCTGCGGAACCCGCCGCGGCGGACCATTTTCAGCCACCAGCCGGGTCCTGCCATCAGCACGTAAACCGGCAACAGCAACCGGTAGATGATCAGCGGCCCCTCCATCGGATGGCGAAGCTAGGATTCCGCGGGATGAGCGTAAAGCAGGATGGCGCTGCCGCCGTAAACCCGCCGGTCCAGCAACCGCAGCCCTTCGGCCCGCGGCGGTTCGCTCTCGGCCGCCTGCTCGGCCACCCAATAGCCCCCCGGTGCCAGCATTGCCGCTGCAGCGGGCGAACCCAACAACTCCGCCAGATGATCGCGATCCAGCTTCGTCTTTGCATAAGGCGGATCCGCGAAAACCAGATCGAAGCTCCCCGAACCACGCTTGACCCACGCATGGACGTCTCCGGACGTCACCCGCCCGCCATCGAGCCGAGCCTTCTCCAAATTGGCGTGGATCACCCCGGTCGCCTTGCGGTTCTGCTCCACGAATTCGCAGCTGGCAGCACCCCGGCTCAGCGCTTCCAGCCCCAGCGCGCCGGAACCCGCGAAAAGGTCCGCCACCCGCGCGCCCTCGACCTTTTCGCCGAGAATGGAAAACACCGCCTGACGGACGAAATCCGTGGTCGGCCGCGCCACATCGCCGGGCACCCGGATCGCCACCCGACCCGCCTTTCCAGAGATGATCCTCATCGCCGGATCAGCGCGCCGGCTTCTGCAGCTCCTCCTCGTTGAGGAGCCCCGCATCGCCCAAGGGAAATCGGATCACGATGCTGTTGTCGTAGAGCGGCGTGCCCTCGGCCGACACCTCCTGCATGCGGTAAACCAACATGCCGTAGACGCCGTCGCTGGTCTTTCCGATCGCGAAATTCTCCTTGGTCTTGCCCAGGCTCGATTCCTCCTGAAAGCGCCACTCGTGGCCTTCCCACGCGCCCAGGATCGAATCCTTCTCCGCCTTCACATCTTCCAGCCGCTCCATCTCGCCGTTGGGCGAAACGATCACGTCCTTCTTCGGGTCATACTTCAGCGTGGAAATCGAATGGGCCCCACCGGCGGTCGTGATCTTCCACATTCCGTCGTCGGTCGGCTTGAGCTGGAGGATGATCGGCTCCACGGCCCGGAATTCGCGCTTCGCCCAGATCGCCAGATAGTCGTCGTACTGTTCCTTCGTCAGCCCCAGCTTTTCGTCGTAGGGCAAAGGCACGCCCGGGGCCGATTTTTTCGAGTGCTCGGCGAACCACTCCGGATTCTCGCGCGCCGCGACCTCGACGATTTCCAGGTATTTATCGAGTTCCTTGGGCGGCACGACGGCGATCGTCGCCCCCTTCACCAGTTTTCCCTCGGGCAGGACACTGAGGACTTTCGGCACCTCCGCGGCGTGCGAAAACGCGATGGCACAGGAGGCGGTCAGGACGGCGAGGAGCGGTCGATTCATGGGCAGGCCGGGAAACTGCGACTTCCCCGCGGGAAACTCAAGGGACAATCCCCCCGATGCCGAGAGGCACTTCGGGAGAAACGGATCCGATCCACCGGCTGCCCCAGATTCCAAATCCCGGGAACCCCTCCCCGCCCTTGCAGCCGGCGGCCCGCAATGCATGCTGCCCGCACGCCATGGAATTGAACGCGCTCGGCCTTGCCATCCTCATCATCCTGCTGGTCCTCTGGAACCTCGATTTCGTGGTCACCCTGCTCAACCTCCGCGCCCTCCAGCCGGAGATCCCCGCCGAGTTCGAGGGCATCCTCGACCCCGCCGAGCACGCCAAGTCCCTCGAATACACCCGCGTCAACGCCCGGTTCGGCATCATCGAGTCACTCGTCTCGCTCTTTTCCCTGATCGTCTTCTGGCTCATCGGCGGCTTCGGCTGGCTCGATGGACTTTGTCGCGGCTGGCTCGGCGATGGCATCCCCGCCGGGATGCTTTTCCTCGGCCTCCTCTTCCTCGGCAACCACCTCATCCACCTCCCGCTCTCGATCTACTCGACCTTCGTCATCGAGGAACGGTTCGGCTTCAACCGCATGACCCCGAAGCTCTTCGTCGCCGATGAGATCAAGGGCCTGCTGCTCGCCGCCATCCTCGGTCTGCCGCTGGTCGCCGGCGTCCTGTGGATCTTCCACAGCGTCCCCAACGCCTGGCTCTGGGCCTGGCTGCTTTTCACCACCGTCCAGCTCCTGCTCACCTGGCTCGCCCCCTCGCTGATCCTCCCGCTGTTCAACAAATTCACGCCCATGGAAGACGGCGAAACCCGCGCCGAAATCGAGAAAATGGCCGAGAAGTGCGGCTTCCCGCTCGGCGAGATCTCGGTCATGGACGGCTCGAAGCGCTCGACCAAGGCCAACGCCTACTTCACCGGCTTCGGCAAAACCAAGAAGATCGCACTCTACGACACCCTCGTCGAAGAGCAGAGCACCGATGAACTCGTCGGCGTGCTCGCCCACGAAATCGGCCACTTCAAGTGCCGCCACATCGTCCAGCGCATCGGCATGGCCATCGTCCAGACCGCCGTGCTGTTTTTCCTCCTCGGAAAGGTCATCGACCCCGACTCCGCCTTCGCCCGCGAACTGTTCGAGGCTTTCATGGTGCCGGAGATTTCGCCTCACGTCGGTCTCGTCCTGTTTGCCATCCTTTTCACCCCCGTCAGCCGCATCCTCGGCGTGTTTGGCAATGTCTGGTCGCGCAAGCATGAGTTCGAAGCCGACGCCTACGCCGCCAAAGTGACCCAAAAGCCCGAGTCACTCATCTCCGCGCTGAAGAAGCTGTCCGTCAAAAACCTCTCCAACCTCACCCCGCATCCGGCGCGGGTGTTCCTCGATCACTCCCACCCGCCGGTGCTCGTCCGCATCGCCGCGCTGCGCTCGCTTTAACCTATCCGATCCATGTATTCCGCCGATCCCCACCGCTACGATGGCCGCATGCCCTACCGCCGTTGCGGCAAGTCCGGGCTGCTTCTCCCCGAAATCTCCCTCGGCTGCTGGCACAACTTCGGCCACACCGATGACCAGCACGAAGCCCGCGCCATCCTCCGCCGCGCTTTCGACCGCGGCATCACCCATTTCGACCTCGCCAACAACTACGGCCCTCCCTACGGCAGCGCCGAGGAAAACGTCGGCCGCTATCTTTCCGAGGACTTTGCCTGCCATCGCGACGAACTCATCATCTCCACCAAGGCCGGCCACGATATGTGGCAGGGCCCCTACGGCGAGTGGGGCTCGCGCAAGCACCTCCTCTCCTCGCTCGACCAATCGCTCAAGCGTCTGCGACTCGAATACGTCGATATCTTCTATTCCCACCGCCCGGATCCCGCGACACCGCTGGAGGAAACCATGTCGGCCCTCGCCACCGCCGTCCAACAGGGCAAGGCGCTCTACGTCGGTCTCTCGAAATATCCGCCGAAACGCCTCAAGCGTGCCGTTTCCATCCTCAAAGACATGGGCGTGCGCTGCCTTATCTATCAGCCGCCCTACTCGATCCTCAACCGTTGGCCGGAAAGCAAAGGCATCCACGACTGGCTCGACGAAAAAGGCATCGGCTCGATCGTCTTCAGCCCGCTCGCCCAGGGCATGCTCACCGGCAAATACATCCACGGCATCCCCGCCGGTTCCCGCGCCGCCCGCGAGGAAGGGTTTTTGAAAACCGGCCAGGTCCATGATGCCCAAGACAAGCTGCTCGCCCTCGACGCCCTCGCGCGGGAAGCCGGCATGCCGCTCCACCACCTCGCCCTGCGCTGGGTGCTGACGAAAAAGCCCGTCGTCTCCGCCCTCATCGGTGCCCGCACCGTCGCCCAGCTCGATGACTCGCTCGCCGCCCTCCAGGCATCCGAACTCAGCGAGGACCTCCTCGCACGCATCGACGAAATTTCGCCCGCGAAGGGGGGCTCGGTGGCGGTGCCACCGTTCCTCCGAGCCTGATTTTCTTCAAGCGGCCCGTCGGTGCCGGGCCGCAGCAGGCTTCCGCTCGGATGCGGATTCTCATCACCCAATGATTTCCGATTGACCCTGGATCATGCTACAGGGTGCAGGGTGAGACCGATGAAAGAACAAGCACCCTCGACGTGGACCCGCTCCAGGCTGGCAAGAAGGGCCGGCGTGGGTGCGGAGACCCTCAGGTTCTATGAGCAGAAGGGCCTTTTGCCGCCTCCCGAGCGAAATGGATCCGGCTACCGAATCTACGATGAGAAAGACCTGGCCCGCCTCCACTTCATCCGCCGTTCACAGGAGCTGGGTTTCAGCCTTCAGGACATCAAGCAGCTCTTGCAGCTCACCGGGAGCATTCTGACTCCGCGGCGCGAGGTGAAGTCGTTCGCCCAGGCACGGCTCGATCACATCCGCGGCAAAATCCAGGCCCTGCAAGCGATGGAACAAGCGCTCGGGGCACTGGTCGATCGCTGCAACGGAAAGGGCGCCCTGCACGGCTGCCCGATCGCCGAATTCCTCGGATCGAAAAACCACCCAACCGGAGACCCCTGCCATGAGTGACCATTGCCATCCCGAACCGGATCACCAGAAGACCAAGAGTTGCTGCGCGAAGCCCGCTGCGGAGGAAGCGGCGGCCAAACCCTGCTGCCACTCGGACCCCCACGATCACCACCATCATGACGACGTGAAGCCATCGTCCGGCGCGAAATACTTCTGCCCGATGTGTCCCGGCGTCGAATCCGACGTTCCGGGAGATTGTCCGAAATGCGGCATGGCCTTGGAGCGGAACCCTGCATGGAAAGCTGCCGCGAGGAAGACGATCTACACCTGTCCTATGCATCCGGAGGTTGAACAGGACCATCCCGGCGACTGCCCGAAGTGCGGCATGGCCCTGGAGCCCAGATCCCTCCCCGCGGATGAGGAGGACGAGGAAGACCACGAGGTGAGAACCTTGCAACGCAAGCTGTGGATCAGCGCGGTGCTTTCGCTGCCCGTGTTCCTGCTCGCGATGGGCGAGATGCTGCCCGCGCTGCGACTCCATGAACGCCTGCCGGGCAACCTTTTCGCGTGGTCCCAGTTGGTACTGGCGACTTTCGTCGTCTTCGGTCCCGGCGGATTCCTGTTCGCAAAAGCCTGGCGGTCGCTCGGTCACCGGAGCCTCAACATGTTTACACTGATCTCCCTCGGTGTGGGCTCGGCGTGGCTCTACAGTACCGTGGCGGCTCTGATGCCGGGGCTTTTCCCACACTCGCTGCGGCATGGGGGGAATGTACCTCTCTACTTCGAAGCCGCCGCGGTGATCACAACCCTGGTCATCCTCGGCCAGTGGCTGGAAGCAAAGGCGCGGAGTAAAACGGGCCAAGCGGTACAAGCGCTGTTGGGACTGGCCGCCAAGACCGCCCGACGAGTGACGGACGGCACCGAAACCGACGTCCCGCTGGATGAAGTCCGCATCGGCGACGTGCTGCGGGTTCGCCCTGGCGAGAAGGTTCCGGTGGACGGCTCGATCACCGAGGGCGAGAGCACCGTGGATGAGTCGATGCTCACCGGCGAGCCGCTGCCGGTCGTGAAGAAATCCGACGACCACGTGGTCGGGGCGACCATCAATCAGACCGGGGCGTTCCTGATGCGCGCCGAGAAAGTCGGATCGGAAACGCTGCTTGCCCAGATCGTCCAGATGGTGGCCGATGCCCAGCGCAGCCGCGCACCCATCCAGCGGCTGGCCGATCGGGTGTCCGGCTGGTTCGTCCCGGCGGTCATCTTGATCGCGGTGCTGACTTTCACGAGCTGGATGCTGTGGGGGTCGGAATCGCGGTTGAGTCACGCCATCGCCAACAGTGTGGCCGTCCTGATCATCGCCTGCCCCTGTGCGCTCGGCTTGGCCACACCCATGTCGATCATGGTGGGTGTCGGCCGCGGAGCCCGGATGGGTGTGCTGGTCCGGGATGCCGCCGCCCTGGAGCGGGCCGAGAAAGTCACTCATCTCATCACCGACAAGACGGGAACCCTCACCGAGGGCCGGCCCGCGGCGAAGCACGTCGTTTCCACGGATCCGGAACAAGTGGACCATGTTCTCGCCATGGCGGCGTCTCTGGAACAGCTCAGCGAGCACCCTTTGGCCCAGGCCGTCGTGAACCGTGCCAAGGAGAGAGGTCTCCCGATCTCGCGAGTCGATGCCTTCGAGTCGGTCACCGGTGCGGGGGTGATGGGCCGGATCGATGGGACGCTCGTCCGCGTCGGCAAGCGTTCGTGGCTGGAGGAGAGCGGAATTCCCGTGCCACAGGACCTGCTTACCCATGCCGGGGAACTTCAGGAGAAAGCCCACACGGTCATCTGGATCGCCGAAGAGCAACAGGTCGCGGGCTTCATCTCCGTGGCGGATCCGATCAAAGCCTCGACCCCGGAAGCGGTGACAGCCCTGCACGCGATGGGGCTGCGGCTGGTGATGCTGACCGGCGACAACCGTCAAACCGCCGCAGCCGTCGGTCGCGAGCTGGGCATCGACGACGTGCGGGCGGAACTCACCCCCTCCGACAAGCAGCGCATCGTCCGCGAACTCAGCGCCGAAGGAGCCATCGTCGCCATGGCCGGCGACGGCATCAACGACGCGCCCGCCTTGGCCGAAGCGGATGTGGGAATCGCCATGGGCACCGGCACCGACGTGGCCATCCGCAGCGCCGGCCTGACCCTCGTCAAGGGCGACCTCCGCGGTATCGGTCGGGCCCTCGGCCTCAGCCGGGATGTGATGAGGAACATCCGGCAAAACCTGTTCTTCGCGTTCGTTTACAATGCCCTTGGCGTCCCGCTGGCTGCCGGCGTGCTCTACCCGCTTACCGGCTGGCTCCTTAATCCCATGGTGGCTGGATCGGCCATGGCGTTGAGCAGCGTCTCGGTGATTAGCAACGCGCTACGTCTGAGACGATGAATCCACCCGGTGCCGGAGATATCAGGAAGTGAGATCCTTGAGTTGCTCCCGAAGGATCAGCCTCGCCCGATAAATCCGGGTCTCGACCGCCTTGGGCGAGCATCCGGCGATCGCGGCGATTTCGGCGTAAGCCATGCCCTCGTGAACAAACAGGGTCATGGCTTCACGCAGATCTTCCGGCAACAGGAGGAACGCGGCGTGGACCGCCCGCATCTTCTCAGCGGTTTGGGCGGCTTCTTCCGGTGTCTGGTCCGGATCCTTCGCTTCCGCTACGACGATTCCTCCATCCTCGGAAGCCACATCAAGGGAAAGGGTCGGGTGCCGGTTTCTCCATCGGGCATGATTGCGAGCGAGATTCGACGCGATCGCGAACAAATAGGTGCTGAAGGACCCACTAGGCCGGTACCGG
Organism: uncultured Haloferula sp.; assembly: GCA_965652295.1. Classification (GTDB taxonomy): domain Bacteria; phylum Verrucomicrobiota; class Verrucomicrobiia; order Verrucomicrobiales; family Akkermansiaceae; genus Haloferula. The sequence goes on along the minus strand of CBFGTS010000004.1, from coordinate 158,711 downwards.
TCGCGCGCCTGATAGAGTTTCACGAATGTCTCCTGCGCAAGATCCAAGGCCGTATCCCGGCTACCGGTCATTTTGTGAAGGAACGCGGCCACTCTCGGCCCCCAGCGATCCATCAGGATGTTCAGCGCGAGATCATCCCCGGCGGCCAGTCGGCTCATCAGTTCGGGTTCGGACGATTCCACCATCATGACATTCTAGCGAGAATGCCTGTCGCCGGTTTCAATCGGCGTGGAGTCCAGGCCGAAAGGCAGCATGGTCTCCAAGTAGCGGTCCGCCTGCTCCTCTTCGAGCAAGGCCGCCGTTTCATAAAGGTGCTTCAGCATCTCCTCCTGACACTGCGCGTGGATCTCCGCATGCTCGCGAATCGCCACCTCGAGCTCCGGCACCATATTCCGCGTGCCCCGCGCGGCGGCCTCGACCCTCCCCTGGGCGTCGGCGATCCGCCGACACATTTCCACACATGTGGGTCGATAGGCGGCGTGCAGCGCGGCGATCCTCGCAAACTGATCATCCGTGAGCTCCAGCTCTTCACGCACCCACGCCAGCTCCGGCATCGCGTCCAGCAGCACCGTCTTGCGCTCCGCCAATTTGTGGGAACGTGTCACGCAAAACGCCACCGAACCTGCCAGCAAGGCCACGGCCAGAAGTATCAGGTATCTCTTCATCTGCCGAGGGGGTGGGCGAAGGGGCTGATCGATTCAGCGTACGCTTGCTTTGAACCCTCCGTGCCAGGAACGGAAGCAGAACCCAGCCACACCCCCACGGCGACCGTCGCCGCCATCCCTGCAACGGCTCCCCAGGGGCGGAGGAAGAGACCGAGGACGGGCTGGAACCAGGCAGCGCGTTTCGGCACCTCGGATTCCTGCTCTTTGATGCGGCTCCAGACTCCGTGCCGGAAGGAAGACGGCAAAAGAACAGGGCCTTTTGCCGTCTTCAACAGGTCATCGAATTCCGAATCCTTCATGGTGTTTGGATGGCGACAAGGTAGCAGCCTGCCGGGATCGATGTCACGCCCGGTGTCCCTGGCGGCAAACAGGGCGCTTGTTCTCCGCCGGAACCAGGCAGCTCTCCTTGCAGTGACGGACCTTTTTGAACGAGTTGTGCGAGCCGCGGCCACCTTGCGCCACGGAGATCACCGTCTTCGTGGTGCAGCAGTCGCTCCCTTTGCAGACTTCGCTCTGCATGGCGGAAGGTCCCCTTGCGGCTGGTCCGGAGGTCTTCCGCTGGACCGGAAAATCCGGACGGGCGAGCGCAACAGGGCTGAATGAAATCGCTGTGACCACGGTCACGGCAAGAGTGAGGAGGTTGGTTTTCATGGTCTTTGGTTTGGTTTGTTGTCAGTTCGAATCGGAGCTCACGGGTTGTTCGCGCTCCGTTGAGTTGAACACCGGCGGCGACCGAAACCCTTGAAGAGTGACATTTTTTCCCCACGCTCCCCTCTGGTTTGCCGATGGTTTCTGACAAGTGGCGGCCGACCTCTCGACTCCAGCCCGAGGACCCCTTCGACGCCATGCCCCGCTTCCCCGCCGACTACTACGACTGCCGTTTTTCCTCCGCCGGCCCCGTGCCGGCGGAACCGTTCGCCATCGTCACCGCCTGGAACCCCATGGACCAGCGCTGGAGCGGGCGCATGAACCGCGCGGCCGATCACCGCCTGCGGCGTCTCCTGGAAAGAAAGCACCTCCCCCACCAGCGGATCACCTGCATGGCCGCCGATGCCACCCACGCCGAACCCGGCTGGGCCGTCCGTTGTGACCTGGCCACCGCCCTGTCCCTCGGTCGCCGCTTCAAGCAACGCGCCCTGTGGTGGATCGAGGACAAGCACCTCCACCTCGTCGCCTGCGACGATGGCTTCAGCGAGCGGGTTGCTCTCCGGGAAAGCTGGGGGATTCCCCCAGCTTGACCCTTACTTCCCCCAGCGCTCCAGCAGCGTGCTGGCCATTTCGCTCGGCGTCTCGGCCACGGCGATGCCGCATTCGGCGAGGATCCGCTTCTTGGCCTCGGCGGTGTCATCCGCCCCGCCCACGATCGCGCCGGCGTGTCCCATGCGACGTCCGGGAGGCGCCGTGGCACCGGCGATGAAGCCGCAGATCGGCTTCTTGCAGTGCTCCTTGGCCCATCGGGCCGCCTCGGCCTCGGCGTTGCCGCCGATTTCACCGATCATGATGATCGCCTCGGTTTCCGGGTCGTCGTTGAACATCTGCAGCACGTCGAGGTGCGAGGTCCCGTTGATCGGATCGCCGCCGATGCCCACGCAGGTGCTCTGGCCATAGCCGAGCGAGGTGAGCTGGTAGACCGCCTCGTAGGTCAGCGTGCCCGAGCGGGAAACCACGCCGACGTTGCCGCGCTTGTGAATGTATCCAGGGGAAATGCCGATGCGGCAGCCGCCGTGCGATTTCTCACCGCGACCAGGGGTCACGATGCCCGGACAGTTCGGGCCGACCAAGCGGGCCTTGGAACCCTGCATCGCCGATTTCACCCGCATCATGTCCATCACCGGAATGCCTTCAGTGATCGCCACCACCAGCTCCAGCCCCGCATCAACGGCCTCGAGGATCGCATCCGCCGCGAACGGCGGCGGCACGAAAATCGCGGTCGCGGTCGCGCCGGTTTCCGCCACGGCCTGGGAGACCGTATCGAAAATCGGCACCTTGCCCTCGAAAGTTTGTCCTCCCTTGCTCGGCGTCACACCCGCCACGAGCTGGGTGCCGTATTCGAGCGAGAGCTTCGCGTGGCGCGCACCGAAACTGCCGGTGATGCCCTGGACTAGGAGCTTGGTGTTTTCGTCAACGAGAATGGCCATGGTGGAATTGTGGGAATGGATCTGAAATCAATGCGAACACTCGGGATGATTCGGCTTCTTCTGATGGATCGCCACCGTGTTGCCATCGGGATCGGCGATCAGGGACATGCGGCAGATGGGATAATCCTGAATCGGAAGGACCACGGTCACTCCCGCCTCTTTGAGTCTGGCGACAGCGGCATCCAGGTCTTCAACTTCAAAGCAGATCCCACCGCCATTCGGGTTCGGCTGCCATTGATCGTTGGCTTGGGCGATCGCGAGCGTGTGGCCGCCCGGGATCTCGAATTCGACCCAGCCGACCTGGCCTTCGTGGTCGAAGACCATACCTTCCTTCAGGCCGAGGATTTCACCGTAGAACTTGCGTGTCCGTGCGATGTCAGTCGCAGGATATCCCGTGAATGCCGCTTCTTCAATGCCGATTCCTTTCATAGCGGGATACCGGTAAGCGCATCAGGAAACAGCCGCCACGATCTTCTTGGCGGCATCCGCCATGCAGTCGCCGGAAACGATGTCCAGCCCGCTTGCGGCAAGGGTCGCCTTGCCGGCTTCGACGTTGTTGCCTTCCAGGCGGACCACCAACGGAATAGGCAGGCCGGTTTCCTTGGCTGCGGCCACCACGCCTTCGGCGATCACGTTGCAGTCCATGATGCCGCCGAAAATGTTGATCAGGATGCCCTGCACATTGGGGTCGCCGAGGATGATCTTGAAAGCCGCGGTCACCTGCTCCTTCGAGGCCCCGCCGCCCACATCCAGGAAGTTGGCCGGCTCACCCCCGTAGTGCTTGATGATGTCCATCGTGGCCATCGCCAGACCGGCACCGTTGACGAGACAGGCGATGTTGCCGTCGAGGCCGATGTAGTTGAGGTCGTATTCCGAGGCCGCCACCTCGCGGGGGTCTTCTTCCTCAGGATCGCGCATCGCGACGATGTCCGGGTGCCGGAAGAGCGCGTTGTCGTCGAAGCCGAATTTCGCGTCGAGCGCCAGCACCCGGCCGTCCGGCGTCGTCACCAGCGGATTGATCTCCACCATCGAGCAGTCGCAGGCGATGAACATCTTGTAGAGTTTCGCCACCAAACGGCAGAATTCCTTGGCCAATTCCCCGTGGAAATCCAGCTGCGCGGCGAGTTTGCGAAGCTCATACGGCTGGAGGCCGATCAGCGGATGGACGAACTGGCGGATGATTTTCTCCGGTGTGTCGTGCGCCACATCCTCGATGCTCATGCCACCCTCGGTCGAGGCCACGATCACCGGCCGCGACGTCGTGCGGTCCATCAGGATGGAAAGGTAATACTCGTGCTCGATCTCGACCGCCTCGGCCACCATCACCTTGCGCACCAGGCGGCCTTCCTCGCCGGTCTGCACGGTCACCAGCGTCTCGTTGAGCATCTTGCCGGCGAACTCCGCCGCCTGCTCGGGCGACTCGATGAGGTGCACCCCCCCTTGGAAGCCGTTTTTGAAATGCCCTTTCCCACGACCACCGGCATGGACCTGCGCCTTGATCACCAGCTTCGATCCCGCGAATTCGCGAGCCGCCGCCGCGGCTTCTTCGGGCGACGAAGCCACTTTTCCCTGGGGGCTCGGGACTCCGAATTGGTCGAACAATTCCTTGGCCTGGTACTCGTGGATATTCATGTCGCGAAAAAGATGCGCGACGCTGAAAGGCACCGTCCGACCGGTCAAGGGCCAAAGCCGAGAGGTTCGGTGAGTTTCCTCAAGCCTCCCATCAATGCCATTCATCCACCGCCTCCGCCAGCCGGACCAGATACTCCTCGCGGGAAATTTCGTGCCCGCCAAAGGTCCGCAGGTGCGGCGTCATCCACTGCGTGTCCAGCAGCAGGAAATCCCGCTCCCGGAGCCGCTCCACGAGATGCACCAGCGCGACCTTCGAGGCGTCGGCCTTCCTCGAAAACATGCTCTCGCCGAAGAACGCACGGCCGAGCGACACCCCGTAGAGGCCGCCTTGCAGCCCTTCCTCATCCCAGCACTCCACGGAGTGGGCGAACCCCTGCTCGTGGAGTCTCCGGTAGCTCGCTTTGATCTGCTCGTCGATCCACGTCTCCGCCCGGTCCGCGCATCCTTCCATGACCTCGGGAAACGCCGTGTCAAAACGGATTTCAAACGGTTGTTTCCGAAGCGTGCGCCTCAGCCCGTGAGGGATGTGAAAATCTTTCCCCAAGGGGATCACGCCGCGCTGCTGCGGCGAGAACCACAGGATCTGCCCGTCTTCCGCCATCGGGAAAACCCCCTGAGCATAAGCGCTGAGCAGCAGTTCCGGCGGCAGGGTTTCCATGGTTCATAGTTCGATCCGACTTTTCAAAATACCGTCAGAAACGCGCGTTTGAATCATTTGTCCAGGGCGGACTTTCGAGATCGATCGGACGATCCGGCCGTCCTCGTCGGTGGTGATGGAAAACCCTCTTTCAAACGCGGATTCGGGCCCGAGGGCCCGGAGCACGCTGGCCAAACGTTGGAGGCGTTCGACTCTCTCCGCCAGGGCCGCTTTCCCCGCCCGCTCCAGCTGGCGGGAAAGCGCCGCAAGTCGCTCAAGACGCTGGGTCACCTGACGCTCCGGCTTCATTAGGGAGAGCCGCATCGCCAGCGACCGCACCTCCGCCCGCTGCCCGCGCCACGCGTTGGCGGCGGACGCCGCAAGTTGCCCCCGCAGCGCATCGATCCTCATCGCCGGTTCCCGCAGCAATCGCTCTCCTCCCCGGGAAAGCACCCCGCGCCGCGCATTCGCCAGCACCAGCTCGAGACGCTCGAAGCGCTCCAACACGCGCCGCTGGATCCGCCGTCCGAGCACCTCCATCCTCTGGCAAAGAGCCTCACCGTCCGGCACCGCCATTTCCGCCGCGGCACTCGGCGTCGGCGCACGACGATCCGCCACGAAGTCCGAGATGGTGAAATCGATCTCGTGCCCGACCGCCGAAATGACCGGCAGCGGACAGGCGGCGATCGCGCGGGCCACCTCTTCCTCGTTGAAATTCCACAGGTCTTCGAGCGAACCGCCGCCACGACCCACGATCAAGACGTCGCAACGGGGAATCCCGTAATTCTCCGGCTCGCTCATCCGCCGGATGGCTTCGGCAATCTCCCTCTCCGCTCCCTTCCCCTGCACCCGAACCGGGAAAAGCACCGGCTTCACCCATGGCGCGCGGCGCCCCATGACATGGAGGATATCCTCGATCGCCGCGCCCGTCCCGGAAGTCACGATGCCGACCACCGTGGGAAATGCCGGCAGCGGCTTCTTCCGTTCCGCGGCGAACAAACCCTCCGCTTCCAGTTTCTGCTTCAGCGCCTCGAACCTGGCCTGCAAGTCGCCCACCCCGGCGCGCTCGACCTTCTGCACGATGATCTGCAACTGCCCGCGGGCCTCATACACGCTCGGCTCGGCAAAAACCCGGACCTTGGCCCCGTCCTGCAGAGCCTCCGCCCCCGGCTTCCGCATCGCGCCGAACATCGCACAGGAAATCTGGGCATTCGCGTCCTTCAGCGAGAAGTACCAGTGCCCGCTGCCCTGCTTCCGCAGATTTGAAACTTCGCCCTCCACCCATTGCTCGCCGAGCTGGATTTCCAGCAGGTTTTTCATCCGGCGCACCAGCTGGGTCACGCTCAGCGCCTTCGGCTCGAACGAGGGTTTCGGGGAAAACAGATCCACGTCGGCGATCATGCCCCGGCCCGCGTCCGCATCAACCCTTCATCGCCGCCGGACCTTCCCCCGGACCTCGGCGACCGTCCGGCACCCCGCCAGCAGCATCGCCACCTCCAGCTCATGGCGGAGGATCTTCATCACGTGCGCCACTCCGACCGCCCCCGCCACGGCCAGACCATGGAGGACCGGGCGACCGATCATCACCGCGTCCGCACCGAGCGCCAGAGCGATGAACACATCCGTGCCCCGCCGGATCCCCCCGTCGACAATCACCGGCACCCGCCCCTCCACCGCTGTGGCGATTTCAGGCAGCACCCCCAGCGGAGCCGGCAGCGCGTCGAGCGTCCGGCCGCCATGGTTGGAAACGACGATGCCATCGACTCCTGCATTCACCGCCAGCCGGGTATCATCCGTCGTCAGCACGCCCTTCACCCACACCGGAAGCCGGGTGATGGACTTCAACCACATCACATCCTCCCACCCCGGCAGCTCCGCGAGGTAGGCAGGATCCAGAACCGACTCCACCTCCGGCCACGCCGGCTCACCCTCGAGATGGGGCACCTCGATTTCCGCGGGGAATCGAAAGCCCGCACGCTGCTCGCGATTGCGGATGCCGTTGACCGGCGCGTCCACGGTCACCACCAACCCATCGCAGCCCGCCGCCTCCAGCCGCCGCACGAGGCGCTCCATGAATGCCCGGTCTTTCCGCACATAGAGCTGGAACCAAAGCGGCACGCCCTGATGCCGCGGCACCGCCTCGATCGCCACACTGGCACGACAGCTCATTACCAGCCCTGCGCCCATCGCCGCTGCTCCGAGCGTCGTGGCCACCTCGCCTTGCGGATGAAACATCCGGTGCGCCGCCATCGGCGCGACCACCAAAGGGTGCGGCAGACGCAGATCCCCAAGTATGATCTCCGTCGTAGCACCGGTCATGCCCGACAGCACCGATGGCTCGATCACCCATTGCTGAAAAGCCTCGCGGTTTCCCCTCAAGGCATGCTCGTCCCCCGCCCCGCCGGAGAGATAAGCCCAGGCCTCGGAGGAAATGAATTCCGGCGCGAGACGTTCGTAGTCGCAAAGCGCGACCACATCCGCGGGGATCTGGGAAAGGGCGGATTTCATCGGTTCAGTTTCCCCGGCAGTTTTCCTCCAGGTTCCGCAGCAGGATGCGCAGCGCGCCGCCGGAAATCCAGACCTCGACCATCAGGCAGGCCAGCGACGCCCCCATCAATCCCAGCGCCGCCGCGAAACACGGAACAGCCAGCCATTGCCACGCGGCCACCACGGCGACCATCGAGATCACGCAAAGAAACAGACTCACCGCGCCGAGAAATTGCATCCAGCGGATCAAGGTCAGGCGCTTCCGGAGGTTGGAAATCTGGAGCATCAAGGTCTCGTCCTGCCGCTCCAGCCAATCGGCGTGGAGCTGCCGGATCAGCGCCGCGAGATGCAGGAACCGGTTGGTGAAGGAAAGGAACAGCAGGCTGATCGCCGGAAAGAGCAGCGCGGGCGTGGAGACATCGAGGGTCACAGCCGAAGCTCTAGCGGCTCGTCCGCCTTCGAGCAAACCCGGCGTCACGGCTTGACCGAGGGCTGACCCATCCGTTTGAGCACCTCGGCCTGAGGTAGCCCGTCGAACTTCTCCGCTTCCTTCTCCGCGGCCCGCTGCCGTCCCTCATCGGCCGCCGAGTCCGCTTGGGAGCCCAAGGCATGGAAATGCTTCGCGGCGAAACTTTGAACCTCCTTTTCCGCTTCGAGCCCCCGTTTCACCTCGGGATCTTTCGCGAGTTCGGCCGCCAACGCCTTGGCCTCCGCGGGCACCGCGTTCGATGCCGGGAAATCGCTGAGGAAATCGGCCCAAATCCAAGTCGTCCACGGAGCCTGTTCCTGCCGCTCTTTCGCCCACTCGAAGCATGCCGTGGCGAAGTCATCGCGCAGCTCGCCCAGCTCCTTGTCCCGCGATTTCGCGAGCGCCGTCCCATAGACGTGCGCCATCCCTTCGACGATCCACTCGCTCGACGCCCAGTCATGATTCCCGGCGAACCAGATCAATCGCGACGTCGATGGGAAGCTCTTGTGGGATCTCACCGACTCGCTGCGGTTGAAGCAATTGGTGCCCATCAGGCTACAAACCACCACCGACTTGCGGAGGTCCACCGGACGGAACCCGCCCTCGGCATAGACGCCGCCCCCCGATCCACAGGCGAGGACCCCGGCGATCTGGTCGTCTTTTTCCGACAACAGGAAGGCCTGCCGACTGCCTCCCGACATGCCGGAGGAAAACACCATGTCCTTCCACACCGGAAACCGGGCGTGCACATCCTCGTTCATCGAAACCATCGCCTCGATCGCGCCATCGAATCCGTTTCGGGATTGCTTGGACACCACCATGATGATTCCGAACCGGTCGGCCGCCGTGACGTAGCGGTTCAGCGATCCTGCCGAGCCTCCGCCGGCATCCATCACGAAGCACACCGGCCATTTCCGGCCCATGTGAAACTCCTGAGGAAGATAGACAAGATAGCTCCACTCCGGTTTCGCCTGGCATGGGATCTCTCCCGACACGCGGCCCGGCTCCGCGGCGATGCCATCGATCGTCGTCGCGCCCTTCGGAGCCTCCGGTTTTTTCCACGATGCGAGGAAGCTCCGGTCGTCTTGGGAAAGCTGGGCCAGCTTCACGGTGAGGGAACCACCTCCCTGCTTCTCCAGCGTCACCCGATCTCCCTCCACCGAGACCACCCGGGCCTCCAGACTGGTACCCGCCGAGCTGGTCCAGGTCCGGAACCCCTCTTCACCCCGCGCCGAACCCAACATCGCGATTCCCGCCAAAAGCACATGCAGCAACTTCTTCACGTCCCATTCCATCGGGCCGACCCGCCGGTCTCAAGCGGCAATCGAGACAGAATTCCGGCGCGCCCATCCATCGATGGGCACGCCGTTCTTCACCACTCCCGCAATTCCTGATTCGTCCGCCGCCGGTCCTTGCGATGCTGGATCTGGCGCTTCTGCTTCGGCGTCAGCTCTTCCTCCCGGTCGCGCCACGTGCGACCGGAATCGCCCGCCATCACACAACCGAGCGGACGGATCTCCGCCACCACCTCGGCCAGGCCGAACTCCCGGATCTGCGCCTTCACGCTCTCCGCGTTCTTGTAAGCCACCGGCAGTTCGCTGAGGTCCGGCTTGCCGCAGAACCAGCGGACATCGAGACCGGCGGTTCCGCGGGCGATCGCATCGCGCCGCGACGCTTCGTCCGGGAACTTCCGGCGCAGCGCGGTCCGCGACAGATTCCGCCCCGCGCCGTGCGGCGCGAAGGACAGGAACTCCTCATTGTCCGAGCCGAGCACCAGCAACACCGGCTCCGACATGTTCAGGGGAATCAGGCCCAGCTGCGGGCGTCCCTGCTCGTCGCGCCACGCGGGAGTCGCTCCTTTTCCGTGGAGAAAAAGGTCACCGCGCCGCCACACGAAGTTGTGCTCGTTGCCCACCTCGGCCACCGCCGCGCCGCCGATCCGTTCGAGGAAACGACGGTGCACCGCCCGGTGGTTCGCCTTCGTCCAGCGGGCGACGTATTGCAGCGCGTCCCAGTATTCGAGTCCCTCGGGCGAATCCGCATCCAGCCACGCCGCCGCCTCCGGGATGCCGCGACCGGCCCGACCGGTGTGTTTCACCGCCGCGATCTGACCGCGCTTGAAAACGTGCGCGCCCAGGCTGCGCGACCCGTGATGAGTCACCAGCACCCGGTAGCGCTTCGCCTTCAAAGCCCCGGCCAGCTCCGAGTGCGCGACGATCCGCAGCACGGCGAGCATTTCCGGCGTGACGTCCACCTCGCCCACGAAGGCGAAGTGATTGCCATCGCCCTGATCCGCCAGTTGTGCGGACGCACGCTCGCGCAGCCCGTTGAGGAAACGGTTTTCCCACACCGGTTCGTCGAGGACCGGATCATGCACCAGATCATCCGGTGCCCGGTACCCCGGCCCGAAACGCGTCGCCGAGACCAGCGCATCGAGATCCTCCGTCACGCTACGACGTTCCTCGTAGAAAGTGGCGGACATCGAGCAGCAGACATCCGCCGAGTGGGCCGAGGGAATGATCGCGCCTTCGACCGCGATCGCCCCGCCAACCGGGATCACGGCCACTCCGGCACCGGCCGGGCAGGCGTCCGGCATAACCGCACCGCGTGCGATCACCGGCACCCGGAGCAGCTGCTCCATTTGCCGGCGAACCGCCGCCACGTTCTCGCGCTCGTCCTGCGTTTCCGGCCGGATCGCCTCGGCCAGCGGCGCGGGACTACCCCGCAGCACCCGCTTCGGCTCCGGCGCACCGAAGTCCCGCTTCAGCAGCTTCAGCGCGTATTTCTTGTCCGAGATACCCCGCGCTTCGTACTCGGCGAGCTTTTCGAACATCACCTTGAACCGCGGCCCGGGTTCGTATCCGGCCGCGATCAGGTCTTCATGATTCAGCAGTTTCATTCGTTTCCTGCGGGCTCTTTCGGGCGGCCCGCCATTCCTCGTCGATGATTCCGTAGATGGCCCGGTCGTAGAGTTCACCGGCACGCATCACTCTCAGTTTCTGCACACCCTCCTGCGTCAGCCCCGCTTTCAACATCACCCGGCCCGACGCCGGATTGTGGGTGAAATGGCACGCTTCCAATCGCCTGAAGCCGCGCTCCTCGAAACCGAAGCGCAGGATTTCCTCCAGCGCCTCGGTCATGTATCCGCGTCCCCAGTAAGGCACGCCCAACCAGTAGCCGAACCACGCCCAGGGAGCGGCTTCATCCGGGTGAAGGCCGATGACTCCCATCAGCTCGCCCGTCTCACGGAGCGCGATGACGAAGGCCTCGCCCTTGCCCTGTTCATGAGCAGCGATCGCATCGGGAAGCCACTCCTCGGCGTGCTTTCGTTCATACGGCCAGGGCACACCGCTCATCATCTCCGCCACCCGCCGGTCTCCCAGCAGGCGCACGATGTCGTCGATGTCCTCCATGCTCGGAGGGCGAAGAATGAGACGTTGGGTGAATAAAGAGGTCATGGCAGATAGAGGTGAGCGGGCATCATTCGCCCGCGGGGCTGGAAATAGGAACTGGTCCTGATTTCGTCTGGGACGAGGACCCACCGGGTTCTTCAGGATTCGAAGAACCCGCCGATGTTCAGGCGCGTGATTGCCGGATCAGCTCGGGAACTTGAGGAAGTGATTCCAGTCCTCGACCTTCCACGAATTCCGGATCCGCAGGGTGGCGGGGACGGTCTTCGGAGCCTTTGGCGTGGTGAGCAGCCGGAGTCCCGCTTCTTCCGGCGTCCGGGCACCCTTGCGGGTATTGATCCGGCGATCGGAAAGCACGCAGTTCTCCCATTCGTCGCGACCACCCCGCGAGCGCGGGACGATGTGATCGATGTTCGCCTCGTCGGGCTTCAGGTGCCGGCCGGTGTACTGGCACCGTCCACCGTCGCGCTCCCAGATCCCGCGGAATCCGAAGACCGGACGCACCATCGGCACGCGATCGAAGCGGCTCAGCAGGATCACCGTCGGGACGCGGATGCGCCCCTTGGTGGTGCCGATCGAGAGAACCCCTTCCGGCACCTCGAGAGCCGCCCATTCCTGCCATTCCATGGGCTGGAACGCGCCGTCCCCGATCCACACCGCACGGGCGGAACCGGAAACGAGGTGATTGAACGCACCCGCTGGCGAGATGGCGTCGATGGCCATCCAATGGCGGTTCAGCACCAGAACACTGGCTCGATGGAGGATGCTGTCGGTCATGGATCGTGGAGGTTGCGGGGCACGGCCCGCGATGTCGGACGGAGTCCGGCCTCGTCCGGTCGCCCGGAGGCTAGGAACTTACGAAGGCCGGAAGGTTATCATTTATGGCAACAAGAAGGACACATTCAGGACAAACTTCACCCGGACCTTGTGATATGTTTTTTAAAGATCTCGTAAATCTTTCAAAAAACAAAAGGAAGGGGAGCCGTCTCACGGACGGTGAAAAGATACGAAAAGGATGGAATGGTTCGGTGGCCCGGAGCTTGGGCGAGAGTTGGCGTTGAGATGAGCTGGAGTGAAATTTCGTCCGCCGCGCACGGCGTTTTCGATGGAAATTCAGAAATACAAAAAAGCCCCGCAATCTGGAGAAAGCGGGGCGTCGGAACATTGATCCTGTGACACTTGCGGGTCGTCATATCGACCCTTCCCTGCTTTCCGTTTTTCTCGGATTCAATGGATCCTCGTGGAAGGATCGCTCGAATGCCGAAGGGCCTTTGCCAGCCATGCAGCCGACCAGAAGCGCGCCGCGGAGGCCGCGGGGCGTGACGTCGATGCCGGATGGATACGTGAGCATGGCTGATCGGTTGAGTTCGCGACTCTCTATCTATCCCGCCTCGAATCGTCAACACCGGAAATCATCTTTTTATATCTTTCTTCACCACCCTTCCCACCGACCCGCCGTCGACGGGCATTGCGGTCCAGCCAACGCACCTGCTAATCTGCGTGCGTGACCCACCCAGAATGGACCGCCCCGCTCCTCGCCGCAGGGCTTGTCTGCCTGCACTTGCTCGGCCTGCTGCACGTTTTCCACGTGCTGATGCGCGGTCGCACGGCCCAGGGCACGATCGCCTGGATCGTCTGCATGATCGTCGCGCCGTGGGTGGCCATCCCCTTCTACTGGATCGCCGGGCGGCAGAAATTCGCGGGCTACGTCCGCGCTCGTCGTGCTGAAGACGCGGGACTTCGCAAGCTGGCCGACGACATGCACCGGCGCCTCCGTCACTTCGAACTCCAGCCCGACGACGCTTTCGGCCGCGCCGCCGCGCAACTCGGCGGATTGCCGTTCACCCGCGGAAACCAGCTCCACCTGCTGATCGACGGCGACCAGACCTTCGAGGCGATCTTCAAATCGATCGAGTCCGCCCGACGCTACATCCTGGTGAATTTCTTCATCGTGAAGAACGACCGCATCGGCCAGCGCTTCAAGGACGCGCTCATTGCCCGCGCCCGGGCGGGCGTGAAGGTGTACTTCCTGTTCGATGAGTTCGGCTCGATCAAACTGGCCGGGACCTACCTTTCGGAACTCGCGGATGCCGGAGTCGAATGCCGCTCCTTCGGCGTCAACCGGCATTGGTGGTCGCGTCTTCAGATCAACTTCCGCAACCACCGGAAGACCGTGGTGACCGATGGCAAAGAGGCGTTTCTCGGAGGGCTCAACGTGGGCGACGAGTACCTCGGCCGCGACCTGCGCTTCGGCCACTGGCGGGACACCCACCTGCGCCTGCGCGGGCCGTGCGTGCAAGCGATCCAGCTCGTGTTTCTCGAGGACTGGAACTGGGTCGCCCCGACTTGGCCCGACCTCCATTGGGACTCGCACGAGGAACCCGCGAACCAAGTCGCGGCCATCCTGCCGACCGGCCCCGCCGACCCGGCCGACTCGTGGCAGTTGGTCGTCGCCGAGGCCGCCAACAGCAGTCGGGAGCGCCTCTGGATTGCCTCCCCTTATTTCGTGCCGGATCAAGGCGTGCTGACCGCGCTCCAGGCGGCCGCCATCCGCGGCGTCGACGTTCGCATCCTCATCCCGGAGAAGGCCGACCACCTGATGGTCTGGCTGGCCGCGCACACGTTCTTCGACGAGACGATCCCCTACGGAATCCGCATCCTCCGCTACCAGGCTGGTTTCCTGCACCAGAAGGCGATGCTGGTGGACGACCGCTACGCGTTCATCGGCACGGCGAATCTCGACAATCGCTCGTTCCGCCTGAATTTCGAGCTGACCGCCGTGAGCACCGACGCGCGATTCGTCGCCGAAGTGAAGAAAATGCTGGCCAAGGATTTCGAGCAAGCGGTCGCGGCCGGGCCCGCCGATTTTTCCGAGCGCCCGCTCTGGTTCCGCCTCGCCGCCCGCGCGGCGCGCCTCGCCGCCCCGATCTTATGAAATCGAAGTCGACAGGATTTTCCCTGTCACAATCGCCGCTCCGCGCTTCAATGCAGGATAGACCATGAAGACTTCTTTGCTGCTCACCACCCTTGCCATCGGCGCTTCCGGACAACCGGCCCTCACGATTTACAACCAGAACCTCGCCGTCGTCCGCGAGACCCTGCCGCTCCAACTCGCCGCGGGAGAAACCACCGTGTCCTTCGACCGCGCCACCGCGCAGGTGCAGGCGGACTCGGTCGTGTTGCGCGATCCAGCGGGTGAACATGACTTTTCGGTCCTGGTGCAGAGCTACCGCAATGACCCTGTCAGCCGCTGGCTGCTGCTGAGCCATTTCGAGGGAAAGGCGATCCAATTCAGCCACACCTACCCGGACGGCCGCGTCGAGCTGGTGGATGGAAAAATCGTCCGTTCCGGCTACGTCCCCGGCGGCCAGCCGACCGAGCCGATCATCGAGGTCGATGGCAACCTGATCTTCTCCCTCCCCGGGGAACCGCTGTTTCCCTCACTAGGCGATGGCTCCATCCTGCGCCCGACCCTGACGTGGCAGATCGCCTCGCCTGCCGCGGCGGATTTCGACGCGCAGCTGTCCTATCTAACTTCCGGTTTCTCGTGGGAGGCGGACTACAACCTCGTCGCCCCGGAAAAAGGCGAGACCGTTTCACTGACCGGCTGGGTGACAGTGAGCAACCAGTCCGGCACCGGCTTCGATGACGCGAAGGTGAAGCTCGTGGCGGGAGACGTGAACCTCGTCGAGCCGCAGGTTCAGACGATGGGACGTCAATTTCTGGACATGGCAGCCGTTCCCGCGGCGGAGACGGTCGAGGAGAAGGCCTTCGACGATTTCCACCTCTACACGCTGCCGCGTCCACTCACGATCCGCGACAAGGAAACCAAGCAGGTCGAGTTCCTCCGTTCTCCCGAGGTGACGGCGGTGAAGAAATACGTTTATGACCCCGCTTCCATGTTCCGCTTCCGGGGAGGCGTGCAGACTCAGCCGATCCAGGGGCAAACCTTCCCGAAGGACGTCGCGATCTACTGGGAATTTAGTAATACGGAGCAGAATGGGCTCGGCGTTCCTCTTCCCGCCGGAAGAGTGCGCTTCTACCGGGAAGACTCCGCGGATGGAAACCTCGAGTTCGTCGGAGAGAACAACATCGACCACACACCGCGCAACGAGGACCTGAGCATCTACACCGGCAACGCCTTCGATCTCGTCGGCGAGCGGAAGATCACCGACTTTCAGAG
The DNA here is from genome assembly GCA_965652295.1 of uncultured Haloferula sp. GTDB lineage: Bacteria > Verrucomicrobiota > Verrucomicrobiia > Verrucomicrobiales > Akkermansiaceae > Haloferula. The sequence goes on along the minus strand of CBFGTS010000004.1, from coordinate 143,090 downwards.
CAAGAATCGGCAGGAATGGATCCGCGAGTCGGTGGAAGTCATCGTGAAAAATCGCTCGAAGGAACCGAAAACCATCATCGTCCGCGAGCACCTCTGGCGCTGGTCGAACTGGGAGATCGAGAACCCGTCCATGGAGTTCGTGAAAGAAGACGCCCAGACGATCGAGTTCACCGTGGCCCTGCAACCGGACGAGGAGAAGACCATCACCTATACCGCGCACTACACGTGGTGAGGAATGGAACCCATCGGACCTATAGGACGCACTTTCTCCTGAAACAGTCCGCCGAGTGGTCGTTGACCATCCCGACGGCTTGCATGAAGGCATGCATCGTGGTCGAGCCGACGAAGTTGAACCCCGCCTTCCGCAATGCCTTGCTCAGGGCGTCCGACTGCGGGGTGGTGGCCGCGTAGTCGGCCATCGCCCGCGGACGGTTGACGATGGTCTTTCCGCCCACAAACGACCACAGCCACTCGACGGGCTCGTCCAGCTCCAGCCACGCACGGGCGTTCTGGCGGACGGAAAAAACCTTGCCACGGTGGCGGATGATACCCGGATCCTCCACCAGCTTCTCGAGCTGCCGGTCGGTCATCCGTGCCACCGCTTCCGGCTCGAAATTCCGGAACACCTCGCGGTAGCGCGCGCGCTTCTGAAGCACCGTCCACCATGAGAGACCTGCCTGCGCCCCCTCCAGACAGATCATTTCGAAAAGATAGCGCGGATCCCGCGACGGCACGCCCCATTCGGCGTCGTGATACTCAACGTAAAGCGGCTTGTCCTCCGGCACCCACGGGCAGCGTTGCATGACCGGATGCTGAGGTCTCCCGAGGTGGAATCGCAAGCGATGATGTCGCTTGCCAGCCCGGTGTTTTCCGATACGGGGATGACGCATCCATGAGCCTCGATATCGCGCTCACCCTCGGCGTCGTCACCCTTGTCCTCATCGCCTTCGTGCGCGAGTGGGCTCCCCCGGACGTTCTCGCGCTCTCGACCCTCTGCCTGGTCGTCGCCCTCGGTCTGGTGCCCATGGAGCGGATGGCGGAGGTCTTCAAAAACGAGGCCCCGCTCACGATTGCAGCGCTGTTCGTGATCGGCGGTGCGTTGGAGGAGACCGGGGCGGTCGCCAAGATGGGGCTCTTTCTGAAGCGCCATCTCACCGGCGGGGTGCGGACCTCGATTCTCGGGATCACCCTGCTCTCCGCCTCGGCCAGCGCGTTCATGAACAACACGGCCATCGTGGCGATCCTCATGCCCGTGGTCCTCGGGTTCGCCCGCTCCCGCGACATGGCCGCCGGCCGCCTGCTGATGCCCCTCTCCTACGCATCGATCCTCGGAGGTTGCTGCACGCTCATCGGCACCTCGACCAACCTCCTCGCCAATGGCGTGCTGGTGGAAATGGGACAAAGGCCCCTTTCGATGTTCGAGTTGGCTCCGATCGGCATTCCCATCGCCATCGCCGGCATTGCCTATCTGGTCGTCCTCGGACCGAAGCTCATTCCCGCCCGCACTTCGGTCACCGCCCTACTCGCTTCAGATCAGCGGAGGAAGCCGCTCCATCATGTGCTGGTGATGGCCGATTCGCCGCTCGTCGGAATGCGTTGGATCGATTCTCCGCTCGCAGCCGCGGAGGCCGGTATCCATATCCTCGAAGTGCGCCGCGCAGGGCACCGTCTCACCGAGCAACTCAACGAGCTGGTCATCGAACGCTTCGATCGGTTCCTCCTCGCCTTCCACGGCACCAAGGCCGATCCAGGAAGCTTCGCGGCCGCTCTGGGTCTCGAGCCGATTTCGGAAATCGACGGGATCGTGACCGAACTGGTTTTGGGCCACGATTCGTCATTGCTGGGTCGAACACTCAGCGAAACCTCCTTTCGACAACGCTACAATGCCGTGGTTCTCGCCCTGCATCGCGGCGGGAAGAACATCACCCGTCAGCTCGGCAACCTCACCCTCGAAAGCGGTGACAGCCTGCTGGTGGTCACGCCCGCATTCAATCTGGACGAACTCAAGGCGAGCCATGATTTCGTTTTGACCGACGCGCCGGCTGCGGGACCGCCGTTGCGGAAATCCCACGCCGTCCTCGCGATCTCTGCTCTCGTCGGCACGGTCGCCACCGCAACTCTCTCCGATTTTCTTCATGCCCGGATTCCAGGCGTTCCAGCGGTGCCCATCCATTTCGCGGCCATCGTTGCCGCTTTGGTTCTGCTTTGGTCGCGCGTGCTCACCCCTCGGGCGGCCTATCAGGCGATCGACTGGCAGGTGCTGTTCATGCTCTACGGACTCCTCGGCCTCGGAATGGCCATGCAAACCACCGGCACCGCAGCCTATCTCGCCAAAGGTCTGGTCGCGCTGGCGGCCGGCTTCGTTTCCCCGGAAATGCTGCCTTATGCTCTCCTGTGGGGAGTTTTCCTGCTCACTCTGCTACTGACCGAGGTGCTGTCAAACAATGCCACCGCGGTCATGATGCTGCCGCTGGTGATTCCTCTCGCCGAACAAATGGACGTCGCCACACGACCTTTTGCCATCGGCGTGATCCTCGCCTCCTCCCTGGCATTCGCTTTACCGATGGGCTACCAGACGCACCTGATGGTCTATGGTCCCGGCGGTTTTCGTTTCGCGGATTTCCTGCGCGTCGGCCTGCCCTTGAATGGGATTTGCTGGGTGACCGCCTGCCTGCTGATTCCCGTTCTCTGGCCATTCACTTGAAGCCTGTTGAAAAACCCGGATGGTCTTTTCAACAGGCTGCTATCCCTTCGGCCACATCAGCCAGAGGTACGCCGCGTAGGAGGCCAACAGGATCCCTCCCTCGCGCCGCCCGATCACCCGCCCGGTCCACATCAGGGGAGCCAGAAGCACGGCCGTCCCCAGCAGGAAGAGCTGATCCACGCCGCGGAGCGCCGCTCCCTCGATGGGATGCACCACCGCCGCGAGGCCCATCACGAAAAGAACGTTGAAGATGTTCGAGCCCACCACATTTCCCAAGGCGATGTCCGACTGGCCGCGGAATGCGCCGATGGCCGAGGTCGCCAACTCGGGCATGGACGTGCCGGCCGCGATGATCGTCAGCCCGATGACCGCCTCGGAAACCCCGAGTCCCCGGGCGATCACCACCGCATTGTCCACCAACAAGCGTGAACCTAGCGCGAGCACGATCAGTCCTGCGATGATGAAGAAAAGCGCCTTCCCCACCCCGAGCGGCTTCAAGCCTTCATCCTCGGAAGACTTCTCCTTTCGCGCCGCCACCACGATCCACACCGTGTAAACCACGCTCGCCAAGACCAGCAGCGCTCCTTCCCAGCGGGAAACATTTCCATCCCAGAGCGCAGCGATACCGGCGAGCGTCACCGCGACCATCACGGGCGCATCCCGCCGGATCACCGACGCCTCGACCCGCACCGGGCGGATCAACGACGCCAGCCCGAGGATCACGGCGATGTTGAAGATGTTCGAGCCGACGACGTTCCCCACCGCGATCCCGGGCTGTCCCGCCCACGCCGCTTTCAGGGAAACCAGCAGTTCCGGCGACGAGGTTCCGTAGGCGACCACCGTCAGCCCCACGACCAAGGCCGTCAGCCCGAGACGCAGCGCCACTCCGGCACCTCCCTTCACCAACCATTCCGCTCCCACAAACAGGAGCCCGAAACTCAGCAATGTCAGCAGCGATGCGGCAAGCACGCCACATCCATGCACCAGTGCCGGTGCGGGTGGCGATTGGGAATTCGAGGCGTTGTTTCCACCTGGGATGCCACACACCGGCTGCCATTCCCCAACGAATCGCGCCTTGCCCCGGCCGAAGCGGACTGATTTCCTCCCGGCCCACCGTTTTCCGCATCAAATCATGGCCAACAAGGAGCATACCGACCCCGTCCGCATGGAGAAAATCGTCTCCCTCTGCAAACGCCGCGGCTTCATTTTCCAAGCCGGCGAACTCTACGGAGGGCTGAATGGTTGCTGGGACTACGGCCCGCTGGGTGCCGAGCTGAAGCGCAACCTCAAGGACTATTGGTGGCGCAAGACCGTCCAGGAGCGCGATGACGTGCTCGGGATGGATGGCGCGATCCTGACGATGCAGCAGGTCCTCAAATCGTCCGGCCACCTCGACGGTTTCAGCGATCCGATGTGCGACTGCCTTCTGTCCAAATCCCGCCTGCGCGCCGACCAGATCCCCGCGCAGGACGGCACCGTCGTCTGGTTTTCCGGAGCCAAGCTCGAAACCGGCTGGAGCGTTGAGCGCCCCTTCGCCGTATTGGTCGCTCCGGACAAGGAACCGGCTTCCGCGAAAAAGGTCGCCCGCCAGTACTACGCCCAGTTCATGCCGGACAAGAAAGTCTCTCCGAAGGAGCTTGAGATCACCGAAGACCGCCAGGAGACCGTCACCGGCAGCACTTCCTTCAATCCTGAGAACGGATCGCTCCTCACCGAGCCCCGCGATTTCAACCTCATGTTCAAGACGACCATGGGGGCCTCGGCCGACGAAAACGACCCGAACGCGGTCGCCTATCTCCGCCCGGAAACCGCCCAGTCGATCTTCGCCCAGTACAAGAACATCCTCGACTCCAACCGCGTGAAGCTGCCCTTCGGCATCGCCCAGGTCGGCAAGTCGTTCCGCAACGAGATCAACCCGCGCAACTACACCTTCCGTAGCCGCGAGTTCGAGCAGATGGAGATCGAATACTTCTGCCGCCCCGAGGACGGCCTGCGTCTCACCGACGAGTGGCTCGAAGCCCGCCTCAACTTCTACGAGGAGATCGGCGTCCCGCGCGACAAGCTGCACATCCTCGACGTCCCCGACGGCGAGCGCGCCTTCTACTCGAAGAAAACCTACGACATCGAATACGAGTTCCCCTTCGGAATCCAGGAACTGGAAGGCGTCGCCTACCGCACCGATTACGACCTCGGCGTTCATCAGAAAGGCTCCGGAAAGCCGCTTGAATACTTCGACGAGGAAACCAAGGAACGCTTCCTCCCCCACGTCGTCGAGCCCTCCGCCGGCTGCGACCGCACCGTGCTCGCCATGATCTGCGAGGCGTTTGACGAAGAGGAACTCACCGACGACAAAGGCAAGAAGGACGTCCGCACCGTGCTGCGCTTCGTCCCACGCATGGCTCCCATCAAGGTCGGGATTTTCCCCCTTCTGAAGAAGAACGAGGAACAGGTCCGCATCTGCCGCGAGATTCAGAAAACGCTCCAGCCGTGGATGAACGTCTTCTACGACGACGGCGGCGCCGTCGGCCGGCGCTACCGTCGCCAGGATGAGATCGGCACCCCGTTCTGCATCACCGTCGATTTCGACACCATCGGTGAAAACGGCGAGGAGCTGAAGGGCACCGTCACCGTGCGCCACCGCGACTCCATGGAACAGGAGCGCCTGCCGGTCGAGGGCCTGCTGGCCTGGTTGCTTGAGCGCGTCCGCTGACCGGGACGAGCCGGTCAGTGAGCGTGATCGTGAATTTCCTCCGGGAGCGGCGTGTCGATGGCACGCTGCGTCTCCCAGCGGGAAATCGCACCGTCCTTGTTGACGTCGTAGTGCTTCATGAGCAGGTCCAGCTCCTCGGACGTCACCCCGCTCACGTCGGATTCCCGCACTCCCTGCACGATCTCGGCGCGGGTGAGCTCGCCGTTGGCGTTGTAATCGAAGCGGTCGAACTTCTCCTGCAGTGCCATCACCTTGCGGTTATGAGCCTCCTCCGTATGCGCTTGGTGGTGGGCACAAGCGGCGAGAATCAGGACCAACGGGAGCGTTTGCTTCATGGTGGTGGAATATCTCCGTCGATTTCGCGGCGGCAAGCCCGGACTCGCCAGAGCGGGCAACTCCTCCTTCACTGACGGCGATGCGCATCCGGATCATGGTGGCGGGCAAACCCGCCTTGGATCACGCCAAGCGTGGCGTCGAGGACTACCTCCGACGCCTCCGCCGCTACGGCAACGTGGAACTGGTCGTCCTCAAGGCAGGCGATTCCGAGGCCGTCTCGGCTAACCTGCTCGCCAAGAGCGAGGGCCACCTCCGCATCGCGCTCGACGAACGCGGCGAGGCACTGACCACCCGCGAGTGGGCGGATGCCTTCGAGCAATGGGAGCAGCGCGGCGACATCAAGAACGTCTCATTCCTGATCGGAGCCTCCGATGGCCACACCCCCGCCCTGCGGCAGGCCAGCGACCGGGTCTGGCAGCTCTCCAGCCTGACACTCCAGCATGAGATCGCCCTGGTCGTCCTGTTGGAGCAGATCTACCGCGTGGCCACCCTGAGGAAGGGCGAGCCCTACCATCGCTGAGCCCGCCGAACCCGTTCGGCTTAGCGCCGCGGCTGGCTGGGCAGCGCGCTCATTTGACCGCCACCCTGCCCTGCGATCGGGCGGTTGTGCGGAAGCTGGCTGGAGGCCGTCGGCGGCTTCCTCGGTTGGGGATCGAGATCCGGATCCGAAGTGCAGGAAACCAAGGGAGCGAATCCGGCGAAGAGCAAGACGATCGGGAGAAGGCGCATGGCCGGAGCATAAAAAAACCTCCGTGCGTTTCAAGCGCGCGGAGGTTTTTGGGAAAAGAAAGCTTGGGGCTCAGTTGGTGGCCGGCTCAGCCAGGATCACCCGGTCACCCGGTTGGATCACCACGCCCGGAGCGAGCGAGTCGAAGTCGATCTCGGCAACCGTCTGGGAGGCCTCGATGCTCGAAGGAGTGACTTCGGCGATGCGGCGGCCGTTGCGGGTCACCAGCAGACGGGTCTGGGGCCGGAAGCCGCTGTTGCTGCCAGCGCCGATGATCACGAAACCGTAGTTCTGATCGACTCCGGTGATCACCGAGGACATCGCGTTGCGGCGGATGCGGGCGTCACGCTGAGTCTTGCGGCGCGCCAGGCGGGTGATCTCTTCGCGGTTCTGAACGATGCTCTTCTCCGTCGAATCGATGGTGCTCGTGAGCTCCTCGACTTCGGCAGCGAGTTCCTTCTGACGATCGGTCAGCGATTTGATGTTCTCCTGGATGCTGCTCATCGTCACCTCGCCCTCAAATCCGGCGGCACTGAGAGCTTCCTGGATGGCGATGCGGGCCTTCTCGGCTTCGTCCAATTTCGCCTTCTGCTCCTCGATTTCACCTTCCACGGTGGCGATCTCGCGCTTGATGGTTGCTTGGTCGGCTTTCAGCTTGGAAATGCTCGCATCGACTTCGGCGAGGGCTTCGTTGGCGGCGCCAAGGCTGCCTTCTTCCGCCTCAAGTTCGGCCGAGGTCTTGTCAATGTTCGCGGAAACGCGTCGGTTGTTGGAGACGGTTTCCTGATGGACGGCGATCTGTTGCTCCAGATTTTTCTTGGTGACGCTGGAGAAGTAGGCCGCGGCACCGATGCCGAGGACGGCGAGAACGTAAAACAGGGCTTTCATGAGTGATGGGAAATGGGGTTTTTGCCGGTGGGCCTTCAGTTGCCTTCGGTGGCATCGGAGCTGGACGATCCACCCGCGGCGGGCCGGACGGTGTCACCGATCATCAGCGTGGTGTCCTCGGCCACGGAGCCGGGGATGACATCGGCGGAAGCGCGGCCGGCTTCCACGGTGCGGACGCGGAGCTTGGCGATCGTCTCGCCATCGCGCACCACATCCAGCGTCGAGCCTGCCACCGCACCCGCGGCATTGCCGGCGGAGATGGTCACAAAACCCCACGGGCCGTAGATCGCGCTGATGCTGGCGGAATCGAAGAACGAGTTCTTGTTCGAGTAATCGCGGTTGATCTTGTTGTAGTCGGAAATGACCGCCTGCGTGCTGTTGCGCTCGGAGAGCAGGTTGGCGCGCGTCGCTTGAAGGGTGGCCCGCTGGTCTTCGAATTCGGAAATCTCCTCCTTGAGCTGGCGGATCTTGCCGGCGACTTCCTGAACTTCGCCGAGTTCCTGGGTCTGCTCCTCGATTTCGGCGATCCGTTCGGCGTTCTCCTCGGAGGTCGCCTTCTTGGTGCCCAAGTCCGTCTTCAGCTGGTTGTTGGTCGTCTGAACCGTGACCTCTTCCTCACGGCGGGCCTCGGTTTGGGACTCGACGTCCTCGCGGGTGGCGATCGTTTCATCGCGCTGTCCTTGGAGGTCGGCCAGACGCACCTGATTCTGTTCGAGGTTTCGCTCGGCGCTCAGGCGGCGATCGATCTCGTTCTGATAGGCGGTCTTGTTTTTGAAGGCGACGTAGGCGGAAGCGGCGAGAAGCACCGCACTGATGATGGCAAAAATGTTGGCCATGGAATTTTTTGGAGGAAGGTGGGTTTCTTGGGCCCGGAAGTTAGGGAGTCGGATTACCCCCCCGCAACCCTTAAATGCGGCAATTGCAAACGTTCCTTTACAAAGGGCGTCGACGGCACGATGGCTGACCGCCTTTTATGCACTCGGTCCTACGCGTTTTCGCCTATTTGAGGCGCTATCCCGGCCTTGCGACCGCGCAATTCTTCTGTGCGACGCTGATGGCCGTCTCGGTCATTTTTTTCCCGGGCGTCACCCAGCACGTGATCGATGAGATCCTCCCGCATCCCGACCGCCACGGGGAGCTGCTGATGTGGGTGCTGCTCGGACTCGCAAGTTTCCTCCTCAAGGACGGCCTGAACTGCGCCCGAATCTTCGTGAACAACCACTTCGAGCAGAACGTGATCTACGACATCCGTTCGGACCTCTACCGGAAGATCCAGCGGCTGCCGCTGAACTGGTTCGACACCCGCCGCACCGGGGACGTGATGACCCGGGTGGTCGAGGACGTGACCTCCATGGAACGGGTCCTGATCGACGGCATCGAACTCGGGCTCGTGGCGCTGATTCAGCTCATCGCGGTGGGCGTGGTCATGTACCTGACGGACTGGCAGGTGGCGCTGTGGGCCACCTTGCCGATCCCGATCCTGATCGCCGGAGCGTGGGTTTACTCGAAGGACGCCCGCAGCCGCCACAAGGCGGAGCGGAACGCCACCTCCGCGCTGAATTCGCTGCTGCACGACAACATCGCCGGCATCCGTCAAATCAAGTCCTACGCCGCCGAGACCGTCGAGCATGACAATTTCAACAAGCTCTCCCACGGCGTCCGGACCGCGACCCTGCGGCTGATGAAATGGTGGGCCATTTACAATCCCTCGATGTCCTTTGCCAGCATGCTGGGCTACGCGCTGGTTCTCGGTTTCGGCTCGGTGGCGATCATTGAAGGGCGGATGACCCTCGGTGACATCACCTTCTTCTTCCTCCTCCTCAGCCTCTTCTACGAGCCGGTCTCGAAGCTCCGCCAGCTCAACCAGCTCATCTTTTCCTCCCGCGCGGCCGCCGACCGGGTGTTCGAGATCATGGATGCGGAGGACGAGCCGAACGCCGCCGACGGCACCACCCTGCCGAAGCCGATCGAGGCGAAGGTCCGCTTCGAGGACGTTTCGTTTTCCTATGGCGACCAGCCGACGCTCCACGAGGTGGGAATCGAGGCCCTGCCCGGCCAGACGATCGCCTTGGTGGGATCCACCGGTGCGGGAAAATCGACGGTGCTCTCCCTGCTGAACCGCTTCTACGAGGTCACCTCCGGGTGCATCACCATCGATGGCATCGACATCGCCACCGTGGCCAAGCCCTCGCTACGCGAAAACCTCGCCTACGTCACCCAGGAGCCCTTCCTCTTCAACGGCAGCGTGCGGGAGAACCTCATGCTCGGCCGCCGCGATGCCGATGAAGCCGCGGTATGGCAGTGTCTCGAAGCCGCCCACGCCGCCGACTTCGTCCGCGCGCTGCCGAAGCAGCTCGACACCAACGTCGGCGAGCGCGGCGTGAAGCTCTCCGGCGGGGAAAAGCAGCGTCTCTCGATCGCCCGCGCCCTGCTCAAGAACGCGCCGATCCTCCTCCTTGATGAAGCCACCGCCGCGGTCGACTCCCAGACCGAGCACGACATCCAAGCCGCGCTTGATGCGCTGATGAAGAACCGCACCGCCTTCGTCATCGCCCACCGCCTTTCGACCATCCAGAACGCCGACCGCATTTATGTCCTCGAACACGGCCGCGTGATCGAGGTGGGCACCCACGAGGAGCTCCTCGCCCGCGAGGGAAAATACGCCGAACTCTGCCGCAAGTCGTTCCTCGACCAGCAACCGGTTTCCTGACGACTTCAGCGGATCGCCCGCTTCCGCCCCGCGTCGTCAACGCTGACGTAGGTCACCCGCGTCGTAAAAATCGGCGGACCCTGGTCGTGCCGGCGGTCCGTCACCTTCACGTCATAGCTCACCGAAGTGCTGCCCTCCCTCACCCGCTCGCAGGCGATCGAAAGAATCGTCCCCTGCCGCACCGCGTGCCGGAACTCCACCTTGTCCATCCCGATCGTCACGAACTGGCAGTGCGGATAGTCGAGGCTCGCCGCGATCCAGCTCGCCTCATCGACCCAGGCCAGCAGCCGCCCGCCGAAGAGAAAGCCGAGGTGGTTCAGGTCCTCGGGCAAGACGAGTCGCTGTGTTTCCATCGCGATGGATCAGAAAAACCGACGCTTCTTTCCGCGGTAAATCGCGGCATCGGCCGAGTAGAGGCCGCCTCCCGCCAACACCAGCACCAGACACGGGAGGAAATACAGGATCGCCGGCTCTTTCGCCGCGCCTCCGGCCATGAAAAACGGATCGGCCCCGTGGACCTGGAATGCCGCCACCAGCATCGCGAAGCCCAGCACGAAAGCCGCCGGACGCGTCATCAGGCCGAGCACCAGCAAGGCACTGCAACCGACTTCGGCGAAGATCGTCATCAACATGCTCACCGGCGGAGACATCCAGGAAAGCGGCGGCACCCCCGGCACCGTCCAACTGTCCTTCGCTTTCTCGAACATCCCGATTTTTGCCCAGCCGTGGCCGATCAGCATCATCAGGCCGATACCGAGCCGCAGAACCAGTAGGCCCGCGGAGGTGGTCATCTCGCGCGTGCCGCAGTCGAAAAGGAACTTCTTCATGTGTCTTTGGATGGAGATTTCAAACGCAGGGTGATCCGCTTCAAACGGTCGTCGCCGGAGGGCGAAACGCTTTCCACCTCCGGCTCATCGAGCAAGGCATTATGGACCAGGCGGCGGTAATAGGCGTTCAACGGCCGCATTTTCAAAGCCTTGCCGGACGCCTTCACCCGCTCGGCGAGGCCTTTCACCTCCTCCATCAGCTTGTCCTCCTGGATCGCCCGGAAATGTTCGCAGTCCACCTTGATCCGCTGCGCGTCGGGGAAATGTTTCCGCAGGATCCGGTTGACCAGATACTGGAGATCGTCGAGCCGGCCGCCGTCCTTGCCGATCAGGTGGCGGCTCTCGCTGGTCAGGATCTGCAGACACGGTCCGTCCTCGTGCTGCTGCAACTCGATGGACACGGGAAACCCCAGATGCCCCAGCATCGTATCCAGGATTTTTTTCGCGGCCGCCTCGGGTGTCATGGCCCTCAAACTAACAGCGCTCTGCGACCGGTCAATGGTCCTGCTCCCAAACCTCCGCAACCCGGCGTGCCGTGTCGGCCAAGCGCGACTTCTCCTCCTCGCTGAAATCATGAGGCTCGGACATGCCGATCCCCAGCGTACCGATGACCCGCTCATCCTTCGCGGAAAAAACCGGCACCGCCAGCGAGCCCGAGACCTTCGTCTGCCGTGCTCCCTCCTTGGCCACGCCGCCGAGATCCTGCTGGAGATTGCACAGCTCCACCGGACCGCCGCGCGCCGCCGCGGCACCCGCGATGCCTTTTCCGAAGGGAATGCGGGAAATCACCGGAAGCAATTTCTCCGGCACCCCGACCGCCGCCACCAGCTCCAGCCACCGGCCGTCCGCCGAGCGATGCAAGGTGCCCGTCTGACAGCCGGACTCCACCAGGATTCGCCGCAGCCAGTCCTCGGGGTTTTTCATCAGATCACTCGACGTGCTCATGACTCCAAGCCAAGCATCCCACCCCTCGACGTCAAAGCCCGGAGTCGGCCCGATGTCCGACATCTCCAAATCAGCCCTTCCCTTCCCTCCTTCGAATGAGGTAGTCGGTGAGGCACCACGTTTTCCAACCCTATATGAAAGCCCTGAACCAACTCGTGCTCCTCGGTGCCGTCGCCACGCTCGCGGCCTGCAAGGAATCCTCCACTCCGGCCGACGAAGCCGGGACCGCCACCACCGATCTTCCGGTGGAATCCTTCGGCACCCTGCCCGACGGCCGCGAAACCCACCTCTACACACTCACCAACTCCGCCGGGATGACCGCGAAGGTCTCCGACTTCGGAGCCACCCTGGTTTCCCTCACCGTGCCGGACAAGGACGGCAACCTCGCCGACGTGACCTACGGCTTCGACTCCGTCGATGGCTACAACAGCGAGAACAACCCCTACTTCGGTGCTTCGGTCGGACGCTTTGGCAACCGCATCGCCCACGGCAAGTTCACCCTTGATGGCAAGGAATACACCCTCGCCACCAACAACGAGCCCGGCGGCATCCCCTGCCACCTCCACGGCGGCGAAGTCGGCTTCAACAAGCGCCTCTGGTCGCTCAAGGACTCCGAGGCCCCCGGCTCCGTCACCTTGGAATACATCTCCGAGGACGGTGAGGAAGGTTACCCCGGCACCCTGACCGCCACCATTACCTACACCCTCACGGACGCCAACGAACTCAAGTGGGAGGCCACCGCCACCACCGACAAGCCGACCGTCGTCAACCTCGTCCACCACAGCTACTGGAACCTCTCCGGCGAGGCCAACACTCCCATCGCCGACCACGTGCTGATGCTGCCCGCCGACAAATTTCTGCCGACCGATGCCGGCCTGATCCCCACCGGCGAACTCGCTCCCGTGGCCGGCACACCGATGGACTTCACCGAACCGACCGCCATCGGCGAGCGGGTCGATCAGGACTTCGAAGCCCTCAAGCTCGGCCTCGGCTACGACCATTGCTGGGTCCTCACCAAGCCCGACACCAACGGCCTCGCCCTCGCCGCCCGCCTCAAGGATCCCAAGTCCGGCCGCGTCATGGAAATCACCAGCAACCAGCCCGCGATCCAGTTCTACGGTGGCAATTTCCTCGACGGCACCACCACCGGCAAGGACGGCGTGAAGTACCAGCACCGCACCGCGCTTTGCTTGGAAACCGAGAACTTCCCGGACGCCCCCAACCAGCCCGAGTTTCCCTCGGCTGTTCTCAAGCCCGGCGAAACCTACCGCCACGTGATGGTCCACAAGTTCTCCGCCGAGTAATTACCATCTTTTCCCAAGCCGCCGGGCCACTCCCCGGCGGCTTTTTTTCGCCCTCTCATCGGGTGGGCCCGAGCACGCATTCCGGCCTTGCCGCCCTGTTTCACGCCCCCTTGAATACCGCGCTAACAACTGATCCACCAAACCCATGAACAGCCTTGAAGTCATCTTGTTTGTCGTCGCCGTCGTCGGCGTCGTCGCGCTAGGCATCTGGAAAGCCCGCGATGAAGTCCACGCCGAGGACGCCGGAGCCTCCGGTTACTTCCTCGCCGGCCGCGGCCTCACCTGGTGGCTTGTGGGCTTTTCCCTGATTGCCGCCAATATCTCCACCGAGCAGTTCGTCGGCATGTCCGGCTCCTCCGCCAACTGGCTGGGCATGGCGATCGCCTCCTACGAATGGATGGCCGCCGTGACGCTCGTCTTCGTCGCCTTCTGGTTCCTCCCCCGCTTCCTCAAGGCAGGCCTCTACACCATTCCCGAGTTCCTCGAATATCGCTTCGACGGTGTGGCCCGGCTCGCGATGGCCATTCCAGCCATCGTCACCCTCGTGTTCGTCACCACCTCCTCGGTGATCTTTTCCGGCGCCAAGTTCGTCTCGGAGTACTACCACGAGGTTCCCGTCCTCAACAATCTCACGGCGATGTGCTGGCTGATCGCCGCCTTCGCGGCCGTGTATGTCTTCGTGGGTGGCCTCAAGGCCTGCGCCTGGACCGACCTCATCTGGGGTGCCGCCCTCGTTCTTGGCGGTGCGGTCGTGATGTATTTCGCCTTCGAGACCCTCTCCGATCGTCCGGCTGAAGAGCTGATCCAAACCAAGGTCGCCAACTCCACCGCGACCGTTCAGGACCTTGAAACCGCCGGCGCATGGGAGCGCCTCATGCTTCTGAACGACGGCAAGAACGGCGAGGCCGAAGCCGTCAATGGATCCAACCTCTCCGGCGGCAAGATGCACATGGTGCGCCCGAAGGAAGACTCCGACATTCCTTGGACCGCGCTGCTCATCGGTCTCTGGATTCCCAACTTTTTCTACTGGGGCCTCAACCAGTATATCGTCCAGCGCACGCTCGGATCGAAGTCGCTCGCCGAAGGCCAGAAGGGCATCGTGTTCGCCGCCTTCCTCAAGCTGATCATTCCCTTCGTCGTGGTCATTCCGGGTATCCTCGCCTTCAACCTGTTCTCCGGGGACCTGCACGCCGGTGCCCAGGCGATCAACGAAAAGGTCATGGCCGCCGCCGAACAGGGCGCCATCTATGAAGTTGAGCCCGCCTTCGTCGAACGCCAGCCCGAACTCGCCGCCGAAGTTCTCGCCAACAACGCCGCAGCCGCCGACCAGCCGGTCCCGGCTACCGGTACCCCGGAAGAAACCGCTGCCTTGATCAACGATCTCGCCACAGCGAGCGGAAAGACCCCGGCCGGCGTGTTGAAGGGCTACGACTACGACGCCGCCTTCCCGATTCTGGTCCGCAACCTGATCAAGCCCCACCCGCTGATCTCGTGGTTCGTTCTCGCCGCCCTCTGCGGAGCGGTCATCAGCTCGCTGGCTTCGATGCTCAACTCCGCCTCGACCATCGCCACGATGGACCTTTACGCCAAATTCTCAGGCACCAAGGACTCGGCGAAGCTGGTCTCGATGGGTCGCGTGTTCGTCGTGATCTTCGTCCTCCTGGCCGCCCTCGTCGCACCGAAGCTGAACAACTTCACCTCGATCTTCGCCTACATCCAAGAGTTCCAGGGCTTCATTTCGCCGGGCATTCTGGCGGTCTTCATCTTCGGCTTCTTCTCGCCCCGCACTCCGCGCTGGTTCGGCGTCGTCGGCATCGTGACCAACGTCATCGCCTACGCCGCCTTCAAGTGGCTCGTCGGACCGTGGCTCGTTGAGAACGGCTGGTGGTATTCGGATTCCATCGCCTTCCTCGACCGCATGGCCATCTGCTTCTTCATCGTGATCGTACTGGGGATCATCATAACCATCGCCAAGCCGCTGGCAAAGCCGGTCGTACTGCCGGTGAACGACCAGATCTCTCTGGAAACTTCCACGGGGGCCAAGTTCGTGGGCGTCGGGGTGATCATCCTCACCATCGTCCTCTACGCGATGTTCTGGTAAACCAGCGCCAAGCCCCTTTCCCCTTCCAACCCCGCCCGGACCGCTCCGGGCGGGGTTTTCTTTCACCCATTCGGAGTGGTTGACCCTATTTCCCCTTTGCTCCCGCGACCCCATCCGCCAACCTCCACCGCAAACGACCCGCGCCCTTTTTCTCATGGCTCTTCCGCTCAATCCACCTCTTGCCGATCTCGCCTCCGACGCCGATGCCGCTTTCCGCCAGCAGTTCAATGCCGAGCCCGCCCTTCATGCGGCAGCGCCCGGACGGGTCAACCTGATCGGTGAGCACATCGACTACTGCGATGGTTTCGTACTGCCCTTCGCCATCGAGCGCTACATCGTCATCGCCGCCCGCGCCAACGGCACCAGTGAGGCGCACGTGGGCTCGACCGGCCAGGACGTCGTCACGCTTGATCTCACCAAGCGCAAGGAGCCCGGCCAGCCGAAATGGGCCAACTACATCCGCGGCGTAATCCGCGGCTTTCAGGACCGCGGCCATCACATTCCGGGCTTCGACGCCTGGATCGTCTCATCCGTCCCGCTCGGTGCCGGGCTTTCCTCCTCCGCCGCCCTTGAGTGCGCCGCCGCCACGCTGTTGGAAGGCCTGCTCGATACGGTGCTGGAGACCAAGGAAAAGGCCCTGCTGGCCCAAAAGGCCGAGCACGACTTCGCCGGCGTGCCCTGTGGCATCATGGACCAGTTCGCGTCCGCTTTCGGCCAGCCCAACCGACTCGTCCTGATCGACTGCCAAACCGGCGAACCGGAGCTGATTCCGTTTGAAAACCCGGACCTCACCGTGCTCATCGCCAACACCATGGTTCACCACGAACTCTCCGACGGCGGCTATGCCGCGCGCCGCAAGAACACCGAGGACGGCCTGGCTCTCCTCGGAAAGGCATCGTGGCGCGACGTGACCGCGGAGGACGTCGAAAGCCGCTGGGACGAACTCAACGACCCCGTCAATCGCCGCGCCCGCCATGTGGTGGGAGAAATCGCCCGCACCATCGGTGCCGCGCAGTCCTTGAAACAGAACGACTTCGAAGCGCTCGGCCCGCTCATGGCCGCCAGCCACGATTCCCTCAAGGACGACTTCGAGGTCTCCTGCAAGGAACTCGACATCATGGTGGAAATCGCCCGCGCCATCGGCCGTTCCGGCGGCGTCATCGGCGCCCGCATGACCGGCGGAGGGTTTGGCGGCTCCACCGTCACCCTCTGCGAGTCCGGCCGCGCCGCCGAGATCGCGGAAACCATGGCGACCGAGTATGAAAAGGCCACCGGGATCAAGCCGGAGATCTTCGCATCCCGTCCATCCCGAGGTGCCCACCTGTTCTGAGCGGGCCATCCGGACCGCCACCTCCGTGACTCCTCTCCGGCCACCACGACGCCTCAGTCCACCTTTCCGATCTCGTAGAGATCCCTCAATTCCTCGGTCGATACCACTCGGGAAAAGATCAGGAATTCGTCGATGGCACCGGTCCAGTTCCGGAAACTCCATTCATGGCTGAGCGCGTCGTCATCGGCGTGCTGTTCTGCCAATGGATCGAAGAAATTCCCGAGGGTGGCCCGGCCAAAGCGGAGCGGAATCGAGTCCGGCAGCGTGGTGCGGCTCACTTCCGCCGCGTCGACGTAGTGGACCACTTCGCGCGCCTCCGCATCGTAGGTGGTGGCGAACATCCGCCAGCTCCCGAACGCCCATGACGAGATGACAGGCGGGCTGAAGGCGCGGTGAAAAGGACTTACGATCGGAGCGCCGAGCGGCCTCACGCCGAACTGATAGGCACCGCTGGAGGAAAACTGCCAGTGCACCTCGCCATTGATGCCGCATTCGCTGTAAAACAGTCCGTTGTACTCGCGCGGCAGCCCGTCCACCCGCGCCCACGCGATGAAGGTCGCCGTCGGGTAGTCACCCGGGATATCGATCCGGACCCGGTCGGACGGCCGCCGGAAAGACAGCGCGGGTTTACCCTTCCATCGACCCTTCGACCAATCGGCGGAGATCACCGTGCCGCTGCGCGGAGCGACGGCGTGCCGGGCGTGGTTGTTGATGACGATCGAACCCGCTTCGTCCGGCAAGAGGCTGAAGTGGACCAGCAGGCCAGGGTCCTCGTCGAGTTTCCCGGCGACCTCCATCCACCGCGTCATCCGCACCCGGTCTTCGGCCGCAGAAAGCGTTTCCAGCGAGGCCCCGACGTCCTGCGGGCGGAACTCAGCGGTCTCCATGCGTCCGCCTGCGACCACCGAAATCGCTTCACCCGCGAACATCCGCTTCGGTCCCACCGCATTGCCTGCCGGGTCGAACTCGATCTCCCCGTCCAGCACCTGCACGCGGGAGGTGGCTCCCTCTTCCACGCTGACATCGAAGCTAGTGCCAAAATCCGTGATCACGCCGTCAGGCAGGACCAACTTGAAGCCGATGGCACTTTCCGGGACGACCGCTTCCGCTCCACCGTTGAGGAACTCGATCTCCAAGTCGCTCTTCGCCACAAACTGGGCCGGCCCTTTCACCGTCAGGCGCGCGCCGCTGAAAAACACCACCTCCATCAAGCCCTCGTCGAGCATCACCTCCTCACCGGCACCGAGCGCCTGACCACCCAGATAGCGGACCGGGGACTCGACCCCGACCAAGCGGGACAAATACGCCACCGGATAGCCGCCGGCGTCTGCAGGGCCGATCTGCGGACCGACCTGCGGACCGACCTGCTGTCGCTCGACGCTCGGCGCGGGCCCGCGGGTGTCTTCCGCATTCCAGAGGACATGCACACCCCATGCAACCAGCAGGGCGCAAGCGGCCGCCCACCCGCCATACATCATCCGTTTGTCTGGCGGCCCGGACGTCTGAAGGTTGTTCATCCAAGCGATCGCCTCCCCGCGTTGTTGGTTGCCCCAGCTACCGAGACCTTCTTCCAAAGTGGCCCGTTCCCAGAAACGTCCACGCAGCTCCGGACTTCCCGCCAGCATCCTGTCGAGTTCCGACATCGACGCGTCACCAGGCTCCCCCTCGAAATAGAGGTCAAGGAGCTGCTCGAAACGATGCTCGTCGTCGGTTTCCATCGGGGGGGTCAGTCGTTCGCTTCGCGAAGTTTCATCCGCAAGCACTCCCGGATCGCAACCCGGGCGCGCGACAGCGTCACGTATACCGATTCCACCGTCCAGCCTACTTCACGGGCGATCTCCGCCGGCTTCTGCTCACCCACGTAGCGCCGCTCGACCATATTCCGCATCGTCGGCGGCAGCTCCCGCACGCAGCCGTCCAGGAAATGCAGCCGCATGTCCTCGGCTTCGGGTGAATGACTCGCCGCGAGCGCCTCCAGAGTCTCGCCCGAGAAAAACCTCAGGTTACCCGACTCGCGGCGCGTCATTTCCAGCACCTTGAACCGCGCGACCGCGCACGCCCAACGGGGAAAGCTGGTGCCCGGTTCGTAGTCCGACGCTTTCCGAGCGACCGTGAGAAAGGTCTCCTGCAGCACATCATCCGCCAGTGATTGATCCCGCAGCAGCCCGCGGATGAATCCACGGATGACGTCGATGTGCCGGATGAACAAGGCGTGGACCTCGGCGACCGCCTCCCCGCCAGCGTGACTCTGAAACCTGTCGGCTCCCGTCTCGTTGGCGTTTCCTTCCCTCCTCATCTTCATCACCGATGTCCGGATCAGCTGAAATCTTAGCACCCCCACGAAAAAAAGTCCCACCGACTTTTGCTAAGGAAACCGCCCTCGCTCTCATCAGGTGGCATGGAAGCCGTCATCAAGCCCATTTCCGGCGTTTGAGCGGCATCCCGACTCCATCCTGACTCCACTCACCTATCGACATCAAACATGAAGAACCCCTTCCCTCGCTCGTCCTGGTCGGCTCTCGCCTTCGTTTCACTGGTCAGCACTCCGGCCTCTGCGGCTGTCCTTGCCCAATATGGCTTCAACAACAGTTCGTCTCCGGGCGACGTCAGCTCCCCCGCCAGTGGTTTGACCGCCTCCAGCGCCACGCTGACCTATCCCACCAGCTCGAGTCAAACCGGTGGAGGCACCTCGGGCTTGAATCCGATCGAGGGAACACGCTCGGTCTTCACCTTTGGCGCGAGCATCAGTAACACCGCAGCCCCCGCAGTCTCAGACCACGTGGTCAATTTCAACCTCACTCCCGACGTGGGACAGGCAATTACGCTCGATCTGAGCAACGCCGTGACCTGGCAATTTCTTTCCTACGATGGGTCGATCAACTCCACACCTTACACGGTTTACACCAAGATGATCGTCGCATCCGACTCCGCGTTCAACAACGTGCTCGCCCAGTCGTCCGTTTTCAGCGCCACCAACAGTGGCACCGGCAATGACAACAGCCGCTGGGGTCCGGTCACCAATGGGAGTCTCAACTCCACCGTTTCCAGCTCCTCGACGCTGTATTTCCGCCTCGTCGGTTCGGACGACCTGTCGTCCGGTGATCAACAGCTCCGCTTCGACAACATCGTGGTCAACGGCACGGTGGCTCCTATCCCCGAGCCGTCCATCGCGCTCCTCGGTGGCCTTGGCCTGTTTGGCCTCCTGCGCCGCCGTCGCTGATTCAACCCCTTCACCCAGCCCGGGGAGGATCAAGCATCGTCCCCGGGCTTTCTGTCCTCGGCCCATCCGGCCCTCCATCTCCGTCGCGACTTCTTCCGGGTCGAAACGCCCGGGCCGGTTTCCCATCAGCTCCATCGGCCCCATCCGGTGCTCCGGTGGCGTCTGGGCCATCTCTCCGTCTCACCACCACACCGATGTTCAGATCTCTTCGCCTCATCACAGCCAGCCTCACCCTGCTGCCTTGCTCCACCATTCTCGCTGGCCTGACCTACGTCGATGCCACGGCCGGTGCCAGCGGCAACACCACCTTGGCGGACGGCAGCACGTTCGAGCCACCCCTCAACGGCACCACCGGTGCCGACAACCAGTGGGAACAACGCACGGGGTTCGCATCGGCGGGCACCATCTATGAATCCGGCGGAGAAGCGGTGGAAAACGCGCCCGAGCTGAAGACCACGATCGGCGGTCTCACGCCCGGCACGGAATACACCGTCTATGTCCACTTCTGGGACGGCAGTGGCACGGATCCCGACTGGAGCGTCCGGGCCGGATTCACCTCCGCCGCCGACACCAACACCATCTTCGCCAACCCGGCCGACGCCCCGGACCTGGGAGCCACCGCGGGAACTGCGGCCAGCGGACTCTCCTACGACATCGCTCCTACCGTTTTCGTGGAGAGCGACCGCACCATGTACGCCGGGCTGATCGGCACCGCCATCGCAGACGGCAGCGGTGAAATCGCGGTCTTCATCGACGACCTCCCACCCACCATTTCCGCCAACAACCGGACCTGGTATGACGGCATTTCCTACGAATCCACCACCACTCCCCCGCCGGGCAACCCCATCACCTATCTCGATGCCTCTCTTTCGAACACCGTCCGCTGGGATGGCTCGACCTTCACCCCGGCGGCCGAGGGCAACACCACGATCGACAACAACTGGGAGACCCGTTCGCTCGGCAACAACAGCAACGTCCTTGAATCGAA
Source organism: uncultured Haloferula sp. (assembly GCA_965652295.1). Lineage (GTDB taxonomy): Bacteria > Verrucomicrobiota > Verrucomicrobiia > Verrucomicrobiales > Akkermansiaceae > Haloferula. The sequence goes on along the minus strand of CBFGTS010000004.1, from coordinate 122,300 downwards.
CGCCGATGGCGGCGAGGACGCCCCCCTCCTCGCCACCACCATCACCGGCCTTGATCCCGAGACCGACTACGTCCTCTACGCCTACTTCTGGAACGACGGTCGCAACTGGCGTCTCAAGGCTTCCGGTGATCTGGCCGACATCAATGACAATGGCTCCCCCGCCGCTCCCGCCGACGATTTCCTACCCTCCTCGCCGCTGACGAATTTCGCCGCCACCGACAACGCCGGCGGCACCGCCACCATCGCCCCCGAAGCCGCCGCCGGTGACTTCGCGACAAGCCCGCTCCTCACCGAAGGCAACCGGGTCCTGCGCCAGGCCTCGCTCGGCAAATTCACCAGCGATACCTCGGGCAATCTCACCATCTACATCGACGACGTCGCCGGCATCGGCGAAGGCGGCCGGGTCTGGTACGACGGAGTCGGCTACAAGACCGCCATCGCGCTCGAACCCGAAGCCGATGAAGACGGCGACGGCCTCACCAACGCCGAAGAGGAAACCGCCGGCACCGATCCCTACCTCGTCGACACCGACGGCGACAGCCACAGCGATTTCGCGGAAATCCAGGCAGACTCCGATCCGCTCGATGCGGGTTCCGTCCCGCCGCTGCCCGGCAACGCGTTGCCGATCGCTCCAGACGGCGCGTGGACCTGGTTCAACGACGAGCGCGCCATCTTCCACCAAGGCTCGCTTTTCGCCGGCTACGTGAAGGGCGACGGGCAGTACGGGATCACCCGCTACGACCCGGATACGAACACCAGCTACGACATGATCATCAGCACCAGCGCCTCAAGGCAGCAGGACGATCACAACAACCCCTCCATCACCGTTCTTCCGGATGGAAAGCTGCTCGCACTTTACACCAAGCACATCGCCGAGCCGCGCTTCTACCAACGCACTTCCCTCGTCCCCCTGCCCTCGACCCTCGCGGACTGGGGTCCGGAGATCCCCCGCACCGTCCCGGCGAACAACACCTACAACAACACCTACCTGCTGAGCGACGAGTCGAACCGGATCTACAACTTCCACCGGTGCATCAACTTCAATCCCACGATCACCGTCTCCGATGACCTGGGGAATTCGTGGCTCCCTTCCGTCCAGTTCATCAGCGTGGGTGCCGGCGGCGTCCGACCCTATCCCCGCTACTGCTCGAACGGCACCAACCGCATCGACCTCATCTATACCGATGGTCACCCGCGCGACGTGAACAACTCCGTTTACCACATGTACTATCAGGGCGGAAACTTCCTGAAGACCGACGGCACGGTCATCGACGCCTACGACAACCTCCCGCTCGATCATGAGGCCGGCGAGCGCGGGTCCGTGATCTACCAATACTCCAACAGCGCCTGGGGCCCCGGCGACGGACCCGACGACTGGATTCCTACCGGCCGCGGCTGGACCTGGGACGTCCACTACGGAAAAGACGGCCACCCCGTCTGCGTCTTCCAGGTGCAGGTGGACAACGTCACCGGCAGCGGCTGGAACCACGACCGCATCTACTACTACTACGCCCGCTGGACCGGCACGGAATGGCAGAAACGCTTCATCGCCCAGGCCGGTCGACCGCTCTATTCCGGAGAAGACGATTACGGCGGCGGCATGACGATCGATCCGGAGAATCCGAATGTCATCTACATCTCGTCGAACGCCGCGAATCCCTTCGATCTGTCCAGCATCAGCACCGTGCCGTTGCGCCAGAACGAACGCTACGAGATTTGGCGCGGCGTCACCCCCGATGGCGGGCTCACCTTCGAATGGGAGCAGCTCACCACCGCGTCGCCCGCCGACAACCTTCGTCCGATTGTCCCTGCGGACCACGGCTACGACCGCTCGCTCCTCTGGTTCCACGGCACCTACAGTACCTACACCAGCTTCAGCACCAGCGTGCTCGGTCTGCTTGAGAACGAGCCGAAGATCCAGTCCTACATCTTCGAGTCGGGCTCCGCGACGCTTGAGTGGTCCTCCTCCCCCGGCAGGACCTATCGCATCGCCGCATCCAGCGACCTCATGAGCTTCCCCTATGAGGCCGCTACCGGCGTCGATTCCCAAGGCATCACCACGGAGCACACCTTCGGCTTCCCCCCGCCACTCGATGGCGCGCCGAAGGGGTTCTTCCGCGTCGAGGAGGAATAGCCTCGGCCCATCTCCCGCGCTAACCTTTTTGGGGGAAGGACCAAAGAAGGGATCGCTGTCAACTTGGTTGGCAAACCCATGTTCCTCCCCCTCCGCCCGATCCTCTGCGCGGCGGCCTGCCTTTCCGTCGCGACAGTGCATGCCGCCCATCAGATGGAGTTTCTCGACCGCGGCCTCATCGCCATGCGGCTCGACGACGGGCGGGTGATGCTCGGCTGGCGGCTGCTCGGAACCGACCCGCCGGAGACAACCTTCCACGTGTACCGCAGCATCGATGGCGGCGCGGCGGAGCGGATCACCGATTTCCCCCTCATCGGGCCAACTTCCTACATCGATCCCACCGCCGACTCCTCGCACACCATCAGTTACCGCGTGCGAGCCGTCGCCGGGGGCCGGGCGGACGAGACCAGCGAGGCAGCCACGATCCCTGCCGGAAGCGCTCCTTTCGAATACCTGCGGATTCCGCTCGATCCACCTGCGGCGGTCTCCGATCCGTTGGTGGGAGACTACACCTACACCGCTGGCGATGCCTCGGCGGCCGATCTTGATGGCGACGGCCGCTACGAGATCATTCTGAAATGGGACCCGTCCAATGCGAAGGACAACTCCCAGAGCGGCTACACCGGTAGCGTGTTGATCGACGCCTATCAGCTCGATGGGAGCCGGTTGTGGCGGCTCGATCTCGGCCCGAACATCCGCGCCGGTGCCCACTACACCCAGTTCATCGCCTATGACTTCGACGGCGATGGCCGCGCTGAACTCGCCTGCCGCACCGCGCCGGGTGCCCTCGATGGGCTCGGCCAAGCCATCGGCGATCCCGTCCGTTGGCAGGACGCCGGCGGCCCCGCGCGACCTTCGTTTTCCCCGACCGACGACTACCGCACCGGCGGCGGCTACATTCTGTCCGGCCCTGAGTTCCTGACCTTCTTCGATGGGGAAACCGGAGCCGAACTGGTCTCAACAAATTTCGTCCCTCTCCGCGATCCCGATAACAGCAACGCCTCGCCCTCCACTTCCCGCATCCAGCAGGTGTGGGGCGACAACTACGGTAACCGCATCGACCGCTTCCTCGCGGGTGCCGCCTATCTGGATGGCACCCGCCCGAGCCTGGTGATGACCCGTGGCTATTACACGCGGACCTTCCTCGTGGCCTGGGACTGGCGGGAGGGAAATCTGACGCGACGCTGGGTTTTCGACAGCAACGTCAGCGGCAACAGCGCGTACGCCGGGCAGGGGGCGCACAGCCTCACCGTCGGTGATGTGGATGACGACGGGCGCGATGAGATCGTCTTCGGGGCCTGCACCATCGACGACGACGGCAGCGGGCTTTACTCGACCGGCCTCGCCCACGGCGACGCCCTCCATCTTTCCGACATGGACCCCACACGGCCGGGCATGGAAGTCTGGATGGTGCACGAATCGCCAAGTTCTTACGGGGAAAACGGCTCGGAACTCCACGACGCGGCCACCGGCGAGATCATCTTCGGCGTCGCGGCCTCGGACGACATCGGCCGCGGCATCGCCGCCGACATCGATCCTCGCACCCCCGGCTTCGAAGCGTGGTCGTCCCGCGCCAATCTCCACGACATGCAGGGAAGCGAGATCGCCTCCACCCGGCCGGGCTCGATGAACTTCCTCTGCTGGTGGGATGGCGACCTGCTGCGCGAGCTCCTCAACGGAACCACCATCGCCAAGTGGGATTGGGAAAACAGCGCCACCGCCAACTTGCTTTCGCCGACCGGCATCTCCTCCAACAATGGCTCCAAAGCCACACCCGCGCTCAGCGCCGACCTCTTCGGCGATTGGCGCGAAGAGATCATCTGGCGGGAAAGCGACAACTCCGCCCTGCGCGTCTACTCGACCATCCACCCGACTCCACACCGCCTGCCAACCTTGATGCACGACCGGCAGTATCGCCTGGCGATCGCCTGGCAGAACGTCGGTTACAACCAGCCGCCCCATCCCGGCTACTATCTTGCCGAGGGCATGGGCGCGGCCCCCGTCCCGGAAATCACCGTGATCCCTCCGGCGGGATCGCCCACCCCCACCGCGAGCCGCTTTGCCACCTGGCTCACCGACCGCGGCCTGTCCGCCGATTCGCCGCCGGATCTCGATCATGACAGCAATGGCCCGACGCTCTTCGAGGAATACGCCTTCGGTCTGACGGAAGGCCATCGCCTCGAAGTCGCGCCCCAGCCGGCAGGCCCGCTCGTCACCCTGCCCGCGGTCCGCACCGAGCTCGACTACACGCTCGAAAGCTCGCCCGACCTCGCTTCCTGGACGCCCCTCGGAACCTTTCCAGGAGGCGAGCCTCTGGAATTCGCCCCTGCCACCGGACCGGCCCAGGAGTTCTTCCGCCTCACCACGTCCACCACGTTTCCTCAGGTGTATGAAGTCACCACCACCTCGCAGGCGGAGGACGTCGATTTCGAGGGGTTCCTGGAAAGCAACCACAGCGGGTTTGGCGGAACCGGCTTCATCAATTTCGACACCACCGGGTCGTTCATCGAATGGACCGGCATTGATGGCGGCGTCGGCGGCCCGGCGACCCTGAGCTTCCGCTTCGCCCTTGGTGCCACCGGCCCGCGCACCGGAGTGCTGCGCGTCAACGGCATCGCCCGCGACATCACCTTCCCGCCCACCGGTGCTTGGAACTCATGGAGTACGATGGACGTCGTGGTTTCTCTCGCCCAAGCCGCGACCAACACCATCCGCCTCGAAAGCAACGGCAACGACCTCGCCAACATCGACGCCCTCGACGTCACCGCCCGTTTCCTCGCCACCGACGGCCCGGTAGTCCGGGTGGCAACCACCGAAATCACCCCCTACGAAACCGCCCGCATCTTCATCATCGGCGATTCCACCGTGGCCAACTACAGCGCAAGCGCCTACCCGATGAGAGGCTGGGGTCAGGTGATGCAGCACTTCGTCGACCCCGCCAGAATCACCATCCACAACCGCGCGATCGGCGGACGCAGCTCGAAGAGCTTCATCGTGGAAGGCCGCTGGGACACCCTGAAAACCGAGCTGCAGTCCGGCGACTACCTTCTCATCCAATGGGGACACAACGACCGCGACTGGACCAAACCGGAGAGATACACCACCGAGACCGAATTCCGCACCTACCTCGCCCAGTACATCGCCGAAGCCCGAGCGCTCGATGTCACCCCGGTCTTCGTCACGCCCATGGTCATGAACGCCTGGAACGGCTCGACGATGCGCAACGTCTTCACCGAATCCAGCAACAATTACGCCGGCTGGATGAAGGAAGTGGCCGCGACCCTCGACGTTCCGGTCATCGATCTCAACCTGAAGTCCTTCGACTTCTTCCGCGTCCGCACGGCCGGTTCCAACTCCCGCTTCTTTTACAACACCTACCCTGCCGGTGAGTATCCGAACTATCCCACCGGAAACTCCGACGGCACCCATTTCCAGGAGATGGGGGCACTGATGATGGCGAAATTCGTCGCCGCCGGGTTCCGCGAACTCGCCGGGGATCCCCGTGTCGGAGATCTCGAAAACGGGCTCAAGCCGCAGTACCCTATCGTCACCCGCGCCAACAGCACGGTCGCCGGCCAGGTCACTCCCACCACCGAGATGCCCGAGGGCGTCACCTTCACCCTGAAGGCCCTCGCCAATACCGGCCACAATTTCATCAACTGGAAAGACTCCGACGGCGGGATTTTCACCACCGACAGCCTTTCCACCTTCACCGTCAACCCCGCAGGCGGGCGCTTCACGGCCTATTTCACCAACGAGAGCCCGGTCGCGCCTCCCCCGGCAGGTAGCGTGATCCCGGGCGGCGACCCCTTCGATTTCAAAGTCCGGCTCACCGCCGCCCCCAGCGGCACCGAAGCCTCGGTGACTTTCGTCGAGTTCCGCGACGAAGACAGCGGCGACATCATCGGCACCGACGACACCGCACCTTTTGAGGCCGTCTGGGAAATCGACGCCGGCAGCCACCGCGTCACCGCCGAAGCCACCGATGCCCTCGGCACCAGGACCCGCTCGACCGTCCTGAGCTTCCACACCGGCTCCTGACCAAGATATTTGACAAAATCGCCAAGCTTGGCACTTTCGCCAAGTAATGAACGCGCTGAGCCTCGACCGCAAAGTTCAGATCATCAAGGCCCTCGCCCACCCGGCGCGCCTTGAGATCATCCAGGCGCTGAATGCCGGGCCGCGCTGCGTTTCCGAGCTCCAGGCACTGGTCGGCGGCGACCTGTCGACGGTTTCGAAGCACCTCACCCTGATGCGCAAGGCGGGCTGGATCGACTGCGAGAAATGCGGCCAACAGGTCCGCTACCGGATCGCCTGCGAGTGCCTCCCGACCTTCCTCCGCTGCATCGAAGACATCGGCGGCTGCGACTCCGACTGCGGCTGCTGAGCCCCCCTTCCTCTCTCCTCATGACCACGAAACAATTCCTCGACCTCCTCCGCGGGCATCCTGATCACGGGATCATCTTCGCCACTCCCGATGGCTCGGACGTGCCCGCCCATTTCCACATCACCGAAGTCGGGCACCTCGCCAAATCCTTCATCGACTGCGGCGGCAAGCGCCACACCGTAGGTTCCTGCCTGCTTCAGGTGTGGATTGCCGAGGATACCGATCACCGCCTCAAAGCCTTGAAACTGCTCGCCATTTTCGACCGCGCCGACGGCCTGCTGCCAAGTACGGAACTTCCCGTGGAGATTGAGCACGAGGCTCCCGTGCTGACGCAGCTTCCGATCACCCGCTGCGAGGTCCTCGATGACGTCCTCCGTTTCCATACCGGGCTGAAACACACCGACTGCCTCGCCAAGGAACTCTGCATCCCGGACTTCAGCCTGCCGCCCCTGCCCGGCCAAAAGAACCTCTGCACCCCCGGTTCCGGCTGCTGCTGATCTCCACCACCACTCCCATGATCCTCATCCTCTGCACCGGCAATTCCTGCCGCTCCCACATGGCCGAAGGCATCCTCCAACGGGCGCTCGGCCCGGCTTTCGAAGTCGCCTCCGCCGGCTCCAAGCCAGCAGGCTACGTCCACCCGCTCGCCATCCGCGCCCTCGCCGAAATCGGCATCGACATCTCCGCCCATACCTCGAAGCACCTCGATACTTTCCTCGACCGGGACGTCGAAACAGTCATCACCGTCTGCGGCAACGCCGACCAAGCCTGCCCGGCTTTCCCCGGCCAGATGAACCGGCACCACTACCCCTTCGATGACCCGGCGCACGCCGAGGGCACGGAGGAGGAGCAATTCGCCGTGTTCCGGCGGGTGCGCGACGAAATCCTGCAGGTGTTCACGGCCTATGCCGACGGACGCCTCGATCAACGCTGACTCTTCTCGAATCATGTCCGAGCACATCGCCGCGCGCATGTCGTTTCTAGACCGTTACCTCACGGTCTGGATTTTCGCCGCCATGGCCATGGGGATCCTGATCGGCCGCTTCCTCATCGCGGATCCTGAGGCGTTTTTCGCGCCCTTCACCGTCGGTACCACGAACCTGCCGCTGGCGATCGGGCTCATCGTGATGATGTATCCGCCCTTGGCCAAGGTCCGCTACGGCGAATTGCCCCGCGTCTTCGCCAACCCGCGCATCCTCGGTCTCTCGCTGGTGCAGAACTGGCTCATCGGGCCGGTGGTGATGTGGGTGCTGGCGATCCTGCTGCTGCGCGACCAGCCGGACTACATGGTCGGCCTGATCCTCGTCGGTCTCGCCCGTTGCATTGCGATGGTATTGGTGTGGAACGATCTCGCGAAGGGTTCTTCGGAATATGCCGCCGGCCTGGTGGCACTGAACAGCATCGCCCAGATCCTCTTCTACGGCGCTTATGCCTGGCTGTTCATCACCGTGCTTCCGCCTCTGGTGGGGCTGGAGGGCGCGGTGGTGGAAATCGCCATGTCCGAGATCTTCGCCTCGGTCATGATCTACCTCGGCATCCCGTTTTTCGCCGGAATGCTGACCCGGCTGGTGCTGACCAAGCTCAATGGCGTGGCGTGGTACGAGACGAAGTTCATTCCCCGGATCGCACCGCTCACTCTGGTGGCGCTGCTCTTCACCATCGTGGTGATGTTCACCTACAAGGGCGATGCGATCGTGAAGCTGCCGATGGATGTGCTGCGGATCGCGATTCCCCTGGTGATCTACTTCGCCGTGATGTTCCTGATCAGCTTCGTCATGGCAGCCAAGCTCGGTGCCGACTACCCACGCACCGCCAGCGTTGCCTTCACTTCAGCGGGCAACAACTTCGAGCTGGCCATCGCGGTGGCCATCGCGGTCTTCGGCATCGAATCCGGTGTGGCCTTTGCGGCGGTCGTCGGGCCGCTGGTCGAGGTCCCTGCGTTGATCGGCCTCGTTCACGTTTCCTTCGCCTTGAAGCGGAGGTTTTTCCCTACGGCCTGAGAAGACAGGCTCAATCCCCCGGCACCTCGTTTTCCCCGATGAACTTCGAGGTGTGCGGCGGCTTGTTGTAAACGACGTTCTGCCACGCCACCGAAAGCCGGTACTGGCGCTCCTGCATCAGGCAGACCATCCGGTGATCGGTCGGCATCGTGGTGGTATAGAGACGCAGGGATTTCGCCCCGGGACCCACCAGCAGCAGTTCCTCCCTCCAATCCCCGATCAGATCGGCGGTGAGACTCGGCCGGGCTCCGCCGAACCCCCAGCGCCGACCCCGGTCGGGAAAGGGTCGCTCCGCTTCGAATACCTCCTTTTCGACCTGCTCTTCCCAATCCCATTTGAAAATACGGTATCCTCCGTAGATCTCCCGGAGCAGGTCTCCGTCCCACCAGATCACCCATTCAGACAGTCTCGGCCGTCTCCCGATTTCCTTGCCCCTGATCGTCCGCAGCCCGCCGGGCCCGCCCCAGACTTCCGCTCCGGGGTGGCGGGGATCGATGTCCGCCACCACGCCCTCGCTGATGTCCACCCCGGGACTGTGGCTCCACAGGAGTTCGCCGGTCCGGGCATCGTGCAAGCCGGCACCCGGCGTCCGCCAGCGCACGGTGTCATCTTCATTCTCGGTGATCAGGTAAAGCTCCATCCCGGGGCGCTGCGGATCGAAGTCGCTGACGTGCATCGAGTCGCCGTGACGGCGACCGGTCGAGTACAGACCCTGCCCGTCGTCATCCACGGTCATCGCCTGAAAGACGATCTCGTCCCTGCCATCCGCATCCACATCCGCCACGGAAAGCGAGTGGCCGCCCATCCCGGCGAAAGGTGACGGATCGGGCCCAAGGCCGCTTCCGCTATCGAAAACCCAACGGGAAGTCAGTTCCCCGCCACGCCAGTCCCATGCCGCCATCACGATCCTGCCATACACGCCGCGGGTCATCACCAGGCTCGGCCGCTCCCCATCGAGATAGGCCACGCAGGCGAGAAACCGGTCGCAGCGGTTGCCATAAACGTCGTTGCCGCCATTTCCACCGACTCCCCCCCAGCCGCCGATCGGTTCCCGCCCCGGAATGAAGTCGGTCGTCGCAAGAGCGGCCCCGGTCTTCCCCTCGAAGACGGTGAGAAACTCGGGACCGGTCAGAATGCGCCCGTATCGCTGCGTGCCCTCCTCAAGGTTCCTCCAGTCCTTGTCAGGGTCTCCGATCACTCTCCTCTTTCCATCCATGCTGCCATCCGCGGTCTTGCAGGCCACCTCGGCCCGGCCGTCCCCATCCAGATCATAGACCATGAACTGGGTGTAATGCTCCCCCTCCCGGATGTTTTTGCCGAGGTCGATCCGCCAAAGCTTGGTCCCGTCCAGCTTGTAGGCCTCCAGCACCGGCGGCGTGGTCATTCCCGGCGATCCGTTGTCACGGCCACGGCCGACCATGTGGACCACGATCTCCCACTGGCCGTCGCCATCCAGATCCCCGACCGAGCAATCGCCCGGACGGTAGCCCTCGGGAGGGTCGATCGGGATGTCGAAATACGGTCTTTCCCGTACCTCCACTTCCCACCGTTCGTCGCTCCCGGCCCGCTTGACCACATAGCGGTCACCGCCTTCAGGATTCAGGAAGCACGTGGCCGAGGTCAGCGGCTCGGGCGAGAGCCGCAGCGGCTTTGCTCCGCCGAGCCGGAAAACCTCGAAAGCCGCATCGTCCGGATCGCTCGCCAGCAGCCTCCAGCTCAGGAACACCGCGTCATCCTGTCGGACCGCCACGAGCCCGCGGTCGAGCGTCTCCGCGGGTTGCCATGCGTGAAGAGGAGTCACCGCCATCATTCCCGACACCGCCATCGCTCGTCCCATCCGGATCATCCCTCTCATTACCGCCGTCCAACCCGGTTCTTGCACCGCGGTTGTTCACCCTGATGGGGTAGCTCAGCCAAGAATCGGATTCTACCCCCTAAGAGGTATGGCACCGACGGCCGCTCTCTCCCTAACGTCACTAGTAGGTTCCCAGCAGTCTCCATGGACCCAGGCACGTTGACCACTTTGTCTAGACGGTCAGCTCTCCCCGGAACCGGTTTCTCCCCCGGAACCCACAACGCAATCCAACACCACAAAACCCGATGAAACGACTCCCCTATACGCTACTCCTGGCGTCTCCAGCATTGGCAGCGACGACCAACCTGACCCCCGTCCACGACGCGACGGTCTGGCACCGGGATGGAAACACCGGCTACACCGAAGCGAACACGGGATCCGATGTCGACCTCGACATCTATCGCTTCGATGGGAACCTCAACGCGATGTCCTACGTCCAGTTCGACCTCTCCACGATTCCCGTAGGCTCCTCGATCACCTCCGTCAACTTCACTCTCACCAAACTTGGTTCAAACCCCGGCAACGGCCTCACCGGTTCGGACCGGAGTGACACGCTCGTGACCGGCCGGATCGATATCTTCGGTTTGAACAGCACGGCAGGCAACACGCCCCAAAACTGGGACGAATCCACCCTGACTTTCTCCACCACCGGGGATGAACTGACAGCCACCTCCATTGCGACCATTACCGATCCCTTCAGCTCTGGAGACAGCCGTTCGACGAGCTTTGCAGGTTTGGACACAGTGACTTCGGGTACCACGGTGGACCTGACCGGAGCCGCAGTCACAGCCTTCGTCCAGACACGGTTTTCGGACAATGGCCTGGTGACCTTCATGTTCTTCAACCCGGACAGCGCCGCCAACCGCGGGATGGCTTTCGCTTCCAGCGAAAACACCGACGTCCAAGTTCCGACGCTGACGGTCGACTACGTCCCCGAACCTTCCGTCGCTCTCCTCGGCGGCCTCGGTGTACTCGGGCTGCTCCATCGCCGGAGGTCCTGATTTCTGATTCACGCATCAGAGTCAATGCGCGCCGGCCTCCTTTCGGAAGCCGGCGCCTTCTTTTGGAACGCCGCGCTTCGGGAGAAGAGCCGGGACGTCCGCCGCAGCCGCCTGTCCTCGCCGCCTCAGCATCGCGACCTCCTCCAAATCAGCGATTTACCCCAACGGGTTATAGCCATCCCGCAGCCACTCTAACGAAGATGCCGCTGTAGCCTACCCCTAGCTTCATGAAGAAAACCTCTATGAAAAAACAACCAATGCTGGCCGCCCTCGTCGCCTTGGGCGCGGCACTTCCCGCCTCCGCCGCCCTCGTTGTCACCAACGGCGACTTCGAAGCCGACGCGGTTTCCAACAACTCCGAGGGCAGCACCGTCGACGTCACCTCCTGGTTTGAATCCACCCCCACGGGAGGCTGGGTCGAATGGCTCAAAGACAGTGACGGCCTGGGAGGCGGAGCCGGCAACAACTGGGGGGCTCTGTCGGGCAACTCGGCCGGAACCATCGGTGACATCTACTTCCATCAGTCGCTCGGTACGCTTTCGCCGGGTGTGTCCGACCTGAGGGTGACGGGCATCTCGTCCGACCGCGGCGACCGCGCGGGAACCGGACGTCACGCCGCGATCATCCAGCTCAGTCTTTGGTATGACGATGGCTCGGCGACGCTCGCCAATGGCAGCTCGCTGGACGCCACCGTGGGTCTCACCCAGATCGGTGCGATGACGGTCGGAGCCAGTGCTGGAGGTACCTTTTCCCCGCAGAGCGGCACGCTCGACATCGATCTCACAACCCTCAATCCGGTCGGGCAGGCGCTTGCGGAGAGCTGGCAAATGGATTTCGACCTCAGCGGCTCCGGAGTGAGCGCCGGAAGCACCGTCTACATGCAAATCCGCTATTTTGACTCGGACACCACCAACAGCCGCTCCGAAGCCTTCTTTGACGACATCGCGATTCAAGAGGTTCCGGAACCCTCGATCGCCCTCCTCGGCGGACTCGGGATTCTCGGCTTCTTCCGTCGCCGGCGCTGACACTTCTCGCCGACCCGGCATCCGGCCGCCTTCCCTCGTGGGAAGGCGGCTTTTATACGCTTCGGCCGACCGCTCCCCGGACTCGACAGGATCACCGGGACCCGCCAAACCATGACGATGCTTCGCCTCCTCGCCTGCCTGGCTGCCCTGATCGTCTCGGGCATGAGCGCGGAGTCCGCCGACCGCCCCCAAGATTTCCTCGTCCGCAACTGGCAATCCGAGGAAGGACTGCCGGGAAACGTGGTCCGATCGCTGGGTCAGACGCCAGACGGGCTGCTCTGGGTGGCGACGGCGGAAGGCCTCGCCCGGTTCGACGGCTTCGAGTTCAAGCTCATCAGCGGGACCACCGGGTACCGGGGCCGGCGGCTTGGCTTCTTCCGCCTGATGACTCCTGACGACGGCAGCGTCTGGGTGTCCACCTTCCAAGGCGGGCTGCTGAAGGTTCAGGGCGACCGACTCGTCCGGGTCGTCGAAGATCATGGCGAACCCAACCCGCCGCTGGTCACCCATTTGGTCCTCTTCGAGGAAACGGTCCACTATCTCAAGGGAGACAAGCTGTTCCGCATCGGCCTTGATGGGCAGGAACTGGTCGATCCGCCTCCGGATGCGCTTGAGCAGGTGATGTTGGACGAAATCCGGGAACAAGCGGCGAGGGGCAGGACGATTTCGCCGGTCTGCTCCGGCAGGCTGGTCAAGCGCGACGGCGGCATCTGGGAAATCGTCGGCCGGCAGCTTCTCCACCGTCCCGCAGACAACGAACAGCCGGATGCCACGGTGGAGCTGCTCGACGGTTTGGTCACCGCCAATGACATGTTCGAGGATCGCGAGGGAAACCTGTGGATCGCCAGTCCCGTCCAGGGCGTGATCCGCGTGAGACCCAGCCGGGTGATGCAGCTGGCTCCCGGCTCATCCTTGGAGGATCAAGCCATCCGCACCCTGATCCGGACCCGCGACGGCAGTTGGTGGCTCGCAGGCCGGGCAGGCGGGCTCGACCGCCTGCGAGGGACTGAAATCGAGCACCTGGAGCTGGTGGCTGGAGGTTACGAACGGCCGGTAAGCTGCCTTTTCGAGGATCGCGACGGACGGCTTTGGGCGGGCTCGACGGATGGTTCGGTTTTTCAGTGGGACGGCAAGAGCTTCACGCGACCCTTCGCGGGGCTGGATGAAATCTCCAAGGTGAACTCGATCATTCAGGATGCGGACGGAACCCTGTGGTTCGGCGGCGGCCGCGGAATTGCCCGCTGGGTGGAGGGACTTCCACAGATTTACAAGATCGGGACCGAGGCCCGTCCGGCGGAGTGCTCGGTCCTGACAGTCGGTTCCGACGGCACGGTCTACTCCGGCACGACCGATGGCCGGGTGCTCGCCCTGCGCAACGGAGAATTCGTCGATCTAGGCGTGCCCGCAGCGAACGGTGGCCGCCGCGTTTCCGCCATTCATTCACAGGGACCCGATGAACTCTGGGTGGCTACGATCGGCTCCGGCCTATGGCTGTGGCATGGGGGCCGGTGGCACAACTTCGACTCGGAGGCCGGGCTTCCGGACGACCGTCTCACGGGGATGGTGGCAACCGGCGAGGGCCACTTCTGGTTCGGCTCTCTCGGTGGCATCCTCCGCGCCAGCAGAGACTCCCTGCTGCGCTCCCTCACCCAGCCCGGTCAACCCACCCGCTGGCTACGCCTTGATCGCTCCGACGGGCTCAGCACCCGTGAATGCGTCGGCGGTTCGCAGCCGGGTGTTTGGCAGGAACCCGATGGTTCCCTCTGGTTTCCCACCACCAGCGGTCCGGTGGGCGTGCAGCCCTCGGAGATCGATCTCCAGAACCTCCCCCCGACCTTGCTGTTCCGCCCGGTGGAAATCAACGGCACTCCCGTGCCACTTCATCCCGACACCATCTCCGCAGGGCCCGGCCGCGTGCGGCTGAAGTTCCACTACACGGGCGTCTGTCTCTCCGCCCCGGAAAAGGTCACCTACCGGGTCCGATTGGTCGGTCTCGACGACACCTTCCAACCCATCGGAGCACGCCGCGAAATGAGCTACGAGTCGGTCCCCCCCGGCCGCTACCGGTTCGAAGTGATCGCGACCAATGGCGATGGTGCCTCGGCTGCTCCCGCCTCGATCCAGCTGAAAGTGCGGCCCTACTTCTGGCAGCTACCTTGGTTCTGGGCGGCTTCGGGTGTCGCCATCGCGCTCTTCGCGGTGGCGGTTGGCATGCTCCTGACCCGACGCAGGCTCCGCCGAAAGATGGAGGAACTCCACCTGCGGGAGTTGCTGGAAAAGGAACGGTCCAGGATTTCCCGCGACCTCCACGACGATCTCGGTGCCAGCCTCACCGAGCTCTCGATCCTATCCGCTCTCATCGCGGAGAAGCCGGACGACGACGATCTGCCACAGGCCGTCAACACCCTCTCCTCGAAAGCCCGCGAAGTCGTCACCACCCTCGATGAGATCGTCTGGGCCACGACACCCCGCGAGGACAGCCTGAAGTCACTCATCGAGTACCTCGCCGCCTTCGCCCGCGAGTTTCTCGACTCGGCCCGAATCCGGCTCCATGCCGAAATCGAACGGCAGGTCCCGGATCTCATCATCGGTCCCCGCCGACGTCACAACGTTTTCCTCGCCACCCGCGAAGCGCTCAACAACGCCGTCAAACATTCCAAGGCCGACACCATTTCCCTGAGAATCGGAATCGAGCAGGGAGAACTTCTCATCCGGATCACCGACAACGGCAAAGGCTTCGACTCCGCGCTGCACTCGTCGGGCCACGGCCTCCTCAACCTGAAGGAACGTTTGAAGGATTCCGGCGGAGATTGTCGTTTCCACAGCGTGCCCAGCGAGGGCACGGTGGTCACCATCAGCCTGCCCCTTCCCCAAGCCTGAGCTTCTTCCTCCACGCCATGAGCAAAACCAAACCGATCACCGTCGCCATCGTCGAAGACAACGCAGCGCTCGCCAACGGTCTCCGCAAAATCGTCGAATCCTCGGACGACTTCCAATGCCTCGGCGTCTGGACCAGCGGTGAGGACGCCCTGCCGAAGATCGACGCCTTCCGGCCCCAGGTCATCCTCATGGACATCAACCTTCCCGGCATGTCCGGAATCGAGGCGACGGCACGGCTCAAACAGCACCTTCCGGAAACGCAGGTCGTTATGGTCACGGTTTACCGGGATCACGACAAAATCTTCGCAGCGCTCAAAGCTGGTGCATCCGGCTACCTGCTCAAACGCTCGACGCCGGCCGAAGTCCGCGACGCGATCCGCGACGTGCTCAGCGGCGGAGCTCCGATGAGTGCCGAGATCGCCCGCCGCGTCGTCGAAGCCTTCCACCAGCCGGCGCGCGAACCGCAGGAGGAAATCAACCTTTCCCCCCGCGAAACCGAGATCCTCGAGTTGCTCTGCGAGGGGCTGGCCAACAAGGAAATCGCCCATCGTCTTGGCATCTCCACTGAAACGGTCCGCGTCCACCTGAAGCACATCTACGAAAAGCTTCACGTCCGCTCGCGAACGGAAGCCGCGATGAAGTTCCGCGATTCCAAAGAGCAGGGACCGTGGAATCTTTGATCCCCCGGACGGGTAACCCCCGGATTTAACCCCCAAGGGGTATTCTCCCGGAGTGCGCATGGGTGATTGGATGAGGCTAGGTATGAGACGCTGAGGAATCCGCTCCTCGGCCAGACCTCGCCACCCAAGACCCATGAAAAAATCCACTTCCGTCACGACGGCGCTTTGTCCCGCCGTTCTGCTCGCCCTGGCCATGGACGGCCAGGCCACCGTTTCGGTGCCCACCTCCTTCGGGAGCGGCGCGGACACCTACTTGTCCAACGATTCCAACTCCGGACCCGCTGCCAATCACGGCACCGAGGACCTGGCCCTCCGGGAAGCCAACTCCGTACGGATGCGGCATATCTACATCCGCTTCGATATCAGCGAGATCTCCGGCGATCTCTCCGGGGCTACGATCACCCTCAACGGAACAGGCGTGAACCGCGGTCGTCCTCTGAACTTCTACGGCGTCGTTGACGGTGCCACGGGCGGCCAGGGAGAAGCTTGGGACGAATCCACCGTGACCTTCGCCACCGCCGCCGGCGTCGACCCCACTACGCCTCTCGCTAGCGAACCCATTTTTACCGCCGAAATGACTCCCTCGTGGGTCGCCCGGACCACCACCAGCGTGGTGGGGCTCAACACCACGGAACCCAGCACCGACCTCGACACCTTTATCGCCGCAGACACCGATGGTCTGATCACCTTCTTGGTGACCCTTGCGGAAGTGGACAACGATTCTGAATCGTTCTTCTTCACGTCCAAGGAGACCGGGATCGCCCCGGTCATCACCTTCCCCAACGTGGTCGGCGACGACTCCGACGGGGACGGCCTGACCGACGATTGGGAAATCGCCAATTTCGGTGATCTCACCTCGGCGCGCGGAACCGAAGCCCAGGACGTCGCCTTGGGCGCGGAGTGGGATCCGGACAACGACACCTTCGACAACGAGACTGAAGAGACCGCCGGATCGGATCCGAACTGGTCCTTCTCCATCCCCGGAGACATCGACGGCGACGAACTCACCGACCTGTGGGAGGATCTGTATTTCGGCAACAACGACGGGATCGTGACCGAAACCGACCTGACCGTGGCCACCGGATTTGAGGATCCCGATGGGGACCACGGAACCAACACCGAAGAGGAAGCTGCCGGCACCGACCCTCGCGACTACTATTCATATCTCGACAACGAGAACCTCGACAACACCGGCGACGGACTGAACGACTGGTGGGAAACCTTCTTCTTTGGAGACCTCACCACTGCCACCGATGCCTTCGGCGACAACGACGCTGACACGTTCTCCAACACGGCCGAGTACGATGCACTCTCCGACCCGAATGATGTCGCATCCATCCCCGGAGATATCGATGCCGACACGCTGAACGACCTCTGGGAGGACCGCTACTTCGGCGACAACGACGGCCTCGTCTCCCTCGCAGACGTCGCGGTCACGGACGACGTTGACGGCGATCCCGACCTTGATGAACTGACCAACAAACAGGAAGCCGATGGCACCCCTGTTGGATCCGACCCGAACGACCCCAACTCGGTTCCCGGAGACGCTGATGCCGACGGTCTCGACGACACCTGGGAGCTGACCTACTTCGACACTTTCGACGATGACCTCGCCGATCTTCTTTTCCAGAGCGGATCTGACGACTCGGATGGAGATCTCTACACCAACGAGGAAGAAGAGAACGCCGGCACCGACCCAACGAGCAAGGACAGCTTCGTGGACAGCGAGCCGGACGGACTCAACGATCGCTGGGAAGTGCTCGTCTTCGGTGACCTTGCGACCGCCAGCGATCCTTCCGCCGACGCCGATTCCGATCTGGTCACCAATTACGACGAGTACCTCGCGGGTTCCGACCCTACCAACCAGGCCTCCGTTCCCGACGACACCGATGCGGACGGCTTGCTCGATGCGTTTGAAATCACCTACTTCACCAGCATCGCGCTCTACGACGGCGATGACGACCCGGATCTCGACTATGCCACCAACGAAGAGGAGGAAAGCGCGCTTCCCTTTGAAACCGATCCCACCCTCCGCACCAGCTCGCCCGATACGGACGAGGACTTCCTGGGTGATGGTTGGGAGATGTTCTCGTTCGGTGACCTGACGACCACCGAGCTAGAGACCGACGACAACGATTCGGACGGCTTTAGCAACGCGGAGGAATACGCCGCGGCCACGAACGGCAGCGATCCCTTCTCCTCGCCGGACACCGATGGAGACGGCCTGCCCGAAGGCTGGGAGCGGTTCTATTTCACCACTGAAACCACCCAGGTCGGCACCGACGATTCCGACAACGATGGCGTGATCAACGTGATCGAGTTCCACGCGGGCACCGATCCGACCCTCATGTCTTCCGTGCCCTCCGCAGGAGAAGCGACCACCGCAGTGGGCAATGGTGCCGATACCGAACTCTCCAACGATGAACAAACGGCAACGACCGGCCCCGACGCGATCCACGGAGCCGATGGCGTGGTTAGCATTCGTAACAATCAGGTCAGCCGCCTCCATATCCCCATGTTCCGTTTCGACCGCTCGGCCATGATGGGAGACCTGTCGAATGCGGTGCTCAGAATCCATGTTCCCTGGTCATCGGGCACCCAAGGAGTCATCAACGTCTACGGTCTGATCGATGGTGACGAAGGTGAGAATTGGGCCGAATCCACGACGAACTACGCAAACGCTCCGGGAATCATCGAAGAGCAACGTTCCACCCTGAACATCTGGGCACGCGATCCAGCGAAGTGGGTCTTGCTCGGCACCATCCAACCAACGGCGGTCGGGGTTTATTACTCCAACCCCACAATGCTCGATCTCACTTCGTTCCTCGAAAGCGACACCGATGGAGTGGTCACGCTGGCGATGGACGCGGCACACGCCAACCGCTGGCATGGGATCACGATGAAAGAGCAAGGCACGGATCCCGCTCCGGCGATCATCCTTCCCCTCGGAACGGTCGTGCCGCCGGTGGAGTCGAACCCCGTCATCACCGCGGTCGCTCTCGATACCGCCGCCGACCCGGACACGCTGACCCTCACCCTCGGCGGGCTCGCGGCGGGACAGCCCTATCACATCGAGGGCGGAGTGAACCTCGCGGACTTCGCTCCGATCGTCGGATCCGGCTTCACGGCGGCCGGGGAAACGGAAGTCAGCGTTCTGGAAGTCGACGCATCCACGAACCTGAAGGCCTTTTTCCGTCTCGCCGAAGGCACGGAACCCTGACCCCCGTCCCGGAACCCGTCATCTCAAAGCCCCGTCGGATCTCGTCCGGCGGGGCTTTCCCTTTCTCCGCGGAAGGCTTCCCATGGTTTTCCCATTGGCACGGGTGAAACAGCGGGACTAGGCTTTTCCACCGCCTCATGGAAACCGCCGTCTCATCCCTGATCGCCCGCTGCCGCGAACTCGGTTTGCGCCGGACCAAAGCCCTTGAGCAGCTGCTCGCGACGCTCCTCGAATCGGACCGCCCGATGACCCTTGCCGAGCTCGCGGAGTCGCCGAGGCTGAGCGATCAATGCGACAAGGCCACCGTTTTCCGGTTGCTCCAGCGGCTTGAAAACCACGGCATCGTCCGCCGTTTGGGGCTGCATGAGCGGGCCGCCTACTTCACCCTCCTGCTTCCGGACCGGCATCACGATTATCTGATCTGCACCCGCTGCGGATCCATCGAAGCCATCAAGGCCCCCTGCCCGGTCCACGCACTGGAAGAGGAAATCAAGGAATCCACCGGCTACCGGAACCTCTACCACGAGCTGGAGTTCTTCGGCACGTGTCCCGCCTGCGCATGAACCGCCTCACCCGCATCGCGCTCACCCTCTTCTTCTCGGCCACGCTTCTACTGGTCCTCGCCAGGCTGCGTCTGGAGAAGGCCGGCGAGCTGGATCCGGAATCGATGGCCGAGGTGATCCAGCAGGAAACCCGCATGGGCTATCTGGCGGTGATCATGGCCGGCGTGATGATGCTCGCAGGAACCGTGCTGGTCGTCGTGCGTCTCGTGCGCGCCCGCCGCAGGCAGCCATGACCGATCCCCTTGCCTCCGACTTCCTCTCCTTCCTTTCCACGGAGAAGAACTGCTCGCCGCGCACCGTTCAGAACTACCTCCACTCCCTCGAATCGTTCCGCAAATTCGCCTCTCCTCAAGGTGCACCCGATTGGCGGGGGCTTGATGAGCAGCCCTTCCGGGATTGGCTGTTCGCCATGATGAAGTCCGGTTTGTCGAGATCCACCATCCGGCTCCGGTTTTCCGCCCTCCGGTCGTTCTACAAATATCTCGTCCACCGCCGCGGTCTGGCCGCGAGTCCGGTCGCCGCCATCCAGCTCCCGAAGGCACCACGGAAGCTGCCCGTCGTTCTGAATGTTTCCCAAATCGACGAACTTCTTTCCCTCCCCCTCAAGACCCCCGTTCCCCGCAACTCTCCTCCGTGGCTCCCCTTCCGGGACGCGGCCATTCTTGAGCTGTTCTACTCCTGCGGCCTCCGCATTTCCGAACTCCGGTCCCTCGACGTCTCATCCCTCGATTTCCTCGGCGAAACGCTCCGGGTCGTAGGCAAGGGTTCCAAGGAACGACTGATCCCGATCGGAAATCCCGCACTCGAAGCCATTCGCCGCTACATGCGGGAAGCAGGCATCGCTTCGGGACCGCTTTTTCTCAGCAAACGTCGCACCCGGATCACCCAACAGGCTATCGACCTTTTGCTGCGGAAGTACGTCGGGCTCTCCTCGATCCCTTTTCCCATCTCACCGCACAAGCTCCGCCACAGCTTCGCCACCCATCTTCTGGACGCCGGAGCCGACCTGCGCTCGGTGCAGTCGATGCTCGGTCACGCTTCGCTTTCCACCACCCAGGTCTACACCCACGTGACCAAGGAGCGTCTGCGGAACGCCTACAATCAAGCCCATCCCAGAGCAGGCGATTGAGTTGCTGGAAACCTCCGAACGCAAAAAGGCGGCCGCCTCCCAAGGAGACGGCCGCCAGAATCGTTGAGGTTCAGATTTGAACCCCGCGGGATCAGAAGCCCACGGCGAGGCTGACGCCTGCCACGAGGTATTCTTGACCGCTGTTACCGTAAAGGTCGGTCACGAGGTCGCTTTCGCCGTTGGTGTACTTCACGTAGGGCGACAGGGTCACACCTTCGCGGAATTCCCACGGAAGAGCGGCGGTCAGGTAGTAACCTTGGAAACCGTCGGCGGTACCAACGGAACCGGGGCGGGCCGAAGCCTGAAGACCGTGGCCGTCGGCGAAGCCAACGCCAGCACCCAGCTCAAGGGCAAGGCAGTCGTTGAATTCGATGGTGTAGCCGATGTTGGTGTCCCAATACCAGCCGTCGTTCGCGTCGAAGTCGTAGTAGAAGGTCGAACCAAGGGCGATTCCGAACGGAAGCTCGTAGGAAGCACCGAGGTAAACTTCCTGGGTATCGGCGCTGAGGTCAGGGAAGTAGTAGTAAATGTACCCAAGCTCAAGAGTGAGGTCGCCGATCCCGTAGCTCACGCCACCGTAGAGATCGAGTTCGTCGCTGTTGATGGCCGCAGCACCAAAAGCACCCGGAGCATCATAGGACGCGTACCAGGCACCGGCGTTGAAGCTCAGGTCACCCATGGACCAAGCCACGTCCGCACCGGATTCGATGAGGTCGTTGCCGAGGTCCACGAATCGGAATTCGTACATGTTGGCGTAGCCAACGTGCACTTCACCTTCAAGTTCCGCCGAAGCGTAGCCAGCCACGAGGGTGGAGGCAGCGGCCAGGGCGCCAACGGTTTTGCTGTAGTTGCGCATCGTTTTTAATTTTTCGGTTGCTGCTAGAACCCCCGAGCTTGGACGAATCCGACTTCGGGAGACTTGGGGCGACTAGCGTCCGCCATGCTGTTTCGGCTGCCGGACGCCATTCATCGGGGACTTGCTTAAGAAATCCTAACGAACGTGTCCAGCGAAAAGCACGGCGGGGTGCCACTCGCCCGGGCGGTAGTTAGGCAGCAGAAAAGCCACTGGCAAGGCCATTTCCTTGTGCTCCGTCGGACGCCCGGGGAACGCCCGCTCTGCGTCCCCCCCGCAGCTCTGGATTCTCTCTAGAACCGGCTCAAGCGCTTCGTTTGCACCGCGAAACCAAGGTTGGCACGGCAGGTGCTTTCGTCGGCCGCGTTCATCAAAACCAACCACGCCAACCAACCATGCGAATGCTGACCAAACTGAAATACCTCATCCCCTTGATGCTGACGGCCACGGCCTTCGGCCAGGATGAGCCGCCCGCCGAGGGAACCTACGAGGCCTTCATGGCCGGAGGTGACGCGGCGATGTTCACCGTCAACAACCTCTGGATTCTCCTTTCGGCGGCTCTGGTGTTCATCATGCACCTCGGTTTCTGCTCGGTGGAATCCGGCCTTTGCCAAAAAAAGAACACGGTGAACATCCTGTTCAAGAACGTGTTCATCGTTTGCATCGGTGCCCTCACCTACATGGCCTGGGGCTTCAACGCGATGTATCCCGGCGAGATGGGAGTGGATTGGAACGGCTTCTTCTCCATGGGCACCCCCCTCCTCAATGGCTTTGCCGACGAAGCAGAGCGGACGGCGAGCGTCACCGCGGAATACGCCAGCTACACCATTTGGTCCGACTTCATCTTCCAAGCGATGTTCGCTGCCACCGCCGCGACGATCGTCTCGGGTGCCGTCGCCGAGCGTGTGAAGCTGGTCAGCTTCATGATCTACGCGACGATTCTGGTCGGCCTTCTCTACCCCATCACGGGCTCCTGGAAATGGGGCACGGGCTGGCTCGACGCCAAAGGCTTCTACGACTTCGCCGGCTCGACCCTCGTTCACGCCTTCGGTGGTTTCGCCGCTCTGGCAGCCATCATCATCCTCGGCCCACGCCGCGGCAAGTTCACCAAGGAGGGCGTCAAGCCCATCCTTCCCCACAACCTGCCCCTCGCCAACATCGGCGTGTTCATGCTCTTCCTCGGCTGGTTCGGCTTCAACGGTGGCTCGGTGCTGAGCGCTGATCCCGAGGCCGTGTCCCGCGTCTTCGTGACCACCGCCATGGCCGGCTTCGCCGGTGGCCTCGCCGCCATGCTCACCTCATGGACCGTCCTCAAGAAGCCCGACCTTTCGATGGGTCTCAACGGTATCCTCGCCGGCCTTGTCGGCATCACCGCCGGTGCGGACTCCATCTCCCCTTGGATGTCCGTCGTCGTCGGTGCCGTCGCAGGAGCCATCGTCGTCTTCTCGGTCATCTTCTTCGACAAGATCAAGATCGACGACCCGGTCGGTGCGGTCTCCGTCCACGGCATCTGCGGCGTTTGGGGCACCCTCGCGGTCGGCATCTTCAGCACCAACCCCGACCACAGCTTCGGTGTTCAGCTCTTGGGCACCTTGGCAATCTCCGCCTTCGCCTTCGTGGGCTCCCTCGTCCTGTTCCTCATCCTCAAGTTCACCCTCGGCGTCCGCGTGGATGCCCAGGAGGAAGAAGAAGGCCTGGACGTGGCCGAGCACGGCGCTCCGGCTTACACGGACTAATTTGATCCCCCCAGACACGGAAGTCATTCCGACCCACAGGCGGCCCTCCCGGGCCGCCTGTTTTTTGTGTCTGGTGCGCGTCACCGGTTTTGAAATAACCCTCTCCCGTGAAGCGCCGCACCCTTTGGCTCCTCGTTCTCGCCAGCCTCACCCTCGTCGCCGCCGGCTGGCTGTGGGTCCGCCCCTATCAGTGGCGGATCTCCGACTCGCCCATCCGCATCGAGACGGCCCGGCTGACGCGCGATCATTCGTATTTCTGGCTCGATCTGCACCTTCGGGCCGAAGCGGGCCAAGCCGTGCCCGATCCCCTCCTGCTGCTCGTTCCGGACCGGGAAGCCGTCAAACCCGCTCAAATCGACCTTGAAGGCACTCCCGCCACCGATGCCTCCGAAGTCGCGGGCCTGGGCGAAATCCATGCACTGTCCGTGAAATTCTGGCTGGAAGAGTCCCAACTCGCCGGCCCTCTGGAACTCCAGGCCGGCTCCGCTCGCCTCAAGGTCCGATCCCGAAGTGGTGTCCCCGCCATGGAAAACGACGAGAGCCAGACTTTCCACACCCACCGCTGGTGAAATCCATGCGCCTCCTCCTCATCGACAACTCCAACACCCGCACCAAGTTCGCCTTCAGCGACGAGTCCGGGATCGCGCGCGAAACCTTTTGGATCCCCACCGCGGAGATCTCCGAGATACGCCTCACCGCCAAACTTGAGGGCGCTCGCTTCGATGCCGCGGTTCTCTGCTCGGTCGTCCCCACCAAGGCCACCGAAATCGCCGCGGCCCTCGCCCCGCACGCGCCGCTACATTCGCTCTCGGCCACCAGCCCGCTGGAGATCGGCATCGATTACCCCAGCCCGGAAAGCATCGGCGCGGATCGCCTCGCCAATGCCGTCGGCGTGGTCGCCCGGCACGGAGCACCGTCCGTGGTGATCGATTTCGGCACCGCCGTCACCTTCGACGTGATCTCCGCCACCCCCGCCTACCTCGGCGGCGTCATCGCCCCGGGTCTGGGAGCCATGGGCGATTACCTCGGCAGAAAAACCGCCCTTCTTCCCATCGTCGAACTCGAGGAACCCGAGCATGCCATCGGCCGCTCGACCACCGAGGCGATGCGCGCCGGTGCCGTCATCGGCTACCGCGGCCTGGTCCGGGAAATCCTCTCCGCCATCCGCCGCGAGCTGGACACCGATGCCATCGCGATCGCGACCGGAGGCGATGCCGCGCTCATCGCTCGCGGGGTCCCGGAAATCCAGCGCGTCGATCCCGACATCACCCTCCACGGACTCGATCTCGTAGGCCGCCGTGTGTTCGCCTGATCCCGCCGCGCAAAATGGCGTGCCTTCCCCGGGATCCCTCCCTACACCTCCAGCCATGAAGCCCGACGCCCTTGCCATTGGCATCGATTTTGGCGGCACATCGGTGAAATTCGGCGTCATCCGCGAGGCCGATGTCATCGACCACGCCCCACCCATCGCCACCCAGGATTTCGACGGGGCCGAGCCGCTCCTCGAGGCCATGCTCCGCTACATCGAGGACCTCAGGGTCCGCCACCCCGGCATCGCCGCGATCGGTGTCGGCATGCCCGGGTTCGTCGATTTCGAGCAGGGCATCGTCCACAACCTTACCAACGTCCCCGGCTGGCGGGATTTCCCGCTCAAACAACAACTCGCTTCGCGCACCGGCCTTCCCGTTGTCGTCGATAACGACGCCAACTGCATGGCCTACGCCGAGTGGAAACTCGGAGCCGGCCGCGGATTCCAACACCTCATCGCCATCACCCTCGGCACCGGCGTGGGCGGCGGCCTCGTCGTCAATGGCCAGATGGTCCGCGGCGCACGCTTCGGGGCCGGCGAGGTCGGTCAGATGTCGATCGACTGGCAGGGCCTTCGCGGCACCTACGGCAATCTTGGAGCGCTGGAGGAATACATCGGCAATCAGCAGATCACCCAGGCCGCCACCGAGGCGTATCACGCGAGCGGCCTTCATCGCTCGTTCGATGACCTCTCGCCCGCCGCCTTGTCGCGCTCGGCTTTGGAGGGCGATCCCATCGCTCTTTCCCTCTGGAAAACCATCGCCGCCCAGCTTGCCAACGTCCTCATGGACTGCTGCTGGCTCCTCAACCCCGAGGCCATCATCATCGGCGGCGGCGTCGCCAAGGCGGGCCCGCTGCTTTTCGAACCGCTGCGCGAAATCCTCGACTCCCAGCTCAGCGCACCCTTCAAGGAGTCCCTCCAGCTGCTCCCCGCCCATTTCGGCAACGAAGCCGGCATGATCGGGGCCGCCACCCAAGCTCTCGACGCCCCGCTACCGTAATCCCATGTCTTCCCGATTCGACACCGTGATCCCACGCCGGGGCACGGGTAACATCAAATACGACCGCCGTCCCGATCTCGACCCGTTCTGGGTCGCCGACATGGACTTCGCCTCCTGTCCGGAGATTCTCGACGCCCTGCACCGCCGCGTCGATCACGGCATCTTCGGCTACCCGCAGGCGCACGAGGGCCTGAACGAAGCCATTCTCGATTACCTCGCCGCCCGGCACGACTCGCGCCCGCCGCTTGAACACGTCATCCATCTTGGAGGCTTGGTCCCCGCCCTTTCCCTCGCCGCACGCGCCTTTTGCCGCCCAGGCGAGGCGGTGATGACCTGCACCCCGGTTTATCCGCCTTTCCTCGGCGTTCATCACGATGCCGCCGCGAAGCTGATCACCGTCGATCACGCCCTTGTCGACGGCCGCTACACCTTTGACTGGGAGGCCATGGCCGCCGCCCTCACCCCGGAAACCAAAGTCTTCATCCTCTGCAACCCGCAGAACCCGATCGGCCGGGCATTCACCGAGGAGGAGGTCCGGAAAGCCGCCGAATTCTGCCGTGATCACCAGCTCATCCTGGTTTCCGACGAGATCCACTGCGACCTGATCCTCGACGAAGCCGCCACGCCCCATTTCTCCGCGCTGCGCCTGCCGGAGGAGCTCCGTCAGCACACCATCACGCTGCTTTCCCCCAGCAAGACCTGGAACATCGCCGGCCTCGGTTATGCCTACGCCGTGATCCCAGACGACTCCATCCGCCGGAAATTCTCCGCCGCCCGCGGCCACACCCTCAGCGAGATCAACGCCCTCTCCTACTACGCAGCCGAGGCCGCCTACCGCCACGGCGAACCCTGGCGCTTGGAACTCATCGATTACCTCCGGGAAAACCGCGATACCCTCCTGAAGTTCCTCGCCGCCAACATTCCCGCGCTGAAGCCGGTGATCGGAGAAGCCACCTACCTCCAGTGGATCGACGCCCGCGCCACCGGTCACGACAACCCCGCGCTCCATCTCGAGAAGGCAGCCGGGCTCTTCGTTTCCGACGGTGCCTACTTCGGCTGGCCCGGCTGGCTCCGCTTCAACTTCGCCTGTCCGCGCTCACGGATGCTCGAAGGTCTCGAAAAAATGGCCAATGCCTTCGCCCGCAGCTGAAATCCAGCATTTGCCAATCACGCCTCCAGACCTTCCAATGCCCCGCGTCATGCCCGCCATCCTCCGCCACCTTCTGATCGCCCTGCTGGTTCTCGGGCTGATCCCCACCGCCCTCGCCGACCACGTCATCGTCACCGGCGGGCCCGCGTTGCGCAAATGGGAAGACCTGCGTGTGAAGCGTGACCAGCACGATCGTTGGTGGGCGAACTTCGTCCGCGGCTCCACGCTGCGCATGGTGGAGATCCGCAAGGCCTACGGCGAAAACGCTCCGCTCGTCTGGATCGTCTACCGCCCCGGCTATCAGTCACGCTCCGCCGAGGATGGCAAACCCTACACTACCTGGATCAGCGAGTTGGCCGCCAAACGCAACGCGACCCTGCGCTGGGTCTCGTCCTCGGGTGATTTCGTCAACGCCCTCAACAGCCGGCCGCGCGGATCGATCCAGACTTTTGACTACTTCGGTCATAGTAACAAGTTCTGCTTCATGCTCGACTACGGCAACGACATCATGGCCGCCTCCACCGCATGGCTGCACGAGAACGACATCCATCGCATCAGCCGCTCCATTTTCGCCAAGAACGCCTACTGCAAGAGCTGGGGCTGCCACACCGGCGAGAGCATGAGCCAGGTGTGGAAGCGCCACCTCGGCGTGCCGCTCGAAGGGGCTGTGGGTCCCACCGACTACACCGTTGTCGGACGCGGCATCATGCCCGTCGTCAAAGGCCGCTGGGCCCGCTGACCCGCCAGCAAACCGCAACCATCATCCAGCAAGGAACGCCGAGCCAAGCTCGCGCCGACGCCGTAAGCCTCTCTCCACCTTCGATCCCACCAAGCTCATGACCTTCGACGAACTCCAGGCCCTTCACGACCTCCCGCTTTTCGATCTCCTCAAGCAAGCCCACGAGGTTCACGAGAGCCACTGGCCCGAGGGCGAAGTCCAGCTCTGCACCCTGCTCTCCATCAAGACCGGCGGTTGTTCCGAAGACTGCTCCTACTGCGCCCAGTCCGCCCGCTACAATTCCGGCGTCCCGCTCGAGCGCCTCATGGAAAAAGAAGCCGTCATGCAGCGCGCCCGCCACGCCCGCGAAACCGGCTCCACCCGTTTCTGCATGGGTGCCGCCTGGCGAGGCGTCCGCGGCGGCACCGAGCGCTTCGAGCAGGTCCTCGAAATCATCCGCGAGGTTTCCACCCTCGGCATGGAGGTTTGCGTGACCCTCGGCGAAGTGGGTCCCGAGGAAGCCAAGCGGCTCCGCGAGGCCGGCGTCACCGCCTACAACCACAACCTCGACACCTCGCCCGAACACTACCCGAACATCGTCACCTCCCACACCTACGAGGACCGGCTCAACACCATCCGCAACGTGCAGGACGCCGGCATGTCCGTCTGCTGCGGCGGCATCCTCGGCCTCGGCGAAACGACCAAAGACCGCCTGCGCATGCTGGAAATCATTTCCAGCTTCAACCCGCAGCCCGAGAGCGTGCCGATCAACTCCCTCATGCCCATGCCCGGCACCCCGCTCGAAGGCACCGCTCCTGTCGAGCCGCTCGATGTCGTCCGCATGATCGCCGTCGCCCGCATCGCCATGCCCAAGTCCAAGGTCCGCCTCTCCGCCGGCCGCGAGCGCATGTCCGACGAGCTCCAAACCCTCTGCTTCTACGCCGGAGCCAATTCCATTTTCTACGGCGAAAAACTGCTCACCGGTAAAAACCCCGCCATCGAGCGCGACCGCAAACTCCTCGGAAAAATCGGTCTCGGCACCCTCGCCCCCAATCCGCTCCTCGAAGCCCCCGCCCGCACCGAGGAAGCCCCGCTCTGCCCCAGCTGCTGACGCCGCCGCGACGGCCCCGCCGCCTCCTTCTCAAAAAGCCGGTCTCTTCTCCCGAAGAGCCCGGCTTTTCACTTCCCCCTTTTTCCTTTCCACTCACCCGACATGCGCGCCCTCCTCCTCATCGTCCTCGCGCTCGTCGGCACCTCGCTGGTCCTCGTCATCCCGACCATCGCGCGCGAGTTCACCGATGTCATCATCGGCCAAAACCGGCCCGACCTGATCCTCCGCACCACCCTCATCGGCGTCGCTGCCATCGCCCTGCGCCAGGCCCTGCTTTCGCTCCGCTCGTTCCTCGCCCAGTCCTACGAGGCGCGCCTCATCCACGACCTCCGCGTCCGTCTCTTCGACCGACTCCAGCGCCAGCCCGTCCGCTGGTTTGATCGACACGCCTCCGGCGAAATCATGTCCCGCGTGGCTGATGACGTCCCCGCCATGCAGCGCCTGCTCGTCGAATCCCTCGACGTCGCCCTGCCCGCCCTGTTCCAGTTCCTCGCCATCCTCGGCGCACTCTTCTGGCACGATTGGCAGCTCGCCCTCGTCGCCATCGCCCCCCTGCCCCTCATCGGTCTCATCACCTGGCGGCACTCCGTTCGCGCCGCCCCGCATTGGCGCGCGTCGTCCGAAGCCACTGCCGACCTCCACTCACGGCTCCACGATTCCCTTTCCGGCATCCGTCAGATCAAGGTCTTCACCCACGAGCCCGAGACGCTCGACTCCTTCGCCGCCGCCTCCCACCGTACCCGCCGGTCCTACCTGCGCGTCATGAAAGGCCAGGCCCTCGTTTGGCCCTTCGTTTCCCTGCTCGCCGAGACCGGCATCATCCTCATGGTCGCCTACGGTGCCTGGCGCGTCCTCCAGGGCGACATCTCCCCCGGCACCCTGTTCTACTTCCTCTTTGCCTGGGGCTTTCTCTTTGATCCCGTCTCGAAGATCAACCCCCTCTCCCAGACCTTCAACCGCGGTCGCACCGCCACCCGCCGCGTTCGCGAAATCCTCGACCGTCCCGCCGAGCCGCATCTCACCGAGGGACTCCAGCCCGCCTCCCTGCGCGGCGATATCCGCTTCGAAGACGTCTCCTTCAGCTACGATGAAAACAGTAGCTCCGACCCCGCCGTTTCCGGCATCTCCCTCCACGCCGCCCCCGGCCAGACCATCGCCCTCGTCGGTCCCACCGGTGCCGGGAAGTCCACCCTGCTCCACCTCATCGCCCGATTCTACGAACCCACCGCCGGCCGCCTTCTCCTCGATGACCAACCTCTGGCCGGGATCTCCAAAGAATGGCTGCGCGACCGCATCGGCTACGTCACCCAGGACAGCTTTCTTTTCAACGACACCCTTCGCGCCAACCTCCGCATCGCCCGCCCCGAGGCCACCGACGATGAACTCTGGGCCGCTCTTGAAAGTGCCAACGCCGCTGTTTTCGTCCGCGAGCTCCCGGAGGGGCTCGACACCCTTGCCGGCGAGCGCGGCATCCGGTTTTCCGGCGGAGAAAAGCAGCGTCTCTCCATCGCCCGTGCGCTGTTGAGAAACCCGCCCATCCTGCTTCTCGACGAAGCCACCTCCGCCCTCGACAACCGCACCGAGCGCCTCGTCCAACAAGCCCTCGAAATCCTCCGCGCCGACCGCACCTGCTTCGTCATCGCCCACCGTCTCAGCACCATCGAGGCCGCCGATCGCATCATCGTCCTCGTCGATGGCCGCATCGCCGAATCCGGCACCCACGCCGAACTTCTCCAGAACAACGGTCCCTACACCAAGCTCCACCGTGGCGGCGGATTCCATCCGCCAAGCCCACCCACCCCACCAGTGGCATGACCGCGCGCCCCGACGAGTCGGAGGTCTCGGTCATGAATCCCGGCAGTCCGAAGCCACCCCCTCCGTAGCGGCGGATTCCATCCGCCAAGCCCGCTCACCCTACCAGTGGCATGACCGTCTCGGTCATGATCCCGGCAGTCCGAAGCCACCCACCACAATCCGCCTTCCCCTCAGACGCAGCTCCCCTTTTCATGACCGGAACCTCCGACTCGTCGTAGGACGCGGTCATGCCACAAAGCCCACCCAAAAACCCTTGGATCGACGCCGTCATCGACTCCTACCCCGATGACGATCCAAAGAACGAGCAACGTCGCCACCTCCTCTTCGAGGCCGCCACGGCCGTGCCCCTGGAGAGCCACCCCGTGGATCCGTCACCTCCCCCTCGCTCCCGCAAAAGCCACCTGCTCACCATCACCCTCGCCTTCATTTCCCTGGGACTCTTTTGGCTTGTGGTTGCGAGTCCTGGAGCGACTGAAAGATGGCGTGGAATCGCACTCGTTTCACAAATCGGATTTACGGAACCCGACATCCGTGCCGATAGGCTTCTCCGAATCTTTGAGACATTGAGCTGGGAGCAGCGGTGGAGACCTTTCTCCCTTTACTCCACGCTTGCAACAAGGGTTCCCGCCTCAAAGGTCGATCTCGTTTTAGGCGACACAGGTCAGCTCCAGCCCGACAAGCGGTGGCTGGCTGCATGGAAAGGAACTCCGGCGGAACCAGCGACCTTTGCCGAACGATTCCGTAGGGAATCCGTGATGCCCGACGCCGACTTCGATTCGCTTCTTCTTCAAGCTGAGAAAATCGACCCGGGGAACGGATACTATCACCTCGTCATTTCCACGCTTTTGACAGGCAAGGCCTTCGACGAAGACGTCGGTTATGAGCCCCGCTGGGAACCTAAAGAGAGGCTTCTCGTCGACTCCAAAAGCTACGAACAGGCTTGGTTCCTGCTCGAAAAAGCACTGGGTTCACAATTCATCGCAGATCGTTGCGATGAGCGGCTTGACGCACGTTTCAAGAATTGGCCCGCACCCACACAATTCTCCGATATCGGCCTCGACCTGGCCATCGTCTCCGATGCGAAAGCCATCAATCCACCCCTCTGCTTCTCGCGCCTCGCCTATCTTTTCGTTGGGAGGGCGGAAGGTTGGCGTGCCTCCAACCAGCCCAGGGACATCGCATCCCTTGCAAGGCTGTGGAGGGCGACATTGGCCTCATTGGTTTCGGAAACCATGGGGGGCGATGCCAAACACTGGAACTTCACCGTGCTTTCCGCTCAAAGCATGGCACGCGCGTGCGAGCACGCTGGATTGCCGAACGAAGCGGAGTTCTTCGACTCCTACTTAGACCACCAGAAGGAGATCATACGTCTCACCAGTAAGGTGCCCGGTCTGGATACTCAAAGGTCCTCAATATCCTTCCATGGCCAACCAGCACCTTATGCCCGCCTCGCCGAACACCGCATGTTCGAAAGCCTCTACCTCACCTACGCGATGATCATCACGCTCATCCTCCTCGGCATCCTGTCCACGCTCTCCCTCACTTCCTCCAGCCGCCTCCTCTGGCTCCCGGCCCGGGTCTCCAGCGTGCTCCTTCCCCGCGACTACGTCCGGGTCTTCCTCCTCGGCATCCTCGCACCTACGGCATTCATCGTCGCCACGCTGGAAATTCCGTTTCTCCATCCGCGCGATACCACGATGAACGGCCTCCACGCCGCAGCCGTGCTCTTGAAGCTCGCCTCACTCATCGTCGCCGTCCTCTTCCTCACCGTCCGCGAGATCAGCCTTGCTCTCACCCGCCGGGCAGCCCCTCTGGGTTTTCGGCCGATCGCCCGAACTCCGCTACTGCTCCTCGGACTTCTCGCCTTGGCCTGCGCTCCCACCGCAACCGCACTGATGCAGCTCGATCGCTTTTTCCCCGATATCGATCCGGAACCGATCTGGCTGTCGTTCTTCGGCATGCTCGGCCTTCTTCTCGTGCTCTTTTTGTTATCGTTCGGCACCTTGCTTTACAGCGGCCACCGCCGACTTCAGGCAGCGACCGCCCTCCGAGCCCTCACCCGTCCGCTCACCGCAACCGCCTGCCTCTTTGCCGTCTGGACCGGGGTGGACCGCCTCATTGAGAGCCACCACGTTTCCCACGCCACCGCTGAGCGGATCGATTCCCCTGAAGCCATGGCTGCCTACCGCGGACAAGACCCGCTCTCCCTTCAGATCCGGCAGATCATGGAAGACTACCTCGCCACGGCGCCGGAGTAGTCAGTGTGGACTCACGCCCCCTCATCCAGCGTGAACCCGATCTTCACCGTCACCTGCCAGTGGGCGACCTTCTGATCCTCGATGTGCCCGCGGATCTCCTTCACCTCCAGCCAGCGCATGTGGCGGACGCTGGCCGATGCCTTCGCCACGGCGTTGTTCACCGCTTCCTCCACCGTGTTCGGAGACGAACCCACCAGCTCGATTTTCTTGTAAATATGGTCGGACATAACCCTCCACCCTACGTCCGCCCGGCGTCCCCGCAAGCAGCCATCCGCTCCGCCGCGCTCCCCTTCCTTGACCCCGGGACCCGGAAGGTCGAGCCTTCCCGCCTCGCATGGCCACCGCTCTTCACTTCAGCCCGATCGATGAAATCATCGCCGACATCGCCGCCGGCAGGTTGGTGATCGTCGCCGACGACCCCGAGCGCGAAAACGAAGCCGATCTCATCGGCGCGGCCGCCCTCTGCACGCCGGAAATCGTCTCTTTCATGGCCGTTCATGCCCGCGGCCTCATCTGTGCCCCGATCACCGCCGAGCGTGCCGAGGCGATGGAGCTGCCCCAGATGGCCCGTCGCAACCGCGAGGGCCACAAAACCGCCTTCACCATCTCGGTCGATGCCGCCACCGGCATCACCACCGGCATTTCCGCCGCGGACCGCGCCCGCTGCATCCGCCTCCTCGCCGCGCCCGCGGCCAATGCGGACGACTTCGTCCAGCCAGGACACGTGTTTCCCATCCAGGGCATGCCGGGCGGCACCCTCCGGCGCGCCGGCCACACCGAGGCCGCCATCGACCTCGCCCGCCTCGCCGGCCTTCCCCCTGCCGGCGTGATCTGCGAGATCATGAACGACGACGGCACCATGGCCCGCGTCGGCGAACTCGGCGGATTTCAGAAAAAACACGGGCTCAAGGCCTGCACCATCGCCCAGCTCATCGAATGGCGCCGCCGGTCGGAGAAGCTGGTGGTCCGGGAGGAAACCATCAAGCTGCCCACCGATCATGGCGATTTCGACTGCCACCTCTATCGGATCGAAACCGACGGCACCCACCACCTCGCCTTGAGTCGCGGCGAGATCCGTCGCGACCAGCCGACGCTCGTCCGCGTCCACTCCGAGTGCCTCACCGGCGATGTCTTCCTTTCCAAGCGCTGCGACTGCGGTGGCCAACTCGATGCCGCCCTGGCGCACATTTCCAAGGAAGGAGGCGTGCTCCTCTACCTGCGCCAAGAAGGCCGCGGAATCGGCCTCGCTGCCAAAATCCACGCCTACAAACTCCAAGAGCAGGGGCTCGACACCATCGAGGCCAACGAGAAGCTGGGATTTTCAGCAGACCTCCGGGACTACGGCATGGGAGCCCAGATCCTCCAGGACCTCGGCGTCGGAAAAATCCGCCTGCTCACCAACAATCCTAAAAAAGTCATCGGCCTCGAGGGCTACGGCCTGGAGATCGTCGCGCAGCTTCCGATCCGCCTCACGGCCAACCCCCACAACGAGCGCTACCTCAGCACCAAACGCGACCGGATGGGCCACACGCTGTAGAAATCGGGAAAAAATCCGCGTGACTACCCCCGCGATCCCGTAGGCGGAAACGCGGTATTTTCAAAGACCTACGGAAATCCTATTCATTAGGACGACTATCTAATTCAGGAAACGTTCAAAAAAAGTTGCCTGAATTTTAAAATTTAGTTAAACACATGGGCGCTGACCCCTTCGTCCCATGTTGTCCCACAAAACCAGCCTGATCACGGCCGGCGCGATGCTGGTCGGTGTGACCCCGCTGTTAGGAAGCGCCCCGCTTCCCGACCGTGCGGCCCAGTCCACCGATCCCATCAGCCGGATGGCCCGCATCATCAACCCCGAGCTCGCGGAGCTCGAACAGCGGATCGATTCCCTGAATCACCGAGTTCGGGAGATGGCTCCCTACCTGCCCAAACCGGTGAAACAGCAGTTTGGCTGGCGGGCGATCCAGGAACAGGGTGCGGCGAAGCCGACCCTCACGCTCGACCTCGGCGAAATCTACCCGCTGAGTGACATCTACCTGATCCCCGCGCTTCCGCCCTTTGGCGAAACTCGGCGCTTGTTTCCGCAACGGCTGACGATCGAGGCCGCCCGGGCGGCGGATTTCTCCGACGCCACCACGGTCTACTCCACGCCTGCCGGCACCATCGAGAATCAGGAACAAGGCTACCCGCTGCGCGCCTACGCCCGGGACCTCGATGCCCGCTACGTGCGTCTCACGGTGGATGCCGGTCATGCCCGCGGCACCCACACCCTCTCGATGATCGCGGAAATGATGGTCCTTTCCGGCGACCAACCCGTTTCCCTGACGGCCACCGCCTCCGGCACGGGCAGCATGGACAGCCCCTTCCAATGGAAGCCGGAGTACGCGATTGACGGGCAATCGCCGCTCGGCACCTGGCAATCCGGCAAATGGAACGCATCCCGCGGCCAGCTGCTCGAACTCACCGGCCCGTCCGACATCGTCACCTGGCAGTTCGATCTCGGGGAGTCCCACGCGATCGACCGCACCACGCTGTATCCCTTCGAGCTCCCTGAGGTCGGCGGCACCTCCGCGCTGCCCGGCGTGATCCAGGTCGCGGTGAGCGAAACGCCGGAGCCGGACGAGACGGATTTCTCTGGCTGCACCGGCGGAGAGACCTTCAGCCCGGCCACCGTTCCGCTTCGGGGCCAAACCGGACGCTACGTCACGATCCGCGGCTCGGTCCCCCTCAGCATTGGCAAGCTCCACATCGCCGCTCTCTCGGAAATCGAGATCTGGTCGCTCGGTCGCAACCTTGCCGCCGGCCTCACTCCCATCCTGAGCGTGAGCGATGGAACCACCCTCCCTGCTTCGCAGGAGCTGACGGACGGCCGCGCCAACGGGCAGCCCATCTTCCCCGTGGGCACCTGGCTTCACGAAATCAGCGAGCGGGAGAAGATCGAAGCGGAACTCGCCCGTCTGCTTCCCGCCCGCGTGAGCCTCGCCGCCGAGTCGGAAATCAACGCCACCTGGGGAGCCTCGGTCGCCATCGGCCTCACCTTCCTCATCCCCGTCGCGCTGTTCGAACGCCGCCGCCTCGTTTCCCGCAAGCACATCGACCAGCTCCGCCGGCGCATCGCCTCCGACCTGCACGATGACATCGGCAGCAACCTCGGCAGCATCTCGCTCATCGCCCGCTCCGCCAAAAAGGACCTCCAGCGCTCGCACGATCCCGACACCCTCGCCGAGGATCTGGAGGAGATGGAAACCATCGCCCGGGAAAGCTCCCTCGCCATGCGCGACATCGTCTGGCTGCTGGAACGCAACCAGGACAGCATCGGCGACTTCGTCGAACGCATGCGCAATACCGCCGACCGGCTGCTGCGCGACATGCAGTTCGACATGACCTGCAAGTCGAACCGCACCGCCCTCAAGCTCACCCTTGAGGCCAAACGTCATCTTTTCCTGTTCTACAAAGAGGCCCTCCACAACATCCTCAAGCACTCCCAGGCCAGCAACGTCCGCGTGCGCATTTTCGACAACCGCGACTCGCTGATCATGGAAGTCGAGGATGACGGCGTCGGTCTTCCCACCGATCAAGCCGGCAAAGCCGCTGCTGTCAAAAAGCTCCTCGCCCGCGCCGAAGTGCTGGAAGGCCGGTTCGATGTGGAATCTGCTCCCGGCGAAGGGACGCGCTTGCGTCTGGAGGTGAAAAGAGCAAATCTCATCGCAACCAAAGCCGCGGCATGAGCAAACCATCGACCGAACCCACCATCCGCATCTGGATCCTCGAGGATCACCCTCAATTCGCGAAGCAGATGACGCGGCTCATCTCCGCCGAGGACGATCTCGATTGCGAAAAGGTCTTCACCCACCCGAACGAGCTCTACTCCGAGATCAACTTCGGTACGCCTTTGCCCGACCTCATGCTTTTCGACCTCGGCCTGCCCGGCAAGGACGGCCTTCAGGTCCTGCGGGAAGTGAAGGAACGATATCCCCAACAGAAGATCGTCATCCTCACCGCCTTCGACGACCGCGAACGGGTTTACCGCGCCCTCTGCAACGGAGCATCCGGCTACCTCCTCAAGACCGCCGAGCCCGATGACATCATCGCCGGCATCCGCGACGTCATGCACGGGGCCGCCCCGCTCAGCGGAGCGATCGCCAGCATGATCCTCGATGGCTTCGCCAAGCTCGGCCCGGTCGAGGAAACCGAGCCCCTCACCAACCGCGAGGAAGAAGTCCTCAGCGCCATGGTCCGGGGCCTCATCAAGAAGGAGATCGCCGACGAACTCAGCATCTCCCTTCACACCGTCGACATGCACCTGCGCAGCGTTTACCGCAAGCTGCACGTCCGCACGCAGACCGAGGCCGTCTCCAAGGCGATCCGCAAGGGTCTCGTCTGAACCGCCTCAGCCCGCGACCCACCTCCGGCAACTCTCTCCCTCGCAGACGGTGATTTCCTCGCCGTCTGCGATTTCATGTACGCTCCGAGGCTCGAAGGCACCGCGGAGCCGTGCGTCATCCGCCACACTGCCCACCGAGAATTTCCGGACTCCCCTGAGGCGCAGGTCCAGAGCACCGAGCAGCACGGGGCTATAGAAAGCGTGCTTCTCCAGGACCAGTGAGCCCGCCCGCAGGAGCGCCTCCGCCTTCGTGCCGAAGCGGCTCTCGCCGGTCAACGCCTCAAGCTTCAGGAGATTCACCGCCGCAACATGGTTCGGCGACGGCTCCGCACCGTCGTGATCCTCGCGAATGCTCATCAGCACCCGGTCACCAAGCGCCGGGCGCATCACATAGCCAATCCTGTCCTGGCTCCAACAGCTTCGATCGAATGCCTCTTGAAGCGCCACCGCTCCATCCAACCATCCGCCCGCGTCGATCGCATGCAGCTCGAGGAAGCCCTCGATCAGAAATGCATGATCCGCAGGAAACGCCTCGACCTCCGAACCCCGCTGCCTCCACGACCGATAGAGCTTCCCGTCCCGGAACAGCTCCTTTTTCACAAAGCGAGCCGCCTCCAGCGCCGCCTCCCCCGCATCATCCCGCCCCAGCACCCGCGACGCCCGGGCAAGAGCTCCGACCATCAGGCCGTTCCACGCGGTGATGATCTTGTCGTCGCGATGCGGTGCGTGTCGTCGGCTCCTCACCTCCAGCAGAAGTTGGCGGATCCGTTCCAAGCGCTCCCCCGCATCCTCTCCGAAAGTTTCGACCAAACGTTCCTCCCCCATCGCCCGGAAGAGCGTGTTCCGCCCCCTCAGCTCTTCGTGCGGATCGCTCGCGGGACGCGCGTTCCCTTCCAGCTCGATCCCCCACGCCGCACAGGCAAGGGCCGCGTCTTCCGGAGAAAGCAGGGACTGCACCTCACCGGCCGTCCACGTCCAGTAGGCTCCTTCTTTCTTCTCGCCATCGGTATCGACGCTGTCCGCGTCCTCCGCGGCATGAAAGCCACCTGCCTGATCCTTCAGGTCGCGCAGCACGTAATCCACGATCCCGCCCGCCACCTCGGCATACCGCGCCTCGCCCAGAGCCTGCCAGCCATCGAGATACAAATGGAGGAGCTGCGCCTGGTCGTAGAGCATCTTTTCGTAGTGCGGCACGTGCCAGTAGCGATCGACCGAATAGCGATGGAACCCGCCGCCAATCTGGTCGTGCATTCCTCCGGCCGCCATCAGGTCCAGCGTCCGTCCCACCATCTGCAGGCAGCTCGCCCCCTCGTCCGATTCCGAGCCGAAGCGCTCCGAAAGCTGGAGCAGGACCCGCGGCACCACCGGGCGGGCAAACTTCGGAGCGTTCCCCCAGCCGCCCCACTCGGAGTCGAACATCGATTCGCAGCTGTCGAGGAAGTCGCCGAAAACCTTCGCGTCCGGCAGGCCTCGAACCACGACATCCACCGTACTTTGCTCCCGCAAGTGCGCCGCCACGCGCTCGGCCGCCTCCTTCATTTTCACCCGGTCCTCCTTCCACAACCGCGCGATCTCCCGGCAGAGCCGCGGAAAACCCGGACGCCCGTGGCGATCGTCCGGTGGGAAATACGTTCCGCCCACAATGGGCTCCCCGTCCGGCGTCAACCACACGCTCATCGGCCAGCCGCCCTGCCCCGTCGTCGCCTGCACAAAGGCCATGAACGCCGCATCCACGTCCGGCCGCTCCTCGCGGTCCACCTTCACGCACACAAAGCCCTCGTTCATCACCGCCGCGATCGCCTCGTTCTCGAAACTCTCGCGCTCCATCACGTGGCACCAGTGGCAGGTCGAATAGCCCACCGAGAGAAACACCGGCTTGTCCTCCCGGCGCGCCTTCTCGAACGCCTCCTCGCCCCACGGCACCCAGTCCACCGGATTGTCCTTGTGCTGGAGGAGATAGGGCGAGGTCTCGTTCGCGAGTGCATTGGCCATGAGGCACCCTAGAGGCAGGCCTCCGGCTGTCGCCCGCTTTTTCAGCGAGTGGTCGGGCGCGGCTTCTCCGCGTGCCGCTACGGCGTGTAAACCACCACCGGCCCCGTGCCTCCCCCTCCCTGCACCCGGCGCAGTTTCTCCACCGCCTTCACCACACAGGCCGCCGCCTCGGCCGCTTCCTCGCGGGTGTTCAGACGGTTGAAGCCGAACCGCAGGCTGCTCTTCGCTTTCGCATCCGGGAAACCCATCGCCTTCTGCACGTGGCTCGGCTGTTGCTTGCCCGTCATGCAGGCACTGCCCGCCGAGCAGGCGACACCCATCTCATCGAGCAGGATCAGCAACCCCGCCGCCTCGCACCGGTCGAAGGAAAGATGGCTCGTGCTGGAAACCCGGTGGATCAGGTCGCCGTTCACCGTCACTCCTTCGGTTCCCTCGACTACCCGCGCTTCGAAATCATCGCGCAACGCCCGCAAGTCGCGTCCGTCGTCGATCCACTGCTTGGCCAGCTCGGCCGCTTTTCCCATCGCCACGATCCCCGCCACGTTTTCAGTCCCACTGCGACGGTCCTTCTCCTGACCGCCCCCGCGCAGCAGCGGCTCGAAACGGCAGCCCGAACGGATGTAGAGCGCCCCCACTCCTTTCGGGCCGTGGAATTTGTGCGCGCTGAGGGAGAGGAAATCCACCGGCACATCGGACACGTCGATCTTCACCTTGCCCGCCGCCTGGATTGCATCGGTATGGAATGCCAGGCCCTTCGACTTCGCGATTTCATGCGCCTCCACGATCGGCTGGATCACTCCGGTCTCGTTGTTGACCCACATCACCGATGAAAACCCGCCGCCCTCCGTCGCACGCCCACAGGCCTCTTCATAGGCAGCGAGGTCGAGACGACCACCGGCATCGACGCCGGAGATCTCCGTCGCATACCCCACCTGGCCGAAATTCTCGATCACCTTCAGCACCGCGCTGTGCTCGATCGCCGAAGTCACCACGCGGCCCGACTTCCGCCCCACCAGCCGCGCCAGCCATTTCAGAGCCGTGTTGGTGCTCTCCGTCCCGCCGCCGGTGAAAACGATCTCTTCGGGTTTCGCGCCGATCAGCGCCGCCACCTGTGCGCGCGCCGTCTCAATGGCCTTCCGGGCTTCCTTCGCGCCCCGATAAGAGGCGTTCGGGTTGCTGAAACGCTCGGTCAGCCACGGCAGCATCGCCTCCAACACTTCCGGCAGCATCGGGGTCGTCGCGTTCGCATCGAGGTAGATCACGCCGCGACCCTAGCTCCCGAAGACCGGCGATCAAGCCGCACGCCTCGGGAGAACCCGATGCCAAAGCCGGGAAAGACCGCCCGCCCGTCCATGTCGCTTGCGACGCTCAGGGAAATCTGCATTTTGCCACGCCATGGTCACCCGCTTCGCTCCGAGCCCCACCGGGCCGCTCCACCTGGGGCACGCCTACGCGGCATGGGTCGCGGCGGAGCTGGCGGCACGCCATGGAGGAACGTATCTACTCCGCTTCGAAGACATCGACCACACCCGCGTCCGCCCCGAATATTATGAGGCCGCCATCAATGACCTCGCCTGGCTGGACATCCGCCACACCGCCCCCCCCTGGCGTCAACTGGACCGCCGCCCGGTCTACGACTCGACACTGGAAGCGCTCAAAGCCCTCGGCGTCCTCTACCCCTGCTTCTGCACCCGCCGCGAGATCGAAGCCGAGCTCGCCGCCATGGCTTCCGCCCCGCAGGGTCCCGAGGGGCCCCTCTATCCCGGCACCTGCCGCCACCTGAGCCCGCGGGAAATCCAGAACCGGTTCGCGGAGAAACGCGAGCCCGCTTGGCGGCTCGATGCCACCGCCGCCGCCGCGCGTTGCGGGAAGCTGACATTTGACGACCTGCGCTTCGGCACGATCGAGGTTGATCCTCTCCTCCTGGGCGACGCCGTGCTGGCCCGCCGCGACATCGGCACCTCCTACCACCTCGCGGTCGTCACCGATGACGCCGCCCAGCGCGTCACCCACGTCACCCGCGGTGAGGATCTGCTCGGCTCCACCCACCTCCACCGGCTCCTGCAAAAACTCCTCGGCTTCCCGGAGCCCACCTACCTTCACCACCCATTGGTCACCGATGATTCCGGCCGCCGGTTGGCGAAGCGCGACAACGCCCGTTCAATCCGCGCCTACCGCGAATCCGGCCTATCCCCGGGGGAAATCCACGCTATGCTTCCCCCGTTTCCCGAACCAACCTGATCACCCCATGCCCCACAAGCTTGTCATCGACCTCGCCAGTTTGCCGGACGAGGGAAAGTCGATTTCCGGTGCCCTCCCCGGCAGCGTCTTCGACCTTCCCGAGGAAGACGCCAGACCAGCCGGCGACCTCGAATACGACCTCCACGTCCAGCGATTCAGCTCCGAACTCCTGCTCACCGGCCGGATCTCCGCACCGTTCGAGTTCACCTGCGTTCGCACGCTCCACCCCTTCGTTCAGACCATCGAAGTCGACCCCGCCGCCATTTCCCTGGAGATCACCGAAGGCGAGGAAATCAACGCCACCGATGCCTTGCGCGAGGAGATCCTGATCAACTTTCCCGCCGACCCTCGGTGCGACGATGCGGACGAGCCCCAGCAGTGCGAAATCGATCCTCGCTATTTGGCAGTGGACAAACCCTCCGACGATGCTGTAGAGACGCGCCCCCGCGTGGAAGGGGACGACCGATGGGCCGCCCTCGACGCGCTGAAGAACACCGATTCAGACCGTTAACCTTTTCTCGTCATGGCAGTACCCAAGCGTCGTCAATCCAAGAGCCGTCAGAAAATGCGCCGTGGCGCAAACCGCTGGCGCGCACCCATCTTCAAGACCTGCCCGGAGTGCGACAGCCGCATCCCGTCGCACATCGCCTGCCCGTCCTGCGGTTACTACGCCGGCCGCAAGGTGCTTGAGGTGGACGCGTTCTAAAGCGCTTCCGCGCCTCACATGGATTTTTTCCGAGTCGCCGCTCCGCATCGCCGGAGCGGTGATTTCTTGTATCCAGGCAAAGCCCTCTGATGAAAGTAGCTCTAGACGTCATGGGGGGCGACCGAGCCCCCGCCGTGAACCTCGCCGGTGCCGCAGCCGCACTGGCGGATTTCCCCACCCTGAAGAAGCTCCTCCTCGTCGGTGACGAGGCCGTCATCCGTGCCGAAGCCGCCAGCCACGGCCTGTCGCTCGAAGATCCGCGGATCGAACTGGTGCCAGCCACCGAGGTGATCGCCATGTGCGAGCCCGGCGCGACCGCCGTGCGACGGAAAAAGCACTCCTCCATTTCGATCGCGATGGATCTGGTGAAGGCGGGCGAAGCTGACGCCTTCGTCTCCGCCGGCAACACGGGTGCCTGTGTCGCTGCCGCCCAGATCAAGCTGCGCCTCATCGCCGGCATCGAGCGCGCCGGCATCGCCTCCGGCCTCCCCAACGAGCACGGCGTCTGCCACCTGCTCGACGCCGGGGCCAACCCCGAGGCAAAACCCTCCCACTTGCTCGGCTACGCCATCATGGGCGCCGCCTTCTCGCGCGGCGTTTACGGCGTGAAGCGGCCCAAGGTCGGCATCATGTCGAACGGCGAGGAGGACGAAAAGGGCACCGCTTTCACCAAGGAAACCTTCGCCTTGGTCAAAAATTTCTCCGCCACGGGCAAGGCCCCCTTCGAATTCATCGGCAACGTCGAAGGCCATGACCTTTTCGACGAGGAACTCCACGTCTGCCTCTGCGACGGTTTCACCGGAAACATCGTGCTCAAGACCGCCGAGGCGACCGCCAAGGCGATGTCGAAGTGGCTCAAGGAGGCGATCATGGCCAGCCCGGTCCGCAAGGCCGGCGCGCTGCTCGCCAAGGGCGCTTTCGCCGATCTCAAGCAACGCGCCAGCGCCGAAAGCTACGGCGGCAGCCCGCTTCTCGGCGTCAACGGCGTGGTGATCATCGCCCATGGTGGCTCGACGGATGTCGCCATCCGCAACGCGATCCGCGTGGCTGTGGAAAGCGTCGATCACAAGGTCAACGACCACATCCGCGAGGCGCTGGCGGCCTTGTCGGATGAGATCGTTGCGTGAGCGACGACGAGCAGCGAGATTCCGCCACTACCCGGCATTTGCCTCGGCGGAGATAGGTCCTAGGATGACCCGTCCTCCAAACCCATGCCTGAACCGCTCATTCCACCCCGGCTTTTCGAGGAGTTCGAAGCCGGAGCCATCACCCGCGAACAGCTCCACGCCGCCATGGCGTGGCATGCGCGCGAACTGATCGGAGAGGTCGAGGAAGCGGTCGAAGACCCCGTGGCCACCTGGTGGGAAACCATGCTCGCCAAGCGTGCCGCCGCCCGCTTGACCCATCGCCACGGCGAACGCCGCATCCGTCACGTCCTCCTGGCGCTCTCCCGGCTCCCCGGATACAGCCACGCCCGCTACCTCTGGAATGCCGCCCACCCGGACGTCCCCTTGCACTGCTTTTTCCGCATGCGCCGGGAGCCGCTCTTCCGCCTCGTGGCTTTGGAGCACCGCGGGTCCATGCTTCGCGCCACGATTGAGCGTGGCGCGGAGAAAGGACGGCTTACCCGCGAGGTCTACCTTCTTGAGCACGGCCCCGCCGGCCTCACCGCCCATCCGGATCCGCAGAACAACTGAAACCCCGCCCACCTTGCCCGTGGCACGACCGTCCCGGTCGTGAAAGACCGAGACGCTTCAAGCCCGCCGGGCGCGAAAAATCTGACGGCGCGAACCGCACCGGCGTTCACGACCGGGACGGTCGTGCCACTGCCAAGTGCTTATCCCGAGATCAACAGCCGCAGCCGCCGCCTCCACCACCACCGCAGCAGCCACCGCCTTCCGCAGCGGCGATCTCCTCGTTCGAAGGCACATGGCCCAGCTCCATGGTCATGTTCACGTACTTCATGATCGAGCGCTGGAGCGTCTCCAGCTCGCCCTGTGCATCCATGAAACCGCGTGCCACCGAGTTCGACAAAAGCTGCTCACGAGCCGATTCGAACTCGCGGATCTCGGAGTCGCTCAGCTCCACGCCTGCGTGCTGCTTCTGGTGCAGCTCGCTGCCCCGCTCATGCACGCCGCGGTACATCAGCGTCGCCTGTTCATCGTCCATGAACTTTTCCACATCGCCTTGGAGCGATTGGAAACGGGTATCCTCGGCAATCGCCGCGCAAAGTTCGCGGACCTTGGTCATCACGGCGGAGTCATCAGCTAGCATCGACATGCCCGTCCCCTACCGCCCCGGCCTCCGGTTGGCAAACGGCATT
Organism: uncultured Haloferula sp.; assembly: GCA_965652295.1. Lineage (GTDB taxonomy): Bacteria > Verrucomicrobiota > Verrucomicrobiia > Verrucomicrobiales > Akkermansiaceae > Haloferula. The sequence continues at coordinate 77,830 of CBFGTS010000004.1, read as the reverse complement.
CCCGGAAAGTTCCTCTCCATCCGATCTGCACACCAAAACGCAAGCCATGCGGCCTGCACCCATGCTTTTGGCTGGCGGACCCTTTCCCGTTCCCTAGATTGGCCCCAGCGACTTTTGCGACCATGGCGAAGCTTCAACTCACCCTCAAGGTCTGGCGTCAGGCCGGACCCAATACCGCCGGAAAAATCGAAACCTACGACGCCAGGGACATTCCCGAAGAGGCCTCGTTCCTTGAAATGCTCGATATCGTCAACGAGCGACTCGTCGACCAGGAGCAGGAGCCGATCCATTTCGACCACGACTGCCGCGAGGGCATCTGCGGCATGTGCTCGCTGACCATCAACGGCATCCCACACGGCAAGGACCGCGGCATCACCACCTGCCAGCTTCACATGCGAAAGTTCCGCAGCGGCGACACCATCTGGATCGAACCGTTCCGCTCCCGCGCTTTCCCGGTCATCAAAGACCTCGTCACCGACCGCAACTCGCTCGACCGCATCCAGCAGGCAGGCGGGTTCATTTCCGTTCGGACCGGTGGGGCTCCCGATGCCCATGCCGTTCCGGTTCCCAAGGACGATGCGGATGCCGCCTTCTCCGCTGCCGCCTGCATCGGTTGCGGTGCCTGTGTGGCGGCCTGCAAAAACGCCTCCGCCATGCTTTTCACCGCCGCCAAGGTTTCCCACCTCGGCCACCTGCCCCAGGGGCAGCCCGAGCGCCAACGCCGGGCGCTGGCCATGGTCCGCCAGATGGACGAGGAAGGATTCGGCGGCTGCACCAACCAATACGAGTGCGAAGCCGCCTGCCCCAAGGAGATCAGCGTCGATCACATCGCGCGGCTCAACCGCGACTACGGCGTGGCGATGCTCAAGGAGCAGTTCGCCTCCGCTTGAGCAGCGCTGCGCGTTTTTCTCTCACTCCAAGAGCCGGCGATGTCTTTCGCCGGCTTTTTTGTGCCCGCTCCAAACTTTTGCCGGCGCCTCCCCCCTCTTTCTCCGGATTTTGAAAAAAGCCATTACGCGCAAGCTCATCATCCACCCTCGACCACCAAATAAGCTAGCATTTTGCTTCACGCGATACCGTATGTTGCGATAGCGTCCCCGTCATCGCTCTTCCAAACCATGCGTTGCGTCCAATGCGGCTCTCTCAAGGACAAGGTGCTCGATTCCCGGATGACCAAGGACGGGACCTCGATCCGCCGACGCCGGGAATGCCTGGCGTGCAGCTATCGCTACACGACTTACGAGACGATCGAGCGCACCGAGCTGCGGGTCGCCAAGCGCGATGGCACCAAGGAAGCCATCAACCGCGAAAAAATCCGCAGCGGCCTGATCAAAGCTTGCGAGAAACGCCCGGTGTCGATGGACCGAATCGACCGGGCCGTGGAGGAGATCCTTTCCGAACTCCATCGCGACCACGTCGCCGAGGTGCCGTCCTCGAACATCGGAGCCAAAGTCATGGACAAGCTGCACCAGATCGATCCCGTCGCCTACGTCCGCTACGTCTCGGTCTACCGGCAGTTCGAGGACGTCGGCGAGTTCATCCGCGAAATTCAAGCGCTCGAGCGTCGCGCGGCCCGCGATCCGATGCAGCGGCGACTTTTCTAGCCCACTCCCCCCGCCCATCACCCTCACCTGCTCCGCTTCTCCCCCGCCCCACCTCCACTTCCGACAATCCCGAGTGATCGCCATCCTAGGCAACCGCCCCGTCATCCAAGTCGGCCGCCATCAGGTCCACGACTACGATACCGGCTGGCTCGGTGACGCCCTCCGCCGCGCCGCCCGCGCCGCCGACCGCGAGGATTTCCCCTGCCTCGACGAGATCCAGCAGGGCATCGAGCACTACCTCGAAACCCGCTGCTCCCTGCAGCTCCTGCCCATCCAGGACCTGTTCGACCGTTTGCGCCGCATGCTGGAAACCATCGGCTGTCAGCTGATCGCCGAAAAGCTCGAGCCGCTCGCTCCGCCGGTGACCCTGAGCCTGGAGTCGCTTGCCCGCGAAGCCGGCCAAGGCTTCGAACTCGCCTTCTTCACGCGGCTCCGCGAGGAACTCGACGCCCTCCGGCACGTCGGCGCTGAGGAAGTCCGTTTCATCCACCTCCGCGAATCGGTTCTGCACCTTTGCAATGCCCCGGATTGGGACAAGCGCTGCGAGACGCTGCTGGCCGACGTCCGCGCCTTCCTTCGCCTTCAGGAACGCGAACGGCAGGGAGCCGCCCGCATTGCCTGCCATCTCGAAGGCGAGCGGATCGAATAGCTCCCCCGCTTGCACCGGTCCGGGCCTCATGGCAGTCTCCGGCCATGGCGGAAAAGACGCTTTTCGAGAAAATCCGCGACCGCGAGATCCCGGCCAACATCGTCCACGAAGACGGGCAATGTCTCGCCTTCCGCGACATCGACCCGCAGGCACCCACCCATCTCCTGATCGTTCCGAAGAAGACCATCCCCCGCGTGGCCGAGGCCACCATCGACGATCAGGCGGTACTGGGCCATATGCTGCTCATCGCCGGCGAAATCGCGCGGAAAGAAGGCTTCGTGGAAAACGGTTTCAGAATCGTGATCAACAACGGCCCCGATGGCGGTGAAGCCGTTCCCCATCTCCATATCCACGTCCTCGCCGGGCGCTCGATGACATGGCCACCCGGTTAGACGGCATGATCCGAATTTTTCTCTACCTCGCCCTCTGCGGCGTGCTTCATGCCGCCCCGGCCGCCCCCGTTTGGCAGCCGGTCAGGGCGGAACACGTCGTGCTCGTCCACGGCATTTGGCAGAACGAGACCACCTCCTTCGGCAGGCTGCGCCGCAGCCTTGAAGCCCGTGGCGTGAGATGCATTTCGCCCAGCTTGAAACCGGCCGACGGCCGCGACGGGCTCGAAATCATGGCCCTCCAGCTGCAAGAGGAAATCGAACACCACCTCCCGCAGGATTCGCGCTTCGTCGTCGTCGCCTTCAGCATGGGCGGCTTGGTCGCGCGCAGCTATCTGCAGGACCTCGGAGGAGCCTCCCGCTGCGATGCCCTCGTCACCCTCTCCACCCCCCACCACGGCACCCGCACCGCATTCCTCCACTACGGCAAGGGTGCCGCCGAAATGAGGCCCGGCAGCGTGTTTCTCAACGAGCTCGAGTCCGGCCAAAGCCGCCTCGGAGGCATGCCGATCCTTTCCTACCGCACGCCGATGGATCTCATCATCGTTCCTTCCACCAGCTCCCTCTGGGAGCGCGCGGTCAACGTCGAGGTGCCGGTCCTTCTTCACGCCGGCATGACCTCCTCGGCGAAGGTCATCCGGGATCTGCTCACTCGCTTCGAGTTCCCGGAATAGGAGGTGTTTCACCCTCCCGCAACCGGCAGTCTCTCTACCCCTCCGCCTCACCCACCGCAGCCAGCAGAAGCGCCAAGTGCTCCTTCGGCTTCACCTTTTCCAGCACCGCCTCGATCCTGCCATCCGAGCCGATCAGGAAAGTGGTGCGCTCGGTGCCCATGTATTTGCGGCCATACATCGACTTTTCCACCCACACGCCGTAAGCCTCGACGACCCGCCGGTCTTCATCGACGAGCAAAGGATAAGGCAGCGCCTGCTTTTCGATGAACTTCCGGTGGCTCTTGTCGGAGTCGATGCTCACGCCGATGACCTCCACCCGATCCTTCAGATCCGCCCAGCCGTCCCTCAAGTCGCAGGCCTGGGTGGTGCAGCCCGGCGTGGAGTCCTTCGGGTAGAACACGAGCGCCACCCGTCGCCCGCGGAAATCGGAGTTGTGGATCTTGCGGGCCGCGCCATCGGGATAGACCAATAGGCCTCCGAAATCCGGGGCGGGCTGACCGACTTCAGGTTTCATGCCGCCGAGCCTTCACCGCCCGGCGGCCCGATGCAAGAGCGTCAGCGCCCCCGGCGGTTTCTCTGCTCCTGAAGCTCGCGCACTCGTTCCTGCTGTTGCCTTTGTCGCTCCCGTCCGGACTGCCGTGCCTGGTCCTGCTGCTGGCGGGCACGTTCCTGCTGCTGCCGCATCCGTTCCTGATTCGCACGTTGCTGCCGTTCTTGCTGTTCGCGTTGTTCGCTTGCCCGACGTTGCTGCTCCTGTGCTCGGCGAGCCTGTTCCTGAGCGGCACGGCGAGCATTCTCCTGTGCCTGGCGCTGCTCATTGGCGCGGCGCTGCTGTTCTTGAACCTCCCGGGCTCTCTCCTGCGCGGCACGACGAGCGTTCTCCTGTGCCTGGCGCTGCTCGTTAGCCCGACGTTGCTGCTCTTGAGCCTCCCGGGCTCTCTCCTGCGCGGCGCGGCGGGCGTTCTCCTGTGCCTGGCGCTGCTCATTCCCGCGACGTTGCTGCTCTTGAGCTTCACGGGCCTTCTCCTGCGCGGCACGACGAGCATTCTCCTGTGCCTGGCGCTGTTCATTCCCGCGACGCTGCTGTTCTTGGGCCTCGCGCATTTTTTCCTGCGCGGCACGACGAGCATTCTCCTGTGCTTGGCGCTGTTCATTCCCGCGACGCTGCTGTTCTTGGGCCTCGCGCATTTTTTCCTGCGCGGCACGACGGGCGTTCTCCTGCGCTTGGCCTTGTCCACTTCCGCGACGCTGCTGCTCTTGAGCCTCCCGGGCTTTCTCCTGCGCGGCACGGCGGGTATTCTCCTGCGCTTGGCGCTGTTCATTTCCGCGACGTTGCTGCTCTTGGGCTTGGCGGATCTTTTCCTGCGCGGCGCGACGGGCGTTCTCCTGCGGATTCTGCATCCGCTCCTGATTAGCGCGGCGCGGATCCCGCTGTGGCCGGCCCCGCTCTTCAGCGGCCGAGCGATCTCGTTGCTGTCGCTGAACATCTTGAGGGCGAGGCTCCGACGTGCGGTTCCGCGGGTTAGCTTGACGCAGCTTTTCCTGCTGCTGACGAAGCTTTTCCGCCTGGGCTTGCTGCGCCGCCCGCAGCCTATCAGCAGCTGGATTCGTGGGGCCGGAGGGTCGCGTGGGTCGAGCCGGTTCGACCATGTCGGGTTGACGATTCCGCTGGGTCTCGACGCCGTCGACCCGACCCGTTTGCGGCCTCGCTTCCGGCCTTTCCTGCCGCGGATCCCGTCCGGATGGTGTGCCCGCCTGGGCCGCTTTCCAGCGATTCAGCCGCTCATTGATCTGCCTGTTCCGGCCCTTCACCGCGGCGAGCCGGTTCTCCCGGAGTTCCTTCTGGCGCACCTGATTGAATTTGCCTGCCCATTGCTGCTGGGCTTGTTCCCGCTCACGACGGCGGTCTTGGAAGCGCTCTCTCCATTCGCGATTCACGCCGCCCACGGCCCGTTCCACGCGGATATCCTTCAGCCTGCTGGCAACGTTCGAAGGCCGGATGGCAGGATTCCACCTCGCGTCCAGCGTGGGCGCGAAGACGCGGACCGCCCGCCCTTGCTGGTGAGGCATACGCATGCCGGGACGGCGAATGCCGACGACCGGATCGATCTCGATGCGACGCACCGGCCAAGCCCCCCGGACATGGGGACGAAGAGCCGCATAGCTCGGACCGCATGCCATCGGACGACCGCGCAAATAGTAGAGATTCGTGCACGGCCGGGCCTTGTTCCAGAACCGGCGGTAGTGCCCGACCGGAAGACAATGCCGCCAGATCGGAGCAGCGATGTAGCGCTCCTCGACAAAGGTGAACCAGACCTCGGAAATCCCGAAATCGACCTCCACGCTTACGCCCCAGCCATGGCCGCTGACGCTCAAGGTTTCCGGAGGCAGCGGTGCCCAGCCGACGTGGCCGCCGCCATGACGCCATGCCACCCAGGCCGGTGCCCATTCACCGCCCGGCACCCAGCACCAGCCTCTCCCCGCGAGGAGCACCCAGCGACCATAGTGGTAGGTGGCCCAACCAAAGGGTTCCTCGGAAACCCAAAGCCATCCGCGATCGCTGCAAACCCAGCGGCCACGGGTATAGGGACGCCAGCTGCGGTCCTGCACCACGACCCGGGGTTGGAAAATGTAACCATAGTCCGGCGTTTCGAACCAATCGCCGTGGTCATCCAGGGAATCGTAGAAGAGACCGTAGTCCGCCACCGGCTCATCGTAGGTTTCAGGAACGGGCTCAATCTCGGCTTCCAGCGCTTGTTGCCCAGCGAGCTCCTTCTCGCGGGCGGTCAACTCGTCCTCCCAGGCTTCGAGCATCTCACGCTGGGCTTCGGGATCGTCCTCATCGGCGGTCACCGCCACGGGGACGGATTCCACGGGCTCCACATCGGCCAGGGCGGCTTCATCGATCGATTGGGTATCCTCCAGCGCCTGCCGCTCCGCCTCCAGCTGCCGTCGCTCGGCTTCCAGCGCATCGCGTGCTTCCTCCAATGCGGCAACCATCGCTTCGGAACCGGCGGTCGAATCAGCCTGCTCGGCAGGGCGCTCGCAACTTCCGAGCAGCAGCGCTCCGGCGAGGATGGGAAAAATCGGATGTTTCATAGGCGGAACAAGGTTCGGTTCGTCAGACCCGGGGAAGGATCACTTTATTCACGGACTCCCAGCGTCGCCACTTCGTAGTCCACCCTCGCCGGTCCGCCGCGGCCGCCGGGAATCTCGCGGCGCACCACGCGGCTTCCGAGAAGCTCCTCCATCATCCGCAGCTCGAACTGGATGGCATTGGGATACGCCTGATGGATTTCGTGGAGCGGATGATGGTATTCCTCGATTCGGAAACCCCGGTCGGCATCGTACTTGCAGCGGCTGAAGCAGCCGGTTTTTTCCCGCAGGGAGGAAAGGATCGTGGCCTTTTCCACCAGGGATTTCGCCCGGCTCAGCCGTGGCTGCCAGCTTTCCCTCAAATTCTCGAAATACTGGAGCAACAGCCGCTCCGGAGCGGTGTCCCCATAGATCTTCCGGGCGGCATCAAGAAGATCCATCGACACTTCCGTGCCCGCTTGGGGAAAAAGACCGTCCGCCTTCAGCGCCAGCCGGTACATGATTTCCGGGCGTCCGACCTCGGTCCGGGGCACCCGCCACGTTTCCAGATAGCCGCGGGCCTTCAATGCCTCGCACTGGTCCTTGATGCCCATGTAGCTGCCCCCAAGCCGCCGCTGCAACTCCGGCACCGGCAGCCCGCCGGAGTATTTCAACTCCTCCAGGATTTTCACCCAGGACGCTTTCACCAGATCTCGGAAGCCTTTCAGAAACATCCGTGAAAATTCCCGCGCCCGGCGGCGGGAAGCAATCGAAAACACCCCCACCCGGCCGCTCGGTTTCTCTTGTGATCTCCCGCGTCTCCGGCCGACGATCCGGGCCGTGCAGGACTTGCAAGCGATCGCCGGCCTTTTCGACATGCGCGCGGATTTCATCGAAGCCCGTCCGTATGGTTCCGGTCACATCAACGACACCTTCTGCGCCACCTACAACCAATCCGGTCGCGAGGTCCGCTTCATCCACCAGCGGATCAACTCGCACGTCTTCCAAGACCCGGAGGGGCTCATGGAGAACATCGACCGGGTCACCCGCCACTCCCTCGCCCGGCTCCTTGATGAAGGCCATCCCGAAGCCCACCGGCGGACCCTGGTTCTTGTGCCCTCCGCGGAAGGCCGACCGTGGGCGATCGATGCCGAAGGGCGGTATTGGCGGACCTTCCCCTTCATCGAGGGTGCGCGAGGCTATGACGAAATCGAGAACCTGCGCCAGGCGGAGGAGGCCGCCAAAGCTTTTGGCGAATTCCAGAAATTGGCCGCTGATCTCGGCGGCGAACGCCTGCGGGAGACCATCCCCGACTTCCACCACACGCCGAAGCGTCTGGCTGCGCTGAGGGAAGCCGCAGCGAATGCGGAGCCCGGCCGACTGGCAAAAGTAGGAGCCGAGCTCGACTTCGCGGTCGCGCGCGAGGCGGATTGCCGGGTCATCACCGACCTCATCGCCGCCGGGCGGATCCCCGAACGCGTCACCCACAATGACACCAAGCTCGGAAACGTCCTCCTGGATGAAGTCACGGCGGAAGGGATTTGCGTGATCGACCTCGACACCACCATGCCCGGCTCGGTGCTGTACGACTTCGGCGACATGGTCCGCACCACCTGCCCGACCACCCGTGAGGACGAGGCCGAACTCGCGCGCATCGACCTTCGCATGAACCGCTTCGAGGCGCTCACCCGTGGTTATCTGGCCACGGCTTCCTCGTTTCTGCTCCCGGAGGAAATCGACCACCTCGCCTTCTCCGGCAAGCTTCTCGCCTTGGAATGCGGCATCCGTTTTCTGACCGATTTCCTCGACGGCGACCGCTATTTCAAAACCCACCGCCCCGGCCACAATCTCGACCGCTGCCGCGCCCAGTTCGCCCTCGTCAGCGCCATCGAAAAGCGCCTGCCGGAAATGGAGGATGTGATCGCAAGGCTGCATCTGAGCCTATCAGCCAACTCGGTTTCTCCATGAAAGTGATCGTCACCGGCGGCAGCGGTTTCATCGGCAGTGCCTTGGTGATCCATCTTCTGGAACGCACTGGGCATGAGGTCCTGAATATCGACAAGCTGACCTACGCGGCCAATCCGGCATCCCTCGCGGTTTACGGGGAACACCCCCGCTACCAGTTCCGGCAGGTCGACATCTCGGACTTCGACGGTCTTAACCGTGCTTTTCAGGACTTTCAGCCAGACGCCGTCATCCACCTCGCCGCCGAGTCTCACGTGGACCGCTCCATCATGGCCTCGCGCGAGTTTATCGGCACCAACATCCTGGGCACCCACACGCTTCTCGAAGTTTCGCGTAGCCGATTCGCTGAACACTCCACCTTCCGCCTCGTTCATGTCTCCACCGACGAGGTTTTCGGCGACCTGGGCCCCAGAGACCCGGCATTCACCGAGTCCAGCCCCTACCTGCCACGCTCGCCCTACTCTGCAAGCAAAGCCGGTTCCGATCACCTCGTACGCGCATGGTCCAACACCTACGGTCTCCCTGCCGTCGTTATCCACAGCTCAAACTGTTTTGGCCCTCGTCAGCATCCCGAGAAGCTGATTCCTCGCATGATCCTAAGTGCCATTTCAGGTCAGCCCCTTCCCATTTACGGCGACGGCAAACAAATCCGGGACTGGCTCCATGTAGCCGACCACGTCGAGGCATTGGCGCTCATCCTTGAGAGTGGACAACCCGACGAAACCTACAATGTGGGCGGCGGCCATGAAATGCGAAATCTCGATCTGGTCACCCAGCTGTGCGGCATCCTCGACGAATTCGTTCTGGACCAATGTCCCCCTGGCCTCTCCTCCTACAAGGAGCTCATCCAGTTTGTCGAAGACCGCCCGGGACACGATCGGCGTTACGGTCTCGACACCTCAAAAATTCGAACCGCACTGGGTTGGAGCCCCCGCCGGGACTTTGATTCCGCCCTCCGGGATACTGTCCGTTGGTATCTCACCAACGAAGATTGGTGGTGTGCGAGCCTTTGCGGGATCACGAAATCACGCCCTCCCGAAGAACCGGAGGCTCCCGCTCCAACTTGATGGTTCCCCCTCGACACACTGATCCGCCCCCCACACGCTGCGCAATCCGTCCGATGAAAGTCAGCCTGTCCAAACGCTTCGAAAAGGCCTTCAAGAGCGCCTACCTCAAGCCGCTCACCCTGATTCGATATGGCACCCTCAAGCCCAAGAGGGCGCGGCTTCACGGCAGCCCGCATTGGATTTACATCGATCCCGGCGACCCCTGCGCTCGGAAAAAGGTGGTGGAAGAGCCCTTGCGGGGAAAAGTCTCCGATAACCTGGTCTTCTGGCGTGATTTCGTGCCCCACCTGCAACCCAGCCTCGTGGTCGATGTCGGTCTGAATTACGGTGAGTGCCTCTTCGGCACCGACTATCCGCAAGCCACCCGTCTTTACGGATTCGAGGCCAACCCGCGGCTGATTCCTCATTTGATGAGAAGCCGTGAGACCCATCCGGCTCGGGAGAGGATGACCATCACCCACTGCCTCGTCTCCGACGAGCCTGCCGAAAACGTCCCCTTTCTCGTGAACCCCGACTGGAGTGGCAGCTCATCGGCGGTCAAGGAACTCAACGACCGCCCCGAATCGCTGGAATTCAAGCTACCCGCGAGAACCGTCGATTCAGTGGTTCCGGCCGACCTTGCGGATGGAGCGAGACTGTTGTTCAAAATGGACATCGAGGGTTACGAAAGCCGTGCGCTCAAGGGCTTCGTGCAGACTCTCTCGAACGCCTCCCTCGTCATCGGCTTCATCGAGTTCGACGGCCAATACATCCGATGGGCGGGCGAAGACCCCGACGCTTACCTCTCCTGGCTCCAGCAGCATTTCGAAACCTTCCGAGTGGTCTCGATCAAGGGCCGTACACTCACGAAAGTTGCCCGCTTCACCGACCTTCCCAACTTGCATGGTGACGCCGAACGGGTCCACGTGGATCTGGTTCTGGTGGGAAAACAGAATGGGCCGGAGTGGCTCGCTCCGGGCTGGACCGTCGTTGCATGATCCCAGTTGCTCCGCTGTCGAAAGATCTAGCCGAGGTCATCGAGACTCTTGCCAGCCGGCAGGAATCATGCGCCCGAAGAATCCAAGATGCCGACTTCCGCGAGGCTGGCATGAGGCTGCTTGAACATCATCTGGGCCGCCCGCCCCGAAGACCTCTCAGAGCCGTCCACTGCGTGGGCGATAGCCACACACTCTTTTTTGCCGGAGCCGAGCGGTTCCACCTGACGAGAGAGGTGAAAATCGGCGTCTTCCGCAAACGGTGGATCAACCGAGGACCGGATTTGCTTCCCTGTTTCCGCACCTGGCACCTCGGCCCGGCCACTGCCTTCCGGGCAGCATTTCCTCGATCAACCAGCCGCTCACTGGAAAAAATCCGGAAGCTGCTGAAGACGAGCATTCCCCCGGGCTCAACGGTCCTCCTCTGCTTCGGTGAAATCGATTGCCGAGTTCACCTGCCGCGGCTCGTGAAGGAAGGTCAACCCCAGGAAAAAGTGGTGAAATCCACGGCCGATTCCTTCCTCAAGCTCCCGCGCATGCTTCGCGATCTCGGCTTCCGTCCGGCCGTCTGGGGTCCTCCCACCGTGGTTCCGCAGGACGAGCGGCTCGACATCGGCGACTTTCCTTTCGTCGGGAGTTGGGAACTCCGCCGTGATATTACGCTCGCTTACATTCAAGTGCTCCAAGCCCAGTGCCGGGCGGAAGGGATTCCTGCGGTCTCGCTGGCGAATCAGTGGCACGATCTTCAAACCAGACCTTCTTTGGAATTTCTTCCGGACCGAATCCACCTCTCCCAAGCCCTGATGCCGCTGGCACTCTCCCGTCTGATCGACGCGGGCATTCTGGATTGCTGAGAATTTCCTGCCGCCATGTTCCGCCTCTTACGACCCAAGCACGCCTACGTCACCTGCGCCGGACGAACCGACGGAGGGGGGGCTCAGATAGCGGCCCAGATCTCGACCATGATCTTCGCCCGCAGCACGGGCCTGACATACGCACACACGCCGCTGTGCGACGTCGCGCATCGTCCGGATGACATCCCGGCCGGCGAGTGGGCGGCGTCCTGGGAAAGATTTTTCAACCTCGGTCAAGGAGAGACCCCAGCGTCCGACTTGATCGCACGCGGCCTCGCCATTCGGGAAGTTCGGAAACCTCATCGCGGTTTCTTTCCCCGCTCGCGGACCCTCCACCAGATCGCCCACTGCCACAAGGTCACCGACCACCTGCCGGACCAATGGCGGCTGATCGCTGGAGACTTGAGGAAAAAATACCACTCAAGCCCGAAACCCCGGCTGTCTCGCCCGAAGAGAACGGTCTCGATCGCACTGCACCTCCGTCGGGGCGATGTCAGTGCGCACGGCAAACACGCCGAACGATTCACCGCCGATGACGACACCCTTGCGGCACTGGACCGGCTGGTGGAGGCCCTGGGTTCCTGCAAAGTGCAGGTGGAGGTTTATTCCCAAGGGCGCGAGGACGACTTTTCTGCATACCTCGCCCGAGATGCCGCCCTGCATCTGGATGAGGATGTTTTCACCACCTTCCACCACCTTGCGACGGCCGACATCCTCTTCACCGCCAAGAGCACCTTCAGCTACCTTGCGGGAGTGATCGGCGGAGGCAGGGTGATTTACGAACCCTTCTGGCATCCGTGCCTCCGTGGGTGGCTGACGAGGGACCAACTGGACCAGCCGTCAGCCTTGGAGGCGTTCCTCCGCGAACTCAGGAGCCACTCCTGACTCTCTCCCGCGGAGCGATCCGGATGCAGTCCATCGCCACTTCGATTCCCAAGTCAGGGCGGCGACCCTCTACCCATTTCTCAATGTCGCCGACAGCTGGATAATCTTCGGCCCCTTCGTTGACGAAGCAGCGGGCGTCGTCGATCAAAACGACGAACGGATGGGCGCATCCGGCGAAGATCGCCTCAAGTTCCCCCCAGACCGGACACTTGAGGTCACCCTGAGCGGTGTTCCCACCGGAATAGTGGCCATCGAGCCAGAACAAGGTCGGCCCTTGAAGCTGGACCACGATCTCCGCCATCTTCTTGCCACTGTCGCCTTGGAGGAGTTTGACGTTGGAAGCCCCTTCAAAACGCCGGACGGCGTCCTGGTAGAAATGAGGAGCAAGTTCGATCGACCACACGCCGTCGAAGTGCCGGCGCATCGCCTCCACCGTGTCCCCCTTGAAAGTGCCGGTCTCCACAAAATAGCGGAGGCCATGGCGTGTGGCGTAATCCACCAGCATCTCGCGCTTGGCGAGTGGTGGCGGCGGATCCGGGCGGCCTTCGGCCTTCCATTTGCGGAACTTCCTCCGCTCCTTGAACTCTCTGAGCCAATTCATCGAGCCCGAAATCTAAGACGGCCGCCGTGGCTCGACCAAGAGGATTTTCTCACCCGACTTGCAATCGCCCCCGCCGCCGCCTAGCGTCGCCGCCCTCATGGGCGCGATTCACTTTTCTCTGGACGAACGATTGGTCGAGCTGGTCAAGACCCACCTCTCGCCTTCCTGTTTCGTCGAGACCGGGACCTTCCGTGGCGACACGCTCGATATGGCCCGCCAACATTTTGCAGAGTGTCATTCGGTCGAACTCTCGCCCGAGCTTCATTCCGCGGCGGAAGCGCGCTTCGCGAACCAACCCGGCATCCACCTGATGCTGGGTTCCTCACCCGACATGCTCATGGAGCTATCGCCGACCCTCCAAGACCGGGCGGTTCTCTACTGGCTGGATGCTCACTGGTGCAGCGCGGACAACACCGCAGGGGAAGATTCCCAAAGCCCGCTGCTGGAAGAGATCGCGGCAATCGGCACGCTGCACCCGAAGAGCGTGGTGCTGATCGACGACGCACGCCTCTACCTCTCCACTCCACCGGCACCCCATCATGTCAGCGACTGGCCGGATATTCATGAGATTTTTCTAGCTCTTATCGCGATCGGAAACGGTCACCGGCTCGCCGTATTCGACGACATCATCGCCTTCTATCCGGAAGCACTCCGCGCGCCGCTTGCCGATCATGTCCATCGTCATGGCGTCGATTGGCTGAAGGTCGCAGGCGACGCCCGGAAACACCAGAAGCGCAAGAAGTCGAAACTCAGGCGCCTTTTGGGAGGTTCTTGAGCAACTCCCGCGCTGATTCCCGGAAGGCCAGCGTCCGTCGGCGGATCGCCCGTCTTTCGCGACGGATCCTCTGACACTGGAACCAGCTCGACCACGTCTTCCGCTCCCGCAGTTCGCGGTATTCGGCGGCCGACACGTGGTATCGAACCACTTCCTCCGCCCTGCGGCGGAAGCCCTCGGCCAGCTCCCGAAACTCCGGACTCCTCAGGCCTGCATCCGCAACGGTTGCCAAGGCGAGCTCCACCATGTGGCCTATGACCCTGGCATATTGTTTCTCAATCCCGACCGGAGCTCCGTGAACCCAGAAGATCGAATCCCCCCGCGGCTCGACGCCCCACCGCGCCTCGAAGGCATGCATCACCGCCCACGCTGAGTCACCGATCCGCCCAAAGTCCGTAGGAAAGGGACGTTCCTGGAAAAACCGCGTCCGATACAGGTTGCTCGCACTACTTCCGATCAGGGTCGCGGGAAACTCGGCCAAGGCCCAACCGAGCCACTCCTCTCCGCTCAACTGAGTTCCTTCCTCAATCCCATTTGTCCTCACCATCCGGTGTAGCGGCCACTCCTTTGCCAGCGCACGGCCCGAGCCGTCGACCAAGCGTGGCAGACCTACCAAGACATCGGTAGACAGGCGTTCGGCGCTTTCCAGCAGGATCCGCAGTGTCTCCGCAGGCATCGTATCGCCGATCGTGGCCACGAAGAAGTACTCGCTCCGCAGCTGGGAAATCCCGTAATTCCAAGAAGGGTACAAACCGGGCGGATGGGAAAGGAAACGCACGTGGGGCAGATCCAACTGGCTCTTCAGGTAGTCCAGACTTCCGTCGGCGGACTCACTGTCGACCACGACCACTTCCTCCACCAGGTTCAGCCAAGGCTTCATCCCCTCCACATGCCGAGGCAGCGCCTCGCGAGCATTCAGCACGGGCACCATCACGCCCACCGGCAATCGACTTCCACCTTCCACTTCGCTCAGGCTGAGCGGCCGCCGGCGACTTCGTCAACCTCAACGGCAGCCTTCCCAGAGGGCTGTCTGCTCACCAATTCACCATTTGACAAACAAGCCACGTCCTTCCCAGCCTCCGCGCATGTCTCGGTCGCGCCGCTACCTTCTTGGTCTGTTTGGGACGGTGGCTCTGGTTTTGGTCATCACCCTGGTCACCAACCTCCGGGTCAATCCATGGCGGGTGACTCCAGCTCGCTTCAGCGACGCCTCCCTTGACCCTTGGCGCGACTATTCCAGCGCCCTGCGGACCGGTAAATGCGGCTATGTCCGCTATCTCCCGTCAATCGGAGTCGCTCTGATCGGCTCTTCCCGCGTCGCCAACGCACTCGACCCCGCCAACCCCCATTGGAGACGCCAGGACGTGGTCAACTTCGGCTGCGGGGGAGCCTTCATCTTTGAGGGCGAGGCCTTCTGTCGCTACATCCTGTCCAAGCACGAACCCGAGCTGATCATCTTCGGCCTCGATCCCGGGGACCTCAGTTCCAAGGTCGACACCCGGACCATCGGAGACTTTTATTCCTCTCCACTCGGTCCAGAGCGGGAGGCCGTCAACCGTGAACTTCGCTACTGGTTCGGCATCTCAACCTTCGAAGCTTCGCTTGAGACTCTGAAACGAAAGTGGACCGGCCGACGGCCTCAGTACAGCCCCCGCGGCCAGCGCTTGCGCCCGGAAAAGCCTCCGGCGGTCCCCCAGCTCGATTTCCTCGCCCAGCTTCTCACCGGTGGCGGCAGCCTCGGCCTGCCGGGGCTTGAACTCGGGGTGGAATCGGACGAAATGAACCCTGAGAAAGTGGTCCTTCTCGAATCCTTGATGCGGGACTGCCGCGCCCGCGGCATCCGCTTCGTCAGTCTAATCCATCCCCAGCACGCCCTGCTCCATGCGCGCCAGGAGCACATCGGACAACCCATCGTGCCCTACGAAGGCGAACGCCGGGCCATTCTGCAGATCGCCAACCGGGTCAACACGCTTCCCCTGGACGGCCCCCCGGTCGAAATCTGGGACTTCGGAAATTTTCATCCGATCAACTGCGAACCTCTTCCCGACGATCGCCAGTCCCGCATGAAAAACTGGGGAGACTTGAACCACTACGAGCCGCATATCGGCGATCTCATCCTTGCCCGGATCATGGGCTGGCCGTTGAACAACCCCGCCCGATCCGATTACGGAATCCGCCTTGATGACGCCAACATCGACGCCTGGCTCGCGGGAGCCAAACGACGCTATCACGCTTGGCTCACCGGCCCCGGAGCGGACGATCTGGCTTGGAAGGAAGAAAAGCTCCGGCAGGCCGGCCAACCCTGACTTCCGTGCTCTTCAATTCCTACATCTACCTGCTCCTTTTCCTGCCGGTCGTCCTGATCGGCTTTCAGCTGCTTCGCCAGGCACCCTTCAGCGTCGGAGTGGGCTTTCTCGTCCTCGCTTCAATTTTTTACTACGGCTTCTGGGACTGGAGCAACCTGTGGCTCATCGGTGCCTCCTGCTTCGCCAACTTTTACTTCGGCCGGTTCATATCCCGACACCGTGGAACCCGTGCGGGACACCTCGCTCTGACCACCGGTGTGGTCATGAACTTGGCTTTCCTCGCCTACTTCAAATACGCTGGCCTGCTTGCAAAAAGCATCATCCTGCTCAGCCAGCGTGACTTCCCGATCCCGGAGGTCGTCCTGCCCCTCGGCATCTCCTTTTTCACCTTTCAACAGGTAGCTTATTTGGTCGATGCCTGGCGGGGCGAGACCGAGGAATATCACTTCACCGACTACCTGCTTTTCGTCACCTTTTTCCCGCAGCTGATCGCCGGCCCCATCGTCCACCACCGGGAAATGCTTCCGCAATTCCGCAGACGTGGTGCACGCGGTCTTTCATCACTCGACCTCTCCGTCGGCTCCACGATCCTGATTCTCGGGCTCTTCAAAAAGGTCGTCTTCGCCGACTACCTCGCACGCACCGCCACGCCGCTCTTCGACCTGGCGGCGTCCGAATCGCGAGCCCTCACCATGGCCGAGGCCTGGGCCGCCACCCTTGCATACACCCTCCAGATCTACTTCGACTTCTCCGGCTACTCGGACATGGCCATCGGTTCCGCCCGCCTCTTCGGGATCCGGCTCCCCATCAACTTCCACTCTCCCTACAAAGCGACTTCCGTCATCGATTTCTGGCGACGCTGGCACATCACTCTGTCCCGCTTTCTCCGCGACTACCTCTACATCCCACTCGGAGGCAGCCGCTGCAACACCCTGCGGCGCTACTTCAATTTGCTCATCACGATGCTGTTGGGCGGCCTCTGGCATGGTGCTGGTCTCACTTTCCTGCTTTGGGGGGGGCTCCATGGGATCTACCTTTGCCTGAACCACGGCTGGCGCTGGCTCACTTCGAAGCACTCGCTGCCAACCCCTCCGCGCCCCGTCGCCATCGGTTTCACATTCCTCCTCGTCGCCTTGGCGTGGATTCCTTTCCGCGCCGGCAATTACGAATCCCTTGGCACCGGAACCATGACCGATGCCCTGCGGGCAAGTGGCAGGATTCTGGGCCCGATGTTCGGCACCGAGGGATTCTCCGGCTGGCCGGACTTCACCAACGTCGTGGTCACGAAAAGCCGAGCCCTGCGGCCGATCGCCTTCGGCCTGATCATCTGCTGGCTCATGCCCAACACCCAGCAGTTCATGCGACGCTACGCCCCCGCCATCGGACTTCGCCCACTGATGGGTGCTTCCCACGGGACAAGGAAATGGTGGCAGTGGAGACCCACTCTGCCGTGGCTCGCTTTCACCCTCGCCCTGCTCTACGTCGTTGGCCGGGAATTCGACCAAATCAGCGAATTCATCTACTTCCAATTCTGAGACTCGGGCGCGCCTCAATCCTCGAAGCGGTAGCCGAAGCGCTCGATGTCATCGGCGTAAAACGTCGCCACCAGCTGGCGAGTCCGGTCGTCGTATTCCTCTGAATAGTGCCGGTTCCGCCCGCTCGTCGTGTCCTGCATCCGGAAGTCGCCCAGCTCGGGAAAACCGATCTTTTCGCCGATTCGCCCGAGATCCTCCTTGCGACTCTCATACCGTCCCACGAAGTCCACCATCAGCCGATCCTCGCGGTCGCAAAGGAAATCGACCATCGACATAAAGTAGACCGGAGAGGAATGAAACCGCCCGCTCAGCATGTAGCGGGGCTTCTCCAAGCCGGCGACGAAATCCTTGAACGGCAGTTCCGCGGGAAGGTCCCGTTCCTTGACCCGATGATGGTAGAGAGACACCAGCCGGTCCCAAGGGTTGCGGACCAGGGTGAAGGTGAACAAGCGCTCCCAGGCACCTTTGGGCAAAGCCTTGCGCATCGCTTGGGCGGTCACGTGATCGGCAAAGTAGGGCATTCCTTTGCCTTTGCGCAGCTGGGCCGCCGTCCGCCCATGCGCGCGGCCGAAGCGCTTTCCCAGCTGCGCCCGGATCGAGGTCGAGGAGCAGCGGGGAATGTCGACAAACCAGAAGCCGTTCGACACGACCTGCCTCCGGCCAACCCACAGTTCAGGATATCGGAGCAGCGTTTTCTCCGCAGTCACCACCTTGTTCATTGCCCCCCTTCCCATGGCGGGACGCCCTTGGTCAAGACACGGATCCCCGAATTCGGCCTTGCCCGCCATGGCCCCTGTGACAGCCTCGCCGTCCGGTCCCACTACGCTGGATGATCTTCAATTCCTACACATTCCTTCTGGGCTTCCTCCCCTTGGTTTTCATCGGGTTCCAGCTGATCTCGGCCCGCGGAACTCGTGGCGGCGTCGCTTGGTTGGTGCTGATGAGCCTCGTTTACTACGGCTGGTGGAATCCTGACCCCTCAAGCCCCTGGAGCCCCGCCTACCTTGCCCTCATCCTTGGCTCCACCTGCGCCAACTACTTCTTCGGACGCTACCTCGCCCTGCACCACGGCCCCCGCGGCAAGCGGATGCTCGCCGTCGGGGTGACCGCCAATCTCGCCCTGCTCGGCTACTACAAGTACTCCGGGCTCTTCGCCAAAACCCTTGCCGCCCTCACCGGCGGAGAGGCGTCCATACCGGATGTCATCCTGCCACTGGGCATTTCCTTCTTCACCTTCCAACAGATCGCCTACCTCGTCGATGCCTACAGGCAGGAAACCAAGGAGTACAACTTCACCGACTACCTGTTGTTCGTGACCTTTTTCCCGCAGCTCATCGCCGGGCCCATCGTTCACCACAAGGAGATGCTCCCTCAGTTCGATCGCCGGGTCGGTCGCCTCCATTTCGGCGTCAACACCTCCGTCGGGCTCACCATCATCGCCATCGGCCTTTTCAAAAAGGTGGTCATCGCCGACAACCTCTCGCCCATCGCCAACCTGCTGTTCGACATGGCCGCAGTCGGCGAGCGGCCTTTGACCATGGGCGAGGCATGGGTTGCCGGGGTGACCTATGCGCTCCAGATTTACTTCGATTTCTCCGGCTATTCCGACATCGCCATCGGAGCCGCGAGGCTTTTCGGGATCCGGCTACCTCTCAATTTTCACTCTCCCTACAAGGCCACCTCGGTCGTGGACTTCTGGCACCGCTGGCACGTCACGCTATCCCGCTTTCTCCGCGATTACCTCTATATTCCACTTGGGGGAAATCGTTACGGCAAACCGCGCCGCTACTTCAACCTGATGATTACCATGGCCCTGGGGGGCCTGTGGCACGGTGCAGGCTGGACCTTCCTGCTGTGGGGTGTGCTGCACGGTCTCTGCCTCTGCTTGAACCACGCGTGGTTTGCCGCACGGAAGGCGTGGACGAGACTCCCTCCTATCCCAAAGCCCGTTGCCATCGTTCTGACCTTTGCAGCGGTGGTCATCGCGTGGGTCCCTTTCCGCGCGGGTGCTTATGAGCAAGGTGCCAGCGGCTCCACCACCGCCGCCATCAAGGCCACCGGGTCGATCTTTGCCTCGATGTTCGGATTCCATGGCATCCAAGGCTGGCCCGACGAAAGCGCCTACGTTGTGAAGGAACGGCACGGAATACGGGCGATGGGCTGCGTCCTCCTCGTCTGGTTTCTTCCGAATACTCAGCAGTTCCTGCGTCGCTACAAGCCCTGCCTCGGGCTGGAAACCATGCCGGGCGGGAGACTCGGACGCCGGCAATGGTGGCAGTGGCGTCCCACCACACCTTGGGCCATCATCACCTTCCTGCTCTTCGTCGGCACCATCTACCAGTTCGACAAGCTGAGCGACTTCATCTATTTCCAGTTCTGAGCCATGTCTTTACCCCGGCATCAGGGTCCATCATTCCGCCGCTACTCCCGCGGCGTGCTCATCTGCCTCGGATGGCTCATCGTCTCCTTCGCAGCCATCAACACCTGGGTGAACCCCTTGTGGGTGACCAAGGCACCTTGGACGAACGAGGCATTCGCCGAATTCCGTCCCATCTACCGTCACCAGCGGACGGCCAAGGCGGGTATGGTCACCTCCACTCCTTGGGATACCGCTTTCTTCGGTTCATCCCGCGTGGACATCGCCCTCGACCCCGAGCACCCCGGATGGGGTGAGCGGAAAGCGATCAACCTAGCCGTCAGCGCGGGAGCCCTGGCGGAAACCGAGAGGATCTTTCACTACGCTGTGACCCACGCCCCCATCGATCTTGCCATCATCGGCGTCGATGTTTCCGACATGGTCCGTGAGTTCCAAGGTTTCGCCGACGTCGGTTTCACGGAGTCCCGTTTCTACGAGCTCGGCGACCCGGTGGAGCGGGAGCTTCGCTATCTTTTCGGAGTCTCAAGCTTTGAAAGTTCCGTCCAAACCCTCATCAACCAAGCGAACAGAGAACTTCCTGAGTACACTCCCCGCGGCCATCGATCCAGACCTCAAGAGCCCGTCAATGTCGCGGAGGTTATCGCCCGCCACGCAATCGGCCATGCCGTCCGGACGACCCGCGTCCGCCGGCATTTCCTTGAGATCAGCCCGGACAAGACACGCATGCTGCAAAACATCCTGCAGGATGGCAAAAAACATGGCTGTCGCATCGTCATTCTAATTCCTCCGAGCCACGCTACGTACATCGGGACCCTGCACTACCTGGGCGATCCGGATGCTGCCTTCGGACTCGACCGTGAGGCGCTCACCCGGCTGGTCCGGGAATCCAATGAAGCCCACCCCGATGCGCCTCCTGCCGAGATCTGGGATTTTAACGATTTCCACCCGCTCAATTGCGAGCCCGTCCCGCCTGTGGGTGGTCAGATGCACTGGTGGCTGGACGGAACCCACGCCCGCAAGACGCTGGGAGATGTGATGCTCGAAAGAATCATGGGGTGGCCCGTGGAGGAAGAAGGGCGGGACTACGGGATCCAGTTGACCGCGGAAAACCTTGAGCAGCGAATCGCCTCCATCAAAGAAGGCTACGACCGTTTCAAAAGCGAAAATCCACGATTGTGGAAGTGGATGGTAGAAGGGATCGAGCGCTTCGAATCAGCTCCTTCCGAGCATGATCCCTGACTGGTTCTCCCTCGCCCCCAAACAAGGAAGTGCTCTTCAACAGCTACACTTACCTGCTGCTGTTCTTGCCGGTCGCGGTGGTCGGGTTTCACCTGCTGATCGGGCCGCTGCGCGTCCCTCGCCGCGCCGCCTTCGGATGGCTGGTCGCGGCCAGCCTTGTCTACTACGGCTACTGGAACCCCGCCTATGTCCCGCTGATCGCCGGATCGTGCCTGGCCAATTTCTTCTTCGGCCGCTTCCTCGCGGGGCATCCCGGGCCGGGTGGCAAGCGGATGCTCGTCGCGGGCGTCGCCGCCAACCTCGCCTTGCTCGGCTACTACAAATACACCGGCCTCTTCGCGACCACGCTGCGCGATCTGACCGGGTGGCCGCAGGACATTCCCTCCATCGTCCTGCCGTTGGGCATCTCGTTTTTCACCTTCCAGCAGATCGCCTACCTCGTCGATGCCTGGAAGGGGGAAACACGCGAATACCACCTCACCGACTACCTGCTTTTCGTCACCTTCTTCCCCCAGCTCATCGCCGGACCGATCGTCCACCACGGGGAAATGATGCCGCAGTTCACGCGGAAACGTCCGCTCGCCCGGTGGAACCGCGATTTCCCGGTCGCCGTGGTTTTCCTGGTGATCGGCCTCTTCAAGAAGGTCGTCATCGCGGACAACCTCGCCCCCATCGCAAGCGCCTTGTTCCGGGTGGCGGAGCAAGGCGACCGGCCGCTCACGATGGCCGAGGCCTGGACGGCGGCGATCGCCTACGCGCTTCAGATCTACTTCGATTTCTCGGGCTACTCGGACATGGCCATCGGCTCGGCGCGGTTCTTCGGCATCCGCCTGCCGCTCAACTTCGCCTCTCCCTACAAGGCGACGTCGATCATCGACTTCTGGCGCCGCTGGCACATGACCCTCTCGCGCTTTCTCCGCGACTACCTTTACATCCCCCTCGGCGGCAACCGCAACGGGCCGGCGAGACGATATGGAAACCTGCTGCTCACCATGCTGCTCGGCGGCTTGTGGCACGGCGCGAGCTGGACCTTTTTGGCCTGGGGCGGCATCCACGGGCTCTACCTCTGCGTCAACCACGGTTGGCATCATCTGAGGAAATCGAAAGGATGGTCTGCGTTGCCGACGCCTGCGGCGGTTTCCCTGACCTTCCTTGCCACTCTGGTCGCGTGGGTCTTTTTCCGCGCCGCGGACTTCGATACCGCGATGCGTTTGCTGGCATCAATGTCCGGAGCCGAGGGTTTCGGTGGCTGGCCGGACAAAGCCTTACGGGTCGCAGCCAGCAACTCACCGATCAAGCTGATCCCCGCCCTCCTGGCGTGTTGGTTCCTGCCCAACACTCAGGAGTTCCTGGCACGTTACCAGCCGGCGCTGGGAACTCGGATCGTTGGCCCGCGCCGTTGGTGGCAGTGGCGTCCCACGGCCGTCCACTTGCTGGGCATGGTCGTGCTCGTCGGCATCATCGGACTCCAATTCGACAAGGTCAGCGAGTTCATCTACTACCAGTTCTGACCCGGGATCATGAATGGCCTCCTCCGCTTCCGCCGATGCTTTCAGGGCCTGCTCGTCCTGCTGGTGGCGGGCGGCTTTTTCCTGAACACCTGGGTCAATCCATGGCGGATCACCGGGATGCCGTGGTCGTCGGAAAGGCTCGACGCCTACCGGGACATCGAGCGGGATTTTTCCCGGACCTGCAAAGCAGGCCTCGCCTCAAGCAAGCCTTGGAGCGCGGCCGTGTTCGGCTCGTCCCGGGTGGATATCGGCATCGCTCCGGGCCGCCCTCCCTTGGCCTCGCGGAACGCCGTGAACCTAGGCCTCAACGCCGGGCTGCTTCACGAAAACAAGGCCGCGTTCGACTACTTCATGTCCCATCAGGAGCGCCCGGAGTTGGTGATTTTCTTCATCGACGCCGGGGATCTCACCACGCCCGGAGCCCGCGGCGGCAGGGGGCTCGGTGATTTCAGCACCTCCCCTCTTTTCCCTGGAAATGAAGGGGCGGAAAGCTGGCTCCGCTATCACTGCGGGGTCTCCGCTCTGTCCGCCTCAGCCGCCGTGCTCCAGAGGGCGGCCACACGGGAGCTGACCACCTATTCGTCCTCGGGTTTCCGGCGTGAGGCGGAACGCTTGGTTCACCCGCGGCAGCAGATCGCCGGTCTATACCTATCGACCATCGTCCGCGTGGCCCGCAACCGGAATGCCTACGCCTCCGTCTCCGACTTCAAAATGAACGAAGTCCGGGACATCATCCGCCAGTGCCGGGAGAAAAACACCCGGCTGATTCTCGTCATGCCGCCGAACCACGTGCTGTTCCAGCTGGCGTTTCACGAACTCGGTGCCGCGGATCCTTGGTTCGAGCGCGATCGCCTGGCCTTGGCGGAGCTGGCTGAAGAAGCGAACCGACGGTCCCCCGAGGCCATCCCTGTCGAATTCTGGGACTTTCAGGACGCCCACCCCCTCAATGCCGAGCGGCTGCCCGAGCAAGGACAGATGGAGCACTGGATCGACCTCTTTCATTTCACCCCACCGCTCGGTCAGCAATTATTGGCTGCCATCCTCACGGGAAATTCCGACTATGGGACGCGTCTTGACCCCGAAGGCGTATCAGCGCATGTCGCTCGTGTCCGCGCGGAACTTGAGCGCTGGGCCCGGGCCCACCCGGAAAACCTGGACTTCCTCCGCACGAGCCTCGAACGATTCCAATGACCGACTCACGCACCCGTCCCCGCCTTCCCTGCGTGGTCGCCATCATCAAAGGAGGTTTGGGCAACCAGCTCTTCGCCTATGCCGGTGCGCGCGCCTACTCGCTTCGCACGAGGAGGCAGCTCTACCTTGATAACGAATCTGGTTTCGAGCTGGATGGCTATGGACGTACGTTCCGGCTCGATCGCTTTCCGGTCGTCGCCGAGCCCGCGCCCGCTTCCCTGCGTCTCGGCAGTCCACGCTCTTTCAAACACCGCTGGGTGCGTGGAATGGATCGTCTCCTTCCAAGAATCCTCCGCTGCTATTTCGCGGAGCGACAAGGCGGGGAGGCCAGCGATCTGCTCCGTTTCCAGAGCCGCAGAGCGGTCGTTTACCTCAACGGCTATTGGCAGGATCCTTCCTGCTTCGAATCGCAAGCGCTGCACCTCCGGGAAGAGCTCGAACCACCCACGTTTGAAACCGCAGCCGATCGAAAGCTGGAAGAAGAAATCGCGGCGACCGAATCCGTTTTCATCCACGTCCGCCGAAACCGCTACTCGCCCCGCCTGGGTGCCGGATACTACGCCTCCGCCATCTCACGCGCGTCCGACACCTTGACCTCGCCGCGCTTCGAGGTGTTTGGTGACGATCCGGAATGGGCGGCTGAGAACCTCGATTTCGGACGCCTGCCCGTGCGTTTCCACCAACCCGCCGACGACGAGCTTCGCGATTTCCGACTGATGGCTGCCTGTCAGCACGCCATCGTGGCCAACAGCTCGTTCAGTTGGTGGGCGGCCTGGCTCCGCGACCATGCACGGAAAAAAGTCTGGACCCCCGCCGAGCCGGGTTGGCCGGTGAAGCCGGCTTCGAGCTGGATCCGCATTCCGAATCGCCTGGAGCGGCAGGAACAGCCGCCTGCTTGAGGCGGAAGCGAACTCGTCCAGGGGGGCACGTCGCTTAAACCCGCTCCGGCAACGGAGCGACTCAATGCCCCCCGCCCCTCAAGCCGCTTTCCTCAGCAGGCCGATGAGCACGCCTTGGATCACCAGTTCGCGAGCCGGAATCAGATCGGGGTAGTCGGGATTCTCGGCCTTCAGGTACGGCTTGCGGTCCTGGATGACGTAGCGCTTGAGCGTGGTCTCCCCATCGATCAGAGCCGCGACGATATCGCCCTTGCGAGGCTCGCGGAATTCGAGAATCACCGTGTCACCGTCACAAATGTGGGCGTCGATCATCGAGTCGCCCCGCACCTTGAGCGCGAAGGTCCGGGCCGTTGGGCGGATGCCCAGAGTGGCGATGTCGATCGAGACGCAGCCTTCGTTTTCCGGAGGTGCGTCCTGCGCCATACCCGCGGCGATCGAGCCATAAATCGGAATATCCACGATCCGCTCCCGATCGAGGTCCTCAGGGAAAACCACGGCGCGCGCCTTGTTCGGCAGACGCTGGATGGCACCCTTCCTTTCCAGCGCCCGCAGGTGGCTCATCGCCGCCGTCTGGCTCGCGAAACCGAAGAAATGCTGGATTTCGCGGGTCGAGGGCATCAGGCCGCACATCCGCTGGTATTCCTTGAGGTAGGCCAGGATCTCCTCCTGGCGCTGGGTGAGTCGCTCGTGCATGGCTTTTAGAACAGTGTTCGCGAGAACAAAACACCGCTACCCGGGATACGGCAAGCTCGAAAATACTCTTCTAGCGGGAGGCGGCCGAGCTCGCCCACATCCGCGACGGCGGCAGGTCCAGCGGCCGGCAGACGATGATCCCCGCGTGCTTCGGGTTTCCGCGGAGATAGTCGGTGATCGGCCGGTCGATGATCGTCATCCGCCCCTTGTCACGATCGGACGTGGCGTGGCAGAAATAGGCGCGACCCTTGAGACGCATGATCAGGCCGACGTGCGAGGTGTAGCCGAATTTCCAGTGGGTGGTGATCGCGCAAATGTCGCCATTGTCGAGATACTTCTCGGCGGCCCGCACCTCGTCCTTTGGCAAATGCCAGACCGGCAGGTCGGAAACCCGCGCCTCGATCCGCCCCACCTCCGGCACCAGCCGCGGGTTGCATCGGAGGTAGCGATAGCTCTTCCACTGCACGGTCATCTCTCGGATCTCGCGCCGCAGGCGCTGTGCATTTGGGAGTCTGGCCGTGATGTTGCGGGCGAGGCCGCGGCGCTCGTTGTCGAAAAATACCTCCTCGAGATGGTGCATGCGGCTCAAGTAGCTACCCGTGCAGCGTCCGTCCCGATAGCGTTCCAGCTCCACCATATGGAGCATGTCCCCGGGCCGATACGGGCCGGGCTTGTAACGCAGCATACGGGCGAAGGCCAAGGCGTTCTCGTAATACGTCCAGCAGTCCATGCCCTCGAAATTGACCACGGGGCTCTCGATCCGGTCATCGACCTCCAAGGTGAAGTTCACGTACGGCGTCCCGACCATTTCCCGCGCCACCATCATCGTCCGCATGCCGAGCGGCAGCTTCCGCCAACCGTCACGCTCGGCCTTCGCCACCAGGGCCTGGAATTTCGCCTCGCCCTGGAAAACCCTCTTCATGGCCAGCCTCGGAGGGCTTGGAGCCGCCACCGTATGCAGATCCGAGGAACGTGAACGCCCCTGACCCCACACGGGTCCGGCGGCCATCCATCCGCAGATCCCCCACAACACCACCTGTCCGATCATCTGCATTCTTGCGACCCTACCGGACCGCGCCGTGAATGCAAAGCCGCGGACGAGCCCGGAAACCGGGAAAAAATCCGCATTGCTCCCGGCACGCTCCCTGTTCGAGTTTCCGGCATGGCAGATTCGATTCCCTGCAGCCCGCGCCTCGAAACCGACGGCGTCGTCTATTTTCCCCGCCTCTGCGACAAGGTCCGCCTTGCCCAGAATGGCACTCTCCATTCCGACTACCACGGCAACCTCGGCTCCGGCATGGATCTCTGGACCTGCCAGTTCCTCGGCGTGGATTACGAAGCGCTTGCCGAGGTCGTCCGCAACGGTGCCAGCGATCAGGAAGCGCTCGAATGGGCACGGGCGAATGGCGTCAGCCGCCCCGATCACGAATCCGCCTGGTGGCGCTCCTACATGCTGAATCGCGGCTTTCGCGACGACCTCGCCGAACGTCTCGCCTCCCGCATTCGGGAATCCGGGTTCGAGGACCGCACCGACATCCATTCGTTCATGGACTACATCGACGCCGACGAAGGCCGTCGGTAAACGAAAGGCCGCTGCCCCTGAAAAGCCGGCCAACTCTTGTCTTGTCATGCACCGTCGCACGTGATATCGCCTCGGTCGTCGTTGGCGCTCCCAGGCCCGCGGCATCCACCCCTCACCCCCACCCACCCATGTTGTCCAAGCGCATTTCATTGGCTGCAATCGCCGTGGCGATTGTCATCCCCGCCGGTGCCCAGTCGATCGCCGACGGGAGCTACGGCTACGACAATACCTCTCCGTTTTCCTCCAACTCTTATCATTTCAGCAACAGCTGGGTGGTGGACGCTCCCGACGGAAATTGGGCGGTCACCTTCAATGACCCACTCATGCGGAGCGGCGGAACGACTTACGCCATCGATCCCGTCGGGCTCTATCAAACCTCGGTGATCCGTGGTGATGGTTCCAGCGTCTCGGTCTACGACTTCTGCACCGAGCTTTTCGTCGGTTTGGATACGGAGGCCAGCTACTCGGTGACCTCGGGCTTCGGGAGCTTGGACACGACCAAGCAGGCCAACCTCAGCACGTTTCTCTCCAACGCACTTCCGTCCTTCATCGCTTCACCGAATGACATTTCCGCCGCTGCCATGCAGATCGGCATTTGGGAAATCATCGAAGACAGCAATTTGACCCTGGGCTCGGGAGATCTCTCCGTTGACTCCTCCTTTGCCGGAGACGCAACCAGCGCGGTAGGCCTGGCGGAGACTTGGCTCACCTCGGTCCGCACGAACGCCTGGACCGATCAAGGAGGGCTGGCCTTCTACTACGCCGACGGAGATTCTCAACAGAGCCGCCTGTGGGTCGAGGTCGTCCCCGAGCCTTCCACCGCGCTTCTCGGCCTTCTCGGCTTCGGCCTCCTGGCCCGCCGCCGCCGTTGATTCCCTTCTGGGTCCGATTCTGAAAAAAGCGCCGCATCCCCCACGGGAGCGGCGCTTTTTCGCGACCATTGCCCGCATTCCCACAACCACCGGGCATTTCCTCTCATCCGCTGGACGCCGCGCGGCGGAAATCTATGCTCGGCCGCATGTCAGAGAAGCCCTTCGTCTATCAGGATCCCTTTCCCCTTGGCGACGACCCCACCGAATACGAACTCGTTTCCAGCGAACACGTTTCAATCGCCGAGTTTGACGGCCGGCCCGTTCTCAAGATCGAGCCCGAGGGCCTCACCTTGCTGGCCCGCGAAGCGATCAAGGCGATCAATTTCACCCTACGCCCCGCGCATCTCGCGCAGGTCGCCGCGATTCTCGACGATCCGGACGCTTCGGAGAACGACCGCATGGTCGCCCTGATGATGCTCAAGAACGCGGAGATCGCCGCCCACGGCATTCTCCCCTTCTGCCAAGACACCGGGACCGCGACCATTGTCGGGAAAAAAGGCCAACAGGTGTGGACCGGTTGCAACGATGCCGAGTTTCTCTCCAAGGGCATCCACGAGACCTATACCCGCGAAAACCTCCGCTACTCCCAGACCGCCCCCCTCACCGTGTACGAGGAGGTCAACACCCGCACCAACCTGCCCGCGCAGATCGATCTCTACGCCACGGAGGGCGCGGCCTATAAATTCCTCTTCGTCACCAAAGGTGGTGGCTCGGCCAACAAGACCTACCTTTATCAGGAAACCAAGGCGCTGCTGAACCCCCGGCGACTCAAGGAGTTCTGCATGGAGAAAATGAAGTCCTTGGGCACCGCCGCCTGCCCGCCCTACCACATCGCCTTCGTCATCGGCGGCACCTCCGCTGAGAACAACCTCAAGACCGTCAAGCTCGCCTCGACCAAATACTACGACGAGCTTCCGACCTCGGGAAACGAGCACGGCCGCGCCTTCCGCGACCTGGAGATGGAGAAGGAGCTACTCGAAATGGCGCGCGCTTCGGGCATTGGAGCCCAGTTCGGCGGCAAGTATTTCGCCCTCGACGTCCGCGTCGTCCGCCTTCCCCGCCACGGTGCCTCGTGTCCCGTCGGACTCGGCGTTTCGTGCTCCGCCGACCGCCAGGCCAAGGCCAAGATCACCAAGGACGGGATTTTCATCGAAAAACTCGAAAAGAACCCGGGGCGCTTCATCCCGGAGAAATACCGCGACTGGAAATTCAAGGGCGTCGAGATCGACCTCGACAAGGGCATGGAGGAAACGCTGAAGACACTCACCAAATACCCCGTGACCACGCCGCTCTCGCTCAGCGGCACCATCATCGTCGCCCGCGACATCGCCCACGCGAAGCTCAAGGAGATCCTCGAACGGGAGGGCGACCTGCCCGACTACATCAAGAACTACCCGGTCTACTACGCCGGTCCTGCGAAAACACCTGAAGGCATGCCCTCCGGTTCCTTCGGTCCGACCACGGCTGGGAGGATGGACAGCTACGTGGGTCTCTTTCAGGAGAACGGCGGCTCGATGGTGATGCTGGCCAAGGGCAATCGCTCCAAGCAGGTCACCGACGCTTGCAAGGCGCACGGCGGATTCTACCTCGGCTCCGCCGGCGGACCCGCCGCGCTGCTGGCCAAGAACCACATCAAAAGCCAGGAAGTCGTCGCTTTCCCCGAACTCGGCATGGAAGCCGTCTGGAAGATCACCGTGGAGAATTTCCCCGCCTTCATCCTCGTCGATGACAAAGGCAACGATTTCTTCACGCAGATCAACCAGTGCCCGACCTGCTCTTGAATGGAGCGCCGATTGTGAAATCGGCACTGAGTGGTCCCTCCATGCCGTCGATTTGAGAGAAGCTGGGCGGGCTCGCTTCGGCGTGCCTCGACACCCGCTCCAGACAGGTGATTCGTGCCGATTTCATAATCGGCGCTCCTACACCACCGCCAGGAACGGCCGGTCCTTCCAGCTCGCCGAGTAACCCAGCCGCGCCACCACACGGCCAGCGGTCGGCCACACGAAAACGCGCTGACCGGAGGACCCGATGAGAGCCACCATGGAAGCGGGTTGCTTGGAGGACAGGCAGGCCCCCGCCCAGAAAGCCGGCGGTCGCGGTTGATCGAGCACATCCTCCACCTCCACCTCCCGCCCCAGCGAAGCCGCCCGGTTCCGCCACAAGCCACCACCGAACATCGGATTCGCCCGCGAAGTCCGCGTCATTTCCCGGAAGTTCCCCGCACTCAGGCCTGCCGCATCGTTGCCCGAAAGCAGCTCTGCCAAGGTTCTCCCAAGCCGGCCCAGCCCGGTCACCGTCAGCTCGGCACCGGTCGAAAGGTAGTCATGATCCGAGCCGTCCGACTTCCAGGTTCCCGCGGTCAGCCCGATCGGACGCATCACCGCCGAGTGAATGAAGCGCCGGGTCGTCGTCCCCCGAGCGGCGCACTTCCGCCGCAACACCTCGCCAATCAGTTCCCAGCACGCCGGACCATACCGGAACCTCGATCCCGGCAGATCCCGTAGCGGCAGGCCGATCGCCACCGCCCCTTTGTCCTTCGGACGAGCACGATAAAGCGCCGCCACCCCCTCATCGAGGCCTGCGGTCATCTGGAGCAGCATCCCGATCGTGATGTCCTGCTTGCCCTCGATCCCCTGCCACTCCGGAATCGTCTCCGCCACCTGCTCCCCGGCGGAAAGCCATCCCTCATCCGCTGCCTTCACGCAGGCCAGCATCGCGAGCGATTTGGTGATGCTCATCACCGGGCCACTTTCGTGCGTTCGCCAGGATTTCCGCAGGGTGCCGTGCTGCCACGCCCCCCAGCCGCGGCAGCCGCGGGATCGCGCCACCTCATCCGCCCGCCCCAGCGTCGCCCCGTCCCATTTTCTCAGATCCCCGCCCTTTCCGAAGGGCATGCACCCTCCGAGAACGCCTCCGCCCGCCAGCCACAACCAGTTTCGCCGATTCACGCCCGCTTTCTCCACGATCCGCCGCGTTTCTTCAAGTTGCCTTCCCGGCGATTGGAAATTCCTCGTTGAATGTTGAATCTTCCCCCGAACCACCCTACGCCGGTCCCGTGCTCTCGATCCACAAGCTCACCAAAACCCTCGGCGGCCGCACTCTCTTCCGTGATGCCGACGTGACGATCAACTGGGGCGAACGCGTCGCCCTCGTCGGACCGAACGGCGCCGGGAAATCCACGCTTTTCAAGATGATCCTCGGCATCGAGGACATCGACAGCGGCACCGTCGATCGCGACGAATACGCCATCACCGGCAGCCTCGATCAGGAAGCCGGTGACCCGGGCGATGAGACCGTGCTGGAGATCGCCATGGGGGTGAATCCGGAAATGGTCGACTACCTCCGCACCATGCGGGAGCACGAAAAGGCGGGCACCATCGACACCACCGAATACGCCCACGCCCAGGACCAGTTCAACCTGCACAACGGCTACCAGCTCGAACCCAAGGCCAAGAAGATCCTCGCCGGTCTCGGCTACAAGGAAGCCGACTTCCACAAGCCCGCCCGCGAATACTCCGGCGGCTGGGTCATGCGCGCCTACCTCGCCCGCCTGCTCGTCATGGAGCCCGACCTGCTGATGCTCGACGAGCCCACCAACCACCTCGACCTGCTTTCCCTCCTCTGGTTCCAGCGCTACCTCTCGAACTACCCCGGCGCCATCTTCATGATCTCGCACGATCGCGATTTCATGGACGCCATCGTCGAGACCGTCGTCGAGATTGATCCCGACATGCAGGAACTTATTTCCTACACCGGGAACTACTCCAGCTACCTCGAACAGCGCGAAGCCCGCTACGACCAGAAGGTCCACGCCTACCGCGCGCAGCAGAAGGAAATCGCCGGCCACCAGGAATTCATCGACCGCTTCCGCCAGGTCGGCTCCAAGGCCGCGCAGGTGCAGTCGCGCATCAAGCTGGTGGAAAAAATCGACAAGCTCGAAAAACCGCGCGCGCCCCGCAAGCCGTTCAAGTTCCAGTTTCCCCAGCCGGCCCGCTCCAACCAGAAGGTCGTCGAACTGGAAAAAGTCGATTTCGCCTACGGCAACGAAAAGGTCATCTACCAAGGCCTCGACCTCACCATCGAGCGCGGCGACAAGATCGTCCTCGTCGGCCCCAACGGCGCGGGTAAATCCACCCTGCTCAAGCTCCTCGGCGGCCAACTCGACCCCACCGGAGGCAAGCGCGAGGTCGGCTACCTCACCAAGATGGGCTACTACTCGCAGCACCGCTCCGAGACGCTCAACGAGGACAACACCGTGCTTGAGGAAGTTCTCGGTTCCTGCCCGACCCTGCGCGAGGAAGACGCCCGTGCCATCCTCGGTTCCTTCCTTTTCCGCCGGACCGATGTCGAGAAACGCTGCGGTATTCTGAGCGGTGGTGAAAAATCCCGTCTCAACCTCGTCAAATTCCTCGTCGATCCGCCCAACCTGCTGCTGATGGACGAACCCACGACCCACCTCGACATCCTCTCGATCGACTCGCTGGTCAACGCGCTCAAGGACTACGAAGGCACGCTCGTCTTCATCTCCCACGACGTGCACTTCATCCGCCACCTCGCGGAAACGACCCTGCACATCACCCGCGCCGACGATGACACGCACAGCGTCATGACCCGCTACACCGGCGGCTACGACTATTTCCTCGAGAAATCCGGCCTCAACGATGACCGCAGCGCGGTGACGGCATCCTGACCCGAAGCCCACTCACTTGCGGTTCTGAGCCTCGATCTCGCGGCGGACAAGATCGGGCACTTCATGCCCAGCCATCCATTCGGCCGCCGCTTTGGCGTCCTTGCGGTTCCATTCAGACAGCATCTGTTGGGAAAATCGGAGCCATCGCCCTTGGTCGTGAAAGCGGCGCCCTTGATCCAAGAGCAGTCCCCATTCCTCGGGACTTCCGGGCCCGGGTCCCTGAAGTAGATCCCATCTCAACGAGTCGTCCAACTCCCCGCGGTTGGCCACCTCGTATCCTCGTTCGAAGTCACCCTTTCCAATCAGCCACCTCGCCGCACCATAGCTCGCCCACTTCTTCGCTTCCGCGTCCTCAAGGTTCTCAAGGGAAGCCAGCGCTTGATCGGGATCCTCATCCACCCATTTTTCATAGACTGAGACATGGACCTGAGGTGGAAGGTCACCCGGATAGGCCGCGATCCATCTCCTCTTCATTTCGAGGTCATCCGTAAGCCGGACGGTTGCCTTTAAAAACCTCTCCCGGTCCTCGGCTCCGAAACGCTCAAACCACTCACGGCACGCCGCCTCGGTGAATTCCACGCGCGGCAAGGTGATCGGCGACAACACCTCCCACCGTTGGTCTTCCGGGATCGCATGATACGCCTCGAAATACCGATCCACATTGCCGAAGACGGCCGTCAACGCATTCTGAAACAAGCGACTTCGGCGTGTCTTGTCTCCGATCTCCGCTTCGAGAATCGCCGCCACCGCACCGGCCGGATCTTCGCGTGCCCAGTCTTGGATCACTGCATTTTGTCCACGTTCGTTCGCCTGCGCCCACTCCCAGGCCGCATCGCGGTCGGTCCGGATCCATCCCGCAAGCACCAGGTGAAACTCTGCGCCCTCCCCCACATGAAGCAGGCGACCGAGAGTCTCGAGAGCCATCGGCCAATCCTCGGGATCAAACTCCCGCGTCAATTCGATCAGCGCGCGCATCCGGTCCGCCGGATTGCGGTTTGAAACTGCCCATTTCAGCCTGTCGTCCACATCCTCCGTCTCAAGGAGAACCTCCCGGCGGTCGCCGAACCGCCCGGAGTCGGGACGGGCGAAGGATGTTCGTGACGGCCCCCCTTCCTCAGAACCAGATTCCGTCCGCGCCCGACTCTCGATCGCCTGACGAATGCCTAGCGATCCCGCGGAAGCGGCTAAAAGCGCCGCCACCACCCACGTTGTAAGTGTTTCCGGTCTCATGGCTCGCGTTTTTGTTCGATGGCCTCCAGCACCCTTGCCCGCACCACGTCGGAAACCGGATGTTCCTCCATCCATTCCTTCACCACCTCTGGAAGCCCCGTCGCCCAGCTGATCAATGCGGCTTCCTGCAGCTCTTCGCGATACTTGGGATCGTTCACGCGCCACAATTCCCGGAATCGGTCGGGGTAAGGCAATTCGTCGATCATTCCACCGATCACTTCATCGGAGTTCACGGCCGGGTGTTGCTCCAACAGATCGAAGAGTTCGTTGAGCGGAATCTGTTGAACGCTTGCCAAGCACACTCCCGCTACTGCCTCGTCTTTCAGCGGCCCATCCGGCAACAGCTTGAGTTGATCAAAAACATCGCGAGGAGCAAAAATGCAGGCGTTCCGAAAAGTGTCCCGCACCCGCAGCTCCTTCCGCAGCATCTCATTGTTCGCGAACCAATCATGGGCCGTTAGCGCACGTCCATTTTGAATCATCCAGCTGGCACCATCTTCGATCAAAGCGGATCGTTCAGGCCCCGCTTCCACGGTTGCCACCAAGGCTTCATACGCATCCGGTCCCTCGGACTTCAACTGAGCTCCAATCGCTACCAGCAGTCGCTCCCTTTTCCCGATCTCCGTAACCCTCCCGATCAGCTCCACCGCCTTCGATGGGTCCTTGGACGCCACCATGCTCAAAAGACTGACCAAGTGACGGCGGAACGACCACTCGTCCCCGAGTGCTTCGGGCATTTCCCGCATGATCCAATCCATGGCCTCGTCGGCATCCACCTCAGCCCACCATTTGAAAAAATCTTCGGGAAACGCGTCCCGCTCCATGGCCCACTCCGCCGCACCCCGCGGTTCGACTTTCGCCCAGCTTGCGAGGAGATATTTCTCCAGTTCCGCCGCTGGGACTCCCTCGAACGATCTCACCTGATCCAACGTTTCCCCGAACTGGGAGGGTTTGATCCAGGAAACGAAATCCAGCGTCTCAGCCAGTCGCTCGTAAGAGTCATCGATTGCCAATATTCGGCGGATTCGCTCCATACGATCGGCGGCCGAAAGTTCCGCGAACACGCGCTCCGCCATTTTTGACGGATGCTCGTGGACGGCAACTTGGTCCCTGCCGCCTCCAGTGAACCCATTGGGGCCATCGACTGAACTTGCAGGTCTCAGAGCATACCCAGCCGAACCAAGGAAGATGAGAGCAGCGGAGGCGACGGTTGCTTTTTGAGTGGAGGTCATGAGGTGCTGAGTGTTGAAAACCAAAGAGGATCCGGGGACTGCGGCCTGCCCCGCAGCAAGCACACCGCTCAAGAGCGAAGACGGAGCCACCGTGCACGCATGAGCAGGAAGCAAGGTCGCAAGCGCCGTTCCCATTGATGCGATTCCGCGATGGCCGAGCATTCCGCGCAGCTTCTCAAGTGCCCTCATCGACCGCTTCTTGGCTGCCTCTTCGCTGATCCCAAGCCGGCACGCGATCTCGCGATGAGTCCGCCCTTCAAAATACCGCAACAACACGATATCCCGGTCCTTTCCCGGCAACCGATCCACCAACTCATCGATCACGGGAGCGATCATTTTCCAGTCAGACGAGTCAGGAGCAGTCATGGCGGTGGAGGATTCGAATCGTGTTTCGCGCGTTCTTCGGCGGGATTCCGAGCGAACCAGGTCGATCGCCAGATGCCGGGTGACCCGGTGCAACCACGCGGCGAGCGCCAGATCCCTCGGAATACCCCCGGCTCCCCGGGCCATCCGCACGAACACCTGCTGCGCGACATCCTCAGCCATTGCTGCATTTCCCGTCACTCGACGCGCCACCCCGTGGACGAAGGCCAGATGGCGTTCCACCAGCATCCGGAAGGCCGACTGATCCCTCTCGCGAAGATACCGGTGCAACAGGTCCTGATCGGAGTCACTCATCACTGCAAAGAATCCGCCGCCGATCGGGAAAAGGGGACAAAAATCCTCACCCCTCCAATCAAGCTGTCATACAAATGAAAGCTTGCCGAGGCGGGGTGACGTAGCGGATGACTCAGTCGATCGCCATGCTCCGCAACCTCCTTCTTCCCTTCGTCCTCGCTTCCATGGCCCTCGCGGCCGAGGAAGGTTTCACCCCGCTTTTCAACGGCTCCGACCTGACCGGCTGGAAAAAGGTCAACGGCACCGGTGAGTTCAAGGTCGAGGAAGGCGAAATCGTCGGCACCGGCGAGAACGTCTCCAACAACACCTTCCTGCGCACCGAAAAGACCTACCGCGACTTTGATTTCCGCTTCGAAATGAAGTTCGACGACCTCTCCGGGAATTCCGGCATGATGTTCCGCGGCTTGCAGAAGGACGGCGCGGACGGTCGCGTTTACGGCTACCAGTGCGAGCACGACAACGACCGCAAGCGCGCTTGGACCGCCGGGCTTTACGACGAGGCCCGCCGCGGCTGGCTGGTCCCGGTGAAGGGTGATCCCGAAGCCGAGAAGGCTTTCACCAAGCAGGGCAAGCAACTGTTCGAGTGGAGCGATTGGAACGAGATCCGAATCGCCTGCAAGGACCGTCAGATCAAGATCTGGCTCAATGGTGAGCTGCGCGTCGATTACACCGACGAAGCCGCTGAGTTCACGCCCGAGGGCTTTTTCGCGCTCCAGGTCCACTCCGGGAAGTCCTGCCACGTGCGCTGGCGGAACCTGCGGATCAAGGAGCTGTGATGCGCTTCGCCATCTGCAACGAGACCTACGGCGATCTCTCGCTGGCCGAATCCGCCCGCCTCGCCGCGGCCGATGGCTACACGGGCCTGGAGATCGCGCCCTTCACGCTCGCTGCGGATCCGACATTGATCACGGCGGAGGCGGCCTTCGAACTCGGTCGCCAAGTGCACGACGCCGGGCTGGAGGTCGTCGGCCTCCATTGGCTGCTGGCAAAAACCGCGGGTTACCACCTGACCTCGCCCGATCCGCAGGTCCTCCAAGCCACCGCCGATTACGCCAAGCGGCTCGCTGACCTGTGCCACCATCTGGGCGGGAAAATCATGGTTTGGGGCAGCCCCCAGCAACGCTCGCTGGAGCCGGGCTGGGACTACGAGGCCTCGTTCGCCCGCGCCACCCAGGTTCTGCGGCAGGTCGCCGAACACTGCGGACCGCTCGGCATCACCCTCGCCATGGAGCCGCTCGGCGCGGTGGAAACGAATTTCCTCACCAGCGCGGCGGAGACGATCCGGCTGTGCCAAGCCGTTGATCATCCCGCCTGCAAGCTCCATCTCGACGTTAAGGCGATGAGCTACGAAGACTCCAGTATTTCCGACGTGATCCGCGCCAGCCACGACTGGACCGCCCACTTCCACGCCAACGATCCCAACCTCTATGGTCCCGGCATGGGCGAGGTGGATTACCGTCCGATCGCCGAAGCCCTCCGTGACACCGGCTACGATGGCTGGATCTCGGTGGAGGTTTTCAAATATGATCCCTCTCCGCACGAGATCGCCCGCCTCAGCCGGGAGAACCTCCGCCGATTCTTCGGCTCCTGAGCTTTCACCTCCGAATTCCATGCCCGACCGCGAAATCCAGCTCCTCGATGCAGCCCAGACCAAAGGGCCGCTCGGAAAATTCCTGATCTACGCCCGCCTGTCCGGCCCCGGCTGGTTGCAGGGAGCCATCACCCTCGGCGGCGGCTCGCTGGCCGGGGCACTCTACCTCGGCGTCATCGCCGGCTTCGGCCTCATGTGGCTCCAGCCGCTCGCCATGATCTGCGGCATCATCATGCTGTCGGCCATCGCCTACGTCACCCTTAGTACCGGACGGCGTCCGTTTCACGAGATCAACCGCCACCTCCACCCACTGCTCGGCTGGTCGTGGCTCGCCGCCACCATCCTCGCCAACATGGTCTGGATCATGCCCCAGTTCTCGCTGGCGTCCGCGGCCATCCAACAAAACCTATTCTCCGACGGCATTCCGGTTCCCGCCATCTCCGTCGTGCTTTTCCTCACCGGCATGGGCGTCAACTGGCTCTACCAATCCGGCGGCGGCGCGGCGAAGGCATTCGACCTGATCATCAAGATCATGGTCGGCATCATCGTGCTCTCCTTCTTCGCCGTCGTCATCGCCCTCACGAAATCCGGCCAGCTCGATTGGGGCGCGGTCGGCCGCGGATTTCTGCCGGATTTCACCCTGCTCTCCCGCCCCGCCGCGGGTTACGCCGAGCTGATCGCGGCCTCGTCCGATCCCGCCTGGTGGGCGAAGCGGATCACCGACGACCAGCGGGACATCATCATCACCGCCTTCGGCACCGCCGTGGGGATCAACATGACCTTCCTGCTGCCCTACACGCTGCTCAAGAAGCGCTGGGGCAAGCGTCACCGCGGGCTGTCCATCACGGATCTATCGATCGGCCTTTTCATCCCCTTTTTCCTCGCCACCTCCTGCGTCGTGATCGCCGCCGCGGCCTCGTTTCACGCCAAAACCGCCGACCTGCCGGAAGGAGGCGGGCGCGACATGCTGCTGACCCTGCCCGCCGTCACCGAGGCCGTTGCCAGCTACGGCGCGGTGGATCCGGACGATTCGCTCGCATTCACCGAAACAGCGCTCGCCGCGCTGCCGGAGGCCGACCGCACGCTCGCCGCCATGCTGGTGAACCGCGATGCCAACGCCCTGGCCATTACGCTTGAACCCTTCGCCGGGCCGGTGATCGCGCAGAAGATCTTCGGCATCGGCGTGCTCGGCATGGCTCTCTCCACCATCGTCATCCTGATGCTGATGAACGGCACCGCCTTCGTGGAAGCCTTCTCGTCCAAAGACCCGAAGCTTCAACCGGAAACCACCCGCTCGAACAAGCTCTTCTTCGCCGGCTGCGCCCTTTCCGGCCTCTCCGGCGCGTTTTATCCGCTGTTCTGGACCGGCGAATCGAAGGCTTTCCTCGCCGTCCCCACCTCGGTCATCGGCGGATCGCTCATCCCCATCGCCTACTTCACTTTCCTACTGATGATGAACTCCCGCCGCATCCTCGGCGATCAACGTCCGACCGGTGCTCGCCGCATCCGCTGGAATCTCCTCATGATCCTCGCCACCGGCGTCTCCACCTCCGGCTCCGTCTGGGTGCTCCATGGAAAAACCAGTGCTCCCGGTTGGCAGGGCGTCGCTGCTTGGGTCGGGCTCGGTTTCCTGGCCGTCCTTTTTGCCGTCGGCACCTTCTGCTTCATCCGCAACGAACAACGCAACGCTCCATGAATTTCGGCATCATCGGGGCCGGCATGATCGGCCAATTCCACGCGCGGGCCATCCAAGCGATGACCGGCGGCACCCTGCACTCGGTTTTCGCGAAACGTCCCGCCGCAGCGGACGCCTTTGCGTCGGAGTTCCAGATTAGAGGTTTCTCCGATCTCAACGCGTTCCTCGCCGACCCGGAACTCGACATCGTGACCATTGCCACGCCCTCCGGAGCCCACCTCGAGCCCACCCTCGCCGCCCTGGCCGCGGGAAAGCACGTCGTCTGCGAGAAACCGCTCGAAGTCACTCCTGATCGGATCGATCGCATGATCGCCGCCGCGAACGACGCCGGCAAGACGCTCGCCGCCATCCTCAACCGCCGCTTCCACCCGGCCATGGACGCATTCAAGTCAGCCGTCGATGACGGCCGCTTCGGCCTCGTCACCTCCGCTTCCGCCTACATCAAATGGTTTCGCGATCAAGCTTACTACGACTCCGCCGAGTGGCGCGGCACATGGGCGCTGGATGGCGGCGGGGCGCTGATGAACCAGTCGATCCACACCATCGACGCCCTCCTCCACCTCGCCGGGCCGGTGAAATCCGTCCAGGCCAACGCCGCCTGTCTGGCCCACGAACGGATCGAGGTCGAGGACATCGCCGTGGCGTTGCTGGAGTTCGAGAACGGTGCCCGCGGCGTGATCGAGGGCTCCACCTGCACCTGGTCCAAGGACGGTCACCCCGCCCGTGTGCAGCTCTGCGGCACGGACGGCTCCGTCTTCCTCGCCGACGAGGCGTTCGAACTCTGGGACTTCCGCAAGCCAACCGCCGGCGACGAGAAGATCCGCGCCACCCTCATGAAAGGCAGCGCCTCTGGATTGGGCGCGAATGATCCCAAGGCAATCGGCTTTCTCCAACATCAGCGGAACTTCGAGGAAGTCGCCGCCGCCATCCGCGAGGGCCGCCCACCGGCAACATCCGCCACCGAGGCCCGCAAATCCGTCGCCCTCATCCACGCCATCTACGAGAGTGCCCGTAGCAACGGCACCAAAGTCCTCCTCTAACCGTGGCTGCGGCATCCTGCCGCAGGCCGTTCCCGCGGCTTCCAGCCGCGCCCATCCGACATGACCACCTCCAAACTCACCGGCTTCGCCGACGAAGCCTCCCGCGATCTCGATAAGCAAATCGCCGCGACCAAGGAACTCGGTTGGTCCGCGATTTCCGCCCGGATGATCGGCGACAAGAACATCCACGAACTCCCGCAGAGCGAGTTCGACCGCGTGGCCGACCAGCTCGACGAGGCCGGCATCTCGGTGCCGGAGTTCGGCTCGCTGATCGCCAACTGGGGCAAAACGATCGACTCCGATTTCGCCATCACGCTCGCCGAAGTCGAGCGCGCCATCCCGCGGATGAAGCGGCTCGGCACCAAGCTCATCCGCGTGATGTCCTACGCTCAGGAACCGTGGGGCGAGGACCAGCAAGAGCAGGAGCGCTTCCGCCGCCTGCGCGAAATCGTGAAGCGTTTCAACGACGCCGGCCTCACCGCCATCCACGAAAACTGCATGAACTGGGGCGGCTTTTCCGCCGAACACACGCTGCGTCTCGTCGAGAAAGTCCCCGGTCTCAAGCTGGTCTTCGACACCGGCAACCCCGTCTTCCAGCGCGATCGTTCCAAGCCCGACGGCAACGGCGGCGTCCCCTGGCAGGACCCCTTCGAGTTCTGGGAAAAGGTCCGCGACCACGTCGTCCACATCCACATCAAGGACTGCCTCAACCCCGTTTCCGACGAGGTCGAACCGGAATACACCATGCCCGGCGACGGTCAGGCGAAGCTGCGCGAAATCCTCGGCGACGCGAGAGCCCGCGGCTACGATGGCTGGATCGCCATCGAACCCCACGTCGCCACCGTCTTCCACGCTCCAGATCCCGCAGCTGTCGATTGGCAGCAGTGCTACGACTCCTACGTCGAATACGGGCGGCGTTTTGAAGCGCTGCTTGCGGACCCCTGACGAAAACGCGAAGGTGGTCGTCATCCGGTGACGCCCACCCTCCAACAGCGCCTCAACCTGCGCGAGCGACCCGCCCGGCGGTGCGTGATGCGCCAGCGCTGGTCCAAGCTGCTTTTCCTCCACTGGCGGGTGGATCCCGCCTTGCTCCGCCACCGCCTCCCTCCCGGCCTCCATCTCGATCTTCACGACGGAGAGGCTTGGCTCGGCATCGTGCCGTTCTTCATGGACCGTATCCGCCCTCCGGGCCTTCCCTCCTTTCCTGGGCTCTCCTGGTTTCTGGAGCTGAATGTCCGGACCTACGTCCACGATGACCAAGGCGTCCCCGGCGTCTGGTTCTTTTCCCTCGATTGCAATCATCCGCTCGCCGTCGAGATCGCCCGCTCGCGCTTTCATCTTCCCTACGAGCATGCCTTCATGTCTTCGTTTCGAAGGTCAAAGGAGATCTACTACCGCTGCCGTAGGGAGACAGAAACCGAGGAGGCCAGCTACCATTACACCGCCGCTGGCCCATCGGCTTTCGCCAAGCCCGGTTCGCTCGAGTTCTTCCTTGCCGAGCGCTACCTGCTTTTTTCCTCGGCACCCGACGGCCGCCTCCATTCAGGCCGCGTTCATCATCCAGCGTATCCGCTTCAAGAGGCCTGCTGCGAGGAATGGTCGTCCCTCCCTGCGGAGTGGAACGCCCTCCCGGTTTCCTCCATCCCGCCGGAATCCGCGCTTTTCGTCGATCACATCGATGTCTCAATCTTCCCGCTCGAACCCCTCCTCCCATGCGTCTCGTCCCGCTGATCCTCTCACTCTTCACCCTTCCCGCCCTGGCCGGCATGACGGTGATCACCCTGAGCGACGCCGCCCGAGAGGGAACGAGCACGGCACTTTTCGCCAACGGTTCCGTTTCACGGATCTCGTCAAGCAGGCTCGAAATGCTTCTCGACCAGACCGCCGAAGCGTTCCGTCGAACAAACCCCCGTTAGGGACCTCACATCGCCTCCGGACTGAGCGTGCCCACGTAGGGCAGGTTCCGGTAACGCCCCTGATAGTCGAGGCCGTAGCCGATCACGAACTCATCGCCGATCACGAAGCCGACGTAGTCCGCCTCCACTTCGGCATCGCGCTTCTTGTCCTTCGCCAGCAGCACCGCGGTTTTCACCTGCGCCGCGCCTTCGGCTGTCAGCCGGTCCACCACCGCCCGGAGCGTCAGCCCGGTGTCCAGGATGTCATCCAGGACCAGAACCTGCCGGCCCTTCACCTCGGGCAGTTTGTGATCGAGAAAATCCACCTGGCCGCTGGTCGCCGTGCCGCCGTGGTAGCTCGCGACGTTGATGCATTCGATTTCCAGCATCCGCGGAAGCCGCCGGGTGAGGTCGGCGGCGAAAACCAACGCTCCTTTCAAAAGCACCACCACCTGGATCACTTCACCGGGAAAATCCTCTTCGATCTTCCGCGCCAGCACGTCCAGCCGCTTGTCGATCACCTCCTCGGCGATCAGGACCCTCTCCACGTCCTTTTCCATCAGCGTTCGCGTTCGATGCGGTAAACCGTGGTCCCGGGGCGGTGCAGATTCAGGCGGTCGATCGCGTGGATTTCCAAAAACTCAGGATCATCCCGCATCGCGTCGAGCTTCGCCCGGGCGTCGTCCTTTTCCGCGATCACCTTCCGCTCGGCCTCGAGCACCTGCTCAAGCTCCGTCTGCTTGTCGTGAAACTTCCGCAGCTGCGGGAGTGCGGACGCCACCGTCAGCGCGCCCAGGCTGGCTCCCAACACGCACAGGATCACGCTGTTCATGCCGCGCAGCACCCGCGTCTGCGCGCGCAGGCGGCTGATCTTGGCTCGGGGAACTGGAGGTCTGGCAGGCAAAGCGCGAAGCACTGTTAACAAATACGAACGATTTCAAAAACAACTTTTCGACCGCCCTGGCAGGGATTTTGCATCTCCCCCGGCGCTGCATGTGCACATCCGCCGATCCTTCGCGCACCGTCTCCGCCGGTCACCGTCAGCCATTGACCGCAACCGCTCCAAGACATTACCAAGTCCCTGCGATCCAACCGCACCTGACTCCATGAAGGAACCCATCACCGTCTCCATCACCGGCGCGGCCGGCAACATCGGCTACGCCCTCCTTTTCCGCATTGCTTCCGGCTCCGTCTTCGGGGCGGACCAGCCGGTCAATCTCAACCTCATCGAGATCGAGCCCGCCCTCCCCGCCCTCCAGGGCGTGGTGATGGAGCTCGACGATTGCGCGTTCCCGCTGCTCAAAAACATCGTTGCCACCTCCGACCTCGCCGAGGGCTTCAAAAATGCCGACTGGGCCCTGCTCGTCGGATCGGTGCCGCGAAAAGCCGGCATGGAGCGAAACGATCTGCTCGGAATCAATGGCAAGATCTTCACCGGCCAGGGCCAGGCGATCGCCGCCAACGCCAAGCCCGGCTGCAAGACCCTCGTCGTCGGCAACCCCTGCAACACCAACTGCCTCATCGCCATGTCGAATGCCACCGGGCTGCCGAAAGAGCAGTTCTTCGCAATGACCCGCCTCGATGAGAACCGCGCCAAGTCGCAGCTCGCCGCCAAGGCCGGCGTCCACTCCTCGCAGGTCACCAATCTCTGCATCTGGGGCAATCACTCCGCCACCCAGTACCCCGATTTCGTCCACGCCAAGATCGACGGCAAACCGGTCACCGAGGTCATCACCGACCGCGAATGGCTTGAAGGCGAGTTCATCGCCACCGTACAGCAGCGCGGTGCCGCCATCATCAAGGCCCGCGGCGCATCCTCCGCCGCCTCCGCCGCCAACGCCGCGCTCGACACCGTCATGGCGCTCAGCAGACCGACTCCGGAAGGCGACTGGCACAGCGTTGCCATCTGCTCGAAGGGCGAGTATGGCATCGAGCCCGGCATCATCGCCTCCATGCCCATCCGCACCAAAGCCGACGGCACTTGGGAAGTCGTCGAGGGACTCGAAATCGACGCCTTCAGCCAATCGAAGATCGATGCCACCATCGCCGAGCTCAAAGAAGAGCGCGACGCAGTGAAGGATCTCATTCCTGCCTGATGCGTGGCGGCGGATTTCATCCGCCATGCCAACTCACCCCACAGCCTGGCTTCCCCGTGGAAGCCGGGCTTTCTTTTATCCTCGAATCCAGTCCTCCGTCACCACCCCCGGGATCCTTCCCAAATGCCGCGTGTTCCCCGTGACCACCGTCAGACTCAACGCCCGGGAAATACTGCCGACCCACAGGTCGGCGTCGGGGATCAGCTTCCCCACGCCTTTCAACTGCGCCTTGAAGACCCCAAAAAAGCGCGCGCCGTTCCAACCGATCGGCACCACTCGGATCGTCTCAAGAAAAGTATCCACCACCCGCTTGTTCTTCAGCGGATCCTTCGAAGTCGCCGCGCCAAAGTAGAGTTCGCTGGCGGTGATTTCGCTCGTCACGACCTCAAGATACACGCCGCGCCGACGCCGAATCACCTGATCGTTGCCCCGGAGGATTTCGATGCAGGTGTCCGTGTCCAAAAGGAAGCCGTTCATCGAAAATCACCAGTTGAGATCCCAATCCCGACCTTCCGAACGCGCGGA
Organism: uncultured Haloferula sp.; assembly: GCA_965652295.1. Classification (GTDB taxonomy): domain Bacteria; phylum Verrucomicrobiota; class Verrucomicrobiia; order Verrucomicrobiales; family Akkermansiaceae; genus Haloferula. The sequence continues at coordinate 33,440 of CBFGTS010000004.1, read as the reverse complement.
GTACAAGGCGTCAATCTCTTCCTCGACGGAGGCACCAGAAATCCATGCGCCGGCCAACCTGGACCACGCGTCAGCTTGAATCGCGGCCTCTTCCTTGAGCGAGGTCGAGCCCATCTCAAGGTCCAGACTCTTCTCCAACCGATGCAGGATCTCGCTGTTGAGACTACGGCGGGATTCCGCAGCCTTCGCTTTCAACGCCGCGGCCAACTCATCCGGAATGCCCTTCAAGGTAATCGCACTCACGTCTTCTCTGTAGCCCTGATGATACCATATTGCAACCACTTTGAAACCGCCTCCTCTTTTCCCACATTACAAGGGATCCGCCATGGACGATCCGGCTTCCATTTCCCAAGTTTCCGCCATGCCTCAGCCGCTTCGCATCGCCGACCGCAGCTTCGATTCCCGCCTCTTCCTCGGCACGGGGAAGTTCCCGTCGAACGAGTCGATGCGTGACGCCCTCGACGCCTCCGGCACCCAGATCGTCACCGTCGCCTTGCGCCGCGCCGACCTCTCCGGGGGCCATGATCCTTTCGCCAACATCCTCGATTTCATCGATCCGGAGAAATACCTCATCCTCCCCAACACCAGCGGTGCGATGAATGCCGAGGAAGCCGTCCGGCTCGCCCGCCTCGCCGCCGCCGCAGGCCTGCCCAAGTGGGTGAAGCTCGAGATCCACCCGGACCCGACCTACCTGCTTCCCGATCCCATCGAAACGCTCAAGGCGGCCGAGATCCTCGTGAAAGAAGGCTTCACCGTGCTGCCCTACATCAATGCCGATCCGGTCCTCGCCAAGCGTCTGCAGGAGGCCGGCACCGCCACGGTCATGCCACTCGGCGCGCCGATCGGATCAAACAAGGGCATCGCCACCCGCGACCAGATCCGCATCATCATCGACCAAGCCACCGTGCCCGTCGTCGTCGATGCCGGCATCGGTGCCCCCAGCCACGCAGCCGAGGCCATGGAACTCGGAGCCGACGCCGTGCTGGTCAACACCGCCATCGCCATCGCCCCCGATGCCGCCCGCATGGCCCGCGCCTTCAAGCTCGCCGTCGAGGCCGGCCGTGAAGCCTTCGAAATCGGCCTACCCGACATGCTGGAAACCGCCAGTGCCACCAGTCCGATCGACGCCTTTCTTCACTCCTAGCCATGCAAGCCGCAGCCTGCATTTTCCTTGGCGGTGGCTTGGGGGCGTTGAGCCGCTGGCTTCTCAGCAGCGGCATCCAGTCCCTCGCGGAAAAAACGCCGCTTCACCGGTTTCCCCTCGGCATCCTCACCTGCAACCTCCTCGGCTGCCTTGCCATCGGCTGCGTGTTCGGAACCCTCGCCCCGAAAGATCCGCCGGCGTGGGTCTTTCCCTTTCTCGTCACCGGTTTTCTCGGCGGGTTCACCACGTTTTCCACCTTCGGGAACGACACCCATCGCCTCTTCACCGAGGGCTTCCACGGGCTCGCCCTTGTCAACATCCTCGTCTCCACCATCGCCGGCGTGGTGTTCGTGTTTCTCGGCTACCGGCTCACCCAGGCAGGCTGATTTTTCCCCCGCAAACACAGCAGTCCCACCAGCGTCAGATAGGGAAAGGAGAGGAAGGCGATCGCTCCGACGCGAACCCGCGAGTCGTCGTCGCTGCCGTAGTTCGTGACCAGGGAGTCTCCAACCACGACCGTGAAGCCGATCGCGGAGATCGCGACACCGAGCACGAATGCCCACCACATCAACCGCGAACCCTTCAACATCCTGACGGTGAACGGTGCCGCCGCCGCACACGCAAGTGCCAGCAGGAAGCCGCTGACCGAAACCCAATCGGCTGCATCCAGCGAGCCGGGATTCATCGCCACCTGATAGAGCTCCCACCAGATTTCATAACCCCAGTCGAAGTCCGACTCCCCGGACCGCAAGTTCGTCTCGATGATCGGCAGCGCGTGAAAGGTTAGCATCATGCCAAATCCCGCCCAGAGGAACACCCGTGCCACCCGATCGAGCTTCATCTCACCCCTTTCGCATAGTTCCCCTGTCACTGGCATGATCGCGCACCCCGATAAGTCGGTGGTCCCGATCATGTAAGGGGAAGCCGGCACCGACCTCAAGCACAGGTCTGCACGACCCATCACCTCGGACTTCCCTATTCGTGACCGGCCCTGTCACGCCCCTGGCAGGCGACGCCAACCGGACAGCACCCCCAGCAACGCCAGCCCGATGACCCCCCAATCACCGATCACCGCATACAACGAAAGCGACGGTTTCTTCGGGATCTCCACCTCCACCAGCAGCGATCCGCACGTCAGGTGATTGCCGTCCTCATCCCGCAGCTCCTGGCGTTCTCCCGTCTCCGGATGCGCCGTGCTCCCCCGCGTATCCACCGCCGCACTCACCCCGGTGTTCCCGCAGCGGAGCATCGGCCGCCGCAGCTCGATCGCACGGAACTTCGAGTTCGCGAAATGCTGCGCCGCCGCCGGGCTGTCCTTGAACCATCCGTCGTTCGTCACATTCACGATCACCTGAGGCCCGCCGCGCACGAACTTCTTCAACAAGCGCGGCACCGTGTCCTCGAAACACACCGTCGGAATCACCCCGACCTCTTCGCCGTCGATCTCCGTCGGCACGGGCTCCAGCACGTCCCCCCTCGCCAACGCGCCCACATACCTCGCACCCGACTGCTGCTCATAGATTTTCCTGAGAAACGGCAACTGCTCCACCAGCGGAATATATTCGCCGAAGATCACCAGATGATGCTTCCGGAAAGCCTTCAACTTCGCGCCCGGTTCCAGAATCACCAAATCGTTCCACACTTGCCCGTCCTCCTTCAGCACGAGCTGCTCGCCCAGGCGTTCGCCCTCCTCTTCCAGCAAGCCGAGCACCATCGTGAACTCGTCCGATCCGTTCACCACGGAGAAGGTCTGTAAATTCTGATCCCAGGTCGCCCAGTTTCCTTCGTCGTCCCGAATGATGCGCCCAACCAACGAGCTCTCCGGCCACACGATCCAGTCCGGCCGTTCCAGCGCCACCACCTCGCCATCCGGCGCTTCCTTCAAACGCCGCTCGTTCGCCGCCTCGACCGCTTCAAGCCCCTTCAGCGTCTCCTCCTCGTAACCGAAATGGATCTCCTCCGGCGACCACAAACGCCGCGCCGCTTCCTGCGGAATGTTCAACTGCACCAGCAACGCCTGCAAGGTCACCGACTCGCCTTTCCCTTCGCTGCTCAGCCGCCACACGCCATAGCAAAACGCCAGCGCCACCAGCATCGCCGCCACGCCGAAATCGACGTGCGGCCGCATCTTTCCCGCCTTCGATTCCCCGATCAGCCTCCGCCCGGTCTGCACCATCACGGCCTGCAGAAAGATTGGAATAAAGGACAGACCGCAGATTCCCAGCAAGTCGGCCGACTGTGCCATCACCGGCGTTTCGTGAAAAGCAACGCCGAGCGTGTTCCAGCCGAAGCCGGTGAAAAGCCATCCACGCAGCCACTCCACACCGCACCACACGGCCGCTACGGCAAATGCCGTACGAAGCGAGGCGAGCGACTGCCGCCAATGGCTCGGCTTCGCGTCCTGCTTCTCCCGCACCTTCACCGTCACCCGGCCCTCATTGCCAACCGCACGCTTGGCCCACGGGTTCGCCCACTTCGCCGCAAAAGCCCCCCATAGTCCGGGAAAGACCGCGAGGTAAACGCTCAGCACCACCCAGCCGACCGGGCTCACGACCGTGATCCAGTGCAGACTGATCAGAAATCCGATGAAACCCGCAAGCCAGCCGAGACCGAAACCTTTCCAACCGCGTCTTCCCTCCATCGACCACAGCGCGCCCAGCAGAGGCAGCATCACCACCCACACCAGCCCGCCCATGTTGTAGGGCGGAAACAACAGCGCCGTGCCCGCGCCGCTGGCGACCGCCGCCACCGACCGCAACCACGGCGCTGACTTCCCGAGCCTCATCAGGACAGGCGCGACTGCGCGTCGGCTTCAATCGCCGACCAGAGCTTCGCCAGCCCTTCGGTCACCGCCGTCTTCGAGGCCTCCAGATCCCCACCCGGTGCCGAGCGGCCGAAGAGGTAGAACTTGATCTTCGGCTCGGTCCCGGACGGCCGCACCGCAAACGAGCGGCCATCCGCGAGATCCACGAACAGCATGCCTTCCTTCGGCAACTCGTCGCCCTCCTCGTCGAAAATCGTCTCCGTTTTGAAATCGCGGACCCTCTCGACCTCCGCGCCATCGATCTCCGTCGGCGGGCTCTCCGAGTAGGATTTCGCCAGCGCCTGGATCTTCGCGGCCCCATCGGCACCCTCCATCACCATCGCCTTTCCCTGTTCCAGGAAGTAGCCGAACTCGCGATAGATCTCATCCAGCAGATCCGGCAGCGTGGTGCCGACCGATTTGGCATACGCAGCCACTTCCGCGAACATCACCGCCGCGCCGTTGGCGTCCTTATCGCGGACGAAATCGCAGCCGAGGTAGCCGTAGCTCTCCTCGCCGCCGAAAAGGAAGAAGCGCGAGTATTCAAGCCGCAGCTTGCGGGTCGTGTCCTCGTCGAGATCGCGGTAATCGCTGCCCTTCTTGTCAGCCGGAATCGCGTTCTCATACTTGCCGAGCTTTTCCGCGATGTATTTGAAGCCGGTCAGGGTGTTCACCACCCCGATCCCGAACTTCGCCGCGATCGCGCTCTGCAGCTCGGTCGTCACGAAGGTCTTCACCAGCACCGCGCGAGCGCGGGTGGTGTCATTGAGCCAGCCGATGTCGAACGCCGCCTTGCAGCGGTACCACGCCATCAACGAGCCGATCTGGTTGCCCGTGAGGAGGCGCATCTTGCCGGTCCCGTCGCGGGCCACCACGCCCATCCGGTCGCTGTCCGGATCGGTGCCGATCACGATCTCCGCGCTTTCCTTCTCCGCCAAAGCCACGGCCATTTCCAGCGCCTCGGCGTTTTCCGGGTTCGGCGATTTCACCGTCGGGAAACGACCGTCGCGCACTTCCTGTTCCGGCACGGTCATTACCTCGAAGCCCAGCTCGCGAAGCATCGGTGCCGTGATCTGGCCGCCCGTGCCGTGGATGCTGGTGAACACCACCTTCGTCGAGCTGCCTTCGAGCAGCGACGGCTGCATCAGCAAGGAGCGCAGCCGGTCCATGTAGCGGCGGTCGGCCTCCGCACCGAGAATCGTCACCGTGCCCTGCTCGCCTTCCGGAAGTGCCGCGAATTTCTCGCTCTGGATGCTGTTGACCTGCTGGATGATCGCCGTCGCGTGCGGTTCGACGATCTGTGCGCCGTCGGAAAAGTAGGCTTTGAAACCATTGTCGTGCGAAGGGTTGTGTGAGGCGGTTAAAACCACCCCGGCATCGGCGCGCAGCTCACGGACCGCAAATGAAAGCTGCGGCGTCGAGCGAGCGTCCTCAAACAAATAGGCATCGCAACCCAGCTCCGCCGCCGTTTTGGCGCAGAATTCGGCGAAATCGCGCGAGAAATGCCGCGTGTCGTGGGCGAACACCAGTTTCGGCTTCCGGCCGGTCCCGACGTGCACCTTCACGTAGGCGATCAGCCCGCGCACCGCGCGCGAAACGTTGAAAAAATTCATGGAGGCCGTGCCCACGCACGGATGCTCCGGACGCTCGTTCGGGCCGCCCGCACCCTGCTCGGCGGCGGTCACCTTCCGGCCGATCGTCCGTCCGCGCAGACCGCCGGTCCCGAAGGCGAGGGTCTTGAAAAACCGGTCGTTCAGCTCCTGCCATTCGCCCGCGTCGGCAAGTTCAGTCACCGACGCCGCGGCGACCGGCGAAGCGGCTCCGGTCAGCAGCAGGTCGATATTCTTGCGGGAGCTTTGGAGAAGTTTTCCGGCCGACACGGCCTGGTCGAGAGTGGCTGCGAGATCGCTCATTTCGGGCGCGATCCTAGCGATCTCCCCCCTCGTGGCAATGCCCACTGGCCAAGAGCTCGTGGTTTTCACCCGCTCTGGACCGGGTGGTTCCAGCCCCCCCCAGAACGAAATCTCAGAACCCTACTCCTACCAGAACCCACTGTTCTCAGCGGATTCTCTGACCCACCCATTGCCCCCCTCCTCGTGTCGCCCATCGAATCTGGGAAGACATCCTCCCCCACCCTATTCTTCCACAGCACGAAAATAGCGCCCAGGTATGACCCTTGTGGAATACAGTCTGGAGATCAGCGAACCATTGCCAGCTATTCCCGATTCCACTGGGGTCCAAGTCTCCAAATCGACCGACGATTCGATGCGATAGAGGACAGTCGCCTTCGACGCGAACCGGAATTCCACTGCCGTGAGGATCTCCGAATGAGTGTCTGGAGCACTGGCTTCATCCAAAGGATCTGCCCCGACGCTCAGTTCAAAGGCATCATCAAACCCGTCATCATCGGAATCCCTGGCACGGGGGTTGGTTCCATGGTCGATCACTTCAAGGTAGTCTGACAAACCATCACCATCCGAATCAGCGTTGTCGGGATCGGTCTGATAGAGCATTTCCTCCTCCGAGTCGGAAAGCCCATCCCCATCCCTGTCGACGCGAACGCGGTACTCAAACGAAGACTCTGACGATCCAGTCGAGTTCGTCACGACGACTCGCCAAGTCCCCTCGTTTGTCACATACCCTTCGATCACAATCGCGTTAGACTTCCCTCCTTCCCCGTCTGGGACTGGAACGTCATTAAAATACCATTGGTAGAAGAAGTCAGCTGGAAAGCCTGACACCGGCGTGGCGTCGACAGTTACGGGTTCCGTGGGTAGAGATTCGACAAGCAAAGGAATGTTCAAACCCGGTGGCGAAGCCCCCACAGTCACAGTAAGGGAATCATAGGCACTCGCCCCTTGATCATCCCTCACTTCGAGGGTCACCTCGGACACTCCACCAGGAAAGCTTGCTTGGACCGTCGCTCCGACAGCTGATCCGCCATCCCAGAACCAACGGTAGGAAAAAATGGACCCATCAGGATCCGATGACGATGTTCCGTCGAGCGTGACAGCTTCCTCACCATCCTGATTGACATCATCGACAGATAGATCTGGTCCGCCATCTGCAATCGGAGGAAGATTATTTGTCCCTAGCTCCTCCGAGGGGTAACCCTCCCAGATGGGAACGGTAAACCCCGTTGCTCCAGCGGTGAACCAGATTTTGAAGAACGGGGAGTTCCCACTGAACGGATCAGTGAAATCTCCCGGAGCATCTCCTTCGAAAAACACATTCCGAAGAGATGAGCACAATGCGAATGACCGTTCTCCCACGAAAGAAACCGTCGGAGGCAGCGTGACAGACTCGATAGGGGCTCCAATAAATGCATGGGACCTTATAACACTCACCCCAGACCCAAGATCGAGATTTGTGAGATTGTAACATTCCCCAAATCCATACACACCAATCTCGATCACGCTCGAGGGTAAAACCACACCCTCAATTTGACTAAAGGCGAAAGCAGACTGACCAATGTGGGTAACGCCGTCTGGAAGCACAATCCTTTCAATACTCGAAGACGTAAATGCACCTCCTCCGATCCGCACCACTCCGCTTGGCACTACATATTCTATTTCACTCCTCCCCCTTGGATAGGTATGCAATAGATCGCCGCTTTTGTCAAAAAGCACCCCGTTGACGGAAGCATAATTGGGATTCAACGGGTCCACGTTAATGCCCGTCAATTCCTGTGCCCCGGAGAAGGCTCCGGTCTCAATCTGCCGAACGGAAACCGGGATCTCGACACTTCGCGCCCCAGCAACGAACGAATTGCTTTTAATGGCAGTGACTGGATATTGCCCGTAAGCGGACGGAATCACCACATCCGATAAAGGGTAGTCATACTCGGAATTCGAGCCGACCACGGCAGCTTCACCGTCGGCAACCACGAAAGACAAGGTATACTCCCCCTTCGCAGTCCCAACTGCTACAACAAGCCAGATCAAAGCCTTGAAAAGCTTCTTTTGCATTCTCCTAGCTTCCATTGGGAAGCCTCTGACATCAACCCCGGAAATTCTGGAATCCTCCCCCGCGTCGCAGGACAGGCCCTGGGACCTCAAATCCTGAAATATTGCGAGTTGCAGTAGATTTTCTACCGATGAACACGCCGATCACCGCCTTACAGATGATCAAGACCTCGAATTTCCTGATTTCCAGACGAAATCTACCTGCCCACCGGTCCTGAAAGCAGCTGCCATTGACGACTTCCGACTGAATGCTGGATACTTCGGTTCTCAGGTATGCCCACCCGCTTCGACGCCGCCCTCTCCCGCCGTGAATCCATGGATCTCTCCGCGGGCGGGCCCACCGACGCCTTCCGCCTGATCGACGGCGACGGCGATGGGTTTCACGGCATTGAGTTGGAAACCTTTGCCGATCGCTGGCTCCTCTCCACCCGAGACACCCGGCTTTCCCAGGAAATGAGCGATTGGCTGCGAAATTCGGGTCGCTCCGTTTACCACAAGCGGCTCGACCAGCATCAGAAGGAATCGCCCGCCCACTTCGCCGGTCCGACCGTGGACGAGCCCTTTCTGATCTTCGAGAACGGCCTCTCCTACGAGGTCTCGTTCCAGTCCGGCTACTCGCAGGGCATCTTCCTCGATCAGCGCGACAACCGCCTGGCCCTCCGACACCGCCTCGGCCCCGGAAAAACCCTGCTCAACACCTTCGCCTACACCGGGGCCTTCTCGGTCGCGGGTGCTGCGGCCGGGGCGATCACCACCACCCTCGACCTTTCCCAGCCCTATCTCGACTGGGCCAGGCGCAACCTCGAACACAACGGCTTCGACCCCTCGCAGCACTTCTTTTGCAAAGGCGACACCTTCCACTGGCTCGCCCGCTTCGCGAAACAGGGCCGCATCTTCGACGCCATCGTTCTCGATCCGCCCACCTTTTCCCGAGACAAGGACGGCAAGGTGTTTCGAGTGGAGACCGACTACGGCCACCTCGCCGCGCTCGCCGCCCAATGTCTCGCCCCCGGCGGCATCCTCCTCGCCAGCACCAACTGCCGCCAGCTCAACGAAGCCTCGTTTCTCCACGCCCTGCGCGACGCGATCCCCCACGCACGGAAATTCGTCACCGCCCCCATGCCGCCCGATTTCACCGGCGAGCGCTACCTGAAGTCGGTCTGGGTGGAAACGTAGGGCAAGCGGGCAATCCTGCCGCACGGAGCCCGTCCACCTTACCACTTGACCATTTTGGTAATGCGGCGGATACGTGTGACGTGCTCATCAAGGTCACCAGCAAGCGACAAGTCACTTTCCCGGCAGCGGTGCTGGAGGCTCTTGGTGCTCGTCCCGGGAGTCACCTCGAACTCTTGCCGAGCGAAAACGGCTTCCTCATCAAAGCCCACACCATCGACCGCTCCAAGCTCGCTCCCCTGCGGGATCTGATCGGAGATCCCGCCCGTCCTTTCGATCTCGAAACCTTCCGGCAGGAACCTCATGATCCATCGCTTCGGGATTGATACCTCGATCTTCGTGCGCCTGCTGACCGGCGACCCGGAGCCGGCATACCTCGAAACCGTCGAGCGTTTTGAGAAGCGTCTCGAAGCCGAGCCCCGCTCCGAATTTTTCGTTTCCAACCAAGTCATCGGAGAAGCCTACATCGCGCTCCAACATCACTACGGCATCGCCAAAGCGGCCGCACGCAAGGCGATGATCAGCGTGCTCACCAGCGGCCTTTGCTCACCTCTCAACGGTGCGCCGGTCCTTGAAGCCCTCGCGGCGAATCATGGCTGCGGACTTTTGGATCGGCTGATCACGAACGATTACGCTTCACAAGGGCTCACGATGCTCACCCTCGATCGGAAGATGAGCCGGCTGAAGGGTGCCGCGAGCCTCTGATTTCGCAGCCGCCTCCCCATTCCCACACGGGCACGATTGCCCACGCTCCTCAAGCCACCGAGCGACTCACGATCTCGCCCTTTGCCGCGGGGATCGGCAGGTCCTCGGGTTGGAGATCGATCTTCGCCCCACCGGCCGCCTTTTCCGCGTCCTCGAGGATGTCCAGTTCCGGACGGAAGTCCGCAGCGTGATACGAGCTGCGCACCAGCGGGCCGCTGGCCACGTGACGAAACCCCTTCTCCAGCGCGATCCGCTTGTAGTCCGCGAACACGTCGGGATGCAGATACTCGACCACCGGCAGGTGTTTCGGGGTCGGTCTCAGGTACTGACCGAGCGTCAGCACGGTGACGTCGTGCTCCAGCAGGTCGTCCATCGCCTTGAGTACCTCGTCCTTCTGCTCGCCCAGGCCGAGCATCAGCCCGCTCTTGGTGGCGACCTTGCCGTTCACCATCGCCTTGGCTTTCTTCAGCACCGCGAGACTGCGGAAATACTTCGCCCGCGAGCGCACCAGTGGAGTGAGTCGCTCCACGGTTTCGAGGTTGTGATTGAAGATGTGCGGGCGGGCATCCATCACCATTTGCAGCGCCCAGTCGCGGTCGTTGAAGTCCGGCACCAGCACCTCGATGACGATTCCGGGATTGAGCGCGCGGACCGCTTTGATCGTTTGCTGGAAATGCTCGGCACCTCCGTCGCGGAGGTCGTCGCGGGCCACGGCGGTGATCACCACGTGCTTGAGCTTCATCCGCCGGGTCGCCTCGGCGACGCGGGCCGGTTCATCGGCCTCCAGCGCATCCGGCTTCGCGGTCTTCACGGCACAGAACCCACAGGCGCGGGTGCACTTCTCGCCGGCGATCATGAAGGTCGCGGTGCCCTGCCCCCAGCATTCCCAACGGTTCGGGCACTGGGCCTCCTCGCACACCGTGACCAGCTTGAGGTCGGTGATCAGCGACTTGGTGGACCAGAACACCGGATCATTCGGCAGGCGGACTTTGATCCAGGAGGGTTTCTTGTCCTGGTGAAGATCGGGGTCCATCCGCATCTTGGGACCGTGGCAGGCGCTCATCGGCGCGGAAACTAGGACCGATCCCCCTGCGAAGAAAGAGGAAATTCCGCAGATCTTGCCGTCGATCGTGGAAAGCCTGACAAGAACCCAAGGCGATCCGAGACCGTCATTTCATCAAACCCGCATCAAGTCGCGGGGTGAACGCCGGATGGACTCAGAAGTGGCAGCCCCCCCAGGACTCGAACCTGGAAATACTGAACCAAAATCAGGTGTGTTACCAATTACACTAAGGGGCTCCTGTGCCTGCGGCGGGCGGGAAGCTAGGGAGCAAATCCAGGATTTGCAACAGGGAAATCGCGCCAAGAAGAGGAAAATTGTGGCGGCGGATTTCATCCGTCAGACCGGACCTTCCCCACCAAGAAAACGCCCCCGCCAGCAAGGCTGGCAGGGGCGGAACGATCGGCGTGGCGGATGAAATCCGCCGCCACGGTTCAATAACGGTAGTGCTCCGGCTTGAACGGGCCTTCCACCGGCACGCCGATGTAGTCGGCCTGCGCGTCGGTCAGCTTGGTCAGCTTCGCACCGATCTTCTGGAGGTGGAGTCGGGCGACTTCCTCGTCGAGGTGTTTCGGCAGCACCATCACCTGGCCGGGCTTGTAGGTGTCCTTGTTTTTCCAGAGGTCGATCTGGGCGAGCGTCTGGTTGGTGAAGCTGTTCGACATCACGAAGCTCGGGTGGCCGGTCGCACAGCCGAGGTTCACCAGGCGGCCTTCGGCCAGCATGTAGAGGCTGTTGCCGGTCGGAAAGGTGTACTTGTCCACCTGCGGCTTGATGTTCGTCCTCACCACACCCGCCGCGTTGTTGAGCTTGTCCACCTGGATCTCGTTGTCGAAGTGGCCGATGTTACAAACGATCGCCTGATCCTTCATCTTCTCCATGTGTTCGAGGCGGATGATGTCGTAGTTGCCGGTGGTGGTGACGTAAATGTCGCCCCAGCCGAGCGTGTCCTCGACGGTCAGCACGCGGAATCCTTCCATCGCCGCCTGCAGCGCGCAGATCGGATCGACCTCGGTCACCACGACCTGGGCACCCTGGCCGCGAAGGGCTTGGGCGCAGCCCTTGCCGACGTCGCCGTAGCCGCAAACGACGGCCACCTTGCCGGAAATCATCACGTCGGTGGCACGCTTGATCCCATCGACCAGCGACTCGCGACAGCCGTAGAGGTTGTCGAACTTCGACTTGGTGACGGAGTCGTTCACATTGATCGCCGGAACGAGCAGCTTGCCCGCCTTGGCCATCTGATAGAGCCGGTGGACGCCGGTGGTGGTCTCCTCCGAAACGCCCTTCCAGTCGGCGATCATCTTGGCGAAGATGCCCGGTTGCTCGGCACCGATCTTCTTGAGGAGATCCTTGATCACCTGCTCTTCCTGGCTGCCGGACGCGGTGTTCACCCAATCGGAGCCGTTCTCCATTTCGTAGCCCTTGTGAAGTAGCAGCGTGGCGTCGCCGCCGTCATCGACGATCAGCTCGGGGCCGCCGCCACAGGGGAACTGAAGCGCCTTCCAAGTGCACCACCAGTATTCCTCAAGCGTTTCACCCTTCCACGCGAAAACCGGCACGCCGGCCTTGGCGATCGCCGCAGCGGCATGGTCCTGGGTGGAGAAAATGTTGCAGGAAACCCAGCGCACTTCGGCACCGAGTTCCACCAGCGTCTCGATCAGCACGGCGGTCTGGATCGTCATGTGCAGCGAGCCCATGACGCGCACGCCTTCGAGGGGCTTCTCGGCGCCATACTTGGCACGCGTCGCCATCAGGCCCGGCATTTCATGCTCGGCGATTTCGATCTCTTTTCTGCCAAAGTCGGCGAGTCCGAGATCGCGGACTTTGTAATCTTGCACGGGAGTTTCAGCTACTGCGGTCATCGTAAAATAATCTAAGGTTGGAGTTTCAGTGTTATTTGGCGGCCTTCTTGAGGGCCGCCACCTTGTTCGTTTCCTCCCACGGCAGTCCGGCGTCTTCCTTGCCGAAGTGGCCGTAGTTGGTGGAGGCGGAGTAGATAGGCTTCAGGAGCTTGAGCTGGGCGACGATGTCGGCCGGCTTGAAGGAGAAAACCTTGAGCACGGCGGCGAGGATCTTCTCGTCGGGGATCGTGCCGGTTTCGAAGGTGTCCACGTGGACGCTGACCGGGCGCGGGTGACCGATCGCATACGCGAACTGGATTTCCACCTTCTTGGCCAGTCCCGCGGCGACGATGTTCTTCGCCACCCAGCGGCCCATGTAGGCGGCGGAGCGGTCCACTTTCGAGGGATCCTTGCCGGAAAACGCGCCGCCACCATGGCGACCCATGCCGCCGTAGGTATCGACGATGATCTTGCGGCCGGTGAGTCCCGAGTCGCCCTGGGGACCGCCGATCACAAAGTTACCGGTCGGGTTGATCAGGAACTCGGTGTCCGGGGTGAGCATGCTCTTCGGCAGCACCTTTTTGATCACCTTCTCGATGCAGAACTTCTCGATCTCCGCGTGCGGCGTGCCGGCGGCGTGTTGGGTGGAGATCACCACGTTCACGATGCGGGTCGGCTTGCCATCGACGTACTCGACGGAGACCTGCGTCTTGGCGTCCGGACGCAGCCACTTGACCTTGCCGGTCTTGCGAATGGCGGTCAGCTCGCGGCCGAGGCGGTGCGCGTACATCACCGGTGCCGGCATCAGCTCGGGCGTTTCATCGCAGGCGTAACCGAACATGATCCCTTGGTCACCGGCACCCTGCTCCTCGGTTTTCTTGCCGTCCGCCTTCTTGGCATCCACGCCCTGCGCGATGTCCGGCGACTGGGTGGTCAGGTAGTTGTTGATGAAAACCTTGTCGGCGTGGAACACGTCGTCGTCGTTGGTGTAGCCGATCCCGCGGATTGCCTCACGGATAACGGTGTCGATGTTGATCACCTCGCCGATCGATTTCTGGCCGATCTTGGGAATCGTGATCTCGCCACCCACGACCACCACGTTCGACTTCACGAAGGTTTCGCAAGCCACACGGGACTTGGGGTCCACCTTGAGGCAGGCGTCGAGAATCGCGTCGGAAATGGTGTCGCAAACCTTGTCCGGATGGCCTTCGCCGACGGATTCGGAGGAAAAAATGTAGGAACTCATGGGCGTGTCGTTTTTCGTATCGTCAAATCGCGATGCGTTGATGTATTCAGTCGCGCATGGCGTCAATGCTGAAATCTCTGAAGCTCCTGGCCGACCCCACGCGGCTTCGCATCCTCCAGCTTTTGTCTCAGGAAGAGCTCAGCGTGGCGGACCTGCAGGAGCTGCTGGGGATGGGCCAGAGCCGGATTTCCACCCAGCTTTCCCAGCTCAAGGCAGGTGGCTTGGTCGAGGATGAACGCAGCGGAAAGAACAACATCTACCGCTCGAGCATGCCCCCCGGAGTCGCCTCGCTGGCGCGCGACGCCGCGGCCGAACTGCCGGAATCCCCGAAAGATCTTACGGCGCTGCGCCACCTCGTCCGCAAACGCCAGGACCGCACCCGGCTCTATTTCGATCAACTCGCCGGCCGCTTCGGGCGCGATTACGTTCCTGGGCGCTCGTGGAAAGGCCTCGCCGAGGCGTTGCTCAAAGTCATGTCCGGCGGCGTGGTCGCGGACCTCGGTGCCGGCGAGGGCACGCTTTCCCAGCTCCTCGCCCAACGTGCGGACAAGGTGATCGCTATCGACCTCTCCGAAAAGATGGTCGAGTTCGGCACCGCGCTCGCAACCCAGCACGGGCTCGCGAACCTCGAATTCCGCGTGGGTGATATCGAGACACCGCCGCTGGAGCCGGCATCGGTCGATCTCGTCGTCCTGAGCCAGGCCCTGCACCACGCGGCTCATCCTCAAAAAGCGCTCGACTCGGCTTTCGCCGCTCTGAAGCGCGGCGGCCGGATCGTGATCCTCGATCTTCTTGAACACAACTTCGAGCAGGCGCGCGAACTCTACGCCGACACCTGGCTGGGCTTCGGCGAGGGCGAGCTATCGACCATGCTGGAAAAGGCAGGGTTTTCCTCGATCGAAACCGCCGTGGTCGATCGCGAGCCGGAGCCTCCGCATTTCCAGACACTGCTGGCGGTGGCAAGGAAATGACCCGGCTCACCGCAATGTCGGCGGTTTCACTGCGGGACGACAACCGCAACGTCCTGCGAAGCCTGACTGACGAGCAGCTTTGCCACCATCCAGTCGAACCAGTAGACTGGAACCTTCTGGCCCGCCACGTAGTCCTCACCGTGGGCATCCCTGATGATCCGGCGCGCGGCCACAAGTTCCACCTCCGCTTCGGCCGCCTGGCCCAAGCCTTTTTTTGCAATCGCCATCACGGCATGCAGTGAAGCCTGGCACGAGCATTTGAGCTCTGGATCCTCCAATGCCCCGCGGGCCTCCATCAGGGCGTTCATGAAATCCCGGTCGCGGAGGCGGTCGAGACTCTTCGTCAGGCCCACCCATGAGGGCGGGGTCTGGGGCGATGCCAAATCGATCTGCCTGACAACATCCCGAAGTTTCCCGTGCTCCATCCCGGAGATCGGCGCAAGCAAACAGAACTTCAGCAAACGCTCGGCCTCCACCGGCCCGTCGACAGGGAGATAAGTATCGATCACCTCAGTACGATAGTCATGGTAATCAGCGGGCGCCAACCATGCCAGGACCGAGCCGATGGCGATGAGATCCAGTCCCTGCATGATCTTGTTCGGGTCATCGAAACGGTTCGCCTGAATGAGCAGCCGGAAGCAGGGAAGCGCCTGCTCGTAACGTCCCGCCTCCGCATGCCAACCTGCCAGTGCGCGGAACACGGACGCCGCCTCCATCGAAGGGCCGACCGAGATGGGCGGGGCATCGCGATACAGCCGGGCGGCCTCATCGATCTTTCCCTGGTGAAGGAGGAAGGCGATCCTCGCCACGGTCGCACGGGAATCCGCCTCAAGGCGCAGCCGGGTTTCCTCGGCGCGCACCGCCTCGGCCACCTGTCGCAGGCGCGATTCCTCATCTCGCGAGCGTTGGGCCTGGCGGTAGAGGGAGGTGGTCACGGCCAGCGCCGCAAAAAGCAGGAGCGCGATGATCGATGATAGCGCGACCGCCACCCGGTTCCGCCGCACGAACTTCCGCATCAGGTAAAGGCGGCTCGGAGGACGTGCGCTGATGGGTTGGTCATTCAGATAGCGCTCCAGATCCATCGCCAGGCCATTGACCGTCTGATAGCGACGCGAGCGTGATTTTTCCATCGCCCGGAGCACGATCCAGTCAAGATCGCCACGGACGGCAGCCATAAGCTGTTGGAAGTCGGTCCGGCGGTTTCCGGCGATCGCTTCCCGCGCTTCGCGGTCCAACAGCCGGAGGCGCTCGGAAGGGCGCACGAAATCGGTGTCCTGCATGATTTCGTGCAAGCGGGCGATGCTCACCGCGCCGACTTCCGGCGCGGATGCCGGCATCATCGAGGTCAGCAGTTCGTAGAGCAGGACGCCGAGGCTGTAGACGTCGCTCCGCGTGTCGATATCGAGGCAGGCGTAGTCCAGTTGTTCGGGGCTGGCGTAAATCGGGGTGCCGAAAAACTGATCGTGCGAGGTGAACACCGTCTGCTTGGAAAGCCGCCGCGAATCGGCCGCCTTCGCGATGCCGAAATCGATGATCTTGGGGAAGTGGTTTTCGTCAGGTCCGTGGACCACCAGCACGTTGGACGGCTTGATGTCACGGTGGATGATGCCCTTCAGATGGGCGTGCTGGATGGCCTGGCAGACCTGGATAAAAAGATGGACGCGCTCGGTGATGTCCAATTTCCGCTCATCGCAGTAGTCGGTGATTTTCAGGCCCTCGACGAGTTCCATCACGAGAAACGGCCGCTCCCCTTCGGTCGAACCTGCATCCAGAACCCTTGCGATGCACGGGTGGTCCATCATTGCCAGCGCCTGCCGCTCGACCTCGAAACGGGCGAGGATTTCCCGTGTATCCATGCCGTGACGGAGAATCTTCACGGCCACCCGGCGTTTCACCGGCTGCAACTGCTCGGCCTCGTAGATCAGTCCGCTGGCTCCGGACCCGATTCTCCGGATCAGCCGATAGCCGCCCAGCCACTTCCCAGGCGCGTCCTCCCATGTGACTCCCGGGGGCAAGGGTTTCACCCCGGACTCCTGTTCTTCCGCGAACTCCAGCGCCAAGCATTGCTTGCGCTCATTCGCTTCGGAAAAGTAGCGCCCGCTGCCATCCACCGACCCGATGAGCTTCTGCATCTCGTCGTATGCCGGATCTCCGGGGGGATACACCCGATCAAGAAATCGCAGCCGGACGGCGGGATCATCCAGGGAGAGTGCCATCTGGTAAATGGCGGACTCCAGCACGACATCCTCCTCCCCTTCCGTCATAGCGCCTGATCGTGGAAATCGGACGCCTCTCCGATCAATTGATAGAGCTTTGCTTTCGCATACATCCACAACCGCTCCACGGTGCGCGCTGACATGCCCTCAATGCGGGCGATCTCCGCGGTACTAAGGCCCCCGTAGAATTTCAGCAGCACCACCCTGGCCGCCTCCGGACACCTTTTTTCAAGCGCCCCGAGGCATTCATGGATCATGAGAATGTGGTCGTCATGCTCGTGCCAGCGCTCTTCGTCGAATTCCCGCGGGGGCATCCGCTTGGCCGCCAGTTTCGCCCGCGCCCGCTCCACAAGGATCCGACGCATCGCCTGCGCGGCTGCCCCGAAAAAGTGGGCTTCGTCCCGCCACTCGCCAGACCCGTCCATGCCCACACGAATCCAAACTTCGTGCACCAACGCCGTCGGTTGTAACGTAGGCAGCGGCCCCCACTCCCTCGCCAGCTTCTGCGAAGCCAGCTTGCGAAGTTCCTCGTAAACCAGCGGCAGGAGCTGCTCCGAACTGAACATCGTGGTCGATTCGTCCATGGGGTGGGTGGATGGGACTCCATGTACTAGCGGTCGCGTCTTCCGCCGTCAATCGAACGGCTCCGTCAACTCCGCCAGCGGTTTCGCGATCCCTCAAGGCGTTGGCTTTCGGCAAAATCCGGGAATTCAGCACCCCGCCGACTTTCCACCTCAAAAAACCGAATTTTTTTGGCGGGATTTCCAAAGCGATTTCGCACTGCGGACAAGCGTGGCCCTCATGTGCCCCCATATGATCGCGGGTCCCGCCCCATACAAAGAACCCTATGAAATCCCGCATTACCCAAACCCTCATCGGCGTTGGCACCGCAGCCGGCATCTCGCATGGCGCCACCTTGACCGATCTTTCCCATCGTTGGAGCTTCGATGATGCGAGCGATTCCGTCGGCGGAGCCACGGCCAATCTCAATGGCACCGCCTCCATCGCGGGCGGCACCCTGGTGCTTCCCGGCGGAGGCACCCGTGCGAACTACGCGGATGTCGCCATCGGCCCGACCATCGCCGGGGCCTCAAGCCTTACCGTCGAAGTTTGGTTCACGACCACCACCAATCAGGATTGGAGCAAGGTCTGGATGTTCGGTTCTCCGGACGACGGCCCTTCGGACGGAAATGGAGACCCCGACTCGTACATCGATTTCACCCCACGCAGGGGTAGCGCGGGCAATCCACCCGGAACCACCTTCCGGGCCCTTTCCGTCAATGGCGGCAACGAGGTCGGCACCGATGATGCCACGGATGCCGCGGCTCTCAACCCCGGCAGCTTCCTGGCCACCGTGGTCTTTGACTCGAACGCCGATCTCATTTCCCTCTACATCGATGGGGCCTTGGCGGATTCGGTCGCCTGGAACGGGCTGATCTCCGACATGGGCAGCACAACCCAGAACTACCTCGGTGCCGCGGTCGGCTACAATGACGGGGATTTGAACGGATCGATCGATGAACTCCGGATCTGGACCGCAGCGCTCAATGATACCGAGGTGGCCGCGAATGCCTTGGCCGGACCGGGTACCATCGCCGTCCCGGAACCGACTGTCGCCTGGCTTGCTTGTTCAGGAGGGCTGCTGCTGTTGCGCCGCCGTCGTTAATTTCTTGGGGATGGTTGAAAGCCTGCGGTGAAGGGAGACCTACGCCGCAGGCATTTTCCCAGTGAGTATGCCGGATAGCACCCAAGACCAACCCGTGAGCGAGGTCCTTGTGCTAGGCGGAGGAACCGCAGGGCTACTGGCCGCACTCACCCTCAGAGTGAAGCTGCCCGAACTCTCGGTCCGGCTGGTGCGCTCGCCGGATCTCGGCGTCATCGGCGTGGGCGAAGGTACCACGCCGTCGTTTCCCACCCATCTCCATGAATATCTCGGGATCTCGCTCGCCCGCTTTCATGAATTGGTCGAGCCAACCTGGAAGCTGGGCATTCGCTTCCTCTGGGGACCGCGCAAGGAGTTTCATTACACCTTTGCCACCGAATATTCGATCGTCTACCCCGGGACCACGCGGGCCGCCGTGTGCTACGCCGGGCCGGAAACACGATGGACCGGGGCCATTTCGGCGTTGATGCGGCGAGGAAAAGCCTGCTTCCGGGGAACGGACGGCAAGCCGCGGCTGCATCCGGCAATAGCCTATCACGTGGAGAACCAACGCCTGGTCGGCGGCTTGGAGCAGCTGGCCCGCGAGGCAGGAGTCGTCATCGAAAACGGCACGGTGGCCAGCGTCCGCACCAACGGCGACCGCGTAACTTCGCTTCTCCTTGAGGACGACCGCGAAATCCAGGCCGATCTGTATCTCGATGCCAGCGGCTTCCGCGCTGAATTGATCGGCAAAGCCCTGGGCATCGACTCGGTTTCTTTCTCCGACACCCTGTGGTGCGATCGGGCCATCATCGGCGGTTGGCCGCGGACTCGCGAAGCACTCGTGGCCCACACGACCGCCGAGACCATGAACGCCGGATGGTGCTGGCAGATCGAACACGAACATTGGATCAACCGCGGCTACGTCTACAGCTCCGCATGGCTCGAAGACGATGCCGCCCGTGCCGAGTTCCTGGCGAAAAACCCCAGGGTCGATCCTGAAACGCTGCGCGTGGTGAACTTCACCAGCTCCCGCAGAAAAAGCCTTTGGGTCGGAAACGTCGTGGCGATCGGGAACGCCAGCGGTTTCGTCGAACCGCTCGAAGCCACCGCCATCCAAATCATCTGCCAACAGGCCCGGACCCTCGTCGCGGCACTGCGCGACTCGCAGATGCGGAACAGCGCTCCCGTGCGGGAACTCTACAACCGCTACAACCTCGAACAGTGGGACGACGTGCGGGATTTCCTGGCGCTTCACTACCGCTTCAACACCCGTCTCGACACGCCCTTCTGGCAGGCCGCCCGTCACGAGACGCCCCTTCATGGTTCCGAGGCCTTGGTCAATTTCTGGAAGGAATACGGCGGTGCCGGATCGATCGGTGGGATCCTCACCCGGCCCGCCAGTTCCTTCGGATTGGAGGGAAACTTCGCTCTCCTCTGGGGGCAGGGCGTGCCGGTGAAACACGGCTACAACCCGCCCGCCCAGGAAAGAACCGCCTATCTCCGGCAGCTCTCCGATGACGACCGCCGTGCGCGGCAGGGCCTGACGCTGCGCGAAGCCTTCGCCCATTTCCGAACGCCCGTAGCCGGACCGGCGTGAACGGAACGCCCCCTCTTCAGCTACCCAACCCAAGAAAACACCATGAAACCCAGGATCATCCATCCTCCCCATCCAGGTCCGCCCGCCCGTCACCGACGGAACCGCGCCTTCCCTCTCGCCGTTCTTGCAGGATTACTCGCAACCCCGGTCTCAGGCCAGGAACTGGCACACCGATGGAGCTTTGACTCCCTGGAGGACAGCGCAGGTAGTGCCGATGCCATCCTCGTGGGCTCCGCGGCGCTCACCGGCTCGGGCTCCCTCAACCTTCCGGGCGGCGGCACCCGCACGAATTACGCAACGGTTCCGATCGGCACCACCATCGCCGGGCTATCGAGTATGACGGTGGAGGTGTGGTTCACCATGAACGCCCAGCAGGATTGGAGCAAAGCATGGATGTTCGGCAGCGATAACGGCTCATCAAATGCGTCTCCCTACATCGATTTCACTCCGCGCGCCGGCGTGACTGGCAACCCACCATCCGCCGGCTTCAAGCTGGCCAATACAGGGACCGAGTCGAACACTCGGTCCGCCCCCAACCCAGCCGCTCTGGCCGCCAGCACGACGATTCACAGCACGGTGGTTTTCGATTCGGAAAAAAATACCATCTCCCTCTACCTCGGGGGTGCATTGGTCGATAGCACCGACTGGCCGAACGACATTTCCGACCTCGGAAATACGGTGGATAATTTTATCGGCGCGCCGGTTCACTATGCGGATTCCGATTTCAATGGTTCGATCCACGAGATGAGGATCTGGGATGGCGCGCTGACCCCCAATCTCGTCGCCGCCAACGATACATCCGGTCCGGACGTCATCCCCGTGAACGATCCGAAGTTGGGAGTCTCAAATGTGAGCGCCTCCACACCCGGCGGCACGACCGTTATCGAGATCCCGGTGACCAACCACGGTGCCAGCCAAACGCTCAGCATCAGCGACGTCACGATCACAGGTTTCGATTCGGATTTCTTCACGGCCCCCTCGAGCTTTCCAGCGGATATCCCGCCAGGCGGCTCGGGAAACCTGGCGGTCGATTTCGATCCCGATGGACTGTCCGGCATCTTCGAGGTCGATGTGGTGATCACCAGCGACGACAACCTGGATCCTACCAAAACGATTCATCTAACGGTCAGCTCTTCCGAGCCGGATGCAGCCTATGTGACGAATCTTGGAAGCGCTGCAAACACCGACGGTCCGCTATCCTACGCCATCCAGATCACGAACAACGGCACCGCCGATCTCGAGATCTATGATGCGCTGCTTTCCGAGACGCCCGACGCTCCCCACTACCACCAGCGCTTCACGGTCGATTACGACTTCTCCGAGGATTTCATCACGATCCCCGCGGGAGCGTCGGGCTCGATCCCTGTCACCTTTGATCCCGCCGGCCTCGGAGCGGGTGGAAAGACAGCCCTCGTCACACTGAGCACGAACGAATTCGACAACCTCACCCCGGAACTCGTCGTCAGCGTCGATGTCACCGGCACCGTCGAGGACGGCCCCACGGCGCTCGCCCACCGTTGGAGCTTTGATGATACGAGCGACAGCGTAGGTTCGGCGGATCTCCAGCTTTTCGGGGCTGCAACCCTCACTGCCGGCAGTCTCAACCTGCCCGGCGGAGGCACCCGCCTCGACTATGCGAACATCCCGATCGGGGAAACGCTCGCCACCTCCAACAGCGTGACCATCGAATGCTGGTTTACCATCGGTGCCGACGCGCAGACATGGCGGAAAGTCTGGATGTTTGGCTCGGGACAAGCCACTGAAGCCGGGTCTGTATGGCTCGATTTCACCCCCTACCCTGGCGACCCTGTCGGCATCCCATCCGTCACCTGGAAATCACCGGCGGACCGGGTCTCGACGCGCGAAGGCGATAATCCGCCAAGCTTGTCGACGGGTGCCGAACATCACGCCGTCGCGGTGTTCAATGCTTCCGAGGGCATGGTGTTGCTTTATCTCGATGGCTCCCTCGCCGACAGCATCCCGTGGGCAGGTCCCGTCCATGACATCGGAATCACCCAAGACAATTTTCTCGGAGCGCCCGTATACTTCGGCGACCTTGACTGGAACGGCATGATCGATGAGATGCGTGTTTGGAAAGGCTCGCTGAGTTCGGCCGACGTCGCCGCAAGCTACGCCGGGGGGCCGGCCTCGGTCATCGACCCAGGGACCGCTCCTCCCGAACCGCTGACAATCGGCAGCGTGGTGATCGTAGATGGCAACCTGACTCTTTCCGCAACCGGACTCCAAACCGGAGTGCAGTATCACCTCGAAACGGGAATCTCTCTTGATGACTTCGCTCCCCTCGCCGGGAGCACCTTCATCGCAGGCGATCCCGTACCTCTGATTCCTGTCGAAGGACCCCGGCGCTTCGCCCGAATCGTGGAAGGCCCCGAGCCCTGACTCCTTCGCGACCTCATTTCTCCTCCCTGTTGAGAGTCGATCTCCCCGGCTCTCATGGGGAGAGAGCGAGGATCAGGGTTGTCCGGAGGTTCGGGCAGCGCTTTGCTCCGCTCATGCGGCCTGCCCTTTTCCTCATCGCGCTGCTCTTCACGGCGTGCTCCCCCGCCCTGCCGGATGCATCGCCGCAGGCTCCTGCCACGCCTACCCTGCCTGCGGGGGAACTCGCTTCCGCGGTCAAGACTCAACCCGTCGCCAGCCGGGAAACCTCCGACCGCTCTCCTGTCCGCGAACCCCGCTTCGTCCGCACGAGCATCTCGGGAGTTTCGATCGAAGCCGTTGTTTTCGATGCCCGCAGCCACACACTCAGGGTGGCCGACCAACCCGGTGGTCCAGGCAGTCGCTGGGCGGATTCCCGGGAGGCCGGAACCGCTCTGGGAGGCCTCGCCGCCGTGAACGGCGGATTTTTCACGCCTGAGGGCGATCCGCTCGGACGGGTCGTTGCCGGGGGAAAACCCATCGGCAGCGTGAACCGCGCCTCCTCTCTTGGAGCCGGGTGGTTTCTCGAAAAGAACGGTCGCCCCGCGCTGGCCCGGCGCGATGCCTTCCAAGGCGCTCGCGAAGCCCTCCAGTCCGGACCCTTTCTCGTCGAGCACGGGAAAGCCGTGGGCGGCCTGAGTGAAAAGCAATCCAGCGCGCGGACTTTCGTCGCCACGAACGGCGCTTCCGGGTGGGTCATCGCCCGCACCGGAGCCTGTTCCCTCTCCCAACTGGCGGGAGCGCTCGCCGGGACCGATCTCGGCGGCGTCCGCATCCAGACCGCCTTGAATCTCGATGGCGGCCGCTCGTCCGAAATCTGGGTCTCGCCCGAGATCACGGGCGGACCCGCCTTTTCCCGGCCGATCTGGAACAAACCGGTAAGAAATTTTCTCGTTTTGCGCCCCAGGTGACAGCTTCGCCAAAAAACCCTGCATTGACCTCCGGCGAAAACTCGCTCTAGTCTGCGCATGTTCATCCGGAATTCCTACCGAATCCGAGAAATGCGTCTCTCCTCCTTGGCTCTCCCCCTGGCTCTCGCCGCCGTGCTTTCCTCCTGCGGAACGATGAAATCGATCTCGTCCGCCACCAGCAGCGGCGTCGATAAGCTTGGACAGTCCCTCGACTCCGGCTTGAGCAAGGTCGCCGCCGTCGCCACCTCACCCTTCAAGCCGGCCATCCCGGTCGTCGAGGCCCGTCCGGACGATTTTAAAAAAGTCGAGTCCGGCCACGAGAAGGCAATTGCCTATCAGCGCGCCCAGAACAACCGCCGCAGCGGCTTCTGGGGATTCTTCTCCGGCCCGTCGGACTTCGAGGAACCCACCCTGCCCGAGCTGGACGAAAGCACCTTTGACGGCGGCCTGCTTCCACCCAAGGCACCCTGAGGCTCCCTTCCGACGCCACGATTTCAAGAGAGCGGGTTTTTTCTCGCTCCTGCTGCGGCGCTCCCCTAAGCCTCCCGCGCTATGCTGAAGGCCGGAATCGTCGGAATGCCCAACGTGGGGAAATCCACCCTGTTCAACGCGGTCACGCGCACCCGCAACGCGGAAGCCGCCAACTATCCCTTTTGCACCATCGACCCCAATGTGGGAGTCGTCACGGTGCCCGATGACCGCCTCGCGGTGCTCTCGAAGATCTCGGGATCAAAGAAACTCGTCCCCACCGCGATCGAGTTCGTCGACATCGCCGGCCTCGTCGAAGGTGCCTCCGAAGGTGCCGGGCTCGGCAACAAGTTCCTCGCCAACATCCGGGAAACCGACGCCATCGTGCAGGTCGTCCGCTGCTTCGAAAACGACGACATCATCCACGAACTCGGCTCGGTCGATCCGGTCCGCGACATCGAAATCATCAATGCCGAGCTGATCCTCGCCGACATCGCAGCGCTCGATAAACGCCGCCAGTCCCGCGAAAAGAAGGCTAAGTCCGGCGACAAGGAATCCAAGGACGAGGTCGAACTCATCGACAAACTCCTGCCCCACCTCAACGAGGGCAAGCCGGCCCTGACCCTTGATCTCGACGACAAGGAACTGAAGCTCCTCAAGGACTTCTTCCTGCTCTCCTCCAAGCGCACCATTTACGCCTGCAACGTGAACGAGAGCGACCTCGCCGACGCACAGAAGAATCCCGACAACCACCCGCTCGTCGCCAAGGTCCGCGCCTACGCCGCCGAGGCCCACGGTGCGGAAGCCGTCGTCATCTCCGCCAACATCGAGGAAGAACTCGTCGATCTCGAACCCTCGGAAGCCGCCGAATTCCTCGCCGACATGGGCGTTGAGGACTCGGGCGTTTCCACCCTGATCCGCGCCGTCTATCACCTGCTCGGCCTGCGCACCTACCTCACCACCGGCGTGCAGGAAACCCGTGCGTGGACGATCTACGAGGGCGACAAGGCCCCGGCCGCCGCCGGCGTCATCCACACCGATTTCGAGCGCGGCTTCATCGCCGCCGAGGTGGTTCACTACGACGACCTCGTCTCGCTCGGCTCCAAAGCCGCCGCACGCGATGCCGGAAAGCTCCGCATCGAGGGCAAGGAATACGTCGTCAAGGATGGCGACGTCATCGAGTTCCGCTTCAACGTCTGACCGGCGTCAACGTTCGACGCGCTCGATCCCGTATAGGTCGAGTTTTGCGTCGAACGACAACACTGGAAGCCCTCGCAGCTGGGCTTCCGCCACGATCAACCGGTCGAACGGGTCCCGATGGTGGAGCGGCAGCATGCCCGCCCGCCGGATCGCCTGCCAGCCAATGGGCAGTACCTCGAAGCCGGATTTCTCCAGCAACTCCACCAGATCGGGTCGGTCGGCGTAGCTCACCCGCAGCTTGCCCAAGCCCGCTTTGATCGAGATTTCCCACAGGCTCGCCATCGAAACACAGGAGCGAAACCACGGATCCTCGATCCAGTTCACCAGCCGCCGCGGCAGCCGCGGATGGTCCTCCAGAAAATAGATCAGGACGTGGGTGTCGAGAAGGTGATCCATTGCCTCTCAAGCACGGTATTTCGCAGGATCTTCCGCCACTTTCACCAGACGCGGTGGCAGCGCATCGGCCTCGCTGTAAAGCTCCTCGAAGCCCACGTCCGCCTCATCGAAGTCCTCTGCGATCATGAAATCCGCCGACTTCAGCATGCCGGCCTTCGGCGCGGAAACGGACGGGGGCACCAACTCGGCCACCACCCTTCCATGCTTCGTCAAAGCGATCGGCTTGCCCGACGTCTCCACCTCGGCAACCAGCGCGGAAAGGCTGGTCTTGGCTTCATATAGGCCGATTCTTTTCATGAGATCAGACTAGTCTGACCAGAAAGAATCGCAAGCATAATTGGCACACTGGCTTCACTCCTCGCTGCGAGCTGAAAGCTCGCGTTCCAATCCTCCTTACCCCTTCAAGAACTCTTCCATCTCTCCGAAGAAGTCGTCGAGTTCCTCTTCATCGACCTCCGCGCCCATGATGTCGTCCCAGGTCGTGTGGATCAGGTGCTTGTCGTCGATTTCCTGAATGAAGGTGCTCGGTGTGCAGCCGACCTGTTGACCCCATTTGGTACGAGTCTGACAGTAGGTCATCGACAGCTTCTTCTGGGCCCGCGTGATGCCCACGTAGAGCAAGCGCCGCTCCTCGTCCTTGGTCCCCTCCTCAATGCTCCGTCGGTGCGGCAGCACGCCTTCCTCCAGCCCGATCAGATACACCACGGGAAACTCCAGCCCTTTCGACGCGTGGAGCGTGATCAACGTGGCACCGGACTTTTTCTCCAGATCGTCATCCTCGCGATCCGAGGCCAGCGCGCTGTCATCGAGGAACTTCCGGATGCTCTTCCCCCGCTGCACGTATTTCGACACCTCCTGCAGAAGCTCGTGGATGCTCTCCATCCGCTGGCTCGCTTCCTTCTCGTTCTTGCACCCGCGTTCCAGCCAGTCGCGATAGCCACACGTTTCGAGGAAGTCGTTCAACACCTTGTTCGCCGGTTCCGCCTTGCCGTCGATCACCGCCTTGGCGGTCATTACCTGCGCCACGAACTCAGCGATCGCGTTCCGCGCCTTGGTCGAGAGGTGGTCGGTGAACTCCGGGTCGCACATCGCCTCCCACACGCTGAAGTGCCGCTCGCGGCTGAAGTCCGTCGCCATCACCGTGGTCGCCTGCCCGATCCCCCGCGGTGGCGAGTTGAGGATCCGCAGCAGCGGCACGTCCGCCCTCGGGTCATCGAGGATCTCCAGGTAGGCCAGCACGTCCTTGATCTCCCGTTTGTCGTAGAAGCTCTGGGCACCGACCATCCGGTAAGGCACCTGTGACTTGCGCAGCGCCTCCTCCAACTTCCGGCTCTGCATGTTCGTGCGGAAAAGAATCGCAAAGTCCTCCCACGGCCGCTTCTCCGTCGCCTTCAAAGCCAGGATTTCCTCGGCGATGAATTCCGCCTCCTCCTCGTCGCCGGGCATCCCGACCAGCCGCACCGGCTCGCCGCCCGCCAGCGTCGGTCTCAGCATCTTTTCCCGCCGACCCGCATTGTGGCGGATCAGGCTGTTCGCGGTGTGAAGAATGGCCTCGGTCGAGCGGTAGTTCTCCTCCAGCCGGATCACCGTCGGGTTCGGGAAAAAGCGCTCGAACTCAAGGATGTTGGCCGACTCGGCACCGCGCCAGCCGTAGATCGACTGGTCGTCGTCCCCCACCACGCAGACGTGATACGGCTTTCCCACGAGCTGCTGGAGCAGCTGCATCTGGAGTCCGTTGGTGTCCTGGAACTCGTCCACCGTCACCCGCTTGTAAACCTGCCGGAAGTGGTCCCGCACGTCCGGGTGCTCACGCAGCAGCTTCTCCGCGAGTAGCAGCAGGTCGTCGAAATCCACCGCATTGCGCGCCCGCAGCTCGTTGTCGTAGGCCACCGCGAGCTGCGAAAAGTAGTCGTCCTTCATCCGCTCCAGCGGGATGCCGGCGTTCTTCGCCTTCGACACCGCCGCCAACACCTCCTCGGCCTTGATTTTCTCCTCCTTGCCGCCTTTCCGCACCAGCAGCTGCTTCATCACGCCCACCTGATCGCTCTGCGTGCAGATCGAGAAATTCTTCTTATAGCCGAGGCGGTCGATCCCTCCCCGCAGCAGCCGCACACACAGCGAGTGGAAGGTGCAGACGGTCATCGCCTCCGCCTTCTTCTTCCCGACCATTCCGCCGATCCGCTCGCGCATTTCCGCCGCGGCCTTGTTGGTGAAGGTCACCGCCAGCACGTGCTCGGGGGAAATTCCCGACTCCAGCATGTTCGAGATCCGGCAGGTCACGGTGCGGGTTTTCCCCGTCCCCGCCCCCGCCAGAATCAGAACCGGCCCATCAAGAGTCCCCACGGCCTCCCGCTGGGCCCGGTTGAGCGAATCGAACGAAAATCCTCCTGCCATGCGCGGCGCGGAGGAAAGCGTAGCGGGCTCACCCTTTCAAGCCCGCCCGCCGGTCATTAAAAACGCGTCCTCAATCCCTCCTCCCGCCGAGGAACATCATCGCGAAATACGCCAGCTGGGCGATCGCCGCCACAGCCCCTGCCACGTAGGTCATCGCCGCCCAGAACAACGCGTTTTTCGCCATCCCGTGGTCCATCCCGCGCACCGTGCCGCTGGTGTCCAGCCAAGCCAGCGCCCGGCGGCTCGCATCGAACTCCACCGGCAGCGTGACCACCGCGAACAAGGTCGTCAGCCCCATCGCGCCGAGGAAGACGTAGATCAGGATCGGCAGCTTCGCCATCATCAGCAGTCCGCCGACGAACAGCAGGATCAACAGCATGTTCATCAGCTTGCTCGCCACCTGCACCGCCGGGACCATCATCGAGCGGAAGGTCAGCCACGCGTAGCCCACCTTGTGCTGCACCGCATGGCCGCATTCGTGCGCCGCCACTGCCGCCGCCGACACGGTGTTCATGTGAAAGACGCCCTCGCTCAGATTCACCGTCTTTTTCAGAGGATCGTAGTGGTCGGTGAGCATGCCCGGCACGCTCACCACCCGCACGTCGTGGATTCCGTTCTCGCGCAGCATCCGCTCGGCGATTTGCGCGCCGGTCATGCCGATCACGATTTGCGAGTACTTGCGGAACCGCGACTGGAGCTTTCCGCTGATTACCATGCTGGCGACCATCGCGCCGAGCATCAGAAACAAGGCCAAGCCTGAGCCGGAGCTCATGCCGCCGCCCGAATGAGGGGTCACGTATTGGCCGAGAGTCTCAAAAAAGTTCATGCCCCGGACCATAGTGATGCCGCACCATCGTGCAACCGGCACCCGCGTGGAAAATCCCTCCCGTTTTCCAGCTCCTGCGTCATGATGATCCCATGCAGCACGTCCTCATCACCGGTGCCACCCGCGGCCTCGGCCGCGCGCTCGCCCTCGGCTTCGCGAAAAAGGGCCTCACCGTTTCCGCCTGCGGTACGACCGCCGGTGCCCTTGCCTCCCTCCACTCCGAACTCGGCCAGCCTCACCTCGTGAACCACTGCGACGTCGCCGATCCCGCAAGCGTCGCCCGCTTCGCCGCCGCCGTGCTCGAGCGCCATGGCCCGCCCGACCTCCTCATCAACAACGCCGCCCTCATCAACCCGAGCGCCCCGCTGTGGAAAATCTCCGAGGCCGGCTTTTCCCGCCTCATCGACGTCAACCTCAAGGGCGTCCATCATATCCTCCGTGCCTTCCTCCCCGCCATGATCGACCGCGGCTTCGGCATCGTCGTCAACCTCTCCTCCGGCTGGGGGCGCTCCACCTCGCCCGAGGTCGCACCCTATTGCTGCACGAAATGGGGCATCGAAGGTCTCACCCAGGCCCTCGCCCAGGAACTCCCGCCCGGCCTCGCCGCCATTCCGCTGAATCCCGGCATCATCGATACCGAAATGCTTCGCTCTTGCTTCGGCGACGACGCCGGTGCTTACCGCGGCCCCGCCGACTGGGCCGCCACCGCCATCCCCTTTCTCCTGTCCCTCACCCCCGCCCACAACGGCCAGCCCCTCACCGCTCCCTGACCGTCCCGGTGTCTTCAATCTTTAATCGGAAATCCGACGTGCTTCCCGTCCTCGGCCAGAACGGCCTTCATCTTCCCGAACCCGACCTGTGGCTCGATCCGCATCGGCCGAAGCCATTTGCCTTCGTTTCCCACGCCCACGCCGATCACTTCGCGCGGCACGACTGCTGCCTCTGCTCGGAAACCACCGCCGCGCTTCTCCGGGCCCGCTACCGCATCTCCGAGTCGCGCCTGATGCCCGTGGCCTTCCACTCTCCCATCGAACACGCCGGTCACCGCCTGCTGCTCCTCCCCGCCGGCCACATCCGCGGCTCCGCCATGCTTCACGTCACCCGCCTCGCCGATGGCAGGAGCCTCCTTTACACCGGCGACTTCAAAGTCCGCCACGGCCGCACCGCCGAGCCCGTCGTCTTCAAGCACGCCGACACGCTCATTCTCGAAACCACCTTCGCCCTGCCGCGGTTCGTCTTCCCCTCCGCCATGGAGATCGAGGCCGCCGTCCTGCGTTTCGTCCACGGCTGCCTCGACGGCGGAGAAATCCCCGTCCTCCTCGGCTACTCACTCGGCAAGGCCCAGGAGGCCCTCGCCCTCCTCCACGAGCACGGCATTCCCACCGTCCTCCACCCGAAGGTCGCGGAAATGACCGCCGCCTGCCGCGAGTCCGGCCTCACCTGCCTGCCCGAACCTGTCGTTTTGGAACACGACGTCCCGCCCGGCCATGCCGTCATCGCCCCGCCGAACGCCGTCCGCTCGACCGTCATCCGTCGCCTCAAGAACGCCCGCACCGCCATGCTCAGCGGCTGGGCCATGACCCCCGGAGCGGCCTATCGCTACCGCGTCGATGAAGCCATTCCGCTCTCCGACCACGCCGACCACCCCGGCCTGCTCGAATGCATCCAGCGCGTCCAGCCGAAGCGCGTCCTCACCGTCCATGGCTACGCCTGCGAATTCGCCGCCGAACTCCGCCAGCGCGGGCTCGACGCCTGGTCCGCCGCCGGCAAGGACCAGCTCGAACTCACCCTTCCCACCGCCCGCGCCCAGCAGAAGTCCACCTTCATCAAGCGCCCCAACTGCGAGCTGGCCGACTTCACCGATCTCCTCCGCCTCGTCGGCGAAACCCACAGCCGTCTCGGAAAAATCGAGCACCTCGCCCGCTACCTCGCCGCCCTCGAGGCGGACCGCCTCCCGCTCGCCGCCAACTGGCTCTCCGGTCGCGCCCTCCCCCGCACCGAGGGCGTTCTCCACACCGGCACCGCCGCCCTCCGCCGCGCCCTGCTTTCCCTGCCGAAAGCCCGCGAGGAACGCTACCGCGACCTTTCCGCCAGCCAGAACGACGCCGCCCGCACCGCCCGCCTTTTCCTTCAGGAAATCCCCGTCGTCCCTGAGCCCGCCGACCTCCCCGGCCTCCACGAGTTCTTCCTTTCCCTGGCCGCCGCGCCCGGCTCCCTCGCCAAGATCGAGCTGCTCGCCGACCGCCTGCTCCGGCTCAATCCCGCCGAGTCCGAATCCATCGTCCGCATCCTCACCGGCGACCTCCGGATCGGCTTGAAAGAAGGCCTTCTCGAAGAAGCCCTCGCCGACGCCTTCGCGGCCGATCCCTCCGAACTCCGCCACGCCCACATGCTCACCGGCGACCTCGGGGAAACCGCCCTCCTCGCCCGCGACCAACGCCTCACCGATGCCTCGCTGCGTCCCCTCGTCCCCATCAAGCTCATGCTCGCCTCGCCCGAGCCCGACGCGCAGGCCATCTACGACAGACACCGTAGCGCCGGCCTCTGGCTCGAGCCGAAGTTCGACGGCATCCGCGCCCAGCTCCACAAACAGGGCGACCGCGCCGCGCTCTTCTCGCGCGATCTCAACCCCATCGATACCCAGTTTCCCGAACTCCTCGAAGCCGCCCGCCGCCTCCCCGGCGATTTCATCCTGGATGGCGAAATCATCGCCCACGCCGAAGGCCGCCGACTCACTTTCAACGACCTCCAGAAACGCCTCGGCCGCCTCGCCACCGCGCAGACCGACCTCTTCTCCAACTCCTCCGCCTCCCTCCCGCCCGTCGCCTTCATCGCCTTCGACATCCTCCTCGGAAATCAAGGCCCTCTCCTCGACCACCCCCTCACCCACCGCCGCGAGGCCCTGGAAGCCCTTCTTTCATCCACCATCCTCCATCCCTCATCCTCCATTGTCCCGATCGAGGTCACCCGCGCCGAATCCGTCGAACAGATCGAAACCGCCTTCAAATCCGCGCTCCTCCAGCGCCACGAGGGCCTCATCGCCAAAGACCCCTCCTCTCCCTACACCCCCGGCCGCCGCGGCAAGGCCTGGCTCAAGCTCAAGGGCGTCATGCCCACCCTCGACTGCGTCGTCATCGCCGCCGAGCAAGGCCACGGCAAGCGCGCCGAATGGCTCTCCGACTACACCTTCGCCGTCCGCGATGAAACCAACGGCACGCTACGCGTCATCGGCAAGGCCTACAGCGGCGTCACCGATGCCGAAATCGAGGAGCTCACCGAGCACTTCCAGCGCCACACCCTCGAAAAGCAGCGCCGCAAACACCTCGTCGAGCCCAACCTCGTCCTGGAGATCGCCTTCGACTCCATCCGCCCCTCCACCCGCCACGACTCCGGCCTCGCCCTCCGTTTCCCCCGCATCAAAGCCATCCGCCGCGACAAATCCCTCCAGGAAATCGACACCCTCCAGCACGCCCGCAGCCTCCTCTGACCGTGGCACAAACCTCCCGGTTTGCGAGAGTCCGGCAGGCTTCCAGCCTGTCTTCGGAAGCAGTGCCTCACTCCTCCGCGAAGTCCACTCCCACTGCTTGGCGTTTTTTGTGATTTGTCTGGCAATACTGACATCTTTCACGCGCGAAGCTTCGAGAAGCTCTCTGTTGAGAGCTTACCACGCGAAGACTATGGCGCATTTAATGAAATAACCGATTTATTCGTCAGATCAATCTCAAGCTCAAACAAAATATCACCGTCTCCCGTTGTGACTTCCACAACTAATGTTTTTGGATCATCCGGAAGAACAAACTCCACTCCCACCCTCACTTCAGACTTGGATTCATTGACTCTCCGCCTATCCCCAGTAACTCTAATCTCTTCACCGGCGACCACCGCCGTGACCCCTGTCATATTCCCAGCATTTACCTCATCCTCATTGATGTGAATTTTCAAGTCCCCAGGAAGCGGGGGGGGGAACGCATAGAAACACCCCTTTTTATTATTTTCATCTAGTGAAACCCCGATATACATTTTCCGAAGGCTTGCAAACAATAACAGATCCTGATTCCTCCCCTTGACAAACCCGGGAAGCCAGCCCCTATCAAGCAACTGCTCAATAGAGAACACCTTCTGTCGTCTTTGTAAGCGTAGGTGTGGACGTTGACCGTGCTTCCGCTGCCCTGGGTCACCGTGCGGACCCGGCCGAAGACATCGTAGTCGTAGATCACCCCCGGGGTATTGGCGGGATCGTTGGTGTAGGTCACGGTTTCCAGCAGGCCGCGGTCGTAGCCGTAGGTCGTCACCACTTTCCTCGCCCAAGAGCTAAGGCTACGGATCTCCTTTCCAATCAGCACGGAGAAGGCCAACGTTTCCACACATTGCAGGGCGCGGTCGCATGTAGTGCCCCCTCCCAAGTTGGACAGCCTTTGTTCTTATTCAGGCTGCGTTGTT
>CBFGTS010000003.1:0-314231 GCA_965652295.1 uncultured Haloferula sp. | reverse complement strand
CGTGGTTCCGCGGAGAATGTAGACCCAGGCCATGGGGCGGCGGGAAAATGGTAGCAGGGGCGGGAATTGAACCCGCGACCAAAGGCTTATGAGTCCTCTGCTCTACCTCTGAGCTACCCTGCCATTGATTTTTCTGGCGGAGAGTCTTCAGCGACCAACCCCGACTGAGTCGGGGCTGCTCTACTTCTGAGCTGCCCTGCCAATGACGCCCGGAGCGGATGCCTCGGGGCCGGGGGAATTACCCGGGGAGATCGTGGCTGACAACTGAAAAAAGCTGCAACCTCAAGCCGCCGCTTCCTGTCGGGTTGCCTCGGCCTGCCGGGGTTTGTCCTCGGCGGCCGGGATGGGGCGGCGGAAGAGGGTTTCCAGCTCAAGGCCCAACCAAATGGCGATGCCGTGGAAGAAGTGACGCAAGGCTCCTGTGCCGGCGTTGAAGGGAGTGCGGATGAGGTAGGAGTGGTCGAGGTTCTCTTTGCCGTAGGTGCCGGCGGCGAGGCGCTTGCGGGCGATGACCTCCAGGCGGCGGTTGTAGAGGCCCATGAACTTCGCGAAGACGGCACCGATGGGGCCGTTGTAGGGCATCATGGAAAACTCGCGGTCGGTATCACGGTAAACGAGCTGGACGGGGCCGATGAAGTAGGTGGCGATGTCGAGCAGGAAGGCGGCCCGCATCAGACGCGCATCGCCCAGGTACTGGTATTTTCCGCGGTAAAGGGCGTCGAACCAGCGGAAGTAGGATTCCTGATACTGCGCGAAGTGGCTGGCGATCTTTTCCTTCACGCATTTCCCGGAAAGGGAATCAAGGACGAGCCGGTGGGCGATGTGGACGCTGTGCGCGCAGAAGTCGAGACCGTGCGAGTAGAGCGGGTCCATGAAGCCGGCGGCGTCGCCGACGGCGATCCAGCCATCACCGCAGACCTCGGTGGAGCGGTAGGGAAGGTGTTTGTAGATGCGGGCGTCGTTCTCGACCGGCACGGCATTCTCGAACATCAGCCTGCCGACGGGATGGGTGAGCAGGTGGGTCTTGACCCTTTCCCCGACGGCCCCCTCGGCGGGTGGGGTGCAGAGACGTTCGTCCCAGGTAACGCCGGCGGAGAATTCGCCATTGGACAACGGGATGATCCATGACCACCAGCCGCGGCCCATGAGGTGGTTGGTGGCGGAACCGCGGGAAACGACGGGCTTGGGCTGCATCTTGAGCGCGCCCATATGGCACTCATGGCTGTCGAGGTCGCGGACGTTTTGGAAACGGACCCACATCGAGTGGACCGGGTGGGCCTTGAGGGGGACGATGGTTCCGCGCTTGCGGGCGATGAGCGCGGCCTTGCCGGAGGCATCGACGACCCAGCCGGCGGTGACGGTGCGGGTTTCGCCGTCGGCCTTGAAGGTGACGGTCGATTTCCCGAGACCATTCAGTTCGAAGGATTTCACCGAAGCAGGCCGGGCGACTTCGCAGCCGAGCTTCACGGCTTCCTCAAGCAGATGCTGGTCGAGTTTCGACCGGTTGAGCTGGTAGGTGGGGAAGCGGGCTTGGGAGAACGGGCCGATCTCCGAGCACCGCCCGGGGTTGTCGTTTTCCGGACTGGTGAACCACATGCGCAGCCCGTGTTTCTGGAAATGCTCGCGGGCGAGGTAGTTCGAGAGGCCGAGGACGCGGGTGAGGAAACAGCCGGCCACTTCCGAGGTGGACTCGCCGATCTTGCGGTCGAACTCGCTGGATTTCTCGACGATGAGAATCCGGGTTTCCGGTCGCTCACGTTTCACCATGATCCCGAGCGCGCTGCCGGAGAATGCGCCGCCGAGGATGACGAGGTCGTAGAGCGGTTCGGGTACCATGCGGCGGCATCGTGGACGCTCTGATGCAAGGGATCAAGCTGCGACCGACGACGGAAGGCGTGGAGGTTGCGCCGTTGCTGGAGCTCTTCGAATCAAGAGTCAGGTGGGTCAGCGAGATCGAGGTGCTTCTTCAGCCGTGCGCCCAAAAACAGCGTCAGGTAGGACGCAAGCGACAGGACCACGGCGACGTCGAACCGGTCGTAGGCCACCGCCATGCCGAGGGCACCGGTGAGCCAGATGGCCGCCGCGGTGGCCAGCCCCATGGCATATTCGTCATTCTTGAGAATGGCTCCGCCTCCGAGAAATCCGAGCCCGGTCATGATCCCCGCCATCGCCCGCGCGTGATCGCCGTGTTCCCCCAGCACGGGAATGGCGACCTGCATGAAACCGCAGGAGGTGATCGCCACCAGCGGGAAGGTGCGGAGGCCTGCCGTGCGATTCGACCGCTCCCGGTTCCAAGCGGTCGGAAGCGAGAGGATGAAGGCGACGGCCAAGTGCCAAAGCGCGGATAGGTCAACGAGATCGAGATCGCCGGACATGTCACCGGAACCTCGCCCGGATCTCCGGCCCGACAAGAATCCTTCGGCGGAAAATGCCGATCACTTTTTCTGCTGCTGGAACATCTTGCCGGCCATTTCCAGGCCCATCAGCTGCATTTCCTTCATCTGCTCGCGATAGGTGCGGAAAGCTTCCAGCTGATCTTCGTCGAGAATCTCGTCCACCCGGGCGTCGATGAGCTTGGATTGCCCGTCCCAGTCTTTTTCGAACCGCTCCTTCAGGTTGGCGTCGGCCAGCGCCTCCATGCCTTCGGCACCGTTCCAATCGGTTCCCTTGTAGCTGGTGCGGGCGTCGTACATGGCATCCACCAGCGCCTGCTCCTGCTCCGGTTGGAGGGGGAAACCCGCACCGTTCATCGCGCCGCGCAGGCCATCGAGCTGCTGGTGCTCGGGCAGGCGCTTCTCGTATTCCTGATAGGCGGCGAAGTCCTCGTCGTGGTTCAGAAAGGTTTTGATGGCTTCTTCGTTCTCCTTCTTCTGGGCCTCCATCTCCGCCAGGATCGATTTCCGTTCCTCTTCGTCCACGGCTCCCATCAGCTTCATCGCGAGCTGCTGCTGGTCGGCGAGCATGTTCGCTTTCAGATCGACGAAATAGTCCGTCTGTTCCTGGGTCAGGCCGAATTGCTCGGCGAGATCGGCATACCAGAGGCCTGCCATCGCCTTGACCCCTTGGGCCATCATGGAGCGGCTGACGGGATTCTCCGACATTTTCCGGAGGCGCGCGCCCATGTCGTCGGTGGCTTCCGCGGGCTCGGGATCTGCCGTTGTTTGTTCAGGCCGCTCGCGCTTCGGCGGCTGCAATCCAGAGTCGACTCCGCCGCCAGCGATCTCCTCATCGACTTCCGGATCGGCGGCGACGGTGGCGTGGTTCTGCGGGACCTCGTTGGCGAGTTTATCGCGCAGCCCGCCGAGGCGTGCTTCCTCGATCGCCACCACGACGATGAGAACCGCCGCCGCCACCCAGATGTTGATCTTCATGACCGTGCATTCTGCTCTTGGCGATTCCACACTGCAACAGGCCTTTGCTGAAGTTGTGTCAGCCGGGCGGCCTTGCCGACCTCTCCGATGAAAGAGCGGCCGATCAGAG
Source organism: uncultured Haloferula sp. (assembly GCA_965652295.1). Lineage (GTDB taxonomy): Bacteria > Verrucomicrobiota > Verrucomicrobiia > Verrucomicrobiales > Akkermansiaceae > Haloferula. The sequence continues at coordinate 310,751 of CBFGTS010000003.1, read as the reverse complement.
AATCTCGATCAGGAACGGCTTGTTTTCGGCATCTTCGAGGATGATGCGGGTGGGTCGGTCTCGAACGATGTAGGCGACGACTTCGTCGGGCATGGAGAGGAGCAGGATGAAATTCCGCCGACCTTGCTTCCGGAGGGCTTGTGCAAGCATGTGGGAATCCACGGCGTTGTCGGCGATGGGGTCGACGATCACCACGTCGCGGTCGAGCTGGAGCTTGCCCAGCGGGACCTTGTTTCCCTGCCATGCGAAGAGCGCGGAATGGTCCGGGATCACGGGGTCCAGCGTGTCGGCGATGGCGAGATGGTATTCGCGGAGGAAACGCGAGTTGGCGACATCATCGACCATGTGGGCGGAGAACCCCCAGCCGATGCATGCACCCAGAAGAATCGCCAGCGGTTGGACCCGGGCTTTCAACCGCACGGCAGGCCAAGCGGCCAGGGTGAGCCCGGCCAGAACGAGAGGTGTGGCCATGAAGAAGGTGGCGTGGCGTGAAGCCTCGGGAAACCACGCCAGCATCGGCAGGCAGACCACCACGCCGCCAGCAAGCACCTGCCGCCAAGGCAAGCGGTGGCGATCGAGAAAGAACACGAGCGCGAGCGCGAAGAAGGGGAAAACCTCCAGGAGATAGCGCTGGTTGAAACAAAGCCCGTCGGTGCGGTTGGGGCCTGCCCATGCGATGGCAAGAATCAAGGTGCCGACGCACAGGGAGATCATCTTCAGCTCTCGCCTTGCCTTGGCCTCAAGTCCTTTTCCCCACCACGCGAGCAGTAGGAAAACGAGACAGAGAGCGAGCCAGGGAGAGGACTGGAGAAGCGCCTTTTTGACACTGCTGTTGATGATGTAGGCACCGGTGTCGGGATCGTGCTGGATGTACGAATGAGCGTCGATGACCCTGGTGTGCGGACGGGCGCGGAAATCGATCACGCGGGACCAGAGCATCGCGAGCGTGTCGATCAGGCGGGTTTGGATGAAATCGGCGGACGCTGTTTTGGTCGGGAGGACCGATGGAATGTAGTTGGCGCTTTTGCTGATCGGGTTCCAGGAGTCGAGGCGGATGTGGTTGATGACGCTGCTGAGTGTCAGGGGGATGGCCGCGCCGAGTCCGAGGGCGAGGCTTTTGCGCCAACGATCCCGGGAGGAGAACAGGAACATGCACGCTCCGAGAGCGGCGATGAACACGACGTTTTGATATCGGAGCCCGGTGGCGGTGGCGACGATGAAGCCGGCGGAGAGACTCATCGCCCAAGCGCGCTTTCCCGTCTGGTCCAAGGTCTTCGCCACCAGCAGGTAGCCGGCGAAAACGAGGAAGATCGACAGCATCTGTGGCCACAGACCTTGGGCGTACTCGAACAGGGGAGCGCCGAGGGCGAGTGCGACCACGCCGATCCAGACGGCGGCCGGCGAGTCGCTGACCGTTGCGGCGTGGCGCTGGAAAAAGTAGAGCAGCAGCGAGAAAGCGAGAGTGTTCAGGAAGACGAGTCCCAGCCAGCCACCGATCGAAAACGGGAGCGCGAGAAATGCATACAGGGGAGGAACGAGCGAAACGACCGGGGTGGAATCCACTTCGACCGAGTGCGCCGAGGGACAGAAATATCGCAGCTCCTTCGACGGAGGGAGCCCCTCGGTTTGAGTGAGCGTGACATCGCCGGTCCGGGCCGCGAGGACGGTCACGAGATAGTTGTCCTCATCGATCGTGAAAGGCGCGGGAATGCAGGTCAGGCTGAGGATCAGGGAAGTCAGCAGAATGAGAACGGCCGGGAGCGCCCGCGGGTATTTCGCGGAAAGGGCGGACGGAGAGACAGCGCTGGAGGAATCGGACGAGTGCTTCATGAACCTCAGAGGCGGGTCTTGTGGAAGATAAAGGAAGGAACCGCCCGAATGATCCTCATCACTCCGCGCCACCAGCCTGGAAGGTAGGCGACGGGGCGACCGTCGCGGATGGCCCGCCACGCCAGCGCACCCACCTTGTCGGCTGGAGAAAACAGAGGTCCTTTGGGAAGATGGGCGGTCATCGGCGTATCGGTCATCCCCGGTTTGAGTAGGACGATCTTGACCCGCGGCAGGGGGGCGAGCCGATGCCGCAGGCCCTGGACAAAGGTCTCAAGCGCCGACTTGGTGCTGCCGTAGAGGTAGTTGGACTGCCTACCGCGGTCGCCCGCCACCGAGCCGAATACCGCGAGGGTGCCGTGCTTCTGCTGCTCAAGGACGCGGGTGCAGGCCGCGGCGATGCGCACGGGGCTGATGAAATTGACGTCGATCTCCCGGCCGATCGCGTGGGGATCCTTCAGCGTGTTTTCCTGATCCGGCAGCGAGCCGTGGGCGATCAGGAACAGATCCCATGGATCGCCTTCGAGAGTTGCTTCCCAGTTCTGGTTCGGATCGCAGAGATCCGTGGTGATCCATTCGGCCTCCGCGCCCCGGCTCTTGAGATCCGCGGCCAGATCGGAAAGGTGGACTCCATTCCGCCCGAGGAGCAGGAACGAGCAGGTGCGTTCCTCCATCATGGCGCGCAGGGTGTGGCGGGCGATCGCCGAGGTGGCCCCGAAAATGACGGCGCGGTAGGGAGGGGTGGAGGATGGCTTGCTCATGCGGTCATACGTTTCCAGAAATCCGACATCAGGGCCGGGTCGAGGTGATGGCGGAATGCATCGAGCCGCGGGTAGCTGCGGAGGAAATCCTCCGGAGCCATCCGCGCATCCTTGGCGGGATACCACCGGCCCTGTGCCTCGCGGACGACTTCATCGAGTTTCGAAAACAACTCCAGAGTGGCGGCTCCCTGGTTCGCGAAGTCGAGCGCGAGGGTGATGCCCGGCATGGGAAACGACAGCATGCCGGGCGAGGGAGCATCGCCGAAGGTCTTGAGCACCGCGAGAAACGAACCCTGACCGGAGGCGGCGATCAGCGTGAGGATCCGCTGCATCGGTTCCAGACCCGCGGCGGCCGGGGTGACGCACTGATATTGATAGAACCCGCGGTTGCCATAGATCCGGCTCCAGTCCCGGATCGAGTCGAGCGGGTGGAAGAAGGGCGAGTAGTGCTGCCGGAATTTTCGCGGTGGCGATGGACTGCGATGGAAATACAGGGAGTTGAAGGCCCCGATCGAGTGACGGTTGAGCGCGAAATCCGGCAGTGTCACGGGCACGGCGGCGCGTGACGGCCGGTGTGGTTCCAGATTCCCGGCGTGCGACCAGTTTCCCCTCATGAAAATCCCGCGGCCGAGCTTGGAGCCCGAGGCGAGGCAGTCGATCCACGCGACCGTGTGTTCCCAGGCGTCGGCCGAGTCGCGGGAAAGCTGGATGAATTCCTCAAGTCCACTGAACCGGAGGTGCTCGACATCGAGGAACGCGGAGTGGATCGGCACGAGTTCGATGTCCGCCCAGGTGATGATGCCGGTGAGACCGAGCCCACCCACGGTCGCGGAATGGAGTGGCTCGCCCTCGTGGACGGTCGTCAGTGACCCATCGGAGCGGAGGATTTCCATCACCGGCGTGTGGCAGCCGAAACAGCCGGCGCGATGGTGGTTTTTGCCATGGACGTCATTGGCGATCGCCCCGCCGAGCGTCACCTCACGGGTGCCCGGGGTGGTGGGCAGAAACCAGCCCCGCGGGACGCTGAAACGGAGGATTTCATCGAGGGAAATGCCGCACTCCGCGCGCATCCGGCCGGTCTCCGGGCAGAAGTCGAGGATGCGGTCGAGGCCGCGGGTCTCGATCATGCGACCGCCATCAAGCAGGCAGCTGTCGCCATACGACCGGCCGAGGCCGTAGGGCAGGCAGGGCGCGGGGGAAAGCGTGAGCTGGTCGCGCCACGCGGGGCGTTCGACGTCGGCGGTCACCGCGCCGAGCCGTCCCCAGGAATGCATCGACTTCTTCATGACACGGGGGTGGCGAGAAGGGTACACCCCAGGCCGGCGAGGGCGAGCATCCAGGTGCCCCGGTCCTTGAGGGCGAAGACGATCGGGTCATCGTGCATCAGGCCGCGGTGGGTCAGCATCCAAATACGGGAGATCCAGTAGAGAGCCACGACGCAGATTCCCCAGAACCATTGCGGATGGACGTAGAGGGAGGTCACCTGGCTGCTGTTCGAGTAAAGTCCGAGCACCACGCAGGAGGCGATGCCGCTGGCGATGCCGAGGGTGGAAACGGTCGGGAGGTCGTCCGCGATGTAGCCGCGCCCGTGGATGATGTCCCCGCCCCGGTCGATGCTGCTCTGCAGTTCGACGAAGCGCTTGGCCGCGGCCAGGGAAAGGAAAAGCAGGAAGGTGAAAGCGAAGAGCCAGAAAGACACCATCGCCTCGGAAATCAGGATGCCGGCGATGACGCGGGCGAGGTAGAGGAACGCGAGAACGAAGATATCGGCCAGTGCGACGCGCTTGAAGAACAGGGAGTAGGAAAGGGTGGCGACGATGTAGCCGCAGAGCAGAAGCCCGAAAGCGGGTGCGAGAGCGAAGCCGCCGACCAGGCCGGCGGCGACCAGCCCGCAGGCGACGAGCAGGATCTTGACCAGGGAAGTCCGGCCGGAGGCGGCGAGGCGCTGGCACTTTCGCGGGTGCGCGCGGTCGTATTCGAGGTCGAGCAGGTCGTTCCAGAGGTAGGTGCCTGAGGCGCAGAAGCTCATCGCGAGGATGGCGGCGAGCAGGCCACAGAGCTGCCACGGGCTGTGGAAGTGGTGCCCGGCGAGGACCGGCATGGCGATCAGCAGGTTTTTTGCCCACTGGTGGACCCGCAGCGCCTTCGCCCAGTCCGGCCAAGAGGTGGCGTTGGTGCAGAAAGTACGGTCGACATCGTAGCGTCGCGACATCGCGTCCAGCGCCGCACGCGAGTGGAACACGGGGATCGCCTTGCGGGCGTGCTCCCAGACGTGGTGGTCGGAGGAGGAATCGCCCGCGTAATCGAAGCCTTTCTCGCCGAATCGCTCGACGAGCAGACGGGCCTTGTCGCGGCCTTTGAGGTTGAGGTGGTCGGTGGTGGCGATGATGCCGTCGAAAGGGAACAGGTCGCGGAGGTTGGAAACGGCGGTCTCGTGGGAGGCGGTCACCAGATAGATCGCGCGGCCCGCTTCCTTTTCCTCCAGCAGCCAGGCTTCGACCTCGCGGTTGACCGGAGGGGGAGTGAGCGGGGGGGGTAGGGCGGCGGCCAGCTTCGACTTGAGGCATGCCTTGCCGCGGCCCAGCCAGAAGGGGACCCGCCACAGCTCCTGCGGCCGATGGCGGGCGAGGCGCAGGAGCCCTTCGTAGAGCAGATCGGAGCGGATGAAAGTGCCGTCCAGATCGACGCAGAGCGGGACGCCCGGGTTTTCAGGCGGAGTGGTGGGGTTGGATCCGGAACTCATGACGGCTTCCGTTCCGATTCGATCTTCCGGATGGCGGCGAGGATCCGAGGGTCGTCCGGATGGTAGTCGAGCCCGTGTTTCAGCACCTCGATGGCCTCGGTCCGCTGGCCCGCCTCGGAATGCAGGTCCGCCAGTCCCAGCACGGCGGCCACGTGATCCGGATAGCTGCGGTCGCGTAGCGCTTGAATGAAGTGGCTCCTGGCCTGTTCGAACTCGCCGGACTTCCTGGAGAGGATCTGGGCCAGGCGATGATGACAGATCGTCTTGGTGCCGGGAGAGATATGGCGACGGACGAGACCTTCGGAAAAGTGTGCGAACGCCCCGTCATCGCGGCCCTGCTGAAGCGCGACCTCGCCGAGCAGCATGTGGGTGAGGGCGAGATCGGGAGTGTCCTGAAGCGTACTGTCGGCGAACTGCGCGGCGCGGGGGATGTCGCCGGATTCGAGCATATGCTGCGCGGCGGTGGTCTTTGCGAAATACTGATGAGGTCTCGCGGATGCGCTCCGGAGCATCAGCTCGGTCGGATTGCCCCACGCGGAAACCCAGCCGTGGAATGCCGTCAAATTGCCGAGACGTGCGCCCACGATCGCCACGAGGCAGGTCAACGCGACGGCACGGAGCCGCAGCGAGGCCGAGCGGGAGCGTTCCAGCAGCCAGCGGCCGACGCCTACGATCGCCAGGACCAGGCCGACCGAGGGCAGCGGCACATAGTAATCGGTGACCGGTGTGTTCATCAGGGGGATGAAATTCCCCGACGGGATCGAGGCGGCCAGGAACCAAGCCACGCCGAGAGTGATCAGGTTTCCCTCCCGCCAGAACCGCCAGCATAGCAGAACCACGGCGACCAACACGGCCCAGAAAACCGGCAGGATCAGGGCGGGGACGGACCGGTCCCAAAGGTAGCTCCCCAAGATTTCGAGCCGTCCCCACGGGGCCAGCCACATGGTGAAATGGGTCCACAGGAGCCAGGGAGCGGACGCGGTCACCTGCCAGCGTTCGATCTCGCTGGTGAACCCGGCGTCGAGGCTGCTCGAAAGCTTTCCTCCGGCAAGCTGGCGGATGATCACATAGGCCAAGGCCAAGGCGGCGAGGCCAGCGTAGCGCGTGATCGCCGCGCGGCGGAACAGGGGGCGGCCGCGGTAGAGATCGATCAAGACCGCGAGCGGTGCGGCGGCCAGCGCGGACTCATAGGACAGGAAGGCGAGACCGAGGAGTACGAAGCAGCCGAGGGCGGAGCGTTTCGATGAAGGATCCTCCCGCCAGCGATCCCAGAGGGCCAGTCCGGCGGTCATCGCGGCGATCGCGAGGGGAATGTTGAACGCGCTGGCCCAGTGGGCGATGGTCACGTTGGTGGCGGACAAGGCCCAGAGCGCGGCGGCGGCCACCGCGCTCCAGCCATGAGCGGTCAGTTGCCGCACGAGCAGGAAGACTCCGAGCGTGGCCAGATGAAAGCAGGCCAGCGAACCGAGGTGGTAGGGCAGCGGGTTTTCGCCAGCCGTCCGCTCCAGAATGTAAAACCAGAGGTTCTTGATCGGACGGAAGAAGCCGAACGAATCCGGGCCCCAGATCCGGGTCCAGTGGTCGAAGCCTCGGACGAAATTCAGCGTGCCCAGATCGTCGAAGAGCAGCGGATGGTGAAGGCCGGGCAGGAGAAGAAGCGTCGAAACCAGCATGATCCCCGCCACCGCCAGCCAAGCCGGGCCGGTGCGCCCCTCAGCGGGGGCCTTGGGGGAGGATTCCTTTACAACCACGACGCGGTGATACCCGAATCGGATATTTTGGAAAACCGAAATGTTTGATGGCGGCTGGTCTCAACGCGACGAGGCGGGCGGCTCCAACTTCTTCAGCTCATCAAGCAAATCAGGGTGATTGGGGTGGATTTCCAAGCCATGAAGGATGACTTCCCGGGCGTCGGCGGAGTTGCCGGCGTTTTCATACATCGTCGCCAGGTCGGCGACCGCTTCGGCATGGCGCGGGTAGCTGCGGTTTTTGAGCGCGATTACGAAGTGGGCCCTGGCCTCTTCAAGGCGTTCGGGAGCAGCTTGCGCAATAGCGACGCCGAGAAAATGGTTCGCGGAGGTGAAGGTATCCTCGGAGACGAAGCGTTGGCGCATCGCCTCGGACAGATGACCGAGAGCCGCGGCGTAATTTCCGCGTTCGAGCTCGATGCGCCCCAGAACCACGTAGGGAAGCGCGAGATCGTCTGTGTCCGCGATGGCGCTGCGGGCGTATGGCTCGGAAAGATCGAGGTTTCCGGTATCGAGAAGCATCTCGGCGGCCACGCTTTTGGCGAAAAACTGGTGGGGTTTTGCCTCTGCCGTCCGCGCCATCAATTCGGCCGGTTGCGCCCACGCGCCGAGCCAGGTGGCAAAGGCGGTGAGGTTCGCGATGCGTGAGGCGACGAGCGCGACGACGACCGTCCCGGCGGCAACGGAAATCCAGCGGTGTCCGGAACCACGACGCATGAGCAGGATCAACCGGCGGCACAGGGCGGTGAAGGCCAGCGCGAGACCGACGGCCGGGAGCGGCACGTAGTAGTCGGCGGTCGGAGTGTTCATCAGCGGGATGAAGTTTCCGGACGGGATCGAGGCGACGAGAAACCAGGCCGCGCCAAAGAGGAGGAGGTTGCCCGGTTTCCAGAAGCGGACGCAGAGGAAAACTCCACCGATCAGGAAAGCCCAGCAGAAGGGAAGGGCGGTGGCGGGAACGGACTTGTTCCAGAGGTAGCTGCCGAGGAACTCCAGTTTCCCCCACGGCGCGAGCCACATCGTGAAGTGGGTCCAAAGGAAGTACGGCGCGGAGGCGCTCACCTGCCAGCGGTCGATATCGCCGTTGAATCCCGGGTTGGCGAGATTGACCATTTTTCCGCCGATGACATGTCGCCAGGCGAGATAGCCGAGGACGATCAGTGCGATCACCGAGTAGGCGGCGAGGGATTTCCGGTCGAAGATCCGGCGACCGCGGTAGAGATCCGTGAGAACGGCAATGGGGGCGGTCGCGACGGCGGTCTCGTAGGAACAGCAGGCGAGGAACAGCAGCACACCCGCTGCTCCGGCCGTGCCGAGGCGCGAGCCACGTTCACGCCAGCGGTCCCATAGTGCCAGAGCGGTCGTCATGGCGGCGATCGCGAGGGAAATGTTCACGCAGCTCGCCCAGTGGGCGACCGTGACGTTGGCGGCGGAAAGGCTCCAGATCGCAGCGGCTGCCACCGCCATGGATGCCCGCGACGACAACTGCCAAGCCATGAAAAACACCCCGGCGGTGGCGAGATGATAGCAGAGCAGCGTGCCCACATGGTAGGCGAAGGACTCCGCGGCCGCCTGCTCCATGAAGTAGAAGAAGAGGTTCTTCAGCGGTCGGAAGAGCTGGAACGCGTCCTTTCCGAACGCATCGAGCGGACTGCCGTAGGACCTCACATCGTCCCGCGTCACCACGTCGTCGAAGTTGAGCGGGTGGCCGAGGCCCGGCCACAGCATGAGGGTGGAGACAAGCAGCACCGCCGCGAGTCCAAGCCAGGGAGCGGCTTGGAGTGGTCCTGGGGTGGGGCGGGTCTGCATGCCGATCGAGATCCTCTCTTACCGCAGGGCGATAGTTTGAAAAACCTTATTATCTTTCCGTCGCGGCCACGGCCCGGGAAGGGTTGCAGGGTGGCCGCACGGTCCTTAGGTTCCGCCGTGCTTCCTTGGTTCGAAAACGGTGCGTTCCCGCTCTATCTGGCCCCGATGGCCGGGGTGACCGATGTGGTCTTCCGGCAAATCTGCAAGGAGCTGGGAGCGGACGTGATGGTGACGGAATTCGTCTCGGCGGAAGGGATCATGCAGGCCGACGACCGGACCCGGAAATACACCGAATTCACCGATGAACAACGTCCGGTGGGCGTGCAGCTTTTCGGTGCCGATGGCGAACGCATGGGCGAGGCGGCACGGAAGGTCGTCGAGTGGAAGCGCCCGGATTTCATCGATATCAACTTCGGATGCCCGGTGAACAAGGTCGTTTCCAAGAATGGGGGATCTTCGCTGCTGAAGGACTGCCCGCTGCTCGAAAGCGTCGCGAGCGGCGTGGCGAAAGCCTGCGAGGGCGTGGTGCCAGTGACGGCGAAGATCCGCATCGGCTGGGACGAGAAAACGGTCAACGCGGTCGATGTGAGCCGCCGCCTCGAGGACTGTGGCATGCAGGCCATCGCGATCCACGGTCGCACGCGCTCCCAGGGATATGGCGGCGAGGCGTGTTGGGAGACGATCGATGCCTGTGCCCGGGCGGTCGGCGTGCCGGTGATCGGCAACGGCGACATCGCGAGCGGCGAGGACGTGGCGCGGCGGAAAAGCACGACCGCCGTGAGTGGCGTGATGATCGGTCGCGCGGCGATGCAGAACCCCTGGGTTTTCCGGGAAGCGAAGCATTTTCTGGAGACCGGAGAGCTGCTGCCTCCGGTGCCGCTGGAAGAACGGTGGGAGCTGGTGATGCGGCACTGCCGGCTGGCGGCGGAGAGCCGGAGGTATGGGCACGAGCGGCACGCCTTGATGGCGATGCGCTCGCGCCTGATGGCCTACTGCAAGGGCTTTCCCGGCGCGAAGGAACTGCGCCAGCGCCTGGCCAAGGTCGAGAGCGTGACGCAGGTGGAGGAAATCGCCGCGTGGTCGCTGGAGCACACGGTGGTGACGGCGGATTGAGGCGCGGTCAGGGTTCGCTGACTTGGAGGCGGAAATACTGCCGCGGCGGTGTGCCGGGAGTGATCGGTATCTCGACCGTGCTACTGGATGCGTCGTAGTTCTGCCGGTTCTGGGAGACGTCCCAGCTCGTCCAATCGATCAGGTTTCCGCTGGTCTGGATGTCGTAGAGGCGGAAGGGGCGGCGCTCGAAGCGGAAGGCGTTGGCCGAGACCTCCGCCACCTGTCCGCCGGTTCCTCTCAAGGGGTGGGAGTGCAGGAGGAACTCGGCGTAGTTGGAGCGTCCGTCGCTGTCGTCATCCGCCGTGCGGGTGCCAAGGCCGGGGTAGGCGGTGGCCCAGTCGTCGTAGAGCGTGTGGCCGGAGAGTTCGCTTTGAATCCACTCTGTCACCAAGGCGATGCCCTGCTCGTCGCGCACCGCGGTGGCCAGCGGCGGCATGCGGGTGTAGCCGTTGGTTTCGGAGATGCGGCTGAGAATCACCGAGCGGACGGGTTCTCCGGGAGCCACCAGGCGGTCGTCGGAATGTTCCGCGGCGGCGACGAGTCCGCGGACGAGCCCGGTCTCCTCCAGCGTGAGTTCGGCGCGGGCGTCGAAGCCGGGACCCCCGCCGCCGGGCCGGTGGCAGTAGGCGCAGTTGACGTCGAGGTAGGTGCGGGCCCGCTTTTCGAGGGGAACGGTGGCATCCTCGTAAACCGTGTGGCTCGGGAGGGTGGCGGTGGGCCCGGGCGGGTTGGCGAGGTAGCCGGCGAGTTCGAGCAGCTCGATTTGATTGCCCGCGTATCCTGCCAGGAGTCCTTCGCGGTTGAGTTGACGGGTGTTGAAGGACAGGCCGTGGCCGGCGGCCGCGTTGTGGCAGATGGTGCATTGGGTGCGGCTGGGAATGGACCACATCTGCGTGGTGGGCGTGCCGTCGATCACGATCTCCAGCGGGAAGCTCACGCCGCCATCCTCGACCAGCAAAGCCTCGGTTTCCGCCTTGTTCCACCGGTAGCTGACGCCATAGGAGCCGGCCTCGTCGCGGACCAGCACGCGGGTTTCGAGGCGTTTTTTCGTGGCTGGGTTGCCGCGTTCCATTTCCATGTCGAAGTGCTTCACCCAGACCATGCCCTCGGGGTAATCCCACGGACCTTCTTTTCTCCAGGTCATGGTAGCGGCGGGATCGGCGATCGAAAACCACCGCTTCTTCAGGGCATGGTCGCTCCAGAAGGTGATGTTCGGCTCGTAGTGAAGGAAGCCGGGCGAGGGGGTGAGGTCCGTTAAATCGGAAAAGATACCGGTCTCCGACAGCGTTGCCGGGAACGAATCGGTGAGGGTGTTGGAAACGAGTCGCTTGATCCCGTAAGTCGGCGTGGCTGCGGCGTTAGCGGGCGTCCAGCACAAGAGGAGGTCGCGGTTCGAGGGGTCTTCGCCGAAGGCGGATACGTGGGAAAGTCCGCCGATCCGGTTGACGACGGCCGCGCCGCCGGTGCCGAGAGTCATCGACCACAGATGACCGGAAACCTGATCGCCGAAGATGTAGGCACCGAAGAGCGAGGGGATTCGCTCGCCGCGATACACGCGGCCGCCGGTGACCGAATTCCCCTTGTAGGCGGGATCGCCGGCCATGGCGTTGTGGACGTATTCATAAACGGGATCGATGGCGATCTCATCGAAGTTCGAAGGCTTGTCGGGCCAGCCTGGGTTGGAGGTGTTGATGTCGTGCGCGCCCTCGCGGAAGACCCAGCCGTAATTGCCTCCCTTTTCGATGAGATCGATTTCCTCGTAGCGGTCCTGGCCGACATCTCCGACCCAGATGTCGCCTGTGGCGGAATCGATGGAGAACCGCCACGGGCTGCGCAGGCCCACCGCATAGAACTCGCTGCGGATATCCGCCGGATCGACCGTCTGGCCGATGAACCTGGTGCCGCCGACCCAGGGGTTGTCGGCGGGAATCGAGTAGGCGGCGGCGAAGGTGCCGGGGTTTTCGGAATCTTCGTAGAGCGGCACGGACTCATGCGCGTTGGGCGCGAGGTTGTCGGGGAGTTTGTCCACATCGATTCGCAGCAGGCCGGCGAAGAAGTCCTTGTCGATCCGCTGGCTGTTGAGGCGGAAATCGTTCGGGTTCTCTTCGTCACCCACGGAGATGTAAAGATAGCCGTCCAGGCCGAAATGGATGTCGCCTCCCTGATGGTTGGGGCCCTGGTCGTATTGCTCGATCAGGATCACCTCCGAGGAGGGATCGGCCAGCGGGACGGGGTTGGCGATTTCCCCGGCGGGAACGGTGAAGCGCGAGATCCGTTGGAAGAACCCGGAGGTTCCGTTTTTCACCACTGAATAGAAAACATACAAGTGACCGTTGCTCGTAAAGTCGGGGTGAAACGCGAGCCCGAGCAGGCCGCATTCCTGATTGGCGCCGCCTTGGATCGATTCGGAAGGCGTCCGGCCTTGGATCGCGGCCGGGAGATCGAGAACGGGAGCGGACGACGGGGTGGGGCTGGTGACGTCCGGGATGACGTGAACCGCGCCGCCGATCTCCGTGACGAAGAGCCTCTGCTCGTCACCCGGAATGGTGGCGAGGGCAACGGGGCGGTTGAAAAACACACCGGGGAAGGCATCGATCACCGCGAGCGAAGTGGTCGGAGGGGCGTCGGGCATTTCATGTGCGGTGCCATCGATCCGGATTTCGTCCGAGATCTTGATGGTCACCGTGGCGGGGTCCGAGATGCCGCCGATGCCGCTGCTAAGGTAGGTGAAAGTGACGCTTTCTCCGGCAGAGCCATCGTGGGTGTAGAGGATGGTGTTGTCGTCTTGAACGACCGCTGAACCGACCGCCGGGGCCTCGGCGATTTCAAGCGAACTCACGCCGCCTTCGTCGTTGGCCAGGACGTCGAGCCGGACCTTCAGGCCACGATGGATCGTCGCGCTGTCATCGACCGCCACGGGCGTGGCGTAAACCGTATCCGGCCCATCGGTGAACGAGGTGAGGACCTCCTGGGGGGAAAGCGGGTGGTCGTAAACGCGCAGTTCGTTGATCGAGATATGGGAGTTGGCGTCGGCGCTCCAGTTCGAGCGGCCGATCCAGTTGTTCACGTCGTGGATGTCCTTGAGCTGGAAGGGCAGATCGAGCGTGCCGGAGAGGACGCCGTCGCGATACCAACGGACCTGGCAGCCGGTGCTTCCCGCAGCGCCCGCTCCGTTCTCCACGGTCATGACGAAGTGATATTCCGTGCCGCTGCCGGTGGCCGACGAGAGATCGGTATCGACCCGGTTCTCGCTGCCTCCGGCGCTCTTTCCGGCGAGGCGGTGCGAACCGAGTGCGCCGCCGCTATTGAGCGAAAGGAAGATCCCGTCGTTCTGCTGGAAAGCGGGCGGAGCGCCGTCGCCATCGATCACTTCGCCGTCGAGCGCGCCATCGCCTGATGTGACCGAGCAGCTTCCGAATTCCCAGAGACGCTGCCAGTCTCTCGATGATACCGGCGTGATCCATGCCTCGATCGAGAGTTCGGTGTGAGCGGAAATGAAGCCGTTCGGAAGATCGAGATAGCCGGAGATCTCCGCCGCGCCGACGTTGCCGGTGGTTCCGCCCGGAAGCACCAGCTCGGTGCCGTTGAGAGCCGCTCCATTTCCGCGGACGGTGGCGGTTTCTCCGGTGACGACGTCGGTGAAGACGGTGCCGGAAGGGGCATCGCCGGCTGCGGTATTGAAATCCCAGCGGTGCGTCGGGATCGGCGGCGGTGCGGGCGGCTCCGGCGGCCCTACCGAGGGATCCGGCCCCGCCTCGTAGCTGGCCTGGATTTCCCCGGCGGAAATCACGCGGCGGTAAAGCCGGAGTTCGTTGAGGGCGAGGTTCGAGTTGGAATCGCCCGTGTACATCGAGCGCCCGATCCAGTTGTTGACATCCTCCATGTCCACGAGGCGGAAGTGGAAATCGTCGGTGTTTTGCAAAACCCCATCGCGATACCAGGAGACGCGGCAGCCCTCGGAGCCGAATTCACCCACGCCATCCTCCACGGTCAGCAGGTAGTGATACTCCGTGCCCGCCACCGTGGGGGCGCTGGAAGTGGTGAAGACCGGACCGAGGTCGTCGTGCTCGCCCTCAAGTTGATGGGTGTCGAGATCGTTCGCGTTGTTGAGCGTCAGGCTGAGGTTGTCCCACGCACCGGTGAGACCCGGAGTGGCGTTGCCGTCGTTGATCTCACCCGGGTCGGCATTCGGACCGGAGGTCTCGACGCAGCGACCGAAGTCGAAAAGCCGCTGCCAGGTTTTGGAGGAAACCGGTGTCGCCCAGGCCTCGATGGTGAGATCGGGCGAAGCCGAGATGATGCCGTCCGGGAGATCGAGGTAAGCGGAAATGGCCGAGGCGGTCTGGTTGCCATTGGTATTGCCCGGAAGGACCACCGCACCACCCGTGAGCTGCGCGCCGTTTCCACGGAGAAGGGTTTCCCAGCCGCCGCCGAACTCGTCGGGAAAAATCGTGCCCGCTTCCGCGATCGAGGCCGCCTGGGTGGTGAAGGTCCAGAGGTGGTCTGGAACCGGCGGCGGGGGCGGAGAGAGAGGATCGGTGGGATCGGTGCCGCGCTGCTGTTCTTCCAGATTGGTCAGGCCGTCGTTATCCGCGTCGTCGCCGCCGCTTTGCAGCAGCAGTTCGGAGGGAGTGGGGTTTCCGTCGTTGTTTCCGAAAAACCGGTCCTCGAATCGATCACTCAAACCATCCTCGTCGTCGTCCGGTTCCCTGACCTCATCCGGGCCGGCGGTGAGGCTCGCTTCGATTTCCGCCAGCGTGAGCGCGTGATCATAGATACGGACCTCGTCGTAGGAAGCGTTGGCGTTGGAATCGTTCGTCCATTGCGAGCGGCCCAGCCAGTTGTTGACGTCTTCGATGTCCTGAAGGCGGAAATTGACGTCCGTGGCGAGGAGCAGTTCCCCGTCGCGATACCAGCTCACCCGGCCGCCGGTGGCGCCAAACGTTCCGGCACCATCCTCGAAGGTCATCACGTAGTGGTAGCGGGTTCCGAAGGAGGTCTGCGTGTCGGCATCGAAGACGAGGTCGGGGTTCGAGTCGTTGTCGTTCACCATCGCATCCATGCGGCTCCGGTCCTCGTCGCTGCCGACGGAAAACGAAAAGAAAAGGTTGTCGTCGGAGTCCGAGGTTCCCGGGGTTTGGCCGGTGCCGAGGACATCGACGATTTCCCCGGGCTGGGCATCCGGACCGTGGGTCAGATTGCAGCGGCCGAAGTCGAAGAGCCGGTCGTAGTTGGTGGCTCCGAAGGGGGTGGCCCAGATCTCGAGGGTCAGGTGGGTTTTCGAGGAAATGATCCCGTTGGGCAGATCGATGTAACCGGAAATGAAGCCAAGTGACCGGTTGCCTGTCGTGGTTCCTTGAATGCGAAGAGCGGTGCCATCAAAGGTCGAAACGCCCTGCAAGCCTCCGAAAACGGTGGCGGCCGCGCCGGATACGGAATCCGTCATGGTGGTCCCGGAGGGCGCATCTCCGGCTGGCTGGTCAAAGGACCAGCGGTGGATGAGGTCGGCATGCGTCACCTGCACCACCGGCAGGGCGGCGGATACCAGAGCGGACGCAAGCACCGACACCCTGGGTTTTTGGCGGGGATCGGCCATACGGGGTTTTGGAAAGTTACCTGAGTAACAAGTAGGAAACGATTCGTTTAATGGGATCGCTCGACCAGAAGAAATTTACATTGTGGCTATATCGTCAATTTTCCAGGCCGGGCCGCGCCGTTTGGAATTGCTTTGCTTGGCGCGAGCGCCTGCTAGGTTTCGGCGCATGGAAACACACGAGGTCCTGCGCAAGGCGTTCGCGAAAACCAGTCCCAAGGCGATCGCGGCGGATCTCGGAGTATCCCTTTCGCTGGTTTACAAGTGGGCGGAGAAGCAGTCCGTGGATGGTTCCGGCAGTCGCAATCCGCTCGATCGGTTGCAGAAAATCGTCGAGCTGAGCGGCGATACCGGCCTCGTCGAGTGGCTGTGCCACGCCAACGGCGGCTACTTCGTCCGCAACCCGCAAAGCTTCTGCGAGAAGGGCTACGAAGTGCTTCCGGCGACGAACGAGATCGTCGGCCAGTTCTCCAGCATGCTGCAACGGATTGCGGAAGCGGCGATGGACGACTCGATTTCCACGCAGGAGGCCAAATCGATCCGTGAATGCTGGGACAAGCTCAAAAGCTACGCCGAGGGATTCGTGCGTTGCTGCGAGGAAGGCGACTTCGAGCGCATGCGGCGGATTCCCCCGCCCTCGGAAGGTCCGGAGCGCTATCCTGCCGCATGATTGACAGCGCGCGTTTCCGTGCTTGCCACCCGGAAGCCGAGCATGTAGCGAGCGATCAACCGGAGCGTGTTCGCTGCCGGCCAGCCCCGTTCCGGTCGCGCCGTGCCGGGTTGGGTTTGATTCTCCACATGGCGCGTTTCCGACCAACGACAAATGGACATCTACGTGGGCAACTTGCCCTTCACTGCCACCGAGGAAGAGGTGGCCGGACTCTTCGCCGACTTTGGTCCGGTGGAGCGTGTGAAACTGATCACCGACCGTGAAACGGGACGACCGCGGGGCTTCGGCTTCGTGACGTTGACCGACGCGGCCAAGGTGGCTGCAGCAGTCGAGGCCCTGGACGGCCAGGACTTCGGCGGCCGTGCGCTGCGCATCAATGCCGCCGAGGCGCGTGAGCCTCGCAGCGGTGGACCCGGCGGTGGCGATCGTCGCGGAGGTGGTGGCGGAGGCGGTCGCGGAGGCTTCGGCGAACGCCGGGGTGGCGGCGGCGGCGCTGGTGCCGGCCGTGGCGGCTATGGTGAACGTCGCGGTGGCGGCGGTGGCCGTGGCGGCTATGGCGACGACGGTCCGCGTGGCGGAGGTCGTGGCCGGGGCGGCGACGAACGCCGCGGAAGTGGCGGCGGCAAGCGCGGCGGCTTCGAAGAAGAGGGTTGGTAAATCTCCCCTCAGCCAAGATTTATTCAAGCACCCGGCCGGAGCGATCCGTCCGGGTGTTTTTTTCCGGCACGGACTGGATTTTCGTCAGGACGAGGGCGGCGGCGCGGTGGAGTCGTCGATTTTGCTCCGCAGCGCCTGGTGGATGCCATCGAGCTGGGGATCCTCGGCGATGACCCGGTCGGCCAGCGCGCGCGCCTCGCGGAGCAGGGCGGTATCCGCCAGGAAATCGGGGAACCGGAAGCCGCCGACCCCGCTTTGCAGGGTGCCGAGCACGTCGCCCGGGCCGCGCAGGCGGAGGTCCTCTTCGGCGATCACGAAGCCGTCCGAGGTCTTCACCATGACTTGCAGCTTTTCCATGGCGTCGGGCGATTCTCCATCGCTCAACAGGATGCAGTAGCTCTTGTGTTCGCCCCGGCCGATGCGGCCGCGAAGCTGGTGGAGCTGCGCCAGCCCGAAGCGCTCGGCGTGGTGGACGAGCATCAGGTTGGCGTTGGGAACATCGACGCCGACCTCGATGACGGTCGTGGCCACCAGAGCGTGGATTTCGCCATCGCGGAAGCGCCGCATCACCGATTCTTTCTCCTCGGGGGCGAGTTTTCCGTGGAGCAGGCCGACCTCGAAGCCGCCCAGCCGCTTGGACCATTTCTCATGGGCCGCGGTGGCGGATTCGGCTTTTAGTTTCCCGCTCTCCTCGACCAGCGGATACACCAGATAGACCTGGCGGCCGGTCTCGAGCTGGGTCTTCACGAACTTCGTCACCTCGGTCTGCTTCGGTTTCACCCGCAGGGCGGTGATCATTTTCCCGCGGCCGGCCGGGCGCTCGTCGAGGATGGAGACGTCGAGATCACCGTAGATCGTCATGGTCAGGGTGCGCGGGATCGGCGTGGCGGTCATCACCAGCACGTCCGGCCGGGAGCCTTGCTCGATGAGCCGCCCGCGCTGGTCCACGCCGAACTTGTGTTGCTCGTCGATCACTACCAGCCCGAGGTCGGAGAAAAGCGACTTCTCGTAGAGCAGCGCGTGGGTGCCGATGTAGATCTGGGGCTCGCCTTCGAGGGGGAGGTGGCTGCTTTCCTGGCGGTCGGAGGTGCGCAGCACGACACGCACGCCGAGTGGTTCCAGCCACTTGCGGAAGGTCAGGAAATGCTGCTCGGCGAGAATCTGGGTGGGAGCCATCAGGGCTGCCTGGGCCCCCGAGTCGACGGCGCGGAGCATCGCCGCCATGGCGACGAAGGTCTTGCCGGAACCGACGTCGCCCTGGAGCAGGCGGTTCATCGGTCGCGGTTCGCGCATGTCGTCCAGGAGTTCCTGGATCGAGCGTTTCTGGGCGGCGGTGAGATCGAATGGCAGGCTGTTGTGGAATGCGGAGAGCAGCCCGGTGTCCGAATCCATCACCCGGCCGTTCAAGTGGAGGATGCGGCTGCGACGCCAGACCACGTTGAGCTGGACGGCGAAGAATTCCTCCAGCGCGAACCGCCGGCGTGCCGCCTCGGCCTGCTGCAGGGAGTCGGGGAAATGGACCTCCTGATAGGCCTCGTGGCACGGATAGGTGGGATCGACCTCGAACGCGCCGGCGAGTGATGCCGGGTCCGTCTCACGGGTGACCCAGTACTGGATCTCTCGTAGACGCCGCTGGGCGATGCCGGAGACGTTGCGGTAGATGGGGACGATGCGCTCGAGGTGGATCGACGGTCCGCTTTCCTCGCGGATCACTTCGAAATCGGGGTGGTCGATGACGATCCTCCCCTGGAACTCCTTGGGTTTGCCGTGGAGCACGATTTCCTGCCCGGCGGCGATGACCTTGGAAAGGAAGGGCATGTTGAACCAGCGGCAGGTCAGCGTGGCGGGCCCGACTCCGGTGCCGGACGCGTCCGCGACGATGGCCTCGTAGAAGCGGAGCCGCGGGCCGAAGCGGTTGCGGGTGTCGATGACCGTGCCTCGCACGCAGACAGGGCCGCCGCCGGCCTCGGCGGGGAAGGCGTCGAACCGACGGCGATCCTCGTAGCGCCGCGGCAGCCAGTCGAGCAGGTTGCGGATGTTGCGGAGACCCGCGGCCGAGAGGGAAAGCACTTCCTTCGGGGTGAGAAAACCCGCGGCGGCCAGTTCGGTATCGGCGTGAAGCACGGGCTCAGGGCGCGAGTTGGGCGAAGTCGGATGCGTGGCGGACGAAGAAGATCTCGCCCCGGTTGGATCGTTCCGTTTGGAACTCGCCATTGACCTTCACCCTCTTGGAGCGCAGCCCGCCGATGCTATCAGGAGTGAAGAGTGCCACTTGTGAAACGCGGAACCCGATCCAACGCTCGGCTCCTTGGTCCGTTCGGATTTTCGCATAGATGGTCTTTCCCGAAGAACTCACGTCCGTTTCGACCACCTCACCCTCAAGAGGATAACTCGTCCCCACAGCGAACGTTTCCGCGGCAGCCCGCTCCGCAGCCAGCTTGGCGGCGAGGGCCTCGACGGTTTCAACGCCGGGGCCGGCGGGTTTCTCGAACGCTTCACCGGCTTCTTTTTCGACGGCGGTGGCGATTTCCTCAGGGGTGACCTCGCGCGGTGCGGCGGGGGTGTCCGGTGTCGGGATGGCGGGAGAGGCAGGAGAGGCGGGGGCGGCGACCGGGAGAAGCGGGGGTGCCTGACCGCGTTGCGATTGGAGATAAACGAACGCTCCGGTGGCGAGGGTGAGCAGGATGGCCACGACCCAGGGCCACGGGTTGCTCTTGGTCTTGGGCCGGGTCACCTTGGCCGCTGGCCGTGGAGGACCCACGGAAGGAGCCGGTGAAGGAGGCGCTGCGGCGGATGGGGCCGCGGTGGAAGTGGCCCGCAGTGCCTGGTGGGCTTCGGCCACGCTCCAGACGCCGGGGCTCTTCCGCAGGGTGTTGACCCAGCGGCCGAGGCCGTTGCCCGCCGCGTCGGAAATGATCTGCCCCTTCCAGCCGGCGACCTGCTCCACCAGCTCGACGAGCGGCTCCAGCGTCCTGCGGTGGTCCGGGTCGCCCAGCCAACGGATCGGGCAGATCCAGAAGGTCACGCCCGGCATGGATCCATCGTGCGGCAGGATGATCGTCTCGGCGGTAGTCTCAAGCCACAGCGCTTCCTCCTGGAATACCTCCGAAAGCAGCAGACTGGCCTCCAAGGCGGTGATGGCGACCAGCCGGGCGGTGGCAACGGGATGCTCCAGCTGGCCGAGCACGCGGGCGAGAAACGTGCCTTCCTGCCATTCAGTCACGAGAAACGGGAGCCCGTCGACCGGGTCGGTCCCGCCATCGAGGACACGGCGCAGGGCGGGATGCCGGACGTCGGCCAAGCGGCGCAGGGCGATCTCGTAAGCCTGCTTTTCCTCGGCCTGCAAGCCGCCTCCTCCCGAGCCAAAAGGAAAGAAGCGCCGCAGGACCACCGTGGCATCGTTGCGGCGGTCGGTGGCCTTGAACACGACGCCATGCTGATCCTGGCTCAGGATATCGAGAATCTCGTAGCGGTCGCTCACCCGGGGATGGCTAGCAGAACCCCGGCCCGGGGGGCAATGCCGGCGTTTTCTTTTGTGGTGAGATCCATCACCTCGGCCCGGAGGGTTGCGGGTTTGCCAAGCGGGCGGACTGGCCGGAGAGTGCGGCGGGCATGGAAAACTCTCCTTCTTTCACCAAGGTCCGGCCGGTGATCTATCAGACGATGGTCCGGCTGTTCGGAAACACCAACGAGACGCGGAAACCGCACGGCTCCATGGCGGAGAATGGTTGCGGAAAATTCTCGGATTTCAGCGATCGGGCGCTGGAGGAGATCCGGGCCTTCGGGGCGACCCATCTGTGGCTGACCGGGGTGCTGGAGCAGGCGAGCGCCACCGCCTATCCGGGGCGTCCGGCCGAGCCGGCGGATGTATTGAAAGGTAAGGCCGGCAGCCCGTATGCGATCATCGACTACTTCGATGTCTGCCCCGACTATGCGGAGGACCCGGAGCGGCGGGTCGAGGAGTTTCGCGAGCTGCTGGACCGCTGCAAGAGACACGGTCTGCGGGTGGTGATCGACTTCGTGCCGAACCACGTCGCGCGCGGGTATCGGTCGAGCGTGCGGCCCGGCCTGAGTTTCGGTGAGGGCGATGATCCCACGCGGTTTTTCCATCCGCATAACAACTTCTTCTATGTCCAGCCGGGCATGGTGGAGGGAAGCCCGCCGCTGACGCTGCCGACCCAGGGGCTGCCGGGATGCAGTGGCCGGTTCGCCCCGGAAACGGACCACGTGAAGGTCACGGGAAACGATGCGATCACCTTTTCGCCGACGCTGTGGGACTGGTATGAGACGGTGAAACTGAACTACGGTCACGATTTCACCCAGGGTCGCGATACCAGCCATCTGCCGGGGCCGGATGCCGCTTCGGAGGAGGTGCCGGATACGTGGCGGAAGATCGATGAGGTCTTCGCCTACTGGCAGGACCTCGGAGTCGGTGGCTTCCGCGTGGACATGGCGCACATGGTGCCGATGGAATTCTGGAAATGGATGCTCGGCCGCGCGCGGCGGCGTGATCCGGAGCTGTTCGTTTTCGGCGAAGCCTATGATACCGATCCTGCGAAGTTGACGGACGGCAACGTCCTCGACGCGTTGATCGAGGCCGGCTTCGACGCGGTCTATGACGACCCTGCTTATGACCTCTGCATGGGGCTTTACGACGACTGGGCCGGCTACAAGTGGGCGAACGACCTCGACACCCTGATTTTTCCGGGCACGCGCTTTCATCACTCCCTGCGTTACGCGGAAAATCATGACGAGGTAAGGCTGGCCTCTCCCAAGGAATGGGGCGGGCTGGGCATGGAGGTCGGCAAGCCGGTCTGTGCGGTGCTTCTGGGACTGGGGCGCGGGCCGGTGATGATCTACCACGGCCAGGAAGTCGGCGAGCCGGCGCTCGGGTCGGAGGGTTTCAGCGGTGACGACGGACGGACTTCGATTTTCGATTATTGGGCGATGCCCGAGTTCCAGAAATGGGTGAATGGCGGCAAGTACGATGGAGGCCGTTTATCGGACGCGCAGAAGGCGCTGCGCGCCTGGTATGGAAAGCTGCTGGCGATTCTCCGCGAGCCGGCCTTCACGCGGGGTGACTTCTACGGGCTGAACCACGCCAACAAAGAGCACCCCGGCTTCGGCCGCATGGAGGGGGAGACGTGCAGCGGTCACTGGGCCTACGCTTATCTTCGCCGCGACAAGCTTTCCGGGCAGGTGTTTCTCGTGGTGGCGAATTTCCACCCCACCCAGAGCATGAACGACCTGAGTTTGATCCTCCCCACTCACGCCATCGATTGGGCCTGCTTCGGCGGTCGACGCGTGAAGCTGGTCGAGCGGCTGGGAACCGCCTGGAATGGCGAACTCGAAGCGGCGGGCGAGGTGACGGTTGCGTTGCCTGAGCTGCCGGCGCTTTCCGCACGAATGATCGAGCTGAGGCACTGAGGGAGGTTCTAGCTCGACGCTGGTGGGAGGAGACGATGAGCTGCATGAAATTCATGAACGGAGCAAGGAACTGGAAAGGCGTGGCAGGGGGGATTGCGGTGATGATCTACGCCTCGCCGGTGTGGGCGGAGTGGCATCACGCCGGGGCCGACTACTTTCCCATTCCGGCAGATCTTGAGACGCGGCTTGATGCGTCGAATCGCCTCGCCCTTGGCAGCTCCCATGGAGTGGCGTTGACCAGCGCAGGGGTTCCTTTCGCATGGGGTGCTGCGTCGAACGGACAGACCACGATCCTGCCCGGCGACATGACCGAAGTGGCGGCGGCCGCGATCGGTGCCGGGCACACGGTCTTGTTGAAGTCCGACGGATCGGTCTCCGCCTTCGGGCTGAATACCGCGCTCCAAACCTCGGTGCCGGGCTCGGTCAGTTCCGCCGAAGCGGTGGCGGCCGGTGATTTCCACAGCCTGGCGCTGGTGGATGGAGAAGTGATCGCCTGGGGTTACTCGCGGTTCGCGCAGACGGTGGTGCCGGCGGCGGCGAAGTCCGACGTGGTGGCCATCGCCGCAGGCGGAGAGCATTCGGTGGCGCTCACCGACGAGGGCGAGGTTCTCGCCTGGGGTTGGAACATCTATGGGCAATCCACGGTGCCCGCCGCTGCGAAGCAGGGCGTGGTGGCGATTGCCGCTGGCGCGGAACATACCGTGGCGCTGACCTCCGGGGGCGAAGTGCTTGTCTGGGGCCGCAACAACGCCGGGCAGGGGACCGTCCCCGTGGAAGCCCAGACCGGCGTCGCGGCAATTGCCTCTGGGGCGAGTCATGTGATCGCCTTGAAAGATGATGGCAGCGTGCTCGCCTGGGGCTCGAATGCGT
Source organism: uncultured Haloferula sp. (assembly GCA_965652295.1). Taxonomy (GTDB): domain Bacteria; phylum Verrucomicrobiota; class Verrucomicrobiia; order Verrucomicrobiales; family Akkermansiaceae; genus Haloferula. The sequence continues at coordinate 287,533 of CBFGTS010000003.1, read as the reverse complement.
CCGGGCAGACGGATATTCCGACGACCATCGTCTCGAAGGTGCAGAGGATCGCGGCGGGAGGAGACGTCAGCTACTACCTCACCGGGGCGCTGACGATCGGAGTGGAGTCGGTGGCGGGCGAAACGTTCGTCAGCGGTGAGAGCGAGTTGGATGCGGGCGTCGTCAAGGTGGACGGCAGTGGCTCGGTCAGCTTCGTTTTGAAAAACGACGAGGATCTTCCGATCCAAGGGCTGGCCGTCACGCTCACGGGTTCCGACACGGGTTTCTCCGGCCCGGCCGACCTGCCGACCCAGCTTGCGGGAGGAGCGACCCAAACGGTGACTTTGCTTTTCGATCCGACGGCATCCGGTGAGAAGACCGCGACCCTTGCGATCAGCGGGGACTCGGTGCTGAACTCCCCCTTCACTCTGAAACTCACCGGAACGGCGCTTTCTCCAGAGGAGGATGGTGATTCGGACGGCTTCAGCGATTGGACCGAGTATGTGCTGAGGGATCTGGGCTTCGATTACGAGACCGATCAAAGCGACGACGCCGACGAACTTCGCGACGCGATGGCGGAAGTGGGGCTGTATTTCGAAGCCGAGATCGGTGGCGTGAACGTCGCGCCGCCCGTGTTCGCGCGCGACGAGATCACGGGGGAATTCTCCTTCACGCTGGATTTCCAGAAGAGCTCCGATTTGCAGAGCTTCACGGACTTCCCCCTCGATTCCTCCATCCTCACTATCGACGGCTCCGGCAATGCCCGGTTCTCCTTCGAGTCCGGCGACGACAAGGCCTTCTACCGGGTGAAAGTGGAGTAGCAGGTTAGCCGGCCGTCCAGCTGTGCAGCACCATGGCGTAGTTGCCGCGCTCGATGGCCTCGGGGTCCGGGGAGTTCTGGTGGCTCATGCAGCCGCGGAGCTGGTCGAGGTGGTCGTATTCGTGCTCGCGCAGCCAGCCGCTTACACCGTCGATGAGGTCGCGCAGGTGCCCGGGACCATATTGGAGGAGCCCGGAAACGGTCTGCACGGTGGTGGCACCGGCCATCAGGCCTTTGATGACATCGATGGGGGTGTGGACGCCGCCGCTGAGCGAAAGTTCAAGCTCGGTGCGACCATGGAGGATGGCGAGCCAGCGGAGCCGGAGGGTGAGTTCGGATGAATCGGAGAGGCGCAGGACGGGCTCGGTGCGGAGCTCCTCGATGTCGATGTCCGGTTGATAGAAGCGGTTGAAAAGGACGACGGATTGCACTCCGACTTTCTCCAAGCGGGCGACGAAATGAGGGATGGAGGTGAAGAAGGGGGGCAGCTTGACGGCGACGGGAATGTCGATGCCCTCGCGGGCGGCGCGGACGGATTCAATGAGGCGCTCTTCGACCTCGGCCGAGCTCTCGTATTTGTCGGAGGAAAGGTGGTAGAGATTGACCTCCAGCGCGTCGGCACCGGCGGCGGCGATCAGCTTCGGATATTCGCGCCAGCCATCCGGGGTGATGCCGTTGAGGGAGGCGATGACGGGGATATCGACCGCCGATTTGAGATGAGAAATGCGGGCGAGGTAGTCCTCCGGTCCGAGACGGTATTCCTCCGGCTCGGGCAGGTAGCTGAGGGCTTCGGCATAGGTGTCCTCGGCTTCATCGATGGCTGCGAACGCGGCCCGTTGCTCGCGAACGATCTGCTCTTCGAAGAGCGAATTCATGATCAGGCACGGCGCGCCGAAGTCCTCAAGTTCGCGGGCGCTTGATACGTCGCCGGTGAGAGGTCCGGCCCCGGGGATGATGGGGTGCTTGAGCTTGAGGCCGAGGTAGGAGGTTTCGAGGTTCATCTCTGAAAGGTGTCGATGGTGGGTGATAGATGGAGGATCGCAGAGAGTTCCTGGCTTACTCTGCTTCCTCCGTGGTGGTCACGGCGGCTTCTTCGGGGAAATGGATGGCGGCCATCTGTTCGAGGAGCTTCCAGCGGTGCTTGGCGCTTTCCTGGGCCTGCTTGGCGAGGTCCTTGAAGCGCTGCGGGTTCATTTTCTCGATCATGCGGAAGCGGGTCTCGTTGCGCATGAAGTCGGCGGTTTTGGCTTTCGGCTCCCTGGAGTCGAGGATGAGCGGCGGCTGGCCCTCGGAAATACGGCGGGGATCGTAGCGGAAGAGCGTCCACAGACCGCTGTCGACGAGCAGCTTCTGCTGGTCCATGCCGAGGGAGAGGTCGAAGCCGTGGGCGATGCAGTGGCTGTAGGCGATGATGATCGAGGGGCCGTGCCAGGCTTCGGCTTCACGCATGGCCTTGACGACCTGGCTGTCCTTGGAACCCATGGCGACGCGGGCGACGTAAACGTTGCCGTATTGCATGGCCATGAGTCCGAGTTCCTTCGGCGCGCTGCCTTTGCCGCTGGCGGCGAACTTGGCGGCGGCACCGATCGGGGTGGCCTTCGAGGCCTGGCCGCCGGTGTTGGAGTAGACCTGGGTGTCGAGAACGAGGACGTTGACATCGCGGCCTTGGGCGAGGACATGGTCGAGCCCGCCGTAGCCGATGTCGTAGGCCCAGCCATCGCCGCCGACGATCCAGACGGACTTGCGGACGAGGTAGTCGGCGAGCAAGCGGAGGCCGGCGGCTTTCGGGCCGGAAGCGTTGGCGAGCTTGTCTTTCAGTGCGGCAATGCGGGTGCGCTGGGCTTCGATGCCGGCTTCATCGGACTGGTCGGCTTCGAGGATGTCGCGGACGAGGTCGTCGCCGATCTCCGGGGCGAGGTCCGCGAGCAGGCCTTGGGCGGCTTCGTTTTTCTGATCGACCGCAAAACGCATGCCGAAACCGAACTCGGCGTTGTCCTCGAAGAGTGAGTTGGCCCAGGCAGGGCCGCGGCCGTCGGGGTTCTTGGCGTAGGGCGTGGTGGGCAGGTTGCCGCCGTAGATCGAGGAACAGCCGGTGGCGTTGGCGATGAGCAGGCGATCGCCGAAGAGCTGGGTGAGCAGCTTGAGATAGGGCGTTTCGCCGCAGCCGGCGCAGGCACCGGAGTATTCGAAGAGCGGGCGGAGGAACTGGGAGGACTTGACCTCGCCGTGGTTGAGCTTCGATCGATCGGGATCGGGCAGGGTGTTGAGGAAGAAGTCGTAGTTCTCGCGCTCCGTCTCGCGGACATCGAGCAGCGGCGTCATGTTGAGGGCCTTGCGTTTCGGCTGCTGCCGGTCCTTGGCGGGGCAGACGACGGTGCAGAGCTTGCAGCCGGTGCAGTCTTCGGGTGCGATCTGGATGGTATAGGACGAGCCGGGGAAATCGCGCATCTTGAAGTCGGCGGACTTGAAGGTTTCCGGCGCGGCATCGAGTTCCGCCTTATCATAGAACTTGGCGCGGATGGCGGCGTGCGGGCAGGCGAGCACGCACTTGTTGCACTGGATGCAGAGGTCCGGCTCCCAGGCGGGGATTTCGTGGGCGATGGCGCGCTTTTCCCACTTGGTGGTGTCGGTCGGCCAGACGCCGTCGGGCGGGAATGCGGAAACGGGGAGCAGGTCGCCCTTGCCTTCCATCATCACGGCGGTGACGCGCTTGACGAAGTCCGGCGCGTGGTCGGGGACGACGGCGGCGCGGGGCGGGCCGTCGAGCGTGCCGGGAATGGGCACCTCGTGGAGGTGCTGGAGCGACATATCGACGGCGGCGAAGTTCCGACGGACGAGTTCCTCACCCTTTTTGGCGTAGGTTTTCCGGATGGCGTCCTGGATTTTTGCGAGGGCTTCATCCCGCGGCAGCACGCCGGAGATGGCGAAGAAGCAGGTTTGCATCACGGTGTTGATGCGACCGCCCATGCCGGCTTCGCGGGCGACGTCGAAGGCGTTGATGGTGTAAACCTTGAGGTTCTTCTCGACGATCGCCCGGCGGGCTTCGAGCGGGAGCTTGTCCCACAGTTTTTCGGCCGCGTAGGGCGCGTTGAGGAGAACGGTGGCTCCTTGGGCGGCGCAGTCGAAGACGTCGTATTTTTCCAGAAAGCCGAACTGGTGGCAGGCGACGAAACTGGCGGTATCGATGAGGTAAGGCGCGCGGATGCGTTCGGGCCCGAAACGGAGGTGGGAAACGGTGACGCCGCCGGATTTCTTCGAGTCGAAGACGAAGTAGCCCTGGGCGTAGTTGTCGGTTTCCTCGCCGATGATCTTGATCGAGTTGCGATTGGCTCCAACCGTGCCGTCCGAGCCGAGACCCCAGAACACGGCCCGGACGACTTGGTCGGACTCGATCGAGAACGTGGGATCGTAGTCCAGGGAGAGATGGGTGACGTCGTCCTCGATGCCGACGGTGAAGCGACGTTTCGGCTGGGCCTTGTCCAGTTCGTCGAAGACGGCCTTGACCATGGCGGGCGTGAATTCCTTGGAGGAAATCCCGTAGCGACCGCCGATGAGGCGCGGCATGGGGAAGGGAAGCGTGCCGGTTTCGAGGGCCTCGGTGAGGGAGAAGGAAACGTCCAGATGGAGTGGCTCGGCGGGGGCGCCGGGTTCCTTGGTGCGATCGAGGATGGCGATCGATTTCACCGTGGCCGGCAGCGCGGCGAGAAGCGCGGCTTGATCGAAGGGGCGGTAGAGGCGAACGCGGACGACGCCGACTTTTTCGCCCCGGGCGGCGAGGAACTTGACGGTTTCCGCGACGGTTTCGCCGCCGGAGGCCATGACAATGATGACCTTCTCGGCTTCGGGCGCGCCGACGTAGTCGAAGAGATGATAGTGGCGGCCGGTGAGTTTGCCGAAGCGGTCCATCGCGGCTTGAACCTTACCCGGGACGGCTTCGTGGAAGAGATTGCAGGCTTCGCGGGCCTGGAAGTGCGCGTCGGGATTCATCGCGGTGCCGCGGATGGTCGGGGCATCGGGTGTGAGGCCGCGGCGGTAGAAGGCGAGGCGGTGTTCATCGTCGATCATCCCTCGCAGGACCTCATCGCCGACGGTCTCGATTTTCTGCACCTCGTGGGAAGTACGGAAGCCATCGAAGAAGTGGAGGAAGGGGATGCGGGTGGAAAGCGTGGCACTGTGGGCGATGGCGGCCATGTCCTGGGCTTCCTGCACGGAGGCGGAGGCGAGCAGGGCGAAGCCGGTCTGGCGGACGGCCATGACGTCCTGGTGATCGCCGAAAATGGAAAGCGCATGGGTGGCCAGCGAGCGGGCGGCGACGTGCATCACGAAGGGCGTGAGCTCACCGGCGATTTTATACATCGCGGGGATCATCAGCAGCAGGCCCTGCGAGGAGGTGAAGGTGGTGGAAAGGCAGCCGGTCTGGAGGGTGCCGTGGCAGACGGCGCTGGCTCCACCCTCGCTCTGCATCTCGATGACCCGCGGGATCGCGCCCCAGATGTTCTTCTGTCCACGGCTCTCGAACACGTCGGCGAGCTCGGACATCGGGGAGGAGGGGGTGATCGGGTAGATGGCGATCGTTTCGCTGAGGCGGCAGGCCACGGAGGCGACCGCCTCATTGGCCTCGAGGGTTGCGTGCTTCTTCACGCCATCAGTCAATGCCAAGGCGGCATGCGATGGCTTCGCGCCATTGCCGATTCGCGGCGCGGGATTTGCTTGGCGTGGGTCAAGCGGAGGCGGACTTGGTGGCCGTCCGGGCGACGATCGTGATGATCTGGCTGTGCTCGTCCACGGGGAGTTCCTCGTCGAAATCGGCGACGGCGTTCTCGACCTCGAAGCCGGCCTCGGCGAGGAGGCGCTGGAGGTGGCGGGGTGTGAACCAGCGGACCGTTTGCTCGGAGAAGTGCTCCTGGTCCTCGAGGCGGTAGTGGTGCTCGCGGTGGAGCACGCGGGTTTTGCGGTCGATGCGGAAGCGGGTTTCCACCGAGGCTTCGCGACCGTCCGGGAGGGTCGTGCGATGGTCGGGAAACCACTCGTTTTCCGGCAGCTCGCGATGAATCTCGGCGAGCGGGATAAAAACGGTGAGATAGAGAAGGCCGCCGGGGCTGAGCAGCTTGTGGAAATTCGCGAGAGCCGCGGCGGGGTTGGCGGCGAGCTGGAGCGTGAAGGCGGGGACGAAGAGGGATGCGTAGGATTTGCCCGGGGAAAAGGTGGTCATGTCCGCGTGATGCAGGACGGGGTCGAGGCCGAGGGTGGCGGCGCTTTCGCGACAGAGCGCGAGCATGTCGGCGGAGTTGTCGAGTCCCTCGATGCGGCGGTCTTTCTGGAGCAGAGGCAACAGCAGGCGGCCGGAGCCGCAACCGATTTCGAGCGCGGGTTCTTCAAGGAGGTTCTCGATCCAGAGCAACTCAGGCGTTTCCTCATCGGCCCAGAAGGCGTCGTGGAGCAGGGCTTCGAGGGAGGAGTAGGCGTTCATGGGCTGGGCGGGGATTGGAACGCGAGCTTTAGCTCGCCCGTCCGACCATGCGAGCTAAAGCTCGCGTTCCAATTCGCCTCACGCCTGGGCACCGGCGAAGAAGATTTCCATGCGGCGGTGGAGGTCGTCGTAGAAGCGCTTTTTCATGGCTTCGAGAGCGGCGAGCTTTTCGGGGCCTGCCTGGACGCTGGCCTCTTGTTCGAGGCGCATCTGCTCGGCGAACGAGCGCTCCATGCCGATCAGGGAATCGAGGAACTCGCGGGCGGCGCGGGAGTGCTCGACGCCATCGACGAGGGCGTTTTCGAGCGTCTTGTTGCGGGTGACGGCGATGAGGTTGCCTGACGCGAGCTGTGCCATGTAGCGGCCGTGGCTGTGGAGGAAGGCCTCGTGTTCGGCGGCGTAGGAGGTTTCGTCGCGATCGAGCAGGCGGTCGTAGGGACCGGGTTTGGTGAAGAATTTCACGACCAGCGGAATCGTATCCACGAGCATGAAGAGGGTGGTGAGGATGAGGTAGGTGTAGAAGGCGAACTGGCCGCCCTCGGCGCCGTTTTTGAAGAGTTTGTGGAGGGCGAGGGTCTGGGTGAGGATGTCGCGGCGTGGCTCGGCGTTGAGCGCGTCGATACGGTCGCGCTCCTCGCGGGAAACGGCGGCGAGCTCGGATTGGGCGGTTTTCAGCTCGGCGTTGCGGGTCTCGATCTGGGTGTCGAGCGCACTGCGGACGGCATTCTGCTGGGTGACGAAGGCGTCGGCCTGGCTTTGCTCGACCTGGTGCTTGAGGGCGGCGACGCGTTCGGCCTCGGCCTGGTTGGAGGCTTCGATCTCGGCGAGGCGCGTCTCGAAGCTGGCGATGGCTTGTTTTTCCGCCTCGCGGATCTGGGTCTGGAGGGTGGCTTTCTCGGCGCTGAGGTGTTCGAGCAGGCCGGAGAGGCGGCGGGATTCCTCACGGCGGGGTTCGAGTTGGTCGGCCTTGATCGAGCGGGCGCGTGGCCCTTCGCCGACGAGTCCGCTGCGCTGGCCGTTGAGTTCGCGTTCGTATTCCGACTGCCAGAAGGTCAGCTCGGTCTGGGCCTTGGCGAACTGTGGGGTGAGCTCATCGAGCTGCTTGTTGATGAGATCGAGCCGGGCGCGGAAGGGCGCGGTGGCTTCGTCGGTGGCCTCCTTCAGTTCGGCCTGTTGCTCGGCGGTGAGGCCGGGAATGGCGGAGTCAGCATCGGCCTTTTCCTGGATGATGAACTGGGCGTTGTAGGTCTGGAGGCGATCGTTCTGGAGCTTGGCGATCTTTTCCTCCAGCGAGTCCATGGTGCCGCGGACGCTGTCTTTTCGGGCCGCGAAGACGTCGCGTTCGGTCTCGATCTCGGCGGCGCGTTCCTGCTCGATGACCGAGGTCACGGTGTCGCGGAAAAGCAGCAGGACGAGTGGGTGGGCGATGGTGAGGCCCATGAGGACGGCGACGCCGAGGCGCAGGGCGAACTGCGAGAGTTTGCGCGTCCAGGAGAGGAACGGCCGGTAGCCGGCGAGCAGGGCGCGGTCGATGGTGAGGATGATGAAGGCCCAGACCGCGGCGACGGAATAGATGACCCGCGCGTTGTCGGTGAGGGTGGAAAGGGCGTAGGCGCAGGCGATGAACGCGAACGTGCAGGGGACGAGCACGGTGGCACCGAAGGCGACGTATTTCCGCTGCTCCCAGGTGGGGCATTGCTCGAGGGTTTCGGTGCCGGCGCCGGACAGCCAGAAGAAGGCGCGTTTGAGGGTGCGGGACATGGAAATCGCGGATTACTGGTCCGCGGCGGCCGATGTTTCAGGTTTGAGTTCAACCCCTTCGCCGTTTTCCGTGACCAGCACGTAGAGCGTCGTGCCCGGGGGGAGTTTTTCAATTTCCGCCGGGGCGGGTCGCAGACCTTTGGAGCTATCGTTGAGAAAAAGCACGATCGCCGAGGTGCCGGCGTAGGTTTTCTGGAAATCCTCGAAGGTGAATTTGTCGGTGATATGGGACTTTTTCACCAGGGCCCCGGCATGGGTGAGCTGCTGGAGCTGCCGGTGGTCGGGCTTTCCGGTGAAGCAATTCTGCGCGCGGATTTCCGACGAGGTGGCGGTGCGGTGGTGCGCGGAGCGGTCGACGGGCGCGAGCTGCCAGACGTTGGCGCGGCCGAAATGATGGGCGAACCGCTGGGCGGCCATCGAGTTCACTTCGTCGTTCGGCGTGCCGGCGACGAGCGAGCCGAGGCCGTTGAAATCGAGTTCCTCCTCGGCGAATTCGGACAGGATGTTGGCGCGCTGGGCGTCGAGCCCGAGGAGCTTGGCGGCGGCGATGTTCGAGTAGTTCGTGTCGAGCAGCATGACGCGGTGGCCGTCGTCCTGAAGCGTTTTGGCGGCGAGCCTCGCCCATGCATCGGCCCCGGCGAAGAGGATCCCGGTGGGGTTTTTCGAGGCGAGGCCGAGGGCGCGGGCCAGCGGCGAGGCGGTGAGCCCGTAGATGGCGACGGTGCCGATGATGACGAGGAAGATGAGGGCGGAGATCTCCTGGGACTGGGCGGCGATGACCGGGCCGAGGTCGCCGAAACGGCCGTTTCCGGCGGCGATCTCGCACTCCAGTGCGAAGATCGAGGCGACGGCGGCGGCGACGATGCCGCGGGGGGCGAGGAAGGCGAGGAAGGTGCGCTCCTTGAGGGTGGTCTGCTTCGATCCGAGCAGCGAGCCGAAGACCGAAAACGGTCGCCCGACGATAATGAGGAATGCCAGCAAGGCGGCCCCTTTCCCGAGGGTGAGGGTCAGGTCGCTGAGCGCGATGCGGCCGGAAAGCACGATGAACAACGAGGAGATGATCAGCGTCCGCAGGTTCTCCTTGAATTCGAGGATGTGGCGGACGGACACCGAGCGCTGGTTGGCGAGGACGACGCCGAGTACCGTCACGGTGAGCAGCCCGGCTTCCTTTTCGACCAGATTCGAGAGGGTGAAGGCGACGGCCACCACCGCCAGCAGGAAAACCGGCTGGAGGTAGTCCGGGATGAGATGACGCCGCAGCAGGGTTTCGACCACCTTGCCCAGGGCGTAGCCGCAGATGCAGCCGACGAGGATCATTTTCCCGATGGCGATCAGCACCTGCGACCAAGCCGCGTCGGCGCTGGACGAGAGGGAAATGATGAACACGAGCACGCCGAGAATCGCCCCGATGGGATCGACCACGATGCCCTCCCATTTGAAAATCGAGGCCATCTTGCGGGTCGGGTTCACGTGGCGCAGCAGCGGCGCGATGACCGTGGGGCCGGTGACGGTGAGGATGGCGCCGGTGAGGGCGGCGAGGCGGATATCGTACCCCAGCGCATAGATCATGAAGCCGGTGGTGAGGAGGAAGGACAGCACCACCGCCAGCGTGCACAGGCGCAGGATCGGCAGGCCGGATTCCTTCAGCTCGCTGAATTTCAGGGTCAGCCCGCCTTCGAAAAGAATGATCGCCACGAACAGGCCGACGGCCGAGAGCAGCGGCGAGCTGTGGCCGCTGGCTCCCGCGAGGAAGTCATCGATCCGGACGCCGGTGAGCTGGCCCAGCCCGAAGCCGAAAGCCAGCAACAGGAGGATCGAAGGGAGCTTGAAGCGCCAGGCGAACCACTGCGCGAGGACTCCAAGAGCCAGGATCAGGGTGAGGTAAACCAGCGGCGACATTGAGACCGTGACGACGAGCAAATGGGGCATGCGCCGCCACTCTGGTCGAAGAGCCGACCCGCGGCTAACGGAAAATCGGCCGCATGATCTCGGCCGGTGGAGCTTTGTTTCAGTCGACGAAACGCATGCCTTCGACGCGGAAGCGATGGGTGCCCGGGGCGAGGTCGAGATGTGCCGTGTCTCCCTGGAGCTGGAGATTCACCTCCGCACCATCGCGGGTGACCCGCAGGCGTGCCGGACTGACCACCGGAAGACGCAGGGTGCCGGTCGTGTTCGGCGGGATCAGGGCCTCCAGCTCGACCGCGGTGCCGGATTTTTTCCAAGCACTGCGGGCGAGGCCGTAGGGGGTTTCCAGTTCGGCGGAAGCGGTTTCCAGCGACCCGCCGGGCTGCGGTTGGATCAGGATGTGGCGATAGCCCGGGGCTTCCGGGTCGGGGGCGAGGCCGGCGATCCGTTCATACATCCATTGGCCGATGGCTCCATAGGCGTAGTGGTTGAAGGAGTTCATGCCTGCGTCGCCGAAACCGTCCTCGTGGCTGTAGCTGTTCCAGCGCTCCCACATGGTCGTCGCGCCCTGGTGGATGGAGTAGAACCAGGACGGATAGGTTTCCTTGAACAAGGCGCCATACGCGAGATCGGTGCGACCGAAGCGGTCGAGCACCGGAGCGAGCAGCGGGGTGCCGAGGAAGCCGGTGCGGAGGTGGCCGCCTGACTTCTCAAGCAGACGGACGAGATGGCCGAGGGCTTTCGGACGGAGGTCTTCAGGGAGGAGGTCGAAGCCCAGCGCCACGAGATAGCCCGTCTGGGTCTCGATGGCGGTGGTCAGCTTGCCGGATTTGTCGAAGAACTTCCCGGTAAAGGACTTCGCCACCTCGGAGGAGAGTTTTTCCAAACGCCCGGCTTCATCATTTTTCCCGAGAGCCCTGGCCGCCTTGGCGGTCAGCGCCGCCGAATAACCGAAATACGCCGTGCCTAGTAGGTCGTTCGGCGTGTCGGCGTGGGTTTGGCCGTTTTCCGGGTAGGGCTGCAACCAATCGCCGTAGCGGCCGACATCGACGATGCCGTCCTTGGCGTGGGCTTCGTAGTAGCCGACCCACTTGCGCATCATGTCGTAGTTCTCGGCGAGGATGTTGAGGTCTCCGGTGCGGACGTAGATTTCCCAGGGGATGACCGTGGCGGCATCCGACCAGCCGGAGCCGCCGCAGTGGTCGTTGAGGACGTTGGGGATGACGTTGGGGATGGATCCGTCCGGGTGCTGGTCGAGCCGCATGCTTTCCAGCCAGCTCGCGAAAAAGGCGTGGACCTTGGCGTTGAAGATCGCCGCGGGGGCGAAAACCTGAGCGTCGCCGGTCCAGCCGAGCCGTTCGTCGCGCTGCGGGCAATCGGTGGGAACGTCCAGGAAATTTCCGCGCAGCCCCCAGCGGATGTTGCTTTGCAGCTGGTTCAGCATTTCGTGGGAGGAGTCGAACTTGCCGGCCCAGCCGAAGTCGGAGTGCAGCACCGCACCGGTGACCCAGCCCGGCTCGGGCCGGGTGCCCTTCGGAAACCCGCTCAGCTCGACATAGCGGAAACCATGGAAGGTGAAGAGCGGGTGCCACTCCGCCGTGCCATTGGCGGCAGCGATGTAGGTGTCGGTCGATTTCGCGTTGCGGTAGTTCGCGGTGTAAAGCGTGCCGTCCTTCTCCAGCATTTCGGCGAAGCGCACGGTGATCGTCTGGTCCTTCTTCACCGGGATCGTCAGCTTCGGCCAGCCGACGATGTTCTGTCCGAGGTCGAAGACGAATTTCCCCTCGACGGGCTCGCTGACCTTCACCGCGGGGATCTCCCGTTGAAGACGGGTGGGCGAGTGCCGCTTCGGCGCGATCCGGTCGTCAGTCGCAGGTTTTACGGCGGAAACGGGATGCCAGGAAGGGTCGTCATAGCCCGCCCGATCCCAGCCGGGCAGCTCGCGGCGGGCGTCGTGGATTTCGCCATCGTAGATCCCGGAAAAGCGGATGGGGCCTTCATCGGTGGCTTTCCAGGTGGAATCGCTCGCCACCACGGTGCGGCTGCCGTCCGGGTGCGCGATCTCCAACTGCACCAGCAGCTGCGGCTTCACCCGCCCGGCGTTGTGCTGGCCCCAGCCGAGTCGGCCGGCGTACCAGCCTTCACCGAGGATCCCGCCGATCGCATTCGTCCCTTCGCGGAGCTGAGAGGTGACGTCATAGGTGATCGCCTCGATTTTTTTCTCATAGGGCGTCCACCCCGGGGCCATGAAATCTTCGCCGACTTTGTCGCCATTCAGCCGCATCTCGTAGACTCCGCGTGCCGTCACATGGAGCCGGGCGGAGGCAACCGGCTTCGTCAGCTCGAATTCCTTTCGAAGATACTGGGGCACAAACGGCGCTGCCTCCGCTGAGGTGCTCCCGGTCAGCAGATGATAATGGCCGTTTTCCGCAACCTCCACCGTCTCACGCTTGCCGCCGCGGGTCAGGGTGATCACCAGCTTTTTCACCGTGCCAAAGAGTGGATCACTTCCGGCGAGCTCGTTGTTCGCCGCGATCAGCGGTTGGGCATCGGCCAGGCGGCGGCGGAGGGTATCGGTGACATCCACCGCCTTGTCCGGGTGGGCCTCCGGCAGGTACTCGGCCTTTTCGATGACCACCTCCGGCGTGTCGTTTTCTCCGGCGGGAGGTGCCATGCGGATCCATTGGCCCTGCCAGTCGGAGGTATCCAGCAACCCCAGTTCGAAGTGCGCCACCGCGCTCCAGGGCGAGGCCTCATCGTTCTGATCCCAGAACCTCACCTGCCAGTGAACCTCCTGCCGGGAGCCCAGCGCGTTCCCGGCGTAAGGAATCCACGCCGAGTCGTGGGACTCCACTTTGCCGCTGTCCCACAGGTCCGGAGAGGCCGGGAGCTTGTCAGGTGCGCTCGCGGCGATGATCCGATAGGCCCGTTGAGCCGTCGTGCCGGCGGCCGCGGGCAGCTTCCACGAGAAGCCGGGCATGGCGTCGTAGAAACCGATCGGGTTCGCAAAGCCTTCGCTGACCACCAGGTCGCGGGCGGGTTCGGTGGCTGACAGGGGCAGGCACATTCCGGCCAGACAGGAGAAAACAAGGGCACGCATGGGTTGGGCAGGGATCATCGGGTTCCTGCCCCATACGCGGCCGGAGCGTCCGGCTGTCATGGAATCCTCCAAAGTGGGTCAGCGCAGCAGCGCCGAGGCCGTCCAGAGGATCGGCGCCTGGCCATGCAGATCTCCGGTTTCCCGGGGTCGTTCGAGATAGAACTCCTTGCTGAATCCCTTGTCGGTGCCGATGCACACGTCCCGTACCCGGCCGGCCTCATCGATTTTTTCCACCAGCGCCAGCCACGCCTTTCGCGCCGCTGGTCCGTAGTGCTCTTCGTCCAGCCAGCCGTTTTTCACCCCGGTCACGAAGGCGAACGTGAACATCCCGCTGGCCGAGGTTTCCTCCCACGACCCGGGATCGTCCAGCAACTGCCGCCACAGCCCCGAATCCGCCTGGAGCTCCAACAGCGCGGCCATCATCTTCCGGTAGCCCGCGAGGATCGCCGTGCGGTCCGGATGGTCCTCCGGCATCGAACGCAGGACCTCGGCCATCCCGACCGCGACCCAGCCGTTGCCACGGCCCCAGTAGTATTGGGAATCCGGCCCGTGAAAGAAGAGCCCGTTCGGTTGTTGCAGCTTCGGCAGATAGGCGCGGAGGGCTTTCGCGGCGTGATCGAGATAGCGCGCCTCCTTGCTCGCGCGGTAGGCCTGCACCTGGAGGATCGGGATCATGTACATGTCGTCGATCCAGTAGCGCGCTTCCGTCGTGACCCCGTCGTCGGCCGTCTTCTTCCACTGCGCGTCGGCGAAGGACAAGCCCAGCTCCAGGCAGCGCTTGTCGCCGTTCATCGTATGGATCTCCAACGGCAGCGTGCCGAACATCCGGTAGTCGACATGCGGGCTGCGGTTGATGTGGTTCGCCAGCTCGCCGGAAACGAAGGGCTCGAATTTCGCGATCAGTTTCTTCGAGAGTTCCTCGTGCTGCGCTTCCTGCGCCAGGGTCAGCGCTCCGTACCACACGCAGATTTCGGGGTAGATCACGCCGAGGTGGGCCTTGGCTGGATTCGTTTCGTAGCGGAACTTGCGGGTCAGGAAATCCTCCGCCACCCGTTCCCCCACCTCCGCGGGCTCCGCGCCCGCCGGCCAATCGGACAGAGGGTCCGCATCCACGACGGGGAGGGCGAGGCAGGCGGCGAGGCAGAGAGAGCGGACAACATTCATGCGTGGCCGATTCAACGCCGTGGACCCTTCCCGGCTCAATCCCTCGATCGGGGCAGCGATGGCGGGTTCCGTCCTCCACGGCTGGCTATTGGTCTGGACACTTCGGAGGGCCGACTAACACTTGCAGCTCTTCGATCCGTAGACTCAGATGAAACCTCAATCCGTCAAATACCTCCTGATGGCCCAGAAGATGGAACGGGCGATCGCTTTCTACCGTGATGCTTTGGGCTTTAGTGAAAGCTTCTCCTCGCCGGATTGGTCGGAGCTGCAGTCCGGAGGGGCGATTTTGGGTTTGCATGGCGGAGGAGATGGAGCCCGCAAGGAAACCGGCCTTTCCCTCCAGTATCAAGACGTGTCGGAAGCCTTCGAGCGGGCGGTTGAACAGGGAGCAACCCCGGTGCTACGCCCTGAACGGCGGGAGGGAGAGCCGATTATTCTGAGCTCGGTCGAGGATCCAGAAGGTAATGTGATCATGCTCACGCAGTACATCGGCCACGAGTGATCCGTCCTCGGGTGTCTCATGCGCGGCCTTTCACCCCGAGCCTTTCCTCCATTTCCTCAAGCGGCACTCCCTTCGTTTCGGGAACCATCGTCAGCACCCAGATGAGCTGGAGGGTCATCATGAAGGCGAAGAAGGCGAAGATGTAGCCGGCATCGAAGTGGCCGATTGCGATCGGGAAAAGCTGGGCGAGCAGAGCGGCGAAAACCCAGTGGGTGGCGCTGCCGAACGATTGGCCGAGGGCCCGGTAGGCGTTCGGGAAGATCTCGGAGATGAACACCCAGATGACGGCTCCTTGTCCCACCGCATGCGCCGCGATGAAACCGAGCAGGCAGACGAGGACGAGGCTGCTGAGACCGCCGAGCGCGGCGGCGGCGGATTTGCTGGCGAGGTCGGCCGCCGTTGCGGATTCCATCAGGGGGGCATCCGGATCAAGCTCGACGGTTCCGCCGCTGTATCCCGGCAGCCGGGTCGCGGCGGCGAGGGCCTCGCGGGAGGCATTGAGGGCTTCCGTGGCGGAGGTCCTTTCGGCGGGGCTCACGGGGCGGTCGGCACTTTCCAAGGCTTCGACTTTTTCCACGGCGGCGCGGAGGTCGATGGCGGAGGAAACGACCTTGAAGCCCGGGAAAGTGAGGAAGGCCCAGGCGCAGACGCCAAGGGAGAGGATGTAGCCGATGGAGCCGGCGAGCAGCAGGGTTTTGCGGCCGAGGCGGTCGATGAGCCAGAGGCCGACGAAGGTGAAGACGAGGTTGACGATACCGAGCCAGATGGAGGCCTGCAGCGGGTCCTCGATGCCGGCGAGACCGAGCAGGCGCGGAGCGAAATAGAGGATGACGTTGATGCCGGAGAGCTGGTTGAAGAAGGCGATCAGGAAGGCGAGCAGGAGGGGGATGCGCAGGCGGGCGAAGGGGATGCCGCGGGCGGCGGGTTCCTTGCCGCTGTGGGTTTCGATCTCGCGGGCCAGCGTCTCGATCTCCTCCGGTGAGGCGGCGGGACGGGCCAGCGCCAGGACAGCCTTGCCGCCTTCGCGGTCGCCTTTGCGGGTGATCAACCAGCGCGGGCTTTCGGGGATGCGGAGGCACATGAGGGTGTAGATCACCGCCGGGATGGCCTCGACGCCGAGCATCCACCGCCACGCCACCTCGCCCATCCAACGGGCGAGAACCCAATTGGAAAAGAAGGCGACCAGGATGCCGAAGACGATATTGAACTGAAACATCCCGGCCAGGCGTCCGCGTTTTGCGGCGGGCGCGATTTCCGAGATATACATCGGTCCGACCACGGTGGAGATGCCGACGCCGAGTCCGCCGAGGAAGCGGGCGACGACGAAGCTCCAGAGATCCTGGGAAAGCCCGGACCAGACCGCGGAAACAAGGTAGAGCAGGCCGATCCAGACGAGGGTGCCCTTGCGGCCGAAGCGCTCCGCCGGCCAGCCGCCGAAGATGGCACCGAGAACCGTGCCCCACAGCGCGGCGGACATGGCCCAGCCGTGGTGCGTGCCGTCGAGATCCCAGAGGTCCTGAATGGTTTTCTCGGCCCCGGAGATGACGACGGTATCGAAGCCGAAAAGAAATCCGGCGAGCGCCGAGCTGAGGGACCAGAAGAAGATTCTGCGGTCGGTGTGGGTGGGTTGAACGGGTTGCATGGCGATGGGTTTTTGCTGGAAGAAGCTCCTACTTCATCAGGCGGGCCTTTTCGAGGGCGGGATCATCGAGATCGAGCCGGTAGAGCACCTGGTTGTAGTCGTAGCGCGGGGTTTTGTTCTGGTTGTCGGTGAAGGTCGTGACGTAGGTGCCTTCGAAGAGGAGAAACGGATCGTCGGGATCGGCGAGGTGGGAGTCGATCTGCACGTTGTAGAAGGTATAGTTCTGGTGCGTGGCCACCTTGATGGCGGGACCCCATGGGCCTGCGGGCGATGCGCCTTCGAGATACCATACTTCGCCGAAGGGCGAGGTGTCCCCGAACTTCTGTTGGAGGATCATCACCCAGCGTTGGCGGTATTCGTTCCACTCGACGGAAGCGGAGGCGACTTCCACGCGGCCGCCACCGATCGTGTCAAAGATCTTCGGGTTCTTGACCTCCTCCCAGGTGGAGCGGTCCTTCCAGGCCTCGTAGGTGGCGGGGCAGCGGAAATTCGGCGGGCCGTTGAAGTAGAGCCATTTTTTCCCCTCGGCGTCGGACCAGAAAAGCGGATGGCCATCGGGGTAGGGGCGTGGCGGACCTTTCTCGTCGCCCTTCTTTTCCCAGAACTTCAGCACGCTTTCGAACTCCTCTTTTTGCTCGTTCCACTCGATCAGACCGAATTCGTAAGGCTCCAGCATGTTGCGGATCTTGGCGTAGGTGGCGACCATATGAAGGCGGCCGCGGTTGTCGGGCAGCGAGGTAAAACCGGAGACCCAGGTGGGCCCGTCGCCCGGCATCACGGCCACGCCGCGGGGCTTGCCTTCCTTGTTACGGAAGTAGTCGTAGCGGATCGCGGTGGGCGGCTTCGTGGAAATGAGCGGATCCAGACCGGTGGTGGCTCCGGAGGTGTGGAAAATGCCGAGAGGGTAGCCGGGGAGGTCGGTATCACCCCAAAGCCAGAAAAGACGGTCGCCGTGGCGGGTGAGCTGGACGGTGTCGCAGCCGGTGATGCCGGATTCCTCCCATGCTCCGTGTTCGCCGAACTTCTGGCTCTCCGCGAACAGACCGGAACCGGTGAGCCTGCCGAGGCGCTTGGCGATCTGCTTGCGCTCGATCTCGATCGTCAGCCGACCGCCCGGCTCCGGAGTGAAACGCACGCCGCGGTTGCCGAAGCCATCGGCGGGGAGTTCGTAACCGTGGGAGAAGACGTGCAGCCAGGTTTCCACGCCCATGAACTCATCGAGGTCGAAGGCGGCCACGCCGGCATTGTCGGTCACGAATTGGGAGTCGCTGGTGGTGGTCAGCTCCACCAGCGGAACGGGCCAGCCGTTGTCCTTGTCGACCACTTCGATGCGGAAGGGCTCGGCGGCCAGGACAACCGGTAAACAGAAGGCGGCGAGGATGATGGGCAGGGATGCTCGAAGGATCATGGGTCGAGAGGCGGCGTTGGATACGCGGGGGTCCGGCGAAACTTGTCTCCGGGCTCGTCCGCAGCGGCCGCGGCGCGCCTTGCTTGAAATATCGGACGGATGCGACGGGTAGGATCGGCCTTATGAAAGCGATCCCTCTCGTCCTTTTCCTGCTGGGCTCACTACCCTTGTGCACGGCCGACGCGAACGAGCTTTCCCTTGAGGAAAAGAGCGAGGGTTGGGAGCTGCTTTTCAACGGACGCGATCTGGACGGCTGGCGGACCTATGGAGGGAAGAAAAAGCCCGGCGAAGGTTGGCAGGCCGAGGACGGAATGCTGCGGCTGCGACGCGGAGGGAAGGGCGGCAACATCGTGACCGAGGAGGAGTTCGGCGACTTCGAGTTCGTGTGGGAGTGGAGGATTTCGAAGAACGGCAACAACGGCGTGAAATATCTGGTGTCCGAGGAGCGACGGGCAGCCCCGGGGCCGGAGTACCAGATGCTCGACAACGAAGGTCACCCGGACGGGCGGAACGGCACGGAGCGGATCACGGCGGCGCTTTATGACATCATGTCGCCGGCCGCGAACGCGCCGTTCAAGGAGCCGGGCGAGTGGAACGAGTCGCGCATCGTGGTGAAGGGCAAGCGGGTCGAGCACTGGCTGAACGGAGCGATGGTGCTCCACTACGATCTTGGTAGTAGCAAGCTCCGGCGAGCGATCGAAGACAGCAAATTCAAGGGCGCGGAAGGCTTCGGCGAGAAGGCGGAGGGCCGCATCATGCTGACCGATCACCACGACGCCTGTGATTTCCGCAACTTGAAGCTGCGTCGGCTCGACGGCTGAAGCCGGCTGCTTTCAGCCGTTCCGGGGCGGTTGTTTTTTGAAGCGCGAGTTCCTCCGCCGGTATTCGGCCGGGGTCATGTTCATCGTCGTGCGGAAGCGGCGGGAGAACGCGCTGTGGTCGTAGAAGCCGGTGGCGAGCGCGATTTCCGTGACGCTCATCGGGCTGCTCGCCAACAGCTCGCAGGCCTTGAGGATGCGGAGCTTGAGGGTGTACTGGCGGGGGGAGGTGTTGAAGGTGGCGCGGAAGCGGCGCTCGAGCTGGCGGGTGGAAATCCCGAGCTTGGAGGACAGCTCGTTCATCGAAATCGGATCGGCGTAGTGCTGTTTGAGGTACTCCACCACGCCGCGCAGGTCGAGGTAGGGCTGGAGTTCGATGCGGGTGCGCTCGTAGCTGCGGACCACGCCGCTGAGACCGATGATTTCGCCGGCGGAGGATTTCAGCGGAATCTTGTCGGTAATGAACCATTCCGGTTCGCCGATGCGGTTGGGAAACAACTCGATGATGCTGTTCAGCGGCTGCCCGCTTTCAATGACCTTCAGGTCGTCTTGGCGGTACTTTTCGGCGAGTTCGAGGGGGAAGAGGTCGCAATCGGTCAAGCCGATGATCTCCTCCTCGGTCTCGCGGCCGCAGCGATCGAGGAAGGCGCGGTTGGCGGCCATCAGCTGGAGATCCAGGTTCTTTGCGAAATAGAGGTGGTTGGGTAGGTGGTCGAAGATCCTGCGCTCCTCGCCGGCGGCCAGCTGGCGGCTCCATTCCGCGGCTCGTCTCATCGCGTTCATGTCGGTTTTTTCCATAAGATCGGACCTTGAAGATACAAGCGCTGGCTGCGGCATCCACCTACAGTGGCTCCACCGTCGGGCGGATACGCCCGGCGCGGAAACCTTCCATCACCATGTCTGAGAACCCTGTGAGAGTGGCCATCGTCGGTCTCGGCTTCGGTGCCGAGTTCATCCCCATTTACCAACGCCATCCCGGAGCGGAGATGGCGGCGATCTGCCAGCGCACCGAGTCGGTGCTCAACGAGGTGGGCGACAAGTTCGGCGTCGCAAAACGCTACGTCTCCTACGAGGAGCTGTTGGCGGATCCGGAGATCGATGCGGTGCACATCAATACGCCGATCCCGAACCACGCCGAGCAGTCGATCGCCGCGCTGGAGGCGGGAAAACACGTGGCCTGCACCGTGCCGATGGCGACCTCCGTGGAGGATTGCCGGCGGATCGTGGAGCTCGTGAAGGAAAAGGGGCTCCATTACATGATGATGGAGACGGTGGTTTACGCGCGGGAGTTCCTTTTCATGAAGGACCTCTACGACCGCGGGGAGCTGGGCAAGCTTCAGTTCCTGAAGGCGTCCCACCAGCAGGACATGGACGGCTGGCCGGGCTACTGGCCGGGCCTGCCGCCGATGCACTACGCGACGCATTGCGTGGGCCCGGTGCTGGGACTTGCCCGGAGCCAGGCGGAATACGTCTCCTGCTTCCCCTCGGGCACGATCCGCGAGGAAATGCACGGCTGCTACGGCTCGCCCTTCGCGGTGGAGACCTGCCATATCAAGTTCAAGGACAGCGACCTGTCCGCGCAGGTGTATCGCTCGCTCTTCGACGTGGCGCGTCAGTACCGCGAGTCGTTCGAGGTCTATGGTTCGAAGAAAGCCGTCGAGTGGCCGCTGGTGGAGCACGAGCCGCTGGTCGTCCACACGGCGAAAAAGCCGGAACCGGAAATCCCCGAGCGGGTCGAGTGTCCCGACTTCGGTCACCTCTTGCCGGCCGAGATCGCGCCCTTCACCAAGGGTGGCGTGTATGGCGGGGACGGCGGCGAGGAGCACCTCAGCTACACCCAGGGCGCGGGCCATGGCGGGTCGCACCCGCACCTGGTGCATCAGTTCGTGGAGCTGCTGCACGGCCGCGGCGAGGGCTATCCGAACGCGGTCCAATCCGCCAATATCACCTGCACCGGAATATTGGCCCATGAATCGGCGTTGAAGGGGGGCGAGCTCATCCGTTTGCCGGAGTTCACCCTCCAATGATCCAACCAGGAACCGCCATGCGACTCCGATTTCTCAAACTGCTTGTGCCCGCGCTTTTGTTGGGCGTGGTGTTGGCTGCTCGCGTGGCGGTCCCGAACGATGACGCGCGGCGTCTGGAGGTGCTGTTTTTCGGTGCCCCGACGGCCGCCCATCCGGGGCACGACCCGATCACCCGCTACCGTGTGCTGAAAAAAGGGCTCGGCATGGAGGGGATCAACCTGACCTACATGGAGGACCCTGCGGCGGTCTTTCGCGAGGATACCCTGGAGCGCTACGACGCGCTGCTGATGTATGGAAACTGGGAGCAGAACGGCGTGATGCCGGCCGGGCAGCTCAAGGCCTTGACGGATTACGTCGAGGGCGGAGGCGGTTTTCTCCCGATCCACTGCGCGTCGGCGTGCTACGGCGGCTCGCCGGAGTTCGTGAAGCTGGTGGGCGCGAAGTTCCGTTCGCACGGGGGCGAGGAATTCAAAGTTCGGGACGTCGCTCCGAACCACCCGATCCTCAAAGGTCTGGAGGGCTTCAAGGCGTGGGATGAAACCTACGAACACAGCGATCACGCGGACGACCGCGAGATCCTTCAGAAGAGGAAATCCGAGCCGTGGTCGTGGACGCGGACCCAGGGCAAGGGCCGCGTTTTCTACACCGCCAGCGGCCATGACCATCGGGTGTGGGACCTGCCCGGGTTCCACGCTCTGCTGCGCAATGCGATCTACTGGAGCGTGGGACCGGACAAATACCGCCAGATGCTCCGTCTGAAGCTGCCGAAGCCCGGGCAGGAAGAGGTTTCGCTGCCGGGTTACCGCCAGCGGGAGGAAATCAAGATGGCGCAGGAACCGCTGCCGCCCGAGGAATCGATCAAGCTCGCCCAGGTGCCCGCCGGGATGGAGATCTCCCTTTTCGCCAGCGAGCCGGACATCGTGAACCCCATCTACGTCGCCTGGGATCACCGCGGGCGTGCGTTCGTGGTGGAAACCATCGACTACCCCAACAACCTCCAGGAGGGAAACATCGGCCACGACCGGATCACGATTTGCGAGGACACCAACCGCGACGGCAGAGCCGACCGCTTCACCCGCTTCGCGGAAAAGCTCTCGATCCCGACCTCGCTCGTCTTCGTCAACGGCGGCGTGCTCTGCACCAACGGCAGCGAGGTGATTTTCCTGAAGGACACCGATGGCGACGACGAGGCGGACGTGCGCGAGGTGGTGCTGGACGGCTTCCGCATGGGCGACACCCACGCCGGAGTCTCGAACCTGCGCTACGGCTTCGATGGCTGGATTTACGCCACCGTCGGCTACTCCGGCTTCAATGGCACGGTGGGCGGTGAGAAGCACGAGTTCGGCCAGGCGGTGTTCCGCTTCCTGCCGGACGGCTCGAAAATGGAGTTCATCCAGAACACGACCAACAACACCTGGGGCTTGGGCTTTACCGAGGAATTCGACGTGCTGGGCTCGACCGCCAACGGAAACCCCAGCTGGTATGTGAGCTTTCCGCGCGCCGACTACAGCGCGGCGGGCATCGCGCAGGACAAGACGCCGCGGGCCGACGACAACCCGATCTTCAACCCCATGTCGTTCGACATCCGCCAGGTGGACCAGTTCGACAAATACACGGCCGGTGCCGGCCACGCCTTCTACACCGCCCGTCGTTTCCCGGAAAGCTACTGGAACAAGGCCGCCTTCGTCTGCGGACCGACCGGGAAGCTCGTCGGGCACTTCGACATGATCCGCCAGGGAGCGGGGTGGAAGGCGGTGCAGTCGCCGAACAACCTCTATACGTCCGCCGATGCGTGGTCGGCCCCGGTTTGTGCCGAGGTCGGTCCGGACGGTGCGATGTGGGTCTGCGATTGGTACAATCTCATCATCCAGCACAACCCGACGCCGAGCCGCGAATCCTCCGGCGTGAACGCCAAGAACGGCAAGGGCAACGCCTACCAGACGCCGTTGCGCGACAAGGAACACGGCCGCATTTACCGGATCTATCCGAAGGGCACGCCGGACGATCCGAACCCGCGGCTCGATCCCGCCAAGCCGGAAACCTGGTTTGCCGCGCTCGATCATCAGAACCTCTTGTGGCGCCTGCATGGCCAGGAACAGATCGTCCGCAGCGGTATCGAGAAACTGGTGCCGGAGTTGGAGCGGGTGGTCCGGATGTCTGCTCACGGCGGCCCTCACGCGCTGCATGTGCTCGCGCAGTGGGGCAAGCTCGCCGATCCCTTGGCCGAGGCCGCCCTGGCTTCCCCGCATGGCGCGACCCGCCGGGCGGCGATCGCCGTGGCCTCCCCGGCTGCGTTGAAAAAGGTTTTCGCGGGCGAGGGGGACGTGCAGGTGGAAGGTCGGGAGTTGGCCGAGGTCTGGCTGGCGATGTCGCGCGCCGCGGCGGACCCCGCACTGGGTGCCGCGCTTTTTCGCCAGGCGAACGCTCGCCCGGATCTTTTTTCCGATCCGGTTCTCGCGGATGCCTGGCGCATCGCCGCCCGGCGCCAGCGGGCCGGGGTGCTGGCCGCAGCCGCCACCACGCCGCCGGCGGGAGGCGGGTTGATGGCGCAGGTGGACCTGCTCAAGCAATCCGGGCCGGCCACGGACGCTCCGGAAAAGCCTCGCATGTTCAAGCCCGACGCGGAAGTCCACGCCCGCGGCAAGGAGGTCTTCTCGCAGACCTGCATCGCCTGTCACGGCATGGATGGCAAAGGCGTGCCCGGCGCGTTTCCTCCGATCGACGGAGCGGACTGGCTTACCGGCGATCCCGAGATTCCGATCCGCATCGTGTTGCACGGCATGCTGGGGCCGGTGGAGGTCTCGGGGCAGACGTTCAACAGCATGATGGCCCCGCTGGGACCTTCGTTGAACGACCAACAGATCGCCGATGTCCTGACCTACGTCCGGCAGTCGTGGAGCAACGACGCCGCCCAGGTCACGCCCGCCCAGGTGGGGAAGGTCCGGGCGGCCACCGCGGATCGCAAGCAACCGTGGACCGCTCCGGAATTGCGCCGCTGATTGCCCCGCCCCGCCGGGGGCGGCACGTTGACACTGTCCGGCCGCCGGAGTTTACTCCCGCCGGATGGTGTGGATTTCCAGATGCTGGATGATACTCACGGCGGTGCTGTTTTCCTCGTGTTTCGGCCCCGCCGGCGGCTGGCGTGCGGAGGTGGAGGTGCAGACCGCCCAGCTCGGCTACCGGAACTGGATCATCATCGCCGAGGCTTCCTACCCCGCCCACAGCCGTCCGGGCACCCGCCAGATCAACTCCTATGAGACCATCCCGGTGGTGCTCGACGAGGTGCTCCGCATCCTTGAGCGCACCGAGCACGTGAGGCCGAAGATCTTCCTGACCCGCGAGCTGCGGGCGGTGGAAAACGATTTCGCCCCCGGCGCGGATCAACTCCGGCAGGACCTCCAGGCCGCGCTCCACGGGCATGAGGTGATCGAGCTTGAGCAGGACTCGCTGGTCACCCTGGTGCAGGACGCGCAGCGCAGTTTTGACGTGCTGGTCGTCCGCACGAACACGGCGCTTCCGTATTCCAGCGTCTTCATCGAGCTCGAACCCGGATACTGGGACGGCGAGTCCGAGACCCGCTTGCGCGAGCAAATGGAGCGCCGCCGCATGGATCGGCTGGCCAGCCCGACTCCGTGAGTACATCGTCCGCGCGCCGATGAAAAAGGACGACAAAATCAAGGCGGAGCGGGAAAGCGCATGGATCGGAGACGCCGTGCTGGCGCTCTTCGCCCGCACCTGGGTGCTCAATGAGCGCCATAAGATGGATGGCGAGTGGTTCACTGCCCTCACT
This sequence comes from uncultured Haloferula sp., assembly GCA_965652295.1. Lineage (GTDB taxonomy): Bacteria > Verrucomicrobiota > Verrucomicrobiia > Verrucomicrobiales > Akkermansiaceae > Haloferula. The sequence continues at coordinate 263,147 of CBFGTS010000003.1, read as the reverse complement.
TCCAACGGTTTCCTCAGCCAGTTCGGCCAGCCGACGCAGGTCGAGGCCCGGATCGGCGAAATCTACCGCGAAGGAGGTCTCGACGCGGCCTTCGCGTGGATGGAGGAGGAGTTCATTCCGCGCCTCCGCCAGAAAATGGCGAAGCGTGTTTGAGTCGCCGCGAAAACGGGAAAACGCCCGAGGATTTCGCCGCGGGTCCGTTTTGAGGATTGCCTGATAATCAGGAAATATTGCATATTTCGTTCGCACGAACGGCGGCTGCACCGCCGCTGGAAGATGGGATCATGGGAAAAGAAGACGTGAAGCCGGGGTTGGTGATCGCCTGCGGAGGCACCGGGGGACATCTGTTCCCGGGGCTGGCCGTGGCGGAGGCATGGGCGGCATCGGGCGGGCGGGCGTTGCTGCTGGTCTCCGAGAAGCAGATCGACCGCGAGGCTTCGCGGAAGTACGATGCCTATCGTTTTGAAACGATCCCGGCCTTGCCGAAGCCTGCGACGTTTTCGCCGAAGATGATCCCCTTCCTGCTGAGCGTATGGAAAACCATTGGGCACTGTCGCCGGTTGTTGGCGGATTTCCGTGCCGACGCGGTGCTGGGAATGGGAGGCTTCACCTCACTGCCGCCGGTGGTGGCGGCGAAGAGGTCCGGCATTCCGGCCTTTGTGCACGATTCCAACGCGCTGCCCGGAAAGGCCAACCGGATCACGAGCCGCTGGTGCGACGAGGTGTTCCTCGGGCTTGAAGCCGCTCGCCGGCATTTCCCCGGAAAGCCGTGCGTGGTGACCGGCACGCCGGTTCGCAAGGAGCTGCTCCAGCTGCCTTCCCGCGCGGAGGCCGCAGCGAAGTGGGGGCTCGATCCCGCGCGCGACACGCTGTTGGTGATGGGCGGCAGCCAGGGGGCGCGGAAACTCAACTCACTGGTGGCCGCGGCTCCGCTCGCCGCCGGTTTGCAGGTGCTGCACATCGCAGGGCCGGGCGATGAGGACCGCGTGCGGGCGGAAGCCGGAGGGCGCGAAGGCTACCAGGTGCTCGGATTTTGCGATGACATGGCCTCGGCGTATGCGGTGGCGGATGTCGTGGTGGCTCGCTCCGGAGCGTCGAGCCTGACGGAGCTGGCGGACCTGGGATTGCCCTCGCTGCTGGTGCCGTTTCCCTATGCGGCGGAGGATCACCAGACGGTGAACGCCAGGGTTTTCGAGGATGCCGGCGCGGCTTATCTACGGCAGGAGTCGGATTTAAACGGCGGGACTTTGGCGGCTCTCGTGACCGAAATGATCGAGCCGGAGTGCCGGGCACGCATGTCGGCTGCCGCGAGATCACTGTCGGTGCCGGATGCAGCGGCACGGGTTTGCGACGCCATCCGCGAGGTGGTGGAACAGGGAGGGAAGGCCGCATGAACGAGTTTTCCCAACGGCTCACCGATCTTTCCCGGCCGCTCCGCATCCACCTGGTGGGAGTGGCCGGCTCGGGCATGAGCGGCCTGGCGCTGCTGCTCATCGGCATGGGCCACCGCGTGAGCGGATCGGACCGTGTGACCTCGGCGGAAACCGAGCGCATGCAGGGTCTCGGTCTGCGCTTCTCGACGCCGCACACTCCGGAAGAGGTCGAGGGTGCGGACGTGGTGGTGTATTCCTCCGCGATCCGCCCGGACAACCCGGCGCTGGCCGCCGCGCGGGACAAGGGCATCCGCATGATGCGCCGCGCCGAATGCCTCGGGGCCATCCTCCACACCCGCCGCGGCATCGTCGTCAGCGGCACCCATGGCAAGACGACGACTTCCTCAATGGTCGCCCACGCTTTGCGCGAGGCCGCCTTCAGCCCCAGCCACTATGTCGGCGCGGAAATCCCCGTGCTCGGCCAGAACGCGCGCTGGAGCGAGGACGGCGAGTGGATGGTCGCGGAAGGCGACGAAAGCGACGGCACGCTCGCGCTTTATCGGCCGGCGTGCTCGATCGTCCTCAACATCGAGGCCGAGCACCTCGATCACTACCGCAACCTCGACGAGATCAAGGAGGTCTTCCGCACGCTGATTTCCCAGACCTCCGGGCCAGTCGTCTACTGCGCCGCCGATGAGGGGGCCGCCGATGTCTGCGCGGATCACGAGCGTGCGGTCAGCTACGGTTGGGAAAATGCGGACTACACGGCGACCGACATCCGCGAGCTGCGTGGAACCACGGCGTTCACCGTAGTTCGTGATGGCACGAAGCTCGGCGAGGTGGAGCTGGGGATTCCCGGCCGTCACAACGTGCTCAACGCCCTGGCGGCGATCGCCACCTGCGACCGGCTGGGCGCGGACTTCCAACTGGTCTCCCGCTCGCTGAACACCTTTGCCGGAGCACGCCGGCGCTTCGAGACGAAGTATCTTTCGCGCGCTCTGAGGATCGTCGATGACTACGGGCATCATCCCACCGAGATCGCGGCGACGCTCCAGACCGCCCGCCAGCTCAAGCCGCAGCGGGTCGTGGTGCTCTTCCAGCCGCACCGCTACACGCGGACGCAGGCGCTGGCGGAGGATTTCGGGAAAGTGCTCGCCGAGGCGGACGCGGTTTTCGTGACCGACGTCTATCCGGCCAGTGAAACCCCGATCCCCGGGGTGTCCGGCGAAACCATCGTCGAGGCGGTGAAGCGCCATGGTGGCCGGGCGGTGGAGAGCGTGCCCGATCTATCGACAGCCCACCACCGGGTCGGGAACCGCCTGGAACCGGGCGATCTGCTCATCACGCTGGGTGCGGGAAATGTCCACGAGGCCGGTCGCTCGATCGCCCGCGACTTCAAGATCCTTGAGGAAATGGCCGTCGGTCTGCACGGCGGCGAGGTGGAGGCGCGGCTTTACGAACCGATGCGCCGCCACACCACCATGCTGGTCGGTGGACCGGCGCAATTCTGGCTGGAGCCACGGACCTTCGACGCCTTTGCGTGCGTCGTAAACTACTGCCGCGAGCGCGGGATGCCGATCCGCGTGGTCGGCCGCGGCTCGAACCTGCTGGTGCGGGATGGCGGCATCCGCGGCGCGGTGATTCACCCGAAGGGCGGGGAGTTCGACGAATGCTACGTGGATGACGACGGTCACATCGTGGCGGGAGTCGGCGTGCGCTTCAAGAAGCTCGCCAGCGTTGCTCGTGCGGCGGGCATCGGCGGCCTCGAATGGATGGAAGGCATCCCCGGCAATGTCGGCGGCGCGCTGCGCATGAACGCCGGTGCGATGGGCGTGGAGACCTTCGATCAGGTGGTGCGGATGACCTGCCTGGATGAGGACGGCGAGATCCGCACGCGCGAGCGCGGCGAGATCGAGGTTCACTACCGCAATGTGCCGGAGTTGCGGCGTCACTTCGCGCTTCAGGCGGTTTTTGCCGGTGAAAAGGACAGCGCGGAGAACATCGACAGCCGCTGGGAGGCATCGCGCTTGAAGCGCCGGGCGACCCAGCCGGTGGCCGCCAGCGCGGGCTGCATTTTCAAGAACCCGGAGCAGGTTCCGGCCGGGATGCTGGTCGACCAGCTGGGGTGCAAGGGCAGCGGGGAGGGGAAGGCCGAGGTGGCCCTGGAGCATGGAAATTTCATCGTGAACCGCGGCGGCGCGACCGCCGGCGAGGTGCTGGCCTTGATCGAACGGATCCGGCGGACCGCTCTCGACAAACGCGGCATCGAGCTGGAGACCGAGGTCAAGGTGATCGGCGAAGACGAATTCACATTCTAGAGGCAATGAGCGACCATACATCCAATTCCACCCTCGGCGGCATCGTGGCCGTGCTGATGGGAGGCCCGGGCTCCGAAAGAGACGTCTCGCTGGCCTCCGGTCGCGCCGTGGCCGCCGCACTGCGCGAGGGAGGCGTCGAGGTCGTGGAGGTCGATGTGAAGGGTCCCGGATTCGAGCTGCCGCCCGGCTGCGCGCTCGCGTTCAACGTGATCCACGGAACCTTCGGCGAGGACGGTACGCTGCAGGAAGAACTCGAACTACGGTCCGTGTCGTACACCGGTGCCGGCCGGGAAAGCAGCCGCATCGCCTTCGACAAACACCTGGCGAAGGAATGCTTCGTGGCCGCGGGGGTGCCGACGCCGGCTTCCGAGACGATCGATCTCAAAGCGGGTGAGCGTCCGTCGCTGCCCTTGCCCTACGTGGTGAAGTCGCCATGCCAGGGATCGAGCGTGGGCGTCTACATCGTGAAAACCGAGGACGAAGCCCGCGCCGCGCTCGAAGACGTCGCGCAATACGGCGAGACCGCCTTGATCGAACAGTTCGTTTCCGGCCGGGAGTTGACCGTCGGGATTCTCGGAGACACCGCGCTGCCGATCGTCGAGATCGTCGCGCCCGGCGGCGTTTACGACATGGCCAACAAGTATCCGTGGCTCAGCGGGGCTCAAGGCAGCCGGTATTTCTGCCCGGCGGAGCTGGACGACGCCACCACCCGGCGCGTGCAGGAAGCCGCGCTGGCCGCGCACCGCGCCCTGGGCATCGAGATCTATTCGCGGGTCGATGTGTTGCTGGACGGCGCGGGAAACCCTTTCGTCCTCGAAGCCAACACCATCCCGGGCATGACCGAGACAAGCCTGCTGCCGAAGTCCGCCGCCGCCGCCGGCATCGACTTCGCCGACCTCTGCGTGAGAATCGGCCGGATGAGCATCGAACTCGGCAGCCGTTAGATTTCCCAACCCATGTTCAAACGCCGCACATCGAAAGTCCGCAAACGCCATCAGGTGCTGGTGCTGCGTGCGAACGTGATGTCGCCGAGGATCTTATGGTTCGATTTCCGCCGTCTTTTGGTAGCGGGGTTGCGGTGGGTGCTGCTCGCCGCCCTTGCCTTGGCCGCGGGGTGGGGGTTGTGGCTCGGGTTTCAGAAGGGGCTGCTGGAAAACGCGGAGTTCCAGATCCGGGAGCTGACGATGAACGACAATCCCGCGCTGAGCGAAGAACGGCTCCTCAAGGTGACGGGCATCGATTTGAACGGCAGCCTGTTCGACTGCGATCCGGCAGGGATCCGGGAGAAGATCGTGTCGCTTCCCGAGGTCCAGTCGGCCCGGGTGACGCGGGATTTCCCGGGTAGCCTGGCGATTCACGTGGTGGCGCGGCAGCCGATGGTGTGGGTGGCTTCTCCTCAGCAGGGCGTGCAGCCGCGCGATCCCGCCACCGGTCTGTTGGTCGACAAACACGGCATGCTTTTTCCCTGCACGGCGGCGATGTGGGAAACGGCCGTGCAGCTTCCGGTGATCGAGCTTGAGCCGGAAGAATTGCCCCTTGAGGGTGGCTTGAAGGTCGTCCACGAGAGTTTCCTCCGCGGCATGCGTCTGCTCGCCCAGGCCAGGAATTCCAGCCCCGAGGCGGATCGCTGGGTGGACACGATCCGCCAATACAAGGATTGGGGTGCCCAGCTCGTCACGCGCGAGGGCACCGTGGCCACCTTCGGCCATGGCGAGCTGGAGCGGCAGATGAGCGACTTCCTCACCGCCTGCGAGCACGCCGCGGAGAAAGGCCGGAAGATCGCGACGATCAAGCTCGTCGGGCAACGCAATCTGCCGGTGACGTATCAAGGCGAGCCCGCGCCCGAACCCGCCGAACCGGCCGCGTCCGAACCGGCGGAGGAAAACGCGGGGAAGGCTCCGGTTTCGGATTTGCAGAAACTCCTGGAACGATAGGAAAACACCGGCAGCAGGAAATCATGGCACGCAGCAAAATCCACGTGGGACTCGAGATCGGCACCAGCAAGATCTGCATGGTCGTCGGCGAGGTGAAGGCGGATGGCTCGGTCAAGATCCTCGGTGTCGGCCAGTCGAAATCAGTCGGTGTCCGCAAGGGGGAGATCTACGATTTTCCGCAGGTCCGTGCCTGTGTGAAGGACGCGCTGGTCAAGGCGGAGGATGCGAGCGACGTGGAGATCGGCAGCGTGTTTCTCGCCGTGACCGGCTCGCACATCCAGGGAGTGAACCACCAGGGCAGCTTCCGCCTGCCGGAAAGGGAGGACACGATTGAGGCCGAGCACGTCCGCGAGGCGAAGGAGATCGCCCGCTCGGTCACCATCCCGTCGGATCACGTCTACCTGCACCACATCGTCCGCAGGTTCGGGGTCGATGGCTACCACCACGCCACCAGCCCGGTGGGGTTGACGGGGCGCACGGTCGAGGCTGATTTCCACGTCGTCCACGGCATCCGCTCGCGGATCGAGAACCAGATCAAGTGCGTGCGGGAGATGCCGCTGGATGTCGATGAGCTGGTGTTTTCCCCGATCGCCGCCGCCCAGGTGGCGCTCAACCGCGAGGCCCGCGAGCGTGGAGCACTGGTGGTCGACATCGGCGGCGGCACCACCGATTACGCTCTCTACACCGATGGATTGATCGAAGCCTCCGGCTGCATTCCGGTGGGCGGTGATCACATCACGAACGACATCCACCTCGTCACCGGACTTCCTTTTTCCAAAGCCGAGCAGCTCAAGGTCCGCGAGGGCGACGCCGCGGGTGACCCGGCGCGCGGCGTGGGCACGGTGAAGGTGACCGACGAGAAGGGTTTCGCCGAAGCCGAGGTGAAACGGCAATTGCTCAACGACATCATCCGCCACCGCATGGAGGAAACCCTGCGGCTGCTGGTGAAACGTCTGCCCGAGGGCGCGATGGAACGGGTCGGGATGGGGGTTTTCCTCGCCGGCGGCACCAGCCTCATGCGCGGCTTCGGCGAGCTGGCCAACGATGTTTTCCAGAAGGACATCTATCGCCCCGAGCCGCCCGAGCTGAGCGGCGTGCAAGCGAGCTTCAAGGATCCCCAGTTCACAACGGCGCTGGGACTCATCCGCTACGCCCAGGTCGTGGAGACCGACCGGGCACCCAAGCGCGGCTTCCTCGGCCGCCTCTGGCCGTTTTCCCGATAAACTTGTCACCCTTGCCATGATTGAATTCCCCAGAGATCCCCAAAACGTCATTCCCACGTCGTCGGTGAAAATCGTCGGATTGGGCGGTGCCGGCACCAACATGCTCGACCGCGTGGCGCTCGACGGTCTGGACGGGGCCGAATTGCTCGCGCTGAACACGGACATCCGTACCCTCTCGGCCTCTGTCGCCAAGGAGCGGGTGCAGCTCGGCCGGAACCTGACCAAGGGCCTGGGCACCGGGGGAGATCCCGAGCTGGGCAACCAGGCCGTGCTGGAGGCGGAGGACGAAGTCCGCGCCGCATTCAAGGGACGGAAGATCGTTTTCGTCTGCGTCGGCCTCGGTGGCGGCACCGGCTCCGGTGCGGCACCGATCGTCGCACGCATCGCCCGCGAAGAAGGTGCCTTCGTCGTGATGTTCGCCACCATGCCCTTCGGATTCGAGGGTCGACGCCGCCGCGAGCAGGCGGAAACCGCGCTCAATGAGTTGGCCGTCCTTTCGAACGCGCTGGTGACCTTCGACAACAGCCGCATGGGTGAGCTGGTGCTGGCGAAGCAGGGGATTCACGAGGCCTTCGCCGCGGCCGACCGCATGATCTCGGAGAGCATCAAGGCCGTCATCCGGCTGGTCGTCCGCCCCGGCCTGATCAACGTCGGGCTCGACGACCTGATGAGCGCGCTGCGCACCACCCGCTCGCGCTGCCTTTTCGGCTCCGGCATCGCCCGGGGCAAGGACCGTGCGCAAAAGGCGCTGCGCAACGCGCTCGGCAGCCCGCTGCTCGACCAGGGAGCGCTGCTCAAGGACGCCCAGACCGTGCTCGTCCACCTCTGCGGTGGCGAAGACCTCACGCTGTTCGAGATCGAGCTGCTGATGGAAAGCCTCGGCAAGCACGTGCCGGAGAAGGCGCAGGTTCTCTTCGGAGCCGCCGTGGACCCCAGCATGACCGATCAGCTCAGCATCACCTTGGTCAGCTCGCTGCCGGAGGAGCGCCTCCGCCGCACGATGCCCGACGAGGAGTACCGTCGCAGCTCCCCGGCCCTGGAGCCGAGCATGGGCTTTGCCGCCGCCACGGCTCCCATGGCCGCCGTGAAGAACCCGTTCGATGAGCCCGCCGAACCGCAGCAGATGGCCGAAGACATCAAGGATCCGGAACCCGAACCCTGGGCGGCGGAAGAGGAGAAGGAACAGGTCGTCGAGGAGGAGAAGCCGTCGGCCCCGGAGCCGGATGAGGCACCTCCCACCGCGGCTGGCGAAGCCAAACCGTTGTCGCCTTTTGAACCCGATCTCACAGCCGTCGCTCCGGAACCTGAAGACGAGATCGAAGATCTGCCCAACTTCGAGGACGAGGTGCCTGCCGTGCCGTCCTGGATTTCAGCGAAGGGCAAGCGGCCGTTTGTGCCGAAGAATTCCGAGCCCGAAATGGAGGTGCCCTTCGCCGAGCCTTCGCCGCCATCACCAGACGAAACGCCGGGGGAAAAGCCCGAAGCGGTCGAATCAGAGGCAGCCACGGAACCCAAGAGCGACCCGCCGGTCCTGAGCGAGGAGGAGCCGTCCCGTCCCGCGAAATCCGGGGGGCAGGGCGAACTCACGTTCGACTCCGGCCCGAAGGGACGTTTCGAGGGTGCGGATCCCAGCCTCATCGATGGCGAGGATCTGGACGTGCCCGCGTTCCTGCGGCGCAAGCGTTAGGCCGCCGCCCCCATGGCGGCCGATTACGGTTGGCATCGTAGTTGGCGGCCCCTATCTGCCGGACTTCCTCACGGCGAAACAGTAACGACGACGAAATCACGTGGAGCTACGTAACGATTTCGCGGCGCGATTACGATAGACACCTCCCCTCACCCATGCCCTCCCAACCTGACGATCGCTTCATCCAGCTAGCGCTGGACCTCCAGCGCTGCTCCGATTTCCGATCCATGGTCGGCCTTCTCTGCCAGCGGTTTCCCGAGCTTGCCGGAGTCGAGGAAGAAGGATGGGTGCTGTCGGTGTCGCCCGCTGGAAATGTCCTGAGCATCGGCCGCGGCCGCGAGGGTGAGGAGCTCGCCCGCCCGCTCGGCCGGGCCGAAGCCTCCCAGGGGGTGTTGGCCGCGGTGATGCGGGAGATGGATTCCGAAAACCCCGACCAGCTGGGGGTGGGGCTCAAAGCGGGAGGCAAGGCCTGGCGGGAACTCAAGAACCTGCTCCCTCTGACGGATGCGTGCAGCGATTTCCTCGGTGGACGGCTCTGTGCGAACGGGCGGACCAGAACGCTTTGGCTGATCCCGCGCAAAGAAGGTGCCTTTGCCGACAGCGATCGCCGCTTGTTCGACATGATGCTTCTCACCGCCAGAATCATGGCCGAGCGTCTGGCTGCCGGAAATGTCGAGCGGCAGTTCCGCAAGCTCTACCTCGGATCGCCTCCCTCGGCCCATGCGGCCGTGTTTCTCGTCCATTCCAATGGCGATACGCTGCCCATCAACTTCGAGGGCATCCGCCGCGCCGAGGCATGGTGGGGGGACGACCAGGCGTTTGGGAAAATCGATCGGACGGTCCTGGCCGAACTTCAAACGCAGCTCGCACTGGCTTGGATCGATCCGGTTACGGCGGAGTTCCGGAGCGTGGAGATTCCGTTCGGCGATCAGGGTCCGGTGAGCTTCATGGCCCTGCCGCGTCCGGACGGGGAGATCATCCTTCTGCATTTCGACGCCAGTGCGATGAGAGGGGAGGATGCGCTGAACGCGGTCCTGACCCGGCGACAGAAGGAGATCATGGGATGGATCGCCGAGGGCAAGACCAGTGCCGAAGTGGCGATCATCCTGAACATCAGCCCACGAACGGTGGAGAAACACCTCGAGGCGGTGTTCCAGCGGCTCGGAGTCGAGAACCGGATTGCCGCCGTGCGCCGCTACCTCGACCTGAGGGCGGGGATCACCGATTGAGCCCCGTCAGTATCCGAGCCACGGGCCGAGCCATTTCTCGGCTTCCTCGATCGACCACCCCTTGCGTCGGGCGTAGTCCTCGACCTGGTCCTTCTGCAGCTCGCTGATGGCGAAATAACGGCTCTCCGGATGCGAGAACATCAGTCCGGAAACGGCCGCACCGGGGTGCATCGCACAGCTTTCGGTGAGCGTGACGCCGGTTTTCTCCGATGCTTCCAGTAGATCGAACAAGACCGGCTTCTCCGTGTGGTCCGGCTGCGCCGGGTAGCCGGGAGCCGGGCGGATGCCGCGGTAGAGCTCTTTGATGAGTTCGTTGTGGTTGAACTCGTTCGGCCGCTCGTAGCCCCACTCGACCCGCGCGCGGTGGTGGAGCAGCTCGGCGAAGGCTTCGGCGAGGCGGTCGGCGACGGCCTTGATCATGATCGATTTGTAAGGGTCGGTCTCCTTCTCGGAGACCTCCTTCGCCCACTCGTCCGCCCCGTGGATGCCGACGACGAAAGCCCCGATGTAGTCCGCCTGGTGACCAGTGGAATGACCGTCCCGGTCATGAACCTGAGCAGCGTTCTCATCCTTGGCGATACGATCGCTCTTCCAGCGGGTTGAATGCCTTTCCAGATAGGCGGCTTGGTTTCCATAGTCCTTCGGCCCGCGGATCAGGTGGTCATAGGATTCGTCCTGCCAGACGTCGCCCCTCTTGCCAAGGCACTTGTTGATCTCATGCGCGGTGAACGATTTCCAGGAGTGGAGGATCTCAGGCAATGCGTGCTCCTCTTTCGGCCGGACGATCACGTGGACGTGATTCGGCATCACCGCCCAATGGAGCAGGTCGTAGCGTTCGCCGTCGAAGTGCTTGAGGGCATTTTGGACGAGTTCGGCCAGTTCGGGTTCCTGCAGCAGACAGGCACCATGGCCTGCTTCGAGCGCTTGCTCAAGATGCTCGGAGAAGGCTTCGAAGAGATTGTGCTCCGCTTGCTCGACCATTGCGGCGTCGCCGGTGGATCGGGCATGCTTGAGGGAGTTGAAGGCTTCGGTCTTCGCATCGAGGTAGCGGCGGAGGGCCTCCTGAGGGAGCGCGTCAGCAAGACGGAACGTGACGGCGTAGGTGGAACCTTGGTCGGACCAGTGGGGGAGGTTGGAGCCTTCGCGTTTGGTCACGCCCGTGGGGTTCATGACCGGGACGGTCATGCCACTGGTAGGGGAGAGTTCTTTTTTCGGTGCGACATAATCAGCCAACGCCAGGTGCGGCTTGTCGGTTTCCTTGGCGAGCTGCTGGCGCAGCGTGTGGAGACGCGCTCGCTCGCTACTACGGGTGTCGTCGGTCCAGACGATGAGGTCGTCACCTTCGGCATTGGCGGGGAAAAATCCGTAGATGCCGCGGGCGGTGAAGCGCTTCTCGGCGATGATCTGTTCGAGCAGCTCCTGCGCCTCGGCAAACAGCTCCTGGGCTTGCTTCGCACCTTCCTCGTTCCGGGTCTTGAGGGTCTTGGTTTCCCTGTCCCACACGCCGCGGATCTCCCAGGCATGGAAGAATGGCGTCCAGTCGATGTACTCGGCGAGCTCGCGCAGCGATTGGCCGTCGATTACGCGGGTGCCCAGAAACGACGGCCTGGCAGGGGTGTAGCTGTCCCAGCCGCCGTCGGGGATGAAGCGGTTGGAAACCGCTTCTCCATACGAAACGGTGGGCTTGTCCTTTTTGTTGAAGGTCTCCCGCAGCTTCTCGTGTTTGGCCGCGTTGTCGGTGATGAATTTCTCACGCCCGTCCTCGGACAACAGCGTCGTGGTGACGGGCACCGAACGGGAGGCATCAAGGACATGGACGATCGGGCCGCTGTAGTGCGGCGCGATCTTCACCGCGGTGTGGGCGGGAGATGTCGTCGCACCTCCGATGAGGACCGGCAGGCTCATGCCGCGGCGCTCCATTTCCTTGGCGACGTGGATCATTTCATCGAGCGACGGCGTGATCAGACCGGAGAGTCCGATGATGTCGGCACCCTTCTCGATCGCCGTATCGAGGATCTTGTCGCAGGGAACCATCACGCCCATGTCGATCACTTCGAAGCCGTTGCAGGCGAGCACCACGCCGACGATGTTCTTGCCGATGTCGTGCACGTCACCCTTCACCGTGGCCATGATGACGCGCCCGGCGGTGAGGGATTTCTCGGCCTTGATGCGGGCGCTCGCCTCGGAAAGCGAGGGATCCTCCGCGCGGAGCTTGTCGATGATTCCCAGGATCTTGATCTCCTTTTCCTCAGCCATGAACGGCTCGAGATAAGCGACCGCCTTCTTCATCACGCGGGCCGATTTCACGACCTGCGGAAGGAACATCTTACCGGCCCCGAAGAGGTCGCCGACGACGCCCATGCCATCCATCAGCGGACCTTCGATGACCTTCAACGGCCGGCCATATTTCTCCCGGGCTTCCTCGGTGTCCTCGGTGATGAAGCTGTCGATGCCGCGCAGCAGCGCGTGTTCGAGACGCTTTTCCACAGGCGTGTCGCGCCAGGCGAGGTCCTGGACCTGGGCTTCCTTTTTCACGCCCTTGAACTGCTCGGCGAAATCGAGGAGGCGCTCGGTGGCATCGGGGTCGCGGTTGAGGAGGACGTCCTCGACGTGCTTGAGCATCTCGGGCGCGATTTCGTCGTAAACCTCGAGCATCCCGGCGTTGACGATGCCCATGTCCATGCCCGCCTTGCCGGCGTGGTAGAGGAAGGCGGCGTGCATCGCCTCGCGGACCGGGTTGTTGCCGCGGAAGGAGAAGGAGACGTTGGAGACGCCGCCGGAGACCTTGGCCCCGGGGAGGTTCTCCTTGATCCATTTCGTCGCGTTGAAGAAATCGACGGCGTAGTTGTTGTGCTCCTCGATGCCGGTGGCGACGGTGAGAATGTTCGGGTCGAAGATGATGTCCTGCGGGTTGAAGCCGACCTCATCGACGAGGATCCGGTAGGCGCGCTCGCAGATGCGGATCTTCTCCTCGTAGGTCGCGGCCTGGCCGTTTTCATCGAAAGCCATCACCACGGTGGCCGCGCCGAATTTCATGATCGTGCGGGCGCATTCCTTGAACTTCTCCTCGCCTTCCTTGAGGGAAATCGAGTTCACGATGCCCTTGCCCTGGAGGCATTTCAGGCCGGCCTCGATGATCTCCCATTTCGAGGAATCCACGGTGATGGGCACCTTGGTGATGTCCGGCTCGGATTGCACGAGGTTGAGGAAACGGGTCATCATTTCCACGCCGTCGATCAGGCCGTCGTCGAAGCAGATGTCGATCACCGGCGCGCCGTTCTCGACCTGCTGACGGGCGACGGCGAGCGCGTCCTCGAGCCGGCCTTCCTGGATCATTTTCCGGAAAACGGGGGAGCCGGCGACGTTGGTGCGCTCGCCGATCATCAGGAAATTCTTGTCCGGCGTGTGGTTGTAGGGCTCGGTGCCGGCGAGTCGAAGTACGGGGGGAATCGTAGGAATCTTCCGCGGCGGAACTCCCTTCACCGCTTCGGCGATCGCGGCGATGTGCTCCGGAGTGTTGCCGCAGCAGCCGCCGGCGAGGTTGACGAAGCCGGAGCGGGCGAAATCGCCGACGAGCCGGTGCATGTCCTCCGGCAGGTAGGGGAAACCGGTTTTCGACAACGGATCGGGCATCCCCGCATTCGGGTAGCAGGAAACGTAGGTGCCGCAGACGCGCGACAGCTCGTCGATGAACGGCCGCATCTCCTCGGGGCCGAGCGAGCAGTTGAGGCCGACGGCGAGCGGCTTGATGTGCTCGACCGAGTTCCACAGGGCCTCGACCTTCTGGGCGGAGATCATCGTTTCGCCGCCGCGGCCGACCGCGGCGGAAATGATGATCGGCAGGCGGAAGCCGTCTTCCTCGAACACGTCCTGCGCGGCGACGGCCGCGGCCTTGGCGTTGAGGGCGTCGAAGATCGTCTCGATCATCAGGATATCCACGCCGCCCTCGACCAGGGCGCGGATCTGCCGTTTGTAGTCCTCATAGACCTGATCGAAGGTCACCGAGCGGAAGCCGGGATCGTTGGGGTCCACCGCGGCGTTGTTGAGGCCGACGGTGAGCGGACCGATCGCGCCGGCGACGTAGCGCGGGATGCCGGTCGCGGCGGCGACCTTGTCGCAGGCCTCGCGGGCGAGTTGAGCGGACTTGACGTTGATCTCCCACGCGAGGTCCTTGAGGAAGGGATCATCGAGGACCTTCTGGTAGAACGCCGGGTCCTTGCGGCCCTTGCCGGTTTCACGCGGGTCCTCGACGAAGAACTCGCTCTGGGCGATCGAGGTGCCGGAAAACGAGTTGGTTTCGATGATGTCCGAGCCGGCTTCGAGGAAGCGGCGGTGGATGTCGGAAATGACGTCCGGGCGGGTGAGGCAGAGGATGTCGCCGTTGTTGAGGAGGTCCTTTTCGGTGTCCTTGAAGCGTTCGCCACGGGCATCGGATTCGGTGAGCCCGTAGCCGCGGATGGTGGTTCCCATCGCGCCATCCAGCATCAGGATGCGTTGTTCGAGGGCGGCTGTGAGATCGGCAGTGGCGTCGGGGCGCGGCATGCCGGCAACCTAAGGAATCCGCCCGGGCTCGCAAGAGTCAAATCATCATATCGTGATGCGATGATGGGTTCTGAGGCTTTTGTCGCCTATCAGTGGCATGACCGTCCCGGTCATGAGCGGGGGTGCTTCGGGCGAGCGTTCCCCCCGTCGCTTGCTCAACGGGTCCGAAGAGTCTCCTTTTTTCTGATGAGAGCCTCATGAAAGACAGAAACTCCCAACGAGCAGGCGACTCGGTCGCCTGCTTGGCGGGTGAGAGGAGCTTCCTTTCTTCTGATCGGAATGGTCATGAAAGGGAAACCCCGAACAAGATTCATCCGGTCGCCTGCTTGGTGAGTTCGAAAAGCTCCCCCTTTCATGACCGGGACGGTCATGCCACTGGCAGGTTGATCGGCTCTCCATTCACCCCGCCTGCACCGCCGTGAGGGCGATGGTGTAGAGGATGTCATCGATGGAGGCACCGCGGCTGAGGTCGTTGACCGGCTTGCGCAGGCCCTGGAGCATGGGGCCCATGGAGATGACGTTGGCCGAGCGCTGGACGGCTTTGTAGGTGGTGTTGCCGGTGTTGAGATCGGGGAAAATAAAGACGTTGGCGCGGCCGGCGACCTTGCTGTCGGGGGCTTTGGTCGCGGCGACCTCGGCGATGGTGGCGGCGTCGTATTGCAGCGGGCCGTCGATGATCAGCTCGGGCGCGCGTTGGCGGGCGATCTCGGTGGCCAGGCGGACTTTTTCCACCTCGCTGCCGGCACCCGAGCCGAGGGTGGAGTAGCTGATCATGGCGACGATCGGATCGATGCCGAAGGCCTTCGCGGAGTTGGCGCTCTGAATGGCGATGTCGGCCAGCGTCTCGGCGTCGGGGTCGGGGTTCACGGCGCAATCGCCATACACGAGGACCTGATCGGGCAGACACATGAAGAAGACGGAGGAAACGGCGCGGGCGTCGGGAGCGGTGCGGATGAGCTGGAGCGCGGGCCGGATGGTGTCGGCCGTGCTGTGAACGGCACCGGAAACGAGACCGTCGACCTCGTCCATCGCGAGCATCATGGTGGCGAACACGACGTTGTCGCGCAGCGCCTCCTGGGCGGCGAGTTCGGTGAGTCCCTTCCTTTTCCGCAGCTCCAGCAGCGGCTCCAGGAAACGGGCGCGCTGGGGCTCGGGGTCGAGGATCTCAAGCAGGGGCGGGAGCGTGAGGTTGTTGACGCGGGCGACTTCCCGGATCTGTTCGGGATCGCCCACCAGGATGCACCGGGCGATGCCGCGCTCGGCGCAGCGGACGGCGGCCTGGACGGTGCGGGGTTCGTCGCCTTCGGGTAGAACGATCCGTTTGAGATTGGCGCGTGCGGTTTTGGCGATGCGGTGGCGGAAGGCGGGCGGCGAAAGACGTTTGGCGACATAGGTGGCGCAACGCTCGCGCAGCCAGTTGGCGTCGGTCGAGCGGGCGACAGTGTCCATCACCTGGCCGATGCGCTCGACGTCTTCGACGGGCAGCTCGGGGTTGAGATCGTGGAGACGGAGCGCGATGTCGAAGGAGGAATCGGGGACACGGATGACCGGAGTGCCGCCGTCGGCTTCAAAGGCGTCCTGGCAGAAACGCATGACCTGCGGGTCGGGCTCGAGGTCGGAGGTGAGGATCAACCCGGCCAGCTGGATCGAGCGTGTGGCGGCGTGCGCGGCGGCGAGGATGATGTCGGAGCGGTCGGACGGGGTGACGACGAGATTTCCGGAACGGAGCGCACCGAGCATGTTCGGCACGGTGCGGGCGCAGAGGGAAATCCGTTTGATGCGGCGGCCGGCCATGTCGCCGGCCATGAGGACGGAACCGCCGAGCAGATCGACGACGTCACACATCCGGGGCGCGGCGAGGTCGGGGTTGTCGGGGATGATGCCGATGATTTCGTAGTCGCCCTGTTTCGCCGAGAGCTGCGCGGAAAGCGCGGTGAGAAGGCTGGGCGCATCGGTCGTCGTGCCGAGGTCGGCGGCGAGGGCATCGACATCGACGTGGTTGAGCATCACGGCCGGCTTGATGCGGCGGAAATGGTCGGGCAGCTGGCGCAGGACGTGGTCGAGCTGGTCGGCGATGGCCTCGACCGTATCGCCCTCTTCCGGGCGGGTCACGAGCACGACTTCGGCGTTGAGGGCCCGGGCCAGGGCGGCGTTGAGCTTGGTGGCGCTGGGCAGGTCGTGGGTGTTGACGAGGCCCTCGACGATGATGACATCGTGCTGCCGTGGAAGCGGCTCGTAGCGGCTGACGACTTCCTCCATGAGGTCATCGATATCGTCCTTGCTGACGGCATGACGGACCGTGGAGTGGGGGATCGGCGGGGGAGGGGTGAGCGTGGTGGTGGCCTCGAGGTAGGCGGAGGAGCGGTCGAAATCCTCGCCGGGATGCGGCTGGCCGAGGGCCTTGAAAAATCCGACGTCCACCCCCAGCCGATCGAGCGCGCGGACGAGGCCGATGCTGACAGAGGTCAGGCCGACGCTGCGGCCGACCGGAACGGTGAGAAAAGTGTGCTGGGGCATGACGGAGATCAGGCTTGGCCGGTGAGTTCGCGGGTGGCGGTGGCGATGGCGAATTCCTCGTTGGTCGGGATCACGAGTACGGCAGGTTTCGTACCATGCGGGCTGATCCGCCCGGCGGTGGCGCGGCCGTGCTCGAGGTTGGCGGGCTCGTCGAGCTTCAGGCTGAGCACGCCGAGTTGATCGACGGTCGCCCGGCGGATCATGGCCGAGTTTTCTCCGATGCCGCCGGTGAAGACGAGGGCGTCAGGCGGACCGCCTAGCGCCACGCAGAGGCCGGCGAGTTCGCGGGCGAGCCGGAAGGTGAAGACCTCGACCGCCAGGTGGGCGGCGGGATCGCCCGCGGCCTCGGCTTCGGCGAGCTGGCGCATGTCGGAAATGCCGGCCAGCCCGGTGAGGCCCGAGCGCAGGTTGAGGAGGTCGGTGATTTCCTGAAGCGACATGCCCGTCTGCCGGTGGAGGAAGGCGTGGAGGTTCGGGTCCACGTTCCCACTGCGGGTGCCCATGACGAGGCCCTCGAGCGGGGTCAGGCCCATGGTGGTGTCGACCGACCGGCCGTCCAGCACCGCAGTGGCGCTGCAACCGTTGCCGAGATGAGCGATGAGCAGTCGGTGGTGGTCGGGCAGGCCGAGCGCCTTCACCGCCTGCGCGGCGACCCATCCGTGGCTGGTGCCATGGAAGCCGTACCTGCGGACGTCGTGCTCGCGGTAGAGTTCTTCGGGGATGGCGTAGCGATAGACCTTCGGCGCGATGCTCTGGTGGAAGGCGGTGTCGAACACGGCGACCTGCGGGATGCCGGGGAAGAGCGCGGAGGCGGCCTCGATGCCCAGGGCGTTGGGGATGTTGTGGGAAGGAGCGAGCGGGGCGAGCAGGCGGACGGCGGCGAGGACTTCGGCATCGATCAGCGCCGGTTTTGAGAAGCGCTGGCCGCCGTGGACGACGCGGTGACCGATGGCGGTGACGGGCTCGAGCCCGGGCTGGGCGCGGAGGGCCTGGAGCGCGGCACGCAGCGCGGCGGTGTGATCGCCGGGTGCCTCGACGGACAGCTCGATGAATCCGTCGCCGGCCAGATGCATGATGCCGCGGGCACCGGGGCTGTTGAGACGCTCGACAATGCCGCTGGCGGCCGGTTGCGGGTCGCTGGCGGCGAAAAGCGCGAATTTGACCGAGGAAGAGCCGCAGTTGATGACAAGAACGCCCATAACAGGACGAGTCAACCGCAGTTCGGCGTCGGGTCAACGGCAATGCCGGAAGCGCGAACACTTCGGCAATTTCCGCACAGCGGCGAGCCGCAGAGGGTTTTGTGAGGGGACGGCTGCCGGGGATCTGGGATCAAGGATGAATAGGATTTCCGGGATGGATGGGACGATAAAGTCCGGATCATCGGTTCCTTTGGTGGCGCAGGCACCTGGCGGCGTCGATCCCCATGAGAGCAGCGAACCACAAAAAACGGGGCTTCAACGAGGCTGCTGTGGAGCATCGCAATCTCCCGCTTGCTGGGCTTTTTGTGCCTGTTCTTCCAGCTCAGCCATCTCGGCAAGCGCCTTCTCAAGCCGGCTGTTGAACCAGTTGGGCAAACAGGCATCTAAAGCAGGAAGCAGCGAATGCGACTTCTCGTTGTGCGCAGTTCGAAGCCCATTTTCGGACGGGAGGATCTCGACCGGCCAGCCTTCGTGGACCGGTTTCGGACGAATCTGGTAATGATTGCCTCCCATCGGGGTCGCCCAGAGCTTCACCGACCAGACGCGGTGACCTTCCGGTTGAGCAAACGTGAAGTGCACGATTCGTCCATCGCTGCAAATATGAATATACTCATGCTCACCCTGTCGTTCAGGCGATTCGATTATCCATGTTCCAACGATGGCAGGATTCATCTTCATGGTTCCGGTGGAACGTCATCGCACACCACCGCCTGATGGCAGCCGCGCGTTGCCTGAGGGCTGAGTGTCCTGATCATATGAATCAGCGGAATCGAAGGAGGTCAGGTAGTTGGGCGCTTCTGGTCATGCTGATTGCGAGCGCTCTCATTGTGCTCATGGAATCTGAATCGTGAACTTGGCTTCGTGAGGCGTGATTGGGTTGAGGATGGTATCGTCGTGACGGGTTACCCTCCCGGTGAGGCGGGTTCAGAATCGGCTCTTGGGTTTCAGTCGTAGTGCGTCGAGAGTCGCAGCACCTTCACGATCTGCTCCTCCTCCAAGACCTGATAAACAAAGCGACGCTGAATGTCGAGGCGGCGCGAATAGGCTCCCTTCAGGTCACCGACCAAGGCCTCAAATGGAGGAGGACCGGCAAAGGGGTCGTTGGCGATCAAATCCAGCAGTTCCCTCGCCTTGGCTGCGAATGGCGATCCCTTCAGCTTCTTCGCGTCCTTTCTCGCCTGCCGGGTATAGGCGAGATCGTAGCTCACAGGTCGATCTCCCGGCTGCATTCCTCAACCGGTTGCTTCATCCCTTTGAGGATGGAATCCCGCATACCCGGAATGCTCACAAGGTGCAGGGTCTCCTGGATCGCCCTCCAATCGGACTCCGCAACCAAAACGGCGTTCCCGCGCTTGCCGGTGATCTGCACGGGCTCGTGGTCAGAAAGAGCCGAATCGGTGACGCGATACAGATCGGACCGTGCGGTGGTGGTTGTGATCGTTTTCACAGGGGGAGCGTGCGCTATCCGTGCGGTTTTCAAGCTGCGTTTTCTGTCCAACGCCGAAAGCGTCCGGAAAGGCTCACCGTTCCCCTCACCATTGACCACCACCCCTTGTAGCGCCCTTGGAACACGTGCCCACGCCGCTTGCGCCTGCGGTTCCAGCTCTGAGTGTAAGCTCCCATCAACCACTTCATCCCCGCCACCAGGTTCGGTTCCGGCGTTTCCTTCGAGCGGAACGAGTCGATCTCAAGAATCCTGGTGGGCCCGTCGGATGACGTCTTCCAAACTGATTCCAAGACCGTTGGTCCATCGTCGGATCACAAGAAGCGTTGGCTGCACATCGGAACGCTCGGCAAGCGCGAGATACCCGTGCGAGATTCCACAAAGGCTCTCCAATTTTCTGAAACTGATGCCCCGTTTGAGCCGTTCTTCTCGCAAAATTGCTTTTACCTGATGGACAAATAGCTCGTCCGGGTCTTCCGGGCGTGAACCGGGAGATGTGAGTGGACGGCCTTTGCGCGATGGCATTCCAGCAGCTTGAAACCCTCGCAGAGCATACCGTAGTCATTTCTGACTTGCGTTATATGTGGCAAAAGTCATCGAATCCCGTCGTGACTGATCGAAGGCTGAAATCTCCCAGGGTTTTCGTGGCAGCAGGCATGGTGTCGTTGGCTCTTCTTGGTTCTGCAGCCGCGCAGCAGGACGACCCGCTGCCGCCCCGTTGGATGGAGGATGTGTCCGCGCTTGATGGATCGGTGCAGACTTCTTGGGTGTTTCGATCGACGGCTGGTGTGGGTTATCGGGTCGAGTTCAGCCGCGATCTGCAGGATTGGGAGGAGATCGGGAATATCTATGGGCTGGGGCACGAGCACGTCGTACCGTTGGTGGAAAGGGCTCCGGCTCCGCCGCCGGACCCGGAAGCGCCCGGGGGTGAAGCGGTGGAGGTTCCCTCTCAACACGTAAGCCTGATGGTCGCCCCGGCGGCCTCTCCGGAAACGGGCACCATCCTTTCCTGGCGTTCGCTCGATTCAGGTGGATCGGTGGTGTTCCGGATTCCTGAATCCCTGCATCAGGACTGGTCGGAGATGCCATGGTTCGCCCACCCCTACGGCGACTACTACTTTTTCGTCCTCCATCTTCCCACGCCGCAGATCCCTCCGCAGGAAGAGTCTCCGCTTGCCGAAGAGGATGCCGCGATGGTGAATGAGTTCCGGGCCCGCCTGCCCGAAATGAACGCGGCCGTCGCCAATTCCGTGGCCGTTGCTCGTGCGGCACCTCCCCCGGCTCCCGCCTCGCCGGATGGCAGGGGGTTCGTGCGGATTTCGGCGGATTGGAGTCTCGACTCCGATTCCGATGGCAGTCCCGATTGGGCCGAATTTGCCGTGATGTTGGATCCCGAGCACCCGGACTCGGGTTTGGCCTCTCCCTTTCAAAGTGACAACGACGGCGATGGTGTACCGGATGGACAGCAGCTCGACTCGGATGGAGACTCGGTGCCGGATAGTGAAGACGCGGTTGCAAACGACTCGCTCATCAATTGGAAAAAGACTCCCCACTCGGTGTATGCGGTGTTTGAGTTGCCGATCTCCTCTCTCACCACACCAGGCTTATGGCCGGAGGGCCCGGCGGGGGTGGACGATGTGGGCAGGGTGATGTTCAGCCGCAAGGTTTGGGATCGCGGCGAGATCGTGGACTATGGCGAAGATGCCCTGCTCTACGCCATGAATGATCAGGGCTGGGTCGTGGGGAGTCAGACCTTCGACGATGATCTCAATGAAAGCCGGGAGAGCAGACGCCTCGTTTGGTGGAAGAAACCCGGCGACGGTGCCTCCGAAATGAGATCAGGCAACGATGCGGCCCGTGCACCGTATGACATGGCACACGGTTTTTTGAGGTTTGGTTCGACCCTTTCGAACGACGGGAAAATCGTGGTTCAAAACTACAAGGGGGTCTCCAGTGGCTCGGGTTCCGGAGTGAGCTGGCAGCAGGACCAGCGGGTGGTTTGGGATCTTGAACCGGAAGGGTCCGAACCTGTCTATACCCCGGCCCCGCCGTATGCGGTGTTTGCCCACGAGTCCGGGGCTCTCTGGGGGTACGACTGGCAGAACGAGGAAGGCTTCCTTACCGGAGCGGGAGGCGCGGCGATCTCGCTGGGTAAGAATGAATTTCGGAAGATGGTTGAAGTGGGTGGAGAAAACGGTAATGGAGGCTTGGTGCTCCTCGGTGAAAAGGTGACTCCGAGAGCCAGGAAGTCTTCGTCGGATTGGTCTCCGATCTCGAAAATGAAAGATCTCATCGATCTGTCCAAGGACGGAACCGGCGTCATGCGCGAGGGATTGGTCTGGCGGAATGGGCGGCTGTATTACCTCCCCGAGATCGCTCCCGGATTGGACGGGGAATGGAAGCAGGCCCGCCTTTTGGGAATGGCCGGTTCGGGTTCCCTTGTCGCGGGTCTCTCCTCCCACGAGGCTCCGGCGGATTTCACCCGATTGCTCAGCGCCGTTCCCGTTCGGGTGGAGGACGACGAATTTGCCACCGGAGTCGATCCTGTCTCGGCGACCGCATTGAAGGAGGACGAACGACAAGGGGGCAAAATCTGGGTGATGGTTCCCGGAGGAGGTTCGGAGGCGAATGCCTCGGTCGTCCACGCTCCCGTGACGCCCGACCGGGCCCTGACCTTGAGCGCCGGGAACGTCGCCATTACTCCTGCTACCCTTGATCTCGGGACTACTCCCGTAAGTTGGTCCTCGGCTGCGACGTCCTCGTCCGAGGTGGATGTGGATCTCGGTTTCGAAGATGCCGACAGCGTTTCCCATCCGATCGGAGTGAAGGTCATGAAGCGGCGTGAGGTGAAACTCCACTTCTGGCACGTCGCGCAGAACAACGGCGTGGACGGCCGGGTGAATCCTGAACACGCCTTCACCAAAGCCGAAATCGAGGAATTCCTCGACGACATCTACGGCAAACAGGTCAACGCCTATTGGGACGTCGAAACCTCCGGTGATGTCCAGCCGACCCCGGTGTATTGGGACTACGGAACGGGAGAGGATTTCCAACAAGAGCCCGGGTCAGGACCTGCCTCAGGGAATGGTTCATTGGATTCGAATGGTAGCGACATTGGAACCGAACAAAGTAAGATCCTTACCTCTGCGGGAGTGGACGCCGCTGCGGACATCAACGTTTATTTCGTGGGTGGCGCGGAACAGATCACCGTCTGGCGGGATTTCAACAGCGAGTTCCATGGCTTCGGAGGGTATGTGGGTCTCGCTCATCCGGCTTCGCGCACCGTCTGGCTGCCGGGCAACACGGGAAGGAGCAAAAGCGGTATTCTCAACACGTTGGCGCACGAAATCGGGCACGTCATGATGGGGGGAGGACACCCGAACGACGGTGGAGGCCCTGCACCCTTGGCAGGCACGCATCATCCCGATCGGTTGATGTATTCGAACCCGTTCCACACCGGTCTATTGAGAAAACGGCTGCTGGTGAAGGGGGAGTGGGACAAGATCGATGAGTGGTTAACCGAGTTTATCGACTAAATGAAATGCTTCATGATTTTGCTGGTCGGAATCGTCACGATTTCGACAAAAATATCAGCCCGTCTTCCTGACAACCCGGCAGAGTTGCAAGCATGGGAGACCTCGGTTTTGGAGCGTATTCATGAACTCCGCCAAATGCCGGCCGAGGAAGCCATGCCTGAACTTGCCATGCTTTACAGGAAATACCGACTCCCGACGTTTTCCAAAGCCATGGAGACCCAAGTAGTCCCCGCGCTTGAGACAGCCCTTGCCGAACGACCTGAATTCCCGGGCTTCTTCCGGGATTATGTTTCAAGGCTCAAAGAAGAAGGACTTGAAAACGGACCTGCCTATAACCATTACTTAACAGAGCGACAAAAGGTCTTTACTGTGTTGGGCTATTTTCACACTCCGGAAGTGGTGGATATCCTCGCAGGGTTTCTGGGCGACAACGATAAACGACGTCTTCCCGATCTTGAAGGCACCTTGGGTCAGGCGTCCGCCAGCACCTTGGCGGGCATGTTGGAAGATCCTCCGGTGCCTAGCTCGACGCGCATGGATCTTTGGCTCGAATGGAGGGACCAGGTAAGGGAGGGCAAGCAGACCTACTCCTTCAAGGGGTCGAAAAAGCGTTACGATTTCCAAGGAGAAGTGCTGGCAACACCGAGAACGTCGCGCCGGCCGGTGGACGAGCGGTCAGAACGGCCCGCTGTCGATCAAGCGAATGAGCCGGAGGAAACTCCGTGGGTTCCGGTGGCGGGAGCGTTGCTGGCGCTGCTGCTGGGATTCGCGTTTTGGAAGTGGAAAGCCCGACCGGTTTCATGAAAGACGGCGGCGGAGGAGTCATCTTCGAGCATGTGGTGGTGGACGTCGCATTGCGGATCGACGGAGGTTGGATCGGCTGGAGTCGGGGATGCGGGGATGTCTATCTTTTGGGAAGTGAGACTGCGGAAGGCGGTGCCGGTTTGGAAACCGGCGCTCCGTTTAGCAGACGCGGTGGGTGCGGGGTTGCCTATCGTGGCGGCAAAGAAGCTTATGGGGTGGGGCGGTGCCGAATTCATATTCGGCGCTCCGTGGCTCCGGCAGGACCGAAGGGACGCCCTAAAGGGACGCACTACGAACAGAGGTGGCGGGCTGCGGGGGGGGGGCGGGACGGGGCGTCCCACCTCCTATGGATGATGCCGATTTCATAATCGGCGCTCCAGGGCTCGGGGATGCAGCCACAGGTGGAGGTTGTTGAGGGGAGGGAGGTGTGGAGAATGGGAGCGTGAAGGAGCTGGAAAGAAGCAACGAGGCGTGGGGGCGGATCGTGCGTCCGGGGTCGCGGGTGTTTTTGTGCGGAGGGGCTTCGGTGCCGCGGGAGCTGATGCGGCGGTTCCTGAAGGCGGCGGAGGGGATGCGGGATGTGGAGCTGGTGCACATCCATACGCTGGGGAAGGTGCCGTGGGTGGACCCAAGGTTCGCGGAGAACCTGCGGACGAATTCGTTTTTCCTGACTCCGGAACTGGGCGATGCGGTGCTGGAAGGGCGGGCGGACTACACGCCGGCCTCGATGTCGGAGGTGCCGCGGTTCTTCAGCTCGACGGTGATGCCGGTGGATGTGGCGCTGATCAGCGTGAGCCCGCCGGATGCGGACGGGCAGGTGTCGCTGGGGATCAGCGTGGACGTGGTGAAGGCGGCGGTGGAGGCGGCGCGGGTGGTGGTGGCGCAGGTGAATCCGCGGATTCCCTTCACCAGGGGCGATGGGACCCTGCCCGCGTCGAAGATCGATTGGTTCATCGAGAAGGAGGAGCCGCTGGCGACGTTGCCGAAGGTGGGACGGGACCCGGTGCGGGAAAAGATCGGCGCGTATCTGGCGGAGCTGGTGGATGATGGCTCGACGCTGCAGGTGGGGCTGGGCACCACGGCGCGGGCGGCGGTTTCCGCCCTGCGGGGCCACCGGCATCTGGGAATCCACAGTGGGTTGCTGTGCGACGAGCTGATGGAGCTGATCCGCTGCGGCGCGGTGGATCACTCGCGGAAACATTTCATGACCGGCAAGGCGGTGGTGAGCCACGCGCTGGGATCGAAGCGGCTCTATGAGTTCGTGGCGGAGTGCGGGGAGCTGGAGTTCCGGACGAGCGACTGGGTGAACGACCCGGGGATCATTGCGATGAACCACAAGATGGTGGCGGTGAACGGGGCGCGGCAGATTGACATCACGGGCCAGGTGATGCGGGACGCGGCGGGGCACCGGTTTCACGGCGGGATCGGGGCGCAGCTCGATTTCCTGCGCGGCGCGGCGGGCAGTGCGGGCGGTCGGCCGGTGCATGTGCTGCGCTCGACCAGCGAGGACGGGAGCAAGTCGCGGATCGTGGCGAGTCCGCCGGAGGGGACGGTGGTTTCGACCGGTCGGACGGACGTGCATTATGTAATTACCGAGCACGGGGTGGCCAATTTGCGCGGGAAGAGCATGCGCGAGCGGGCGCTGGAGATGATCCAGATCGCCGACCCGAAGTTCCGCGAGGAGCTGATGCGCGGGGCGCACGAGCGGGGGTGGATTCCGAAGTTCGTGTCGGTGGCACCGACGAGCCTGGCTCCGGGCGATGTGAAGTCGGGGGTCGAATTTCGGCGGCTGCGACTTGGCGGGGATCGCTCGTTTTTCCTACGTCCGCTGCACGCCTCGGACATCCGGCGGTTGCAGGAGTTCTTCTACAGTCACAGTGAGGAAACGGTGCGCAACCGGTATGGCTACCTGCGGGAGTCGATGCCGGCGGACTCGGCTTTCAAGCTGGTGGGGGTGGATCAGTCGCGGGATCTGGCGCTGGGGATATTCGAGGAAATCGGTCTGGGTCGCGAGCCAGTGCTGCGGGCGGTGGGGCGGTTTTATCGCGACGACAACGGCAGTGCGGAGGTCGCCTTCGTGGTGCATGACGAAACGCGGCGGATGGGCATGGCGGGTGAGTTGTTCGGCGAGCTGGCGCGGGTGGCGAAGAAGCGGGGGATCGCGGAGTTCTGGGCCTCGGTGCTACCAACGAATCTGCCGATGATCCGGTTGTTCGAGAAGTTCGGCGGTCGGGCGCGGCAGGAGGACGGAGAGCTGGAATTCCGGATTCCGGTGGCGATGGTGGCGCGGAGGTTGGTGAAACCCGGAAGGCCCTCCGTTTTGACGAAGCCGGTCGGGGTGGCGGTGGGTTGGTATTGGTCGGAAACCTGCCTGCGTCACGATGGCGGACCGGGCGAGGTGGAGAATCCGCAGCGTTACCGGGTGCTGGGCGAAGCGCTGGCGGAGTCGGCGAAACGGATGGATGCCGTGGCTTTGCCGGGCCGGAAGGCGACGCGGGCGGAGCTGCTGCGGTGCCATGCGGCGCACTATCTGGACCTGGTGCACATCGATGTTGAAAGCCTCGCCGATCGCCTGCGCACGGGCGACACGGCGATCGGTCCGGAAAGCGAGGAGGTGGCGATGCTGGCGACCGGCGCGGGTCTGGAAGCGGTGGCGGCGGGGATGGACGGGCGGGTGAAGCGGGCTTTCGTGGCGGTGCGGCCGCCGGGTCATCACGCGACGGCCGACCGCGGGATGGGCTTCTGCATCTACAATCACATCGCGCTGATGGCGCGGCACGCGCAGGAGGAGTTCGGGGTGCCGCGGGTGTTGATCGTCGATTGGGACGTGCACCACGGCAACGGCACGCAGGACCTGTTCTTCGCGGACCCGGATGTGTTTTATTTCTCGGTGCACGAGGATGGGATTTTTCCCTTCAGCGGTGGCGCGGACGAGACCGGGGCGGGCCGCGGGATCGGGACGACGATGAATGTGCCGCTGAAGCACGGGTCGGATGGGAAAGCGGTTTTATCGGTAATCGAGGACCGCCTGGTGCCGGCGATGGAGAAGTTTCGGCCGGCGTTGGTGCTGGTCTCCGCCGGCTTCGATGCACTGGCGAGCGATCCGCTGGGGGGCTTCAAGCTCGTGCCGGAGGACTTCGCGGAGCTGACCAGGGCGGTGGTGAGGATCGCGAACCGCTGGGCGGACGGTCGGGTGATCTCGGTGCTGGAAGGCGGCTACGATCCGGCGGGCTTGGCGAAGGCGGCGGTGGCGCACTTCGAGGCGCTCGGGGAGGAGTGAAATTCTGAGGTCGCAGGAGATGCCGGCAGTTCGGGCGGGGTTGACAGCAAAGCTAGGAAACGATGGTCTGCTAACATGCACAGTGGGTTCTCGACGGCAGCAGGCCGCCTTCTATCTCTCGTCGGGCTGCTGATTGCCGGGGCCTTGGCTTCGTGCTCGGTGTCGGATACCGGCGTGGCCTCCGGGGCCCATGTCAGACATCAGGTCGCACGGGCAGGGGAGCCGGCGATCAAATTGACGGCCTACTACTTCCGGGCACCGGATGGATTCCACTTCGGGAAAAGACACGACACGGCCAGGATCTCGGGCGTCTATTCGGCGGAGGAGGGAAGCCGTTTGGCCAAATCGCTCTCCCGGCGGAGAGGGTTCGAGCCCATCATGGACGGCGGAGTGACGGTCGTCTCCGATTCAGGCGACACCTCGCACATCGAGCTCATAAGGGAGTTCGTGTATCCTTCCGAATATCTTCCTGCGGAAACCCGGACGGATGCGGAGGGTCGGCTCGAAGTCATCCATCCGTCCACCCCATGCCAATTCGAGGAACGCGTGCTCGGTCCCATCCTGACCTGCAAGGGCCGCTCGGCGGAGAAAGGAAAGGTGGTGGTCGACCTCGCTCTCGCCCGCACCGCCTTTGTAGGATTCGTCAACTACGGCGATCCGATCACACGTCATGAAAAGGGTTTTCTGGGTTTCCCGCGTGAGGTGGTGCTTTTCGAGAACCGGATCGACATGCCCGTGTTCCGCCGGTCGGAGGTGAAAGGAACTCTCCTCGTCAACGAGGGCGACTTCATTGCCATCGACGGCTTCCGCGCCGAGTCGCCGACCGACAACGACCGCTTCGAGGCCCATCAACCCTCCGATCCTCTCACCGGTGGTGGGAATTTCGTCGCGCTGATCCAAGTGGGACGGAACGCCGAGTAAGGAGCGGCTGTTGTCTCCACGATCCGCCATCCACGATCTACGATCTACGATCTACGATCTACCATCTACCATCTACCATCTACCATCTACCGTCTACCGTCTACCGTCTACCGTCTACCTTCTCACCCCAGCTCTTCCTCGATGAACTCAAGCACGAGATCGACGAGTTCGTCCATGCCGGCCGGGAGTTCTTCTTCGATGGTGGCGAGGTAGTCCTCTTCGGTTTCGCTGTAGTCGTTGCGGTCTTCGCTGCGGGTTTCGCACCAGCGACTCGCCTTGAGGGGATCGACGATGCCGGTCGCGCCGATGAGGTCGAAGGAGTTGATCACCCGCTGGTGATCCATGCCGCTCTGCCAGAACTCGTGTAGGCAGTTGTCGCTCTCGAGAACCGGGACGGTCTCATACACATCCATCAGGGCGCGTTCTTCGCGGCTGAGAGCTCGCTCGGCCGATTCGCTTTCGAGGCGATCGACGAGCACTTCCACTTCATCCGGCCATTCAATTGTGTCCTGTAAACGCATTCCGCGCGGGGTCTAGAACACGGGAGCCTCTCTTGCCAAGCGAATGAACGGGATGAATGGAACAGGGAAGGGGGGAGCGCCGGCTTCCAGCCGGCAGTGGCCGGCGTCCCGCCGGGCACCTTGGAAGAAGGAGTGTTTGAAAGAAGGAGGGTTCCGCAGGATGCGAAACCCTGCCGGCAGGATGCCGGCGCTCCCCGTGCTCCTTTTCAATCGTCCGCCCGGGCGGCGGAGGCGTGTTCGGAGCGCTCGGAGCTTTCGATGACGTTGAGGGCGTGGTTGCCGATCGCCTCGAGGTGGTTGTTGGTCTCGGTGTAGAGCATTTCGGTCTGCACCTCGGCTCCGGCCTGCATGCGGCGGACGGCACCCTTGTTGTGCTGTTTGCGCAGGCGGTCGATGCGGTCCTCGATGCGGTTGGCGTTTTCGAGCATCTCGCCGGAGACGCCGGAGAGGGCGTTGGCGCAGAGGTCGAGGATGGCGCGGACCTGGGAGCAGATGGCGGTCAGCTCGCGGTGCTGCTCTTCGCTGAAATGACGGCCCTTCTCGTATTTCCGCTGCACCAGCTTCACCAGCCGGTAGATGCGGTCGGTGGCCTCCTCATACTCGGAAACGACGCGCAGCATGGAGGTGATCTCGCCGGCATTTCCGGGGCCGATCTCGTGCGACGAGCACTGGATGAGGTAGGAGGTGATGTCCTTGAGCATTTCGTCGCAGTCGTCCTCCATCTGCTTCAGCGCGGCGACTTCGGTGGAAAGGTCGGTCTGGGGGTTGTTGAGAAGGTTCACGAAGCCATCGAACATCTCGGAGGTGAGGACGTTCATCCGGCGGGTGGCATTCTCGGCCTCGGCGATGTTCAGCTCCCCGAGATCGACGAGGCCCTGCGAAATGTACTGGAGCCGGGGCGAGGTGTCCTTGGGTGATTGGTCGCGCACCCACCACTCGACCAGCCGCGCGATCTGGGGGACGAACCAGACGAGCAGGCCGATGTTCACGAGGTTGAAGGAGGTGTGGAAGATCGCGGTGGCGAAGGCGATCTCGGAGGTCTGGAAGCTGCCCGAGGCGGAGCGCATGCTTTCCGGCAAGGACTGCGCGAGCCGCCACACCAGCGCGGAGAAGGGGACGAAGGCGACGAGCATCCACAGCACGCCGATCACGTTGAAGGTGAAGTGGGCGCGGGCGGCGCGTTTGGCGTGGACGTTGGCCCCCAGCGCGGCGAGCCAGGCGGTGACGGTGGTGCCGATGTTTTCGCCGAGAACGATGGCGGCGGAGTTGCGGAAGACCTCCAGCGGGTTTTCCAGATCGCCCAGCCAGCCGTTCAGGGCGCAGGTGATGGTGATGGCCATGGCGGCGGAGGAGGACTGGACCATCAGGGTGAGGATGATGCCGCCGATCAAGTAGAGCAAGGTGGAGAGGAACGCCCGTCCGCCCATCCAGGTGACGACCTGGCGGATGGCTTCGGCGGTGGTCGGGTCCTCCTTCATCATCGTCTTGAGGTCGGGCACCGAGTCCTTGAGCAGGCCGAGGCCGAAGAACACCAGACCGAAGCCGAGGAACAGCTCGCCCCAGCTGCGGGCCTTGTCCTTGCCGATGAAGACGAAGGGCAGGCCGATGCCGATCAGGGGCAGGGCGACGCTGGAGACGCTGAATTTTCCGATCAGGGCGACGATCCACGCGGTGATCGTGGTGCCGAGGTTGGCACCCATGATGACACCGATCGACTGGATGAGGGTCAGCAGGCCGGCATTGACGAAGGAAACGACAAGGACCGTGGTGGCGGAGGAGGACTGGACCAGGGAGGTGGTGACGAAACCCGTCATGAGTCCGCTGAAGCGGTTGGCCGTAAGACCGGAAAGCGCCTGCCGCATCCTTTTGCCGGCGACGCGCTGGACGGCCTCCGACATGACCTTCATGCCGAACAGGAAAACCCCGAGGGCTCCGAGAACCTGGAGCACGCCGAGAACGACGGATGTGACGGAAATGGAACCGAGGAGCGTCATGGATTGCGACGAACCCGTCACAAACCGCCCTCACGGGCGAGAAAAAAGGCCCTTGGGGGGTGAAGTGAGCGTGTCACCTCCGGGTTCCGCTCATTTCCCGAGGTGGAGGAGGGTCATGCCGGCACCGATGGCGACGAGCACCCAGCCGGTGAGCGGAAGGAGCCAGCGGTCGACCGTCTTGAGGCGTTCGAGACTCGTCGCCGCGGCTTGGCGGGCGAAGGCCAGAAGGAACACGAAGAGCACCACCGGGGCGGCGGAGCCGAGGCCGAAGGCGCCGGGCAGGACCCAGAGGGATTGGTGCCGGAGGGCGAGGGGCAGGAGGCTGCCGAAGAAGAGCGCGGCGGAGACCGGGCAGAAGGCGAGGGCGAAAAGGAAACCCAGAGGGGCGGCACCGAGCCGCCCGGCGCGGGCGAGGCGACGGGCGAGCGGGCCATCCCGCATCCCGATCGCCGGGAGGCCGGGGAAGAGTCCGAGGAGCACCATACCGGTGAGGATCAGCAGCGGGCCCATGAGCTGGCCGAGGTGGCGCTGCAGCAGCGAGGCGAGGGCGGGAGCCGAGAGCAGCCCGCCGCCGATGAGCGCCCCCACGGCGGTGTAGGCCGCCATGCGTCCCAGCGAGTAAAGCCCGCCGGCGGCAAGGGTGCGGAGCGGCGAACGGCTGTCGCGCACCATGTAGCTGATGGCGGCGACGTTGGTGGCCATCGGGCAGGGGCTCACAGCGGTGAGCAGGCCCAGCCACAGCGCCGCCCCGCCCGCGATCCAGATGGAGGCTTCCGGCGTCATGGAGGATCCAGGGCGGTGGCGACCCGGGCGGCGATGAAGTCCCGGTAGCTTGCTTCGTCGCCGACGAGGTCCCAGACCTCATCGAGGCGTTGCCACCCCGTTTCCTCGCCGTTCTGCCAGCGGCTCACGACCAGGGTCGAGCTGACGATTTCATAGTGGGGGACGAGGTCCTCGTTCCCGGGAGTCTGATAGTTGACGCTCTCCCAATACAGGCGGCCCTCCCGGATCTCGGTCGCGAATCGTTGGCGGATCTCGTCCTCGGCGAGTTCGCTGATGCGGAGACAGGTTCGGCAGCGTTTGTCGCCGTGGAGCGAGATCACGGTGACGCCGTCGGGTCGCACGATTGCCGCGCGGACGGGCGTGGAGGGACCGAATTCCGTCCATGCCCAGCGGCCGATGCCGATGGCCACCAGCCCCAGTAGGACAAGCCGGATGACGAGCTTGGATTTCATGACGAAGCGTTTTCCCCGATCATGGATCGGAGTTCTTCCATGGAAGGCACCTTGCCGGAAACCTTCACCTGACCGTCGACGATCAGCGCCGGGGTGATCATCACGCCGAAGTCGGCGAAACGGAGGAAATCGGTGATTTTCTCGATTTCGTAATCAATGCCACAGGCGTCAGCGGCTTGGCGGGTGGCATCGGTGAGCTGGTTGCACTTGGCGCAGCCGGTTCCGAGGATTTGCAGTTTCTTCATAGGTTCGGGTCGGGTGGGGAAAACACGGGTCATCCGGCGATCATGCCGAAGATCCAGCCGGTGAAGGTGGCACCGGTGACCACCAGGACCACGTAGGTGGCGGTCTTGCGCGGGCCGATCACGGAGGCGATGACGAGCATGCTCGGCAGACTGAGCGCCGGGCCGGCCAGCAGCAGGGCGAGCGCCGGGCCCCGGCCCATGCCGTTGCCGATCAGGCCTTGGAGGATCGGCACCTCGGTGAGGGTGGCGAAATACATGAAGGCTCCCGCGACGGAGGCGAAGAGATTGGCACCGAAGGAGTTTCCGCCCACCAGGCGGGTGATCCATTCTCCGGGGATCAGTCCCTCGTGACCGGGACGTCCCAGCAGGATTCCGGCGACGAAGACCCCGGCCAGCAGCAGAGGCAGGATCAGTTTCGCGTTCGCCCAGCTTTCGGCAAACCACTGGCCGCTGGCGTCCTTGCGCCCGGCCGTGATCCAAGCGAGTCCGAGGGAGGCAACCAGCACCGCCGCCGCCGGACTCCAGGCCAGGGCAGCCGTTGCGGTGAACGCCACCACGATCAGGATCTTCCAGACGGGCAGCTGATGCCAGGCCCGCAGCATGACGGCGAGCACCGCCCCCAAGGCCGCAGTCAGGGGCCATTTCACCGAGTGGATTGCGCCAAACGCTCCGTCGCCCTCGCCCCAGTTGGCGAAGACGAGAATGCCCACCAGCACGGCGAAGAACGCGGCGGTGCGTTTGCCGGACTGGCCTTCGTCGTCCGCCGCCGGCAGGGCCGCTGCCTTGCGTCCCTGCTCCTGCTCATCGCGCCGGAAGATCGAGGCCATCGCGACGCCGATCGCCAACGCGAAGACGACCGCGCCGATCGCCCGGGCGAGCCCGATCTCCCAGCCGAGGACGCGGGCGGTGAGGATGATGGCGAGGGCGTTGATCGCCGGTCCGGAGTAGAGGAAAGCCGTTGCCGGTCCGAGTCCGGCACCCATGCGGTAGATGCCGGCGAACAGGGGCAGCACGGTGCACGAGCAGACGGCGAGGATGGTGCCGGAGACCGAGGCGACGCCGTACGAGGCGGCCTTGGGTGCGTCCGGGCCGAGGTATTTCATCACCGAGGCTTGGGAAAAGAACGCCGCGATGGCTCCGGCGATCCAGAACGCGGGCAGCAGGCAGAGGATCACGTGCTCGCGGGCGTACCATTTCGCCAGTTCAAGCCCCTCGAACAGCGCGGCATCGAACCGGTCATGCCCGATGGGGAGGAAGTAGAGGCCTGCGAAGGCGAGTGCCAGCCAGGCAAAGCGTTTCCATTCCTCCTTCATTTCAGGGGTTCCCGCTGCAAGAGGGGGTCTCGGAGTTCTCCAGGCAGGTGAGAAAGCCGGCCACACAGGGCAGGGCGAGGCGGTAGAAAACCTGTTGGCCCCGCTTTTCATCGCTGACCACACCGGCGGCGCGCAGCACCCCGAGGTGGCGGGAAACCGTGGACCAGCCCAAGCCGGCCACTTCGACCAGCTCGCACACGCAGCGCTCGCCGGGGATCAGGTGACGCACCATATCGATCCGGGCGGGGTGGCCGAGAGCCTTGAAGACTTCCGCGGCGGGGGTGCGGGTGACGGTCATGGGTGTAGTATTTCGCTATTTCGCGAAATGAACAAAGCGAGATAGTGTCAGTCGCTGGCAGGCGTTTCAGAAACTCTTCGGCGGGGAGCGGAAGACGGCCCCGAAGGACGCGGGATCAGGATGGACGGGATCGGGGGGATTGAGGACGAGAGATCCTGGAAGGCGGCCAAGTGCGCGTGAAAGCGGGGAAGCGGGACGCTTCCGCCACGGCCTGCGGCGGGACCCCGCAGCCACGGGTTCCCTCACTCCGGCAGCCTTGCCTCCAGAGCGTCGAAGACGGCGGCGGGGACGTAGCGGCGGACGGTTTCCTGCCAGCCGTCGGGACCGATGAGCCCCTTGATCATGCTGGAGGAGACCTCGGCGATGTCGCGCGGCGGCATCAGGAAGGTGGTGGTGATGCGCGGCGCGAGGTCGGAGTTGATGTGGCGCATGACGCGCTCGTACTCGTAGTCGTCGGGCGAACGGATGCCGCGGAGGATGAAGCTGGCACCCATTTCCCGGGCGTAATCGACGAGGTAGCGGTTGTGGAAATGGGCGATGGTGAGGCGCTCGCAGCTGGGGATGGAGGCTTCGAGCAGGCGCAGGCGCTCGTCGATGGAGAAGGTGTAGGACTTCGACGGATTGTCACCGATGGCCACGATGAGACGGTCGAAGAGTTCGAGGCCGCGTTCGATCATCCACAGGTGACCGGTGGTGGGGGGATCGAAGGAACCGGCGTAGACCGCGGTGCGCATGGAGGGGAGCTTCAAGTTTCCGGTTTGAAGTTTCAAGCCGGGGGTTTCTCCGCAGGGCGATCAAGCCCGGGAAAGGTTGGGCGGGCGCCCGGCAGGAGTGGCGAGTGATGAGGAAAAGGGAAAAAGTGGCGAGGGGAGGCTTGTTCGAGGTGGTTTTCGGTCGGACAGGCATTCTTCCGGGCACGGAGGAACTGAGGAGAACGGAGGCCACGGAGGTGGGAAACCTCTCATCCCGCTTTTCACCTTGGCCTGGCTGCTGGGGTGCCCAGATTCGTCGCCGTGGATTCCATTACCCAGGCGGCTCTCGGGGCCACGGTCGGAGCCTTGGTGCTCGGGAAGCAGCTCGGCCGCCCGGCGATCGGGTGGGGCGCGCTTTTCGGGACGCTTCCGGATCTCGATGCCGTGCTGCTCCCATTCCTCGACACGATCTGGGATCTGCGCATTCACCGGGGATTTTCCCACTCGCTGCTGCTGATGGTGGCGGCCTCGTGGCTGCTCGCCAAGCCGCTGGCGAAGCGCTGGAAGAAGCTGAAAGTGACGCCGGCGCGCGCCGGGTGGTTCGTCTTCCTGGCACTGGCGACCCACGTGCTGATCGACTGCTTCACGGTTTATGGCACGCAGGTTTTCTGGCCGTTTTCGATGCATCCGGTGTCGTTCGACAATCTGTTCATCATCGATCCCGTCTTCACCTTGCCGCTGCTGGTGGCGGTGGTGTGGGGGTTGTTCATCGAAGCGAAGCGCTGGAAGAAGGGCGAGGGTCTGCGCATGACGGCGGTGTGTGTGGCGATCAGTTGTGCGTATGTCGGGTTGAGCTTCTGGGCGAAGTCGTCCGTCTCGCGGACGGCGATCGCCGATCTCGGTCGGCGCGGGATTTCGTGGGACCGGAAAATGGAGGCACCGGCACCGTTCTCGATCCTGCTGTGGCGGATCGTGATCGAGCGCGACGACGAATTCTGGGTCGGCTACCGCTCGCTCTTCGATGGTGACAAGCCGGTGCAGTGGACGATTTTCCCGAAAGGCGAAGCGGCGCTGGATGCCTGGTCGGACCGGCCGGAAGTGCGGACGGTGCGCTGGTTTTCCAAGGACTGGTGCCTTGCTCGCGACCGGGCCGCGGGGATCTGGATGGTGGACCTGCGCTTCGGTGAATACCGGGAGTGGGATGACCGCGGCCTGGAGCTGCGGCCGGTCTTCGCCTGGGACCTGCGCAAGGAGACCAAGGGCGATCCGATGAAACAGACCGGCAAACGGGAACGCGACACGAAAGCCATGATGGCGCGGCTGTGGCGGCGGATTTGGGGTGATCAGGAGGGCTGGGAGGATCGCCCGCGACTGATCGGCAACCCCGGGAAACCGCAGGAATACCTGGGCTCGGTGAGGTAGGGAACTTGCCGTCGGGTGAGTCCTTGCTAGGGAGAAGGCATGCGCTCGCTCATCCGCGATTTGATTTCCGCCACCGCGCCCGCCGCCGACATCATCGCCGCGGGCTGGGTTCGCACCCGGCGGGATTCGAAGACCTTCTCGTTTCTGGAAATCAACGATGGCTCTTGTCTGGGGTCCCTGCAGGTCGTGGTGGATCATGGCGTGCCCGGCTCCGTCGACCTGCCGAAGATGACCACCGGTTCGTCCGTCCAGCTCGCGGGCCGGTTGGTTTCCTCCCAGGGCGGGGGGCAGGCGTGGGAGCTGCACGCTTCCTCGATCCGTCTGCTCGGCGAAGCCCCGGAGGACTATCCGCTGCAGAAAAAGGGTCACTCGCCCGAATTTCTCCGCTCCATCGCCCACCTCCGGCCGCGCACCAACCTCTATGGTGCCATGTTCCGTATCCGCAGCCGGATGAGCCACGCCGTGCATCGCTTTTTCGAGGAACGGGCGTTTCATCACATCCACACGCCGATCATCACCGCCAGCGACTGCGAAGGGGCGGGGGAGATGTTCCGGGTAACGACGCTCGACCCGACCTCCGGGGCGAAGCAGAAATTCGAAGACGACTTCTTCGAGAAAGCCGCGCACCTCACTGTCTCCGGCCAGCTTGAGGGCGAGGCTTTCGCCTGCGCCCTGGGGCGCATCTACACCTTCGGTCCCACCTTCCGGGCGGAAAACTCGAACACTTCGCGTCACGCGGCGGAGTTCTGGATGATCGAGCCGGAGATGGCTTTCTGCGATCTGGAGGGCGACATGGACCTGGCCGAGGAGATGGTGAAATACCTCGTCGTCGAGGCATTGGAAAAGCAGGACGGCGACCTCGCGATCTTCGAGAAATTCGTCGATAAGTGCCTACGCGAGCGCCTTGAGTTCGTGGTGTCGAACCCGTTCCAGCGGATCTCCTACACCGATGCCGTCGAGGTGTTGCAGAAGTCGGGGAAGAGCTTCGAGTATCCGGTCGAATACGGCCACAACCTCCAGAGCGAGCACGAGCGTTGGCTCACCGAGGAGCATTTCAAACGCCCCGTCACGGTCTTCAACTACCCGAAGGAGATCAAACCGTTCTACATGCGGCTCAACGACGACGAAAAGACCGTGACCGCCATGGATCTGCTCGTCCCCGGGATCGGTGAAATCGTCGGCGGCAGCCAGCGCGAGGAGCGGCTCGATGTGCTGCTGGCAAACATGGAGCGGCACGGGCTTTCCACGGAAGATTACGGTTGGTACGTCGATACCCGGAAGTACGGCAGCATCCCGCACGCCGGCTTCGGCATGGGTTTCGAGCGGCTGCTGATGTTCGTCACCGGCATGCAGAACATCCGCGATGTCGTTCCCTTTGTCCGCACCCCGGGCCATTGCGAGTTCTGAAAGCGCGGGGCGATACCGGGGCACTCAAGCCAGGGAGCGAGCGAGCAGGGAATGAACCGCGGATGAACGCAGATGCAGAGGGAGGTGGGGTCAATTGAATCGGAGGAGATCGGGATTCAGGGCTCCTACGGTAGGGAGAAAACGAGGACCACTGGCTGTTGGTGGACCAGGATGGATAGGATGGATGGGATATTTTGAGGCTGCCGGATGCGACTCCCCTCCATTTTTATCCTATTCATCCCATCCATCCTGGTCCCGAGAACCCTTTGGTTCCAAGCAGGGCCCGGCTCGCGCCCCAATGGCCGAGCTCTGGATCGGAATTCGTCCTGATCGGCCTGGAGGTCATCCTTTTCTCTCGGCGGCCGGTGGCGGCTCTCTGAAATCTGCGTCCATCCGCGTTCATCTGCGGTTGGATTTCCTTGGCTCGATCATCCTCGGGGCGAAGCAGAAAGCAGAAGGGGCGTGGCGAGCCCCCAGCTCACCGCGCCCCTCAGTGCATCAACCAAAGCTCGCAAGTTTCTAAATCCCCCCAGATCTCGAAACGTCGCTCAGACGCCTGGTCGGTCTCTGTTAGTCAGGAGAGGTGCTCCCCTGTCCGTGGTTAGAGATACATCATTGTGGTAGATTGGAACTTCCGTGATCGCGTGGGGTGGAGGGGAGGGGAAGCGATCCCGAATCTGCCTCGGCTCCCTCCCTGTCTGCGGGTGCGCGATCCCGGAATGGTGGAAGGCGTCGTTTCAGCGATGATGGCATTGGCTGGCGGAAGATTCCCCCCGATCGCCCGTTGGCTTCTCCCCGGAGAGACTCCGGTTCGGTCGCGCCTCCCCCTGCGGGACCCGGGCCGGAGTCACCCCCCCTCTTTTCAAATTCCGCCGAGGACGCCGCGCTTGATGAGCATCCACACGGCCATGGCAATCATGAGGAGGTTTTCGCTCAGCGAAACGAAGCCCAGGGGAACGCTGCTACCTCCCCCGACGCAGGCGCAGTTGAGGTCGCGGTGCTCGACGTAGACCGCCTTGATGATGGAGACGGCTCCAATCGTGCTGGCAATGAGCACGGCAGGTGCGACGACCCAGGTGAAAAGACCTGCGATCATCAGGATGCCGCCACCCGCTTCCACGAACGCGTAGAGGTAGGCATAGGGGACGTAGTGGCGGGCGACCAGATCGTATTGGACGAAGCCGGTGGCGAACGACCGCAGGTCCTGGAGTTTGAGGATGCCGAGGACACACATGCTGAAGGCGATGAAAAGCTCAAGGATGCGGACGAGGGCGAGTTCGCCCCGGATCGCCCAGCAGGTGGTCATCGCCATCAGCAAGGCCACGACGAAAACCGCGACGACGGGCTGGTAGGTTTTGCCTTCCTTCGGGTCCGGATCGAGGTTCAGAAACCCCCTCAGCTGGTCATAGCCCCCAATGTGTTCGCCCTCGATCCAGATCTGCGGGGTCTCCTCGAAGCCATGCTCTTCCTTGTAGGCCTTGTTGGCTTCCTTGCTCTCCAGATGATGATCCTCGGGGGCATAGCCGTGCCGCTTCAACAGATCGAGCGATTTCACCCCCCATGGACACAGGTGGTCCGGGGTGACCATGCGGTAGATTTTCGCGGGCTTCTTCATCTGATGGTTTGTTGGGTTCCCTGCCGCATGTCATGTGCCGACGCTATAGGCAGGGGGAATCAAGCATCGAGCGGGATACATCGCGGATGGTGCGATGCAGAATGCGGCCCCGTTCTGGACGGATGCAATGCACGGTGCGGTGTGACCGTTCCGCCGTCATGGAGTTCCGTGCTGCCGTTCTTGATTCATCGAAAACAGAACAGGGACCACGAACATGGTCATCAGCTCGATCAGCATCCCGCCGAAGATCGGCACGGCCATGGGGGCCATGAGATCGGACCCGCGGCCGGTGGAGGTGAGCACGGGCAGCAGGGCCAGAAGGGTGGTCGCGGTGGTCATCAGACAGGGCCGCACACGTCGGCAGCCGGCCTCCACCACCGCCGCGCGGATCGCCTGCGGTCCTTGGGGTTTCAGCTCCGCAAACCGCTGGCGGAGATAGGTGGACATGACGACGCCATCGTCGGTGGCGATGCCGAAGAGGGCGAGAAAGCCGACCCAGACGGCGGTCGAGAGATTGATCGGAGAGACCTGGAAGAGCTGGCGCAGGTTGTGCCCGAAAAGCTCGATATCCAGGAAGTCCGGGCGGCCGTAGAGCCAGAGGAGAAGAAAGCCGCCGGACCACGCCACCGCCACGCCGGAGAACACGATGAGGGTCGTGGTGACCGAGCGGTTGTCGAGGTAGAGCAGGATGAAGATCGCGCCGAGGGCGAGGGGCACCATGGTCCAGAGGGTGCGGTTGAATTCGAGGGCCGACTCGTAGTTCCCGGCGAAATCGTAGCGGATGCCGGGCGTTCGTTTGAGGCGTCCGTCGCGTTCGGCCTGTTCGAGGAAATCCTTGGCCGCCTGGACGACATCGACTTCCGCGTAGCCTGGCTCCGAGCCGAAAGTGACGTAGCCGGTGAGGAAGGTATCCTCCGCTTTGATGACCTGAGGGCCACGGACATAGTCGATTTTCGCCAGTTGCGAGAGCGGCACCTGGGCACCGTCGCGGGCGGTGACGAGCACCCGACCGAGCGCCTCCTGCGTGTCGCGGGCTTCGCGGGCGTAGCGGACCTGCACGCCGAAGCGCTCCCGCCCTTCCACGGTCGTGCTGACGATCCGCCCGCCGATCGCGGTTTGGACGGTGTCGTGGATGTCGGCGATGTTGAGTCCGTAGCGTGAGGCGGCCTCGCGGTCGGGTTCGATCTCAAGGTAGGGTTTGCCGACGATGCGGTCGGCATTGACGGTGGCGGGCGCGAGGCCCTCGACTTCGCCACTGCGCAGGAGCTTCTCGACCTGCAGGCCGAAGGATTCGATTTCTTCGAGGGATTCGCCTTTGATCTTGAGCCCCATCGGCGCGCGCATGCCGGTTCGCAGCATCACCAGGCGGGTCTCGATGGGCTGGAGCTTGGGCGCTCCGGTGATGCCGGGGATGCGGGTGGCTTCGTCGATTTTCGCCCAGATGTCCTCGGGGGTGCGGATCTCCGGACGCCATTGTCGGAAGGGTTGGCCGCGACGGTCTTCGATCAGGTTGCCGCTCTCGTCGTAGAGGAAGTTGCCCTCGTCGTCGGTGCGGAATCTCAGAACCCTCCCTTTCTCGTCGGTGCGGTACTCGGAAACATAATTGATCACCGTCTCGATCATCGAGATGGGTGCGGGATCGAGCGGGGAATCGACTCGTCCGATCTTGCCGACGACCCGTTCGACTTCGGGGATGGCGGCGATGGCGGCGTCGGTCTGGCGCAGAAAGTTCATGGCCTCGTCGATGGAGGCATGCGGGCTGACCGTCGGCATGTAGAGGAAAGAGCCTTCGTCCAGAGGCGGGCGGAATTCCTGACCGAGACCGGGGATTTTTTCCGCGGCGCTTTGCCAGAGGCGGGTTTCGGCGATGCCTTGGCCGAACATGCGCGGCATGAAGCCGAAGAGTTTCGGGAAACCGACCAGCACGCTGAGTCCGAAGACAAGAAGGCCGACGGGCAGCACGAGGAAGGTCGCTTTGTGCGCGAGACACCATGCGAGGACGCGCGGATAGATCACCTCGAAGCCCTTGAAAGCGAGCAGCAGTCCGCCGACGACGAGGACCACGAAGAAGACGTTCTCCAGCGTGCTGCGGTCGAGACCGAGCGGCATCCAGTCGATGGTGAGAAAGATCACCACCGTCAGCGCGGCAATCCAGTTGACGCCGAGGACGAAACCTCTGCGGACCTTGCCGCGGACGAAGGGATCGATGGCGATCCCTGCGGCGAGCACCCACAGCGCGACCGCCAGTAGGACGGAGAAGGCGAAGGCGATGACTCCGGCGGCGGCGAGCAACCCGGAAGACAGCCCCCGACGGCTGCGGAAGAGTTTCGGAAACGAGCCGAAGAGCAGATGCGCGACCGGTGGGATGATGGTCAGAGCGACGACGATCGAGGCAATCAGGGCGAAGGTTTTGGTGAAGGCCAGCGGCTTGAAGAGACGTCCGGCCTCGCCGGTCATGGTGAAGACGGGCAGGAAGCTGATCACCGTCGTCAGGACCGAGGTGGTCACCGCGCTGGCGACCTCGGTGACGGCCCGGTAGATCACGGAGGCGATGGATTCTCCGGGGTCGGCTTCATCGAGGTGCTTGAGGATGTTCTCCGTGAGCACGATACCGACATCGACGACCGTGCCGATGGCGATGGCAATGCCGGCGAGGGCGACGACGTTGGCATCGACGCCCGCGAGCTTCATGGTGATGAAGGTGATCAGCACGGCCAGCGGCAGCATCGCGGAAATGAGCAGGCTGGTGCGGAGATGGAGGACCATCACGATGACCACGAGGATGGTCACGAGCACCTGTTGATAGAGTGCTTCGTCGAGGGTATTGAGCGTTTCGTCGATGAGCTTCGAGCGGTCGTAGAACGGGACCACGGTCACCTTGGAGGTGGTCAGCCAGTCGGGCCATTCGGCGCGCGGTGTGCGGCGGGTGAAATCGAGCCATGCCGCCTCGTCGGGAGTGCCGGCATCATCGAAGGCGGGCTCGATCCCCTGTCGTTGTGCGAAATCGCGGGCCTG
Source organism: uncultured Haloferula sp. (assembly GCA_965652295.1). GTDB lineage: Bacteria > Verrucomicrobiota > Verrucomicrobiia > Verrucomicrobiales > Akkermansiaceae > Haloferula. Next base: position 221,383 of record CBFGTS010000003.1, on the reverse strand, counting down.
TTCGGAATCCACCTTTTCCCAATCAATCACGGCGCGGACCGGCAAGGAGGTTTCCAGGTCTTTGAGCTTCGCCTTGGTCGCCTTGATGGTGGCGAGCGGGTTGGCGCCGAAGCGGGCGACGACCACTCCGCCGGTGGCGTCCGCGCCGTTGACGTCGAGCGCGCCGCGCCGCATCGCCGGGCCAAGGGTGACGGCGGCGACTTCCTTCACGGTGATCGCGGTGTTTCCGCGGACGGCGACGACGGCCTTCTCGATGTCGGCGACATCCTCGATGTAACCGGTGCCGCGAAGGAAATACTCGACCCCGTTGACGGCGAGGTTGCGCGCGCCGATCTCCTGATTCGATTTGCGCACGGCATCGACGACTTGGGCGAGGGTGACGTTGTGGGCGCGGAGCCGGTCCGGGTCGACATCGACCTGATATTGCCGCTGGTAGCCGCCGATGGACGCGACCTCGGCCACGCCGCCGGAGGCGAGCAGGGCGTAGCGGACCTGCCAGTCCTGGATGGCGCGGAGTTCGTCCGGGTCCCATCCGCCGACCGGATTTCCCTCGGGATCGCGGCCCTCCAGCACATACCAGAACACCTGCCCGAGGCCGGTGGCATCGGGTCCGAGCGTGGGCACGACCGTTTCGGGGAGAAGTCCGGCGGGCAGTGAGTTGAGTTTTTCCAGCACACGACTGCGACTCCAGTAGAACTCCACATCCTCCTCGAAGATCAGATAGATGTAGGAGCTGCCGAACATCGAGAAGGAGCGGACTTCCCGGACACCGGGCACGCCCAGCAGCGCGACGGTGAGCGGATACGTCACCTGGTCCTCGATGTCCTGCGGCGAGCGGCCGGGCCAATCGGTGTAAACGATCTGTTGATTGTCGCCGAGGTCGGGGATGGCATCGACCGCGACGGGGTCGCGCGGGTAGCCGCCGGTGTCCCAGTCGAAGGGCGCGACGCGAACTCCCCAGCCGATGAAGAAGATCAGCAGCAACAGGACGACCAGCTTCTGATGAAGGCAGAAATGGATGAGGCGGTTCATCGCGGAATGATCGGTAACCGGTGACTAGTGATCGGTGTTCTTGCGTTCGGGCTTCTGGGGTTTCGCGGAGTTTTCCGGCGCGGATGTGGACTCTACGGAGAGCGTGTCGGTCACGCTGCCGCAGGTGAGCATGGCGTCGCCGTAGTAGGGATTGAGGACCACAGGTTCGTCGGAGATCCAGTCGGCCCCTTGATTGCCGAAGGCCATCGGGCAGTGGACGATGTAAGCGTTGCCGACGGCATCGATCCCGCCCTCGCGGATGCGGGCGATGAGGGCGTCGCTCAAGGGTTTGAAGGCGGCGCGGCGGGATTTGAGATCGGCGGCGTCGGCCACGGCTTCGGCGAGGGGACGGAGGTCGGTGGGGACCGCCGGGACGAGGTCTCGCGCGGCTTGTCGGGCCTCCGCGTCATCGTCGGCGGCCAAGGCCTGCGCGACGGGCAGGTAGGCAGCGACGGCCTTGCGCAGCGAGGCCGCCTGCGACGGATCGGCGGAGGGAGTCGGCTGGGGTTGATAGGGCAGGCCGAGGTGTCGGCCGGCGTTTTCCACGGCCCGGGCGACGCGCCTTGCCGCGGCCTGCGGGGTGGCATCGAGTTCGTCGGCGGCCACGGTCAGGTCGTTGAGCAGACGTTGGGAAAATTCATTCCAGAGATTGAGGTCGTCGGGTTGGAGTGAATCCACGTCCACTCCCCGCACGAGCGACGAGAGGGCATCGATTCCCTGGAGGTCCGGATCTTCCATGAAGCGGAAAAGGAGTCGTGGAACGGGAGCCCACTGACCGGCCAGCTCGTCGGGTGCGCTACCCGCCGGGCGTTCCTCGAGTCCCGCGTTGGGGTTCATCATCGAGGGCTTGGCCTTGATCTGGAGTTCGGAATCGAGCTTGAAGGCACCGCGCGCGACGACCAGCTCACCTTCCTCCAGCCCGGCCTCGACGATGAACTGGTTGCCGACTCGGGGACCGGTCACGATTTCCCGACCCTCGAAGGTGGGGCCTGCGTCGGTTCCGGTGCGGACGTAAACGACGGCGCGCTCCCCGGTCCTGAGGACCGCCGAGGCGGGCACCAGCAAGGGGTTCGGAGACGACTCGGCGGAGGGGATGAAACCCAGCTGCTCGGCAGGCACCAGGTCCATGCCGCAGATGTCGCACTGGCCGGGTCCGTCCTTGATGATCTCGGGGTGCATCGGGCTGATCCATTTGCCCCGCAGCGAGGGGTCCAGCACGTTGCCATTCGCGGTCATGGTCGAGTGGACGACCGCCTGGGCGAACATCCCGGGCTTGAGCGCCAGGTCGTCGTTTTTCACGTTCACCCGGACCCGCGCGACCCGGCGCATCGGATCGATCTCCGGATCGATGAAGGCGATGCGGCCGTGAAAGGTGCGACCCGGGAGGGCTTCGACGGAAAAAGCGACGTCCTGACCGTAACGCAGCCATGTCAGATCGGCCTCGTAGGCTTCCAGCTCAAGCCACACGGTGGAGAGGTCGGCCACTTTGAAAAGCGGATCGCCGGTGTTCACGTACTGGCCTTCCGAGGCGAACTTTTCGGTGACGATGCCGGACTGCGGGGCGTAGAGCGTGAGATGATCGGTGGGTTGGGCGGAGTTCTCGATCTGGAGCACCTGCTCTTCGGTGAACTGGAGCAACCGGAGTTTTTCCCGGGCGGCTTCGAGCAAGCGCCGGCGGGTGTCCTTGACGGCGGAGGAAGCTCCATTCAGCGCCTCGAACGCCCGACTGGCTTCGATCAACTCGCGTTGGGCCACGAGCAGGTCGGGCGAGTAGATTTCCGCGAGGTGATCTCCTTTCCGCACCCGCGCACCGGTGAAATCGACGAACAAGCGGTCGAGCCGCCCGGCGACGCGTGACGTGATGGTGGTGACGCCACGCTCGTCGTAGTCGATTCGGCCGAAGAGGTGGACTTCCGCCTCGGCGGGTGCCCGGACGACCGGGGCCACCCGGAGGTCGAGCAAAGCGGCGGCCTCGGGGCTCACCGTGACTTCGCGCAGGCCCCCGCCGGCGTCGTCCGTCAGCGGGATCAGGTCCATGTTGCAGATCGGGCACAGGCCCGAATTCGGTTGCCGGATCTGCGGGTGCATGGAGCAGGTCCAGATCGTTCCAGTGCCGGCGGCCGGGTCGCTGCCATCGTCTTTTTCCGACGGCGGCAGGCCGAACCACCAGCCGGCGAAGAACAAGAGCAGAGGCAGGGCGAGGGCTGCCAGTTTGCGCGAGGCGCGTTTCACGCGTTGAGACACGACGGGAGTTTTCATGGGAAGGTGTTACCGGATGCCGGCGGCGGCCCGGAGGGTGGCGGTGGCCTTGCCGAGCTGGGCTTGGTTGCGGGCGAGTTGGAGGCGGTAGGCGAGGTGTTGCCGCCAGGTTTCGATCAAATCGTTGAAATCGCGGCTGCCGGCGCTGTAGCCCGTCAGGGTCACGTCGTAGGCCTGTCGGGCGTCCGGGACGAGACGGGTCTGGAAAAGATCGGCCACCTCGCGCGCGGTTTTGGCGCGGAACCAGGCCTCTTCCACCCGGTAGCGGAGATCGGAGCGGGTGCTGGCGATCATGGCTTCGGTTTCCGCCATGCCTTCCCGTGCCTCGCGGATCATCGCCTTGCGGGGCTCCTGCCACAGCGGGATGTTCACGCCGAGGGTCGCGTAGACCTGATCGCGGCCGTTGGCCATGCGCGAGAGCCCGGAATCCGAAACCGCGGCACCTGTGATCCCTGCGGTGAAATCGGGGAACTTCTCAAGCTCCGCACGCTTCAGCCGGTGACGGAAGGCATTGGCCCGCTGCTCGGCAGCGGCGACCTCCGGGTGATGTGCCTGGGCGGTGGCCAGCAGGTGTTCCAAGCTGCCGGAGCTGGGAATCGCGACCTCGCGTGGTGGCGGCAGGGATGCCCCGGCCGGCCGGTTGAGCAGGGAATTGAGCCGCGCCCGCGCACTGGCCTGGAGCTGGCGGGCGGCGGCGAGGTCGGAGTCGATCATGGCCAGCTCGTTGGAAAGCTGCAGCTGGTCCGCTTGATTGGCCTGATCCGCGGCGACGCGGGCATCGACCGTTTCGCGCACGGCTCCCAGAACCGAGCGACTTTCGCCGGTGAGTTCGAGGGTCCGGTGGGCGAGGTAGAGGTCCCACCAGGCGGCGTGGACCTGCTCGGTGAGCTTGAGTTCGAGCGCCGCGATCTCCGCCCGTGCTGCGGCGGCCTCGCGCTCGGCGGCCGCGGCCGCCTCCCGACGTTTTCCCGGGAAGGGAATCTTCTGCTTCACCCCACCCATCGCCTGCATCCGACCGGCGGCCGTCTCGGCCATGGAACCGGCCGCCACCTCGATGCTGGGATCCGGCAGCGACCGCTCCTGCGGAGCCTTGGCCTCAAGGCGCTCGGCCCGGTGCCGGGCGGCGGCGATCGACGGATGATGGCGCATCGCAAGGCGGGCGAGTTCCTCCGGACCGGCGTTGCCCGGCACTCCGTAGCTCACGGCACCGCTTGGTGGGGCGGGGATGAGCGTCACGGATTTCCCGGGTGCCGAATCCGGCGCGGTCGTACAGGCGGGTAGCAGCAGGCCAGCGCCCAGCATCAGAATGATTGGTCTCATCGGTTGCGGATAGGGAACCGGAGAGCCCCCGGGTTGGAGGTTCAGGGGTTTGCGAGCTGCGAGAGGTATTTCTCGGGATTTGCTTTGAACTTCGGTTCGCACTGCTCGCAGCAGAAACGGATCTCCTGTCCTTCGTGGACGATGACATGGGGCTCGCCCATCGAGCCGAGTTCTTCGCCGGAGACCAGACAGACCTCCAGCGGGTAGGGGGTGGCGGCCGGGCTTTCGGCCCCCGCGGGTGGGTTCGAGGTGGTGGTTTCGTCCTTGCTGCACGAGGCGAGGGCGAGAACGGCGGACATGGAGCTGAGGATGAGGATGGTTTTCATGATGAGTGGTGATTGGATAGAATGTTAGAGAGAATACGAGCCTTCGTGAAATCGACGAAGGAGCGATGGCCGGGCCATCGTGGACGGGATGCATGCCCGGCAGCGGGAATGCGTGAAGGGAGCGCTGCTCCGGAAAGGTCGGGGCGCTACGAGGGTATCAAATGATCCAGCGCGAAAAACGAGCGAGAAGCGCCCGCGGCGGATCGATACCGGAGAAGAGGGGGGCGGCGACGCACGCGGGGGCGCGGCTTGCCTCGGGAGGCGGGACGGCCACCGCGGCTTCTCGCGGGAGAGGCAAGAGGGGTGGCTGCGGCGCGACTGTCAACTCGCCGACATCGCGGGGTTCCTTCGACTTGCAGAGGCAGACGTGATCATCCGGAGCGCGTTCGTCGGAGGGCTGACCTCCGGTCTGGCTGCAGCACGTGGACGGCCCGGGAGCCGTCTCCGTATTCCCTCCGCCTGCGGCGCAGCAACAAAGCGGGCTTCCCATGAGGAAGACCAGCAGCAGTGCGAGGACGGAACGGAGAAAACTCACCTTTTCGTAAAGGGGATGAACGGGACGAGGTTGTTATTCCGTTAATCCCGATCCGCTTTCGAAGCAAGCAGTGCTTCCGCCAAGGCAGAAAAGGGGTCGAATATGGGGCGATGGGAGAGGTCGGATCGCCGCCGGGCCTGATGTCAGAGCGGACCGAAAAGTAGGCGGCGGAGATCGGGATTGCCGCCTGGATGGGGCGGCGGCTAGGCTGTGATCGAGCTCCGCCGTGCGGCATCCCCAAGCCATTGAGCAAGATCACCCATATCCTGAAAGCTTCGAGTCCAACGGGCCGGCCGGTTTCCGGCGATCTCCTGCCCTTGGTCTACGATGAGCTGCGTAGTCTGGCGGCGCGGAACATGTCGCGCGAGCGGACCCAGCAGACGATCCAGCCGACGGCCCTGGTGCACGAGGCGTGGTTGAAGCTGGGAGGCGACGAGACGCAGGATTGGAATGATCGCGAGCATTTTTTCCGCACCGCGGCGCAGGCCATGCGGCGCATTCTGGTGGACCGGGCACGGGAGAAGGCCGCGAAGAAACGTGGCGCGGGGGTCAGGCCCTCGGATCTGGAGAGGTTCGACGTCGCGGACGCGAGTCAGGATCAGCGGGTGCTGATGGTGGACGAGGTGCTGAATCGCCTTGAGTCCGATCAGCCGGACATCGCGCGGGTGGTGTCGCTCAAGTTTTTCGGCGGGCTTACGAACAAGGAGATCGCGGCGATGGATGGAGTGAGTGAGCGGACGATCGAGCGCCACTGGCGCTACGCCAAGGCGCGGCTGTTCCAGATGATCCGGGATGAACTCTAGCGCAAGGGACGAGGCGGCGGGGCACGGCGCGGAAACGTCTGCCGCGGTGGAGAAGCTGCTGTTCGATGCGGCTTCGATGTTCGGCTCGGCGGCGGAGCAATCGGTTTTTCTCGAGCACGTCTGCCGGGGCGATCCGGAGTTGCGCGCGCGGTTGGATGTGCTGCTCGGCGTGCAGGAGGATGCTGATGATTTCTTCGAGTTCGACCCGCGCCACGCGGTGGCGGACGAGGAGGATGAGCCCATGCCGGACGGCGGCCTGGGCATCGGCCTCGGCCGCTACCGGTTGATCGAGCGGCTGGGTTCGGGAGGATGCGGGGTGGTGTATCTGGCGGAGCAGCTGGAGCCGGTGCGGAGGAAGGTGGCGATCAAGATCATCCGCCTCGGTCTGGACTCGCCCGAGGTGATCGCCCGGTTCCGGGCGGAGACGCAGGCGCTGGCGTCGATGAATCATCCGCACATCGCCCGGGTTCTGGATGCGGTGACGACCTCGAACGGTCGCCCGTTTTTCGTGATGGAACTGGTCGATGGTGAGTCGATCTCGGATTACTGTGATTCCCGTAGGTTGAGCGTGCGGGAGCGGCTGGAGCTTTTCGAGAAGGTGTGTCGGGCGATCCAGCACGCCCACCAGCGCGGGGTGGTGCACCGGGACATCAAGCCTTCGAACATTCTGGTGACGAGTCATGACGGAATGCCGATACCGAAGGTGATTGATTTCGGGATCGCGATGGAAAGCGAGGACGCGGACGAGGGCGGGCAGCAGCGGAAGATAGGGACGCCGGATTACATGAGCCCGGAGCAGGCGACCGGGGACGAGCCGGTGGATACCCGGAGCGATATCTACAGCCTTGGGATTGTTCTCGGGGAGCTGCTGGGCGGACCACCGCGTCCGGTGCCGGCTGAGCTGGCGGGAGGAGAAACCCAGAACGTGCGTGAGTTTCTCCAAAGGAATCCGCCGAGGCCGCCATCGGAGGCGTTGCGGAGGCTGCCGGCCTGCGAGCGGACGAAGATCGCGGGGCTGCGGGGGATTTCAGCGCAGAAGTTGATTCTGTGGTGCGAGCAGGAGCTGGACTGGATCGTCCGCAAAGCCGTGGATCGCGATCCGGCGCAGCGCTATGCCACGGTGAATGGATTGGCGGCGGATGTCCGCCGCTGGCTGGACGAGGAGCCGGTGCTCGCGAGACCGCAGACGCGGCGCTACCGGCTGGTGAAGCTGGTACGGCGGAACCGGCTGGTTTTCGGTGCCGGGACGCTGGCGCTGGTGGGTTTGCTGGGTGGCCTCAGTGCGGCGACGGTGCTCTTTTTGCGGGAGAAGGCGGCCCGCGCCGAGGCCGAGCGCGCCCATGCCTCGGAAATGGTGCTGCGGGAACGGGCCGATGTGCGTTCGCGGGTCGCCGAGGCGGCGGTGCGGATCCACTACAAGGACATGGAGGGGGCGGACCGTCTCCTGGCGACGATTCCGGTGGAGGACACACCGGCGTCACTTGAGGCGGTGGACGTTTTCGCAAAGGTCGCGGAATGGCACCTTTTCGCAGGACGGATGGCGGAGGTGGACAGGCGTCTGGTCGCGATGGCCGTGGCTCTGGCGCGGGTGGATTCGACGGACAACGAAAAGGTCTCCATGCGTCTGCTGCCGGCCGCGACGGCTGTTTGCCAGTCCGGCGACATGCGGCGCTACGATTGGTTCCGCAAGATCGCGATCGAGCGCTTCGGGAACACCAACCAGCCGGTGGTGGCGGAGCAAATGCTCAAGGGCTGTCTGTTGCGGCCGGCGGGTCCGGAGATTCTGGATCGCCTGGCACCGCTGGCCGAGCGCGTGGAAACCGCCTTGGAAGACAAGGACAGCCGGACCTGGACCGACCACGACCTCAGGGCATGGAGTTGTTTCGCGTTGGCGCTGTTCCACTACCGGCAGGGCGACGACGAGTTGGCGCGGATCTGGGCGGAGCGCTGTTTGGCGCAGCCGCAGGTGAATCCCACCTGTCCCATATCGAGCCGCATCCTTCTGGCCATGGTTGAGCGACGCTCCGGATCTGGCGGTGAGGCCGAAGCTTATCTTGAAGGGGCGGAGGAGGAGGCAGCCGGGCATTGTGGCATCGAGAAGCTGGGAGGGACGAATGCCGGTTTCTGGTTCGATTGGGTCAACGTCCGCCTCCTGCTTGAGGAAGCCGGCCAGCAGGTGGAAGAAGGCGGGGAATAGTCTCCCGGGGGAAACGACGGCAGTCCCGGCGGAGGTTGTTCCCGGTGACAGCCGCCGCTTTTGGAGGCTCAGGTTCGGACCCTGAGAAAAAAACTTCGGAGCCCGTGTCGGATTCTCTCCGGAAGATCCGCTTCTCGGCATGGGAGAACAGGTGAGCCCCCAAACGGAAGCCGTCTCTCCCCTCGAACCATCAAAACCTCCATGAGAATGAAAAACCTGTACAGTATCGGCACCCTCGCGGCGCTTTCCCTCCTCAGCCCCGCGGCTTTCGGAGCCCTGGCAATTACCAACGGCGACTTCGAAACCGGAGGTGGCAACAACATCGACGATGTCACCAGCTGGTTCGACAACAGCAACGGAACCTTCTGGCAAGGCACCTGGCAGACGAATGCCGCTACCATCACCCCCAACGACACGAATGTTGTGATCCTTGGCTCCTACGAATCGGGAGCGATCCAAAGCACGACTTCGGCCAATGTGAACGACGGCAACTACCTCTTCCAGAGCATCGGAACTGCGGACGGCGCGCTTTTGCTTCCGCTCAGTTTCGATTTTGGCCAGCCGAATGATGACAACGGCGGGCGCACTTTGGGGATCACCGTCGGGATCTATGCCTACGATGGCCTCGGTGGCTTCACCCCGGGCAATAATACCGACGTGCGGGGTGCCACCGGCGTTACTTTGCTTGACTCGATGAGCTTCACTTACGATTCGGTCAATCTGGACGACCAGATCTTTACTCAGCTCGCGACGCTCGATATCTCGAGTGCCGGGACGCAGGAGCTTTTTCTTCGATTCAGCAACTATCGCCCTGCGGACACCCAGTCCTGGTCCGCGCTGGACAACATCACCATCGTTCCCGAGCCCACGGCTGCCCTGCTCGGTGGCCTCGGACTCCTCGGCCTGCTGCGCCGTCGCCGCGCCTGATCTCTCCGAAACCTGTCTCACCACGGGCCGCCGCGGAGAGCCCCGCGGCGGCCTTTTCGTTTTCAAAAGCCCGGGCGCGGTGGAGGCGGAAGAAATCACGGCACCCCTGTCGGATTCTCCGCGCACAATCCGCTTCTTGGGCACGAAGGACTGCTCACGACGGTGCCGACCTGCGGCAGGCGTCCGAGCAGCACGAGAACCCCCCCGATGATGGACTCCATGAAATACCACGAACTCGTTCTGGCCTGCATGTTCGGTGCCGTGATGGGTGGCGCGCCGGCTGCGCACGCCCAGCTCGCGATCACCAACGGCAACTTCGAGACCGGTGCCGGCAACAATATCGACAACGTCAGCGATTGGAATGACACCAGCGATGGCACGTTCTGGCACGGCACCTGGCAGACGAACGCCGCAGCCATCACTCCCAATGGTACGACGGTCGTCGTGCTTGGCTCGTATGAAGCGGGAGCGGTCCAGAACACGGCATCGGCCGACGCCGACACGGGCAATCATCTCTACCAAAGCATCGGGACCGCCGACGGGCTGACCTCGGTCGACGTGCAGTTCGACTGGGGTGCGCCGAACGACGACCCCGGAGGGCGCGAGCTCGGGCTGACCATCGGTGTCTATGCCTATGACGGGGTCGGAGCGTTCACGCCGGATGACACCGCCGACGTTCGTGGTGCCGACGGGGTCACCTTCCTCGGTTCGCAGAGTTTCACCATGACCACCACGGGCGTGGACGGGCTGGTCGAGTCCGTCACGGCCACGCTCGATCTCAGCGCGGCGGGGACGCAGGAGCTTTTCCTTCGTTTCAACACCTTCCGCCCGGCGGCTACGGAGTCATGGCCGGTGCTGGACAACGTGGTCCTCATCCCCGATTCGCCGGTGCCGGTCTTCGTCACCCAGCCGGAGGATTTCTTCGGTTTCGTGGGGGATACGGTGACCCTGACCTCCTCGGCGGCAGCCGAGCCCGCGCCGACCTATCAGTGGCAGTATTCCGCGGACGGGGAGGATCCGTGGATCGACCTGGGGGGCGAGACGAACGCCTCGCTGGTCATCGATCCCGCGGCGACCGCCGACAACGGTTTCTACCGGGTGATCGCCAGCAATGAGAATGGAGATGCCACCAGCGACGAGGTGTTGGTGGATTTGATTTTTCCCAATCCGACCATCACGCAACAACCGGCATCGACCGGTGCTTTCGCCGGCTCGACGGTCGAGCTAACCGTGATCGCCACTGGCGTGGGGAACCTGAGCTACCAGTGGTTCAAAGTCGGCGAGGGAGGCGACATCGAGCTTTCCGATGGCGGCAACATCACGGGTGCGACGACCGCGACGCTTGAACTTGGCGGGATCGGTGCTGCCGAGGCGGGGGGCTACTACGTGATTGTTTCCGACGATGCGGCAGTGGCGGAAGAGGGGTTTCCGAGGGAGACGTTCTCGGAGGTGGCGACGGTGCGTCTGGTCGATCTCACGGTCACCGCAGGTCTCACCGCGCCTGCGACGGATTCGTTCGACGAGTTCTATCTCCCGGGCAATGTGGACGATGTCGACAACATCGACGGCAGTCCCGGCGGCATTCCGATCGTCACCTCGGGGGACAATGATGAGTCGACTTATGTAGCCTTCGACAAAACAAGCCAGGGCATGTCGTTCACCACGGGCTCCGATCCGCTCGGCTACACCATCGCTTCGGTCACCGTCCGCCACGTGCAGTGGGACAACTATCTCGGCAACGGGACCTACTACGACCTACAAAACGGCGACCTCCTCAAGTTCCAGTTCGGCACGGTCACGGGCGGTGTGAAGACCCCGGTCTTCCACTCCGACGCGGCCCTCTACACCGGCGATGCGCTGGTGAATGCCGCCCAGCCGGACAACCTTGGCTCGGGAACCTACCTGACCTTCGATCTGTCGGCGGCTGAAATCGGAACCTTGGATCCCGATACCACCTATTACTTCGAAATCTCCACGACGGCCGGTGATCCCTACTTCGAGCTGAGCGGGACGTCGCTGGACGGCTATGCCGGTGGCACCGCCTTCCGTGGCGAGGCGGTGGCGGAGATCGACGGCAGCTACGTCGAACTCGCGGGCGATCGTGCTTTCCATGTGGACCTCACCGGTCTCAGCGGTCCGGCCGACGATTACGCGACCTGGATCTCGAACTACCCCGGCGTGGGGGGGGCGACCGGTTTCAACGACGATCCGGACGGCGATGGCCTTGCGAACGGTGTTGAGAATTTCTTCGGCACCGATCCGGGCGCAACGAATTCAGGGGTGACCGGCATCGCGAAGTCCGGCGGCACCGTCACGTTCCTCCATCCGCAGAACGAGGAGGTGGCGGGCGACGTGAGCGCAGCCTACCGCTGGTCCACCGACCTGGTGACGTGGCACGCCAGCGGCGAAACGGCCGCGGGAACGACGGTGACCTTCGTCGCGACCGGGGACATGCCAGCCAGCGGAACGACGACGGTCACCGCGACCGTCACCGGCCCGGTTCCGGCCCGTTTGTTCACCCGGATCGAAGTCTCGCAGACCGAGCCGTAGGCTTTTTCCGGGTAAACAGACCGCGTCCCTCCGGTTCGGGGCTTTTCCGGACGGGGCGCGGCTCTTGCGTTGCGATCTCTCAGGCCTCCGGCGTGTCTTTCAACACCTCACGGAGCTGCACAATGAGCAGCTGGACCTCGCCGAGGATGTCGGCGATGGCGCGGCGGGAGGTGATGCGCCACTCGGGCGTGGCGAGGCTTTCCTCATCAGCGCAATCCATGGCGCGCAGGGCGTCGCGGAGGCAGTCGCGGGACTTCTTGAGGCGCACCAGGCTGTCGCCCGCCATGAGCGGATCGGGCGGCCACGGTTCATCGGCATCGTGACCGAGGGCGCCGCCGATTTTGACGGAGGCGAACTGCACGCCCCAGGCGATTTCGCGGAGCGGGTGCTCGGCAGGAGAGTCTTCCGAGATCCAGGCTTCGATGTCGGCATGGAGCTGGATGCCGAGGTCCATGGCGCGGTCGAGCAGCTCGGGCCGCCGGGGTTCGGGCCGCTCTTTCCACGCCTCGCTTTCCATTTCCACGAGGGCCTCGGCGGCGATGGCGTTCATCTCATCGATCCATGCCTGCCGCTCTTCTTCGGTCTCGTCGTCGTCCGCCGGTTCGGGTGGATAGCCGGTCTCCTTCTGCAAACGCGCGCGTTCTTCTTCGTAGATGCTCTCGTAGTCGGCTTCGTCGAGTCCTTCGCGTTCGAGCCGCGCCTCGATGCGATCGAGCAGGCGGTTCATCCAGTCGGTGTGGGCGTCGGCCTCCGCCTCGGCTTTGCTTTGCGGAGCGTCGTCATCGAGAGCCTCGCCGGCGGTGACCGCGCCGAGACGGTCCATGAAACGGCTGAGGGCGGAGGCATTGCGGGTGCGTTGGGCGATCTCGTCGTCCGGAGACATGCTCCAGGCCGGTTCGGGATCGATGGTGAGTTCGAAGTCGGTGCTTTCGATCACGACGCGGCCGTTCCGCTGGCTGAACCACTCGAGGTAGAGGCTGTTGGACCAGTGCCAGGGGTAGGCTTTGCCGGCTTTGGAGAGGGCCAGCATTTCGTCGAGCGGGCACTCCGGCACGCGGAGCTTGCGAGAGGCGGTGATGTCGCCGACGGAGCCGCGTTGTTCGGTGGCGAGGCGGTCGATTTCACCGGGAACCGGCGCGGGGTGGCTGAAATGAAGGAGGTGCCCGGCGAGGTCGGCCCAGGGGTTGCCTTCGAGGTCGAGCTGCAGGGGCTCATCGCGCCCGAGCAACCAGATGCGGCCGGTGGTGCGACCTTGCGTGCGGCTGTCGATTTCGCCGCGGATCACTTGTTCGTCGATACGCCAAGCCATGACCGAGAGGCTGCCGGGCGTGACGACCGGTGCCAAGCGAAGAGAAGGTTTGGAGCTACTCGCCACCGGTCCCGAAGGCCGGGAGGCGCGCGCCGGGATCGAGGGTCTCCGGGGTTTTCAGGGAAAAGCGGCGGTCTTCGCCGACCTGATACTCGGTCATGACGAGCGGCACGACGCTGAGCACGACCAACGGCGTATCTCCATCGATCGCGCGGCCCACGTGAAGGAGCATGGCGCAGTTGGGGATCTTGGAAATCTTGAGTTGGTCGCCGGGGACGAACCATTTCCTCGCGGCGGTGTTGGCGGTGGGGAAGAGGTAGTCGATGACGACGGGATAGGGGACCGGCTGGGTGAATTCATCGGGCCGGACCATGGCGCGGCCACGGACGGCGAAGCCTTCGGAAAAGAGGTCGTCCGGACCGAGGTCGCGGGTTTCGACGACTTCCAGGGTGCCCTCGACGTACTGGATGAGGTCCGGCTGCTTGAGGCCGGTGAGGTAGTTGCGCATCAGGGCGCGGTTGAGGGTGGCGGTCTTGTCCTCGGGCAGCTCGGCGTAGCGGGTGTAGAGCTTCTGTGGATCGGCGGCCTCGCCGGGCGGGGCTTCCTGAAGGGTGAAACCGACGGGTGGCTCGGCGCGGCCGAGCTTGCTGATCAGGTCGTAGAACTGCGGGATCTCCGGGTGGCCGAAAACATGCAGGGTGAGCAGCCAGGAGAGCACCGCGAGGCAGGCGGCGACGGTATTGGCCAGCAGCCACCAGTAGTAGTGGCCGCGACGGCGTCGGGGAGCTGCTTCCGCCTTCGGGCTCATCTATTTCGTGGTGCAGTCGTCCTCGGGATCGAAGTCCGACGGCGGGTCGGCGGCGGTTTCGAACGAGGTGCCGCAGCCGCACGAGCGGACGGCCTGGGGATTGACGATGCGGAAACCGGCGTCGGAGAGGCCGTCGGAGTAATCGACCTCGCAGCCGTCGAGTTTTTCGGCGCTGTCGCCGGCGACGATCAGGCGGCCACCCTCGAAGGCGGAAATCTGGTCGCCCTCTTCGGCTTCGGCGATTTTCATCTCATACTGCCAGCCGGCGCAGCCGCCGCGGCGGACGGCGAGGCGCAGGCCGGTCTGCTCCGACGCGCCCTTGCTGGCAAGGAGGTCGCGGAGGGCGCTGGCGGCGCGTTCGCTGATGGTGATCATGACGAGGTCTAGATAAGGCGGCAGGGCGGGGGTGCGAGGGAAAAATGAGCCGACGGACGAGAGTGATTGGATGTTGGATAATTGGCAATTGGGGTTTGAAGTGGCGGCGTGCCGCGCATCCAAGTGCTCCCCGACGTTCTGGCCAGCCAGGTGGCAGCCGGCGAGGTGGTCGAGCGCCCGGCCAGCGTGGTCAAGGAGTTGGTTGAGAACAGCATCGATGCCGGCGCGCGGGAAGTGCTGGTGGAGATCCGCCGCGGCGGCGCGGCAATGATCCGGGTGACCGATGACGGCTGCGGCATGGAGCCGGAGGACGCCCGGATGTGCCTGGAACGTCACGCGACGAGCAAACTCCGGGATTCGGCTGATCTCCACCGGATCCGCACGCTGGGATTCCGCGGCGAGGCGATCCCGAGCATTGCGAGCGTTTCCCGTTTTCGCCTGAAAACGAGAACGGGCGAGACCGTGGCGGGTGTGGAGATCGAGGTGAACGGCGGAGCGATCGGTGAGGCGCGCGACGCCGGCTGTCCGGTGGGTACGGTGATCGAGGTGCGGGATCTGTTTTTCAACGTCCCGGCGCGGCGGAAATTCCTGCGGACGGAGACGACCGAGTCGGCCCACATCGAGCACCAACTTCGGTTGCACGCCTTGGCGGCGGCGGGGGTGCGGCTGCGTTTCGGCAAGGACGGGAAGGAGGTGTTCGACCTGCCCGCGGGCCTGGATCGCTTCGACCGGCTGCGGCAGATCGTGGGGCTGGCGGTGGGGAAGGAGTTGCTGCGGCTGGAAACCACCGAGGGCCATGGGCTGAAGGTGGAAGGCTTCATGTTGCCGCATGGCCATGCGCGGCGCGGGCGGAAGCACCAGTGCGTGTTCCTGAACGGTCGCCCGGTGGAGGATTCGGCGATTTCCCGCGGGCTCATCGAGGGCTTCCGCGGCGGGTTGGGTGAGGGCTTGAACCCGGCGGCGTGGCTGTGGATCGACCTCGATCCTTCGCTCGTCGATGTCAACGTCCACCCGGCCAAGCGAGAGATCCGTCTGCGGCGTCCGCACGAGCTGCGGGAAGCGGTGGCCGCGGCGGTGATGGGTGCTTCCTCCGCCTTCCAGCCGCCACGTCCGGTCCTGCGCGAGCCGGCGGCGGCTCCGCCCGTGCGGCCGGCCGACACCGCCGAACCGGTCTCGCGCCCGGCCATCGCTCCTTCCTACGCCGCCCCGCCAGCGCGGGCGGCGAGCTGGAATCCGGTCATGGTGGAACGTCCGCTGATCCCGGAGACGCCGCCTCAGCGTGAGGGGCCGGGATTCCGTTACATTGGCACCTTGCTCGGGCGGTTCGCGTTGTTGGAATCGGAGGACGGGCTGGTGATGCTCGATCCCCGCGCGGCGCGGGAACGGATTCTCTACGAAAAACTGCTCGCGGGCGGTCAAGGCGGGGTGGCTTCGCAAAGCCTGCTGGTGCCCGTGGTGCTCGATCCGGGGCCGCGCGAGGCTGAACTGTTGCTGGCGCACCGCGATGGGCTGGGGTCCGCCGGGTTCGAGGTCGGCGATTTCGGAGGCGGCAGCGTTCAGGTTTCCGCCGCGCCGGGATTTGTCGAGCCAGCGGAAGTGGGCAAACTCCTCACCGAACTGGCCGACGAACTGGCGGACGAGGCCTCGATGTCACGGCGTTTCGCCTACGAAAAGCTCGCCCGTTCGCTGGCACGCCGGGCCGCCCTGCTGGAAGCGCCGCGGCCGGAAGAGGCACTCGCCGTGCTGGACCAGCTTTTCGAGTGCGACCTGCCCTATTGTGCCGCGGACGGGCGTCCCACTTTGACCGAGTTTTCCCTCGGTGAGCTGGAGCGACGCTTCGGGCTCGGGCGTTGAAAGCCCCGGATCTGCGAACATCTACGGATCCTAACCGTTAAAATTCCTAAGGGACCTTCACGATTGAGGAAAGAGCGGGCCTCCTCCAGAAGGACTTGAAGCCCACCAAGGATTCACCGCCGTGAGCTTCAGACCGCAAAATATTCAAAACGTTCAAAGTTTTTTCAAAAAACTCTTGGATGCTTAGGAAAGGTGAAATATACCTCGAATCGTTAAAGCGCACACAATTTTTATGAATTCCTCCGTCCCGATCTTCCTCCTTGCCTGGGTGACTGCGGTCACCGCCGAGGGCATGGGGCTTGGTCGGATGCTTTCGGAGAGGCATGAATGGCTGCTGGAAGATCGCCGTGAGCGGCTTCCCGCCCTCAGCGATCCTTTTGGTGCTCCGGAGCCGGCGAAGATCGTGCTCGAGCCTGCGCTTTCACCCTACCACGACGTCGCCTCCTGGCGCGGAAACGTGGTGGCGACGGTGTTCTGGGTGGGCGAGCAGGCCACCGAGAACAACCCGGTGGCGAACGTGGCCAGTGCCTGGGATCCGAACTGGCAGGACAATTTCGGCGGCTACGATGACCCGTCGCGGCGCGCGGGCTACCTCCCCGCCGGCTTCCGTCCGCGGCTGAACCCGTTTTACATCGCCCTGCCCTACAACGATCTGGGGCCCGACGGGTATCATCGCCCGGAGGCCGCCCAAGTGATTCCCTGGTTCTGGAGCGAATACCGTGGTGCCGGAGTCTCCGTGTGCCGCGGCCGCTGGCTCGCGATCCACCGTCACGGCCGCGTCTGCTACGCCCAATGGGAGGACGTGGGCCCGTTCCAGACCGACCACTGGGAGTATGTCTTCGGCGGCGAAGAGCCGCGTGAGAACCGCAACGGCGGGGCCGGCATCGATCTGAGCCCTGCGGTCCGCGATTTTCTCGGCCTGCGCAGCGGCGATCGCGTCCAGTGGCGTTTCGTCGAGGAGCGGGACGTACCTGCCGGTCCCTGGCGACATCGGCACCCTAACTGATCGCGTAATACCTGATCGCGGCAATTCATCTATTCTGTTCACTGCTGACCCACCCTTACACCACACACCCAACACCCGACTGCCGAGCATCCTTTAGTCCCACACTAGCAAAGTTGTCCGCAATTCCCGAGTCCTGACGGGAGGTTGCGGCGGTCCGGAGAGGGGTTCTGTCCCGAACCGGCAGGGCGAATCCTAAGCCAAGGAGCCTCCCTGCCTTTACCTCCTCCGGACCGGCTTCCGCCGGCGATCCATCCCGATCGCCGATCCGGAGCCAGCCGATAGCTGCCCGGCAGTCACACCCACACACCAGCCATGAAAACCAGCCTCATCGCCACCACGGCGCTGTGCGTTGCGTTCACTGCGATCCCCGACACGGCATTCGCAAGACGCAGGACTTCTTCATCCGATCCGGATAAGAATAGCTCCACGGCAAAGACCTTTCCGATTCTTCCGTCAGGGTGGTTGACCGCTTCGCCGCAGGTAGTCCAAGCCGGCACCCGACCGACATTGACTTGGGGGATCAACTATCCCTCGATCGTCGAGGATTACGTCACCATCATCCCACCGGCCACGCTTGAGGCGGATGAGGAGGTCGATTGTGAAATCCGCATTCTCGGTGCGGGGGTGACGGCGACGAGCTACGGCAGTAGCGATTACACCTTCGTGCCCACCGAGGCATTGATGAGCGTGGGTGGAGGAAGCTACCAGCGCATCTTCTACGGCACGAACCTGGAGGTGAATCCGAACCAAGTGGTGAGTACCTTTACCCTCGGTAAGAACCAAAAACTCAAGTTTGGCGGACGGTATTACTACAACCGCTCCTGGGGGCCTCTTTTCAATTCGGACAGCGGAACGGACAACGTCCGCTCCTTGGTCAACCGCGACACTCCGCCTTCAAACGTCCCTGACTACAACGCGCCGTCGCTGGAAAGCTTCATCAAGCCCTACCTGTCGCAGGACGGAAAGACGGCGATCGGCCCCATGGACGTGATCCTCTTCATGGAGTTGACCCACTACGATTCCCAGCAGTCTGACCCCGGCTATGACCTTCAGGATCTGGTCATTCTGGTCACCTTCAAGTCCAAGGCGAAAAACAACAACGGCCACGGGAACAACCTCGACGGCATCGATTCAAGCAATCCGGGCAGCGCGCCGTTCATCGATCTCGATTCGGATCCCACCGTCGATGACGAAGCCCCGTGAGCAGGCGTCCCACTTCACCATGCATTTCCATGAAACGACTTTCTCCCGTTCTCGCCGCCATTCTTCTCCAGTCGATCCCGACACAGGTCGCCGGCAGCGAAGACATGCCGGTCTATCGCGACGCCGCCACCCACGAACAGCTGGAGCTGGAGCTCCGGAAGTTCCGCCAGCGGGACCCGATGAAAAAGCTCGAAACCGTCCATGGCGAGGACCCGACGAAGGTCAATCAGCCAATCAACCTGTTGGAGCAGTCCGACATCATCAGCTTCGGCGGATTCACGACACTCGTTCCGAAGCAGGCCATCCTCTCGACGCCTGAAGATCACAAAGAGCATCTCGGGATGAAGCCCGGTACCCGCATCGTGGGCTGGTCGGAGTTCTACAAACGCAACCGCGGGTGGATCACCACCATTGAAGTTTCCCAGGCCCAAGCCGAGGGCAATGAGGCGATCGCGAAGGAGAAGCGGGATTACATCGCAACCAGTTCGAATTTGGTCGTCGCCGTTCTGAAAGGGGGACCGATCTCGGTGCTGCCCCTCAAGATCGACCCGGAAGCCACCATCACCCAGACCGAAGCGGAATGAAAATGAAACTCATCGCACGTTCCCTGGCGCTGATCGCAATCTGTGGCCCGGTCTTCGGCCAGGCGGCTGACTACTTCACCAACTTCGTGCGTCAGGTCCAAGTCGTGACAGGTGTGACCTGGGATATGTCCGTGGAGCCCACCAATGGAACTGAAGCAACGTATTCTCCGCTCGAAATCGAGGAAGGTGGTGCGCGCTTCGAGCTGTGGACGATCAAGAACGATCCGGTCAAAGTCTACTTGCTCGATACTCGTTACGTAAGCACTTACGTTCCGAAGGCAAATGTGTTGATTCGTACCGAAGACCCCTACATTTACACCGGCATTCCACGGACCCGCGCCGACCGGCCTTTCGTGGTTGATATCGAGGTTTCCGGGCTGCTGGCGGCGGATGACCCAAATGCGACGGAGGCGTCTACAAGCGTGAACCTGCTGCGCCACGTCCAGTCGTATGGGGAAGGGGGGAGCGGCTTGGAGATCGATCGGACCCAAGCTGCCCTACTCAGCCAGGTTTCCCTGACAAACAACGCGCTCCATCGCATGACCATTCAGGTCAACTCGGTTCCGGGAGCGGATCGTTCCAAGGTTCGTGGCGAGGAGCGGTTCTCGGTTTATTCGCTGGAAGACTATCAAGCACCGTCTTTGCAGCTCGCGGCGATGTTCGTGCAGATCTGGCCGGTGGCCGACGGGACGATCGATGGTTTGGTCGACGACCAGCAGGTCGGCTTTGAAACGCCGTCGCTCACGTTCACCATGAACGATCTCTACCCCGACTCGCGCACCTACGCGCAGATCTATCCGGGGCCGCCCGTGCTCGGAACGGAAGGTGTGGTCATTCCAGGATCGGGGCTGGTTCACTACGACTCCGTGCCGCAGGACCGCACGCTGGTCATCGATGATTGGGACACCGCCATCGACGACAGCGGCCAATACACCATCGAACTCCTCACCGTGACTCCTTTCGGCATCGATCGCCTGGACTATGTGACCTTCGATATCGACCGGCGCATCGAGGTCAATGGCTCGGTGGTCACCGTGGAATAGCGGTCGGCCGTGGGTCAGCGGGAGCCGTCGGCTGACGTCCGTTCGTTCTCAATCCGGGTCCTCAGGTTGTCGTTGCGGTACATCACCGAGAACTCGGCCTCGCTCTGGTCGCGGAGCAAATCCTCGATCCGGGTGAAGGCGATCAGCAGGAAAAGGCCGCGGACCGGCTCGCGATGAAACGAATACGTCACGGTGGAAAACTGGTTTTCGACGGAGCGCTCCTGGCGGTTCGCCGTGAGCTTTCCGTGCTCCGCCGTGAGCCGCTTGCGCTCCGCTTGGAACGCGGCTTCGACCCGGGCGGCCTCTGCCGTCGAACCGCCGTAGTGCAGGGTCATTTCGATCAGCCGTCCGTCCACATAGCGGGCTTCAAGGCTGCTTGCGTCGCCCTTGGGAAGCTTCCCGGCGGGAGAGGAGAGACGGATCACCCTGAGGTGCGGCTCCTTGGCCGGGAGGTCGATCCGGACGTCGAGTTCATGGTCGTCTGCCCACCCGATGAGGCGCTCCGGGCGGTCGCCCCATTTCATCCCCAGAGGCGGCTCCAGCACCGCCTGCGCGTGCAGCAGGCCGGCAGCGGTCAGCCACAGCATCATGATCGCGATCCGCATGCGGGCAGCTTGAGGAGGGATCGGGATCACCGCAAGTCCCGGCCGGACTCCTCTCCAAGCGAGCCCGCGATGACGCGGGTTGCCAAACGAGAGAAATTTTATTAAGTCAAATTAAGTGTTTGGAGCGGCTCCACCCCCACGATGCCTCTCTGGCAGACGAGCAGCCCGGCTGCGTCCTCCCCGGGCGCGCCTCCGCGGCTCCGCTCTGCTGGAGGCCACCTACGCCATGTTGTTCCTGGCGGGGCTGGCGCTGATCTTCATGAAACTGGCGCTCAACATCACCGCGCCGCGCCAGTGGACGCTCCAGCAGACCGTCACCGACGCCTACCTCACCTACGAGAAAGCCCTCGCCCAGCGGCTGCCTTTCAACGACCTCCTCGCCGATACCTCTCCTTGGCCGGCCTATCCGGAGAAGGCGCAGTCGACCGTCGAGCTGGGCAAGCTGCCGGGTGGCGCAGCCATCAGCGGCACCGTGATCCGCACCCGGATGCCCGATCCGGACAATTTCCCCGTCGATGGAGGGACGGGAGACGTCACCAAGAACCCCGCGGGAATCCGCATCTGGAACTTCCAGAGCATCCTGACCTACGAGATCGGTGGCAGGACCTATGTGAAAACCCGAACCGTCGTCCGCTCCCAATGAGAACGGGATTCACCAGAAAACGTCGGGGGTTCACCCTCATCGAGCTCGCGCTGGCCATCGTCATCGGTCTCACCGCGGCGTCGATGTCGATTCTGATGATGAACCAACAGCTGGCGTTCATCCGGATCTTCAACGCCCAGGATTTCCTCACCCGCGAGGCTCCGATGATCCACGCCCAGATCTCCAAGGTGATCGGGAGCGCCGAGGGCTATCGGCTCTACACGGACATCGCCGCTTTGCGGAACGGCGGACAGCCGGTGCTCGCCGACGCCGACGTGCTGGTGCTTCGCTACCGCCTTCCGAACGGCACCCTCAAGGCCAGCGTGCTTTCCTTCGAAGACCCCGGATCGGGTTTCGGGCAGGGACTTTATTATCGGCTGGTCCCGACCTCCGGCACCATCGGCGATCCGGACTGGGCGGTGACGAAGGAACCTGCCGACGTCACCTTTTCCGTGGAACAGGGAATCCTCCGGATGCGCCTGGCCGGTCCGAACGGCGAAGAGCTTGTCTATTCAGGAACCGAACAGTGATGAAAACGAACGCATTCCATCAGCCGCGCGGCTACATCTCCTACGTTCTGGTCCTCACCATGGGTCTCACGGTATTGGTGATGATGATGGGCACCTACCGCGAGGCGTCCCGGTCTCATACGGTCCAGGCGGAGGTCACCCTGCGGGGCGACTACGACTCGAAGGAAGACGCCGTGCTCCGGGCCATCATCCCTCTCACGGCCAACGCCGCAATGAAGGTGATGCGTGGCGGGTCCGACGCGTCGTCCGCGACCCGCACTCCCTTGAAGTGGGAATCGATCTTCGAAGACGCCATTCTCTCTGCCAACGCCGAATCCTCGGTCGATGCGACCATGTTGAGTGACTTTGGCCTGGATGGCGCGATCAACGGCAACACCGGTGATGCGGCGTCCGACTCCTCGACGACCTTCCGCGCCTATTCCGGGACCGGCTATGCCACCCCCGGTCTGAATGCGGATTTCGGCACCGATTTTCCACCGCCTCTGGAAACCAGCAGCTCGACGGTCGCCAGCAGGGACCGCACGTATCCGATCATCACGGAGTCCAAAGTCTACGGCAGCCGTGCGGAATCGCGCGTGGGGGCGTCGGTGACCGACTACCCGCAGTTCAACGTGATCTCCTACCCCAACATTCGCTTCGGTTATTCCGAGCCGGGTCAGCCCTTCGTGGCGAAGCAGAACTGGTGGGCCTTCACCATGAACCTCGGGGACCATCAGAAGGCCGCCACCAAGGTCCAGCGGCGCGAGCGCGACTTCGTGCTCTCAATCTACGAAGTGCCCTCGCAGCTTGCGATTTCCGCCGAGGCTTTTGCGGTGCTTGGTGAGTACGAGGATGGGACCCAATGGCAGAACACCACGATCGCGGGAGGGGTCTTCGCGTCCCGTGCCCGGGTTGGCTCCGGCATGGACGTGGACTGGGTGGCGGGCCGGAACGGGCTGGAGATCGCGCCGGACGCCCAGATCGGCGACAACCCGTTGCTCGCGACCGGCGACACCACCGGGGTGGTGACGGATGATTCCGGCGCGGCGGTGGCCACCAATCCCTTCGCTCCCGGTGTTCGCGAAAAGTTCGAGGTTACCCATGGCAGCTACATGCCGGTTTCCCTGGCATCGGAGAGCGGTCTGGCGGCCTTCATTCCGATCAACCGCGGCGTGGACTTCTTCGACCGTTTTGCAGGCACCGCGCAGACGCTGACTCTTTCCCCCACGACCTGGGATGATTACTCGATCGGCGCCCGGCGTTGCGCGATGACGCTCGACATCACCGATGTCGTCAGCAGCGATGATCTCACGCCCTCCGAGCTTACCTTCAGGTACAAAAAAGGCGGCACCATGCAGACGATGGTGATCGATCTGCAGGAGGGGGCCGATGTGGGACTGCCCCCGGGCTACGTCCAGTGCTGCGTGGAGCACGAGACCGTGCTGTTTCCCTATCCGGTGGACGTGGCGTATGGAAAAAGCGGCCAGTATTACTATCAGACGGGTGTCAGCGGCTCCGTCACCTTCGACAATGCGCGTTTTGGAGACCCTTACGTGGGTGTGCTCAAGAACGGCTACTTCCGGCCGAGCTATCCGTTCGAGGTGACGGTGTTGCACGGCTCGAAACCCTGCATCACCCTCTACCCCGAGCGCTTCAAGCGGTTCCTGGAGTTGATCGGAGCCGACGGACCGGCGGTGAACCACTCCATAGCGATCAATGTCGATTACGTGGCGAATTCCTTCATTCCCAAACCTTCGATCCCTTGCACCGATCTCGACTACGGGGTGATCCTGCACGAGTGCGGCGATCTGACGACCTTCACCAAAGGCTTTTCCGTGGTGACGAACCTGAGGCTCTACATTGCGGACGATTTCAACATCGTCGCGACCACCCCTCCGACGGGTAGTGGGTTGCCCTCGCCCTTCTATCCGCCGTGTTCTCTTTTCGCCCCGGAGAAGCGCTACGGAGCGGAGAATGATCCCTACAACCTGACGCTCTCGGGCCAGCTCGGCAGCTTGGCGGGGACGGACTCGGCGTCCTCGACCTCCGTCCACCTCCTCGATGTGAAAACCGCGTCCAACAAGGAACTCGGTCACGACAAGATGGTGGTCAACCTGGCACCCATCGGACACCCGGCGGCGCTGCCGCCGGTGTCGATGCTGAACTGGCTGGTGGTGCTCGAAGAGAAGCCCCGCGAGTTCTACGAGGGCAGCGCCGTGAGCAACTGAGAGGATCAGGCGGGAAGATAGAGAATCCGCCCGCAGGTCTCGCACTGCACCACCGAGCTTCCTCCCTGGAGCTTGACCAAGGTCGCGGGGATGAGCTTGACGTGGCAGCCGCCGCATTGACCCTGCTCGGCGGGGGCGATCGCCATGCCGCCCTTCTTCCTCAGCAGGCGGTCATAGAGGTCCAACAACTCGGGATCGGCAGCTTTCGCCAGCTCCGTACGCTCCGCCCGGGTCTCCGCGAGCTGGGCTTCCAAATTTTCCCGTCGGCTCGCCAGGTTCGCCAGGTCCTCGTCCACCAGTTTGCGTGAAGCGGCCAAGGCCTGTTCGGCTTCGGCCTGGCGGCTGCGCAATCCGTCGGCTTCCTCCATCAGCTCGAGAAGCTGCGTTTCCAACTTGTCGACCTCTGCGTTGTAGCGGTCGACTTCATTGCCGAGCGCCCGGTATTCCTCGTTCTTCCGCGTCTCGAACTGCTGCTGGCGTAGGCGGATGATGGTGGTCTTCCGGGTCTCGATGTCGATTTCGAGCTTCTTGGCCGCCACGCCGTTCGCTTGGACGGCCTCCTTGGCCTTGGCAAGAGCCGCCAGATCCCGGTCAAGCTTGCCCTGAGCCCTCGCCTCATCGCCGGGAATCTTGCCGAGCTGGTTTTCGAGATCAAGCAGGCGGCGGTCACGGTCCTGCACGACCAGCAGAGCCTCAATGGTGGGTAGCATGAAGCGACAGTGGCGAAGGCGGGTCCGCCGGGCAAGCCCCGGGGAAGGAGGATTGCATTGTTTCGGCCGGCCTGTGCAAGCTCCCTCCAGATGGACATTGCCTCCGACGACTCGGGAAAAATCACAATCCGGTGCCCCAAGTGCACCCAGCGTTTCAAGGTCGGCCCGGACTTCATGGGGAAGATGGTGGAATGCGGCGGTTGCGATGAGCGTTTTCGCGTCAGCGAGGACGTGGTGGTGCGCGCGCGGAAATTCTATCCGGGAGAACATCGCGACCCGGCCCTGGAGCGTTTCAGCCGGGTGCCGATGAAATCCGGGCCCATGCCTCAGTTCCAGCCAGCTCAAGTTTACGGTGGTGGCGAAGGCCGGCCGGTTCAGACCTTTTCCCCCCTGCGCCTGGTGGTCGGCATCGTCGCGGTGCTTTTCGTGGTTCTCGTCGGCCTGCTTTTCATCGTCGGCGGCGGGCCCGGCCAGCTGCTCGACGGAGCATCGATGACCAAACGCCTCGTGCTGGCCGCTTTCACTGGAGTCATTGCCCTGTGCCTGTTGGTGGCCGCGAATCCCTACGCTCGAAAAAAGGGCCTGGCTGGCGGGCTGGTCAGCCTTGTTGTTCTCCTGTCGCTGCCATTCGTCTTCCGCACCGGACTGCCGGACCCGCGGAGGACTGTCGGCGTGGATGCCGGCCCCGTCCCGGTGGTCGCCGAGCCTCTGCCTCTCGATCCTCATGCCGCCATGAAGGAGGAGATGACGTATTCGAAACTCCAGGAAGCGATCACGGAATACGGCCCCGATGGCGTGAAGGACGGAGTGACGGCGATCGGCGTGTGGCTGCGCGATGTGCGCGAGTATAACAAGGACCTCATCGTCAAGTACCTCATCCGCTCCACACAGGCCGGAGACAAGTCATGGGCCTACAGCCGCCCGCCCTCGGACTATCTCGTGGTCCTCCACGGGGTGAAGCCGGACGTCAAGGCGGTCGCCGCCGTTTGCGAACGGTTCGGAGAGGTCGGCCGCGTTGTGGACGAACTCAACGTCGTCGAGGTCAACGTCGACAACCAACGCTTTGTCGCGGGCTCGCTCAGCAAACTCGGCGACCCGAAGGATCCGGCGTTTTTCGATCTGAACCTGCGCGAACTCCAGAGCATCGATCAGGACCGCGTCGAGCAGGCGGTCAAGCGTCTGGCCACCGTCGAGCCAGTGCGCTACCGCACCGATATCGCCGCGCGGCTCCGTGAGCTGTTGAAAACGGGAGACAAGGACCTCCGCTCCGATTTGGCGCGGGCCCTCGCGGTGTGGTCCCAGCCGGGCGATGGCTCGATCGAAGCGGTTCATGAGGCTGCCGCGGAAATCGATCGCAAAGGCGGTGAAGTTCCCCGCCCGATGATCGAGTTCCTCGTGAAGGGAGGAGACAGTCGCGCCATCGATTTCATCCACGGCCTTTGGCTTGAACGTCCCGGCGACTGGGAGGCTCTCTACGGCGATCTCGGCAGCACCATCGAGGAGCCGGTGATCGAGGCTCTCGATGCCGATTCGCTGCTTCTGCGCGTGTCGGCGATCCGTCTGCTCGAGCGCGTCGGCACCGACAAATCGCTTGCTCCTCTGGAGCGCGTCCGGGAGGGTGCGCAGGGCGAGATCCGAACTCAGATCGAGCAAGCCCTCGCCGCCATCCGCAAGCGGGGGTGAGCTTGGTCGATTTTTGCGAAAGCCACCGTGGCGGAATGGTAGACGCCGCGGACTTAAAATCCGCTGCCGGGCAACCGGCGTGGGGGTTCGAGTCCCCCCGGTGGCATCTTATGATCAAAGAGTTACGCTAGTAGGGCGGAGGGGGTTCTATTTGGCGATGCCCGAAAACTGCCCTTAAAATCCGAACTGGCATCGTAGAGGGCGGGTGGCCTCCAGAATGTTAATCGGTTGAAGGGAGTTTGGCTTCGTAAGGTTCCAAGCTTTGCGGATCATTTTTTCTTAGCCACGCGTTGATGGCTTCGTCGATCCCGCCGTGGCTCTCAAGTATTGAGAGGGCGTTTCGGGTGGATCTACCCAGTGATTCCTCCGCATCGCTGGCTAGTCGCCGGATGTCAATGCTGAGATCGGCCTCGCAAAGCCCTTGCTGGTAAGCGAAGAGAAACAGCTCGTGAGGTCGAACGGACTTCTCGTCGCGAGCTTCGAACTCTTTCACGGTGGCCGCCCCACAAACGTATTTCATAAAGCTACTGGCGGCTAGAGAAGCGGTGAGGTCTTCATTTCTGAAGGCGGGACTCGCATGATGAAGCTGCATCCCAACACACTTCACCACCGATGCCACCACCGCCTCTCGCAGCGCGGTGGAATCCGTGACGACGTCAGAGAACCCGAGTTTGTCGAGTAGCTGCCCGACCTCACCACCGAGTTCTTCCAGAATATCGGTAATCGACTTTGGGCGGTATGGGGATGTCGAATCCGAAGGCGTGGTGCGCTCGGTGATCAATCCTGCGAACGCCTCTGACCGTGCTGAAGCCTCCGTCGCCGCATGGCCGAGGAGCGTGTTGATCAACGACCGGATGGTGTTGTGACTCTTTCCGTTGACCCAGCCGAACTCCTTGAATCGGTCGGCGATTTTTCTGGCGCTCATCATCGGGTCGTCCGGTGAGAACAGCTGATAGGCGTATACGGAACGGGTGTAGTGCGACTCCACTGTTCTCAGAAGGAACTCGGCGTCTTCGGTCAGAGCCGCCATTTCCTGATGACTCGGTCGATATGCCCTCGTGCGCCACTCAGGATGCTTCGAGATGAGTGTATCGATCACCTTGTCGACGAGCTGAAGGCGTCTTTCGGCTAATGGTTCGTTGTGGTTCATATCAGGGTGATCTGGAGGATTTTTGGTAGGGAGCGTTGGTGATCCGTGTCTTCAGGTGAAGCTTACAAAGCCGCTGCACACAATTTTCGCCATTTTTTTGGGGGAGGACTGGGGCGAAGTCCG
Source organism: uncultured Haloferula sp. (assembly GCA_965652295.1). Lineage (GTDB taxonomy): Bacteria > Verrucomicrobiota > Verrucomicrobiia > Verrucomicrobiales > Akkermansiaceae > Haloferula. Next base: position 193,601 of record CBFGTS010000003.1, on the reverse strand, counting down.
TGTTCACAAGCTGTTCATGAGCCACGGAGGGCGACCTGTACTCCGTTTTGAAGGTGTTCAGTCAGGCTCGGCTGTTCCTGACCATTCTGTTCATTAGGTGTTCAAACAGGCGTTTGATCGTATTTCGTAACCTGTTCTGAATGAGTCGGTTACGTGAAAATTGGCCTTGCAGCGTAGCCGACTGCATTGTCAGTTCCGCCTCGTGAAACCGAACGGCTACACCACCGACACCTCTGGGGACTTCGTCCTCCGGGGACGCGATGGCGTGCCGCTTCCGGCTCCCTCAACGGCGACCCAGATTGGCGATGCGCTCCAGGTCACCTCACGGACCATCCTTGAGTGGGAGGCCCAGGGGAAGATCCCTGCGGCCCTTCGGTCGGGCCGGACGGTGAGGTTCAACCCAGCAGCGGTAGTCAAGGCCCTCGGCATCGTCATTGGGTAACCGGACGGGATCACTCCCGGTCCTCCGCGGCCGGAACATACATCGGTGGTGGCAATCGCCGTGGCCACCCGGGCGACCGGGGGTTGCGAAGAGGCTACGCCGTTCCGGGAGGCGCCCAGTGCTCCTCTTCAGGTTCCTGTGCAGGTGGCTCGCCTCCTGTGTTGTGATCCTGAAACGGAAGCTCTTTGACAGACGAGAGGGCCCGCAGGCAGCCCGACATCAGAATGCCTGCGAATGTCAGAATCACGTAATCTCATAAGCGACACGATGACCCGAAACCGCCAACAGGCGGGGGATGGGTGACAACTGGGGGTCCGACCCCCACGTTGATGTCGGTAGAGCATGCGGGTGAGTGTGGCGGTCACCGTCGCACAACTCCCGCCATCGCGGTGATCGATGCAAAGACCCCCTCGACCTGCCGACCGCCATGAAGGGCCGGCGGGCTGTAGCGGGGGGAAACGCGTCGGCAATGCAGCCGGCGCACTCAGGTGGGGCAACGACGACTACAAGGAAAGGGATACAAGCCATCGTAAACACGTAAACTTAGGTCGAGAACCCCGGTTCGCCGGGTGGAAGGGCACCAACGGAGCGGGTTCTCCGCTGGATCACCGGCCAGACCTCGGTGGGATGCCCTCGTCCGAGCCCCGCGAAATCATGCTCTCCCGGAACGTGGTCACCGACGCCGGCTCTCTCCGCGAAAGCGGCGAGCAGGCTCATGGCCGCATGCTGCCGTCGGGCAGGTGCACCACCAAGCAAAGGCCCGGGGTAGTGCCCGGGATACGCAAAACTGGTCGCGGGAGCGCATCGGAACGAACCGAAATCATTAGAACCATGAAAAGCGAAATCAATCGATGGGGTGATGTCGACTGGCCCGAGGTCAGGCGCTACGTCACCAAACTGCAACGGAACGTCTTCGACGCGGCATTGCGTGATGACATTGAAGCAATACACCGGTATCAGCGCCGGCTGCTCGGGAGCTTCCAAGCGAAGCTGCTTGCCGTCAGGCAGGTGGCCCAGAGCAGCTCAGGCAAGAAGACCGCCGGCATCGACGGTGTAGAGAGTCCCACGCCCGTTCAGCGGTTCCGCATGGCGGAGCAGCTCGACGCTGGCCACCGACCATCCGCCGTGAGGCGTCTCCTCATCCCCAAGCCGGGAAAGACGGAGAAGCGCCCCCTAGGTATTCCTAATCTCATCGACAGGGCCCATCAGGCCCTAATCGCGTTGGCGCTGGAGCCCGAGTGGGAAGCGCGCTTCTCGCCGAGGCAATACGGATTCCGCAAGGGCCGGGGGACCCATGATGCGATCGGCTATCTACAGCGTCACTTCCGAAAAACGGGACCTGAATGGGTTCTGGATGCGGATATCGAGAAGTTCTTTGACCATCTCGATCACGACGAGTTGCTGCGCAGGACAAGCCGACTACCTCTTATCACGCTCTCCTTGAGGAGAATCCTCAAGGCCGGAGCGCTCAGTGAGGTGGCCTTTGAGCCCACGATGAAGGGGACGCCACAAGGCGGACCTCTTTCGCCTCTGCTGGCGAACGTCGCCTTGGCAAGCCTTGAGCCCCACCTACACCAGGAGTTCCGAAAGGAGTTCCGCGGACGGGTGACGAAGCTCGGCGAGCCGGCGATCAGTATCTACGCGGACGACCTGGTCGTAGCGCACTCCGACCACGCGGTTGTCGAGTGGAGCGCGACGGCGATTGGCGAATACCTGGCCGGGCTCGGGCTGAGACTGAGCCTTCAGAAAACCAAGATCGTCCACACGATGGACCGCACCGGGAACGAGGCCCACGCAGGCTTCGACTTTCTGGGCTTCCACCTCCAGCATCATGAGACGACCGAATTTGGAGGAACCAAGAGGCCATACCTCATCGTGCGGCCTAGCAAGGCCGCCGAGAAGCGGTTCTACCGCGACATCGCCGACTACGCAGACCGGCTCAAGCTCTCCCGGAAGAGCCGGGGGGCAAGACAACATCGGATGAAGTCGGGGAGGAAGGACCCGATCTCGATCATGATCGTCCACCTCAATCGGATGATCAGCGGTTGGGCGAACTATTATCGCTACAGCAACGCCACGGAGACCTTCTCCCGGATGGATCACAAGATCCACACGAAGTTGAGAGGGTGGGCAAAGCGCCGATTCTCCGACAAGTCCGCGGGATGGATCAAGAAGCGTCTCTTCAGCGGGATCGAGCTGGACCACAACGGAAATCCGTTGAAACGGAAGGACGGGACGCCGCGGAATCGCGACTGGGCGTTCACGTCGCCGTTCGTGAAGAATGGCCCCACCCTGAAGAGACTCGCAGACACCGGGATCTCCAAACAGATCCTCGTTCAGCCAGGGAAGTCCTACTACGATAGTGACTGGCCGTACTGGCAGCTCCGCCTCAGACGGAGCCGCTACTACGCGACTCCCCTAAACATCGAAGCGGCCGCATTTCGGCGCCAGAAGGGGCACTGTGCGTACTGTGAGGGACCGATCCTGCTCACGGATGCGTGCCGAACCCTCACTCCTGAGGGTCAACGGCAGTCCGTCGTCGTCCACAATCATTGCTCAATGTCTCACAGCCCTCCGGTCACCGGGGTGGTCGACCTGTCGACCGCTCACTGACGGGATGGCTTCCAGCAAGCCCGGTGCGCGGAGACGTGCCCGCCGGGTTTCTGCCTAGTCAGTTCCGTGAGGAGCTGACGAAGCGTCTTTGAGTCGCCCCTGCCACTCCGGCCGGGGCCATTACGTAGCAATCCCAGTTCGGGCATCCGGCTCGGGCTGGGAACTTTCTGTGGTACCCGGACCACTTTGGAAACCGGGCGAAACCGGGAATCGTTTCGCCCGCTCTCACATTTCAGCTATGAACAAAAACAAAGGCGGTGCCGATCCGCTTAAAAAAGCGGCAGACGGAGTGGCGGAAAACCTCCCGGTCCACGTCGAAGGCACAGGGGTGAGTCCGACCACCGAAAACACCAAGCCTTCGGAGGAGCCCGTGATCTATGCGGACGAACCTGTAAATCTGAAGGCGGCGGCGGCGGAGTTTTCTGCGGCTGTCAGTACCCTGAAGAACTGGGTCAAGGGAGGCAAGCTGTCTGCGACTCAGGCGGCCGCCAAAGCTCCTTACATGGTCCGCTTGAGGGATGTCGCGGAGCTGCTCAAGAAGTCTTCCGCGGTGGCAAGCGTGTTCCATCCGAAGGCCGCCGCCGACGTGCCGGGACCGGTGCCGATGTCCCCCTTAAATGTAGTAGGAACGGAGTCGGCAACCCAATTGGTCCAGAGTGAGCATCCCCGTGGTAGCGGTGATGTCACCGGCGCTGATGCCAGCGGAGATCCTGCGATGAGATCTGTCGCCACGGGCTCGGCCGATGCCGAAGTCAAATCTCCGGTCGCCAAGAATCAAGTAGAGCCTGTGGAGGAACCGCAGCGGAGTGGCAAGCGTCGGCGCCGGCGTCGGCCGCGCCGAAAGGAGCCAGCTCCGACCGCCGTCCGCTCGGGTATCGACTCCCACCTGGCTGCGTGTGATTTGCGGGAGCTGATCAATCTGGATCGCAAGATCAAGAGCTTGATCGATCTGAAGCTTGCGTAGCAGCAACGAGACCGTCGAAAGCCCGTTCCTGGAAGCAGGGACGGGCTTTTTTTGTGGGGTGGCCCCTACGGACCCCGGATAAGGCCGGACCCACGGACCGATTTGGTCCGTGGGCTCAAAGTCAATAGGGCACTGGTTTGAACTTCAGCTGCGTGACGGTGCATGCCTCCACGGGGATGTCGTCCCGCCGGCCGAGGTAGACCGGCTGGTAGATGCGGCCGCTTTCCCGATAGGCGTACAGGTAACGGACCTCCACGACGCACCCGGCGGATGGCAGGTCATGGTTGGGGGGAATCGTGACATTGCCTGCCGGGACCTTGATGGACTCATCGAAGAGCGCGAGGGCCACGCTTCGGCGGGCGTTGATGGCCGAGACGATGAACGATGCGCTCGCCACGAATTTGAACTTCAGCTGAGTGCCGCCGGAAGCCGGGCGACCTGGAGTGTAGGGTGCGTCCCCGTCTTTGAACACGACGCCTTCTGCCCCGGTGATCCGGAGCGTCTGGAACGTCGCCTCCTTGTCGGCAGGGTCGATGACGGTGGATACCGGGCGGATGGCGGACCCGGGATCGAGCAATCGCAACAGCCCCGCCAAACGGTAGAGATAGCCACGATCACGCAAATCAATCCCTTTCAGTTCGAGCAGATCGAAGGCGTGGAGGGTGTCGCCGATGGCCTCACCGTCGATGAGGCAATCGAGCGGCAGATCCTTCGCGGCGTTGGCGATGGGTTCGGGGAGGCCCACTTGAAGGCCGCGCCGGTTGATGCCGATGACCTCGCCATCCTGCCGGCGAACCAGCAACCGGCGACCATCGAACTTTTCCTGAAGGACATGACGATGATCCCGGAGCAGATCGAAGGCTTCCGATTCCTCCACAGGGTTGAGGAGCTGGCACTGGATCCCGATGTGGCGGCTCTCGTGGTCGGTGCCGCTGTAGGGCGTGCCGTCGGTGGTGAGGACGTAACCCTTGGCCGTCTTGGAGGCGACAAGGCGGTCGTGGAGGCGTTGGGCCTCTTCCCGGGAAACGGGAGCCGGAGTCTTGGAGCCAGTGCTGAACGTGGCTCCACGGCGTCCATACGCGAAGTTCACGAGGAAGCCATCGTCCGCCGGGTCGATGGAGACTTGGTAGACTTTGTCAGAGGAACCTTGGCGGTAATGCAGTGTGGTTATCATGGGGGTATTGGTTGTTGGGGTGGAGCGCTGCCAGAGAACGGCAGTGAGAGAGGAAGGAGGTGGGCCGCCCCCCGCGAAGCGGAGGGGGGTGGCCCCGGCGAACTGGAGCGGTTCGCAAGTGCCCGGAACGCGTGGGCTGAAAGGGGGCAGCCGTTCAGCGGGCTGTTCAAGGGAGTGGAGGAAGTCGTAGCGCAACCGGAGGGGTGGCACCTGAGCTGACTCACGGCTGCTCTTCGATTGGGGACGCGCTCAAGACACCCTGATCGGTGCAGACGTACCAGAGGCCCAAGTCTGGATGGTGGAATCAGTGATCCACTCCCACGCCCGAGTCCGGACCATCTTGCTCTTCCCATTCGTCGGGACGGGTGTGGCTTTCGCCACACAAGTATTGGAGGGCTGTCATGCGTCCGTTAGTTCATGGGAGTGACTCGCCGCGAACTTCGCTTCCCCGTTGATTGGATCTCGCGCGTGCCCGCTTCACGAGCACGTCCCGTCGCCCAGTGGCGGAGCGCGGCGATCCGTCCGTCCATGAGCTGCGCCAGCGGGACGATGCGGCCGATGGCTTCACCGATGTCGGCCATGGTCGGTTCGCGATCTTCGGCGAAGGCCTCGTGAAGCGCGTCCACGAATGCGGCTTCGATTTCCGCTCCGGTGAAGGACTCTCCCGCACCAGCCAGGACGACAGGATCGAAGTCCGTCGGACATCTGCCATGTCGGGCGATGACGATGTCCCAGATGTTCGCGCGCTCTTTTGCATCCGGGAGGTCCACGAAGAAGATCTCGTCGAACCGGCCCTTGCGCAGAAACTCCGGTGGCAGCTGGGAAACATCGTTGGCGGTTGCGACCACGAACACCGGCTTCTCCTTTTCCTGCATCCAGCTCAGGAACGAGCCGAAGACACGGGAGGAAGTGCCGCCATCGGTACTGCCGCTGTTGCTGCTACCCGCGAATCCTTTTTCGATTTCATCAATCCACAGCACGCACGGGGCGATCGCCTCAGTGGTGTGAATGACCGTACGCAGGTTGGCCTCGCTCTGACCGACGATGCCGCCAAAGACCCGCCCCATGTCGAGGCGGAGCAACGGGAGCTGGAGAGCGCTGGCAGCAGCCTTGGCGGTAAGGCTCTTGCCGGTGCCGGGGATGCCGACGATGAGCAGCCCCTTCGGGGCCGGAAGGCCGTAGCTTCGGGCGGTCGTGCCGAAGGCGCGCCGCCGCCCGGAAAGCCATCGTTTCAATTCGTCGAGACCGCCGATGTCGCCGAGCCCGATGCCTGCCTCGATGACTTCGACGAGGCCGCCGCTTTTCAGACGGCTGGCCTTTTCGCGCGCGACCACTTCTGGATCGATGTGTCCGGTTTCGACCATCGACAGAGCGAAGACATTCTCCGCTTCAATCGTCGTCAACCCGAGGGCGGCTTGCAGGATCGCTTCCCGTGCGGTGGGATCGGATATCGGATGATCGCTGGAGGCCAGGATGCCGTCGAGAACGGCAGCAAGCTGGCCGGCATCCGGCAGTGCCAGCTCGACCCGGGTGAGCTCGTGTTCGAGTTCGGGTGGCAGCTTCGATCGGCAACCGGTCAGGATGAGCGCATGACCCGTGGTCTTGGCGGCGCGAAGGAGGTCTTTGAGCCGGCGGACGAGCTGCGGATCCTGCTGGTCGAAATAGGGCTGAAGGTCGCGCATCAGCACGACATGTCGGGTGTCCCGCGCTGAGAAGAGATCCTCGACAAGTTGGAGGGCTTCCAGCGGATCAGCACAAGGAGTGGCGTGGGACGCTCCGATGTCAACGAGGCCGTCGGTTGACGACCAGGCATGGAGGTGACGGTCGAGCTCGACACAGACCGAGGCGACTTCGGCCTCGGCGCGCGCCTCCTCGGACGTCACCAGGATGAGGCCGGGGTAGCCGGCGCGGAGGTAGGTGGTGATGGGGGTGTGGTTCATGATGGAGATTGCGGTGTTGCGGTTGAAGTGAGGTTGGGGGTGAAAACAGAAGACCCCGGTTCCACGCTGGGAACCGGGGTCTCTGGGGGGAGGGGGAAGCGTAGGGGATCGGAGTCAGTCACGTTCGGTGTGAATGGTCCGTGCCCATTCAACCCGCCAATCGCCTTGATGGTATTCAATCTCCTTCCGGGATCGCTGGTCGAAGGCCGTTACGAGCCCGACGAAAGAATCGTAGCGAATGAAGCTCCTGACCTTTACCCAGTGGCCGAGCTGGTCCTTGTGGAACAGCTCGACCCGGGCGGCGAGGACGTGGGTCGAGGCCATCCTGTTTGGAAGCCCGGCGGCGACTTCGATGTTTGCCTTGTGAACGCTAGGTTCTGCAACGGCAGGGAGGGACAGGACGGCGATGGCAGCGAGCAGAGCTGCAAGCTTGAGGCGTTGAAGATTTTTCATCGGACGCGGGTGAAGTAGATGGGATTTTTGCCCTCCCGGGTCTTCGGGATTTGGTGCCTTTCGTGGGAAACCGCGGTCTCTGGGGGCGGAGGAAGCCTTGGGGATTCGAGGCTATCGGTAGCGATTGCAGACATCGACAAAGGTCTGGATCTTCGCGGTGACCTCGTCTGGAGGGTCTCCGCTTTTGATCGACTCGATGTCAGCTGCAGCTCCTCTTAGGTCCGGGCTACAGGGGTACCAGTTCACGTTCGGAACCGTGGAAAGTAACCGCACGACCAGTCCGGAAAGGTCTCCATCGGAATGAATCTGCGAGGCGACGTAGAACAGGCCGTCGAACTCTTCGATGGCTTTCCTGTTCTGGGGCGTGTAGGCCGGATATACCCGCTGCCGTCTCCGTTTCGCTTCGGCTTCAGCTTGTTGCTTGGCGTAGGCCTCTTTGAGTGGATCGGGCTTGGAATCCTGGTACTCGGCCCACTTTTCGTAGCTGAGGAAGACCACCACCACGGCCACGAACAGCCCGCAGACATAGCGATTGGGATGCGATCTCATCCGGTGGGTAAACGCGTTGATTTTCGCTGCAATGAGCAGCTTCTGTTTATTGGAGAGCATCGAGGATTTCCTGTTTGCGTGCGTCCAGCTTTTGGAAGCGGGTGCGCAGTTGTTCGATGGAATAGGCGGACACGTCGTAGCGGCGGGTGGCTTCGACAGCGACGTCGATGCCTTCGCCGACGGTATCGTAGTCGCCTGCGGTGAGGCCATATCCAGCGTTGAAACTGCCGGCTGCGGCGCTGATCGCGGCCTGGTCCATCCGGGCCATGTGATCCCGGGTGGCGAGTTCGATCGCGAGCATTTCGCTTTCGATCTCCCTGAGTTCCGTGCGGAGGTCGCTTTCGCTGGGACCACAGGCGGTGAGCAATCCCGCAACGAGCAGGACCACCCATAGAGTTGGTTTCATCGTGATTGGAGGTGGGGGTTGGAAGGGGTTTGGAAGGCTGCCGATTGCTCCGACAGTGGAGCAATAGAGGCAATTGTTGGAGGTAGGGTCAAGCTCCGCAATCGGAGCAATGGCAAGCGCACGGCAGAATCTCGTTGGACCCCGGGTGAGGAAACTCCGCTTGGAAGCGGGGCTGTCCCAGGAGAGCATTGCCGGACGCTGTCAGGTGGCGGGTTGGGATGTGAGCCGCGGCACCTTCGCCAAGATCGAATCCGGCCTGCGCCGGGTGACCGACGCCGAGGTGGTGATCCTGGCAAAGGTGCTGAAATGCTCCATGGACGAGCTGCTGGGCGGATTTCCCGCCGCACAGATCAGGCTGGTGCTTCGGCAGGGGGAGTGACCCCGGGCTGCATGTTTTCCCTTTCCCACTGAAGGCAAGCCTCACGGGAAGGAGCGGCAAACAGGACATCATCGGACGACACCGAGCGGACCTCCCAAGCTTGTTGGTCGGGATGGAAGACGATCTCGGTGGCACGGGTGACTTCAAGCTTGCCCAAGGAGCGCAGGTCGATCGCCTCGGTGTAGAGGCAATCGATGCAGCCTTGGAGGTCAATGCGGAGGGTGGCGGTGGTCATGCATCACCCCCTTTTCCAAGAGCCAGCTGATGGACAACGCTCATGGATTGCCGGTGCTCCGGCTTGAAGCGTCGTCCCGTGCTTTGACCGAGAGCCTGCTCGATCGCCCGGGTGGCGTCTTCGCAACCCTTGCCCTGAAAGCCAAAGGCCTCGACGGCGATGTCACCGCTGGGCGAAACGCGGACGTGGATGCTGCGGCTCACAGCGCCCCTCCTTCCAAAATGAGGAGAATGGAGCCGTCAGCCTGGGCACACCGTGTGGTGCGCAGTCCGCGGTGGCGGGCCTCGCGCATCGTCTTGTGGACGCCGTAGCACTGGAGGAGCCGACCGTAGCCGGCCCCCACCTCCCGGGCGACGTGACCGCCCCACCAGTCGGTAGTGAGGCCGAAGGCATCGCTGCCTTCCCCGGTTGGATCGACGGCGATGTCGTAAGGCCCCTTGAGCACGATCGTGCGGTGGGCCTCACGCATGATGCTTCCATAGCCCCGGCACGGCGTGTCGAGGCGGAGTTCGACGTCAAGTTCAGCACACGCGTCGTGAAGGGCATCAAGATCGCGGATGGCGGTTTGGATAGTGGTGAAATGGGACATATTGATGGGAATGAGGATTGGTTTGGAGGTGGATGCACCAAGGGCGGCTCCGTGAATGGAGCCGCCCTTGGTGCGGGGTTGGGGGGAGTTGGGGGAGAGTGGCTTCGAGGGAGGGTCTTGGCTTTCGGAGAGGTAGTAGGCGGAGGAGGTAGGAGGAGGGTTTCAATTCAGGCAGATTGGGGCAGAGGCAGTGATGTCGGGAGGGGATGTCAACGGATCGGGAGGGGCTGGCGGCGGTGAGGTCCCGCCGCCGGGGGGGATGGGGCTTGGTGAAGTAGTGTTTCCCAAGCCCCCTCCCCTTTACGTTTCGGCGTGCGCCACTTCAGCTGACCGCAGCGAGCTTCCGCCCGCCCATCTGGCCGAAGCGGGAGATGATGTCGCGGGCATCGTTGCGGGCGAGCTGCACGGCGTTTTCACGGAGACGGCTCAGGCCATCGGTCAGCGAATCCATCGCGCCCGGCTGGTTGCGATAGTCTTCGGCACTGCGGCTGAGGAGATCGCGACGGAAACGTTCCAGCGTATTTTCCAACTGGGCGTCGCCAGCGAAGTTCAGCGACCGGAACTGGTCGATGAAGCTGGTCAGCCGGTTGAGGGTGCGCTGATGCACGCCGCCCTCACCGCCGCTGATGGTGGCCAGCACCTCCGAGGCGAGCCGCGCGGTTTCCTCACGCAGCGTGGTGACGCTTTCCCGGATGAATCCATCCAGGTCGGACTGGAGCCGTCGGCCCGCGTCCTCCGCGATGCGGCGGCGCTCATCGGCGATTTCCAACTGATCGATGGACTCGGCCACATCGATCCGCAGGCTTTCGGGAGCCGCGATTTGGAAGAGCCGGGTATCGAACGCGAACTTGCGGGTGATTTCCCCGGACGGGGGAAAGGATTGCTCGATGGTCGCCAGGAGGTGCTCTGCACTGCCATTGAGATGTTCCGAAGCTTCGCGCCACTCGCCGAGTGCCTGCTCACGCAGGTCCCCGTAGCCGGCCACGAAGTCGAGCGTCGCCTGCCGGAACTCATCGCGCAGGCGATCCAGTCCGTTGGTGAGCCCAAACAGCCGTGGGTTCGGAACGAAGCGGGCGATGCCCCCGAGGAACGGAAAACTGGCCGTTTCGACGAGTGCATGAGCCCGGCTTTCGATCAGGGCGAAGGCCGAGAGCGACTCGCTGGGGACGAGCCGTTTGTGACCGAGCTGGATCAACCGGTCGGAAACGTGGGATGGATCGAGTCCCAAGTCTTCAGGTTTGAGGCGCTTGCAGCCCCGCCAATAGCGGATGCTGGTCGCACACAGAACCCCTCTGCGGCACACGGCTTCAAGGAGCGGGAGGTTGTAGTCGTTGGACATGATGGTTGGCTGGTTGTTGGTTTGGAGGACGCGAAAAGGGCGACCCCAGTCGTGGAGTCGCCCTTCCCGCAGGATATGGGAAAAGGTCTGCCATCTCCAGGTCCCGGCGGGAGCGCAAGCACCCGCCGGGATGGAGAGTCAGGCGGCGACCCGGTGCAGACTTGCAGGCCACTTCCCGCACTCCCGGCGGTAGCTACACCATGAGCATTGCATGCCGGGTTGCGGGTGGAAGCGTCCTTCGCTCATGCCATCGACCGCCACCCGCAGCAGGTTGATCGTTCGCAGTACGCGGGCCTTGGTTGCCGGGGGTGAGGAAACCCGGACCACCTTAGGCACCTTCGTTTTCACCAGGAAGATCAGGTCGAGCGACTTGGGGACGCTCCCGCTGGCACGCTCGATGAGCAGCTGGTAGGCAACGAGCTGGAGTTCGTGATCGAACGTCGCGAGCCTCGGATTTGGGGAGGTGGCCGACGATTTGAAATCGACCGCCACCATGTCGCCGGTGACCAGATCCACCGTCCCGGTGAGGGGAACCGGCAGCCCTTCGATCGTTTCAGTGAGCGGCACTTCCACGGCCGTCGGCCTGCCCTTGAGCACTTCTGCGGAGTCGAGGTAGGCGGCAAGCACCCGCAATCCCGCTTCGTAGGCTTTCGTGCGGTCCTTGTCGTCCTTCCACTTCACCGGACCTTCGGTGGCTTCCAGCTCGGCGAAGGCCTTGATGAAGGCCGCCTCGATCGCTGCGGGCGTGTCGTCGCCCCCACGCCAGCGGGCGAGGTGGAATGCCTGGAGCGCTGCATGCACCGCCTTTCCCAGGTGGAGGGACGGCGATGTGGGCCGCGGGATTCGGGCGACCCGCTCGAAGTAGAACTGGAGCGAGCAGCTCAAATACGACTTCGCGGCCGAGGGTGAGATATGTGCAGGGTGGATCCCGAGCGCCACCGGTTGTTCGACGAACGCAATCATGCACGACCTCCTTGGTTCTGAGTCCCGGCGTAGGCGGCGCGACGTCCATTGGTCCGCCGTTGCCCGCCACCATGGGTGTCGATCAGTTCGTCAATGAGGCCGCTGGCCTCGATCTTGTTGAGTTGCCGCACACCTTTGCCGAAGCGTTGGCGGGCGAGGTGGTCGATCTCGTTCTTGTCGAGCGAGTGCTCGTCGACGATCCGCAGAATGAGATCCCGCTGCTTCTCAGAGCATTTCCAGTTGTCTCCATTTGGAGACGGCTCGGGTGGGTGCGGGTCGGCGGATGGATTCTGCATCCCATAGTCACCGGGAGGGACAAAACCCGTGGATTGGATCTGCTCATCGACGTTCGTCTGAAGGAGCTGGTAGAGGCGTTCGGCTTCCGCCGGGACGTCGTCCGTCTTCACCAGCTCAGCCTCCACGGAGACGCTGAACTGGTGGCTCGAGTAGCCCGGGAGGCCCAGGCGTTTGCTGTAGTTTGCGATCAGTTTGATGGCCATAGGGGGATGGGGTTGGGAGTTGAGGGGTTGGAAACGACGAAGCCCGGCGCGTTGCCGGGCTTCATCGTGACGCAGGGGGTGTGGGAGAGCAGAACCTCAGGCGGCTCCGCGTTGGAGGAGACGGGCGTGAGCCCGTGGGACGGGTTCGTCCTCCAGAGCGTGAAGCTCCGGAGTGGAACCCAGCGCCTGCCGAAGCAGTTCATCGGCAAGCCGGGTCATCGGCATTCGCCGTCGCTTGCCCTCCCGATAGAGAGAGCGCACGACGTCGTCCGACAAACGGGGGGAATACAAGGTGCGAGGCATGGATCAGAGAGGGCTCAGTCTCGGCGTGGCGTGATCATGGTGATGACGACCGTCAGAACCACCGTCCCGATGAGAATCGGCAGCCATGAGTCGTTGAAGATTATGCAGCAGAGACCGGTGATCGCGATCCAAGCGAAGACCTTGAGGTAGAACACAGGGTTCATGGGCGTGGAGCTTGGGTTCACCGTCGGCTCATCGAACCAAGGACAAGCACGATCGCGCTGCCCAGCAGCGCATAGCCGATCACCTTGAGCCCATCACCGACAGGCTTCGTATCGGTTACGCGGGCTGGCGGCGGAGGATCGGGAGGAGCCTCCGAGCAGGACCCGTAGATCAGGGTCAGCGAGACGGCAGGAATCAGGAGTGAAGTTACTGACCTTCTTTGAACGTGAATGGGTTTCGAAAGGTGGTAGAGGACGAATGGATTGAGCATGAGCATTGAGATGTGGAGTGAGGAGGGCACGGGCAGCCCGTCGAATCGAAGGGAATCCGTGGGAGGACAGGGCCGCCTAAAGGGCGTCCGTCATCATCTTATGACCTTTTCCGGCCGCGAATTGCACCGGTTGTCGACGACTCGTTGCTCGATCGAAAGAGGACCGCCGGAATTCCATCAGGCAAGCGATTCCAGCTTCGGTTGACGCCGCAGGATGTGCGCCACTTTGAGTAGTATGCAGCGGCCCTGATTTCAGGGAGCAGCCAGAGAAAGCGAAAGATCCGCGATGATGTCATCAATGTCCTCCGTGCCAACAGAAAGTCGGATCAATCCGGCGGAAATGCCTGCCGCGGTGCGGGCTTTCTCTGTCATGCCGCTGTGGCTCGATCCGGCAGGTCGTGTGACGAGGCTTTCCATGCCGCCGAGGCTCACTGCATGGACGATGAGGCGGAGCCTGTCGATGAACCGAGTCGCGGCTTGCTCGCCGCCCTTGAGTTCGAAGGAAAGCAGAGAGCCCGGATGCCGCATCTGGCGTTCTCTGGTTTCCCGTTGTCCGCCGTCTTCTAAACCCGGGTAGTGAACGGCTTGAACTTCGGGGTGCCCACCGAGCCATTCCGCGACTGCTTCTCCATTGCGGTTGTGTTGACGCATTCGCAGCGCGAAAGTTCGGAGTCCCCTCATGCCGAGCCAAGCGTCTAACGCGTTGACCGTGCCGCCAAGGTTCTTGTGGATGCGGCGGTCCCGTTCATTGAGTGGCAGACGCTTGACGACGGCACCGCCGATCAGGTCGGAGTGACCATTGAGGTATTTCGAGGTTGAATGAATGACCCAGTCTGCACCCCACTCGAACGGACGTTGGTTGAAGGGCGTCGCGACCGTGTTGTCGACGATCACCGGAGCCTTCGCTTTGCGGGCCTGGTGCACCACATCGGCAATGTCGATCAGGCGCATCAGCGGATTTGAGGGAGTCTCGATCAGAACCGCTCCTGCGTTCTGCAGGGCCTCTCGCCACTTGGTCGGTTCGCGAGGATCCACGGTGTTCACCGGGAGGGCGTAGGTTTCCGCTAGGAGGCGAAGCAACTCGAAGCTTCCACCGTAGATACCGGGATGAGTGACAAGAGGCCCGGACCGACCTGAAATGGCGGCGGTCACGGCACAGAGCACGGCGGCGTTTCCCGAGCTCGTGATCAAAGCGTTGCTCCCGCCCTCGAGCTCGGCGATGCACTCTGCGAAATGATCGACGGTAGGATTGCCGAAACGGGTATAGGCGAAGCCAGGGGAGTTGCCGGAAAAGATCGCTTCGGCTGCGACTGAGGTGCCGAGCCGGAAGAGGCTGGTTTGGGCGATGGCGGCTTGGAAGGGTGGATTCGTGCCGTCTTCGATATTGGAGCCGGCATGAGCGCATCGGGTATCGATCGCGAAGCGTGGGTTTTTCATGGGACGAGTGGAGTCAAAGGAGGTTGGGAGAACAATCCCTTCGCGGAAGGAGTGAAACATTGCCGGGTCGAGACGTGTGGCTAAAATAGGAAAACATGGTCGTCGGCAGCTACACTTATGGGACGTGTCAGAATCTGGAAGGGCTCTGCGTCGGGGTGGCCCGGCAGGTGCCCAGGGGAATTCGGAAGGAAGCCTATGTGTCGGGAGGCTTTTTCGATGTTTGGCTTCCGATTCTCGCTCCGAGTTCCGAACTGGTGCGAAGCTACCAGCATGGGGTGTATTCGACGGCTCAATTCTTTCGCCGGTATCGCGCTGAAATGCGACAACCCGATGCGCGACACGTTATCACCTTCCTGGCCGCGACAGCCCTCCGTCTCCCGCTGCATCTTGGATGTTTTTGTGAGGATGAGGCAAGTTGCCATCGCTCCGTACTGCGGGAACTGGTGATCGAAGCGCTTGAGGAACTGCCTTCGGCGCACGGGGAATCGGGCGGCTGCGCGAGTCCGCCGTGTTCCATGCCGGATCCCGAGGTGTGATGGCAGATACTCGCGCTCAGGCATCGGAGGGCAAAACGGGGAATTCTGCTTCGCGCTTCTTGCGCCCGTAGACGGCTTCGAAGAGGGGACTGGTCATCAGGGTGGTGACGATGGCCATTAGGACGAGAATCGAGAACAGCGATTCTCCGATGATACCTCGTTCGAGCCCGATGTTGATGATGATCAATTCCATCAGCCCGCGAGCGTTCATCAAGGTGCCGACCGCCATCGCGGTGGCGTTGTCCTCGCCATTGAGCCGGGCGGCGGCCCAGCAGGCGACGCCCTTGCCCACAACCGAAGCCGCCAGCACCGCCAGACCGACCAGGATCAGGCCGGGAGAAACGAGGAGTCCGAGCCGGGTGTTGAGACCCGAGAAGGTGAAAAACATGGGGAGCAGGAATACGACGCACATCGGCTGTAGCTTCTGCTTCAAGTCTGCGGCCAGAACACCGCGAGGCATGGCAATTCCGAGGATGAAGCCGCCGAAGACGGCGTGCACGCCGATGGTGTCGGCATACCAAGCGGCCAGGCAGAAGAGGGCGAGGATGGTCGCGAGAGCTGGCTGGCTCACTCCGCCGGATCTCTCGGCCTGTCGGCCAAACACGGCGAGCATCTTTCGACCGACGGTGAGCACCACGACGCCGTAGACGAGAGCTCCTCCGATGGCGACGATCTCGGCACCAATTTTCAGATTACCGATTTCCACAGGCTGGGAAGCGCCGAAGGTCGAAAGCACGACCGCAAGTAGGGCCCAGGCGGCGGCGTCGTCGATCGCACCGGCCGAGAGCGCGAGCGTGCCGAGCGAGGTTCCGGCGAGTCCGCGTTCGGAGATGATTCTCGCCAGCATGGGAAAGGCGGTGATGGCGATCGACGCGCCCATGAACAAGGCACCCTCGAAGTAGCGGAGGTCGGGTGAAAAAAGGCCGGGCACGTGGCGCAGCCAGAGCACGAGGAGCGCGCCGAGAGCGAAGGGCACCGCCATCCCCGCGAGGGAGACGCTTACGGCGCTCCTGGCCCTGGCCCGGAAATGATCCGTCCTGAACTCGAGCCCGACCAGAAACATGTAGAGGCCCACTCCGAGCTGTGCGCCGGCATAGAGGATGCCGCGGGATTCGCTTGTGAAAACCAGGTCGGTCGTCTGCGGTAAGATCCACCCCAGTAATGAGGGTCCTAGTAACACGCCGGCGATCATTTCGCCCACCACCTGCGGCTGGCCGAGTCGTTGGGCGAGCGCTCCCACCCAGCGGCATGCCAAGAGAATCACGGCCATCTGGAGGAAGAATTGGGTGGCTTGTTCAGTCATCGGACGTGGAGTAGGTGAGCGTTGAGGTGTTGAGTTGGATTCGCCACGGGATGAGGAGGCCGCGCGGGAACTGGCGAATCATGCAGGGGGATGAGAAGTGGGCGAGGATGCTGGAGCCGCAAGGTCGTGCTCTTCAACGAGGCGCCGCCACCGGGCTCCGAGGATTTCCTTCCGGGAGATCAGCCCAACGAGCACGGGTTGCGCGCCCCGCGACACCACGGGGAGTCGTCCCACTCCATGAATCAGCATCCGGTCCGCGGCGGCGGCCAATGATTCGTCGGGGTGAGCCGTGAACGGTCGGCGGTTCGCCAGGTCGCCTGCGCTTGCGTCGTTGTCGGAGCACGCGGCCTTAAGAAGGTCCGCACGGGAGACCACACCGAGCAGAGTCCGGTCCTCGGCCACCATCGGGAAGAGACGGACCTGATGGGGGGCGTTGAGGGTTTCGTCGAGAAGCCGATCAAGCGGAAAGTCGGGCGGAATGGTGTGGGGATTGCGGTTCATCACCGCTTCCACCGTGGTTGTGGCGAGCACGTCAGGTTCATAGTCCTCCGGAACACGCACTCCCTGGCGGGCCATTTTTTCGGTCATGATCGACTCCTTCATCAGAAGCCGCGATACCAGCACCGCGAACGCACAGCCGAGGAGCAGCGGGCCGAAGGTGGAGGTGGAATGCGTTGCCTCGAAGGCGAAGGCGACCGAGGCGAGGAAGGCTCGGGACATTCCAGCGAACACGGCGGCCATGCCGATCAAGGCGGCGATGCCGACGGGAAGGTCCGCCAGCGCGGGAATACCGGTCAATGCATGAGCCAGTAGGGCGGCTGCGGCCCCTCCAACTGTCATGACCGGAGCCAGCGTGCCTCCGGCGGTGCCGCTGCCGAGGTAGAGCGACCATGAGAGGAATTTCAGAATAGCCAAAGTCACGATCGCTGGAACCACCATGTCGCCATCCAACAAGGCGCGCAGATTGAAATATCCGGAACCCAATGTCCTCGGATCAATCCATCCGATCACGCCGACCAACAATCCACCGATGGCCGGCCACCAGACCCGCGGGATGGGCAAACGCTCATAGAGGTGCTCGATTCCGTGAAGCGCCACCGTCATGCCCGCGCCCAAGGCTCCGCACACGATTCCAATTAGGATCGAGCCGAGGGCAATGGCGGGTCCCGGGGCCTCCGGTGCCGGCAATGGTAGCATGGGGAACGGCTGGTTGAGGAGACCGCGCACCGCCATCGCGGTTCCGGCCGCCATCGCGACCGGCAGCAAACTGCGGGCACGGAACTCAAAGAGCAACAACTCGACCGCCAGCAGGACGCCAGCCAAGGGTGTACCGAACACCGCGGTCATCCCGGCAGCGGCCCCCGCGGCGAGCAATACTTTGCGCTCCGCATGAGGGTGCGGAATCCACTGGCCTGCCAGTGATCCAATCCCGCCGCCGGTGGCGATGATCGGACCTTCCGCTCCGAACGGGCCTCCGGTACCGATGGAGAGCGCCGTGGCCAATGGCTTGAGAATCGCTACCTTGAGCGGGATTCGGCTTTGATTCATGACCACGCCCTGCATGGCTTCGGGGATGCCATGACCTCGGATTTCGGGACTTACAAATCGTGCGATGAGTCCGATGACGAGACCACCGGCCGCCGGCACGAAGATCGCCAGCCAACCCAACCGCGTGAAAGTGGGAGGCATCTCATGCACAGAGAACGCTCCGCGGAACGAAAGATTGGAGATCAGATGGATCAACTGGAGTAGGGCAACGCCTCCCACGGCGACGGCCACTCCGACCGGCATCGCCACGAGGGGCAGCCGAAAGCGCTCCCATGCGGATTTTCTCATTCGACCTCCTCGGAAAGGGATTGGAAAAGTGCGGCGATCTCCGGACCTATCTGACGCAGTTCTCGACGATGCGCATGGCTCAGGCGTTCGAGAATTCCCCTCGCAGAGGGTGTCAGCTCTAGAACGACCACCCGCCGATCGGCTTTGTCGGGCGTACGGGTGATCCACCCGCCAGCCTCCAAACGCTTGGCCAGTTCCGCCGCCGTGTTCGGTTTGAGGCAGAGGCGTTCGGCGAGGTGTCCCACGCTGGCACGCGCGTGCTCGCTGCCCCGGATCGCCAGCATCGCCTGGTGCTGGCGGGGTGTGAGCCCTTCGGTGCGGGCGGCCGCGGCGCTGAACTCAAGGAAGCGGCGCAGGGCGAAGCGGAAGTTCGCGAGACGATTGTAGTCGCCGTCGGTAAGTTTCTTGCGGAATTTGGACATCCGGCGCTTGCATTATGTCGTAGTGCGATATTATGCAAGCGGCTTGTCGCGCCGATGAGGGCGGCTCATCGGCCTCCCACGCTATGAATGTCGAAGTCCACGGGTTCGCCCATAGTCCCTTTTGTATCGCCATCGAGACCGCCCTCGGGTCTCTGGAGGTTCCTTTCGAGCGACGCGAGGTGTCTGTTGCCGACCGCAGCAGCGTGCTCCGTTTGACCGGAGGTGCCTGCTACGAGGTTCCGGTGCTGGTGCACGGAGAGAGGGTGGTGTTCGAGTCGGGAGGCGACAGTCAGGACATCGCGCGATACATCGACAGAGTCTTCGCCCTAGGACGGCTGTTTCCTGACAGGTTGTGGGGTGTCCACGATCTGGTGATCCGCTACCTAGAGAACGAAGTCGAAGGCGTCACCTTCCGGGCTTACGATCCATTTTTCATCGATGCGGTCGAAGATGTTGCCGAGCGAGGCATGATCGTGCGGCACAAAGAACGGAAGTTCGGCCGGGGCTGCGTGGATCTGTGGAGTCAGGACCGAGAGTCGATCCTGCAGAAGTCCGCCGAACTGCTGCGTCCGTTGGAGGGCATGGTTTCGGTCAATCCGTTCCTGTTGGGAGACGAGCCGGTATTCGCCGATTTCCTGCTGGGAGGGATTCTCGGAAATCTCCTGTCCGGCGGCTACAACGAGTTGCCCCCCCATCTGCCCCGACTCAAGGGTTTGGGCCGCCGCCTGAAGGGTTTCCGTTTCGAAAGGGAATGAAGCAGATCGCCGTTGGCACCTACCTCACGCCAGTTGGGTTGCTTTCCCTTCGTTCAGAGGGGATGAATTCGGCTGACCAAGCCTCAGGATTGTCTCTCCAAAATGTGCGATCGCCCCTATCGGCGGTGTCGAAATCTGTGTGCGGAGGATGGACCGGGTTGCCCGGACCAAGCGTCATTGTATTGAAATGGGGTGCGACTTCAGCGCCGACTTGATCGAGAGTTCAGCCATGGCTGGGGTGGCTGAATCGATGGAGATATAGGTTAGACCGAACTGAGGGCGGTGAATGAGACGACCAAGAAAAATCGTTTAACGGGCCTTTGTTTCAAAAGCTAGTCGGAAGCTGCCGACTGTTTGGGATGATCGACAAATGCGGCGAAAGTGATGTCCCGAAGCGTCTGGGCAGCGGACTCGCTCATCGCCGCGAGCGCGTCGTGAAGCGGGCAGGGTTCGCCGACTCCGCACCAGCCAGGGCCGAAGGGACAGGAGCTGGAGTCGCGATGGCCTTCGAACAGCTCGACGATTTCATAGATCGTAATGGTCGAAGGATCGCGAGCCAGCCGGTAGCCCCCGCCGGGGCCCCGAGTTCCGTGCACGAAGCCGTGCTGCGACAGCACCGTCATCACTTTCCCAATCACGGGTTGGGAGAGGTTCCGGTTTTTGGCAATCTGGTGTGAGTTCAGAGTAATCCCAGTCGGGTATACTTCCGCGAGAGAACTCATCGAGGCGACCGCGCAGCCGCTCATTTTTCCGTATCCGAACATAACGGTGAGTTTGAAACTGTCCGCGCTTCGCCTGAGAAAACCGGGATGGCAATCTTCAGAAGCAGGGTGTAGATCATGAGCCCGCCAGCCCAAATGCCGGCGGTGATTTTCCACTCGGTGGCGCTTGGGAGATACTCGACCCATTCGTGAAGGGTGGAGGGGATGAAGCCGGGAATGATCAGGCCCATGCCCTTTTCGATCCAGATGCCCGCGAAAGCCAGTGCGCAGGCGATGTCGAGCGTCCAAACGTGATTGTGGACTTTCGGACGCATCAAGAGGATGGCGGCGACGACACTGAATGTTACCGATGTCCACATCCAAGGCACCAACGCGCTGTGGCCATGGTGGCCGAAGAACAGATATTTGGCTGACACTCCGTGTGCTCCACCGGTGTAAAAGGAAGTGAAGATCTCCGACACGAGCATCACTAGGTTGATTAGGATCGTGATACGCATGATGCCAATCAGCGTCCGGATCGAACCCTCGCCGGTGCGCATCTTCGTCAGCCGACGGATGATCTGCAGCACCACGACAATGAAGGCCGGTCCCGCGACGAAGGCGGACGTCAGGAAACGCGGGGCGAGTAGGGCAGTGTTCCAGAACGGGCGCCCGCCGAGACCGCAGTAAAGGAAGGCGGTCACGGTGTGGATCGAGATCGCCCAAGCGATACTCAGGAACACGAAGGGGACATACCAACGCCTGTCGGGTTCCTCGCCGAGGAAGCGCTTGTAGAGCAGATAGCCACAGATGTGCAGATTGAGCAGCAGATAGCCGTTGAGCACAATGACGTCCCAGGTGAGCATTGAAATCGGCCAGTTGAACTTCCCGAGGAAGGGCATGATATGCCAAAAGCGGTCGGGCCGGCCGAGATCGACGACCACGAATAGCAAGCACATCACGATCGACGCGATGGCGAGCAACTCACCGATGATGACCGTGTCGTGCATGTCGCGGTCGTGATAGATGTAGGCCGGTATGACCATCATCACGCCGCCGGCGGCGAGGCCGACGATGAAGGTGAAATTCGCGATATAGAGACCCCACGAGACGTGATCGGTCATGGCGGTGACGGCCATGCCGTCGCGGACCTGGACCGCCCAAGCGTGGGTGCCAACGAGCGCGATGCACGTCAGTACAAACATCCAGACGTAGAACAGCCAGCTGCCCTCGGTGGCCAGGCGGAAGGCGAGGCGCAGGAACTTCAGGTAGCTGGTCGCGTGGAAACGTGCGTCGTGATGGGGCGCGTCCGCGGTTTCGGCATCGGGCGGAGTCATGAGCCTATTCGTCGAAGAAATAGAAGAAGCTGGGCCGGGTTCCGAGTTCCTCCTTGAGAACGAAGACCCGCTTGGTGTCGATGACCTTGCGGATCTCGGAGTCGGGATCGAGCAGGTTGCCGAAAACGCGGGCACCGGTCGGGCAGGCCTCGAGGCAGGCGGGCATGCGGCCCTCGCGGGTCCGGTGTAGGCAGAAAGTGCATTTTTCCATCACGCCCTGCGGGCGGATGCGGTTGCTGAGGTAGGATTGGTTCGGGTTGATCTCGTCCTTGGGCACCACCGGTTTTTTCCAATTGAAACGGCGGGCGTGATAGGGGCAGGCGGCCTCGCAGTAACGGCAACCGATGCACCAGTTGTAATCGACCACCACGATGCCGTCCTCCTCTTTCCAGGTTGCTTCGACCGGGCAGACGTCGACGCAGGGCGGGTTGTCGCACTGCTGGCACTGGACCGGCATATAGAACTTGTCGGGGTGGGGGACCGGATGGTCGTAGTGGACGTTGCCCTTCTCCATGTCCATCGACCCCTTGGTCATCTCAAGGACGCGGATGTACGAATTGCTGGTGTCGCGGTCGTGGTTGTTCTCGTGGTGGCAGGCCTCGGCGCAGCGGCGGCAGCCGATGCAGATGCTTAGATTGAGCGCATAGCCGAATTTGACGCCCTTCTGCGGCCGGTGGTCGGTGATGGTGACGTCGGCACCGTAGTTTTCCTTGGTGTCCTTCTCGAGACGCTTGAGGACCAGTTCGAGGTCGATCTTGGTCAACTCGCGGTAGTGTTTCTGAAGGAACTCCTCGACGGAGGTTTCCTCGCGAGTCCAGTGAGCGAGCGGCGAGAGTGCCTTGGCGAAGGCTGCCGCGCCGAGGGTCATGGCTCCGCCCTTGAGCAGGTTGCGCCGCGAAAAGAGGGAGTCGTCGCGGCCACTGCCGTCCTTGCAGCCGCAGCTGGATCCGCAGGAGGAATCATTCATGGTGGCTTGGGGTTTCGCCCTTCTCGGGCTTGGGTGGAAAGACCGGCATCACCTGGGGGAAGGCCGGATGATGGGCGTCGTGGCAATCGATGCAGGTGTTGCGGTTGCGACCGCCCCGGGTCAGGTCCCAGTGGCCCTGCATGCCGCCATGGCTACCATTCCGGTAATCGCGGAATTGCGGTCCGTGGCACTGGGCGCAGAGGATCATGCTGGCGCTGAAATCGACCGCCTGGCCGTTGGCCAGTTTGAGGGTGTCGTAGTCGTCCGCGTTGTGACAGCTTAGGCAACTCAGCTCGCCGTGGGCGTAGGTGAGACCTTGGTGAAACTCGTCGAGTTCGGCAGCGGAGTGGACCGAAGGTTCGGGCGGGCGGGTGTCGTGGCAGGTCGCGCAGGCCACCATCATCGGCTCGCCGCGGCTGTCGCGACGGCCGCTGTCGACCATCACCTTCCCGTCCGGCTGGCGGATCACGACGGGATGGGGCTCCCCTAGGGCCGGGGCTGCCACGGTGAGTTGCCCCGGCTTTTCCGCGGCGGTTCGTTTTTCACTGGTGTACCATGTCCATGCCAGGGCGGTCACGAAATACAGACCAATGAAGGCAACGATGCCTCCAAATACGATCTTGCCGATGCCGCGAGTCATTGTGTCTAATACGATGATGGCACGAGACGGTTCCGGAGGGGATTCCTCGGCTGAAGTCGGAGATAGTGAATCTGATTCCGCTATTCAAGAAAAACAACGAGGTTTTTCTTGAATTCGCCTCCTCAAGCGATCACTCCTTTCCTGTAACCCGAAGACGCGATGCCAATCAACGGCCTGATGGTGACCCTTTCCTGTGACTCCGCCTTGGCGGCCGACGCCTGCGAGCGAATCGCCACACGTCCGGATCTGGAGCGGGGCGAGCGGCAGGACCGTTGGCTGGCGTTGGTGACGGACACGGCCGACGACCGAGAGGCGCGGGAGGTTCATAGATGGCTGGAATCCCTGCACGGGGTGGATCAGGTCGATGTGATTCTGGTTGGCTTCGATGAACCCAACACCTGAAGACAATGGAAGCGCTTGAGCGAAGAACCTTTCTCAAGGCGGCGGCGATGGCGGCGGCCACGGCGGCAGCCGGGCAGCGTGCGGGAGCCGCGCCCGTCAATGCGCCCGATGCGGGGATCCGATGGGATAAGGCACCCTGCCGGTTCTGCGGCACCGGGTGTCACGTCAAGGTCGGCGTGCGTGACGGCAAGGTGGTCGCCATCGCGGGACACCCCGACGCCGAGGTCAACAAGGGCCTGCTGTGCGTGAAGGGCTACCACGTCGGCGGGATCCTCTATGGTGAGGACCGTCTGAAGCACCCGATGCTGCGTCGCAACGGCGCGCTGGAGCGGATTTCCTGGGATGAGGCGATCGACCTCGCCGCGCGCAAGATCATGGACGCGCCCGGGCAGTTCGCTTTCTACGGCTCCGGCCAGTGGACGATCCCTGAGGGCTACGCCGCGCAGAAGCTGATGAAAGGCGGGCTCTCGAACAACCACATCGAGCCGAACGCCCGCTTGTGCATGGCCTCGGCGGTGACCGGCTTCATTTCCACCTACGGCGTCGACGAGCCCGCCGGTTGCTACGACGATTTCGACGCCTGCGACGTGCTGATCCTGTGGGGAAACAACATGTCCGAGATGCACCCGGTGCTGTTCTCGCGTTTCTATGACCGGAAGTCGCGTGGCGAAAAGGTCACGCTCATCGACCTCGGCACGCGCCGCACCCGCACCAGCGAGTTCGCCGACCACTACATGGAATTCCGCCCGCAGAGCGACCTGGCGATCGCCAACTGCATCGCCCAACAACTCATCGAGCGCGGCGCGTGGGACAAGGACTTCGTCGAAAAGCACTGCGCCTTTCGCGCCGATGCCGACATTTCGAAGCCCGACCTGAACGGCGTGGCGATCGATTTCGAGGACTTCAAGGAGCGGGTGGCCGAGTATACGCCGGAAAAGGTGAGTCAGATTTCGGGTCTCCCGGTCGAGCAGCTTCGCTTGTTGGGCGATCTTTTCGCCGATCCGAACGTGAAGATCACCTCCACCTGGTGCATGGGCATGAACCAGCACACCCGCGCCACCGCGATCAACCGGCTGGTCCACGGCATCCATTTGCTCAGCGGAAAATTCGGCACCCCCGGCAACGCGCCGACATCCCTGACCGGCCAGCCCTCCGCCTGCGGCACCGCGCGCGAGGTCGGCACGCTGTGCCACGCGCTGCCCGGCGGACGCCTGGTCGCCAAGCCCGAGCACCGCGAACAGTGCGAGCAGCACTGGAACCTTCCCGCAGGTCGGATCAACGCCACTCCCGGCCACCACACGGTGCTGATGTGGGAGAAATTCTGCACGCCCACGGCGGAGGGTGGCGACATCAGGACGATCCTCGTCCAGGTGACCAATCCCGGCCAGTCGCTGCCGAACCTCCACAAGCTGTTCCGTGCGAAGAAGGGCCTGGAGGACAAGTTCCTGATCGTTTCCGACGTCTATCCGACCGCCACCACCGAGCTGGCCGACCTGGTTCTGCCCGCCGCGCTGTGGGTCGAAAAGAACGGCGTCTTCGGCAATTCCGAGCGCCGCACCCAGCAGTGGTTCAAGCAGGTCGAGCCGCCCGGCGAAGCGCGCGAGGACGTGTGGATGACCATCGCCATCGCCCGCCGGCTTTACGACCTCGGTCATCCCGGGATGAAGGACAAGGACGGCAACTTCATCTTCCGCTTCACCGACGATGCAGGAAACGAAGTGCCCGTCTGGGAATACGATCGTTTCCACGAAATCAACGTCGATCGCGCGCTCTACGACGACTACCGCCCGCTGACTTTCCTCAAGCACAAGCATCTCGCCCCGTACGACGTGCTCAAGGACCACACCGGCCTGCGCTGGCCGGTCGTCGAGCAATCCGACGGTTCTTTCCGCGAAACCCGCTTCCGCTTCTCCGAGTTCGACGATCCCTTCGTGAAAAAGGGCAACGGCATCGAGTTCTATCATTCCACGACGCACGACGGCCGCGCCCAGATCTGGTTCTGTCCGTACGAGGCGCATCCGGAGGAACCGGACGAGGAGTTTCCGTTCTGGCTGTGCACCGGCCGGGTGCTTGAGCACTGGCACACCGGGACCATGACGATGCGCGTGCCGCAGCTCCGCGGTGCGGTGCCGAACAACTACGTCGAGATTCACCCCGACGACGCCCGTGAGGCGGGAATCGGCAACGGCGACAAGGTGATCCTCGCCACCCGCCGCGGGAAGCTTGAGCTGAACGCCTGGATCAACGGCCGCGGTCGTCCGCCGCGCGGCAGCCTGTTCGTCCCGTTCTTCGACCAGATCCGCCAGATCAACCTGCTCACCCTCGACGCCCACTGCCCGATCTCCAAGGAACCGGACTACAAGAAATGCGCCGCGCGCATTCGCAAGGCCTGAGGAGCATCAACCGCGAATGGACGCCAATGGACGTGAATTTTTTTGAAACCCCGGTCGTTCGCCACCTTCGCGTGGCAAGCTACTCAAGAGAATCCACGAGATCCACAAACCGTCATCCCCATTCGAGCCCATTCGCGTTCATTCGGGGTTAGGATTTGCAGTCATGGACACGCACGACATCGAGGCCTACTTCCAGCAGCACCGGCGGACGCTCGCGGTGATCCTGCTGGGCGTCGGCATTGCTGCGGTCTCGGGCGTTTTTGTCGGCATCCGCCAGACGGCGGCCGATACGAAACCGCCGGAGATGGAGTATCCGATCGATCCGCCGTCCCCTGCCACCGGCCTGCCGCCGGCACCGAAGTACGGGGAAATCCCGGAGACCGGCTGGCTCGCCAACGAGCACTGGTTTTTCACCCTCGAAAACCTGCCGCAGGTGGGAAACGAGCGTGAACCCGGAGCGACTCTCACCGCAGAAGAGCTTGCCGCAGTCCTCGCGGCACGAGCCACCCGCCGTGCCTTCAATGGCGCGCCGCCGACGGTGCCGCACGAGATCGACCAGCTCAGCTCGGCCTCGTGCATGGCCTGCCACGACACGGACGCCACGATGGTGATCGCGGGTCGTCGCCCATCCGCCTTGAGTCATCCCTACTACACGAGCTGCACGCAGTGCCACGTGCCGGCTGACGGCTTGCGACGGCTGACCGACGAGGAGCACTTGGTCGTCGCCTCCGCCTTCATGGGCTTGGAGACTCCCGGACCGGGGAGTCGCGCTTATCCCGGCGCGCCGCCGACCGTTCCGCACCAGATTTTCATGCGGCAGAACTGCATGAGTTGCCACGGGCCGACCCGGCCGAACGCGATTCGCAGCAGCCATCCGGACCGCCAGAACTGCTTGCAGTGCCACGCGCCGGATGCCGGCTTCGACAATCGCGAGCGCATCCCGAACCACCCGCCCGTCGCCGAGCCATGAGCGGAGTCAGCCGTCGTGACATGTTCCGCGTGCTGCTTGGCCGTGGTCGCGAAAAAATTTCCCAGCCGCCGCCGGTCGCAAAGACGGGCGGCGATGAACTCGCCCTCATCCTCGACCGCTTCTGCCTTGCCTGGCAGGGCAGCTTCTGTTCCGTGTGTTCCGAGCGCTGCCCCGAGCCCGGCGCGATCGTCATCGAGCAGGGAAAGCCGCGAGTCGATCCGGAGAAATGCACCGGCTGCCGCGCCTGCCACGACGTCTGCCCCGCGCCGAAGAACGCCGTCTTCCTGGTCACACGAAAGGCCCGTGGCGGGATGATCGGGCGGACCGTCGATGAAACCCGCCCCGCCTGACCATGTCCGACGAATCCCCGCCCTTGCCCGACCTGCACCAGTCCGAAGTGGACGAGGCCACGCTGCGCCAGCTCTTCACCGACGTTGGCACCCACACCGAGATCATCGAGATCATCCCCAAACACGCGCCGGGATACGTCGCCGAAAACCTCGAGCCGCTGCAACTCGACGAGGCCTTCCGGCTGCTCGTGTCCCGCTCCGTGCGCGGTCTCCAGCTCCGCTACCGCCACGAGGGGAAAACCTGGTGGGACACCCTGATGCCGCTGCCGGGCGGATTGTTCCGCATCGTCCGCATCGAGCACGACTTCTCATGAGCGAAAAAACCGACATCCTGGGCCGCGACGAGATCGTGCGGTTGGTGGACACCTTCTACTATAAAGTTCGTAGCGACGACACTCTCGGCTTCATCTTCGACGAAGTGGCGGCCATCGACTGGGACGCGCACCTGCCGAAAATGTATGCCTTCTGGCAGACCGTGCTTTTCCGCGACGGCGGCTTCCGTGGCGACCCGATCGGCAAGCACGCCCGCCTGGTTCCTCTGACAACGATGGGCCGCGAGCAATTCGACCGCTGGCTCGAGTTGTTCCGCGAAACGGTGGACGAGCTGTTTTCCGGCGAGAACGCGGAACATATCAAGCGCTGCGCCGAGGACATGGCTAACGTGATTCACTCGAAGATCAACGCAATCCCCGACGACCGCCTGGATCCCGCCAGACTCACACCCGAAAAGCGGGCGCGCTACGCGGCGTATCGGGACGGGGTGGGACGCTGAAACGAGAGCTCATCGGCCGTTCGCGCTGCGGCCCGCCAGGTGCACGCACCAGACGGTGATTATCACGACCAGCGCGCCAACCGCCTGGTGCAGGACCGCGAGAGTGAGGTTCACCGTGGTCATGACCGTGGCAATGCCGAGGACGATCTGCGTGCCGAAGGCGGTGTGGAGCGCGACCGAAGCCTTGCGGTGGTCCTTGCGCACGCGGCGAGCGAGCACAGTGAGCGCGATCACCACCACCCAGGCCCACCAGCGGTGGAGGAAGTGGATGAGGACCGGGTGGTCCGGAAAGGTTTTGAGGGTTTCCAGCGACCACTCGATGCCGGGGGGAAAGAAGTGCCCGTACATCAGCGGCCAGGTGTTCGAGACGTAGCCTGCGTTGAGTCCGGCGGTGAAGGCGCCGAGCAGGAGCTCGATGGAGAGGATGGCCAGTACCGTGACTCCGAACCCCGTCAGCCGGGCGGGCTTGGCCCATCTTTTCGCCAGCATTTGGAGATCGAGCGCGGTCCAAACCAGCCCTCCCAGGATCGCCAGGGCGAGTAGCAGGTGGACGGCGAGACGGTAGTGGCTAACGTCGGTGCGCTCGGTGAGGCCGGAGGCAACCATCCACCAGCCGGCGACGCCTTGGAGCCCACCGAGGGTGAGAAGGATCAACAGACGAAATTTGAATCCTCGAGGGATGCGCTTCTGTGCCCAGAACCAAAGCAGAGGAAGAGCGAATGCCAGGCCGATGAGACGGCCGAGCAGGCGATGCACCCATTCCCAGAAGTAGATGAACTTGAAGTCCGCCAGCGTCATGCCCATCGGTCCGCTGATCTCCTGGTACTCGGGGATCCGCTGGTATTTCTCGAACTCCGTCAGCCAGGCCTGCTCGCTGAGCGGCGGCACGGCGCCCGTGATGGGCTTCCACTCGGTGATGGAAAGACCCGACTCGGTGATGCGGGTGATGCCGCCGACCACGACCATCAGGAATACCAGCGTCGCGACACCGAGCAGCCAGCGCACCAGTGCGGAGGTGTTCGACGGGGCACCTGGAATGCTTGAGCATCCGCTGAACATGCCCAGCGCTTAGTGGGTATCGGCAAGGTGAACAAGAGAGGAAAACAAAGAGGCCCCGGGGTCCGTTGGAGACCGCGTGAGGATTGTCCGTCGGGGTTGCTGTAGCTAGAATCGTCCCATGATGTTTGAAGTCGAAGTCAGGGGGCTGTTCGCCGGTCGAAGCCTAACGCGCTGGTCAGGGCGGCCTCCATCGGCGATCGGCAAAACACGTTTGTCCGGAGGGGTTGAGATTTCTACGACGGGTATCGTAGGGGACGAACAGGCGGATCTCGCCGTGCATGGTGGGCCGGACAAGGCGCTGCATCATTATCCGACCGACCACTATCTGTGGTGGCGGGCCGAGTTGGGTACCGTTGCAGTCCGCTTCGGTCCCGGACATTTCGGGGAGAACCTGTCGACCTCGGGCGTGACCGAGATCGACCTGTGCATCGGCGACATCCTTGAGCTGGGTGGTGCGCGGGTGCAGGTGAGCCAAGGTCGACAGCCGTGTTGGAAGCTAAACGCCCACACAGGCGTCGGCGACATGGCGCGGCGGATGCAGGAAAGCCTGCGCACGGGATGGTATTATCGGGTGCTCACGCCGGGTCAGGTCGCGGAGGGTGAACGACTGCGGCTGGTCGAACGCCGCCATCCTCGCTGGACGGTGCGCCAAGTTACCGGCGCGCGTTTCGCGCCCAGGATTGATCCGGAATTGGCGCGGGAGCTGGCGGAATTACCGGAACTGGCCGAAGGCTGGCGCCGGGCTTTTGCGCGGAAGGCCGATTCTGATCACGGTGACGAGGACCACCGACGTCGGCTCGAGGGATGAAGCCGGAAGCGACGGGACCCTGCCTGGGGCTGTATCCGCTCGGTCCGAGACGGAAGACGGCCAAACGTTTCATCGCGTGAGCCGGGATCCGGCACCGCTGCGGATCCCGGAAGCGATCGCAGCGGTGCCTCTCTTGCCTCAAAGCAGGGCCGCGGGTGCGACCGCCTTGTCGATTTCAACGATCTTCATGGCACGGATGCCCTGAGGTCCGATCCAAGTGACGAGTTCGTTCTGGCGGCGACCGAGACAGGCCAGCGCGACCGGCTTTCCGATTCCAATTCGGTCGGAATCAATGTCTTCCTCGGAAGGAAGCACGATGCTCAAGACGAAGACATCGTCCGGATCGGTTGGCGATACCAGGGTGATGCGGTCCTCGAGGCCTACATGGTCGATGAGTTGCGCGGGGCTGTCGCCGGTTTCGGCGACATTCAACACGGCCTTGAGATTGAGGGTTTGGTCGGCATTGAGCCGGCCGCCCGGCTGTTCGCCTTGGACAAGATCCCGAAGACAGGCGTGGTCTTCCCGAGACAAACGAATGATACTTTTCATGGCTTGATTCAAAAACAGGTTGGTGCCGCTTCCGACGGGAAGGGCATGAAGTGGTAAAAACAAATTCGACCTCGGGCGATCCCGGGTCAGAAGACCACTTCGTGAGATCGCCCGCCTATGACCGAAAGGCCGAGAGTCGGTGCGCACACCAACCCTGGGAAGGCTTCGTCAACCAACGAAGTCCCGTAGAGAATGGTCTGGTGTGTGAAAGGTGCATCAAAGTCCAAGAGAGTCGTTTGCCGCGTTGAAATAGCAAGGAGATTGTTCCGAGACTTTTTCGGGCTGCCAAAGTAGTTCCATTTTGGGACTGCGAGTTCCGGAGAAACAGGCGATTGGAGCGGATTGCCAGTCCGAACGGGACCCCTCTCTCGGGAGAGGTTGGCGGCGAACGCCCAAACCAAGTGGACCTTTCACCGCCAAGGTCGCCAAGCCAGACGCACGGAAGCGCTTCCTGCTGTCGTCCGTCCCGCCAATCGGAATTGACGGAACCATCGAAAGCCCGGATGGCATGCGGTGATTGGGCAGCGAGGCGGTCACAAAACTTTGCGGATTTGACTTTGCGCCGAAGCGGAGTAACTGACGGCAAGCCATGTCTTCAACGGATCGAAAGAGAGTGCTTCCGCGCCCGCCCGGGCGTCGGCAGGCGGCCTTCCGGGGTCATGTGGGACGCCTGATCTGACTCGGCCAACAGGCCGTCGGCGTCCCCGGTTCCCCGTTTTTCTCGTGGTGGACTGCTGAAACGCCGCCACATCGACTCTCTGACCAATCCAATGAAACGAATCCCTTTGCTGGGTGAGGCGGACGTACGCCTCCTCTACCGTGAAATCGACCTTGCCGCAGCTCGCGGCGCGCTTGACCGATCAATCCGGAGCGCGCTCCACCGCTTCCTTTCGTCCGTGCACCTGACCTCCAACAGGAAACTGTTGGCCGACCGGGTCGGAGTGCTCGACCATGTGATTCTCGAGGAGCCTTCCGGCTCCGGACATTTCCGCCAGATCCGGATCGCTCCGGCGAACATATTCGATTGTGACGGAAAAAACCAGCTGTCCGTTCTCGCGCCCGCCGCGTTGGAGCTGCTGGGACGGAGCTGCGGCGAGAGAATCTGGCTGGCCAGATGGGCGCGGGTGATATCGGTGTGCAAGTTCGGCGGGACGGAGCATGTGATCGACGACGCCGGTGGGACGGGGTTTGCTTTCGCCGATCGACAACAATCGTCGGGTTCCAGAGGACGACGCTGTTTCCGAGACGCGGCGCCGGCCGCGTTCTCGTGTCATACGCTGAACCCAAGATAAATCGTTCCGGCGATCTCGCTGAGCTTATGCATTTTCCGAGATGATATGATGGCTGCAATTATGGATACAAATGATATGATCGCGTGGGTGGTGATTCCCGTGCTGATCTTTGTGGCGCGGTTGATCGACGTGACGCTGGCTACGATGCGGCATATCCTGATCACCCGTGGTGCGAAGCGAATTGTGCCGTTGCTGGCTTTCGTGGAGGTGACGGTGTGGCTTCTGGCAATGACGCAGATCATGAGCAACCTCGACAATCTCGCCTATGCGTTTGCCTGGGCGACGGGATTCGCGGCGGGAACCTACTGCGGTATGGCGCTGGAGGAAAAGCTGGCGCTGGGCCACCAGTTGGTCCGGATCTTTTGCCATCAGAATCCGGACGAGCTGGTCGGGTTGTTGCGCGAGCACCAATACGCGGTCACCGCGGTGCCAGGCAATGGCGGACGGGGACGGGTTGAAGTGGTGCTGGTGGCCGTGGCCCGCTCGAAGGTGCGGGGACTGATGGCGGTTCTGCGGAGGTTTGATCCGTCGTTGTTCGTGACGCTGGAGGACCTGCGGACCGTGCAGGCGGGGGTGTTTCCAGTGGGTAAGTTTCCTGGAGTCATCAATTCGGTCGC
Source organism: uncultured Haloferula sp. (assembly GCA_965652295.1). Lineage (GTDB taxonomy): Bacteria > Verrucomicrobiota > Verrucomicrobiia > Verrucomicrobiales > Akkermansiaceae > Haloferula. Next base: position 161,173 of record CBFGTS010000003.1, on the reverse strand, counting down.
GGAGGCTCCGGGCGAATCGCTGTCGCTGCCCTCTCAGGGAAAGACGGATCCCGCTCCCGACGACGGCGCTTGCCTGCCGGTGACCGCCAGCGCGTGTTGTGGCGGACAGCCCGGTGTGCGGAAGTGACGGAGAATTTCCGTCCCTTGGGGAGAAGGGTAGCCGCCTGCCTTGGCGCGGCAGGCGGCGGAGGGATTACTTCAGGGCGGCGAGGTCGGCCCCGTGATTGATGTGGAGCGCGGTGCCGTCGAGGACCAGGGCGGGGACGGATTTCACGCCGGCGGCTTCGGCTTCGGCGAGGCGGGACTTGTCGCTGCCGAGGTACACGACCTCGAGCTGATAGCGGTTCGGATCGAGCGCTCCGGCGATGGTTTGTTCGGCTTCGACGCAGACGGGGCATCCGGCGTGGTAGAATGTGGCTTGTTTCATGTCGGTATTGGTTGTGGATTGGTTGTGCTCGATTGCTTCAGGCACGACGGAACATCACGCGTCCTGCCTGAGGTGAAAACCGGGCACTTTTCGGTGCCTCGGGCACCAATCGGTAGAAATCGCGCAGGATCATGGAGAAAAAAATCTCCAAGGCCCGGGAGCGGAACTACCGCTGTCTTGAACAGGTGATCGGCTGCAAGTGGTCGGTCTCGGTATTGCGTTGCGTGGAACTCGGCGTCAACCGCCCGGGTGCGCTGGAGCGGGAGATCGAGGGGATCTCGAAGAAGGTACTCGCGGAACGGCTGAGGAAATTGAGCGCCTACGGATTGCTGACCAAGAAGGTCTTTCCCGAGGTGCCGCTGCGGACTGAGTATTCGCTCACCGGCAAGGGACGGCGGCTGGTCGAGTTGCTCGGAGCGATCCGCCGGCTCGACGAGGAGGACGGAGTCTGAAACCGCTTCAGGCTTCGAGCACGTCCTTGAGTACGACGGCTTGGTTGTGCTCCTCGTCCTTGGCGGCGTAAACTAGGGTGACGGTGCCGTGGCGGGCGTGATCGCGGATCCGCCCCAGCTCGTCGGCGTGGTCCTGGAGTTCCTTGCGGTAGCGCTTGCGGAATTCGCCCCACTTTTCCGGGTCGTGGCCGAACCATTTCCGCAGCTCGGCACTGGGGGCGATTTCCTTCGGCCAGTCGTCGATCGCGGCATCCTCCTTTGAAACGCCGCGCGGCCACAGGCGGTCGACCAGGATGCGTCGGCCGTCGGACGAGGCGGCATCATCGTATGCGCGTTTCAGTCGGATGGTCATGGTCGGCGGGTGGGTCCGAGTCCGGTCGTCGGTTCCACGGCGGCGGCGCTAGTCAGTTCGGGCGGCGTCACCGGCCGGCGACGTTGCCATTCGGACCCGATGGTGGCATGGATTTCGGCAGTCGAGTCCATGGCGAGCACGCTCGCGGCGAGGTCGGCGGCCTCGTCGAGATGGATCGATCGGATCGCATGTTTGATTTCGAGGAGCTGGCTGGGAACCACGCTCAGGCGGCGGAACCCCAGCCCCAGCAGCAGCACGGTGAAGGAGGGATCGCCGGCAATTTCCCCGCACAGCGAGAGCGGTTTGCCGGCCGCGTTGACGGCGCTCACCACGGAGGCCAAGGCCCGCAGCACGGCGGGGTGGAGGGGGTCGTAGGCGGACGATTTCTCGCTGTCGCCCCGGTCAGCCGCCAGCAGGTATTGCACCAGGTCGTTGGTTCCGACACTGACGAAATCGGCGGCTGCAGCCAGCTCGGCGGCGAGCAACACGGCGCCCGGGGTCTCGATCATGACGCCGACGGGGACGGTGGAGTTGTGGACTTCGCCTTCCGCGGCGAGATCCGCTGCGCAGTCGTCAATCGCCTCGCGAATGGCCCGCCAGTCGTCCATGCCCCCGACCATCGGCACGAGGATCGAGACCGGAAGTGTGGCGGCCAGCCGCAGGATTGCGCGGAGCTGGGGACGGAGGATTTCCGGGTGCTCGAGTAGCAGCCGCACGCCGCGGTTTCCCAGGGCGGGATTCTCTTCCCGGGGCGGCGAGAAGTAGGGTAGTGGCTTGTCGCTGCCGACATCGAGCAACCGGATCGCGGTACGTTCGGGTGCGAGACACTCCGCGGTGGATTTGTAGAAGTGGTATTGCTCCGCCTCTGAAGGGAAGTGGTTCTCTGCCATGAACACGAACTCGGTGCGGTAGAGTCCGGCGCCCGCGGCCTTGATGCGACCGGCTGCGACCGCATCCGCGGTTTGGCCGATGTTGGCGGCGAGTTGGATCCCGACACCGTCCAGGGTGATGGGCGGTTGGTCGAGCTGGTCCTGAAGCAGGATCTGGTGGTTCCGGAGATCGGCCGCCAAACGATCATAGCGTTGCTCGACGGCGATGCCCGGGGTGATGAAGATCCGCCCGCCAAGCGCATCGAGGATCAAGCGATCCCCATCGGAAATCTCCCGCGTGGCATGCTCCGCTTGCACAAGCATTGGAATCCCCCTCGCCCGCGCCAGGATGGAGGCGTGGGCCGTGACGCCGCCGCGTTCGACGATCAAGCCGCGAACCGCTCCGGACTCCAGCCGGGCCACGACCGAGGAAAGCAGTTCGGTGGTCACCAGGATTTCGTCGTCGGACGTCGAGGGGGGCGAAAGCGAACTGGCATCGCCGAGATGATTCAACAACCTGCGTCCCACTTCCCGGAGATCGACAGCCCTCTCCCGTAGATAGTCATCGTCCATCCGAAGAAAGAGTGTTTCCAGTTCCCGGATCGCCTCCTCGACGGCCGCCTCGACGTTCATCGCTGCATCCCTGCACAGGCGATGCACGGCGCTTCGAAGCTTCGACTCGCGCAGCATCAGGACGTGGACGTCGAAAACCCCGGCCTCGACCTCTCCGATCGTCTGACTCACCTCCTCCCGGAGCCGCTCCAGTTTCGCTTCCACCGTTGCGACGGCATCGTCGAAGCGTCGGAGCTCGGACTCCACCTCGCCCGGGTCGATGCTTCGCCGGTGAACGACGGGTGTCAGCGCGCATCGGCACAGTCGGGCGAATCCCCGCGCCAGCCCGGTGGAGGCCGGAGTGGCCACGATCATTTTTCCGCTGGAACACATGCTGAGGATGAGGTGACGGCGGGGAAATCGTCGTCCCGGCAGGTGGTGGTCAGGATGGCAGATTTAAAGATGTAATGCAAATACATCTTTTGCTTGCACCTCGCCCGATCACTGCGGATCGTGACGGCGATGCAAGTGACCGCCGCCTCCGATTTTGCGCTCCGGGTGCTGATGCACGCTGCATTGTTTCCCGATCGTCTCGTGACGGTGGCGGAGGTGACCGAAGCCTATGGCATCTCGCGCCATCATCTCGTCAAGATCGTGCACGAACTGAGCAAACAGGGTTTCCTGGAAACCCGTCGAGGGGTGGGAGGCGGCTTCACGTTGGCGCGGGTGCCCGAGGCGATCGGCGTTGGGGAAATCGTGCGCCTCGGCGAGAAATCGGATCGCGTGATCGAATGTGGTGCGCGCCGTGAAGGTCCATGCCGTATCCGTTCGGCATGTCGACTCAAGGTGGTGTTTCACGAAGCCGCGGATGCGTTTTTCGAAGTGCTCGACGGCTACTCGTTGGCGGATCTTGTGGCCCGACCCGCGTCACTGCGTCGGGTTTTGACTCCTTGATTTCCTGTTTTCATCATCATGACTCACAACATCGACGAAAAACTGCAACCGATTCTGGCGGCCGTGCTGAACCGCAACGCGGGCGAGCCCGAATTCCACCAAGCGGTTCACGAGGTGATGGAAAGTTTGGGTCGCGTGGTCGCCAAGCATCCCGACCTGATCGAAGATGGATTGATCGAGCGCCTTTGCGAACCCGAGCGCCAAATCATCTTTCGGATTCCCTGGACGGATGACAAGAACCGCACTCAAATCAACCGAGGCTTCCGGGTACAGTTCAATTCCGCGCTCGGACCGCATAAGGGTGGCATCCGTTTTCACCCTTCGGTGAATGTCGGAATCATCAAGTTCCTGGGCTTCGAGCAGATTTTCAAGAACGCACTCACCGGCTTGCCGATCGGCGGCGGGAAGGGGGGAGCCGATTTCGATCCCAAGGGAAAATCGGACTATGAAATCATGCGATTCTGTCAGTCGTTCATGACGGAGCTCCAGCGCCACATCGGCGAATACACGGATGTCCCTGCCGGGGATATCGGCGTCGGTGCGCGCGAGATCGGCTTCCTGTTCGGCCAGTACAAGCGGCTCACCAACCGCTACGAGGCCGGCGTGCTCACCGGCAAGGGTCTGCACTACGGCGGCTCGCGCGCCCGTCGCGAGGCCACCGGCTACGGCGCCGTTTACTTCGTCGAACGCATGCTGGGTGTCCGCGGCGACACGCTCGAGGGGAAACGCTGCGTCGTTTCCGGTTCGGGCAACGTTGCGATCTACGCGATGGAAAAGGCACTGGCCTTCGGTGCGACCATTGTCGCCTGCTCGGATTCCAACGGCTACGTGGTCGATGAGGGTGGAATCGATCTGGACCTCGTCAAGGAGATCAAGGAGATCCGTCGCGGCCGGATCTCCGAGTATGCCCGCATCAAGGGCGCCGGAACACATTTCATTTCCAAGGGAACCATTTGGAACGTACCCTGTGAGATTGCGCTTCCCTGCGCCACGCAGAACGAGTTGACCGGCGCCGATGCACGAAACTTGATTCAGAACGGAGTGATCGCCGTGGCCGAAGGCGCGAATATGCCGTCGACGCCCGAAGCCGTTCGGGAATTCCGGGCGGCAGGCGTCCTTTTCGGACCCGGCAAGGCGGCCAATGCCGGCGGGGTTGCTACCTCGGCGCTGGAGATGCAGCAGAATGCCAGCCGCGACAGTTGGACCTTCGAGAAGACGGCAACCCGCTTGGAGACCATCATGAACGACATCCACGACGCATGCGCCGGAACTGCCGATGAGTATGGTTCGCCCGGTGACTACGTCTTCGGCGCCAATGCAACCGGCTTCCTGCGTGTCGCCGAGGCGATGCGTTCACTGGGCGTGATCTGAGAGACGGAACCGCTGCCGAATGCGGAATGACGGGTGCCTTGGCGCGGATGTTCCACAGGGAGTCGGCTTGACCATCGCCCGCACCGGGAGTCTGCCGGAATGGAAGGACGAAGATGTGGCGGAGGTAGCGCACCATCCATCCCCATTTGCTCGATGCGCTGGAGACGATACTCCTGTTCGGTTTCGGAGTTATCGCGGGGATGCCCCCCCGCGGGTGTTGCTCCATTAGGCGGGGGGCACGATCACACGTGACCGGCGGGGTACGACAAAGGTGTCGAATCGCGACTGAGGGCGGCAGGGAGGAAGCGTGGTAATCCGGAGATCCATCGCGGCTATGCCTTCGCGTGCTTCGCGAGGGGGAGGCAGTAGGCGATCAGCGCGAGATAGAGCAGGGGAACCGGGTGCAGGAAGCCGACTTGCCGACAGGCGATGACCAGCACCGCGGCGGCGTAAATGAAGAGAAAAAAGACGGCGAGCGGGGTGCGGGTGAGGAGCATCGCGCCTGTGGCGGCGGTGGTGAAACCGAAGGGAAGCGGCAGGGCGGCCTCGCTGGAAAGGCGTCCGCTGACGGCGGCAGCCAGCATCAAACCGAAGCCGGCGATCAGCATGATGCAGCCGGGAGCGATGAACAGGAGAGGACGCGATTTCATGGCGAAGCGATGGAGAGAAAGACCAGGAACAACGTGCTGAATCCGATCAGGCCGACTTTCCAGGCGAGGTGGCCGCGGCGCATCTCCATAAAGCGGAAGGCGACCAGCAGGAACTTGGCGGTGGCCAGCCCCATGATCGCGAGGGGAAGCATGTCGAGCTGCGGGAATCGCTCGGCGAGCAGGATGGATGTGGCGGTGAGTGCCAGCAGGACGAGATAGGTGGCGAGATGATTCATGGAAGCACTCAGAAGATGAGATAGAGAATGGGAAAGAGCAGCAGCCAGATGAGATCGCACATATGCCAGAAGACCCCGCCGGCTTCGAAGTCGTCGCCTTCGATGGTGGAAAGACGTTTCAGCAGGCAGCCGAGGATGACGAGACCGACGAGCACGTGCATGAGGTGGAAGACGGTCAGCAGCCAGTACCAGGTGAAGAAGGGATCGGAGCCGAGGGTGTGGCCGTGGGAGACCTTGCCGGCGTACTCGACGCCCTTGAGGCCGAGAAAGGCGAGGCCGCCGGCGATAGCCAGCCACAGGCAGCGCCGGGTACGGGGGCGGTCCGCCCGGTGGAAATGGCGCACGCTTTCGGCCATGAAGTAGCCGCTGGTGAGCAGGAACACGGTGTTGGCGATGCCGTAGCGGGGGTCGAGAAGCAGGCGCGACTGGTGGTAGGTTTCTGGGTCGTTGCGCGCGGAAACGACGAGCGCGATCAGGGCGACGCCGAAGGTGGCGAGTTCGAGGACGACGAGCATCCAGATGAAGAAGCCGCCGGGCGGCTCGAGGAGACTTGGGCGTGGGCGGTGAGTGGTGTCGGTTTCCATGATCAACTGGCGAGCAGGCGGGCGAAGAGACGGCTCATGTGGCGCGGCAGATGGTCGGGCGAAGGGACGACGTCGAAATGGTCGCGGCTGAACATCTGGGGGAAGGTCTCGCAGGCCTGTTTTTCGATGGCGAAGGCGTGGGTGCGGAGGCCGTGGAGCTTGCCGGTTTCGATCGCCTTGCGGACGTCGCGGATGCCGTAGGTGCCCTCGTAGCGGTCGTAGTCGCAGGGGCGGCCGTCGGTGACGAGGATGGCGATTTTTCGCGAAGCGTGCTGGTTGAGCAGCATCTCGTGGGCGTGGCGCAGTGCCGGTCCGATGCGGGTGTAGCCCTGCGGCTGGAGCGTGCCGAAGTGGAGCTTCGCCTTTTGCCACGGTTCGTGGAAATCCTTGAGCAGCTCGAAGCGGCAGGAGCGGCGGGTGTTGGAGGAGAAACCGGCGACGGCGAAGGACTCGATGGAGCCGTCGATGACCTCGCCGACGCAGTAAACCGTTTCCATGATGGCATCGAGCACGCGGATGTCGCGCACCCACGAGTCGGTGGAAAAGCTGAGGTCGAGCAGCAGCATCGCGGCGACGTCGTGGAGGTCTTTCCTACGGTCGCAGTAGATCCGCTCGTCGGGTGTGTGGCCGCTGCGCAGTCGCACGCGGGAATCGACCACGGCGTCGAGGTCGAACTCGGTGCCGACCGGCTGGCGGCGGAGTTGCAGGAACTCGGAGGTGAGATGGGCGAACTGCTTGCGCAGGCGCTGCACCAGGGCGGTGTGCTTGGTTTCGACCCGCGCCAGCCATTCGGGGTGCGAGTCGCTGCGGTGGTGGATCTGGAGCCGGCACCAGGCGTCCTTGTAGCGGCGCTTCTTGTAATCCCACTCGGGATAGGGGACGCCGACGGTGGGGATCGAGTCATCGACTTCGAGCCCGAGGCCGTCGAGGATGACGTCGCTGCGGTAGATCGAGCGCGGGCGTTCGGCGGAGCGGATGACCTCGCGCATCTCGACCTCGCGCAGGGCCTCCTCGTGGTCTTCGAGTTCGTCGTCGGCGTCCTTCTTGCGGCTCAGCCCGCTGGTTTCCTCGAGGCACTCGGCCTTTTCGAAAGTGTGGATCGGCATGTCGGCGCCGTGGCCGTCGTCCTCCGGATCGGGCAGCACCTCCACGTCGGTCTGGCCGCGGCCCTCGATCTCGGTGGTGACCTCGGAGGCGTCCGGGGTTTCGGGCGTGGTGGCCTCGATCGATTTGGAGTCGCGGGTGTCGTCGGCGCGCGGCGTGCCGAGCAGCTCCCACAGGCCTTCTTCGCCGATCAGGTGCTCTTCGAGGTAGCGGACTTTTTCCGGCAACCGGGGAAACTCGGGGGCGAGGGATTCGACGAGTCCGGCGAGCCCGCGGCCGTCGTCCTGCCAGCGGTCGCGGATGGCGAGGGCGGCGAGGATGGTTTTCAGCTCGTAAAGCCGGAGGTTGGCTTCCGGGGTGGCGGCGGCGTGGAAGCTCGGCGGCAGGCAGACGCGATCGCCGAGGCAGAGCACGGCGTTGTCGGTCTCGAAAAGCCCGATATTCCGCGCGGAGAGCATCCGGGCGAGCAGCATCAGCGCGCCGCGGTGATCGGCGAGGCGGGCTTCACGCTCCGCCTGCTCGCGTTGCTGCGGCTTGGTCACCCAGCGCTCGTAGAGCGACTTGAGGCCAAGGAAGGTGCTTTCCTCCCACTCGAACACGGCGTGTGTAGTAGTTGCTAGATGCTGATCCCGATGAGCTGGGTGATGGCGGCGAGCGCCTCGTCCTCGTCGCTGAGCGGGCCTGCGATGGCGGTGGTGCAGGCGAGCCGTGGGGGGATGCCGGCGGCGATGAGTTTGCCGGCGGCGATCAGCAGACGGGTCGAGACGGATTCCATCAACGACAGCTCGGTGAGCTGGCGGATCTTGCGGCCGATGCGGACCAGCTTGCGGGCGGTGGCCTCATCGGTGCCGGACTCGCTGGCGACGATGCGCACCTCGTCGTCCTCGACGGGGTAGTCGAAGGCGATGGCGAGAAAGCGCTGGCGGGTCGAGGGCTTCAGCTCGCGCAGGCTGCGCTGGTAGCCGGGGTTGTAGCTGACCACGAGCATGAAGTCCTTGTCCGCACGCAGGCGTTCGCCGGTGCGGTCGAGGAAGATCTCGCGACGGTGGTCGGTGAGCGAGTGGATCACCACGATGGCGTCGGCGCGCGCCTCGGCGATTTCATCGAGGTAGAGCAGCGCGCCGGAGCGCACCGCGCGGGTGACCGGGCCGTCGTTCCAGACCGTGTCGCCGCCGACCAGCAGGTGGCGGCCGAGCAGGTCGGTGGCGGAGGTGTCTTCGTTGCAGGACACGGTGATCAGCTCGCGGCCGAGGCGGGCGGCCATGTGCTCGACGAAACGGGTTTTCCCGCAGCCGGTCGGCCCCTTGAGCATCAGCGGGAGCTGCGAGTGGTGGGCTTTTTCGCACAGCTCCACCTCGCGGCCGGTCGGCAGATAAAAGGGGAGCTGCGTTTCCACGGCGGGACGGGAGAGGGTGGCATTCATGATTCGGCGGGGTCGGCTCCAAGCGCCTCATCGGTGGGGCGGCCGTAGCGGATGAAGTTCAGCACGAAGAGCAAGATTCCAATCGTGAACAAGCTGGCGGCAAGCACGAGCCCGAGAAAGTGCGGCTCGACCTCCTTCTGGACTTCGAGGAAATCGATTCCCGAGCGTCTTTCGAGCACCACCTGGCTGATGCCGGCCACGGCGAAGGCCCCGGTCATCGCAACCATTCCGATGTTGGAGATCCAGAACCCGTAGTTCGACGCAGCGGTGTCCCATAGCTTGCGACCGGTCATCAACGGCATGGAGTAAGCCATCATAGCGAAGACGATCATCGCGTATGCTCCCCAGAAAGCGAGGTGGCCATGCATCGCGGTGACGAGGGTGCCGTGGGTCCAGAGGTTCACCTGCGGCAGGGTGTGGGCGAAGCCGAGGAAACCGGCACCGACGAAAGACATGATCGAGCAGCCCAGTGTCCAAGTGAGGGCCGTTTTGTTCGGGTGCTTGCGGCCGCCCTTACGCGCCATATAGAGCGCATACATTGCCATGCCGAGGAAGGCCAGCGGCTCAAGTGCGGAGAAGATTCCGCCGACGATCAGCCAGTAGCGCGGCACGCCGATGTAGTAGTAGTGGTGGCCGGTGCCGAGGATGCCTGAGATGAAGGTCAGCCCGACGATGATGTAGAGCCATTTCTCGACGATCTCGCGATCAACGCCGGTGAGTTTGATGAGCAGGAAGCAGAGGATGCCACCCATGATCAGTTCCCACACGCCCTCGACCCAGAGGTGAACGACCCACCAGCGATAGAAGGAGTCGAGGGTCTGGTTGTCGAAGGTGATCATTCCGGGCAGGTAGAGCAGCGCTGCGGCCAACAGCCCCATGTAGAGAACGATCGCCGTCGTGGTGAAGCGCTTCCCGTTCCATACCGTCCAACCAATGTTCGCCAGGAACAGCAGCACGTTGATGACGACCAGGTAGTCGAGCGGACGCGGGATCTCGAGAAACTTGCGTCCCTCCCAGATATTGAGATGGTAGCAGACGATGGCAGTCACTCCGACCAGCAGGAAGGAGATGAGCTGGACGTAGGCGAGTTTCGGCCAGGCAATCTCCCGATCGGCCTCTTCGGGGATGATGAAGTGGGCCGCTCCCATGAAACCGAGCAACAGCCAGACCACGAGCAGGTTGGTGTGCACCGCGCGGGCGGTGTTGAAGGGGATGATGTCGTGGAGGACGTCGAAGCCCATGTGGGCGAAGCCCATGATGAAGCCGTAGACAATCTGAAGGACAAGCAGCAGTAACGCCGGAGCGAAGAACCAGTAAGCGATCTTCTGAGTCTTGAATTTCATGACGTGGGACAAGTCAGTTGTTTTCGGAGAGGCTGAGGAGGTAGGTGACGACTTCTTCGAGTTGCTCGGGGGTCATCGGGATCTGCGGCATGGCGGTGCCGGGTTTGATTTTCTGGGGGTTGGCAATCCATGCTTTCATCGCGTCGTGGTCCATTTTGGTTCCCACGAGGTCGAGTGCGGGGCCGACCTTGCCACCCTCCCCGCCGACGCTGTGGCAGGCGGCGCAGATGGTGGAGAAGATCTGCGGCTTCGGGACGCTGGTCTTGCCGGTTGGGGCCCCCGGCGCCGCGACCCGCCCGAGGGGGGGATCTGCGGGAAATCCGTTGAGGTCGACCTTCCCGCACCATTCGAAAAATGCGATGACTTCTTCAATTTCCTCTTCCGTGAAATCGTACTGCACCATCTTCCGCTCCCCCGGATACATCGCCTGAGGGTCCTTGAGAAAAAGTCGCATCCACTCTTTGCCCCGGCGCTCGACGACCTTGGTCAGTTCAGGAGCATAGTAAGCGCCCTCACCGAATAGCGTGTGGCACCCCATGCAATTGTTGGCCTCCCAAATCTCCTTGCCGGCGATGACTTGTGGAGTGAGTTGATCTTCGTTGGTCAGGTGTGGCACCTGCTTGTGGGAGTCGTAAGTGAGGGCCAGAAAGGCGAGCGAGAAGACGCCGGTTCCTCCTAAGAAGAAGGCGCGGGCTTGGGATTTGGATAACATCGTCGTGATGGATCGAGTTGGGAATCTGTCAGATTCTTGGACCTGGGAAGATCGAAGCGTGGTGCCTGACGGGGGCGCTTGTATCCGGCCTTTTGCGAAAAGGAAATAAATTTCTTTAAATCCGAATAGGGGGGCTCCTCGAATTGTCCCAGGGCTCCTTCGCTGCCGCATCGTCTAAGCCGTTGCGGAATTCGAGCGTGTCATCTGGACGCCAACTGCGGGCATCCGCTCAGCAACCGATTTCACCATCGGCACCGGGGCGGGTGAGGGTCTTGCGATAGCGCACGGCGTAGGTGGCGAAGCAGCTCGACCAGCAGGCGGCGGCGACCAGTCAGCGTCGCTCGAAGGTCAGGGCGTGTCCGACGCGCGCGAAGCCGAAGCTCTCCATATCGACTCGCCGGCGGTCGCGCACCTCGTCACCGTACGGCGTCGGAAGGCGGCCTCCATCTTGCGTGCGATAGTGTGCTGGATGGGGGCGGCATCAACGCAATGCTTCGAACCAGGCGCGTTAGCTTGAACGATGATCTCGGCGAGACGGAGAGAGGCGTCGGCGTCCGCCGCGATGCAATGTGGGGAGATGCTTCGTTGCGAAAAGCCCTCTTGGGGGATCGAGGGTCTGGAGTCCCTCGCGCGTCTGGTCGCCCCGATCGATCCGGTCAACTTAAGAGACGGCTAAGCACGTTCTCCGCGGAAACGGAGTCGGATGAAAGAAGAGGCCGAAGAGCTGCAATCTCGTCACCTAAGGTGATCAGCGCGGCCTCGCTGCTACCTCCGGATCGGATTTGGCCGAGGCCGATCGCTGCGCCGAGTGAGTTGCAGAGACACTTGGCACCGATGGTTCGGTTTACGTCGCCTCCTTTCGCGACGTAGGCGTCCACCGGCTCGGCGGAGCAGCGGAAGCCGATGCTGCCGTCGGGTTTCATGAACGGCTCGCGAAGGACACCGATGTCACATATCCGTTGACGTGATTGGTAGACATCAGTCTCCGAGAGCGTTTGGGAGAGGGAGGCGATCTTGAAAGGAAAACCGGTGGGAGATGCGAGGGGATCGGTAAAGATTTTCAAATTTCCCGCGCGGATAGCCGTGATCATCCGCATCTTGAGCATAGGATCGAAACCAGATTCGTCGCAGAGGGCAAAGGCAGTGCCGACCTGAATGCCCACGGCACCGGCAGCTTGAGCTTCGCGCAATCCTCCGATCCTTCCGTAGCCACCGGCAAGCCAGAAGGGGAGGCCGATCTCCCGAATATCGGACATGTCAATTACATCACGCGGGCCATAGAGCGGCTCGCCGTTGTTGCTCAGTGCGATGCCGCCTCGGGGAGGGGCGTTGTGCCCTCCGGCTGAGGGAAGCTCGATCACGAATCCATCAACCGTTCCGGTTGCCTTGCGTTTCAGAGACTTCGCGAGCACCGCTGAGGATACGACTGCTAGAAATGAGGGGCGCTTTAGTCTTGAAACGGGCGTATCGCAGATCTGGTGAGGATCAAACTCAAGAGAAACCGGTTCCGTCGCACCGGTGACGTCGATGCGGAGTTCTGCTGGCTGGTTCTCCGACAAGCGATCCAGAACACCCGGAATCTGACGCGGGATGCCGGCTCCCATAAGAACGTAGTCGACGTCGGCCAGCATGGCCCCGTAGAGGGCAGGAAGCGTGGGGATTTGACTCTTCTCCAGCAGATTGATTCCCACGCTGCCTTCGTGTCCTTCTTTCGCAAGCCAGACTGTGGCGAAGCAGGCAAGGATGGAAAATTCGAGGAAGGCTCTGGAGGGTGGCAATGAAGCCATTGGCACCGGACGATATGGTGTGTCCTTGCCCCTACCTCCTTCAATGAAGTAGCGCTTCAAGAAACGCGAAGCTGCGGCTTGGTCTGGAAAATTCCCGAGAGCACGACGAAGGTGACCGCCGGGATCGCCGAGCTGAAGCGTTCGGGCTACGACGACGTCGATCATGGTTCCCGAAACGACGCCCAGCTGTCCTGCGGATGATACCGCGCGTGCGAGCTGCCAGCTGGAAACTCCGACGCCCATACCACCTTGAATGATTTCAGGTAGCGGTCGATCGATGGGAAATGGGGACGTCATGGCTGAAAGAAAAATTGTAGAAGGGAAGAATCATCAACTGCATCCTTGGCTGGTTCCGCACTGGGTGCAGACGCCGCAAGCTCCGGCGCGAATGACCTTCTCTGAGCCGCAGTTCGAGCAGGGGACATCCATGTAAGTCTTACCGAGAGCAACTTGAATCCGATCCTGGAAGGCGGGTTTTCGTGACTCAATCTGCAGATCTCTGACAGGTTTGTTGATGGCAGCTTGCTCCATTTCGGCCACTTCGGGCATTGGTAGCTCTGGCTGAGCATGCTGGGGAGAGGTTGCCTCGCGATACCCCTTGATAAACTGACAACCCATCCAACGGAAGACGTAGTCGGTGATGCTGAAGGCAGTGCGGATGTCAGGATTGGTGGTGAAGCCACTCGGTTCAAATCGCTGGTAGGCGAACTTGTTGACTAGCTCCTCAAGAGGCACTCCGTACTGCAATGTGATTGAAGTGAGCGTGGCCACTGTGTCCATAAGACCTCCAATTGTGCTTCCTTCCTTCGAAATCTGGATGAAAATCTCGCCGGGCTGACCGTCGGGGAAGAGTCCTACGGTCAGGTAGCCCTGGTGGCCGGCGATTTCGAAGGAATGGGTCAACGACATCCGGGTGTCGTTGAGTCGCCGACGAACCGGTGCCTCAAGTTGGCGGCGTAGTTCCTCGTTTTCCATAGCGAGCTCGGAAAACCCGAAGGCAACTGCTTCTGCTGGAACGGCGTCAACGGAGGCGTTGTTCCTCTTCGTGGCGAGAGGCGCACTGCGTTTCGAGCCGTCTCGATAGATCGCCACCGCCTTGAGACCGAGTTCCCACGCTTCGATGTAAGCCTGCATGATATCGTCGACCGTCGCGTTTTCGGGCAGATTGACCGTTTTCGAGATCGCGCCGCTAAGGAAGGGCTGGACTGCTGCCATCATCTTCAAGTGGCCGCGGTAGTGGAGACTGCGAACACCGAGATGAGCTTTGAAAGCGCAGTCGAAGACAGGCAGATGCCCTTCTTTGAGGCCACTGCAAACGAGTTCGCCGCTTTCGGGGTCGCTGATGTCTTCAATGGTGTCCCAATTCTCTATATGATCGAGAATTCGGGCGGTTTCGTTCTCGTCGTAACCGAGGCGTCGCAGAGCGGGTGAAACGGTGCGGTTGACCAACTTGAGCATGCCGCCGCCAGCGAGGAGCTTGTATTTTACCAGCCCCAGATCAGGTTCGATGCCGGTGGTGTCGCAATCCATTAGAAATCCGATCGTACCAGTGGGAGCGAGCACGGTGACCTGAGCATTGCGGAAGCCGTGACTGCGCCCGCTGTCGCGGGCGTGGTCCCAGGCGCGCCGGGCGGCTCGGGCGATCTCTCCCCATTCGTCGACCTCCAGGAGTCCGCAAGCGTGATCATAGTGACGCTCAATGACCTCCAGCATCGACGGTTCATTCGTGGGCAACGGGGGATTGGTCACTTCTCCATAGCGGGCGTCGTGGTAGGAAGGGAATGGCCCAACGGCGAGAGCCAGCTCAGCGCTGACTTCGTATGCGTGACCCGTCATCAACGAGGTGATCGAGGCAGCGAGCCCGCGGCCCTCGTCGCTGTCGTAGCCGAGGCCGCGGCACATGATGAGAGCGCCGAGGTTGGCGTAGCCGAGACCAAGAGTGCGGAAGCAATGGGAGTTCTCGGCTATCGCCTGTGTTGGATAGCTGGCGCGATCGACGAGAATCTCTTGGGCGACGATGAAGATCCGGATTGCAGCCTTGAATCGCTCGATGTCGAAGCCACCGTCCTCGCGCTGGAAGCGCATCAGATTGAGCGACGCCAGATTGCAAGCGGTGTCGTTGAGGAAAAGATACTCTGAGCACGGATTGGTCGAATGCTGGCGCCCACTGCCCTTGCAGGTGTGCCAGCGGTGAATTGTGGAGTCATACTGAATCCCTGGATCCCCGCAGGTCCAGGTGCCTAAGGCGATCTTGCGCAGAAGCTCCCGAGCCTGTTTTTTTTCGCAGGGTTGGCCGTCGGTCACGTGCCGGGTCCACCATTCTCCGTCATCGAGAGCGGCCTGCATGAACTCGTCGCTGACACGCACCGAGAGGTTCTCGTTCTGGAACATCACCGAACCGTAAGCGTCGCCATTATAGCTGCCGTCGTAGCCTTGCTCGATCAATGCCCAGGCTTTCTTTTCCTCAATGGTCTTGGCTTCGATAAATTCCTCGATGTCGGGGTGCCAGTCCTTGAGTGTATTCATTTTTGCCGCCCGGCGGGTCTTGCCACCCGACTTCACCGCGTTGGCGACCTGATCGAAGATTCGGAGGAAGGAAAGAGGGCCGGACGGCTGCCCACCGCCGGTGAGCTTCTCGCGACTGGAGCGAAGGGTAGATAGGTCGGTGCCGGTACCGGAACCGAATTTGAAGAGCATCGCTTCAGATCTCGCAAGGCGCATGACATCCTCCATGCTGTCCTCGACGCCTTGGATGAAGCAGGCGCTGGCCTGTGGAAAATGGTATTGTCCCGGTGCACGTCGAGCGCGAGACTCATCGGAACTCCAATGCCAGTTCCCCTGCTGGCCGCCCTCGCCAATTCCGTATTGGTGGTAGAGTCCGACGTTGAACCAGACAGGAGAGTTGAAGGCACCGTGCTGGTGAAGGCAGAGCCAGGTGAGGTCGTGGTAAAAGGTTTCCGCGCTGGAGGCGTCCCGCAGGTAGCCGTCTTCGAGACCCCAGTCGGCGATGGTGCGGGTGACGCGGTGGATGAGCTCCCGGACCGAGTGCTCTCGGCCCCCCGTCCTTGGATTGGTGCCGAGCCCCGGATCGCCATAGAAGTATTTCGAAACCACGATCTTGGTCGCGAGTTCGCTCCAGTTTTTGGGCACTTCGACTCCCTCCTGACGGAAAACAACCTCGCCTTTGTCTCCGGTGATTTCCGCGGTGCGTGTCTCCCACTCGATTCCGTCGAACGGCGAGGTGCCGGGTGTTGCGAACACAGGTTGGAAACAAAGTCCGGACTGGGAAGCTTGGATCGAATCGGCGGCACGCACCGGGAGGGTCGAGGTTTTCATGGATGGGCAACTGGCGGTGGACGACTCCTTAAGTAGGAGAGGCGTGCTGAAAAGGAAATAAATTTCTTTAAATCTTGAAATGGGCTGCGGAGCGGTGAATTGTTGCTGCGTTATGAGTCATTCAACCGTTGTATTTTCACCGCCGGGCACGCCGATGCTGGATCGGACGGTAGGCGAAATCGTCGCCGAGCGTCCTTCTCAGTCGCGGATTTTCCAGGCCTATGGGATCGACTTCTGCTGCCAGGGCGGACGCACCCTTCGAGAGGCCTGCGAGCGTAGACAGGTGAGTGCCGAAGCCGTGGTCGAGCAGCTTGAGGCGGAGCTCCGCGACAAGCCCGCTCCCGACGTGAATCCGGCGACCTTCCCTCCGGGCGAGATGGTCGATCACATCGTGTCAACCCACCATCGTTTTCTGCGCGACGAGCTGCCGCGCATCCACATGATGGCACAGCGGGTGGCTCAGGTTCACGGACCGCACACGCCGTCGCTGGTTGAGGTGCTTGAGGTCTATGAAGGGATGATGTTCGAGCTCGCGCACCACATGATGAAGGAGGAGGAGGTGCTTTTTCCGGCGATCAAAGCGATGGCCTCGGGGGGAACGGCGGGAATCCCGCTCGACGGGGCCATCGCGACGATGTTAGAAGAGCACGACGAGGCCGGTGCAGCCTTGGCCAGGATGCGGGAGCTTACCGCTGGCTTCACGCCGCCGGCGGAGGCTTGCAACACCTACCGGGCTCTGTTTGCGGGACTCGCTGAGCTGGAGGAGGACCTCCATCGGCATATCCACCTGGAGAACTCGGTGCTCTTCCCCGCAGCACGGAAACTGGGAGAAGGCTGACGATTGCAGATTGGAGCAGGGTCGGGACGCTCTCTGGTTGGTGGGCGCTCCCGGCCCTCTTTCGTCATCAGAGCCAACCTTGAGTCCAGATGTTCGGAGTCATCCTGCTGCTTCATCTCCTCGGCGCCACGGTTTGGACCGGTGGACATCTTGTCCTGGCTACGGCGATTCTCCCCCGGGCGCTACGGGACCGGGATCCCGAGTCGATCTGCCGTTTCGAGTCCCGCTACGAGCGCATCGGCATTCCCGCGTTGATCGTGCAGGTAGCGACCGGGCTGTGGTTGGCCCATCGACTGGTGCCGGATCCGACGCTGTGGTTTGACTGGAGCCACCCTCTGGGGCGATTGGTCGCGATCAAACTGAGTCTGTTGGCGGTTACCGTGGGGCTGGCGGTCGACGCGCGGCTGCGGATCATCCCGAAGCTGGACGAACACAATCTGCGTGCTCTCGCCTGGCACATCGTGCCGGTAACCATCGTGTCGGTGCTCTTCGTGGTGGTCGGCGTCTCGTTCCGGACCGGGTGGTTGATGAGATGAGGGCGAGTTCCCGCCTCCTTCCGAAGATTGCGCCTAGAATTTGGCTGGAAACTCAGCAGCCTGGCGTCGCATTTCCGGAGCGGTTGACCTGATTGCGGTTGAGAGACTTTCGCCGCCGCGGGCAGCGGCTCTGGATGACGCCTTCCTCATAAAGCGGGAGCTTACGCTCGAGGCGGAGTTTCCAACTCCAGAAGGCTGTGATGAGCACCCACAACAGCGCCGCATAGATGAAGTGCGAGATACGGACTTTGAGAACGAAGTCCGAAGTCAAGCGGGTGGCCGCGGTGAATAGAACGAGGGCCCACAGCGCGTGGAACCAGCGTAGCGGCGAGGTGAGGCGGTCGTGGCGGTCATTGTGGCCAAGGATTACGCGAGTAGCAGCGGCGAGCATCAGCAGGCCGGCTCCACCGATGAACATCAGGTGGAGCATGCCAATGCGCAGCGGCTGGAACCATGCGGCGAGCAACCAGCCGCCAGCTGCGCAGGGGACAACCCAGCGCAGAGCGAGTCCGAGGCCGTTCACTTTGCTCCAGGCGAATAGTCCGGGGACAGAGCGGGCGAGGTGAACCGTCACCACCGCGGCGCGAAGCACGTGACCGGTGCGGCCGTGGCCCCACGCTTCGAGGGCAAAGCTGGCGAGGAGAAGAAGACCCGCGGCGAGGGATTCGAGGAAGGGGCGCCTCCAGCCGGCGGGGAGAGAGAGACTCTCCTCAAACGAATGGAGCGAACGTCTTCCGAAAAAGCGTGGCAGCAGGTAGGGCGCGACGCCGAGGATGGGCAACCAAAGGAACCCCTGGAAATAGAGCAGGCGGAGGAACTGATGGACGAAGAGAGACGTCGAAAGGCCGGTACCAAAGACGAGACCGGCGGTGGCCGCACCGCCGAGGCCGAGCACGGCGAGCGGCAGGCCGGGCGGCGGGACGTCGCGGCGGGCGAAGAGGAAACGCCCGAGCAGGCTGGCGAGCACGCCAATGAGCCAGATGCCCGTCAGCAGGTCGGCGCTGGCGATGCGGTTGAACCCGAGGGCGATCATCATCGCCAGCGCGAGGGCGAGGTGGACGAGAAATTCCCAACGGAAGAACGGCCGGGTGCCAAGCAGGCGCGGCCCGGCGGTGCCGAGGAATCCGACGATCAGCGAACCGCCGAAACCGAGGACCATCCAACGGGCGTGGGCTTCGAGAGGGTAGTACCCGATCCAACCCCGGAAGATCGCCGGCCACAGCATGACACCGATGACCGAGGCGAGCACGCCGAGGGGGAAGAACAGGCGGAAGGGTTCTTCGGTGAGGCGGGTGAGTTGGCGGATGATGGCATTCATGATTTGATGCGGCGGCCCGCTTCAACCACGGCCTGCTCCGGGCCGGAGCAGCCACTGCAGGTCAGCAGACGAGGGCAGCTCCGGTTTCTTCCTCGGTGAGGTAGCAGGCGGGATCGCTGCCCCAGAGGTCGCCGTTGGCGAAGGCGGCGCGGGTGCGGAAGCCGCCGCCGCAGATGTTGAACCAGCGGCAGCTGGCACATTTGCCGTGCATGAGGGCCTGACGGCTGCGTTCGTCGAGCAGGCCGACCGAGCGGATCTCCTCGAGCAAGGGAGCGCTGGGGGAATACCTGCCTTCCCAGATTTCGGAAAAGGGTGTGGTCTTGACGTTGCCGAGTTGCATGTTTTGCCAGAATTGGTCCGGGTGGACATCGCCCTGCGTGTCGATGTTGGCCACGGCGCGACCGGAGCTGTTGGCACCGCCCCCGTTCCACCTAAGGAGCTGGCGGGCTTGGTCGAGCTGCGGGTGGTTCTCGCGCTCCATGCGATGCAGCAGGTAGGCACCGTCGGCGGGTTGAGTGACGGTGAGCACCTCGCGGTCGATGCCACGGTCCCTCCAGCGTTCGACGCGGGCGATCAGGGTGTCCAAGGCCCGGCGCGACTCCGAAGGGTCTAGTACTTGCAACTCGCTGCCCCGGCCGGCGGGGACGAGGTGGTAAAAGCAGGTGCGCTGGATGTTCTGCTCCTCGATGAAGTCGAGGATGCGTTCGAGGTTGGCGACGTTGTGACGGGTGAGAGTCATGCGCAGGCCGGTCTTCTGGCCGACCTCCTCGCAGTGGCGGAAGCCGTGCACGGCGGCTTTGAAGGCACCCTCCTTGCCGCGGAACTCGTCGTGGATCGCACCGATGCCGTCGAGCGAGATGCCGACGTAGGCGACGTTGGCAGCCTTCAGGCGAGCGGCCTTTTCCGCATCGATGAGGGTGCCATTGGTGGAGATGGTCAGCTTGAGCCCGGCTTCGGTCGCAGTTTCGACGAGATCGAAGAAGCGCGGGTGGATGAGCGGCTCGCCGCCGGAGAAGAGGAGCGAGGGGATGCGGTAGGCGGCGAGGTCGGCGACGACGGCCTGCATCTGCTTCCAGTCGAGTTCGCCGGGGTAGCGCATGGCCATCGAGTCGGAGTAGCAGTGAACGCAGCGCAGGTTGCAGGTACGGGTAATGTTCCAGACAACGATCGGCTTGCGTGAGCGGGAGTCGGGCCCGGAAGTACGGGCGGTACCGTAGCGAAGATCGTCGGCGGGTTGCGCGACACCGGTCCAGAGGCGGGTCAGGTTGATCATGGGATTGCGAGTGCGGGTTGGTAGGAGCAGGAGGGATCGGCCGCGAAAGGATCGCCGGTGAGGCCGTATGCGCGGGCGCGCGAGCCTCCGCAGATTTTGCGGAACTCGCACTGGCCGCACTTGCCGCCGAGAGCGTCGGAATCGCGCAGACTGACAAACAGGGGATGGTGGCGGTAGATGTCGGCCGGGTGGCGGTCCCGGACGTTGCCGCAGTCGATCGGCAGGAAGCCGCTGGGGCTGACCACGCCGGTGTGGGAGATGAACATGATGCCGCGGCCGTCGCGGATGCCGAGTGGCGAACGCATGCCGGGCCGGCCTTTGGGGCCCCCCATGCCGCGCTGGGCGAGGATGCGGCGGAAGTGGTGACCCTCGGTGGTCTTGACCGCGAAGGGAGCGTTGCCGACGAGGTCGGCCATTTCCTCGAAGATCCTTTCGAGTTGGTCGGGATCGGGCACGTCCTTGGCACCGGCGCGGCCGGTGGGGACGAGGACGAAGACGCTCCACATCGCCGGTGCAAGCTCGAACATGAGATCGCGGAAGGCGCCGAATTCGTGGAGATTGCTGGCGGTCAGCGTGGTGTTGATCTGGACGGAAAGACCGGCGTCGTGGGCGAGGTGGACGGCGCGGATGGTGCGGTCGTAGGTCCCGCTCAGGCCGCGGAAGGCGTCGTGGGTCTCGCGGCTGGCACCGTCGAGACTGAGTGAAATGCGGTCGATGCCGGTTTCGCGGATGGCATCGAAATCGAAGTTCACGAGTCGCGCGGTGCCCGACGGGCTGAGACCGACTCGCATACCGGTGGCAGTGCTGCGGCGGGCGATATCGAGCACGTCGGGACGCATCAGCGGGTCGCCGCCGGTGAGGATCAGCATCGGTGGCGCGAGTTCCCCAAGCTGGTCGACGAGAGCGAAAGCCTCGCTGTCATTGAGTTCGTCGGGATGCCGGCGCGGCTGAGCCTCGGCGCGGCAGTGGCGGCAGGCCAGTGCGCAGGCGCGCGTGATTTCCCAGAAGACGAGGAAGGGGCGCTCGGCGAAGGGATCGCCCGTCGGGGGCTGGAATGGCGCGACCATGCTCAGGGTTGTTTGTCGCAGCTGACGGCGGTTTTGAGAAATTCGCGGAGAGCGGCAAGCGTACCGACAGGGTCGGTGCCGAGCCCCTCCTGACCGTGGACGATCTCTCCGGAGGGCGAGAGCAGGGTGATGAGGTTGGAGTGGGCGAAGTCCGAGTTCTCCAGCTTGCGGAAGCGATTCCCCAAGGCGACCGACAGCTCAAGAATGTCGTCCTCGCTGCCGCGCAGCGCGGACCAGCGCTCTTGATCGACATGGTAATTCCCGAGGAAGGCCTTCAGTTTCTCCGGCGTGTCGCGCTCGGGGTCGATGGAGACGAAGACGAAGGCAACCTGCTCACGCTCGTCCTCGGTGAGGGCGCGCTCGATAGCCATGAAGTCGGCGACGAGGCGAGGGCAGGCATATTGGCAGCTGGCATAGCCCATGGTGACCAGCACCGGTTGTCCCTTGAGCGAGGCGAGCACGACCTCCTTGTTGTGCTGGTTCGTCCACTTTGAGGTGAGCTGGTAGAGGGAGGTGTCGCTCTGTTCGGTGGCCGCCTCCTTTTTCGCGCAGCACGGGGGTTCGGCATTGACGCTGCCGAACGTGAGCAGGGAAACGAATAAGATCGATTTCATGGTTTCTCGGAATTGGGTTGGGGCAGATCGCGGGTGCCGCGGAAACCAAGGTTGGTGACGGTGAAGGCGCCTTCGAGGCTGGAACGGAAAGCGTAGCGCATGAAGGCAGCGTAGTTCGAGGCGTCGGTGGCATTGGCGGCACCACCGGCGCAGAACAGGGAGCGGTCGAGCGAGGTGTCGTTGCGGGCGGCACCGGTCACCATCTGGTTGTTGAAGTCCTCGACCCACTCCCAGACAAGGCCATGGAGGCCCGAGACGCCGTGGATGTCGGCGGGCATCGAGTCGGCCGCCGGCAGCGTCTCCGGAGTCGGCTTGCCATACCATTCGAGAATCCGGCGAAGGAAATCCGGGTCGGTGGTGGCATCGGCACGGGTGGTGTCGGCGCGCGCGGCAAATTCCCATTCGTCCTCGCGAGGCAGGCGCTTTCCTACCGACTTCAGGTAGGCGCGGGCGGCGAACCAGGAGACGCGGACGACGGGGGCGTCGACGGGCGCGAGCGGACCGGGATCGAGATCGCCCTGCCAGTGCGACAAATAGCCGGCGTCGGCGAACAGCTTGCGGACTTGCGAGCGGCGCCATTTGGGGTGCTCGCGGACGAAAGCGAGAAAGTCGCCGTTGGTCACCGGGTGGCGGTCGAGCAGGAAAGGGCCGACGATGCGCGGCTTATCCCGCTCGCCGAACATGGGAACATAGGTGCCGCCCTCGATTCGGGTCATTTCCGGTGCGGGCACGCCGATCGCTTCGTCCTCCCGGGCGAAGCAGGCGGCGCAAACCAGAATGAGTGCGGCAGATTTCATGGTTGGGCAGTGAGGCTCAGGGATGGGCGGCACGCACCTTGGCCACTTGGTCCGGGGTGACTTCCTTGCCCGAGTTCTCCCACTCCGAGTAAACGTAGGTCAGGACGTTGGCGACGGCTTCGTCATCGAGGCCGAGCTTGGGCATGATGCTGTTGTAGGTCGCGCCGTTGACGGTGACTTCACCCTCCAGGCCGTTGAGCACGACTCCGATGGCGCGGTCGACATCCGCGTTGAGGAAATCCGACTTCGCCAGCGGCGGGAAAGCGTTCGGAACGCCGGTACCGGTAGGCAGGTGGCAGGCCGCACAGTTGGCATCGTAAATGATCTTCCCGGCCGCGGTGCGTTCGTCCGTGGTAGCGGCGGCGGGCGCTGCTTCGCCGTGGCTGGGGATCGTCTGCACCACTCCGCCTTCTGGAAGGTAAACCTCGTCCTTCTTCTGTCCCGAGAACACTGCCAGGTCCGGATCTCCGCTGACATCAAGGATGCCCAACGCCCCCTTGTTAAAGGCGCGGAAGATCGAGTGATCCACCAGGATGAAGTCACCCGTCGTCTCCAGCTTGAATTCACAGATCGTAGCGCCCCCGGCCGGAATGAGAGTCGTCTGGACGTTCTCCTGCACGCGGCTGCCCCCCTCGGTGTAGACGCGGTCGAAGATTTCGCCGATGACGTGAAACGACGAGACGAGGTTGGGGCCGCCGTTCCCGACGTAGAGGCGGACGGTTTCACCCTTCGAGGCCTTGAGCGCCTTTTCGCCGGTAAGGGAGCCGACCGCGCCGTTGAAAACCACATAGTCGGGGTTCTCCTCAAGGGCCTTTTCCATGCTGAAGCCCTGCAAGCCACGCTCGCCATACTTCCCGGTGGTGTAGAAGTCGCCTTGGACGACGTAGAACTCCTTGTCGATGGGCGGGAGGCCTTCCTTCGGTTCGACGAGGATCAGGCCATACATCCCGTTGGCGATGTGCATGCCGACAGGTGCGGTCGCGCAGTGGTAGACGTAGAGACCGGGGTTGACGGCCTTGAACGAGAAGTTCGTTTGGTAGCCCGGTGCGGTGAAGGTCGCCTTCGCACCGCCGCCCGGCCCCGTCACCGCGTGGAGGTCGATGTTATGCGGCATCTTGCTCGACGGATGGTTTTTGAGCGTGAAGTCGACCTCGTCGTTCTGGCGTACGCGGATGAACTTGCCTGGCACGCTGCCGCCGAACGTCCAAAAGGTGTAATCGACGCCATCGGCCATGCGCTTAACCACCTCGGTGACTTCAAGCTCCACCTTCACCTTGCTCGGGTGATCGCGGGTGATGGGAGGAGGAACATTCGGAGCGTCGGTAAGGATGGCTACCTCTTCACCCTGAAGCGGAGCGTCTCCCGATTCGGACGGAGCGGTCACGGGCACGTGCTGTCCCTTCGCTGCCACCAAGGCGAAGGCAAAGTAGGCTAAGGTGATAAGCGAGGTCTTCAAGATAAACGGTAGGGTTGGTTTGAATGTTTGATTCAAAGGCAGATTGGGGTCCGGTAGGTAGAAAAAAAGAAAAAAAGAAACAGAACTCTTTAAATGGGGGGATTTGCGAATCATATGAGAAAATGCGCCTAGAGGAAGAACTTCGAGGCCTTCTTTCCGGCAATGCGCTGTCGGGGGAGGAAGGTGTCAGAGCTGACGAAGGAACACGCAACGATACCAACGCAAGCAACCGATGAAGGACCAAGCTCTGACAGTTGCCGATAAAGAGCCAGTTTCCAGAGGTAGCCGGTCTGCATCTTGCCGCCGCCGGGCTGGAGGCCGATCTGGACACCTCCGCTGACTCAGATGTCGGGCGGTCAGTGCTTGAACCTGCTAGCGATCAGCTTCCGGAAACCGCAGGAGCTCCCACACCGCCAGATCATGGGCCTTCGCCAAACGGATCAGGGTCGAAAGGCGGAGGTCGCGCTTACGTCCAGCTTCGACCGCTTGGTAGTATTTGTAGGAAATGCCGGAGGCCTCTGCGAACTGCTCCTGCGTCCAACCGCGTTGCTGGCGCAGCTCGCGAAGACGCTGGTACAGGGCATCGACCGTCGGTTTTTCCATCAATGAACCTCGACCGTAGTGACGAACGCAGATTCTTTACACCTCACCCACGGTAGTGTTGGCTCGCTGGCGTGAGTGAGATTTCTGAATCGGTCGCTTCCCCGGCGACGTTTGCCCCAGGTGCCGCGATCTCAAGCCAGCCGCCCCCATTGGAGCCTCGGTGGTTCTACACCTCGGACGACGAGAACGTTCACGGTCCGGTCTCTGCTGGAACTCTTCGGGAGCTGCATGCTTGCGGGATTTTAGGAGACAGCACCCGAATCGCTGCGGAGGGAACTGAAACGTGGCTCCCTCTCCCAGAGGGCCTACCCGCCGCGCCTCTGAAACTCCGGGTGAAATCGCCGCACACGGCTCGAACCGGCAACACTGGAAAAACGGCATGGACTGGCATGATAGGAGGGGTCACGAAGGTCTCAGGACTGGAGGGCCTCGAAGACCAGTCTCTCAAAAATCTGTTTACGGGGATGTTCCGCAAAGGGTCCCTTCAGGAGATCGAGGATCTTTTCGCGGCAGGCACTTCGGCCACGACGCCCTCACCGGAGGAAGTAGGCGTGGCCTGGCCTAGCCCGTGGATCTTTCTGCGTCTCTTGATCCTCTCGCTCCTTGCGGCAGGCGGCTTCTTTTGGGCTTTGGTGCGGTTTGACAATCTGAACCTCTACCCGGGCTGGCTGATGACTGGAGCGATCGCGGTTCCATTTTCAGTCCTTATCTTCTTCTTCGAGGTCAACGTGGCGAGAAACGTCAGCCTCACCCGGGTGATTTTGCTGTTTATCGGAGGAGGTCTCATTTCCATGATTGCAAGCCTCTTTCTATTCGAAGCGACTGGGCTGCTTACATGGTTCGGGGTGATGGCGGCGGGGCCGATTGAAGAGTTGGGAAAGGTGCTCGCGTTGGTGTTTTTCGCCCACCACTGGAAGCACCTCCACTGGAGCATCAACGGGATGTTGATGGGTGCGGCAGTCGGTGCAGGATTCTCCGCGTTCGAGACGGTCGGTTACACGCTGCGATTTGATGCCGGTGGGTATTCGGGGACGAGCATACAGGTGGAAAGGGCATTCCTGTCTCCCTTCGCACACGTGATCTGGACGGCGGCAACGGGGGCCGCGCTGTGGCGGGTCATGGGTAAGAAAGCCTTCGCCTTCTCAATGCTGCTGGATTCTCGGTTCCTCCGGGTTTTTCTCTTCGTCGTAGGTCTTCACGCTCTTTGGAATAGCCCATTGGTGGTTCCCTTGGTGGGAACTCCGTGGGAATATTATCTGAAGGGCTTGATTCTAGGAATCGTCGGATGGGTTCTGATCCTGCTGCTCATTCAGGACGGTTTGAAACAGCTGAATGCGGGGGTACAGGATGAAGTGGCGTAGAAGCGGCGGAATGCACCGATTCCGATTTTCGTCGGCCTCCGGTCGGACTGCCTGAGTTGCCCCTCGGCTCTTCTTTCGATGCCCCCCTGAAGCAGGGAATTTCAGCGTCCCCTTCACGTGCCGCAGGACCTAAGAAACGGACCGTTTGGAGCGCCAGAAAGGGCCTACATTACACTTGGACAAACTATTTTTTCATTCTGGCGCTATGTCGGATTGTTCAATTCTTTGATAATCAAGGGGTAGTGGCGCGCTATTTTGGGACACTTTTTCCGAAAACAGTACGCCAAAATGAAATTCCGAGGTCGATTATCAATGAGTTACGTAAGGGGGGACGCCAAAAACTTTGGGGAATGTGGATGGGATTCGAGCTTTCGGAGGGGGAGATGGACGCCGTTTCGTGAGCGTCGTTCTGGACTATTTCCTCCGAACCGCGGCGGCACCTCTTCTCGGTGGTCGGCTACCGGAAGACTCATGACCTCACGGTCCTCTGGACGGCAAACATCTCTCGCTCGTTGAGATTCTTGCCAGCGGCCGACTGATCAAAGATCGGTGAGGACGGGCTCGGGACCGTCTTCATCGACATGCTCGCCGAGCTGGGTTGGCGGATCAATCGCTTCCATGGTGGCACCCATCGAGCGAGCCCGAGGAATACGCCAACCTGATCGCCGAGGTCTGGCACGTCGGGGTCAGGGAGATCGAGCGCGGCCGGATCCACCTCGGGTCATCGATCCGATCACGTCACGGCAGCTCACGACGCGCCGAAGCGAATGGGACGTCAAAGGGCGGCTTCGCGTGGAGGACAAGGAGAAGATGCGAAAGGAAGGGCTGAAGAGCCCCGACCGGGGCGATGGGATCCTTGGCTGCATCGCCTGCGGGGCGCGGATGAGCGGGGCGATCACAGCCGATGAGGTGGCCGATGCAGATCTGGGGGAGTCCGACGTCGAGTCGGAGCGGATCGGTGGATTTTAATCCCGGCCTCAGGTATTCACTTCGTGTTTGCAGTTTTCACACTGAGGTCGCCTACTTCGGCATGTTTCGGAGTATCGGAATTGCAGTCTGGCTTTTGGCCCAAGCGCTTTCGCTACAAGCGGCGACGATTCTTGAGGCACGGCTCAAGATGCCCTTCGAGTATTCCACCTCTGATGGAAAAGAACGATGGATGGTCAACGCCGCGGCATTTTTTCACGTCGACGGGGATAGCGTGAGCTACTCGGTGTGGATACCGAAGGGATGCTCCGCTTCTTCCGAGCTTGAGCTGATCTCGACGATGTCGGGCGATGACATCGCCATCTCGCTGGCGTTCTCGGAATTCATCGAGCTTCCTACCCTCTCGCCTATTCCGGCCAACCCTTGGCTCTCAACTCCCGCGGATGGCTTCGTGAGTTTCGATCCTGATACCGATGTCTTGTGGCCTCCGATTGGGATTCCTGCCTTCATCACCTACGAGGTGTATGAGGCAGCATTGAATGACCCTGAGTTGGCGGCGGTTTTGCTATCGGACGGGGAGAACCTGCTTTCCCTCCCGGCAAAGCTGCCTCAAGCAGGGCTGGTGGTTTTAGGACCATGGGCCGGCACGATTGCCGTCGTTCCAGAGATTTCAACGACCACCATAGCACTGGGTTTTCTTGGTTTGCCGCTGACGGTCCGACGAAGACGCTGACCAAGCGGGCCACTCGGCGGTGAGGGCCTTCCACTTCTCCGTCTGGGCGGGAGTCCGATTCAGCGGGGTCGAGACGATGTAGGCGCGGAGCGTGGGATGATTCTCAAGCGCGGACTTAACGGATTTGGTGATCTGGTTCCATTGGGCGGTGCCGAGCTGGTCGAAATACTTGGACTGGACGGCCACCTTGGTGTCATCCGCGCGTGTGCGGTAGGCCTCGACTCCTCCGTCGCCGCCAGATCCCTCGATGGCGAAGAACTCCCCGTGGCCTTCGGTTTCGCCGTGGAACAGCTGGACGGACAGCTCTTCGAAGCCGTCCGTCTGCTTCCCGCGAAGTGGGCGAATGGAAGCAAAGTCAATATTGGGGAGGGATTGATGCATACGGTCGATTTGGAATAATCAGGGTATTGCCGGCACGCGGGACAGTCGGAGCCTGTTTTTCGATAAGTGGTTATGCTTCGGAAAATTCGTTGGAGACGCGGAACTCAGTCTTGTGCTTCAAGCGTGATAGGGAGCTATTCCTTCGTATCTTTCTGAGACTTCGTGCCATTCAGAAGAGCAGAAATCTTGTCGAGCGGCGAAACGTCTGACGATTGGCCTTGGAGAAGACGGAGTGGATCGCTTCCAAGGATGGTGATTGTTACTAGTGCCAGCTTGTTCAGGGCAGTAGTGCCGTCGGGCTCGGCGAGACCTCCTAGGTGGTCCATATGATCACGATAACCGGCAAACGCCATGGAAGTTGCTTCCTTGAAGGCATAGTCCTCTTTCAGACGCAGAACATTGCCATATTGGATTGCGCTGAACCAGCCTAACCAAATCATTGGAGAAGCCAGCGGTATTCGATACAGCAAATAGGCCCACACATCAGATGAGCTGGTGGACGGCAGGCCGGCTTTGATGTGCCAAGCGAAGGTGATCAGCATGCCGACACTGATGAGAAAGGTGACAGCCCATCCTGCTTGCGAACGGCCAAAGCGGATTCGCTGCTGATTGAATGCAGCAGCCAGACCTGCGCTGGTCCCTCGCGGGAGCAAATCATCGATCAGTTTTTGTTGAGCGGCTGTTTTTTCGATAAGGTCCTGCAAACGCTTCGATTGATCCTGAAGCTTGGTTTGGAGGGTTTCATTCTGCTTTTCCAAGGCCGCTGTCCTTGTTTTCGCTGCCTCAATCTCGGTATTTGCCGATTCAATGGATTCCAGATGGGACGCAGCGGTTGTAGATTGACCCTCTAGTGAAGTGACGAATGTCTGGATTTTCGTTGCGTCAGCCTGTGCTTGTTCCGCCTGATCGGAAATCTCGTCCGCGGTCTCCTGAGATTTCCCAAGAAGCGCCATTTTTTCGTCCAGTTCCTTCTGGGCGGTCGTCATCAAGGCTATATGCTGCCCAAGCTCGCCACCCAGATCGGCGACCATCCTGTGTGCCTCAGCTTTTTCCGAAAAGGTGCACGCAGCGGTAATGGGAGCAAAGCATTGGACTAGCTGTGCAACGAAAGCCGGGAAATGAGTCGTTGGATCGCCTTTCAGGTTCTGTGCCTGTTGAGCCAGCTTCTTCACAGAAGCTGAAAGCTGAAGCTTGATAATCGGATAAATTGGTCGAAATCCGTGTGGGGCTCTCACTTTGGATGCCCAGTGGATCAGCGTTTTGACGGTGTCATCAACCTGTTCGATGCTCACCCCAGGCACTACCGCTTGCACAATGTCGGGGTTCCCTTTGAGCACCGTCAGCGCGTGTGACCACGAGTCGGACAACGTATCGAGTTCTTGAGCCAGATCTGACATGGTAATTGTGTGTTGATGGCTTGCTAGAGTTCGCCCCGGAAGGCGCGTTGTTGGAGGGAGGTAAAGAGGCTTTCTGCTTCTTCCAATGAAGTGGTTGCGTTTGCGATTTCTCCCTGAATCTTGTTTGCGAGGGCAGCGAAGCGATTTTGAAGGTCTATCGGCGGCAGGGGGGTCGGGACTTCCAACATCTTCACCTTTCCGATGTCCTTCATGGATCCGCTGCTGCCGGTTTCCCCGAGGAGGAGGACGTGGGTATCGTCATACTGGCCGAAGAGGTAGGCCTCCCGGAGGGCTCGCAGGAAGCCGGGATCCGAGCCGATGATGCCCTCCTGGTGGCAGAGGGCGGCGATTTCCGCTTCCTCGTCAGTATCTGGCGCTTGGCTACCGAGGGTCCGGGTGATGCGAGGGAAATCCTCCGCCAGAATGTCGATTTCCCGCACCTGGGATTTTCCCACGGGGACGAACTGACGGGCGGTGGACTGGAGGAGTGTTGCCGGGATTTCGCCGGACGCTGTCAGCAGTACCCACGAGGCGTGCATGTGGGGGGTGCCGGACGAGACCGAGATGGAGAACGCGGCGTCCGGATGGCGGCGCTGGATCGCGCGGAAGTGTTTCCGGAGCTGCCGGAGGATCCCGAGGTAGTTGGTCGGATCCTTCAGCGGGACGTCCAGGATCTCGACCTTGGTGCCCTTGTGTTTCTCCTGAATGGCCTTCTTTGTCTCGACGCTGATCTCGGATGTCTTGGGGGTGGAGAACAAGTAGATGGCCTCGAACGGACGCTCGGCGACAACCGTGAGGACGGGGCCAGCTTCCACGACCCCCTCGGTCGCGGTGGGAACGAAGGGATCGTGGAGGCCGGTGAAGGTGAGGAGGACGCGGTCGGGCAAGGGTAGAAGGCCGGGTTCACCATGGATCTAGCTAGAATGAGCGAAGGCCGCAAGGGCGGGAAGCGGCAGCAACCGGGCTGGAAACTTCACGGGGTGGTGCGCAGTTTTCACGTAGTAAGGAGGCAAGCAGAACCAGCGCTATCTGCGCTGCCGGAAGCACCGGGTGGATGGTCCGGCGTGGTCAGTTCTCCGCAGGGCCGTCGTGGGCGACGATTTCCAGGCACTACCGTGGCCCACTCGAATGCTCTTCAAGAGGGAGGTGCTGTGGGAGGGGCGGGAGTAATTAGCCGGACTTCTTTCTACGCCGCGAGAAACTGAGGCTAGTGGTGGCCTCCACCGCCCACTGCTTCAACGACTGAGCCATAGTGGTTGACGGCCCCATGTGCGATCGTGACGCCCAGCACAGACCGAATCTGGAAGGTGTGGAAGGAATCAGAGGCAGAATCCGCGTGTTGCTTGGTGTTGAAGCGGCTGTTCGCTGAAGTGCGATGGCCGGGACCCTCCGTTGCGGAGCTGGCGTGAAGGCTGAGGGCTTCGTGAAGGCTCAGGCTGCTACCACGCTTTGGATGGCAGAGCCGTTCGGGCCGATTGCGAAGAAGGCGATGGCTTCCTTCCGACTGGCCCGTCCCACGTAGTGCTCACGAAGGACTGCCGGTGAGCCAGCGTGGCCGAACTCGAATAGAAGGCTCTCCAGCGGAACGCCGACCGCAACCGCGTAAGAAGCATGCGAGTGCCGGAGGGCGTTCTGTGGCCATTTTCCCAAGGTCGGCTTGGGCAGCATTTCAAAGTCGTCCCGAGCTTCCAGTAATCGGGAACCAAGGTCCCATCCGGAAAGTCGACGGCAGGCTTTGTCGACCTCCCTCCAATTGGCGCATGGTTGGAACGGGTATTCAACCAGCCACGCCTTCAAAGTGGGGCTTGGTGTGATGTGCCGCCTTCGGCCTCTCTTCGTCACTTCGGCTGGGAGCTCAATTCCCTCGGGGGATACATGTTGGGTTTCGAGGCGGCGCAATTCCTCGGTGCGGATGCCCGCAAAGAGCTGAAGTGCGTACGACGCCACCGCGGCCGGGTAGTAAGCTTCTACTGTGGCTAAAAGGTGCGCGGCGGTCGTCGGGGTCAGAATGGCGATCTCGCCATGGTCCCGGCCGCTTTTTGGTGTCTCGACGCCGTCGAAAACCTTGATGTCGCACCAGCCTTTCTTCGCGGCCCATCTCCAGAAGGCCTTGGAGTTTCTGATTCGCCCGCGTGTAGCGGCACCGGTTGACCCCAAGGGGGCGACAGCATCCTGAAGGTGATCAGACGTGATGGAGGTAAGGACCTTGCCCGCGAGGTGGGTCTTCAGAAGGCGAGCTGTCTGGCGGTAGCCATCCAGTGTTCTGGGCCGCAATCCTTCGCAGGCTAGTAGCCATGCATCGACCGCTTCCTCCAGGACTTTGCTTGTGGCCTCAGCCTCCTTGAGGCGGGCCACCATCCTAGCGGCCTCAACGAGGGAGATGCCCCACGGCTCCAGGATTTTTTCGGCGCTTGTTGCAGCCTCGGCAAGGCTTGGGCGAATGGTGGCCGATGCTTCCCCGAAGCTTCTGTACTGGTCGCGAAGACGGCTGGCATGGGCCGTGGCTTTCTCCTTGGTTTCATGGAAGTGTCGTTCCCGTTTTCCAGACCCGGAAAGACCCGACGGTACGTTGATGGTCCACCCGTGGGCTGTTTTGCGCACCTTGAAACTCGGCCTCCTTGCCATAGCCCAAGCTCAAGCCGGCGCTGCGGATTTAGCAACACCAACTTGGGAGGTTTCCTGCCCGAATTGCCCTTATTTTCTGAGAAATACCGGAAGTGGCAGAATTTGCGGAATGTAAGGCATTGAACACCAGTGGAGAGCCCGGAAGCACTACAGACTTAAAATCCGCTGCCGGGCAACCGGCGTGGGGGTTCGAGTCCCCCCGGTGGCACTCTTCACAATCACTGGCTTTGATCCTCCTGATGATACGCTTCTGATCGGAGTTCCCACCTCGATCCATTCATAGAAGAACATCGATGCGGGTATCGATCAGGATGCGATGGGGATCGGCCGCTGCGCCGTGCTGCAGTTGCTTTCGATGATCCACGACAACGAACGTGGGGTTCCGTAACGGATGCGGGAGCTGTTGATCAAAGGCCGTTGGGTGGATGGGATCACCTTGCCGGACTGCAGGTAGAGCCGTCCCCGGGGGGGAGTGACCGCCGGGAGAAAAGGATGGCTTCAAGGTGGTTCGGAACGACTCCGACCTCCTCCGAGTGACTGACCGGCCTCTCTCCTCATCAGTGTCCATCCGCCATCATGTGGCGGTGGAGGGGGAAAAGAATCACTGCAACGGGGGATGGAATAAGGTCCCCCGAAGCCTATGGTGGAAAGGCTCTCTGCGCTGGTGGTTGCCGAGAGTTTTCAGGTGAACGGAAACGATATGAAACAACGGCACGATATGACACGGGCGATGGCGGCGGGATTGACGACGGTGGCTCTTGCCATCCTCTCCGTCCGGATCGCAGCTGCGGCCTCTCCGGAGTGGATGACGGCCCGCGATGCCGAGGTGCGCGAGGTGCTTTCCCGCATGACGCTCGCGGAAAAGGTGGGGCAGATGACCCAGCCGGATTGGAAGGCGCTGAAGAGCCTGGACGACATCGAGAGTTTGTTTCTGGGCTCGGTTCTGTGCGGCGGCAGTTCGGACCCTGACGGTGGGAACTCGCGGGAGTCGTGGCAGAACATGTATGACAGCGCGCAGAAGGAAGCCCTCGAGACCCGCCTCGCGATTCCGCTGCTTTTCGGCGTCGATGCCGTCCACGGGCACAACAACGTGCTCGGCGCGGTGGTGTTTCCCCACAACGTCGGGCTGGGATGCACGCGCGATCCCGGCTTGATCGAGCGCATCGGACGGGTGACGGCGCTGGAAACCCGGGCGACCGGCATTCATTGGACCTTCGCTCCGTGCGTGGCGGTGCCGCGCGATCTCCGCTGGGGGCGGACGTACGAAGGATTTTCCGAGGATCCGCAACTGGTTACCGTTCTCGGTGAGGCGGCGGTCCGGGGCCTGCAAGGGGAGCGCCTCAGCGGCAGGGAGAACGTGTTGGCCTGCGCCAAGCACTTCGTCGGGGACGGCGGCACGGCCTTCCGTTCAACCATCGCCGACGGGCTGCTCGACCAGGGAGACACGCGTGTGGACGAGGCGACGCTGAGGAGCATCCACATGGCCGGGTACCCGGCCGCGATCGATGCCGGCGTGGGCACGATCATGCCGTCCTACAGCAGTTGGAACGGCGTGAAATGCACCGGTAGCAAACAGCTGCTGACCCACATCCTGAAGGACGAGCTGGGCTTCGCCGGGTTCATTATTTCCGACTACAATGCGATCGACCAGCTGGTGCCTGCGTCTGAAACGAAGCCTGTGCTGGCGAGCAACAACGCCTCCGGTCAGGTCGATTCGCTGGACTACAAGAAGTGCGTGGAGATCGCCATCAACGCCGGCGTGGACATGGTCATGGTGACGGACAAGTACCGCGACTACGTGAAGTACCTCATCGAGCTGGTGAATGAGGGGAAGGTGCCGGTGTCGCGGATCGATGACGCGGTGACGCGCATTCTCCGCGTGAAGCTTGCGATGGGGCTGCTGGACAAGAATCCGGAGCTCGCGGTGAAACCGGAGGAAACGGCGGAATTCGGTTCGAGCGAGCGGCGCGAGGTGGCCCGCGAGGCGGTGCGGCGCTCGCTGGTGCTGCTGAAGAACGACTCGGACGTGCTCCCGATTTCGCGCACGGCGGCGAGAATTCATGTGACGGGCCGCGGCGCGGATGATCTCGGCATGCAGTGCGGCGGCTGGACGGTGGACTGGCAGGGGAAACGCGGTGAGGTCACCTCGGGTGGCACCACCATCCTCGAAGCGATCCGGCAGACGGCTGGCAAGGACACGGAAGTGACGTCCTCGAAGGATGGCGGTGGGGCGGCCGGCGCGGATCTCGCGATCGTGGTGGTCGGCGAGGAGCCCTACGCCGAGATGGAGGGGGACGTGGAAAGCCTGGATTTGGCACTGGAAGATGTGGCGGCGGTGACCGCAGCCAAGGACGCCGGCGTGCCGGTGGTGGTGATCGTTCTTTCGGGCCGCCCGTTGATCCTCGGTGATGTGCTGGAAAAGGCTGACGCGGTGGTGGCGGCATGGCTGCCGGGCACCGAAGGCACCGGAGTGGCGGATGTTTTGTTCGGCGATCATGAGCCGACGGGCAGGCTGTCCTTTGCCTGGCCGCGTTCGATGGAGCAGGTGCCGCTCGGGCACGGTGCGGCACCGCAGGATCCGTTGTTCCCGCTGGGTCACGGTCTTGGCTACTAAGTATGTCGTATTTCGATCCGGCTTGCTCCGGCACTTTTCCCATCCCATGCACATCCTCAAACCCTTCCGGTCCGTGGGGCCGGCGCTGGTCCTCGCGGTTGCGGGCCTCGGCGCGGCTCCGCTCTGCGCCCAGCACCCCCGCATGCTCAACGAACCGTTGGACATCAGCGGCGATTTCCAGGACTTCAGCCACACCTATTTCCTGGCCGATTCGCTGGCGGAGTTCGACCCCGCCACCGGCACCGGAAAGGTGGCCTACGAGCGCAACACGCGGGTGACCGCGCATGCGTTCGACAACACGCTGTCGGCGCTGAAACCTTCGCCGGGCAACGAGTTTCCTGAGGTCGAGTACGAGGCGAATCCCTCGCTGCCATTCTCGCTGGAGTTCGTGACGCCGCGCACGGTGCGGATCCGGATGGCTTCGGGGCCGGTGTGGAACGAGCCGGAATCATTGATGCTCGCCGGGCCGGTGGCGAAGGACGGCTCTTGGAAACACGAGAAAATCGAGGGCGGTCACCGCTACTCCAGTGAAGCAGGGTCGGTCACGATCACGGAGAAGCCATGGTCGATCGAGTTCCGCGATGCGGCCGGCCGGCTGCTGACAAAGACGGA
Organism: uncultured Haloferula sp.; assembly: GCA_965652295.1. Taxonomy (GTDB): domain Bacteria; phylum Verrucomicrobiota; class Verrucomicrobiia; order Verrucomicrobiales; family Akkermansiaceae; genus Haloferula. The sequence continues at coordinate 125,869 of CBFGTS010000003.1, read as the reverse complement.
CCACACGAAGGACCACGCGACGACTTTCTCGAAATTGCTGCCGTTCTCGTTCATTCGTCGCGCGTCCGACTACTCGCGCAGTTTCAACGCGGCGTTCTCGCTGTCGCCCGGGGAGAAGGTTTTCGGCTGCGGCGAATCGTTCACCGGCTTGGACAAGCGGGGGCAGAAAGTGGTGCTGTGGACGACCGATGCGAACGGCGTGCAGAACCGCGCGATGTACAAGCCGATCCCGTTTTTCATGAGCAGCCGGGGCTACGGCATGTTCATGCACACCAGCACGCCGGTCACCTGTGACTTCGGGCATACCTTCAGCGGCCTGAACTCGCTGATGGTGGGCGCTGACATGCTGGATCTTTTCGTGTTTCTCGGCGAGCCGGAGGAGGTCCTCGGCGAATACACGGCGCTGACGGGCCGCCCGCCGGTGCCGCCGCTGTGGTCGTTCGGCCTCTGGATGAGCCGCTGCACGTATCTGAGCGAGGCGCAGGTGCGTGAGGTGGCGGAGAAGCTGCGCGCGAACCGGATCCCGTGCGACGTGCTGCACCTCGACACCGGCTGGTTCGAGACCGACTGGCGCTGCGATTACAAGTTCGCCGAATCCCGTTTCCCCACGCCCGCGAAAATGATCGAGGATCTCGGCGACGAGGGCTTCAAGGTCTCGCTATGGCAACTCCCGTACTTCGTGCCGAAGAACGACCTGTTTCCCGAGATCGTGGAGCAGGGTCTCGCGGTGCGGGATCGGAATGGAAGCCCGACGCCTTACGAGGACGCGGTGCTGGATTATTCGAACCCGGAGACGGTCGAATGGATTCAGGGGAAGATCGCCGAGTTGTTGAAGCTGGGCGTGGGTGCGATCAAGGTGGACTTCGGCGAGGCGGCGCCGCTGGAGGGGATCTATGCCTCGGGCCGCACCGGTTTCCACGAGCGCAACCTCTACCCGCTGCGCTACAACAAGGCGATCGCCGACATCACCCGGGAAACAACGGGCGAGAACATCATCTGGGCGCGCAGCACCTGGGCGGGCAGCCAACGCTACCCGCTGCACTGGGGCGGCGACGCCGAGGCGACGGACAGCGGCATGGCGGCCGAGCTGCGAGGCGGACTCTCGCTCGGGCTCAGCGGATTCACGTTCTGGAGTCACGACGCGGGCGGCTTTGTCGGCAAGGCGAGCGAGGACCTGTATCTCAGGTGGCTGGCTTTCAGCGTGCTGGGTTCGCACGCGCGCTGTCACGGAATGGCACCGAAAGAGCCCTGGGAATACGGCCCGGACTTCATGGACAAGTTCCGCCAAGTGGTGGAGATGCGCTACCGGTTGATGCCCTACCTCTGGGCGCAGGCGCACGACAGCGCGGCGCGCGGGCTGCCGGTGCTGCGGAGTCTGTTCGTGGAGTTTCCCGAGGATCCGGGCTCATGGCAGGTGGATGATGAATATCTGCTCGGCTCGTCGTTGCTCGTCGCTCCGTTGATGCACGAGGGGGAGAATTCGCGGCAGGTTTATCTTCCGGCGGGTTCGTGGACCGACTATCAGACGGGCAAGACCTACGAAGGAGGCTGGCATGAAATCGCGGCTGGAGAGGTGCCGGTGGTCGTGCTGGCGAGGGGCGGCAGCGTGATCCCGCACATCGGGCTGGCGCAGTCCACTTCGGCGTTGGATTGGTCGAAGCTGGAGCTTGCGGTCTACGGCAAGAATCCAGCCGAGGCTGCCGGTTTGGTCGCCTTGCCCGATTCGTCGGAAGCGGTCGAAGTCCGCTTGAAGCAAACCGGAAATGAATGGAAGGTCGTGTCGGAGATTCCGGATGGGAAGGTGGCGTGGAAGGTCCGGCCCGGAGGCGGGCTTTGATTTCTTCGTGAGGGACTGGACCTGCGGCCGGCGATCCCGTAGTCACCGGGGTGAGATTGATGGGACGGACGGCATGGCTGCTCTTCGCGCTCGCGGTGCTGATCGGGCAGGCCGCGGGCGAGCTGACCCGGATCGATGAGATCCGGTCGCTTTCCTATGACGAGGCGAAGAGCGGGCTGTCGGTTTCGGTCCGGGGCGTGGTGATCTTCAGCCGGGCGTCCATTTCCACCCTGTTCATCCACGATGGGGAAAGGGGGATCTACATTGAGCAGCACGCGAGTCCAGATGCGGTGTGGCCTGACGTGGGCGCGGAGATCGAGGTCCGGGGGGTGACCGAACATGGGGTGTATGCGCCCGTCGTTTCCGGTCCCAATGAGAGAGCTCCGGTGATCCGGATCCTCGGAGAGCCTGGCCTGCCGGTGCCGAAAAGGGTCGATGGCATGGAGCTGGCGGAGCCGGATCTGGACTGTGACTGGGTGGAGGTCGAGGCGGAGGTGAACGAAGTGGTGCTGGATGGAGGCAACCTGGTGCTCGAGTGTCGCGCGGGCTCGTGTCAATTCCATGTTCTCCTGACCGGGCCGGTGCCGCCGGAGGCGGTGCCATGGGATTTGGCGGAGCGGCGGGCTCGGATCCGCGGCGTGGTGGCGACGATTTTCAACACGAACCGCCAGATGACGCGGCGGTTCCTGCGGGTGAATTCGGCGGCCGACGTGGTGCCGCTCCATGCACCCGAGCCGGAGCGGGAGGCGCGGCTGGTGGAGCCCAGCCAGCTCCTGCGGTGGGGCGGTCCCGGGCCCAGCGACTATGTGAAGGTGCGCGGGGTGGTGACCTTCGATATGCCGGGGCGGGGGATGTTCCTCCGGACCAACGACGGGGGGCTCTGGGTGCAGATCGCCCGCGGCCCCGCGAGCCCGCCGGGCACGGTGGTCGAGGCCGAGGGGTGGCCGCGGGCCGGGACGATGAGGCCGTTCCTGAGGGCGTCCAAGGTGAGCGTGGTGGGGCTCCAGACGCCGCCGATTCCGGTGGCGAGCGGGGCGCGGGAACTACTGGACGCGCAGTATGAATCGGAGTTCGCTGCCTGCGTGGCGGAGGTGCTGAACACCTACCATAGTGTCGATGGTACGACCTTCGAGCTGCAGGATGGAGGGGTGATTTTCCGCTGCTGGCTTGATGCGACGGATGGCGTGGCACCGGAATTGAAGCCGGGGTCGAAGGTGCGCGCCGGCGGGATCGTCCAGATCACCACCTCGGGTGCCTTCCAGCCCCTGCGGGAGGAGGACAAATTGTTGCTGCGGCTGCGGAACCCGGGCGACATCATGATGCTCCAGCCGCCGCCGTGGTGGACGGCCCAGCGGGTGGCGTGGGTGTTCAGCGGCCTGATCGTAGTTCTCGTCGCGCTCTATCAGCGGAGCAGGCTGCGGAGGCGCAGGAAGGCTGAAACCCAGCGCCGGGCGTATGAGGCGGTGGTGGCGGAGCGGGGGCGCTTTGCCCGCGAAATCCACGACTCGCTGGCACAGGGGCTCACGTCGGTATCGATGCAGCTCGAATGCGTCCGTGAGCGCCTGAATGCTTCGCCGACAGCCGCCCGGGAGCACCTTGAAACCGCGCGCCAACTGGTGCGTGACAGCCTGCGCGAGGCACGGCGCAGCATCTGGAATCTCCGGCCGCTCGCCTTGGGCGAGGCGAACCTGGCCTCCGCCCTGCAGAAGTTCGCCGATGATTTAACGGCCGGGGGCCACGTCACCCACCGGCAGCACATCGAGGGTACCCCGCGCCCGCTGGGGCAGGAGCACGAAAGCACGCTTCTGCGGATCGGTCAGGAGTCGCTCACCAATGCGGTGCGTCATGCCGCGGCGCGTCGCATCGACATCCGGCTGCGCTTCGGCGACGACTGGGTCACGCTCGTGGTCAAGGACGACGGTTGTGGATTTGATGTCGCTGGGCGCGTCGGCAAAGGCTACGGTCTCACCGGCATGCACGAGAGGGTCGAGCCACTCGGCGGGAGCCTCTCGATCGACAGCCGCCCCGGCGAGGGCACCGAAGTTTCCGTCACTCTTCCAACATGAACAACCCCATCCGAGTTTTCCTGGCCGACGACCACCCTGCGCTGCGTTCCGGTCTCGCCTCCATCATCGATGCCCAGCCCGGATTCGAAGTGGTGGGACAGGCGGGCACCGGACGAGAAACGGTCCTCGCGAAGGTCGAAGCGGACGTTTACGTGGTGGACCTCCGCATGCCGGATGGCGACGGCATCGAAGTCATCCAGGCCCTGCTGAAACGGGACCGGGAAACGAAGGTGGTCGTGCTGACGACCTACGACAATGAAGAGGACGTGTTTCGCGCGCTGGAGGCGGGTGCCCGGGGATACCTGCTGAAAGACACGACCACGGAGGAACTCGTGGGAGCGCTCCGGCAGGTTCATGCCGGAGAGAGGCACCTGCCGCCGGCGATCGCCTCCCGTCTGGCGGACCGGCTGGTGCGTCCGTCCCTGACGCCGCGGGAACTCGACGTGCTGCGGCTGGTGGCGAAGGGGAGAACGAACAAGGAACTCGCCGCGGCGATGTTCGTTTCCGAGGAAACGATCAAGACGCACATGAAGTCGCTGTTTCAGAAGCTCGGCGTCCACGACCGGGCCCAGGCGGTCTCGGTCTCCCTGAAGCGCGGCATCATCCGGTTGTGAACGCCAGCGCCTTCCCCTGTGCGGGGGAGGGCAGAATCCCTCATCCGCCGGATTGCGTCGGCGGCCGAGAACTGGCGTGGTGGGAACGGATGCGAGCGTGGCTCGCGTCGGTGTCCGCCTGATTGCAAAATCCAGGATTTGAAACAGGAAAATAGAATCGCAGATGAACGCGGATATGCGCAGATGATCAATGGATTGGAGGGCGTTCGGGTTCGGCCATTTTCCTTTTCAGGATGACCGCGTTTGCCTGAACGAGGAAGGCGTTCACTCGTGTAACTCTCCGCGATCCCGCGGAGGGATCCACACTCGAAAATTAACTGGAAAGATGATGACTCTGAACTCAACCCAACGGTGTTTGGTGACGCTCGGCTGTTCGCTGGCGACCGCGCTGGCGCAAACGGATTCCCTGAAGCTGCCGGACATCAAAGACGGCCCGTTCAAACCGGATTGGCAGTCGCTGGCGGCCTACGAAACGCCGGAGTGGTATCGCGACGCGAAGTTCGGGATCTGGGCGCACTGGGGGCCGCAATGCGAACCGGAGCATGGCGACTGGTATGCCCGCAACATGTACAAGGAGGGGGAGTGGCAGTACAAGCTGCACCTCGATGAATACGGCCATCCCTCCAAGTTCGGGTTCAAGGACGTGATCCGGAACTGGAAGGCCGAGCGCTTCGATCCCGACAAATTGGTGAAGTTCTACAAGGACAACGGTGCCAGGATTTTCATGGCGATGGCCAATCACCACGACAACCTTGATCTCTTCGATTCGAAGTATCAGCCGTGGAACTCCGTCGCCGTCGGTCCGAAGAAGGACTTGATCGGTGGCTGGTCCAAGGCGGCGCGCAAGCACGGCTTGCGTTTCGGCGTCAGCGTCCACGCGTCCCATGCCTGGACGTGGTATGAGCCGTCCCAGGGTGCGGACAAGGAAGGTCCGTTCGCCGGGGTGCCGTACGACGGAAAGCTCACCAAAGCCGATGGAAAAGGCCAGTGGTGGGAGGGACTCGATCCGCAGGATCTCTACGCCCAGAACCACGGGCGCGGGGACCAGAGCGGCTGGGGCTGGTGGGATTGGGATCCCGTGGGGGGCGCCACCGTTCCGGATGCCGCCTACATGGAGAAATTTTTCAAGCGCACCCGGCAGCTCTGGGACGATTACCATCCCGACCAGATCTATTTCGACGATTCTGTGCTGCCCTTCCATGGCGCGACGGACGAGGTGGGCCTGAAACTCGCCGCGCACTTGTACAACACCCGCCTCGACAAGAACGGCCGGACCGAGGCGGTGATGAACAACAAAAAGCTCAATGAGATGCAGCGCCGGGCCATGGTTTACGACATCGAGCGCGGCAAGGCGCACGACATCCTGCCCCAGGCCTGGCAAACCGACACCTGCCTCGGGTCGTGGCACTACGACCGGGGTGTTTACGATCGGAAGGGTTATAAGTCCGCTGCGTCGGTGGTGCGGATGCTGGCCGACATCGTGAGCAAGAACGGCAACCTCATGCTGAGCGTGCCGCTGCGTCGCGACGGGCAGCCCGACGAGTTGGAGATCGAAATCGTCAAGGAGATCGGTGCTTGGCTGAAGGTCAATGGCGAGGCGATCTACGCCACCCGCCCGTGGCAGATCTACGGCGAGGGACCTTCGACTCTGGTGGCCGAGAAAGGTCAGTTCGACGGTCAGAAGGACGTCTCCGACCACCCGTTCACCGCCGAAGACATCCGCTTCACCCGATCGAAGGACGGAAAGACGCTCTATGCCATCGTGCTGGAGATTCCCCAAGACGGCAAAGTCACCGTCAGGTCGCTGAAGGAGGGCTCCGACAAGTGGTCCGGGGACATCCGCAGCGTCCGCCTGGTCGGTGGCCGGGCGTTGAAGTTCGACCGCGATGCGGACGGCTTGCACGTTTCGTTACCCGCCAAGTTCGACGGGGAAATCGCCTTCGCGCTTGAGATCGAATCCTGAGGGGCTGCTGGCGACAGCCCAACTCCTTCTTCATGGCCCGCCCCGCTCCTGCCGCCGGTGCTTCCCTGATTTGGGGGAGATCAATGTCCCGAACCTGACCGGTGGCGGAGCGGGAAGCGGGTTGTTAGCGTTCGGGCTCCCGTTGTGACCCGCCGTTTCCATTTCACCGTTTGTCGTCTCGTTGGCTTCCTGCTGGCGTTCGTTGCCTTCGCCCTCTCCGCCGCTGCCGGGGCAGGGGCCCGGCCGGAGAAAATGAAGCCGCTGGATGCCTGGACGGCGGTCGGGCAAATGACGCCCGGTATCAATATCGGCAATACCTTCGAGAACACCACCCGCTGGGAGACAGGTTGGGGGAGTCCGATCATCACGAAGGACTACATCGACAGCCTCGCCGAACTCGGGTTCAAGACCATCCGGCTCCCCGTCGCCTGGGACACCTACGCCGAGAACGGGCGGATCACGCGGGAAAAATTCCAGCGGATCGACGAGGTGGTGGGATGGATTCTGGACGCCGGGATGTTCTGCGTCATCAACATCCATTGGGATGAAGGCTGGATCGACTCCGGCAACAAGGAGCGCTACCCGGACACCTACCACACCTTTAGTAAGGAGGCGGAAAAGAAGTTCCGCTCGTATTGGGGCCAGATCGCCCGGCACTACGCCGACAAGAACGAGAAACTCATTTTCGAGGCGATCAACGAGGAGACGAATTTCGAGAACGAGGGATCGACCAGGAAGGCATACGCCGCGCTCACGCGGGCGAACCAGATTTTCATCGATACCGTGCGCCGGACCGGCGGCAACAACCCGCGGCGCCTGCTGATCATCCCCGGCTACAAGACGGACATCGAGATGACCAGTCTGAGGGAATACCGGCTGCCGAAGGATTCGGTTCCGGACCGGCTGTTTCTCTCGATCCACTACTACCAGCCATGGCCGTTCGCAGGCATGGAGAAGGACGAGAGCTGGGGGAAAATGCAGCTGACGTGGGGCAACGAGAAGGACGTGAACGAGCTGACGGAGCTTTTCGACAAGTTGAGTGAGACGTCCGAGCGTCACAAGGTTCCGGTCTTCATCGGGGAGTTCGCGGTTTGCGCGCCTCGGGAGAAAGAATCGCGGCTTCGGTGGACGGTCTCGGTGTTCAGCGCCGCCCTGAAGCGGAAAATGGTCCCCGTGTTGTGGGATACCGGCGGCGCGGTGTCGCGCAGGGAACCCTATGGGCCAAGCGAGGATCTTTCGGTCATCATGCTCCGGAACATGGAGCTTCCCGAGGGGCAATGACGGAATCCGCCGACCATTTTCCGCGTCGACAGGTGGGCGCCGGAACCAATCAGAAACTGACGATCAACAAACCACATATCCTATGAAGAAAACCCGTGGTGCCGCGGTCGCGCTGGCCTTTACGATGCTGCCGTTGCTTGCCGAAGAAGCCCCTGATTTGTCGAGCCACATCCTCACGCCGCCTCCATCCGCGGCGCCCCGCATCAATGGACCATCGGTGTTCGGAGTCCGGCCGGGATCGCCTTGCCTTTACACGGTGCCGGCGACCGGCAAGCGTCCCATGGAGTTCGGCGCGGATGGCCTTCCCGAGGGGCTGAGCATCGACCCTCAAACCGGCCGAATCACTGGCAAGGTTGAGAAGGCGGGCGAATACAAGGTGATCCTGAAGGCTGCGAATGTCGTGGACTCGGCCACTCGAGACTTTCGGATCGTGGTGGGCGAGGAGATCGCTCTGACGCCGCCGATGGGTTGGAACAGCTGGAACAGTTGGGCTGTGAATGTCGATCAAGAGAAAGTGTTGGAATCGGCGCGCATCCTGGTTTCGTCCGGCCTGATCAATCACGGCTGGTCCTATGTGAACATCGACGACGCTTGGCAAGGCAAGCGGGAGGGTGCGGACAAGGCGTTGCTGGCAAATGACAAGTTTCCGGACATGAAGGGTTTGTGCAAAGCGCTCCATGACATGGGGCTGAAGACGGGCGTCTATTCCACTCCTTGGATGACCTCCTACGCGAACTACCCCGGAGGCTCGTCCGACAACCCGGAGGGCGAGTGGTCCGCTGAACGGCTGGGGGGAAAAGCAGGTCAGGAGATTGGCCCGATCAGCTTCGCGCAGGCGGATGCCAGGCAGTTCGCCGAGTGGGGGTTCGACTATCTCAAGTACGACTGGAATCCCAATGACGTGGACAGCACGCGGGAAATGTTTGAAGCGCTTCGTTCCACCGGGCGCGACATCGTTTTCAGCCTCTCGAATACCGCTCCCTTCGAATCGGGTGTCGAGCTGGCCCGCTGGTCCAACGTCTGGAGGACCACCGGAGACATCTGGGATCACTGGGAGCCGCGTAGCGATCAGACCTATCATGTTTCCGTCTCCCAGATCATCGATGCCAACGAGAAATGGGCGCATGTGGCGAGTCCCGGGCATTGGAACGATCCGGACATGATGGTGGTTGGCTGGGTGAGCGTGGGATCGGCGATGCATCCCACGCATCTGACGCCGGATGAGCAATACGCTCACGTCAGCATGTGGTGCATGATGTCGGCTCCATTGTTGATCGGATGCGATCTGACCAAACTCGACGATTTCACTCTCGGGCTGCTGACGAATGACGAGGTGCTTGCGATCGATCAGGATGCGCTGGGGAAACCGGCCGTCAGGATCGCCGATCTAGGCAAGGTTCGTGTTTATCGAAAGCCGTTGGAAGACGGAACCACCGCGCTCTGCTTTATCAACATGGGGGAGAAGGAGGCGACCGTCACGCTGGATGGACTGGCTGGCTACGGCTTGGGCGGAAGACAGCAGGTTCGCGATCTGTGGCGGCAGAAGAATCTAGAGGAGATCGAGGGTTCGCTGTCAGCGACGGTGCGCCCCCACGGCGTGATGCTCTACAAGCTCACTTCACGAAGCAGGTAGGCGGCGTTTTCGGTGATTTCCAATGCTCCGGATTCGACGTTTCTCGTTTGAGACGGCGTGGGATCCGGGCCTTCGGCGATGCGGGGGGAATCAACAATCCCTGCAATGGGGGATGGTGGGCGAGGGGTGGTCCCCTATGCTCGGAAGTCACGGAAGAGGTCGTGCTGAAAGCCCATGGAGGAACGTTCCCTCGCGCCAGTGGGTCGTAGGGGCGGGAAGCTGCTCTCCAGCGGCCTTCCGGCTTTTTTGTGGCGATGGGGACGGCCATTTCTCCACGAGTACCAGCATCCAATCAGGTCAAAGAAGATGAGAATCATCAGGTTTGTCTCCATCGCAATCTTGCTGTCTGTGTTCGCCTCCGCGGAGTCGCCGCGTGAGCTGCTGCTGATGGACTCCGGTTGGCGCTTCGCGTTCGGTCACGCCACGGAGGTTTCAAAGGATTTCGATCACGCCACGGGCGATTTTTCCTATCTGGCGAAAACGGGTTTCGGCACGGGTGCGTCCGCTTTCGAATTCGACGACAGCGGCTGGCGGGCGCTCAATCTGCCGCATGACTGGGCGGTGGAGCTGCCGTTCAGCGAGCGCGGCAGCAAGAGCCATGGATACAAGGCGATCGGCCGGAACTTCCCTGAGAACAGCGTCGGCTGGTATCGTAAGACGTTCACTATTCCTGCTTCCGACCTCGGCAGGCGGATCAGCGTCGACTTCGACGGCGTGTTCCGCGACTCGATCGTCTGGATCAACGGCCATTACCTCGGTCGCGAGGAAAGCGGCTACAGCAGCTTTGCCCGCAATCTCACCGAGTTCCTGAATTACGGCGGGGAAAACGTCATCGTCGTTCGCGTGGACGCATCGTTGGAGGAAGGCTGGTTCTACGAGGGCGCTGGAATTTATCGGCACGTCTGGCTGGTGAAGACGAACCCGCTGCACGTCGAGCGACATGGCACCTATGTCACTTCCGAATTGAAAGAGGACGCGGCCGACGTGACGGCTCGCGTTTCCGTAGTGAACGAAGGCGCGGAGGATGCTGTCTTTGAAATCGGGCAGATCGTTCTGGATGCCGACGGGAAGACCGTCGCTTCGACGCATGCGAAGGAACTCGCTCTGCCTGCCGGAGAGCGGGCCGAATTCAGTCAGGTGCTGCCTATTCCCCGGCCGAGGCTCTGGTCCCTTGAAACGCCGCACCGGTACAAACTCGTCACAACCATCGTCTCTAACAACGCGGTGGTGGACCACTATGAAACGACCTTCGGCATCCGTTCGATCCGTTTCGATGCGAACGAGGGCTTCTTCCTCAATGGCAAGCATGTGAAGCTCAAGGGCACGAACAACCACCAGGATCATGCGGGGGTGGGCGCGGCCATTCCGGATGCCTTGCAGGAATACCGCATCACGAAACTCAAGGAGTTCGGCTGCAACATCTACCGCGCTTCGCACAACCCGCCGACGCCTGAGCTGCTCGATGTCTGCGACCGGCTCGGCATGCTGGTGATCGATGAAAACCGTCTCATGGGCACCGCGGAGTTCCATCATGATCATCTGCGCCGCATGATCCTTCGCGACCGCAACCATCCGAGCGTGATTCTCTGGTCGATTGGAAACGAGGAATGGAAAGTCGAAGGCAGCGACACTGGTGCGCGGATCGCCTCGACCATGCAGCGCTGGACGAAACAGCTGGATTCCACGCGGCCCGTCACCGTCGCCATCAGCGGCGGTTGGGGTGGGGGATTCTCCGAGGTCGTCGAGGTTGCTGGCGTGAATTACCTCGGCAACCTGGCAAGAGGCGGCGCCACCACCGATCAATGGCATGAGCGTCACCCGGATCAACCGATGATCGGTACCGAAGAGTGCGCGTTCAACCAGACCCGCGGTATCTATTTCGACGATCGCGAGGAGTGCCACCTCAACGCCTACGACTGGGACCCTTCCGACTGGGGTTCGAGCCTCGAACAGGCGTGGTCGCACTATGCGGAGAAGCCGTTCCTGGCGGGCATGTGCATCTGGACCGGCTTCGATTATCGCGGCGAACCGACACCTTTCTCATGGCCCGCCATCGGCTCGCAGTTCGGCATCCTCGACCTGTGCGGCTTCCCGAAGGACGGCATGTTCTATCTGAAATCCTGGTGGACGGACGAACCGGTGCTCCACATTTTCCCGCACTGGAACTGGCAGGGGAAAGAAGGCCAGGCAATCAGCGTCTGGGCGTACAGCAATTGCGATGAAGTGGAGCTGTTCCTCAATGGCGAAAGCCTGGGCCGCAAGGCGATGACGAAATACTCACATCTCGAATGGCCCGTAAAATATACTCCCGGCACGCTGGTCGCGAAAGGCTACAAGGGCGGAGAGGAAGTTCTAACATCCAAGGTCGAAACCACCGGTGCGCCCGCCGCGATCCAACTCGCGCCTCACCGTGCCGCGCTCGCCGCCGATGGCGCGGACGTCTCGGTCATCACCGTGCAGGTCGCCGATGCCGAGGGGCGGATGGTTCCCACCGCAAACCACCCGATCTCTTTTGAAATCAGCGGCCCAGGGAAAATCATCGGCGTCGGCAATGGCGATCCTGGCTCGCACGAGCCCGATTGCTTCGTCGATCCCTCCGCCACCTGGAAACGCAGCCTGTTCAACGGTCTGGCGCAAGTCATTGTGCAAAGCACCGGCACCGCGGGTGAAATCCGTGTCACGGCACACGCCGATGGGTTGGCACCCGCATCGGTGCTTCTCCAATCCGAACCCGTTACGCCGCGTCCATCCGTCCCGTGAAAACCCAGTCCTTCCGTCAATGATCATGAAATCCATGTCACGAATTCTCCCTATCGTCCTCTTCGCCAGCGCGCCCCGGGGGATGGCGGTGGAACTGAACCCGTTGTTTCAGGATCACGCCGTGCTGCAGTGCGATGCCAAGGTGCCCGTGTGGGGCACTGGTCGCAATGGCGAGAAAGTCACCGTGACTTTCGGCGGCCAGAAGGTTTTCACCACCGTCGCTGACGGTCAGTGGAAGGTGTGGCTCGCGCCAATGAAAGCTAACGCCCGTCCTCAGAAACTCGGGGTTCGCGGCGACAACACGCTGCAGATTTCGGACGTCCTTGTCGGCGAAGTCTGGATCGCCAGCGGTCAGTCGAACATGGAACGGCAGCTCGGCTTGCGGCCGGGGCAACAGCCGATCGTGGATTGGGAAAAGGAAGTGGCTGCGGCCAAATATCCGCAGATCCGTCAGTTCCAGGTGCCGCAGGTCAAGTCGTTCGCGCCCCAGACGACGGCGAACGGGACATGGGCGGTGTGCTCTCCGGAGACGGCCGGAGACTTTTCCGCCGTCGGCTATTTCTTCGCGCGCGACGTTTTCGCTGCCAGGGAGGTGCCGGTAGGCATCATTTTCAGCGCCTGGGGCGGCACGCCGGCTGAGGCATGGACGAACGAGGAAACGCTGCAAACGCTGCCGGATTTTGCGGAGACGTTGACGAGCCTCAAGCAACTCATCGCCGATCCGGAGGAGGTGCGTCGCAGGACGCAGGAGAAACAGACGGTCTGGTTCGGGCAAGTGGACCCGGCCTCGAAGCCTGGCGCGGAGTGGAGCTTGGCGACCTTGGACGAGAGCGGTTGGCAAACGATGGCCTTGCCGGCGTTTTGGGAAAACTCGGGCTATCCGGATTTTGACGGCATTGTATGGTTCCGGCGCACCTTGGTGCTGCCGGAAGCTTGGGACGGTGGCGATGTCGAGCTGCACCTCGGTGCGGTGGACGACATGGACACGACCTGGATCAATGGCGAGCAGGTCGGCATGACGAACGGCTGGGATGTTCCGCGCGTCTACCAGGTGCCGGGCCGCCTGCTGAAGCGTGGCAAAAACACCATCGCGGTGCGCGTGCTCGACGTTTCGGGTGGCGGCGGAGTGTATGGTGGCCATGACACTCTGCGGATGGTCTTCCACGCGGACGGGAAGGAAGAGACCGTTCCGCTTTCCGGCGAATGGCGCTGCAAGGCCAGTGTGACCATGAGAGAAGCCGGCTGGCCGCCGACGGATGTCTCGGACAGTCCGAGCACGCCGACCGTTCTCTACAACGGCATGATCGCACCGCTGGTGCCTTATGCAATTCGCGGTGTCATTTGGTACCAGGGCGAGTCGAATGCCGGTCGCGAGAAGCAGTATCAGACCTTGTTTCCGGCGATGATCGAAGGCTGGCGCAAGGTCTGGGGGGGCAAGGACTTTCCATTCCTGTTTGTGCAGATCGCTCCCTTCAACGGCATGCCGCCGGAGATCCGCGAGGCTCAGTTCCTCACCGCCAAGAAGACCGGGAACACGGCGATGGCCGTGACGATCGACTGCGGGGACGCGCACGACATCCACCCGACGCACAAGCAACCCGTAGGCGCCCGGCTTGCTCTGGCGGCGCGCGCCTTGGCCTACGGCGAAAAAATCGAATACTCCGGTCCGGTCTTCGAAGCCATGAAGGCGCGGGGCGGCAAAGCGGTGCTGCACTTCAGTCACACCGGCGGCGGACTGGTAGCGAAGGACGGCGAACTCAAGGGCTTCACGATTGCGGGGGAGGATAAGAATTTCCACCCGGCGGAAGCGAGGATCGTGGGCGACAACGTGGTGGTGACCTCGGCGGAGGTGAAGGATCCGGTCGCCGTCCGCTACGGCTGGGCGGATGTGCCGGAAGGCAATCTTTTCAATCGCGACGGTCTGCCTGCCTCACCGTTCCGGACCGATGTGGAGTGACTTGAGCCTCCGCATTGTCCGTCCCGATTTCTTACGACCGTTCAAAGATGAAAACCGGCAAGCTTTTCACGCCTTCTCCGCAGGTGCGCGCCGTGATGCTGGCAATGGCCGCGTGGCCGTCGCTCTCCCTCGCCGCCAATCCCTTCCTTCCCAGCTACGAATACATTCCCGATGGGGAGCCTCATGTGTATGGGGATCGGATCTACCTCTACGGTTCGCATGACAAGGCCGGTTCCAAGAGCTTCTGCGATCACATTTTGAAAGTCTGGTCGGCGCCTCTCAGCGACCCCACCGCATGGGAGGATCACGGAATCGTTCTCAGCACCCGGGACGTGGACGGGCACAAGGACGACATTTCCTGGTCCGATGACGAGTTCTACGCGCCGGACATCGTGAAGGCGAAGGGCCGGTACTATCTGTTCGCCCAGATCGTCGGTGCGCCCTGTGCGGTGGCCGTGAGCGATTCACCCGCCGGACCATTCAAAGTGCTTGGTAAGATCAAGGCTCCCGAAGGTTCACCGATGGATTTCGCTGGTTGGTCGCAGTATTTCGATCCCGGCCTGCTGCTGGACGACGACGGAAAAGTTTACCTCTACTGGGGGTTCGGGAGATCGTTTGTGGCGCAGCTCAATCCGGACAACCTGACCGAGATCCTGCCGGGCACCTATCGGGAGGACATCATTTCCAAGGAGCCGCCCTTCCGCTTTTACGAAGCCTGCTCACCTCGGAAAATTAGCGGTAGTTATTATATGGTGTATGCCAACGGTGCCGAGCTGGCGTATGCCATCAGCGATTCGCCGACCGGGCCCTTCAAATACGGCGGCGTCATTGTGGGTAACACTGGCGATGCGCATGGCGGCAACATCCACGGTGGTTTGGCCAATGTGAACGGGCAGTGGCATGTTTTTTACCACCGCCAGACGAACAACACCAATTTCTCCCGCCGAGCCTGCACCGAGCCGATCACGATCGAACCGGATGGCAGCATCAAGCAGGTCGAGCAAACCTCGCTCGGATTCGAGGAAAGTCTCGATCCCTACAAGATAACTCCGGCGGACATCGCCTGCGTCTTCCGTGGCGGTAGTTACGTCACCGAACTCGACAAACGCACGCATCCGGTGATGGGCGGCAAGAACGGCTGCGTTGTGGGTTACAATTACTTCGATTTCGGCGATATGATCCTCGCGGGTCAGAAAACCACCTTCACCCTTCAGTTTCGCGATGCGGAGACCTCTGGCGAGGTCGAGGTCTGGCTCGGCGATCCACAGAGCGGGGGAGCCAAAATCGGTGCGGTTTCCGTGGCAGGCGACAAGCTCGGGGAAGGTGTGTGGCGGGAAGTCACGATTCCGATCCGCAACATCAGCGGACGCCATGCGATCTATTTCAAGTTTAACTCGCGCACGAATGACAAGGACATCGCCGACATCCGCTCGTTCGCCTTTACCAAAGACACTCCGTGAGAGGTTTCGCCGACAGGGTCTCGCGCCACGCTTCGTTGGTAGCCGGCCATCTCAAGAACCACCGTTGCCCATGAAAATCCGTAATCTCTCGATCGTCGTGCCAGCCGTCTGGCTCGTCATGAATTCCGTCGTTTCCGCCCAAGACAGAGCCGAGGACACTTCGCCCGAGCGGGCACGCGCGAACTTCGACCGACCCGTGAAGCTCGGACCGGACGACGTGCGTTTGTTTCCCGATGCGCCCGAGGGGTTCGATAGATCGGAGGATGGCGCGGAGGCTCCGCACGTCGAGGCGTTCACCTACGAATCCACCGTCACCGGGAAAGCGCGGGAGGCGAACGTCTATCTGCCGCCCGGGTATTCGCCGGACCGGAAATATCCGGTGCTCTACCTCCTCCACGGCATCGGCGGCAACCAGCACGAGTGGCCGGGCTACATCAAGGCTCCGGTGATCCTCGACAACCTCATCGGCGCCGGCAAGGCGGTCCCCATGATCGTCGTGATGCCCAACGGCCGCGCGCTTCCCGACGACAGCGTCCCGCCGCCGGACAAGACCTTCTCGCCGGAAAATGCCGTCGGCTTCGGCAAGTTCGAGCGCGACCTGCTGGATTGCCTGATTCCCGCGATCCAGGCGAAATACCCTGCTCTAACGGATCGTGAGCACCGCGCGATCGCCGGGCTTTCGATGGGCGGTGGCCAGGCGCTCAATTTCGGCCTCGGCAATCTCGGCACCTTCGCCTGGGTCGGCGGATTTTCCTCCGCGCCAAACACCAAACCGGGCGCCGAACTCCTGCCCGACGCCGCCGCCGCACGCGGCAAGCTGAAGCTGCTCTACCTTTCCTGCGGCAACAAGGACGGCCTCATCAACATTTCCCAAGGCGTCCACGTCTATCTGAAGGAACACGACGTGCCCCACATCTGGAACGTCGACGACCACGGCCACGACGGCTCCACCTGGGGCAGCAATCTCTACCACTTCGCGCAGAAACTTTTCCGCTGAAAGTCCTCCCGACCCGCAGCGACGATCCATCCTATGAAAACTTTGACCTCCGTTTTTCGAGCCGCCCTGATTGGCGTTGCTTTGAGTCACGCCGGGCACGCCGACGAATCGCCATTCCGTTCGCTCGAATGGACGACGACCGGGCCATTGATCTCGCCTGTGCCGGACGCCGAACATTCGGCGGTCGCCGTCAAGGACCCGACGATCGTTCGTCACGGAGGAAAGTGGCATCTCTTTTCCACCACGGTGGACACGAAGGGGGCATGGGGCATGGAGTATCGTTCGTTCAAGAGCTGGAAGGAGGCATCGCAAACCCAGCCCTTTTACTTCGACCAGCTGCCGATATTCGCCGGTTACCATTGTGCGCCCCAGGTCTTCTATTTCAGACCGCAGCGGAAATGGTACCTCATTTTCCAATCGCCGCAGCCGACGTTCTCCACGAATGACGACATCGATCGGCCTGAGGGCTGGAGTGCTCCCCAGTCCTTCTTCGATGCGCAGCCGGCCAGTGTCGTCGAGGGCTGGCTGGATTTCTGGATCATCTGCGATGACACCCACGCATACCTGTTTTTCCCCGACGATCACGGAAGGTTCTATCGCAGCCGGACCACGATCGACGAATTCCCCAAGGGTTTCAGCGAACCCGTGGTGGTCATGCAGGAGGACCGGGCCGCGGATATGTTCGAGGCCGTGTGCGTGTACAGGTTGAAGGGTTCGGACGACTACCTCTGCATCATCGAGTGCATGGGTGAGCACGGCGTCCGCTATTTCCGCGGGTTCAAGACCGACCGTCTGGACGGGGAATGGACACCCATGCCGGAAGGCGGAAGCTGGGAGAAACCGTTCGCCGGGCCGAAAAACGTGACTGCCGTGGATGGCGGTGAGCCATGGACCTCCGGCATCAGCCACGGGGAACTGATTCGGGAAACGAATGATGAATGCATGATCGTCGATCCCCGAAACATGCTCTTCCTCTATCAAGGAGTGGCTCAGGGCACGCAGACGGAGGACTACAGCCAGCTCCCATACCGGCTGGCGCTGCTTCGGTCGAAAGACGGCAAGTAATCGCCGACCGGATCCCGCCGCACGCCCCCCTGTCGGGGGAGCGGGAAATCCCCATCGGCCAATCTTGATGGGCAGCAGGTTTCTTGCTGGTCTGGGTGACTAAGCTCAGACCGCCATCCGACCATGCATTCCATTCCATCGAACCGCGGGAAAAAGCACCGCCGGACGCAGGCGCTGCGCTCGGTCGCAGTGTTCCTTTTTCTGAGCACGTGGGGCACGACCGACGCCACGTTTGCCGCCACGGTTCCCGTACCCTATGAGCTTGCGACCTGGCGCGGATTCCGCGCGAGCGCCGTTTCCTACACGTTCGATGACAACTCTCCGAAGCAGTTCTCCGTGGCTCAACCCATGTTCGATGCGAAAGGCCTGCCTGCCACGTTCTTCTGCATCGTCGGAGACCTCTCCGCCTCCCAGTGGGAAACGATCGAAAACGCCTCATCCAAGGGACACGAGATCGGCAGCCATACCTTGACGCATCCCGACCTCACGACGCTTTCGAATGATGATCTGACCGCGCAATTGTTCGGGTCCCAGGAAGTCATCGAATCGCATACGGGAGAAAAATGCGTCAGTGTCGCCTACCCGTACTGCACGGTACCGGACAAATCGGTCACCTCGGAGTTTTACGCGTTCGCGCGGAGTTGCAATGGAGCATTGGTTCCCAGCACGCCGACGGATTTTCTGAGTATCGGCGCGATGGGACCCGACGGCGACATGAATGCCAAGGCCGACAATGCGGCCAGTTCGGGAAGCTGGCTGGTCTGGTTGCTACACGGCATCGACGATGATCCGGCCTGCTGCCCGATTGCCTCCACGGCTCTCCAATCAAACCTGGACCATGTGACGGCCACGCCGGACAAATGGTGGGTCGAAACCTTTGGCAACGTGTCCTGCTACATTCAGGAGCGGGATGCCGCCGTGCTGACGGTCGTTTCGAGTGGCGCGACCAGCATCACCCTTCGGCTCACCCATGGCTTGGACACCACGATTTTCGACTACCCCCTCACGTTGCGCCGCCCGATGCCGAGTGGGTGGGCCGCCGCCACGGTCACTCAGGACGGAGCGCTGGTGGAATGCCGGGTTGTGGATGGCAAGCTCATGTTCGACGCCGTGCCCAACGGCGGTGACATCGTCCTCGCAAAAACGGATCCGCCCCAGGGTCAGAGCGACATCGGTGCGGACAATCCGAACATCCAATATGTCGGGAGGTTCGATCGGACGATTTCCTCGGCTCCGGGCTTCGATTGGTCGCATAGCACCATCCGCGCGAAGTTTCAGGGAACCTCCTGCTCGGTGAAGATGGAGGGCCCGGGCAAATACTTCGACGTGTTCATTGATGGTGCCAAGACAAGCCCGATCATCAGTTCGACCGGCGGCTTGGAAACGTTCCTGGTGGCGTCCGGGTTGAGCGACGGCATCCACCGTATTTCGCTTTGCCGGAGGGCGGAAGCGAGCCTGGGCAAGAACACGTTTCGCGGTTTCATTCTCGACGGTGGCAAGACCTTGGTCGCGCCGGATCCGGCTCCAAGCCGGAAAATGGCCTTCATCGGGGATTCCTACACCTGCGGCTATGGCGTCGAGGGGGAGTTCTCTGACACGTTCTACTTCTCCACCGAAAACGCGTGCCTCACCTACGCGTCCCACATGGCCAGCCATTACAACGCGGAATGCATGATTACCGCCTGGTCCGGGAAAGGGATGGTTCGGAACTACGGAGACTCCAATCAGACGTCCGTGGACCCCTTTCCGCCAGTTTTCCCGCGAACCTGCGGGACGGTGGCGAATAACGACTACGACTTCGCCTGGCAGCCGGACGTGGTCGTCGTCGCTCTGGGCATCAACGATTTTTCCACCACGCCCCATCCTTCCGAAGAGCAGTATGTGGGTGGCTATCTCAGTTTCATCGAGACCTTGCGCAGCCACTATCCCGACGCCCACATCATCTGCACGTACCTGTCCAGCATGGATTCCGTTGCCAGCGGCTACATCGCTGCAGCTGCAAGCGCGTCGGGCGACAGCAAGGTGCATTTCGCCAGCGTGTCCTACAATCTCGTGGTGCCGGACGACTTTGGCCCGCACTACCACCCGAACATCGTGGGGCAGGCGAAGATTGCGGACGCGTTCATCCCCGTGTTTGACAGCATCATGGGAACGACGTGGGGAGGTGATACGGACCCGGACCCGGACCCGCCGGTCATGGACAAGATGATCTATCAGGATAATTTGGACCCGGCTTGGGTAAGCTGGAGTTGGGCGACGGTGGACATGGCATCGACCTTCCAGGTGCGGCGCGGATCTTCCGCCATCGCTGTCACGGCGGGGGCCTGGGAAGCCCTTTACCTGCGACGGTCGTCGCTGCAGGACACCACCGGCTACTCCGCGGTGGCATTCTGGGTCCACGGCGGGGAGAGCGGAGGGCAGCCGCTCCAAGTCATCAGCGTTCGTGACGGAGAGGCCGTGGGGTCCACGCCGATTCCATCGCCATTTGCCGGGGTGTGGACCCGCGTGGTGATCCACCTGTCGGAACTGGGCTTGGCCAATGTGCCGGACTTCAACGGCCTGATGATTCAGAACGCCAGCGGCTCGCCGATTTCCACCTTTCATGTGGAAGATGTCGCGCTTGTCGGCGGGGCCGACGCGGACGATTGGGTTTCGCAGGATTGGGAGAGCTGGAGGGAATCCCGGTTCTCCGCGTCGGAACTCGCAGACGATGGCATCGGCGGCCCCGGTGCCGACCCCGACCACGACGGTGTCCCGAACCGGGTCGAGTGGTGGTTGTTGCGGGACCCGTTCGTCAACGAAGGGAATCCATGGTGTTCATGGCAGCTCGCGGATGGCGCGGTGGCGTTGTCCTACGACCGGCGTGGCGGTTTTCCAACCGACATGACATTGGAAACCTCCATTGACATGAACGACTGGCACTCGGCGGTAGGAACTTCCCGAGTCCAACCGCTGGATGCCTCGGGGCTGAGCGAGCGCGTCTCGTGGACGATCCCCGCCACGGAGCAGAAGCTGTTCTTGCGTCTGAATTAGGGTCCCGAGCGATTCGAGTGGTGGCGGCGGTTTCCGCTCAGTGATCGCTTTGCGAGCGGTATCGCGCGATGCCGTCGATTTCGGCGAAGGCGCGGGTCCGCACTCCGCTGTCGGGGAAAAGCTCGATCCACTCCGTCGCGGCCGCGGCATCCTGGATGGCCCATTGATGTAGTACTGCGAGGACGGCTTCGGTTTGGGTGGCACCTTCGGTGATTTCGTCTGCCACGAGAGCGGCCGCGTCCCGCGGAGCTTGTTGGGCCTGCGACTGGGCGAGGCGGGCGATCAGACGGTCGCGGCGCCAGCCATCGGGTCGGGACAGGGCCCAATCGCGCGCCGCCGTGAAGTCGTGCTCGGCCCATCGCTGGGCGAGGACCTCCAGACCGCCGTGCGGATTTTCTCCGGGGATCTGTTGGGCCAGGGTCCGGACGGCTTCCGCGGGGTCGGTCGCGGAGAGTTGCAGGCAGACGTCGGTGAGCATGGCGTCCTTTTCCCCCGGTTCCGGAAGGCTCCCTGCCCATGCGAGGGCGGCCTGGGTGTCGCGCTCGGCCCAAAGCTGGGCAACGCGATGAAGGATCCATGCATGGTCGCCGGCGATGTCGCTCGTTTCGGCAAAACGGGCGGCAGCTTGCGGATCGGCCTCCACCCATTCCGCGAGCAACCGGGCGACGAGGTCCGGCTGCCGGGTGGCATCCGGCGAGGCCAGCGCGGCGCGGATCCGGTCGGCGAACCCGGCCGGATCCGGGTTCTCGCGAGAGCGGGATTTTCCGGGCAGGCCACGTGTGGGGCCCGGATGAGCGGCGGACGGCTCCGGCACCGCGACCGCTGTCGGTTTCATCATGGGCGTGGCGATGCGGCGGGTGGAAGCGTGCCACAGAAAGACGCCCGCGCAGGAGGTTGCGAGACCAGCTGAGATCAGGGCGATGTTTCTTTTCACCGGGCCGGATAAGATGCGGCGGCGGAGAGTTTCCGCCGCCTTGGGTTTTCGTTTTTCGCAACGGTGGGTTACGGGGCCTGGAAGCTCCACTGCTGGTTGGCTGAGCCGAACCATTGCCAGAGGTGGACGATGGCACCGTCGGCCGACGAGTAGGAGCTGACGTCGAGGCACGAGTTCGGCGCGTGTTGGGGGGAAATGCGATAATATCCGTTGCCCGTGGCGGTAAGGATGAACTTCTGATTGGAGCCACCGAAGTAATCCCACAGCTGGACCTTGGCACCGTTCGAGCTGCTCCAGCCACTGATGTCGAGGCTCTTGCCGCTGTGGACGCCGATGATGCGGTAGGTGTTGTCGCTGTTCTTCGTGACCTGCCATCTCTGGTTGGAGCCACCCCAGTAGCCCCATTGCTGAACCTGGGTTCCATTGGTGGTTCCGAAGTTGACGGTTTCGAGGGCTTTGCCGCTGTGCCGGGCCACGAGCTGATAGGTGCCGTTGGCGATCGGGCCGCTTCCGGGAGCCGGAAGGGCGGCTCCTCCGGTCAAGGCGTTCTTGTTGTCCCTGTCCGTGACTGCTCCGGTGCTCCAGTTGAACATGAGACCGGCGACGTCCCAGTAGATCGGCTTGATGCCCCTGCTGTTGGCGGCATCGACGACGTATTTGTGGAAATAGGTGCGCGCGGCGACGTGAAGGTCGAAGTCGGTCCCGGTGAGGTCCGAAAGGCCGGTGCGCTTCATGGCGGTGAACTCGCCGATGATGACGGGGACGCCGTTGTTGGAGAACTTGTCGACCATCTTCTGGAACTGGGAATCGACGTAGCTTTCCTCCCCCCAGGTGGCGTTGCGGTCGGTCCGGGTGGCATGATGGTAGCCCTGCCCCCAGAAGTAGAATGTTTTTCCCCAGCTTTCGTCCTGGGGCATGATCGTCCACTGGTAGGGATCGTAGAAGTGGACCTCGAATGCCAGGCGGCCGGGGGTGGGATCGTTTGGCAGGGACGAGACCAGCTGGTCGGAGAGATCGATGTTGGTCTTGGGTCCTTGGACCACGAGCCAACGGGAAGCGTTGTTGCCCCCGGTGGCGCGGACGGCGCTGATGAAGGTGTTGTAGTAGCTCCGCAAGGTCGCCCACTCGGCAGCGGTGTCGCAATCGGGTTCATTCGCGCCGGCGAAGAGCAAGCGCTGGTCGTAGCTGGCGAAGGTGTTCGCAATCTGCGTCCAGTAGGACTGCATCTTCGCGTTGATGGTGGAGTCCACCGTGTCGGTGATGTTGTTCTCCAGCCACCCGTTGTCCCAGTGGCAGTTGATGACGACATGCATGTTCCTAGCGAGACTCCAGTCGACAACCTGTTTGACCCGCGCCATGTAGGTCGGGTTGATCACCCGCGTGGACTGGTTGGCGTTGCTGTCCCAGGCGCACGGAATGCGGATCGTGTTGAAGCCGGTGTCGGCGACGGAGTTGATTAGATTCTGGGTGGCGGCGGGCCCCCAGGTTCCTTCTCCGTTCGGCGGCTCAAGGGTGTTCCCGAGGTTCCAGCCGTAACACGGACTGGGAAGCTGAGCGGAGGCGGAGGTCGAAAGCATCCATGCTGATGCGATCGATGAAATGATGGATAGGAGTCGATGGTTCATTGGGTGTTTTTGGTTTTCGCTCAAAATGGTGGGTGAGAAGCCGCCAGAATGAGGATTGCTCATCGAAGTTGAAATTCAATCGCTGGTCCATCGCCTTGAGGAGGGGTTCTTGATTCCCCTGATCGGGTGACGGCAAACGGATTCGCGCCGCACCGTGCAACGTCGGTTGGATTGGATGGTTCGCCGCGAAGACGTAAAGGAGGCAAATCCGGTCTTCTTGATATCTATTTTATCTTGGTGGTATAAAACAAATATGACGGATCGTCCTTTTGTTGCTCCATCGATCCGTCCCTCACGTGGTCGATTCGGACCCGTAAACGTACATGAGGGAGCGGCGGAACCCATACCGCCGCTCCCTGTTTCTGCACCGATGGCGGGTCAGTTGATGTCCACCCGGTAGTTCGAGACGTTCAGCTGCCCAAACCCAGTGGTGCTGAAGATCTCTGTTCCGAACTGTACGCTGGTGAGATATTTGGAGTTGGTCATCCAGGCCTTCGCATACACGATGTGGTGGATGAAGTCGCGGATGTCGAGAGTCCAGGAGGTGGTGTTGGAGGTCCGGACGAACGAGAAGACGTTCCATCCTCCTTCGCCTGGCGTACCGATGGCTCCCTTGTAGAGCTTCCACTCTGCTCCGCCGATCCAGACGGTGTCCTGATGAGTCCCCAGAGGTCCGGCGTCACCGTAGGAGGCGGTCCAGATCATCAGCTCGTCCGTCGGGTTGTCTTGCCAGGTCGGGTTGGAGATGGTGTGAAACCAGCAGTCGTAGGCAGCGTTCTGCACGCCGGCATTGGAGATCGAGATCTCCGCAGTGGTGTGGACCTTGTTGTTGTCCCAGATGCGAACGGGCAGGCCGGAGTTTTCGGACCATGTACCCCAGTGCCAGCCGGAGACGATGCCCGGGTAGGCTTTGACGGAATGGGGACTGGAGCCGACCGGCCAGTCGTAGGCGGTGCCCCATCCCGCGGGCGAAGAATCGTTGCTGTTCCAGATGGCGTTCCAGCCGGAAGGTGAATCGCTCCGGCCCCAGACGTTGTTGTTGAGGAAGTATTTTGAAAAGTGGATCCTCGCGAAGTCCTCGGAGGTTCCCTCCGCCATGACCACGGAGGCGGCGAACAGGGAGGCAACCGCCGTGAGGCAGACGGTGAAGGTGCGGAGCTGGTGCCGATGCGTCATGAGTTCCTGGATCTATCTTTCGGTCGCCGGGGCATCAGGAAGAATGCAGGCGACGTGAAGCCCGTGTCCATCGCTCCAAGTGGTGGTTTTGACACCCCCCATTGCAGGGATGCTCTCCCGGGGAACGATCATTGATCGAGCGAATCAAACCGGAGATAGAGGGTTCCTTGATAGGGAGTGGTGACCAAGGGAGTGGTGGCTTGGGGCCCGGTCTGGCCCGCAGTCTGGAACTTGGTGCCGATGGCCGGAATGTCTCCCAGCACGGCGAGATTCCCGGGTGGGTAGGTTGTCGCCATCTTCGACATCAGTTTCCACCCGGGAGAGTGGGGCGTGCCGACGCGGACGAACTTTTCGTCGTCAGGAATGACCAACGTGACCGCACCCTCGGTGGTGGTCAGACGCAGCCAGCGGACGCCGGAGAAATAACCGTCGAACTCCGGGTAGGCCCATGGCTCGGAGCGGTTGACATCGGTGCGCCAGACGCCGGGTGAAACGCCTTTCCGTCGGTTGCGCCAGACCCGGCAGGGGCCGTCGCAGAGCCAGGTTTTGGAGAGCATCTTGTCCTCGGGGTAATCGAAGGCGACGCCGACGACGCCGGGCGTGGCGGGGTCCGCGGTGTAGTCGAGCTGGAACCAACCGGAATCGAGCGCCTGCCATTTTGCTCCTGGAATCGGGCCGCCGCGAAGGGAGAAGGCGCGGCCGGCGATTTCGACTTCCGACAGACTTCCGGTCTCGGGATCGACCCGCAGTTCAGCATCGCCGCTTTTCAAGTGTCCTTCATGACCCGTGGACGGCGGCTTGAGGGCTTCCCCGGGAGGCGTCCACGCGGATGTCAGCGGATAGATCCAGGTCCACAGTTCGCGGCCGTTTTTATCGACCGGGGTGATGGCGAGCGCGTCGGCGTTCCTCTCCCGCCACCCCGTGGGCAGAGCCAGGTGGAGCGCGCCGGTTTCTCCCGGAGCGATATCCGGGCCGGGTTGTGTGCGTTCATCGAGGACGGCGATCTCGGGGGTGCCGTCCCCAGCGGTCGGCGGTGCGGGAAAACGGCGGAGCTGCCAGCGGAAGCTGCAGTGGGACAGCGGGGTGAAGTCG
The DNA here is from genome assembly GCA_965652295.1 of uncultured Haloferula sp. Lineage (GTDB taxonomy): Bacteria > Verrucomicrobiota > Verrucomicrobiia > Verrucomicrobiales > Akkermansiaceae > Haloferula. The sequence goes on along the minus strand of CBFGTS010000003.1, from coordinate 100,376 downwards.
TAGCGATTCCCGACCGGCAGCGTGCCGTCGAAGTCCGCGGGCAGGTCATCGGGCAGTTGCACCGGCGACCAGAGCTGCCGGATGGTGTGGAAGCTTCCTTCCTTTTCCCGGAAAGGTCCGACGATGCCGTCCGGCGCGCTGTTTCCGGCGACATCGATCGCGCCGTCCATGTCAGCTCGCTGGACGCCCTCGTCGGCGAAGACCCAGAGGAAGCCGCCGGCGGCATTCTTCGTGCCGCGCATCGCGTTCCAGTAGTCCTCCAAACCTGCGCCGTGGCCACCATCGTAGAGCCCGTGGAGGAACTCGGTGGGCATGACGATGGCGTCGCTGGCGAGCATTTCGGTCAGCTTCTTGTAGTCAGGGTAATGTTTCGTCTCGAACTCGCGGAAGTGCGACCACGGGTGGAGGACCGGCCGCTGTTGCGGATCGAGCTTGGAGTAAAGATCGTCGAGTTCGAAATTGAAGCCGCCCTCGTTGCCGTTCGCCCAGAAGAGAATGCTCGGGTGGTTGACGTCGCGGGCGATCATTTCATGGACCAGCTTGCCGCCGACTCCGGTGTCGTATTTCGCCTGCCAGCCAGCGAGTTCGTTGATGACGTAGAGCCCGCGTTCGTCGCACATCTCCAGGAACTCCTTGTCGGGCGGATAGTGGCTCATCCGCACGGCGTTCATGTTCATTTCCTGGATCAGATCCAGATCCAGCGCGGCGATGCGTGGCGACGACGCCCGGCCGAGCGTCGGCCACGCGACGTGGTGGCAGACGCCGCGCATCATCACGCGGCGGCCGTTGACATAAACACCATCGTCAGCGCGCACCTCGACGGTGCGGAAACCGAAGCGTTGCTGAATCTCGTGGAGAACCGTCCCGCTCTTTTCGAGCCGGACCACGGCGGTGTGCAGCACCGGCGTTTCGGCGCTCCACAGCGACGGTTGGGAAACTTTCGTGGAAATCCGGCCAGTCGCTACGGGGGTGCTCGCGATTTCGCCTACGGGTTTTCCTTTCGCATCCAGCAGAGCCATGCGGACCGTGTCGGCATCGCCCTTGCCGCCGAGAAAATAGTCGAGCGTGAAGGACCCGTCGGCTTTCGCGTCGATGGCCACCCGATCAATGAACTGTGCGGGCTCGGCCTGAAGCCAGACCGGGCGGAAGATCCCGCCGAAGATCCAGTAGTCCGCCTCGCGCTCCGCCTGGTTGACGGAGGCGTCCGTCGATTGGTCGAGCACGGAAACCTCCAGCAGGTTCTCTCCGCCGAAGCGGAGCAGTTTCGTGATGTCGTATTTGAAACGATAGAAGGCGCCCTGGTGGGCCGGGCCTGCCTGGGTGCCGTTGATCTTCACCGTGGCGTCGGTCATCACGCCATCGAACACGATGAAAACCCGCAGCTCGTTCCATTTGGCGGGCACGTGGAAACGGTGGCGGTAATCGCCGCGGATCGGCTCGTGATATTGGTCGCTGAAACCGTAGCGGAAGGAGCCGAAGCCCTGGAGTTCCCAGCACGACGGCACGCCAATCGTCGTCCACTTCCCGCTGTTGCGTCCGCCGGAGCAGTGGAACTCCCACGGCACCGTGTTCTCCGCGTCGCTACCGGAGAGGTAGTGGCGGAGCGTCTGCGGAGCGGCGGCGAGGGAGCCGAGGGAAAGGAGCCAGCCGAGCAAGGTGGCGGCGCGGAGGGGAGGCAGAAGGGGGCTGGGATGAAACAAACGGGCCATGAGGATGGGGATGATGGTATGTGCCGATGACGACCGCGCGTTGCCGCGGACGACCTCGGATAGCAGGGAGGAGGTTTCCGGTGAAGCGGAGACGTCTCCCTGAATCGGGGGAGCCGGGAGCGATTTGATGGCCCGCAAGGCATGGCCAAGGCCCCACTCATGCTTGGCGATGGTTGTGGTGGCAGACTCCGAGGGCAACATGGACGGAGGCGCTTTTCTACCGGGCGGCCGGACACAACGCCGATCGCCCCCTAAATCGGGGGAAGACATTTTCCACAGAGGCTGCATCGACTTGTTCTCCTCTGTCGCGTGCTCGGTGCCGTCGAGGTGAAACGCCCCGACAGCACGCTGTTAACGGAACGTCTTCGGAACGGCGGAGAGGGGGCCGCAGGAAAGGTGTCAGGCGACCAAGGTGGCGACTTGGAGGATCCGTTTCCCCGGTCCGATGCGTCGATGGTGGCGTCGGCGCAGAATTGACAGCGAGAGCAAGCAATTCGATTCCGTGCACGGCATGGCAGGCGGTTCGCGGGCCTTCCGGTCTCACCATTTTGGGGGATGCGAAAACCACTACACAGAATGGTGGATCATCCAACATACGCCGTGTTTGAATACATCTCATCCTCCCGCCAGCTGTCCACATCAAGCGTGCGACTTTTGGTGTGGGGTCACCCCAGATCCCAATGAAATCCCATCCATCATCCCTTGTCGGCGTGGCCCTCATCGTGGCCGCGGTTCACCTTAGCGGCGGCGTCTCCCAAGGCGCGGTGACACTTGCTGACTTCGAAAGCGGCACCTCCCCCGTGCAAAACTGGGGCGTGGTAAGCCTGGCCACCGCCACGGCACCGTCGCCGGGTACCGGGGGCTGGGGTGATGCGACAGTGTCCCAGTATTGGGGCGAGATGACGATCCCTTCCTGGGCCACCGGAAACCTCACGGTTGCCAACCTGAACAGCCACTCGAAGGTCGAGTTCGACCTGATTCTTCCGTCCTCGGGCTGGCTTGGGAGCAACGTCAACATCCGGGTTGAGTTCCAGCTTAACGGGGGCGCTGCCTACTCCTCCGGATGGGCCACCACCAACGTTTCGGCGTCCAAGGACCAGATCGTTCACTTCACGTTCGACTACAGCGCTGCCGGCACGTTTCCCGCGGCGACTGCCGGTCCTGACATCACCCTGAATATCAATCCGGGGTATGAATGGATGTGGGATGGCGCGAATACGTCCGGCACCGCCTACACGCCGCAGCAGGTGTACGTGGACAACATCCAGCTCACCGGAGTGCCCGAGCCGGGCGTGGCGGCCTTGGGAGGCCTCGGCGTTCTTGGTCTCCTGATTCGGAAGCGCCGCTGAAGGTCCCCCCGGCCGCGTTTTCCGCGCGAGGTTCCCCGAAACCCAGCTCACATCCATGAAGTCAAAAATCCACACACTCACTTTCTTCGCCCTGCCTCTTGTTCCGATCAGCGCCTCGGCCGAGCTCCTCTATTCCTGGGAAACCGACACCGAGGGGTGGACTGCCAACGCTCCCAACACGGCGGCTGTTTCAACCACCGGTGTTACCGATGGAACCCAGTCGCTCGCGGTCTCGATGGTTAACAGCGGTATGTGGTGGAACGCGCCCGTGGCTCTCGGTCTTTCGGCGGAGCAACGGCAGGCGATCTTCAAGGACGCCACCGAACTTAAAATTGACGTCACTTATCCAGATCCCGGTTTCCCCGGGGTCGGCGACCTATGGTTCACGTTTGTCGCGCAGGGGGACAAACTCGCCTGGACGGAACTCCCGGGACAGGCGGTTCCGGCGGACGGGAATCCGCATACCGTGACGATCCCGCTGACCGTGGCTCAGGCTTATAACTGGGCCACCGGCAACGAATGGGGTCAGCTGCTGGTGCGTACGGCCTATCCCAACGGCGGCGCATCGACGGATTTTGTGACGATCCATATCGATAACTTGCGGAACACGGTGGTCGTCGTTCCGCCGCCGGAACCGGATTTATTTTGGACCGGCGAGGCGGATGCCATGTGGACGTCGGCCAATTGGACGGCGGACGAGGCAGGCGCGGGCGGCGGCGTTGCGCTGCCGACCGACGGTAGCTCGGTGGTGGCCTTCGCCGCGACCACTGCCAACGATTTTTTCAATTTCGATACCGTGCTGGGCGCAGCGCAGAACGTCCGCGGTCTGCTGGTGAAGGACGACTTCGGTCCGATCGGGATCAGCGGCACTCACGACCTGACTCTCGGGGCCGATGGCATCTGGCTCGAGGAGAACTCGTTCGGAATGTACATCGATACCACGGGCGAGGTGATCCTCGGAGCCGACCAGACGTGGAATGTGAAGTCCAGCAGTCCGCTTACGGTGGACTCGGTGATTTCTGGCACCGGTCAGCTGAAGAAGACCGGTCCGGGCACCTTGTTCCTGACCAATGCCAACACCTATTCCGGTGGCACACTCGTGGAGCTGGGGGCGATCATCCTCGAGAATGAACTCGGACTCGGTCCGGCCGGGTCGTCGTTGGACTTCACCGGCGGTTCGGTCGATCTCAACGGCTACAGCCCGACCCTCGGGAATCTCGCCGGCCTCGCCGGGGGCCTGATCACCAATACTTCGTCGGTACCCAGCACGCTGACGCTCGATAGCGACGACGACATCGCCTACGGATGCGCCATCCGCGACGGTTCGGTGGATGGCACGATTTCGCTCGTGAAATCCGGACTCGGCAATGCGGTGAGCACGGGCGGGGGGGATTTCACCGGCGACGTGACCATCACCGAAGGACAGTTCACCGCGCAGATGAGGGGGTTTGACGTGCCCACATTTACCAGCCTCGGCAATGCGCAGCACGCCGGGCGGACGATCCATGTCGAGAGTGGGGCGACGCTCCTCTTCGGCAGCAACCGGGTGTTCGGCAATCAAACCGGTGACTCCGAGCTTCTTCCCACGATTCTGGTGAACCAGGGCACGCTGCAGGTGGGAGCCTACAACATCCTCGGCGATCTCACGTTGAACGGCGGCACTCTGGCGAACGCATCCCCGGATCTGGGTGACAATCAAAGCGTCCAGTTTCGCGGCGACGTTTTGGTGACCGGCACGGCTCCGTCCACCATCGCGGACAGTGGAGGCAGCGGATGCCACCTTGGTCCCGACACCGTCTTCACCGTCGAGGATGTCACTGGCGATGATGAAACCGATTTGGAAGTGGCCGTGGTCTTGATCGACCAATCCGGTGAGTTCGGAATGGCCCCGGGAAGCCTCACCAAAGCCGGGGCAGGGACGATGTTCGTGTCGATGGTGCCGGCTTACAGCGGAAACACCACGGTGGAGGCGGGAACCCTCTCTCTTTGGGAGCCCGGGCTCAGTGATACCGCGACTTTGTCCGTGGCCGCAGGCGCCGTGCTGAACCTGGATTTCTTCGCCAGCTCGGAGGAGGACATCGTGGGTGGTCTGGTGCTCGGCGGCGTGACCCAGGATCCAGGCATCTATGGGCCGATCGGCTCCGGAGCCGAACACGAGACTCCATTCATCACCGGGGTCGGCTTGATCGTGGTGTCCGATGTGGTGGACCCGTTCGTGGAATGGATCGGCAACTATCCGAGCCTCATGGGTGCCGATGCCGAGCGCGGCGCGGATCCGGACGGTGACGGCCTCACGAATTTGGAGGAATTTGCATTCAACACCGATCCGACCTCCGCTCTGGACGGTCTGGCTTCGGGGAAATTCAGCTCGGGTTTGGCGGACATCGCCCCGGGAACCGGGTTCGTGTTGACCTTCCCGGTGAGGGACGGAGCGGTCTTTTCTGAAACCGCCCCGGCCGTTGCCACGCTTGTGGCGGAAGGTCTCACCTACAGCGTTGGAGGATCCAACGATCTGGCGACCTTCGACCAAGCGGTTTCGGAAGTCATGCCCGCGCTTTCGTCGGAGCTGCCTGCCTTGGACGAAGGCTGGAGTTACCGGACTTTCCGGCTCGATGGGGATGTGGGCGGCGAATCGCCGCGGGGTCCGCTCGGGTTCCTCAGGGCGTCCGCCGAGGACTCGCCCTGAGCCAAGAAGAGGGGAGTGGAGGCGTCGGCCTTTGAAGTGCCGGCGCTTCCTGTTGCTTCCTGTTTACAGGGAAACGAGGCACCCGGTTGTTCGGGGTGATGTCTTGGCCTTGGTTTGGCGCGGTATGAAAAAGCTGCCGTGATCCAGCACGAGCCGATGGTCGTGAAAGCCATGCCCTCCCCGCCATTCCGGCGAGGCGGGTTTTTTGTTCGTCCTATGCCCGGATGCCTGCAAGGAAGGTTTCCTGTCGTCCGTAGCGCAGCCGACCTCCGCCACTTCCACGCTTTCCGGAATCCGAACGCTCACGCCGACGATTTTTCAAACCGCACCCTCATTCTGTGAACCGAATCGCCCGCCTTCTCTCCACGATCACGCGATCCGCACTCGTTTTAGCCATACCCCTCCTATTGGGCTCTGCTGCAGCCGACGCCGCGCCGGAGGTTGACGTGGCGATCATCGGCGACTCGACCGTGTCAACCTACCGCGAGAACGAAGCGAACCGTGGCTGGGGACAGATGATTCCCTATTTTTTCGAGGGTCACGTGCGGTTCGAAAACCACGCGAAACCCGCCCGCAGCACCAAGACCTTCATCGGTGAGGGCCTTTGGGCGAAGGTTCTGGAGAGTCTCGGGGAAGAGGACTTCGTCCTGATCCAATTCGGCCACAACGATTCCCATGAACCCGGCAATCTGGAGTCGACCGATGCGTCGGGGGATTACCGGAAATTCATCGAGCAATACATCGAGGAAACCCGGGCGAAAGGGGCGACTCCGATCCTGGTCACGCCGATGCACCGCCGGAGTTTCGACGGGAAAGGCAACCTGCTGCCCTTCCTCGTCGGTGACGATGGCACGCCCCGCTACGATCTCGAACCGTACGCCAAGGCGATGCGGGACGTTGCCAAATCCAAGGGGGTGACGCTGATCGATCTGTTCGCCATGAGCGGCGAGTTCATGCAGGGAATCGGCAACGACGCGCTCGTCGATCTGCTCGCGCCGAATGACACGACGCACTGGAACAAGAGCGGAGCTATCCACATGGCCGCGCTGGTCTGCCGAGGTCTCGCGGAAAGCGACAGCCCGTTGAAGCAACACCTGCTCCCAAACGCCGGCTTGGCCGCTCTTGCCCCGGAGACGCCGATCAAGCCCGCGGGTGCTCCCGCCGTTTCCGGAACGGCCGGCTCGGAGCGCGACTTCGCCCTGGTCGAGGCGGGCAAGGCGGCGACCATCGTGTACTCGGGCGAGGACGCCAAGGTTGTCGAGATCGCCTCGGAGTTGTTCGCGGAGGATGTCGAGCGGGTGAGCGGTGTCCGCCCAGAGGTAACCACGACCGCCGCCGGTCAGAGCGGGCCGCTGGTGGTCATCGGGACCCTGGGGAAAAGCCCGGTGATCGACGCACTGGCGGCTGGCCGCAAGATCGATGTCTCCGGCATCAAGGGCGGCTGGGAGCGGTATCGTATCGAAGTGGTGGAAAACCCGTCACCGGACGTTCCGCAGGCGTTGGTGATCGCGGGCAGCGACCGTCGCGGCACGGCGTTCGGCGTCTTTTCCCTGTCCGAGGCGATAGGCGTTTCACCCTGGTACTGGTGGGCCGATGTGCCGGCGAAGCGGACGGACGAGATTCACATCAGCCCGGAGCCTTTCACTTCGAAGGAGCCCAGCATCCGTTACCGCGGCATCTTCATCAACGATGAGGACTGGGGCCTGCAGGAATGGGCGGAGAAGAACTTCGAAAGCGGCCAGGGAGAAGTGAAGGACATGGGCCCGAAGACCTATGCGAAAATCTTCGAGCTGCTGCTGCGATTGAAGGCCAATCACTGCTGGCCGGCGATGCACCCGTCGACGAAGGCTTTCAACCACTACCCGGAAAACAAGCAGGTGGCCGACGATTACGCGATCGTCATGGGTTCATCGCATTGCGAGCCGATGCTGCGGAACAACGTCGACGAATGGGACCATAAAAAATTCGGCGACTGGAATCCGGTGACCAACCTTCCCAGCATGCTGGACTACTGGGAGACGCGTGTGGCGGAGAATGCGGAGTTTGAAAACGTCTACACCGTGGGCGTCCGTGGCGTTCACGACAGTGGGGTGCCCGGTGGTGGCTCCCCCAAGGAGAAGCGCGATCGCCTGGAAAAGCTCATCGGGCTCCAGCGCAAGATGATCGAAGAGCATGTGAACCCGGACGCCTCCAAGGTGCCGCAGTCCTTCGTTCCCTACAAGGAGGTGCTGGACCTCTACCAGATGGGGATGGATCTGCCCGAGGACATCACGTTGGTGTGGCCCGATGACAACCATGGCTACATCCGGCAGCTCCCCGATGCCGAAGAACGGCAGCGTTCCGGCGGCAGCGGCGTCTACTATCACCTGTCCTACTGGGGTGGCTCCCACGATTTCCTATGGCTGGATTCCACGCCGCCCGCGCACCTCTGGCTGGAAATGACGAAGGCCTATCAATTGGGCGTGTATGAGATGTGGGTGCTCAACGTCGGCGACATCAAACCGATGGAGACGGGCATGGGGATCACCTTCGACTTGGCATGGAACATCGATGCCTACGGTCCGGACGTGCAAGGCCGCTTCCTGCACGATTTCTACAAGCAGCAGTTCGGTCCGGCGTTCGGGGAAGTGATCGCCAGCCTGAAGGACGAGTATTACCGCCTCTGCGCCATCCGGCGGCCCGAGCACATGGGGTTCAACCAGATCTACCCGAACACTCCGATCCAGGACAGTCCGTGGCCCATGGAGAAACAGCAGCGGGTGTTGCAACGCTGGCTCCGGCTCGCCGAGCGGACGGAAGCCTTCGCCGCGGAGCTGCCGGAAGAACTGCGTTCCCCGTACTTCCAGCTCGTCGAGTACCCGACGCTCGGGGCCGCGGCGATGGCCGAGAAGATCCTCCGCGCCGAGGCAGCGCGTCGGACCGGTTCATCGGACGAGGGGAACCTGGCCGTGAAGGCCTTCGAGCGGATCAAGGAACTGACGGAGGAATACAACTCCCTCCAAGGCGGCAAGTGGCGGGAGATGATGGACTATCGCCCGCGCGGACTGCCGGTCTTCGACATGCCGTCCACCGCGCCGACCGGCACCAACCCGGCATCGCCGGACCCTGAAGAGGATGTGATCCGGATCGATCCGACCTCTTTCGTGCGGACCCGCGGCCAAGACGGGGCCGATTGGGGGGTGATCGATGGTCTGAGTCCGTGCGGCCACGCCATCACCGTCATGCCCTTTCAAGACGTGCCCACCCTGCGAACGGCCGGGGCGGTTCGGAAACACGCGCCGGTCGCGGAATACATCTTCGATTCCGAACAGTCGGGCGAGGTGTCGGTCGAGATCGAGGCCTTGCCGACCCACCCGTTCACGCCCGAGCACGAGGTTCTTGCCGCCGTTTCGATCAATGACGGTGCTCCGGTTCTCGTCTCCTTCGGCGAGCGCGACAGCGGCGGTCACGACAAGTTGTGGGCGAAGAACGTGCTCCGGCACGTCATGTCCGGTTCCGCGAAACTGAAGGTCCCGAAAGGGAGGGCGACCCTCAAGCTGTGGTCCGCCGACCGGGCGCTCGTCGTGCAAGGCATTGCCATCAAGCCCGGCAAATGAGATTTTCCCATCCACTCATTTTTCGTCTCATCATGAACCCGTCCTCCGTCTTCCTGCTGTCATCAATTCTCTTATGGATGCCGCTGTCCGTCCGGGCTGACGAGGACCAGGAATCCCGCGCGTCCGTCCACGAGGTCGATCCGATCAACTTCGGCTGGCGTTTCGCCAAGGGCTCCCATCCGGAGGCCAAGGAAGCGTCGTTCGACGATTCGAAATGGGAACACGTCGATCTGCCGCACGACTGGGCGATCGCGGGACCGTTCGATCCGCAGGGAAACCCCGATACCGCCAAGCTGCCTTGGAGAGGTGAGGGCTGGTACCGCAAATCCTTCACGCTCCCGGCGGATGCGAAAGGCAAGCGCGTGCAGTTCATCTTCGATGGCGTCATGGCCCATCCCACCGTTTACCTGAATGGCGAGGAAGTCGGCTCATGGATCTACGGCTACAACTCGTTCTGGATCGATGCCACCGATGCCGCGGACTTCGGCGGCGAGAACGTGCTGACGGTGCACGCGGATACGCGGCAAATGGCCTCGCGCTGGTACCCCGGCGCCGGGATCTACCGCAAGGTGGCGATGCAACTGGTCGATCCCGTCCATATCCCGGTGTGGGGCGTTTTTGTGACCACGCCCGACGTCCAGGACTCGCAAGCGAAGGTCCGGGCCGAGGTCGAGATCGCGAACCGGTCCGGCGAGCAGGTGACCGTCGGCGTCGAGGCCACGATCGTCGATCCGGATGGCAGGGAGATCGCCAGCAAGCGTCAGTCGCTCCAGATCGGCGGGGAGGACGGCAAAGCCGTCTTCGATTTTCCGGTGAGTGAACCGATGCGGTGGGACGTGGACCATCCGCATCTTTACTCGCTCCGGACCCGTGTGGTGGTCGATGGCGACGAGGTGGACCACGAGGAGACGAACTTCGGCATTCGCACCTACGAATGGACGGCGAACGACGGCTTTCATCTCAACGGCCGCCGTGTGGACCTGCAAGGGGTTTGCGAGCACCACACCCACGGCATGCTGGGTGCGGCGTTCTACCCGGCGGCGATGGAGCGCAAGCTGAGAATCCTCAAGGAGATGGGGATCAACTCGTTGCGCACTTCTCACAATCCCGACGCTCCGGAGGTGGTGAAGATATGCGACCGTCTCGGGATCGTGGTGCTCGACGAACTTTACGACAAATGGGATGCCACCGGCGGCGTGCGGGTGAAAACTCCCGAGTTTGTTAAAAAGTATGCCGAACGGGAGGTGAAGAACTTCGTCCTCCGCGACCGCAACAGCCCGTCGGTCGTCATCTGGTCGATCTCCAATGAAGACTACAACATCCTCGGCCGGCGCGATGGCTCGGGCGGAGAACTCGTTTCGCAGGTGGTCGGTTATTTCAAGAAATACGACCCCACCCGGCCGACGCTCATGGTGGGCCACATGCCGCAGGGTGCCGATCGTTCCGCCAAGATCTTCGACTCGGTGGATGTCTCCGGCTGGAACTATTCGGCCCGCTACACGAACTTCCGGAAGAACTACCCGGAGAAACCCATCATCTACTCGGAAACCGCGTCGGCCTTCGGAACGCGTGGCTACTACAATCTGGAGCTGCCGGACGCCAAGACCGACTACCAGCCCGGACCCTATCAGAGCGACTATTGCCTGACGGCCGCGATCTGGGCGGACATTCCGGAATACGAGTTCGAGCGCATGCGCAAAGAGCGGTTTCTCTGCGGCAATTATGTCTGGACCGGCTTCGATTATCTGGGTGAGCCGACCCCGGCCCGGGGCAAGGGATCGCCCGAGCTGAAGGATGCCGCGAGAAGCAGCTACTTCGGCATCATCGATCTGGCGGGCCTGCCCAAGGATGCATTCTATCTTTATCGTGGCCTTTGGAGGAAAGACGACCACACCGTCCATCTCTCGCCGCACTGGAACTGGTCCGAAGGGGACCGCGTGCCGGTCATCGTCTATACCGACGGCGATGAAGCCGAGCTCTTCCTCAACGGCAGAAGCCTCGGCCGCAAGGCCAAGGTCGACCCAGACAAGCTCGAGTCGGCGAACTTCGCATTTGGGAAAACCGTCAACGCCACCAGCTCACAGGTCGTCCAGGACAAGGATGGAAACGTGCTGGCCGACCACACGGCCGACAAGGCGATCGATGGCAACCCGGAAACCCGCTGGTGCGCGGAGAGTGGCGGCTTTCCCCAGGCTTGGGAGGTCGATCTCGGACAGGAGCGGTTGTTTTCCACCGTGGTGATCCAGTGGGAAGCTCGCGATACGCGCTACGACTTCGAACTGCTCGTTTCCACGGACCAGCGGAACTGGAAGCAGCTTTCCGGCAAACGCGAATCCGTGCGGGAGCGCATGACGATCACCCTTGCCCCGACCGAGGGCCGTTATCTGAAGGTCAATGTCAAGGGCCACGAAGGAGGGAGCTGGGCGAGCATCCGTGAGTTCGAGGTTTATGACACCGCGATCCGCGCTCAGGATCCCTACTTCGACATCGTCGATGCCTACCGCATCCGCTTCTTCGACATCCCGTTCGAGCCGGGCGAGTTGGAAGTGGTCGCCTACAAGGACGGCGCGAAGATCGGCGAGGATCGTGTGCGCACCGCCGGTGCTGCGGCCAAGCTGGAGGTATCGCCCGATCGCCCCGAGCTGAATGCGGACGGCATGGACCTCTGTTACGTTACGATCCGAATGCTCGATGAAAGCGGCAATCTCTGCCCGCTGGCGATGGACGAGCTCAAGTTCGAAACGGAAGGCGCGGCCGTGTTCATGGGCGTGGCCAATGGCGATCCGATGGGCATGGAGTCCCTGACGGACGTCGAGCACTCCCTGTTCTACGGTCAGGCGGTTGCCGTCCTGCGCAGCAAGCCCGGTGAAAGCGGAGCGGCGACCCTGAAGGTGACAGCGGACAACGGGCTGGAATCCGCGGTTCAGGTGAACGTGCGGTAGAGGTCCGGCCGGGTGATCCTTTCCAAAGGCGATCGAAGAAGCAGATGATGCCCTTCGAGGGGCCTGCGCAGCGGAGCGGACGCTGACGAGGAGACACCTGCCCCGTGAAGCGCTACCGGCTTCGTTCCTACCACCGCAGCGGCTATTCCGCCTACTCGGCCGAAGCCGCGTCGTGACCAGCATGGGTTCGATGGGGAAGCGAGTCACCATCCACCCATGAGCCCTCGATCAGCGACTGGCGGTAGATCGTGGGGATCCCGGTGTCGCGGTCGTTGATGAGGGAGTGGAGAAGCAGGAAGCCGACGCGTCCGATTTCTTCCGGATGCTGGTCGATGCCCGCTGAAATGGGAGTGTCGAGGACGGTGGTGCCGGCCAGGGCGACATCGTCCGGCACGCGGAGTCCCGCTTTGGCCAGAATCGCGGGGAGTTCGTTGAAACTCGTAAGGATGGCCTCGACTCGATGCTTCTTCACCCACGCCGCGAGTTGCGCGGCGCGTCCGGAATTTCGCGTGAGGCTCAGGTTGAGGACCGGGACCCTCATCGTCTGATCCAACGCCGTCCGGGCGCTCAGGAAACCGGCCAGGAACAGGTGACCGGGCTTCACGGTCGCCTCGCGGCAGTCGACGAAGCCGATCCTTTCGTAGCCGCGCTCGCGGATTTTCCGGAAGGCGAGCATCGTGTTGAGCACCTGATCCGCCGTGATGACGTGAAATGGCGGGTGGGGCATGGACCGGCCGTAGCGGACCACCGAGTAGTGCTCCCACGGAAAATTCTTCCACGACGGCGGATCGCTGTGAGGGGGGAGCAGGATGCCACGGATACCGCGGGTGTGCAGGATCTGGTGGAGACGGGCGGGCGAACAATCCGCGCCGGCGCGGAATTCCTCAAGACGGTAACCGAACTTTTCCGCCGCCCTTTCGGCACCCCGCCAATAGCAGTCGAACTCCCGGTAGCGCCGGAGGGCGTCGGGATCCTGCCACGCGTTGATCCATGCGATGCCGGCACTCATCGGGAGACCGCTGCGGTTCCGCCGGTAGGTGGCGAGCGCTGACAGCATCGGATCCGGCCGGTAGCCCATCTCCTCGGCGGTGGCTTTCACGAGCTGACGCACGCTGGTGGTGATCCGGAGATCATCCTTCAGCGCCAGCGAGACGGTGGTGTGACTCACGCCCAGTCTCTGACCGATGTCGCGGAGGCTGACGCGCCGCGGTTCGGGGTTGGGCCTCATGAGTGGCGACGGGTGGCGGTTCTGCTCCGGACCTCGGACGATGGAGCCGTGGCACGAGCCAAGGCGGGGGGTGACACGAGCACCTGAGAGCAAACCGGAGACATCATGGGTTCAAACAACCTACAATAGCCCGGAGGCCTCCGAACTTAACGACGAATGCGAGGACGGCGGTGGAAGTTTCGACGCGCAACGTTTCCTGCCGGCTCTGACTGGGGAAAAGGCAGCGGGATCCGGCTTCACCCGCCGGAATGAAAGCGGCTGGAGCGACCCCAAATCGCTCCAGCCGCGAGCCGGTTGCAACCTGTCGTCCATCGATAAACCCAAACGATGTTCGAACAGCAGTCACAGCGGGAAGACACAGGATGAGGTTCGAGCTCGAACCTTCCACATTCAAAGGGCGGAAATCCGGGCGGATTCCCGACAGGAAAAATGACGATCAATGCTCCGGTGTCTCGGAGGCGTGAGCTTCCAGCATCGCCTCCGCCTCTCGGAACAGAATCCGGAGCGCCGCCCAGTTGGCCCACGACAATCGGTGGTGGGTTCCGGGACCGTCCGGAGTCTCCGGGGATGGCTCCCATTGGGTCACTTCGGCACGGATCCGATCGAGGCTCTCGGAGGCTTCTTCCTTCCGTCCTTGGTTGAGGTCGATCATGGCGAGAAGGACCTTATTCAGGAGGCCGCGGGACGCGCTCCCTTCGTTCGTCAGGCTGAGCTTGGCAAGCTCCTCCGCCGTTTGCAGATCACCCTGCCGGTAGGCCAGCAATGCCATCGCGTGCCGCCCCCAGGCGGCCAGGTGAGCCTGCTCGGAAGTGTTGCCCAGATGCGTCAGCGAGGCCCCGATGACCTCGGCGGTCGGGGCGATCGCCTGCAAGGTTTCGGCATCGGCGGGGGCAAGCAGCGCGACCTTGAGCAAGTGCTCCGCCACGACTGAGTTTGTGGTGTCGGAGAACCGTTGCACGGCCAGCTGGCGGACTTCCTCATATTGGCCGGGTTCGCCCCATTCGATCACGGCGGGAGCAATCGGCAGCCATTCCTGGGAATTCGCGTTGGTATCGGTGGGATCCACGACCGCGTAGACGTGCGCGAGCATGTGGAAGCGCTGCGCTGTTTCGCTGAAGCGCTTTTCGGCGAAGTTCCAATTGGCGAGCCGGATCAGGGTATCCGCAGCCTCCAGGGACGGGGGAGCGACGTCCGGCTCCAGTTCCGCGAGCAATCGGTCGGCCTCCTCCATGTTCTTGTATCTCACGAAAACCGCCGCCTGTCTCACCAGGTCGGCCGCTTTGGCCAGCCGGTTCATCCGGGCTTCATTGGCTCTGGCATCTTCCGCGGAAATCCTCGCCTTCTCCGCCACCGCCCGCAGACGGGTTTGTTCGTGGCGGGCATCCCTTTCCCGCAGGAAAAGCCAGGTCGAGGCACCCAACCCCGCGAGCAGACCGAACAGCGCCACTCCGCCGGCCGCGAAAACCATGCGGTTCCGCCGTACCAGCTTCGTGAAGCGATACCGACGGCTGGGCGGGCGCGCCAACACCGGCTCCACGTTCAGATAACGCTGGACGTCCATCGCCAGAGCATTGGCGGTTTCATAACGCAGGCCGCGGTCCTTCTCGGTCGCCTTCATGACGATCCAGTCCAGATCCCCTGCGAGCTGCGCCGCGAGATGGCGCGGATCCACCGAACGCACATCCGCGATCGTGGTGGCCTCCTCAACCGGGACCGCCCGCAACCGGGCCGAAGGCATCTGGGTTTCCTGCTTCTGCAAAAAAGTGCGGATCTGATCGGTGCCTTTTCCCCTGAACTCCTCGTGATCGAAGGGTGGGTGTCCCGTCAGTAGCTCGCATAACATCGCTCCAAGGCTGTAGATATCGCTGCGGGTATCGATGTCGCCACTCCCTTCGGCCTGCTCCGGGCTCATGTAGGAGGGTGTTCCGACAAGCTGACCGGAATGGGTGAACGTGGCCTCCCCGTCGGTCTCGCCGCGCGTGGCCTTGGCGATGCCGAAATCGATGACCTTGGGAACCGGACGGCCGCCGTGGTCGCTGACCAGCACATTCGACGGTTTGATGTCGCGATGGATCACGCTCTTCTGGTGGGCGTGCTGGATGGCTTCGCAGACTTGGACGAAGAGCTCGAGCCGTTGACGGACGTTGAGCCGCTTACGGTCGCAGTATTCGGTGATCCTCTCACCGTCCACCAACTCCATCACGAAATACGGCCGGCCGGAGGCGGTGGCCCCGGCGTCGAGCACCCGGGCGATGTTCGGGTGGTTCATCAGCGCCAGCGATTCGCGCTCCATCAGGAAGCGGGCGATCACGCTCTCGGTATCCATGCCGATCCGGATGATCTTCAGCGCCACCTTGCGCTTCACCGGCTCGACCTGCTCCGCCAGATAGACCACGCCGCAGCCGCCCGCACCCAGCCGGTCGATCAGCCGGTAGGGGCCGATCCGGGCGTGCGTTTCCTCATCCTGAGCGCCACCGGTTGCGTTGGGGAGGGTGATCTCCGGTTCCAGTTCGAAAAAACCATCCGCATCGCGGTCCGCCTCCAGCAATTCGTCAATCGTCGTCCTAAGCGACTCATCACCCTGGCAGGTGTATTCGAGGAACGCCTCGCGATCCGCTTCGGAAGCAAAGCCCGATGCCGCCATGAACAGGAGCCGATCAACGTCCGGCTTCATTCCTCGTCGGCGGTTTCCTTGCGGATCATCCGAAGGAGTTTTGCTCTCGCGTAGGCCCAGTTGCGTTCGACCGTCCTTTCGGTCACGCCGTCCATTTCCGCGATCTCCCGGTTGGTGAGACCGCCGAAAAATTTGAGCGTCGTCACCCGCACGCTCTCGGGGTCCGTCGATTCCATCCGGGTCAACATTTCGTCCACCAACAGGACCCGCTCATCGATGGAGGCATCCGCGATGTCGAGCTTCTCGATGTCGACGATCTCCGGTCGGTTTCCCCGCTTCTGGCAGTCCTTGGCCCGGGCCCGATCCACCATGATGTTGCGCATCGCCTTGGCCGCAGCTCGAAAAAAATGACGGCGGTTGTCCCATGACCGTTCGTCGTCGCCTGCGAGCGAGAGCCATGCCTCGTGAACCAACGCGGTGGCCTGCAGGCTCTGCGGGTCCTTCTCGTCGTTCAGACGCCTTGCCGCCAAGGCCCGCAATTCATCGTAGACCAGAGGCAGCAGTTCCGCCGAAGCCCGGCTGCTGGACTGGGTGGAGGATTCCAGGATTTTTCGGATTTCGTTCACGGACGGGCAACGCAACCGGATTCATGCCAGCGCCCCATGCTCTTCTCAGGTGGCATGTCGCGGCAACTTTCGTCCGGCACGCATGGATGAAGAAGATGGATCGCAGGGTTTTCAACCTGAATCTCGATCCGGGCTGCCGCCTGAGCCTCCATCAACGGCGCGTTTCCCCGGTCGTGGGTTTTTCGGAAAAAACTCCGTCGGTATTTCGGGCGAAAATCCGCCCCTCAGGTTGAAGGAGACTTGTTTCCCCGAAGCATGTCTCCCGATCCCCCGGAAGATCGAGATCGGTCGCCGTCCTCAGCTCGTCTGGGCGATCCAGCTCGAAAACCCAAACCTGAAAACAACACAACCATCATGGACAAATCACGCAACAAACGAGGCCTCGGAGGTGCCGTAACCGCCCTCACCCTCGGATTCCTGGCCCTGCCGGCGGCTCACGCCGCGACCACGGCCTACCAAACCGCCGTCCTCGCCGACAACCCCTACCTTTACTACCGACTGGGCGAATCCTCAGGCACGAGCGCTACCGACACATCGGGAAACAGCCGGACGGGCACCTACACCAACAGCCCGACGCTCGGGCAGCCCGGTGCTGCAATCCTTGGCGATACCGCCGTGGGCTTCGACGGGACCAACGACTATGTTGCGACCACCAATGCCACGAGCTTCGGATCGTCTCTGGACGGTTCGAGCTACGAGTTCGTTTTCAGCACCACGTCGAATGCCCGCGTAAGACTCTTTGGCACCTACAACACCGGTTCGACCACCGCCATCGATATTGTTCTCAATGAAAATGGCGTGGGTAATGCCACATTGACCAACGGCGTCCGCCTTTACATCCGAAACGAAGCTGGCACCGACCTTGGCGCCACCTTCACGAACGCCAGCTTGTTCGACGGAGGTTTCCACCAACTGGTTTTGACCTATGATTCCGTCAATCGGGTCACGGCGTATGTCGACGGTGTCGCGCAAACGATCACCTATGTGGATAGCGATGCTCCCACCAATTTCGCGGACTTCGGCTTCGCTCCCACCCTCGGCGCGCGAAACGTCCGGGGGACGGTCGGTTCCTTCTTTCCCGGCACGATCGACGAGTTCTCGATGTACGATTCGGTTCTTACCGAAAGTCAGGTAGGTGCGCATTTTGCCGCCATCGCCGTTCCTGAAGCCTCGGTCGCCCTTTTCGGCGGTCTCGGCATGTTCGGTCTGCTGCGCCGTCGGCGCGGAGCCTGATCTCCATTCGACGGGGACCGCCGGCGTTCCCGGATGATCGATTTTCCACAACGCCACCCTTTTGGGTGGCGTTGTTTTTGTTCTGCCGGATGGCCGTGGGGCTGCGCTTTCGGGCGTGCCTCCCGGCCGGGGCATCGTGTTCGCAACCGCCAGCAGGTGCCAGCCTTCCGGGATCCTCTTGTCGGCTAATCCTGGACCAAAGAATCGGGGCGGCTCCGGTAATCCGAAGCCGCCCCTGGATTCAACAGACCTTGCGGCCGCGAGACCTTATGGCGTCTCTTCGAGGATGTAGAATGCCTTGCCGGAGGTCGCCTGCGGCACCGGCGAGGAGTCGGTGAATGCCTCTGTTTCGGCAGAGGGCTGGTGGGTGTCCACGGTGTCCGGAAAGGTGACGAGGTCGATGCCGCGCAGGAGGGTGTAGCTCTTGCTGGTATCCAGGCCACTGAAGGTGATCTGGACCTGGGTGACCTGACCGCTGCCGTTCGTGGTGACGTCCGTGCTGACGACACTGACACCGGCGGAGGCCCCGCCCGGGATGCTCGAAGCGTCCAGTGGATCGGAGCCCGCCGCGATTTCCACATCGTCGTTGTGACCATCTCCATCGGTGTCCTCCCAGTTCGGATCGGTGCCGTTCTGAAACTCCTCCAGATTGGTCAGCGTGTCGCCATCCCAATGGTCACCGGAATCATCGACGGTCGTGTCGAGCCCGTTCGCCAACTCCCAGTCGTCGGGCATGTCATCGTTGTCGGCGTCGAAGTGGAACAAACGGGCCCGCATGTTATCGATCGCGAAGTTCCGTGCCGAACCTTCGCCGACGAGGATCGTTTCGACAGTCAAACGGACGGTCCGGGTTCCGACGGGAGGATAGCCTGTGAGATTGCCCGCCTGCCAGGCCGCGCTGGTCGTGGCGGGGGAGCGGTAGACGACCCGCCGGCCCAGATCGTTGTTCGATCCATCAAGGAACTGCATCGTCACGACACCCTCGTCGGCCGCGTCGTTGTCGAAAAAATCGAAACTCAACAGCAGGCTGCGGGCGCCGGCATCAATTTCGGTGGAGAGCGAGGACATGTCGATGTCCTGGCGCATGCTCATGGTCGCGGCGGTGCCTCCGTCCAACGATGCGGCCTCCACAGGAGGATTGGGCGCGCGGCGCTCGGCGGTCGCGAACTGGGCACCCTCGCTCGGAGCCCCCGGGTTTCCGGTACCCAAACCGGCGGGGAGAAAATCGGTCACGTAGAAGTCGTTCGTCACCACCGTCCAACCGGGCACGGTGCCGCTGGAGACCGGGACGGCCTCGGTCGAGACCGCCACCGGCGGGCTTTCAAAGCCACCGTTGACGATGGGTGCGGCGGTTCCGGGCAGGCTGTTGGAGTCATTCGGATCGGTCGCCAGCTCAAGCTCGAACCAGTCATCGAAGCCGTCACCGTCGGTGTCGATCGCCAGGGGATTGGTCGGCCCGAATCCATGGTCCGTGCCGTCATTCCGGGTGCCATTGACTTCCGGCCCGTCTTCCAAACCGTCACCGTCCGTATCGGAAATCCCGGGATCGGTGAAAGCGACATACTCGCCGAAGTTGTCCAGTCCGTCGGCATCCAGATCTCCCTCGTTTCCGTCGTCTCCGGCGGAGCTGTTCGGATTGAGAAAAAAGGTGATCTCCCAGTCGTCCGGCAGATCGTCGTCGTCGCTGAAGGCATCGTTGGGGTTGGTGGGACCGAAGCCGTGAGAGAAGCCATCGTTGTCGGTTCCCGCCACTTCGGCACCGTCTTCAAGCGTATCGTTGTCACTATCGGCGAACAGCGGATCGGTGGGACCGAAGCCGTGGGAGACGTCATCGTTGTCGGTCCCTGCGAGTTCCGCGCCGTCGCCGAGCCCATCACCATCGCTGTCGAACAGGTTCGGATCGGTCGGGCCGAAGCCGTGGGAGACATCGTTGTTGTCGGTGCCAGCGATTTCCGGACCATCGTTCAGTCCATCGTCGTCGCTGTCCGGGTCGATCGGGCTCGTGGATTCCGCCAGTTCGTCGGCGTCGCTCAGGCCGTCGCCGTCGAAGTCGCCGGTCCCGGCACCGGGCCCCGAGCCGGCGGGGAGCGTGCCGTCGAGATCGGTCAGGTTTCCGGCATAGGACGTTTCCCACGTGTCGGGCAGTCCGTCGTCATCGGAATCGATGGCACCCGTCACCGTCAGCGTGCCGGTCCCGGTGAATTGGGTCCCGGTGCCGAAGGTCGCGTTCAGCGTCGCGACATCGTAGATGCCTCCTGCGAGCGGAGCCCCGGCGAAGGTGAAACTTTCGACCGTGATGTTCGCGTCGAGATTGAGCACGTCGGCGGTGGCGTATCCACCCATCACGACGGCGGTGCCGCTCATGTCATAGGGCTGGTTGAAGTCCACCGTGACCAGGTTGGCGGCTCCGGCATTGGTCAGCCCGCCTCCGATATCCAGAGTCCCGGCAAAGCCGCTGAGGGACGTTCCGGCGCCGTCGTCGAAGGTGATCGTTTGGTTGGCCGCGGTCCCGCCTGCCAGGCGCAGCGTGCTGTTGCCGGTGATGGTGGAAGCGATGGTGAAAACCTGGGTGCCGCTTTGCACCGAACCGAGAACGGAATCTGCGGCGACATGGAGCGTGCCGGTGAGTGTGGCGGCGGCCGCCGCATTGGGGGAATGGCGAATGAGGCCGCCATTCAGGGTGATGTTCGCGGTGTAGGTCCCCCCGTTCTTGATCAGCAGTTCCGTGGTGGGCACGATGTCGAGGGCATCGCCGGTGAAAGTTTCCTGGCCGGTGATGGCGCGGATCCGGCCGGTGAGATTGGGAGTGCCCAGGCGGCTGGGGTCATTGAGTGCAAAGGCCGCCGTCACGTAGCCGTTTCCGGCCGTGGGGGCCGCGGCAGGGGAACCCCAGAGGGCGCTGTTCCAGCCGGTGCCGGTGTCGTTCACGGTTTGGACGACCTCTGCGGCGTGAGCCACAGGGAAGGCCAGCAGACCGGTGGTGAGGAAAGCGGCGACGCCTCCCTTGAGATGAATCGGGTGTCGGTTGTCCACGATGATTTTCGTATTGGGGTTTGTAATAAGCTCGACGCCGGCACGGATGGCACCGGCGGCATATCTCGGTGATTCCCGACGTCGTTGTCGGATCTGGAGAGGGCGACCAAAAAGCCATACCCCCCAATTCGAGGGGCGGATTTTGAGCAAAGATCCCGACACGGTTTCTCAAGCCGCCCGGCGAGGCAGATGCTTGCTCACGGTAGCAGGAGGGCGGGTGAAGCGTCCCTCACTCGTCACCGTCCAGTTCCACCCGGAAAAACATCCGCGAACTGTCGGCCGGCCAGTTGAAGGTGAGGGGGGACGGATTCCCGTGAACCCCGCTTCCGGTCTTGGCCGGGCCTGCCGGCATCCAGCCGGATGCGGTCAGCGTTTCATTCCGCAGCAAGGCATACTGGTGGCCCTCGTATCCGGGCACTTGGAGGTGGAACTGTCCGTCCGCCATCCAGTGGCTTTCGAGGTGGAAGAAGCTGCTGTCCATCATCGATCCGAAATCGGAATAGTCGGGAAGAGCGTCCACGCCGCGCGGATGCCACGACATCGAATCCAGAATCCCGAAGTTCGAGACGTTGCCACCGGTCGTGATCGTGGAGTCGCCGGTCACCCGCAGGGTGCCGAAGTTGATCAGTTCGCCTTCCACGACGAGCGACGAGGACCGGAGTTCGAGCGTCCCATGGTTGACGATCCGCTTGAACGTCCGGCTGTCGCCATCCAGCACGTAGGTTTCACCTGCCGCCACGTAGAGGGTTTCCGTGGTATCGACCGCGGTTTCACGGAGGCCGCCGTAGGTATAGGGCGTGCTGCTGGTGAGAACGGCGATGCGGTCGAGGACCAGGCCGGGATCAACCATCCAAATCTTCAAGGTGTGGTTCCCCTCACTCGCCATCGTATGGGTGGATTTTCCTGAAATGGCCGACCGCACCACGGAGCGCGACCAGGTGTTGCCGCTGCCGGATTCGGACGACAGGGAGACGATCGTCGGCGTTTCTCCGTCCACCGAGACCGCATAGCGGCGGCCGCGGTCGTTGTTCAGTGAGAGTGCGGGCAGGAACAACGCCTCGATCGAGTGCGTGCCGGGCGTCCGGAGGTGGAACGAGAATTCCAGCGAAGGCGCGTCGGCCACGATCTCGGCGGGCGTCGTCAGGCTCGGGGCGGTGGTCGGCTGAACGATCATCGCGCCGTCTCCACGGCCCAGATCCGGGACCTCCACCCACGAGGCGTCGGTCCCCGCATGGGACGCCGAGGGATGTTCCGCTTCCATGACCACGGCTCCATTTTCCTCGATGAAATCAACGGCGGGCGGTGAAGGCGGATTCCAGACGGTGACGGGGATCTCCACCGTGTCGTCTCCCGTCGTCACATGGATCGTGGAGGTGAGGGACTCGTCGGCGGGAAGCTGGTCCCAGTCGATGGAAACGGTGAGCCGCTGCTCGGTATCGAGCAAACCGGAGGTGGCGGAGAGCACGACCCATGGATCGTCCGCCGTCGCGCTCCACGAGAGATCTCCAGCTTCGGTATTGATGAGGTCGATGAAGAAATCGCGGCGGGTGATCGAGTTGAACTCGGGAAGGCGGAAATCGCTGAAACGCTTGTCCTCGCCCATTTCCGCCGTCGTGGAGGCATTTGAAATCTCGATCGCGGCGAAGGCGGCACCGTCCTCGCGTTCGTGGACCACAAGGGTGTGGGTGCCGGCCGTCAGCGTCGCCGATTTCCACGTCAGCCAGCGCCAGCCAGCCGGGTTGCCGATGCCGATGTTGTTCCAAACTTCCGGCGTGGCTCCATCGAGCGAGATATGCCAGGAGTCGTCGTCGGCCGTCGGCGTGCGGACCTCGAAGCGGATCGAGTAGGTTTCGCTTTCCGCGATGGTGAAGGAATAGCTGGCCCGTCCACCGGCTCCAGCGGCGGCGGCACCGCCGGTTCCCGGAGTCCACAGGCAGCGGCGGCCGTCCAGAGTCGCCTCCTGCATCGGCGCGAGGATGGAAACCGCATCATCCACGGCATGAAGCTCCATGCTGGACGAGGTTCCGTCCGAAGGAGTGGTGAAGACCGGCTCCAGCCGGCCCTCGACCGCCACACCCAGTCCGAGCGACTGCGCACCGGGGTCGGTTGGCTGGGACGGCATGTTGAAGACCGCCAGTCCGCGTGGCTTCCAGTCCATCATTTCGTTCCATTTCCCGGAGGCCAGCGTGGTGTTGTAGTAGGCGGTCTCGCTGGCGATTTCGTTGTAGGCGCTGGTCGCCGCGGACGAATGCTGCGTGGCGGTGGTGCGTTTCTGGGCGACCGCACGGTAGGCCCTCGCGGTGTGGAGGACCTTGCGGTTCATCGCTTCGGACCCGCGAACGGGATAGACCACGAGTTGATAGAACGCGTCGCGCTTGTCAGAGGGGATCGCATCGAAAATGAGGTCGGCGCGCTCCCGCAGCACATCGAACTCCGCGAGGCGGTGCGCCAGTTCATCGCCCTCGTGGACCTGGCTGAACAAGGGGTAAGAGGTCGCGCCCGAAGGTGCCGAGCTGCCCGCATCGCTGTCCTTCCAGTTCATGTGTTCGGGTTTGCGGGCGTGGTTGAGTTGATAGTAGTCGTTCATCACCGAGGCGATGGCACCGGCGCTCTCCGCTCCGAATTCGCGCGTCGCCCATTCATTCAACCATTTCATCTGGGAATCCGGACCATGGCTGTGAACGTTCCATGCGAGGCGCAGGGCATACTCCATGTTGACCTCGGCCGGTTTGATGTCGCCGACGTTGAAGACCCACAAGCGGTGGCAGTCGTTTTCATAAGCCTTCATCATTTCCTCCCAGATCAGCGACGGCGGAATCGTCGAGAGCCAGAGGTAATCCTGCGGTGCACCCCAGTAAGACAGGTGGTAGTAAACGCCGCCGCCTCCGGAGCGCTGCTGCTCGGCGCTATTGGAAAGCCGCCGGATGTAGCCGTGATTGTCATCCGGCCACACCAGCGTGACGTCATCCGGAACGTTGACCAGACCCGTGTCGTAGATGCTCAGCACCTCCTTGTAGGGGACGAAAATCTGCGGCACCCGGGCCGGGTTCGCATTCACCCGGTTGGCGAGGATCTGGCGCTGGTCGGCGAAGATGGTGTTGAGCCAGGCGGCCTTGTCGGTGTTGTTCGAGCCCTCCACCATGCCGGAGTCGTGAATGCCGCGCTTGCCGATGGTGTAGACATTTTCAAACGGCCCGGCCTCCTGCGCCCTGACATCCCAGTATTCGTAAATCACGGGCTTGTTTTGGGAGTAGTTCCAGTTGTCCGAGTAGCCGTTGTCGTCGGTGAATCGATCCCACTCGTCCACGTTGTTGCGGAGCATCGGCTCGGCGTGCGAGCTGCCCATGACGATGGCGTAATCGTCGGCCACCTGCTTGTTGTCCGGGTAATAGTGGAACGCGCGGGTGCTCGGGTGCATTCCCGGCCAACAGTAGTTCGCGCGCAGGCGGAGCAGCAGCTCGAAGATCTTGGCATGGGTCTTCGGCCCGATGTCCTTCACTTCGCCCGGCCCCGACTCATAGTTCTTCTCCGCCCATTCCTGCAGCCCCCAGTCCTCGTCGTTGATAAAGATGCCGCGGAAACGGACGCTGGGCGGCATCGAATCCAGCGGCAGGCCCGCCAGGTGAATCTCCGGGCGCACCGGCGGTGGCACATCGGCCCACCAGGTCCAGGGCGAAACCCCCATGACTTCGCTGATCGCACCGAGTCCGTAGGCGGTCCCCCGGCGGTCGCTGCCGACCACGACCAGAGCTTCGGTGATGCCCGGCACGGGCTCGATCACCCGGGCAAGGCGATACGATTCCCAGCTTCCCCGGATCCCGGAAACGTCGAGTTTTTCCGAAGCCACCAACCCGTCGATCAGCGCGCTCTGGCCGAGGGTGCCGACGAGGACCGCGGGTCCGCTGAGTCCGTCGGCCGAGTTCAAAACCGCGGGCCGCACGCCACCGACGGCCTCCACGTCATCGGCATACAAAAGCACGGCCTTTTCCACCACCGTCGCATCCGCGGCGTCGTACACCACCGGCACCGCGTTTCCACCCGTCACGAGGGAAAAGCCACCCGCGACCGCATCCGCCGAAAGCACCGGCAGCGAGCGCGGATTGCCGGCGACCTGCGGCGGCATGCTCATCGATGAGTTCGGGTCGGTCGCGCCGGCGACTTCGACCGCATCGCCGTAGCCGTCCATGTCGCTGTCCGGATCAGCCGGCTTGGTTCCCAGAACGAACTCATCGGCATCGCTCAGTCCGTCTTTGTCGAAATCGGTCGTGGCCGGGGCGTCCTCCGGTCCCGCCACATCCTCATAGCCATCCACCGCATCGTGCGGATCCGCGTTGATGATCTGATCCTCGAACGAGTTGGGCAATCCGTCGCCATCGCTGTCGCCCCCGGGGTCGACATCACCCTCACCCACCGTCAACGAGCCGGTCCCGGTGAATCGTGAGCCGCTTCCGTAGGTCGCATTCAGCGTCGCCACGCTGTAGGTGCCCGGTGCCACCACACTGGCACCGAAGGTGAACGACTTCACCGTGATGTCTGCGTTCAGCGCCAGGACGTCGGCCGTCGAGTGGCTGCCCATCGCCACCTCGGCGAGGCTCATGTCGTAGGGTTGGTTGAAGCCAACGACGACCGCGCTGGCTCCGCCGCCGATTTCGAGAGTGCCTTCGAAGCCGTTCAAGGAAAGCCCGGCACCGTCATCAAAAATGAGCGAGTTGCCGTTGTTCTGACCGGCAGCGAGGCGCAGTACGCCATTTCCGGTGAGGGTGGAACCGATCGTCAACGTGCTGATGCCGCTCTGCACCAATCCGAGCACCGAATCCGAGGCGACATCGAGGGTGCCGGCCAAGGTCACGTTGCCACCGGCATCCGGAGAAAAGCGGAGGATGCCGCCGTTCAGGACGAGGTTCGCCGTGTAGGTCGTGCCGGCTCCCTTGAGCAGCAGCTCGGTCGCGGAAACGAGGGTGAGCGCATCGCCGTTGAATCCAGGGCTTTCATCGTAGGCCCGCACCCGTCCGGTGACGTCGGTTCCCGTGCCGAGGTTGGTGGCGGAGGGCGATATCAGACCGGCTGCGGTGGCGTAGCCGTTGCCACTCGTCGGCGTTGTCGCCGGGGTTCCCCAGATGGCACCGTTCCAAGCGGTGGCCGAACCGGTGGAATTCACGGTTTGGACGACCTGAGCGCCGACGGAACCGATCAAGAGTTCGAAAGCCAGGATCCGGAGGAGTCCCGCGGGTTGGATGACAGCTGGAATGGGCATGGGTTTGGAGAGATTTCCCGCGAATCGGATCGCGGCGTCGTGAGGCCGGGCAGACCTCGTCTGCGGAGCCGGAGCCGGATCGATGGGGCCTCGTCATCGAGATGCGTGTTTTCGCCAAAAATCCCGACGCACTTTCTCATCGGGAAAGCCGAAGCCATCCCGGGTCTCCCGGCGGGAGCCGGTGCGAAGGAGACGACGTTCCGAGGGTTTCGATCCCCCTGACACGACAGAAATATCCATGCGTTCGTCAATTCGAGTCATTCTAGAAACGTCCGCCATCCGCTAGTTTTGGTGGTTCGCCATTGGATCCCCGGCGTCCCGAATCCCATGAACTACCGCACACTCGGCCATACCGGGATGGAAGTCTCCGTCCTTAGCTTCGGCGCGTCGTCGCTGGGCGCCGTTTTTCACGATGTCAGCCTCGATGACTGCGTGGAGACGGTCCACGCCGCCCTCGAAGGCGGGATCAACTTCATCGATGTCTCACCCGCCTACGGTGGGACCCGGGCGGAACTGAACCTCGGCCGGGCGCTTGAAGGCGTGCCTCGGGATTCCTACCACCTCGCCACCAAGATCGGCAGCTACAGCGAGGCCCGCGGCGATTACGACTACTCCCGCGCGAGCACGGAACGCAGCGTCGAACACAGTTTGGTGAGGCTCGGAGTCGATTACCTCGATCTGATCCAGTGCCACGACATCGAGTTCGCCGACCACGAGCAGATCGTCAATGAGACCCTGCCCGCCCTGCACCGGCTCAAGGAGCAGGGCCTCGTCCGCCACGTCGGGATCACCGCGCTGCCGCTCGGCACCTTCCGCTCGATTCTCGACCGCGTTGAGCCCGGCGTCGTCGAGACGGTTCTTTCCTTCTGCCATTACGAGCTCAACGACACCTCGCTGGATGGTCTGATGCCCTATCTGAAGGAAAAAGGAGTGGGCGTGATCAACGCCTCGCCGACCGGCATGGGGCTCCTCACCGAGCGTGGCGTGCCGGGATGGCATCCCGCCAGCAGCAGGATTCAGGACGGCTGCCGGAAGGCGGTTCAGCATTGCCAGGCGAAGGGGGAGGACATCGTGAAGCTGGCCGTCCAGTTCTGTCTCGCCCACCCGGACATCGCCACCACGCTCGTTGGCACGGCCCGGCCGGCCAACATCCGCGCCAACATCGCCTACGCCAACGAGCCGATGAACGAGGAGCTGCTCGCTGAAATCCTCGACATTCTCGCACCCATCCGCGACCTCACCTTCACCCGCGGCCTGCCCCAGCATCAGGATCCGGCGGAGGTGATCGGCTGAGGCCGTTCGTTCATCGCTTGAACCATGCTCGGGTGGTCGTCGAGGGTTTCTACCCGGCCTTGAGGGATGGCAGCCGGACGAGTTCCCTCATCACTCGCTCGGAAGCGGCTCGATGCCTTCGACCATGAGGACGAGGTCTTGATAATCGCCGTTGCTCGCTTCTTCGAAGGCGACGATCCAGGTGTCGGTCATCCTTTTTCCCTGAAAGAAGCGGACAGGATAGATCCGTGCGGTGTGGGCGATGGAAGCTTTGCTGGGGCGCTCGCGATCGGTGAAGGAGGTGTAGTGATGCCCCTCCATGTAGAAACCGAACGGCTCGTCGGGCGGGGCGATTTCGATCGCGGCTTTTCCGCCTTCCCAGGGCGGAAGCAGGGTCTGGTGGGCATCGATGGGATCGTTCGAATCCGACAGGCGGCCGATTTCGGTCAGTGCCTCGTTTCCGCGGACCATGAGGCCGACCGGCGTGGCCCCGGGCGGGGAAAAACGGGCCAGGGGGGTGATGCGGATTTTCTCCACTCCGGCAGCGGTGAAATAGGAGGCGTCGATGCCGTCGCCGATGCTGGCGGCATCCTTGTCGAGCTCCAGCTTGCCGCCGCCGACATCGAGCGGGATGCCGAGCGCGTGGACGATGTCCTGGAGCGGCGGCTCGTTTTCGCCCTCGAAGGCATCAAGCGCGATGCCCTGGAGCAGAACGGTGGTGCCCTCTCCCGTTTCGGGCGAGCCGAGTTCCAGACTGGCGCTGTAGCGGCCACGACCGCGTTGCGGGCGGAAGCCGACGGTCCATTCTCCCTCGGGCTGATCGAGCGATGCGGGCCTGTCCAGAATCTCGAACGAGTCCGCATCGGCACCGCGGAGGGCGATCGGCTGCGGAAGGGATTCGTCCGGCGTGGATACCTTCACCGTCGCGGTGCGGGAGGGGTGGCCCTTGACAGCGCTCAGGCTGAGGAGCCGCGCTGAGGGCTCGGGGCCCGATTCGTTCAAGGGGCGGAGTTCGATGTTCCGGTATTGGACCTCGGCCGCTTCGAGCTGAAAACTGATCCGCCCGGAGGTGAGCGGCTCTCCGTCCTCGCCGACCATGCCGATGATCCGGGCGATGACGCGGCCGTTGACGACGTGGACGGCTTCATCGCCGCGCACGAGGATGTCGACACGGTTCCAGCCGGAGGGCGAGTCCGCTTCCTCGAAGCGGCCGATGTAGGGCCAGCTCGGCTCGAAGAAGCGCGGGATGCCGCCGTTTTCCGGGAGCAAGCCGGGCTCGCCCTGACCATCGGGCGCGGGAGAGTCGGCCGGGCGCATCCAGGTGAGGCCGCCGGTGCGGATGAAAACCACGTCGCCCGTGTCTCCCTCCTGCACCTGGCACTCCGGGCCGGAGGGCCAGACCTTGGACGCATCCTGCACGTGATAGATCACGCCGGCATCGCGCAGCTCCTTGGCGCGGGGCTCGAAGCGCTTTCCGATCCAGCGGTATTCGAAGCGCAGGTGGTAGTCGGAGTAGCTCTCGTCGGTGGTGATGACTCCGAAGGGAACTTTCTTCCCGGCGGGCACGTCGCGATACATGTGGACGGTGCCGTCGTGGATCTGGACGAGTTTTTCGGGGTCCTCGCCGGGCTGCTGGTTTTCCAGAGTGATACTCCATCCCTGGAGGTCCTCGCCGTTGAAGAGGCGGTTCCACTCCGCCGCGTGGACGGGCGTGAGGGCGAGGAGGATGGCGGCGAGGTATTCCGGGTGGTTCACCTTCTCAAGGGACGCGTTTCCGGGGCCGCCGCCAAGCACGAAGGATGGGCATCATCGCCCGACACCGGTCAGGCGATAGACCGCGAAGGAACCGAGCCAGTGGTCGCCCTCGTAGTGGCCGCTGCCGATCCAACGCAGGCCGGCCCGGGTGTGGCCGGCGGCGGACGTTTCCAACACGGCGCGCCGGGGATCGTCCCGGGGCAGAGTGGAGGCGATTCCGTCCATGGCCCAGGCGCGGCTGAGATTCAGTCCGGCGAGGTGGATGAGCTGACCATCGGTCGGATCGCTGACGTCCACGGGTGTCAGGAGATTTCCGGCCCGGCCCTCGGCGAGATCGGGGAAATATCCCGTCAACCAGGTGGAGAACGCGTCCGCCGGCAGGACGCGGCGCATCAGGTCGGCGACGTTGAGGCCGGGGGAAAAGAAGTCGTTTCCCGAGGGTTCGTAACCGGTGGGGTAGCTACGGTCCTTGCCGTAAAAGCCGGTGGCTTTGTCGATGATCAGCCTTTCCAGGCCAGCATCGCCGACCGCCCGGGCGTAGTCGAGCATCTGGGCGAGAGGAAACGCCGTTTCGGGGTGAAAACCGCAGCGCACCGGCCAGTCGAGCTTCGGGAGGTAGTCCTTGGCCAGGGAAACGATCTCGCTTTCGAGCGGCGCGAAATTTTCCGCCCAGCGCCGGGCGTCGGGGTCGTCCCAGGTCCGCAGCTCGGTGGCCAGGCGCAAGGTCCAGGCCCAGCCGTACATGCGTTCGAAGCTGCGGTTGTCCTTTTCCCGGAAATAGGCGGCTTCCTTCTCCAGCGCGGGTCGGGTGAGCCTATCGTCGAGTAGCGTGCGGACGTCTTCCGCGAAGGGAGCCTGCGGGTGCAGCTTCAGCAGGCGGGCCAGGGTCCAGTGGCCGTGGACGGAGGAGTGCCAGTCGAAGTGACCGTAGAAGACCGGGTGCATCTGGCGTGGTGTGCGCAGATCGTCCGGGCCCGTGGTGACGTGGCCGGTCTTGTTGGGAAACTCGCGGTCGATCCCCGACAGCGCGAGTTTCACGAAATCCTCCGCCTGCTCCCGAGTCATGGGCATTTCCTCGGCGAGGAGAGGGGAGGTGGCAAGCACGACAGCGAGGCATCCGCGGATCATGGTGCGAGCCAAGCGGGTCGCCGGGGCGGGGGAAAGCTTCGGTTTCCGGAGGTGCCGGCAGATCACTCGGCTGACCAATCGACCTGAGCGCGGAAATGCCCGGCGGGCGTCAGCGTGGCGGTGGCAGCCCCGCCGAGCAGGCTTGCGCAGGCTTTGACGATGGACATGCCGAGGCCCGAGTGGCCGTAACCGGTGCGCGAGGGATCCTTGCGCCAAAAGCGATCGAAGACGTGCTCGAGATCGCCGGGTGAAAGGTCCGGAGCCGGGTTGGTGACGTGCAGCGCACGCGGGGAGGCTTCGATGCGGATGGTGCTGCCTTCGGGCGCGTGAGAAACGGCATTGCCGAGGAGGTTCTGGAGGATGGTGGACCAGAGGATGGGGTCGGTGACAAAGGGCCGGTCGTCGATTTCCGACTCGATGCGGAGCTGCTTTTCCGCCGTCAGCGGTGCCATTCGGGAAAGTGCCGCGTCGATCGTGGCGGTGAGGGAAACCGGTTCGCGCGAGACCGGCTGGCGACCGGCATCGGCGCGGGCGAGCAGGGCGAGCTTGTCGAGCAGCCCCTCCAGTTCGTCGGTCACCTTGACCATTTCCGCGCAGCGGTCGGAGGTCGCTTCCTCCGGCCACATCGCGCCCAGCTCGGCCATGGTTTTCAGCTCGGCCAGCGGCGTGCGCAGCTCGTGCGCGGCGTGGCTGCTGAAGCGCCGCTCCCGCTCGAACGACGCCTCCAGCCGACCGAGCCATTCGTTAAGGCGGGTGGCGACAGGCACCAGCTCGGCGGGGAGGCTTGAGACATCGAGCCGTTGGTGGAGCGATTCGGGACGGATCGAGCCGACGTCCGAGGCGAGCCGGTCGAGCGGCTTCAACCCGGCGGCAAGACCGAGGCGGATGACCGGCACCATGGCGACCAATGCGGCCGCGCCGGCTACGCCAAGCACCGTAGCAAGCAGCACGAGCTGGAGGTGCATGCCGCGCGTGGGACTGGCGACAATCAGATAAAGGTCTTGGAAGCGCTCCTTCTTGTCGTCCTTCGGTTGGAAGTGCTGGACGTAGACACGGGCGGAACGGCCATCGCCCAGCCCGGTGGCGAAGATCCGCGGCGCGTCGTCCCGCGGGGCGCGGGCGCGCGGGTCGTCGGAGATGCGGAAGCCGTCATTTTCAAGAGAGGGGGACATCAGGAACAGCTTTCCGCTTTCCCGACGGATCTCGAAGTAGTCCTCGCCGCCCGGTCCGAAGCCGGCGAAGTCCTGCACGGTGAGGTCGATCTCGAAGTCGCCGTCGTCGATCTCCGAGGCGGTGATCAACGCCCGTGCCTTGGCGGTCAGTGTTTCATCGAACTGCTTCTGGAGCAGGCCGCGCATGGCGAGGAAGACGCCGAGACCGGTGGCGATGAACAGCGCGCCGACCGCGAGACAGAGGAGAAAGGTGAGCCGGCGGCGGATCGAGATCATGCCTCAAGAACGTAGCCGAGCCCGCGGCGGGTGTGAATCAAAGCCGGCGTGCCCGGCGGACAGAGTTTCCGGCGCAGCGAGTAAACGGCGGCGTCGACGGCGTTGCTGAGCGGCCCGCTGAGCTCGGCGTAGAGGTGGGACTCGATCCGTTCGCGGCTCATCACCTGCCCGGGGCGGCGGGCGAGAAGCTCCAGGAGAGAGAACTCCCGCGCGGTGAGCGGGATCGTTTCTCCGTCCCGCTTCACGGACTTGGCCGGGGTGTCGATCTCCAGCGGGCCGATTTTCAAAACCGGTGCCGGCTGGTCGTAGCGGCGGCGGACGAGGGCTTCGAGCCGGGCGACGAGCTCGGCCAGTGCAAACGGCTTGGTAAGGTAGTCATCGGCACCCTGGCCGAGGCCGCGCACCTTTTCCTCCACGCCGTCCAATGCGGTGAGCAGCAGCACGGGAGTCGCGATGCCATCCCGCCGCCAATCACGCAGCACGGTGATGCCGTCCTTTCCCGGCAGCATGCGATCGAGCACCACCGCGTCATAGTTCGAGCCGCGGCCCATTGCGTCGCCCTCGATGCCATCGGCCGCGGTATCGACGGCATGACCCATGCGGGACAGGGCTTTTTCGAGCGTCTCGCGCAGGCGCGCGGCGTCTTCGACGATCAGGAGTTTCATGCGGTGGGGCTCCAAGATGAAACCGGAGGTGGAACCCGTCCACCTCCGGCTTGCGCGATCTCCCGGCGATCAATCGTCGTGCTCCTCGGTCTCGCGCAGGATCTTGCCGGCTTCGTCGGTGATGAGGTCGAGGTCGGGCTGGCCTCGGCGGTCGATCTCGATGTGATAGGTGGTCTTCCCGGAGGCGACCTCCTTGTCCACGTCGTCCAGGTGGCCGCCGCGGTCACTGGCGAGGCTGGAAGCGAAGGCGGGGATGGCCTCCTTCGCCACGTCCTCGCGGGTCTTCACAAGCGAGCCGTTTCCGAGGACATGCACGGTGAGGTCGAGATCGCCGGGGAGGTCGATTTCGGCGAGGTAGATTTCGCGATCGCCGATGGCGATGTGCTCGACTTCCTCGACGTGGCCGCCGCGGGCGTTCGATTCGATGGTGGAGCGGACCGGAGCCGGGCAATCTTCGAGGCGGAGTTCGCGGCCGTCGTCATCGGCGAGGGCGAATCCGGTGGTCAGGGTCAGGGCCAGAATGGCGGGTGTCGGTTTCATGATATCTCTTTGGTTTCGTGGTTGGAGTTGGGGTTGGAGAAAATCTCAGCGGTGCAGCAGGACACTCGTCGGTTGGCCGGCGAGGAGGCTGTCGAAGACGACCAGCAGCTTGACGTGCTCCGGGGTATCCTCGAGCACCAGCAGGCCTTCCGCCTTGCCGCCGTTTTCCGGCAGCGTGCCGAGGGTCTTGGCGCGGGGGTCGCGGCCATTCCAGAAGAGCAGGTCGAAGCGCGTGTCCGGGCTGTCCACCTCACTCACGGGAATCTTCTTGGTGGGCGGTGCGCTTGCGTTTCCGGTGACCAGGACGAAGCCGTCCTTCACGGCGACGATTTCGCGGATCCCGCGGCCTTCGCCGATAGGGATGCGGTGGAGCCTCATCGCCGCGGGGGAGTCGGTGAAAGCAGCGTCGGCGGGGATTTCGAGAACGATCCCGTCGCCATCGATGTTCGGTGCGCGCAGACCGATGAAGAGCAGGCCGTTGCGGGCGGTGAGCCCCTCGATGTTGAGCCCGTTTTTCTGCAAAGGTTCGTTCAGGAATGGCTCGAGGACCTTGGTCCGGCGGATCCACGGCTGGAGCGAAGCGCGGTCGATGTCCTTTTCCCGGATCGAGCCATCCGGTCGCACCGGCACGCGGAAGATCGTGAGGCGGTCGGGTTGTCGATCCCCCTTCTTTTTTCCCACGCCGTGGGAGCCGGTGACGTAGTAGGCGGAGGTTTCGGGCGACCAGGCGATGCCCTCGATGTCGACCTCCGTCTTGTCGTCCGCGGACTCGACCGGAAGGGGGATCGGCCGGCGGGACTCGATGCGGAACTTGCCCGCCTCCATCACGCCCGGCTGGACGTGGAAGAGCTCGTCGCTACCTACGAGGACCGTCGTAGGTGTGGCGGCGGCGATCGCGCTGAGGTCGAGCGGATTCTCGAATCCGGCGAGGTGCCAGGGCTCGTCGGTGATCTCCATGCGGAAATCCGGCGCGGCGAGGGCGGAGGTGCCGAAGGCGAGGGCGGCGATGGGATGGATGAGGTTCACGCCCGATCTCTATCCCGTGAAGATGACGGGGAGATGAGGGCGTGGGAAAAATCATCAGCCAGCCTTCGAAAGCCGCAACGGCCGGGAGCGCAGGCGATGGCCGGTGAACCCGCGGACCGCGGCGGTTCTTCAGCGCCAGCAAAGCTCGTCGGCGATCCAGACCTCGCCGGCGTGTTGGATCTCCTGCTGGCGCAGCTTGAAGATTTCCTGGCGGCGGTTGACGCGGGCGATGTCGTCAAAGGCGGGCTGCGGATCGGCGTTCTCCAGGCCATCGGCCGTGACCTGGGCCTGCTTCATCTCCCGCCAATGCTGGATGAGTTCGCGGACTTCCTTGCGCACGGATTCCTGATCGAGGGTCGGCGCGATGGCGGGCTCGTCGGGATGGACGATTTCGTTGAGCGTGCTTTTTACCAGGCGGGTTCCGGGGATCGCGGGCTTGCTCGATTCGTGAGCCTTCTTGAGCACGTCCACCAGCTCCTGCGAGCGGCGGAGGCGGCACCACCGCTTCCACTCGGTGAGGTCGGGACGGACGGTGTCCTGATACGTCGGCAGGCCGGCCTCGTCCTTGACGAAACGCACGTCGTGATACTCGGCATCGAAGAAATTCCGCACGTCACCGAGCCACTTTTTCCGCTCGTCGCGCAGTTTCACCCGCCAGGCATCGATGGCGGAGGTCAGCTTCGGATCGGCGTCGGATGGCGGAGGCGGTGCGGCGGTGACGCGTTCCATCTCGTCGTCGATGAGTTCGCCGAGGCGCAGCAGCCGGTGGAGTTCGACCTTCTCCTTCCGCATCCGCATCTCGGCATCGACGGTGCGTGCGGTGTTTTCCCAGGCGTTCTGTTCGATGCTGTGGGAAAGGTCCTTAAGCTTGCCCAAGGAGGCGAGCTGCCGCGGCAGTTGCATGGCCGGGGTACGGAAGGACTCGAGCAGGACGTCCGGCTTGAGCACGTCGAACGACAGGTCCACGGCCGCCGCAACCTCGTCGGTGAGTTCGCGGACGACGGGCTTCTGATCGAGAGCGGCATGGTATTCCGCACGGGCGGCGAGGAAATCGGGGTTGCGTTTTTCCATCAGGCTCTCGGCCTCGCTCCACTGGAGCTGCACCGTCTCGAAGGGCGACTGCGCCTTGACCTCATCGGCGTAGCGGCGGCCTTCGACCATGGCATGACCGGCGACCGACTCGGCCACCTGTTGTTGGGCGCAACCGGCGGCCAGCACGGCTCCCAGCCCGATGGATGTCATGAAGCAGACCTTCACCTGCGTGCTTACGGCGGTGCGGGCCGAGTCTTTCGCAAAGCTTGAGCAAAGGTGGCGCGAAGAGGAGTGCCACGGCACCCGGGGCGGTGCTCCTCCATTGGGGAGCCATCGGGGTCCTGCTTGGAACAAAATGGATCTCGGGACCAGGATGGATGGGATGAATAGGATGGAAATGCAGGTGGAAATGCAGGGAAACCGCATCCGGCAGCTTCAAATATCCCATCCATCCCATCCATCCTGGTCCACCAACAGCCAGTGGTCCTCGTTTTCTCCCTGACGTAGGAGCCCTGACCCGGGGCTTTTGCATTGGCGCTTGCTTGCAGGGGCGGGGTGAAAAGGATGCCCGGCCATGGCCATTCGACAGATCCTCACCCACCCCGGCAGCGCTCATAAGGACGAACTTCTCGCCTGCGCGGTGCTGGCGGGCGTTCACGGCGTGCCCATCGTGCGGCGGGAGCCGACGCAGGAGGATCTCGATGACGAAAGCGTGGCGGTCGTCGATGTGGGCGGACATCACGATCCGGCGAAGCGGAATTTCGATCACCACCAGTTCCCGGTCGAGGCGCCGCCCTGCTGCGCGCTGAGCCTGGTGCTGATGGACCTGGGCGTGTACGACGATGCTCGTAGTTTCTGCGACTGGCTGGAAACCACCGAGCGCTTCGACGTGACCGGGCCGAACTCGACGGCGGCATGGTTGGGAGTGGAACGCGACGTGCTGGCGCGGCTGAACTCGCCGCTGGACGTGACGCTTTTGCGGCGCTTCGCGAAATGCCAGCGGCTGGAGCCGGGAGAGCCGCTTTACGAGGTGATGCGTTGGGTCGGGGCGGATTTGATCGAGTATCTCCACTCACTGCGCGAGCGGCTGCGCTTCGTGGGCGAGCATGCCGAAATCTGGGAGGTGGAGGGCCTGAAGGTGTTGTTTTTGCGGCGCACCGAGCCGATGCCGGCGGAGCCCTCGGCGGGGATCGGGCGGTATCTGGAGGAAGTGGGGCTTGGCAAGGAGGTCGCCGCGCTCGTCTATCCCGACCGCCGCGGCGCGGGATACGGTTTGTCCCGGCACAATGACGATCCGCGTTTCGACTTCACGCGGATCGAGGCGGAGGCGGATGTCCACTTCGCCCATGCGCGCGGCTTCGTGGCGAAGTCCTCGGCGACCGATCTCGGCCGGCTGCGCGAGCTGCTGGGGCTGGCCAAGGTGTGACGGCGGTGGTTGGCCCGCGGGCTTGTGGTGATCCCGCCGGTGCGCTTGGATGAGGGGATGAAAATCCTCGCCTCCGTTCTTTGGCTCGCGTCGCTGCTGCTCGCCCATGCGGACGAGCATCCGCTTTTTCTTCCCTTCGATCTCTCGCTCGGCGGACAGAAGGCGGTGATGGAACATGGCAACGAGTTGTTCGCCCAGATCCCGGAACCTGTCGCGCCGGACGCGCCGCTGAAGCTGGAGAAAGAGGTGCCGATGCTCATCGTGAACGCCTTTCCCTGCAAGGAGGACGGAACGGTGGAGGACGCGCAGGCGGCGGGGGTGATCTTTGCCAACAACACCGCGGAGGTGAAGTTGAGCGACACCATGGACAAGAAGCCGCTCGCGCCCGGGACCTACCTCGCGAACGTCGTGGCGGAGGGCAAGACGTCGCGGATCGTCTTCCGCGTGGCGGCTCCCGGCGACTCGCTGAAGGCGAACTTTTCGAAGATCTTCTCGTTTCTGAAGAACAAGGCAGGCGGCGACTAGGCGCTCTTCTCATGGCGCGCCCAGGCCTCGGCGATCTTCCGGGGATCGAGCGCCGTGACCGGCCCGGCCGGCGCGTCGAGAAGCGTGCGTGCGATGTGGAGGAGGCGGCCGAGATGGGCGGCGTCGCCGTGGCGCGCGAGGGCGGCGGAAGCGTCGCCGGGTGGGCGGAGCGACAGCTGGTCGGCCAGCCAGGCGGGCAGCGAAGTACGATGTTCGCCGTGGATGACGGTCGGGATCAGTTTTCCGGAGACGACCGATGAAATCGCCCGCCGCTGGTCGTCCACACCGAGCGCGGCGAAGTCGGTGCCTGCGACGAGCAGCGCGTCGTAGAGCCCGTCGGCGGGGAAGCCGGCGAGGTCGGCCGCGAGGTGGGCGATGCGGCGGCCGAGGACCCGGCGGTGTCCCGCAGCCTCGAGGTGGATCATGCCGAAGCCCTCCTGGGTGGAGGTGGTGAGGAGGTGGGTGGAGCGGGCGAGGGCGTCGTCGCGACCGTGCGGAAAGACGTCGAAGTCGATCGGCAGGCCGAGTTCGGCGGCGAAGCGACGCCAGCCCTCGTAGTTCTCCCGCCAGGTTTCGTTCGCGGGCGCGCTGCCTTGGAGGAAGCGGGTGCCGGGGGGTGAGCAGGCGGCGAGGAGGAGCATCTCGCCGAGGTTTTTGCGGGGCAGCCCGCGCATCGGGTGCAGCACGACGGCGGGGCCGTGGGTGGCGACCGGTGGCAGCGGGCGCGGTGAGAACGGATTCGGCAGCAGGAAGGCCCGGTCCTCGGGCAGTCCGGCGCGGAGGAAGATTTCGCGGTCGCGCGTGTTGATGAAGGCGTGGCCGATGCGGGGAGCGAGCGGATAGGGGTTCTCGATCTTCCGCAGCGCCGCGAGCAATTCGGGCCGTCCGTCCTCGGCGAAGTCGTGGTGCTGGAGAAGCAGGGCGCGGCCGCTGTTGGCGAGGCTGGCGAGAGAGGCGGTGAGAGCCGGGTTTTTACCGAGGCAGGGGTTGTGGAAATGGAGAAGTCCCTCGTGATCCGGGAGCCGTGATCCGGGAAAGCCGGTCGCCGCTGCCGAGGAAGAGTAGTCGAACGCCGGATCGACGGCGGCGGGGAGTTCGGACGGGTTGTCGCCGCAGAGGATCTCGTGATTGATGCCCGCAGCGGTGAGGATGCGATGGTTCTGGCGGATCACCTCGGTGACGCCGCCGGGCCGCAGGTGGTAGTGGACGGTGAGGACGTTCACGGAGACGTGGGATCGCGGAGCCAGGTCACCGATCCAGCGATCCCAGCGGTTTCACGAAGTGGAAGCCCCAGATTTCGAAGCCGCGACGGAGGTAGAGGCGGTGCGATGCGTGGTTGGTGGTCCAGGCGTCGAGCGTCTGGAGGTTGCAGCCGTGCTCTTGGGCCATGGCCTCGAGGTAGTCCATGAGCGAGGTGCCGATGCCCTCGGAGCGATGCCCGGGGTGGACGATGAAGTTGTCGATCTCCAGGTATTTCCCGCACCAGATCTTGGTGGCGATCCAGACGCCTGCAAAACCCACCAGCTTGTCTTCGGAAAAAGCCCCGACGGGGAAATAGTGGGGGTGCTCCTCAATGATCGTGCGGAAACGCCGCAGCAGGACATCGGTCGGGCAGTCGGGGTTCAGATGGACCAGCAGGCCGGTGGCGGCGAGGTGGTCGGAGGGTTCGAGCAGCCGGATTTGGAGATCGCTCACGCCAGCTTCCTAAACCGTGCGGCGGCGGCAGGAAAGCGCGCGCGATAGTCGGGCAGCGAAATCATCGGCGGTCGCTCGTCGGTGGCAGGCCGCTGGTCGAGGAAGCGCGGCAGGAAGGCGTCGAGGATCTGGTCCGACATGCGGCCGAGGTCGGCCAGCGAGCGGTTGCGGTGGATACGCTCGTCGAGATCGGTCTGGGCGATCGCGGAAATCCCGTGAGCCCGCCAGACATCGATGAGGTGGGCGGTTTCCACGCCGTATCCGGTGGGAAAGGGGATGCTCTCGAGGATTTCCCGGCGGGCGGCGTATTCCCCGGCGAGCGGCTGGTGGAGGCCGGCGAGTTCCGGGCAGAAGCGATCGAAAAGCGGTCGGACGAGGATCTCCGTGACGCGTCCGCCGCCGCGGGGATCGACGCCCTCGGTGGCGAGGAAAGGCCGCTCGTAGAAGCCCTTCACGTAGCCGATTTCCGGATGGCGGATCAGCGGGCCGAGGGTGCCGGTGACGAAGCGCGGGTGGATGTTGCCGATGTCGCCGTCGACGAAGGCGATGAGGTTGCCGCGGCAATGATGGACGGCCTTCCACAGGTTCTCGCCCTTGCCGGCGCGGGTGCCTTGGAAGGGAAGGAGGTCGGAAGCCAGCACGACTTCCGCTCCGGCGTCGGCGGCGAGTTCGCGGGTGCGATCGGTCGAGCCGGAATCGATCACCACCAGCTCGTCGAGCAGCGGATGGGCGTCGATCAGGGCGGTGCGGAGGGTTTCGACGATGCGGGCGATGGTGCCTTCCTCGTTGAGCGTGGGGATGCAGAGGCTGGCGGTGAGGCCCGCCGCTTGCTTGTCCGCGGCGAGCGCGGCGATGTCCGCGAAATGGAGGTGGTGGAAAGCCTTCAAGGCCCTTGGAATACCCGAGCGTGGCTTTTTTGCAAAGCCGCTTGCCAAGCCCGGGCGAGTACCCTAGAGACTGCGGCCCCGCCCGAAAGGGCAGCGTGAAAGCGCGGTTAGCTCAGTGGTAGAGCACATCGTTCACACCGATGGGGTCGCAGGTTCGAACCCTGCACCGCGCACCATTCATCCTTGAGGAAGGGAGGGGGAACCGATGACGCTCAATTCCACATTCTCGATTCACCCCGGGAAGCGCGACCTCCAGAGCAGATGTAATTGGAGAATTGAACTGTCAAATCATCAGAAAAGCGTGATCCATGGCGGAAGAATGAGGAGCCGAAGTAATCATTCATTCAATACCTCACTCAAATTCGTCGATCTGCACGGTATGGGCAATGTCGTTGCGGAAGCTGATCGAAAATTGAAGCCCGCCGTATCCGGAATCGAAGCGATAGATCAAGGTCTTGTCATCTGCCTTTGCAGGCGCTGCGTAATCACTGATCGTGGCGGGATCGCCGAGGATCTGCAGCACCTCACTCTTCGTCTTGAAGAGCATAGGAATGTGGGAGAAAACTCGTTCCGCTGCTTCAATAGCCTTTGAAGTTGAGGCTCGAATGGTTTTTCCAGAGTCGCCCTCTGAAGCGATTTGCTGCGTGTCTCGGAGAAGCGCAAGGTCTTCAGCTGCTCCTTCATAAGCATCTTGAGAGTGAGCGCTGGTGCCCGCCAAGAATAATGCTGAGATTAGGACGGAAGGGTTCATGATATTTGGCAATGTGGCGGACGGATGTCCGATTTCAAGGAAATACCTCACCCGAAATTGGCCGACGGTCTCGCGTCTCTCGGCTGGAAATTCGGCCGTAAACACTGTGGAGTGTCAGTGACCCGGTTCCTCGCGGGAGGATCTCGGTTTTAGCCCATCATCCCCCTTCGCTCTGAAAGAAGGAGTGCCCGATCCCAATGATTCGCGATCATTGGAGGGACCGAAGTCCCAGAATCCAGCGCTACCTCAGAAACCGAATCTTCTGAGGGTGGTTTCCGATCCGGGCAGCGGGATCTACGCAGATTTCCTTCGAAGGAGATTGCCGGGAGGTGAATTCCTGCAATTTTGCGAGCGGGCATCGCTTGGCTCAGTTCCCCCAGAACTCAACGCTGTCTTCCCCCGAACGGCTCCGCACCTCTCCCCTGAGGGTGGGGCCGTTCCCTTTTTCTTTCAACGGCCTCAGGATCGCCAAGTTGGCCAAGAGGACCTCCAGCCCGAGGCCGTTCGCCCGCGTGAAGACGTATCCTCCATGACGTGATTGTTAGAACGGGGGAATGGTGGAGACTTGGTCTCGTCACTGTGTGGGTGACCCGGCTTCTAGGGCCGGATCCCAGCCCCCGGAGCCATCACCTCAGTGGTGGCCGGGGGTTGGGAGATTCCGTTTGTCGAAAAGAAGGGTGCCCGGCTTCCCCCCAGAAGCCAGGCACCCACGCGGATCGCTGAAACGAGCCCGCGAGGGGCTCTGAAGT
Organism: uncultured Haloferula sp.; assembly: GCA_965652295.1. GTDB lineage: Bacteria > Verrucomicrobiota > Verrucomicrobiia > Verrucomicrobiales > Akkermansiaceae > Haloferula. The sequence goes on along the minus strand of CBFGTS010000003.1, from coordinate 59,207 downwards.
TGGGAGCCAGCCCCCCAGGCTGACCCAGACAACAAGTTCCTACGATCCACGATCCAAGGCGGTGCAGAAGCTCTGCGACCACCTCGATATCTTAGGAATCGGGAACATCGGGCCGCGTTGTCAATTTTCCTCCGCGGGGATCTACGCAGCCTCCAATTGGGGGGATTGCGAATCGCTGGAATCATGGGAATCTACCGGCGCGTCAAGCGAGCGCACCATCCCCCCGCAAGCGTCCCCCACGCTGTCTTACCCCCCCCCGAAAAGGCCCCGGTCTTCCTCCCCCCAGAGACCGGGGCTTTCTGTTGCGGGGAAGGAGGGTCAGCACCCGCTGAGTTTTTCGCGGTGCATCGAGGAAACCCGCCGGGTCCGGACGCTGAGTGTTTCCGCGGCGGCGGTGACTCCTTCAAGAAGCTGCTGGAGCTCGGTCCCGATCTCGGGCGACCATTCGTCCTCGGCGTGGCGCGACCGGAACTGCTGAAGGGCGAGCCCCTTCTCGATGACCTGGTCCAGGGCGGCATGCTGCTCGATGAAGGCCTTCTCGAAGGTTTCCATGAAGCGGATGCTGCTTCTTCTGAAACGGAGTCGCAAGAATTGTGATGCATCCGTTTTTCGCCCCCGGAATCACGACGGCCCTTGAGAGGGCGGATCGGATGAGTCGGCGGCTGCGGAGACGCGTCGGTAGGTCAGGAAGCATTCACCGAGCTCCGAGCGGGGATCGAAGTCGGTGAGTTCGAAGCGGCGGGATGCGGGCAGGAAATCGCCGGGGGGGCCGGCGAGTCCGGGGGCGCTGCGCCCGCCGAAGAGGGTGTGGGCCGCCCAGGTGAGGTGGATTTCATCGATGGCGTCCATTTCCGCAAGGGCCCGGACGAGCGTGCCGCCGCCCTCGCAGTGGAGGTGGCGGATGCCGTGGTCGCGGTGGAGCGATCCGAGGAAGTCCGCGAGGCTGGCGTGGTGGAGCGTCGCTTCGCCCACCGGCTCGGGCGGGTTTTCGATTCCGAGAAGATGGATCGGCCCGCCGGGTGTGTGGAAGAGCGGGTGAGTGGGATCGAAGCGGCCCTTTCCGGAGACCACGCAGCGCAGCGGGTTTTGCGGCGCGGTCATGGTCATGCGGTCGGCTTCGAGCGTGCCCCGGCCGACGAGGATGGCGTCGGCGGATCGGCGGAGATGGAGCAGGCGGTCCTTGTCGGCTTGCGAAGTCCAGCCCGAGGAAATGCCTGCGACGGAGGTGATCCTGCCGTCGGCGGAGAGGGCGAAATTGAGGCTGATGTGGGGGCGGAGCACCGGCAGAAAGTAGGACCCAGGGACGAGCGACGCAAGGGTGGGCGGGCTTTGAGGGTGGGGCCGGGAGTTGCCGGGTGAGCTGTCCCGGAGCCGACATGTTGGCTCCGGGGTGACGGTCGCGAGCGGGGAGCGGCTCGGAGGAGAAAGCTCCGACATGTCGGAGCAGTCCGAAAAATACCTCAGTCGATGATCCCGTTGAAGGTGCCGCTGGGACGCATGGCGGCGGAGAGGAGGGCTTCGTCGGGCTGGAAGTAGCCGCCGATCTCGACCGGCTTGCCCTGCACGGCGATGAGTTCCTCGATGATCTTCGCTTCGTTCTCCGCAAGTGCTTGGGCAATGGGACCGAACTCGGCTTTGAGTTCGGCATCGTCCTCCTGCGAAGCGAGTGCCTCGGCCCAGTAGAGGGTGAGGTAGAAGTGCGAGCCGCGGTTGTCGATGCCTCCGACGGAGCGGGTCGGCGACTTGTCGTTCTGGAGGAACTTGCCGGTGGCAGCGTCGAGCGAGTCGGCCAGCACCTTGGCCTTCGGTAGCTGGTGGACTTCGGCGAGGTGTTCGAGCGAGACGGCCAGGGCCAGGAACTCGCCGAGCGAATCCCAGCGAAGGTAGTTCTCCGCGGTGAACTGCTGGACGTGCTTGGGTGCGGAGCCGCCGGCCCCGGTTTCGAAAAGACCGCCGCCATTCATGAGGGGCACGATGGACAGCATCTTGGCCGAGGTGCCCAGCTCAAGGATCGGGAAGAGATCGGTCAGGTAGTCCCGCAGGACATTTCCAGTGACGGAAATGGTGTCCTTGCCGTCCTTGAGGCGGGCGAGGGTGAAGCGGGTGGCTTCGTCCGGCGACAGGATGCGGAGGTCGAGCCCCTCGGTGTCGTGGTCGGCGAGGTAGGTGTTCACCTTTTCGATGAGCTGCGCGTCGTGGGCGCGGGCTTCATCGAGCCAGAAAACGGCCGGGGTGTCGGTGGCGCGGGCGCGGTTGACGGCGAGCTTCACCCAGTCGCGGATCGGTTCGTCCTTGGTCTGGCACGCGCGCCAGATGTCACCGGCTCCGACTTCGTGGGAGAAGAGTTCGTTCCCATCCGCATCAACCACGCGGACGAGGCCGGCGGCGGGGATTTCGAAGGTCTTGTCGTGCGAGCCGTATTCCTCGGCTTTCTTCGCCATGAGGCCGACGTTCGGAACGGAGCCCATGGTGCGCGGGTCGAAGGCGCCGTGTTCGCGGCAGAAATCGATCGTGGCCTGATAGACGCCGGCGTAGGAGTGGTCGGGAATGACGGCGAGGGCGTCCTGCCGCTTGCCGTCCTTGTCCCACATCTTGCCGGAGTCGCGGATCATCGCGGGCATCGAGGCATCGATGATGATGTCGGAGGGGACGTGGAGGTTGGTGATGCCCTTGTCGGAGTTCACCATCGCGAGGTCCGGGCCGGCGGCGAGGGCGGTGTCGATGTCGGCCTCGATTTCCGCACGTTGGTCCTCGGGCAGCGTGGCGATCTTCGAAACGAGGTCGCCGAAGCCGTTGTTGAGGTCGACGCCGAGGGTTTTGAAGGTTCCGGCGTGCTTGGCGAGGAGGTCCTTGAAGAAAACCTTCACGCAGTGGCCGAAGATGATCGGGTCGGAGACCTTCATCATGGTGGCCTTCATGTGCAGGGAGAACAGCACGCCCTCGGCCTTGGCGGCATCGATCTGCTGCTGGAGGAAGGAGACGAGCGCGTCCTTGCTCATGCAGGTGCCGTCGAAAACCTCGCCTGCGAGGAGCTTGAGGCCGTCCTTCAGAACCGTCGTGGTGCCATCGCTGCCGACGTGCTCGATGCGCACGGTGGTGGGGGCGGCGAGGGTCACGGATTTTTCGTTCGAAGCGAAATCGCCGGCGTCCATGGTCGCGACGCGGGTCTTCGAGTCGGATGACCAGGCACCCATGCGGTGGGGGTTGACCCTGGCGTAATCCTTGACGGCTTTCGGCGCGCGGCGGTCGGAGTTGCCCTCGCGGAGCACCGGGTTCACGGCACTGCCCTTGATCTTGTCGTAGCGTTCCTTGATCGCCTTTTCGGCGTCGTTCTTCGGTTCCTCGGGGTAGTTCGGCAGCGCGTAGCCCTTCGACTGGAGTTCGGCGATGCAGGACTTGAGCTGCGGGACGGAGGCCGAGATGTTGGGAAGCTTGATGATGTTGGCGGTGGGCTCGAGGGCCAGCTTGCCGAGGAAGCCGAGGGCGTCGTCGAGTCGCTGGCTTTCCGTGAGAACCTCGGGAAAGGAGGCGATCATGCGGCCGGCGAGGGAAATGTCCGGCAGCTCGACGGTGATGCCCGACGAGGCGGTGAAACGGCGGATCACCGGTAGCAGCGAGTAGGTGGCCAGCGCCGGAGCTTCGTCGGTCTTCGTGTAGTGAATGGTCGGGGAGTCGGACATGACGGCGTGGATTTAGGGAAACGGGCCGCGGGGGTCAAAGGATTTGCGGAGCACGGCGGATGCCGGAGCCCGATCATTGCAGCACGATGACAAATCCGCCCTTCGGCGCGATTTCCACGGGCAGGCCGCCGTTTTCCGCGACGCTGACGTCCTGCATGGAGAAGCCCAGTTCGCTGTCGCTGCCGTTGGTGATGATGCGGCCCTGGCTGACGCCGAGTTCGGAGAGATCGAGCTGGAGCTTGCGGGGATCATCGAGGCCGTTGATGCCGCAGACGAACCAGTGCTTGCCCGAGCGGCGGGCCATCACGACATATTTCCCGGGAAAGCCGTCGATGAAGCGCGAGTCGTCCCAGGATTCCGGGAGTTTCTTGAGGAAGTTTTTCACATACTCCGGTGCCTTGGCGAGGCCGGTCGGGACCTCGGCCATGTGCTGGATGCCGGAGGTGAAGAGGACGGGCAGCGCCAGCTCGTAGGCGGCGGTCGTGCGACGCGTGACGCGATCGTTGAGTTTGTCGAGGACCATCGGGGTGAAGTCCATCGGATCGAAGACGTTGCGGGTGAACGGGATGACGGTGCAGTGGGTGGGTTGCTGGTCGGCGTTTCCCTGCCCGAAGGTGATGAACTCCTGGCCTTTGATCGCCTCGGCGGTCATGAAATGCGGGTAGGTCCGCTGGAGGCCGCGGGGCAGGGTGGTGCCGTGGAAATTGATGGCGAGGCCGTAGGGTGCCGACTCTTCGAGGATGTCGAGCTGGTAGTTCACGACCGACTGCCCGTCGCCTGCAAAGAAATCGACTTTGATTCCCGCCACGCCGAGCTCCTTGAGCCATTCGAATTCCTTCTTCCGGCTTTCCTGGGTGAGCATCCGGTCTTTCGGGGTCTGCGGGGCTTCGTTCCAATCGCCGACGGAGTTGTACCAGAGCAGGATCTCGACGTTCTTGCTGCGGGCATGGCGGAGCAGCTGTTTGAGTTTCGGCGTGCCGATCTGCTTGTCCCACAGGGCATCAATAAGCGTGTAGCGCCAGCCCATCTCGGCGGCGTAATCGATGAACTGCTTCTGGGTCTCGAAATTGCAGCTTCTGTCGCCGAGCAGCGGCCACGACCACGAAGCGATGCCCGGAGTAGCGGGCTTCGCGCCGTCGGCCGGCTTGTCGGCGAGATCGACGCCGAGCATCGATTCGGTGATCGTCTTCAAGCTGCCGACCGCGACCACGCGCCACGGGGTGACCCAGGGCAGTTTGCCCTGCGGGTGGCTGACGCCGCCGGTGATGACTTCCCGCGGATCGGGGAAGGCGACGCCGTATTCGCCGCCGGGCGATTCGTGGGCGAGGCGGGTGTTGCAGTATTGTCGGTTCGGCGCGGCCTCGCTGAGCAGCACCCAGGTCTCGCCGGTGCGGAAGAGAGCAGGATAAACCCAGCCGGCTCCGAGGGTCGAGGGCGTGCCCGCCGGGATGTCCATCTGATAGTGTTCTTCGTAGGAGGGGTTCGTTTTCGCCCAGCCGGTCTTGGCCACGGACATCGGCTGGAGCCAGGCGCGGGTCTCGTCGGGGAAATGGAAGGTGGTCGCCTCGGACTCCATTTTCCGCACGCTGGCGTCGGTTTCCGGGAAACGGTAGCGGAAGCCGAGGCCGTCGTTGGAGACCTGGAACACGATCTCCATTTTCCGGCCCTCGGCATCGACCAGCGGGAGCACCCCGCGGTTGGCCTCGTAGCGGTTTTCACGGCGCTTCGCATTCGAGATCGTGTAGTGGTCGGTGACCTGCGAGGTGATGGCTTTTCCTGCCAGCTTCAGTCCGCGGGTGAAGTCGGCGTCCTCGCGGACCAAACCCAGCTTGGATTCCCGAAGAACAGGGGTGCCCTCGCGCGTGACGGTGTATCGAGGTTCGCCGGCTTCGGTGAGGGAAACCTCCACCTGAAGCTTCTGGTCGGGGCTGGTGAGGGAAAGATCGGCGGCGAGGGCCGGTGCCGCGCAGCCGACCAGGATGAAGAAGCGTTTCATGAACGTGATCCTCGATTGAGCGGAAGGAGGGTCAAGAGTTTGTCGCGGATGTCGTTCGGAATCCGGCTGCTGTCTTGACTTATGGGGCCGGGCGTCGCGTGTTGCCCCGGAAGGATGAGTGTAATCCCCGATTTGCCCCCCGAGTTGTTGGAGTTCGAGCGGCTCCTGGCCCTGCCTAATAGCGACCCCACCGGCCTCGCCGGTTTTTTCAACCCCGGCCAGATCTGGGTGGCGCGGGTCCCTGCGCGGCTCGATGTGATGGGCGGGATCGCCGACTACTCTGGAGCCAACGTGTGCGAAGCGGTGCTCGGCAGCGGGAATCTGATCGCGCTCCAGCCCCGCACCGACCGCACCCTGCGGATCCGCACCGCCCAGATGGGCGAGAGGAACCTGCCGGTGGAAACGCGCATCCCGCTCGACTACTTCCGCAATGGCGATGGCACCGCCGATTACGACGAGGTCCGCAGTACCTGCCGACGCAATCCGCTCGCCAACTGGGCCGCCTACATCGGTGGATCGATCTTCACCGTGCTGCGTGAGGAGAACATCGAGCTGCCCTACGGCTTCAGCATGCTGTTTCTGAGCGGCGTGCCGATGAACGTCGGGATCGGCTCGTCCGCCGCTACCGAGGTCGGCACGATCTGTTGCCTCAACGCCTACCTCGGCCTCGACCTCAGCGCTTCGCGCATCGCCCGTCTCGCCCAGATCGCCGAGAACCACGTGGTCGGCGCTCCCTGCGGGTCGATGGATCAGATCGCGGTGGCCTCCGGCAAGAAGGACTGCCTTACCCACATCCTCTGCCGGCCCGGATCGGTCGAGGGCACGGTGGAAATCCCGGCTGGCACCGCTTTCGTCGGGATCAATTCGATGGTCCGGCACTCGGTCGGCGGCCAGGAATACGGCAGCGTCCGTGTCGGCGCCTTCATGGGCCGCCGGATGATCAATGAGATCCGCAAGCAAGCCGGCGAGCCGCCGGTCGACTACCTCGCCGAGATCACTCCGGAAGAGTGGACCGCCCGATACCGCCCGCAGCTCCCCGAGACATTGGAGGGGGCCGAATTTCTCGAACGCTACGGCTCCCACGAAGATACGGTGACCACCGTCCAAACCGGGGCGACCTATCTGGTCCGCGGGACCACCGAGCATCCCATCCTGGAAAACGCGCGGGTCCTGCGCTTCATGGAGGCCCTGCGCGCGGCGCGGACGGGCGACGAGGCGGCGCTGATCGAGGCCGGCCGGTGCATGTACGAGGCCCACGCGAGCTACCGTGACAACTGCCACCTTTCCGTTCCCGATGTCGATGCCTTGGTCGAGGCCGTCCGCAAGCGCGGCGCGGCGTCCGGGCTCTACGGCGCGAAGATCACCGGTGGCGGCGCGGGCGGCACGGTGGCGGTCTTCGGGAAAAAGGAAGCACTCCAGGAACACGTTCCGAAGATCGCCGAGGCATACTCCAAGCGTATCGGCACCCTGCCCGACATCTTTACCGGCACTTCCGAGGGCGCGGTCGAGTTCCGCGCCCGCCGCTACTCCTTCGATGCTGCCGGCTGGGGCTGCACCATTCTCTAACCATGTCTTCCGTTCGCAAAGCCGTCGTTCCCGTTGCCGGTCTCGGCACCCGGCTTTTTCCCGCCTCGCACGCGGTGAAAAAGGAACTCTTTCCGGTGGTCGGGCCGGATGGCATCGCCCGCGCGCTGCTTCACTACCACCTGCTGGATCTCGACGCCGCCGGCTTCGAGGAAATCTGCATCATCGTCCAGCCCGGCGAGGAAGCCACCGTGCGCGCCTACACCGATGGGCCGGACGATGCCTACCTCAAGCGGCTCGAAAAGAATCCCGAGCTTCATGCCGAGGCCCTGCGCATGCGCGAGCTGGGGAAACGCGTGACCTTCGCCGTGCAGCACGAGCAGGAAGGCTACGGTCACGCCGTCTATCAGGCCCGTGATTTCGTCGCGGGCGAGCCGTTCCTGTTGTGTCTCGGCGATCATCTTTTCCGTGGCAGATCCGTGCCCCCCTCCGCCGAACTCGCCGAGGCATGGAGCCGCAGCGGCGGTCGATCGGTTTCCGCCGTCAACCGCATCGCGCCCGACCAGCTCAAGGGCTACGGCACCATCGCGGGCCGGCGCTTCACTGATGATCCCCGGCTGATCGATGTTACGAAGATCATCGAGAAACCCGACGTCGAAACCGCGCGTCGTGAGTTGCGTGTCGATGGCCTCGGCGACGACGAATTTCTCGGCTGGTTCGGCATGCACCTGCTCGGGCCCTCGATCTTCGATGTGCTCGGCGGGATGATCCGCGATGACATCCGCGACAAGAACGAGTTCCAGCTCACCCGCGCGCAGGAGATCCAGCGTGAGCGCGAGGGCTACGTGGCCATGGAAATGACCGAAGCCCGCCGCTTCGATTTCGGCACGCCGGCCGACCTGCTCGCCGCGCTCGTCGATTTCGCCAAGCCGTGACGGGGGAAAGTCCCTCCGGGCCTCGAATGCCTGCAAAACGGACGGCTCCATCCGCGTAGTTCCCGGTCACCCGTGGTTCCATCCAACCCAAAACCCCAGCATCGCTCATGATCCGATTTCTCCTGGCGGCTCTCGCCTCCCTCTCCGTCCTCCGCGCCCAGGAGGGACCGGAGATCCGCACCGAAAAGCTCTCGGACATCCACATGCGGGATGCCTGCATCCTGCCGGACCCTGAAACCCAGACCTATTATCTCGTCGCCTCCGCCCGCGGGGCCGCGGTGCGCGCCTACACCAGCAAGGACCTCGTGGAGTGGGAGGGCCCGCACATCGTTTACGAGACGCCGAAGGAGATGTGGGGAGAAAACGTCGAGATCCGCGGCATCTGGGCACCGGAGATCCACGCCTACCGCGGGAAATACTACCTTTTCCTCACATTCGACAGCACCGCGGAGTTCGGCCCGCAGTGGAACGAGTGGGGCGATGGCTGGGAAAACTGGCCGCCACAGGTCCGCCGCGCCAGCCAGGTGGTGGTCGCCGATTCCCCGCTCGGCCCCTACCGGGCCTTCTCGAACGAACCGACCCTGCCCGCCGACATGATGACCCTCGACGGCACTTTGTGGGAGGAGAACGGCGTGCCCTACATGATCTACTGCCACGAGTGGGTCCAGGTTTCCAATGGCACCGTCGAGATGATCCAACTCAAGGACGACCTCTCCGCCGTTATCGGAGAGCCGAAGCTCCTTTTCCGCGGCAGCGAGGCCGGGTGGAACCGCGCCTCGCCCGAGCACGGCTGCTACGTCACCGACGGGCCGTGGATCCACCGCAGCAAGTCCGGTGCGCTGATGATGCCATGGTCGAGCTTCAGCGAGACCGGTTACAGCGTGGGCGTGGCCGTCTCTGAGTCCGGCAAGCTTGCCGGCCCGTGGGTCCAGCGCCCGGAGCCGCTCTACACCGCCGACGGGGGCCACAGCATGCTTTTCAAGCGCTTCGACGGGCAGCTCATGATGACCCTCCACACCCCGAACGGCGGCCCGCAGACCCGCATCCGTCTGTTCGAAATCGAGGACACCGGGGACACGCTGAAAGTAACCTCATCCTTTCCTGAGGATTCATGACCGGGAGTGGCGCGACCGGGAGCTGATCCCTGAACGTGACCACTCGGACAAGCACGCGTTGCTTTCCTGCGACGCGCGGAAAGAAACCACTTGTTCTCTGCCTGGTCTTCTCTGAATGTGTTCAAGTGAACGCATTTCGGGGAAGAGGGGCGGGCGGCAACCCGGCGAACCGGTTCGAGGCGATGCGCGTCGAGGTGGACGAGGACGCGTGGGTGGAGGAGGACCCGCGGCCGTTGCGGACGCTTTTCCTCCGCGATGATTCGCAGGAAATCCTTGCCCGCAATTCAGCGACGGACCTCTCGTTCGACTACGGCGTGAATCCCTACCGCGGCTGCGAACATGGGTGCAGCTACTGCTACGCTCGTACTTACCACGAGTATCTCGGGTTTTCCGCGGGGCTGGATTTCGAATCACGCATCGTGGTGAAGCCTGAGGCACCCCGGCTGCTGGAAGTGGCCTTGGCGCGGCGGGGATACAGGCCGGGGAAGATCTCGATGAGCGGCGTGACGGATTGCTATCAGCCGGTCGAACGCAAGCTGGAGCTGACCCGCGGCTGCCTCCGGGTCATGGCGGCGTTTCGTCAGCCGGTGGTCCTCATCACGAAAAATGCCCTGGTGACGCGCGACCTCGATCACCTGGCCGAGCTGGCGAAATGGAAGGCGGTGGCGGTGTACCTTTCGATCACGACGCTCGATCCCGCCCTGGCGCGAATCCTGGAACCCCGGGCTTCCTCGCCTCGCGCGCGGCTGGAGGCGGTGCGGACGCTGGCAGCCGCCGGAGTGCCTTGTGGTGTCAGCGCGGCACCGATGATTCCCGGGCTGAACGACCACGAACTGCCCGCCATCTTGAATGCGGTCAAGGAGATCGGGGGGGACTTCGCGGCCTATTCGATGGTCCGCCTGCCGGGTGCGGTGGCGGGGATTTTCGGCGACTGGCTCGACCGCCATCGGCCGGGATCAAAGGAGAAGATTCTCGGTCGCATCCGTGCGGCGCGTGAGGGACGCCTCAACAGCACCGTGGCCGGCGAGCGGATGCGTGGGAGTGGCCTCGCCGCGGAGCAAATGCGGGCGCTTTTTCACGCGACCTGTCGCAGGCTTGAGCTGCCGACGACGGTGCCGGACGTGACCTGCGAGCATTTCCGCCGCCGGATGCCGGGGCAGGCCGAGCTATTCTGAGGGATCGTCAAGCTGGCGGCGGACGAAGCGCACGGAGTCGTGCTCGCTGACGTCGAAGCCGCCCTCCGCCCGGCGCTGGTAAACCCTCAAGGTCTGGAGGTTTTCATTGCCCACCGGCGCGACCAGCCGACCTTGTGGAGCCAGCGAATCGAGCAGGACCTGCGGAACCTCCGGAACGGCGAAGGAAATCACGACGCCATCGAAGGTCCGTTCATGATCCGGCCACCCCTGGAGGCCATCGCCATGGATCACCTCGATGTGGGTGAAACCCAAGCTCAGCAGGTTTCGCGTGGCGATGGTGGCGAGGTCGCGAAACCACTCGATGGCGCAGACGTCGCGTGCGATGTGGGCGAGGATGGCGGTCTGGAAACCGCAGCCGGCACCAATCTCAAGCACGTGGGCGTTTTCCGGCAAACGCAGCAGATCGGCCATCTTGGCAACAATGTAAGGCTGCGAGATCGTCTGGCCGTGAAGTAACGGCAGCGGCCGGTCTTCATAGGCGAGCCCGCGCTCGTCTTCAGGTAAAAAGTCCTCCCGCGGCACCGCGCGGAACGCGTCCAGCACCCGAGAATCCCGGATGCCCCGGTCGGCGAGCTGCCGGCGGATCATCAGTTCTCTTTCGGCGATCACATTCACGTCCGAAGCTATCACAGACGCTCCATTGTGCTTGCCGGAAATCGCGTCACGCGGGATGGGTCGGCATGCGCTATTGGCTGATCAAATCGGAGCCCGACGTGTTCGGCATCGACGACCTCGAACGTGTCGGGCGCGAGCCGTGGAACGGCATCCGCAACTACCAGGCCCGGAATTTCATGCGCGACGGGATGGATCTCGGCGATCTCGCTCTGTTTTATCACTCGAATGCCAAGCCGCCCGGCGTGGTCGGGATCGCCCGGGTGGTCAGCGGGGCCTATCCCGATCCGCTCCAGTTCGACCCCAAGTCCGACTACCACGACCCGAAATCGGACCCCGGCGAGCCGCGCTGGCTGATGGTCGATTTCGAGTTCGTGAAGAAGTTCCCCGAGATGGTGACCCTCGATCAGCTCAAGGCCGAGCCGGCCCTCGACGGGATGCTGGTGACGAAGCGCGGCACGCGGCTGTCGATCACCCCGGTTGAGCCGAAGCACTTCAAGAAGGTTTGTTCGATGGCGGGCGTGAAGGTGTGACTCGGGAGGTCACGTCACCGGGCTGGTCAAGGCAGCGTCGTGCGTAGCAGCGTGGCGCGACCGCTGGCAGTGAGCTTGCCGGTGCCGCGGGGCATGAGCAGGAAGGCCCCTTTTTTGAAAATGCGTCCGTCGTGCGAGGTGACCTGGCCTTCCGCCACGGAGAAGATCGAGAAACGGCTTTCGGTGGCATTGCCTGCGGAGGCTCCGGGTGCCAGTGCCAGTTTCTCGACGCGGAAATAGTCGCAGCTGGCGATCACGGAGCCGTCCGGTTCGTCCATGCCGGGCTCGAAGTCGTCGAAGTCGATGCTCTTGAGCGACTCCTCGACGTGGAGATCGCGCGGCTTGCCATCGAGCCCCACGCGGTTCCAGTCGAAGACGCGGTAGGTGGTGTCGGAGTTCTGCTGGATTTCGTGGATCAGGAACCCCGCGCCGATGGCGTGCAGCCGGCCGGAGGGGATGAAGATGGAGTCGCCCGTCTTCGGCTCGATCGCGTGGACCACATCCGCCACGCTGCCATCGGCCAGCGCCCGGTCGAAGTCCTCGCGGGTGACGCCGTTTTTCAGACCCACGTAAAGTTTCGCCCCCGGGTCGGCCTCGGCGATGTACCACATCTCCGTCTTCGGCTCGCCGCCGAGAGAGGGGGCGAGATCGACGGGCGGGTGGACCTGGATCGAGAGATCGTCACGGGCGTCGAGAACCTTGATCAGCAGCGGGAAACGGGGCGAATCCGGCAAATCGTGGCCAAAGATCTCCTCACGCTGCGTGGTCCACAACTCGTGCAGCGTGCTGCCGGCGAGCGGACCGCCGCGCACCACCGATTGTTCCTTCTCGCGATCCACCACTTCCCAGGACTCGCCGTAAGGTGCGTCGTCCGGCAGGGTGCGCTTGTAGGCGGATTCCAGCATCCGGCCGCCCCAGACGCGCTGCATGTAGAGGGGCTTGAAGGTGATCGGTTCCATGGCCGGAAAGTGCCCCGCGGGGGCCGGGGGAGAAAGGGGAAATTCGGTCTGTTGTCTAAGTTTTCCTGATTTTCCGGCCGGGGAAAACAATCTTGCGGGGCGGGATCGGGCGGGGGATGCTGGAGCCGGCACGGATGGCGAAAAAAGACAACCGCAAGCGGGGCGAGGCACCGGATGCTCCCAAATGGTCGAATGAGCTGATTGGCATCGCGCTGATCGGAGTGGGATTGGTGTTGTTCCTTTCGGTGGTTTCGTTTTCCCACGAGGATCTGCCGGTATGGGGCATGGGCGATACGCTCGCCACCCAGGCGGAGGCACAGAAGCCGCGCGGCAATTTCATCGGCCCGCTGGGCACGGTGTTCGGGCTGGCCCACGCGTTCCTGATGGGGAAGGCGGGCTTCCTGATTCCGGTGGCGCTGATCTGGTTCGGCGTCATCAAGCTGGTTTTCAACGGGCGGTTGTGGCCGCGGACGGGCATCGGCTTTGTGGTGATGATCCTCAGCGGCGCGGTTTTCCTTCATGCCGGATGGTCGGAACCGGGCGAATTACCGGGCGATGGCGGGGTGCTGGGACGTTTGGTTTCCGACCAGCTCATGCGCCCGATCGTCGGCAAAACCGGCACGGTGATCATCGCCGCGCTGGTTTATCTGATCGCGCTGATCCTCGTCGTGGGTCAGCGGCCGTTGCGTTTCATCCGCGGCACCGCGGCGCTTTCAGCCGAGGGTGTTGGCAAGGTCTCCGAGATGCTCGCGGAGCGTCGGGAACGGGGTGAAAAGGAGTTCCGTCTCAAGTCGGAGCGCGAGCGGGAGAAGGAAAAGCGGCGCCAGGAGCGCCGGCAGCCGGGCCCCGCGAAGCCGGCGTCGGAGGAGGCTCCGCAGACGGAACTGGCGCTGCGCGAAATCCCCCCGCCGCAGATCATCGACGCTTCGCAGCGCCGGATCGAGCCGCCGAAGCCGGGCGACAAACCTTTCGACCGCAAAAAAGGCCACACCTCACTGCAAACGGTCGGGTTCGAGGACTACGACCTGCCCGGGTTCGATCTGTTGGATGTGGTGGAGGAAGTCGAGGATTCGACCGAGGCGAACCGCGACGAGTTGCTTCAGGTCCAGAAGACGATCGTCGATACCTTGCGTTCTTTCGGCATCGAGACCACGCCGGGCGACATCACCCGCGGCCCCACGATCACCCGCTACGAGATCTACCCGAGCGTCGGGTTGCGGGTTTCACGAATCTCCCAACTCGAGGCCGATATTGCCCGCGCGACCAAAGCCGAGCGGATCAACATCCTGGCACCGATTCCCGGCAAGGACACCGTGGGGATCGAACTTGCGAACTCGAACAAAGTCGCGGTGCCTCTGCGCGAACTCCTTCAGGACCAGGAGTTCCGTTCGGCGAAGAAGAAGATCCCGCTCGCCCTCGGCAAGGACGTCTACGGCAAGACGGTCATCGGCGACCTCGCCGCCATGCCCCACCTGCTCGTTGCGGGCGCGACCGGATCGGGAAAGTCGGTGTGCATCAACTCGATCATCGCCTCGATGCTGTTCAAGTTCGGGCCCGACGAGCTGCGCTTCATCATGGTCGATCCGAAAGTGGTCGAGATGCAGATGTACAACAAACTGCCGCACCTCGTGGTGCCGGTGGTGACCGACCCGAAGAAGGTCGTGGCCGCGCTCAAGTGGGTGGTCAACGAGATGGAGAAGCGCTACCGCGTGTTCGCGAAGTGCGGCGTCCGGAACTTCGATGGATTCAACAGCCGCGTGCGGGAGGAAAAGCCCGTCGTACCCGAGCCGGTTCCTGCTGAGGAGGACGAGGAAGTCGACCAGGAGGAGATCGAGTCGATCGCCGCCGCACTGGAAAGCGGCGAATTGGGTCCGGAGGCGGACGAGGACGAGCTGATTCCAGAGGATGACGAGATTCCCGACCGGTATCCCTACATCGTGGTGATCGTCGATGAGCTGGCCGACCTGATGCAGACCGCGCCGGCGGAGGTCGAGATGAACATCGCCCGGATCGCGCAGAAGGCGCGGGCGGCGGGGATTCATCTGATCATCGCCACGCAGACGCCGCGGGCGGACGTCGTGACGGGGATCATCAAGGCGAACATCCCGTGCCGGGTCGCATTCCAGGTTTCCTCGCAGCTCGATTCGCGGGTCATCCTCGATACCAAGGGTGCCGAGAAACTCGTCGGCAAGGGCGACATGCTTTATCTCCCGCCTGGATCGGCGAAGTTGGAGCGCGCCCAAGGAGCCTTCGTTTCCGATGAGGAGGTGGAAAGGCTGGTCATGCACTGCTCCGGGCAGGCGGAACCGAACTTCGCCGAGGACATCCAGCAATCGATCGAGAACGCCGGGGGCATGGATGGCGACGAAGACATTTCCGACGCGGACGAGGACATGATCATCAAGTGCATCGACGTGGTGAGGCAGGAGCAGAAATGCAGCACCAGCCTGCTCCAGCGTCGTCTGCGCCTCGGCTACACCCGGGCCGCACGAATGGTGGATATCCTCGAGCAACGCGGCATCGTCGGCCCGGGAGATGGAGCCAAGGCGCGTGAGGTGTATGTGAAATAGAGCGCGGGAGAGGTTCGGGTTTCCCATGGACGCCGCCGGCGTCCCACGCAGGTAGCCGGTGGTCGAAGACCACCGGATCCGGGTCTCGCGAAGGGAGTGCACCCCGGAGGGGTGCCATGGAGGGAGCCGGGTTAATCGAGGTAGCGCTCGTCGTACGACACTCCCGATTTTTCGAGGAACTCCAGCAACTCATCCCGGAAGGTTCGTTTTCGGTGATGCTCCTCCTGGCGCGAAATGTATTTCTCCACTTCGATCCGTGCCGAGGGGCTCACGGTGAAGGCGGCATAGCCCTCCTGCCAGCGGAAGGCGGGAAGGCGATTTTCCATGACCCAAGCGGTGGATGCTTTTTTCAGCTCACGCATGAAATCAGAAAGGCAGGTATTCGGCCTCAGCGAAATCAAGAGATGGACATGGTCGGCCACTCCGCCGATGAGCCGGGGAAACGCCCCGAGTCCTTCGGCCGTGCCGTGGAGGTAGCGATGAAGCTCGTCTCTCCAAGCTTTGGCGATCGAGGGTTCGCGATGTTTCGTGGAGAAGGTGATGTGATAGTGGAGGGAGGTATAGGTCGAGGGCATGGCAAGCTCCTTCACAAAAGCGGAAAGGCGAGTGTTGGGCGAGCCACTTGCATGGCACCCCTGCGGGGTGCGGTTCTTCTTCCGTCGTGGATCCGGTGGTCTGCGACCACCGGCTACCCGGATGGGACGCCTCCGGCGTCCGGGAGGTCGCGTCTTGGAGATCCAGTGAGGCAGCTACCCGTGGGCACGGGATCAGGTCAACACCGCGCGCATCTGCTGTTGGACCATTTCCAACGGGACGCTGGCATCGATGAGATGGGCGAAGGGCTCGGTCGTCAGGGTGAGGAAGATCTCACGACATTTGGCGAGGGCGTCGCGTTTCTCGAACTCGTTCGCGATGTCGCCGCGGGCACCGATGCGTTGCAGCGCGAGATCCACGTCGAGATCGAGGATGAAGAGATGGTCGGGAAAGGGCGCGAAGGCTTCGTTCTTTTCCCGGATCCCGGCGATGTCCAACCCGCGCGCACCCTGGTAGGCCATGGTGGAGAAATAGTAGCGGTCGAGGATGACCACCTTCCCCGAATTGAGCGCGGGAGAGATGAGTTCCTCGAGGTGCTGGCGGCGGTCGCGGAGAAAAAGATCGAGTTCCTCCTCCACGGTGAGTCGCCCGGTGGCGGCGGATTCGCGGAGTTTTCGCCCCCACGGACCATCGGTCGGCTCGCGGCTGGTAACGACCTCTCTGCCCTGCTCGGCGAACCAGTCGGCGAGCAACTGGGTCTGGGTGGATTTTCCGGTGCCGTCGATGCCTTCGAGGACGATGAACATGCCGCAGCCTCCGGGACGCGGCGCAAAGCTGCCAAGCGGGAAATGCGCGGGAAAACGCCTGCATCCCCCGATGGGGGAAGTTGCTTCGGGGGGCGGGGCGGGCTCCAATGCGGGAAATGAAAGGCTGGTTGTTGTTGTTGCTGGCGGGCGGATGGGTGTCCGCCCGGGAGGTGGTGTCGTTGAACGAGGGTTGGCGGTTTTTCCAGGGCGAGGCGGACGGAGCCATGGCGGCGGGGTTCGACGATGACGCCTGGCAGGTGGTCGATACCCCTCACGACTGGAGCATCGGCGGCAGCTTCGAAAAGGACGCGGCCGCCGGTGGCGCGGGCGGATGGCTGCCGACCGGCGTGGCTTGGTACCGCCGGGAGATCGAGGGCCCGAAGGACGGAGTGGTGTGGATCGAGTTCGACGGGGTGATGGCCCACAGCGAGGTCTGGCTGAACGGCGAGAAGGTGGGCGGTCGGCCGAATGGTTACGTGAGTTTCCGCTGCGACCTCAGTGGGAAGCTGAAGGACGGAAAGAACGTCCTGGCGGTGAAGGCGGACACCTCGGCGCAGCCCGCATCGCGCTGGTACGCGGGCTCCGGGATCTATCGCAAGGTGCGGTTGGTATCAGCGGATCGGCTGCACGTCGTGCCGGAAGGGGTTTTCGTGAAAACCCCGCAGGTCGCGGAGGACAAAGCGGTGGTGGAGGCCACGGTGGAACTTTCGAAGGACGAGGCGGCGGAGGTGAAGGCGACCGTGATTTCTCCAGACGGGACCGAACTGGGCAGCGGTGCGGTGAAGGACGGAGTCGTGCGGATCGAGGTCGCGAATCCGCGGCTGTGGAGCCTGGAAACGCCGGAGCTTCATACCTTGAAGGTGGAGGTGACGCGCGACGGCCACGAGGTGGACGAGGTCAGCGTGCCTTTTGGCATTCGGTCCGCGGAATTCCGCTCCGATACGGGCTTCTGGCTCAACGGGAAGAACTTCAAGCTCAAGGGCGTGTGCCTGCATCATTGCGCGGGCGGGGTGGGTGCCGCGGTGCCCTTGGATGTGTGGAAACGCCGGCTGGTGAAACTCAAGGAGCTGGGCGTGAACGCGATCCGGACCGCGCACAACCCGGTCGACCCGGGCTTTCTCGATCTCTGCGACCGACTGGGTTTCCTGGTCATGGACGAGGCCTTCGACTGCTGGACGAAGGGCAAGAACCGCCAGGACTATCACAAGGATTTCCCGGAGTGGTGGGAGAAGGACCTGACGGCGATCGTGCGGCGCGATCGCAACCACCCGAGCGTGGTGCTCTACAGCGTGGGCAACGAGATCCGCGACACCCATGACGAGGCGCTGGCCAAGCGGGTGCTCGAGGGATTGGTGCGGGTGTGCCACGAGAACGATCCGACCCGGCCGGTGACGCAGGCACTTTTCCGCCCCAACGTGACCCACGACTACGACAACGGTCTGGCGGACATGCTGGACGTGATCGGCACGAACTACCGAGACAACGAGCTGCTCGATGCGTGGAAAGCCGACAAGGACCGCAAGATCATCGGCACCGAGCAGGGACACGAGCGCAGCACGTGGTTCGAGTGCCGCGACAACCCACAGCATGCGGGGCAGTTCCTGTGGGTGGGCATCGATTATCTGGGGGAGGCCAGCAGCTGGCCGATCACGACCTTCAATGCCGGTCTGCTGGACCGCACCGGCTGGGTGCAGCCGCGAGGCTGGGAGCGTAGGAGTTGGTGGTCGGAGGGGCCGATGGTGAAGGTCTTCCGCCGCCTCGGGCGGACCGAAGCCACACCGCCGGATCCGGGCTACGAGCAGATCGAGTGGAAGCGCCAGCAGGTGCTTTTCCCGGACTGGACGCCGGAAAATGAGAACCCGCAGAACGTCGAGATCTATGCCATCGCGGACGAAGTGGAGCTTTTCCTCAACGGGCGCTCGCTCGGCGCGAAGAAGGTCAAGAAGGACATCGCGCTGAACTGGGAGGTGCCGTTTGAAAAGGGAGAACTCAGGGCGGTGGCGCGGGTCGGGGGCGAGGAGGTCGCCAGCGACACGCTGCGCACGGCGGGCGAGCCGGCGAAACTGGTGGCGCGTTGCGATCGCGAAACGCTGCCGTGCAGGTTCGACTCGGTCGCGCACCTGGAGATCGAGGTCGCCGATGCTGAAGGCACGCTGGTGCCGCGCGCTTCGAACCGGGTGAAGTTCGCGATCGAGGGCCCGGCTGAACTGATCGCCGTGGACAACGGATCGATCACCAGCCACGAGCCGTTCCAAGCATCGGAAAGGAGTGCTTTCCAGGGCCGCTGCTTCGGGATCGTCCGGGCCACCGGTGAAGGCGAGATCCGGGTGACTGCGTCATCCGAAGGTTTGGATCCGGCCGTCATCACGCTTCAAGGCCGGTAGCGGTCCCTTTCGGAGCGGCGGCATTCGTGCCGCTGCCTTTCCGCGGCTCCAGAATGGGTTGCCATGACGAAACGGGTGTCGAGGATGGGCAGGTGCGAAGCATTCTGATCACAGGAGGGAATGGCGGGCTTGGTCTCGGCATCGGCCGCTATTTCCTCGAAAAGGACGCGGAGGCCCGGGTGTGGCTCGGCGTGCGCTCGAACCGCGGTTCCGCCACCGCGCTGGCGGAGGAGTTCGAGGGTCGCTGCCGCTTGGTGAATCTGGAAGTGACCTCCCGCGAAGCCTGGGAGGCGGCCGTTTCCTCGATCACCGGGGCCGATGGCCGGCTCGATGTGCTGGTCAACAACGCCGGCATGCACCGCGACGCGTTGCTGGCAACCATGGACGACGAGGCTTGGCGCTCCGTTGTTTCCTCGAATCTCGATTCCGTCTTCTACGGCTGCCGCGCGGTGATCCCGGCGATGATGCGGCAGCGTTTCGGCCGGATCGTCAACATCGCCTCGCTCAGCGCGATCCTGCCGCCGCTCGGACAGACGAACTACGCCGCGGCCAAGGCCGGCGTGGTGGCGCTGACGCAAACGCTGGCGAAGGAGGTGGCGCGCGCGGGCATCACGGTGAATGCGTTGTTGCCCGGCTACATCGAGACCGAGGCGCTGTCCCACATGGACGAGGAGGCGGCGAAGCAGGCGAAACGGGGAATCCCCATGAGGCGCTTCGGCAGGCCCGAGGAGGTGGCTGCCGCGGTCTTCTTTCTCGCTTGTCAGGATGCGGGCTACGTCACAGGTTCCGCCGTGAAGATCGATGGCGGCATCTTCTGACCAAACACATTGATTCTTGGAAACATGGCTCAAGGAGAGGAACTGCGGACCCGGATCAAGGAAGTGATGGTCGATGAGCTGATGCTGGATTTCGAGCCGTCGGAGATCGAAAACGAGACGCCGATTTTCGGTGCCGAGGGTCTGGGGCTGGATTCGGTGGACGCGCTGCAACTGGTGGTGGCCATTGAAAAGCACTTCGGCCTCAAGGTGGGCGATGCGGAGAAGGCGAAGGCGGTGCTGCGAAGCGTCGAAACGATCGCCCAAGCCATCGAGGCCCAGTGATCCGCCTGCCCCGGACGGGAGCGACGCGATGAAGAAGGCGCTCCTTTTCTTTCTCAAACTCTGCCTCACCGCCGCCTGCCTGTGGTGGGCGCTGAGCGGGGTCGATTGGAACAGCTCGGTTTTCACCAACCCCGCCGGCATGGCTTGGGAATGGGCGCTGCCCGGGGTGCTGCTGGCGGGCCTGACCGTGGTCCTCACCGCGGTGCGGCTGTGGCTGCTGCTGCGGGCCCAGGGGATCCGGATTTCCATGGCGAGGGCGGTCGAGCTGACGCTGATCGGCAACCTTTTCAATCTCGCCGCGGTCGGTGGGATCGGTGGTGACGCGGTGCGGATCTTCCTGCTCATCCGCGATCACCCCGAGCGCAAGCTGGCGGTGACGATCACGGTGCTCTTCGACCACCTGGTGGGCCTGGTGGCGATGTCTCTGGTGTTCTTCGCGCTCACGGCCGGACGCTTCGACGCGTTGGCGAGCCAGAGCCTGGAAACCAAAAACATCCTGCGGTTCGCGTGGATGTTCTTCACCGGCGGGCTGGTGATGGTGGCGGTGATGTTCGTGGTTTCCTATCCGCCGATCCACGACCGCATCCATGCCCGCGGGCGACACTGGAAGATCGCCTTCATGAGACAGCTTCCGTTGGTGTACGACGTCTACCGTAAGCGCTGGCGTCACGGCCTGGCCGCGCTGGTCGCTGCGGTGGTGATGCTGCCGGTTTACTACGCCACTTTCTGGTGCGGTGCGCGGGTCGCGGGCTCGGACGTTGACGCCGGGCCGGTGCTGACGGCGATGCCGGTGGTGGACATGCTCAGCGCGCTGCCGCTCTCGGTCGCCGGGCTGGGTGTGCGCGAGAAATCGTTACAGATCCTGATGCAGGACCTCACGGGCATGGAGCCGGATGTGGCGGTGGTCGCCTCGCTGGTGGGCTTTGTGTTCACCTTGGTTTGGGCGATTCCCGGAGCGCTGCTTTTCATGCACACCGGCGGGCGGGCGGCGATGAGCGAGATTCGCAAGATGGAGGAAGAGACGGTGGTCGTGGTGCCGGACTAGCGTCGACGGCGCAGGTGCCGGACGACGAAAACGCCCGCGATGGCGAGGAGCAGACCACCTGCAACGAGGACCCCGGCAGGATAGGGCAGGGGAGCCTGGAAACGCATTTCGACCGGGCCCGTGAGGGCTTGGCCGAGGTTCCGTCGCCAAATGAGGGTTCTTCCGCCGTCGAGAACCTCGTCGGCGTTGTGGGATGTCGATGCGGTTGGCAGGTGGACGGTGTATTCGAGTTTCCGCTCGCGTCGCTGAGCGGGCGAGATGGCAAAAGCCGCGAGGCCGAACGCGTCCCCGAGATCGATGCGGCGGTGGAAATCGATGCCTGTGGGTGAGACGTTCACGTTGAAGGTGCCGGCGATATGTTCCACGCTGGGAATGGCTCCCTCGGAGGTGGAGTCGGCCGGGAGCTCGACAAGGTCCGGGAGCGAAGGCGCGGAAGCAGCGAGAGAGATCGTTCGGTCGCCGTCACTCCCCGAGGGACGTAGGGCGAAGTTTTCCAAGACGACCTGAGGATTAGCGGCGAACCAGGCGTCCACCGAGCGGCGCAGTTCCGCCTCACCGCCGGCGAGCGCGATCGCGCGAGCGGGGACCGTGAGGTCGATCTCCAACCGGCCCGAGCCGTCGCGGTGGATCCAAACCTCTTCGCGAACCTCGAAGCAGGAGGAAAAAAGCAGGATGCCGAGCAGGACGACGAGGTGGCGCACGGTGGCAGTGAAGCTCCACTGGGGAATGAGAGCAAAAAGAAACCCGGACCGACGAATCGGTCCGGGTTCGAGAGGGATGGGTGGAGGGTGAAACTGCTTACCCCGGGGGGGAAGTTCAGGGAAGGACCGGGCGGTGCCGATTCCACCGTCGGCGCTCCAGGATCAGCGGGCGGGCTCGAGCACGAACTGCCAGTGATACTCGCCGCTCGGCCAGAGGATGTGCTGTGGCAAGGGCAGCGCACCCCAGGAGTTCACGCCGCCGACGCCTTGCTGGGCGTGGTCGATGTTGAGCGTCACGAAGTTCCGCTCCGGAATGTCGCTGGGGTGAGCGAAGTTCTCGAGGTCGCTCATCGCGAACGGCCAGAGGCTGGCGTTGAGCGGGCCGCTCAGGCCGCGGAACGCAAGACCTTTGCCGGACTCGTCGGTCGCACGACCGTGGCGGACGCCGGTGCGGTTGCCGGTCTCCTGCGGCTCCACGTAGGGGAACCAGGCTTGGTCAGCCTTGACCGACCAAGCACCGATTTCGCCGCCGCGTTGGCGGTCGAGCATGGTTTCATGAGGACCGAGGCCGTACCAGGCGAGCGTGTTGATCGCTTTGGGAAGCCGGCACTGCATGCCGATGCGGGGAATGCGTCCGAGCTTCTCATCCTTCTTCGCCCGGGGGCGCACCGTGGCGTCCACGGCCAGGCGGCCGTCGCCATCGACGCGGTAGACGAGCTTCGCTTCGGAATCGCCGGCCGGGATGCCGAGGGAGAATTGAACCAGCACCGCCTGTTTGGTTTTGCTGATGCCGTGGGAACGCACCTGGGCATTCGGTCCGGCTTCCTTCCACACGGCGCAGACGCGCTTGTAGTCTTGTTCCCAATTGCCGTCGGTGCCGTTGTCGTTGTCCACCGGCGGACGCCAGAAATTCAGGGTCAGCGGGCTGACGAGAAGATCATTTCCGCCCACGGTGAACTGGTTCACCGCGCCGTTCTTCTTGCTGAAGGCGATCGAGAAGCCCTCGCCCTTCACCAGCACCTGATTGTCATCTTCGCTGACCTCCGGAGCCGCGTTTTCCGCGCTGGGTAGACCGGTGATGCCGCTTTCGGCGAGAACGAATCGGGCCCAATCGACCCGATGTCCTGCAGAGGCCCAAGCGGTGTCGGACTTGAGGGTGAGGTCCACTCCGAGCACGGTTTCCCGGCCGGGGTTCAGGGTGAAACCCGAAAGGTCCAGCTTCACCACCGCGGAGGACTGCGGGGCGATCGAGGGCAGGTCGGCGGTGCGGTCGAGCTGGCCTGCGCCATCCACGAGCACGCCCCAGGAGAGCTGGAGGTCATCGAGCGAGGTGAAGAACCGTTTGTTGGTGATGCGCAGCTCGCCGGGGCCGACGAGGTCGATCGCCACATCCGAGTAGCATTTTTTGACCTCCGGAAGCTGGGGCGTCGGCTGGCGCTCGGCGGTGATGATGCCGTTGCAGCAGAAGTTGCCATCGTTCGGGACATCGCCGAAGTCGCCGCCGTAGGCGAAGAATTCACGCTCGCCCGCGCCCTGCTCGAACTTGGCCAGATCGACGTCGAGCAGTGCCTCGCCGCCCTTCAGGTCGGAGGCTTCAAGCGCCTGGCCGACGATCCGCACGCGGTGAAGGTCTCCCTTGAAGACGCGGGTCGGGTGTTCATCGTTGAAACCGATGCCGACCGGGCGGCCGTCGTAACGGACGGTTCCCTTGTAAGGCCGGCTGGCGACTTCCTTGCCATCAATCACCAGGCGCAGGTTCTCGCCGTCGAAGATGCCGGCGATGGTGTGGCGCTTGCCTTCCCAGTCGGCCGGAAGGGGCGCGCGGACGCTCTGCCAGGAGTTGTCGTAAACGAAGAATTCAAGCTCGCCATTGTTGGCGATTTTGAGCGACCAGGACTTGTCGCCCTTGGAAAGGATGTCGTTGTCGCCGGGGTTGGTGTCGGGTGTGACTTCGGCAACCAGTGTGAAGGGACCGCCGGGGCGGAGCGAATCGTGATCCGCCACCGAGGCGTGCCCCTCAATGATCCCGCGGCCTGCTTCGGCCTTGCCGTCGAGTTTCAGGAAATGACCTTGGGCGGAGGTGTCGGTGAACACCGGTGGTGCCGGCTTCTTGGCACGCAGGCCCTGGTCGATGTAATCCCAGATGAAGCCGCCCTGGAGGAGGCGCTCGCTTTCGAAAAGATCCCAGTATTCGGCAAGTCCGCCGGACGAGTTCCCCATGGCGTGGGAATACTCGCACTGGATCAGCGGCCGCTGGTCCTTGAGCGGCTTCTTCTCCTCGTCGCGGGCGTAGTTCTCGCAGCCGCCATGGGAGGCGTACATCGGCGAATACATGTCGACGTGGGCCTTGCGGCCGCCCTGCTCGTAGTGGACGGGCCGGGAGGGTTCGTGATCCTTGATCCACTTCGAGGCGGCCTCGAAGTTGACGCCGTCCCCCGCCTCGTTGCCGAGGGACCAGACGATCACGGAGGGGTGGTTTTTGAAGGCTTCGACCATGTTGCGGACGCGGTCGACATGCGCCTCTTTCCACGACGGATCCTTGGCGAGCGACTCGCGGTCGTAGCCCATGCCGTGGGATTCGATGTTCGCCTCCGAGCAGACGTAGATGCCGTATTCATCGCAGAGTTCCAGGAAGCGGGGATCGTTGGGATAGTGGCAGGTGCGGATGGCGTTGATGTTATTGCGCTTGGCGATGAGGATGTCCTCAAGCATGCGCTCTTCGGAGATGTAGTGGCCGGTATCCGGGTCGTGGTCGTGGCGGTTGACTCCCTTGATCATCACCGGCTGGCCATTGACCAGCAGTTGGCCGTTTTTGACCTCGCTGCGGGAGAAGCCGATCTTCGCGCCGAAATAATCGACCGGCTGGCCGTCGCCGTCCTTCAGGGTGAGGACGAGTTGGTAGAGCGTCGGGCTCTCCGCCGACCAGGGTTGGATGCCGAGGCCATCGAGCTTCAGCGAAGCCCGCTCACCGGCTTTGCCGCTGAGGGTGGAGTTGACCACCTCGCGGCCGCCGATCTCGCTGACGACTGCATTCACCGACCATGAACCGTCCTTGCCACCGAGCTGGCGGACTTCGGTTTCAAGGGTCAGCACACCTTTTTCATAGTTCTCGTCGAGGCTGCCGCGGGCGAAGAAATCGCGGAGCTGGAGCGGGGCGGAGGAGTGGAGGTAGACATCCCGAAAAATCCCGGAGAGCCGCCACATGTCCTGATCCTCAAGATACGAGCCATCGGAGTAGCGATAAACCTCTACCGCCACCGTGTTTTCGCCCTCGCGGAGGTATTTCGTGATGTCGAATTCGGCCGGAGTACGGGCATCCTGCGAGTAGCCGACCTTTTCGCCGTTGATCCACAGGTAGAAGGCGGAATCGACCCCGTTGAAGGTGATGAATGTGTGCCGGTCCTTCCACGCATCCGGCAGCGTGAAGGTGCGGAGGTAGGACGAGACGGGATTGCGCTCCTCGTAGGTCGTCCAGTCCTGCGGCGGCTCACCCATGACGTAGGGCGGGTTCCTTTTGAAAGGATACGTCACGTTGGTGTAGATTGGCGTGCCGTAGCCTTGGAGTTCCACGTTCGAGGGCACCGGGATCGTTTTCCACGCGGAGCTGTCGAAGTCCGGCTGATGGAAATCCATCGGGCGCTTGTCCGGGTGGTCGACCCAGTGGAACTTCCAGTCGCCGTTGAGCACTTGGCACCACGGTGATTCGAGGCGTTTTTTCGAGATCGCACCGTCCTCGGTCGGGAAGGGCATCGAGACCGCGCGCGGCTCTTCTTTGTTGATCCGGAAAACGTGCTGGTTTTCCCAATCGGGCGCGGCTTGGGCGAGAAGGGTGGAGGCCATCAGGGCCGTCATCGTCGTGGATCTCATGGTTTGGGGGGATCTTTCGCGAGCAGGGGCGGGCGGGGCAAGGCGAATGACCGGAAAGCCATCCGAACGGAGGGGTGGTTCGAAGCCCTGCCAGGATTTGCTTGAGAACGAGCGGGCCGACCTTCCACTCGACCAGCTCCAAAAGACGCCACAATTTGGAGTAGCTGAGACCGCGGATCGTTCGTTAGAAACGCCACCGCATGAGCGAGTGGTGGCATTCATTGGACGGCGCGGCCCAGATTTTCTGGGCCATCGCGATCGCGGCCACGGTTTTTCAACTGCTGCTTTTCGCGTCCTCGCTCATCGGTGGGCACGATCTCGATCATGTGGATTTCGAGACGGGTGAGGGAGCTTCGGCCGACGGCCTGAAATTCCTCTCCCTGCGGGCGATCATCGCCTTTCTTGTGGGCTTCGGATGGACCGGCGGGCTGATGATGAACCGCGGCTTCGGCCCCTTCGTTTCCGCCCTGGCGGGTCTGGGGGTCGGCATCGTCTTCATGGTGATCATCGCCGCCATCATGCGCGGCATGATGGCGCTTCACGACGACGGCACGCTGGATTTCAAGAACGCCATCGGACAGCCGGCGAGCGTCTACGTGACCATTCCCGCCAAGCGCGCCGGGCGCGGGCAGGTGGAAATGCACCTCCAGGGGCGGCTCGTCACCGTCCAGGCCATCACCGAGGCCGAGGTCGACCTTTCCCCGAACACCAAAGTCACGGTCACCGCCCTCGAAGGCTCCAACGTGCTTCTCGTTTCTCCATCCACCTAACTCATCCACCCTGCTTCCGTCATGGAAATCATCATCCCCATCGTCATTCTGGCCGTCCTGGTTTTCGGGACGATGTTCTTCATCGCCAGCCGCTACCGCCGCTGCCCGTCGGACCGGATCCTCGTGGTCTACGGTAAAGTCGGCGGTCAGAAATCGGCGCGCTGTTATCACGGCGGGGCGTCCTTCGTATGGCCGGTGATCCAGGACTACGCTTATCTGAGCCTGACGCCGATCCCGATCGATATCCAGCTCCGCGGCGCGCTCTCGCAGCAGAACATCCGGGTCAACACGCCATCGACCTTCACCGTCGGCATCAGCACCGAGCCGGGCGTCATGGAGAATGCCGCCGAGCGCCTCCTCGGTCAGACCATGGTGCAGATCCAGGAACTCGCGAAAGACATCATCTTCGGTCAGATGCGGGTGGTCATTGCCACCATGCCGATCGAGGAGATCAACGCGGACCGCGACAAACTGATCGCCAACATCGCGAACGGCGTGGAGGTCGAGCTGCGCAAGGTCGGTCTGCGGCTCATCAACGTCAACGTCCAGGACATCACCGATGAGTCCGGCTACATCGACGCGCTGGGTCGCGAGGCCGCCGCAAGGGCGATCAATGACGCCAAGGTCAAGGTCTCCCAACAGGAGCGCGACGGCGACATCGGCGCAGCCGAGGCGGATCGTGAAAAGCGGATCTCCGTGGCCGCCGCGCAGGCCAACGCCGTCGAGGGCGAGAACGAAGCCGCGGTGCAGATCGCGAATTCCAATGCCGCCCGCCGCGAACGCGAGGCCGAGGCGCAGCGCCTGGCCACTGCCGCCGAAAAGGTGGCCGAGGCCAAAGCCCTTGAGGAAGCCTATGCCTCGGAGGAAATCGCCGAACGCCAGCGGGCGAAGCGCGACGAGGCCAGCCAGATGGCCAACGTGATCGTCGAGGCGGACATCCAGCGGAAGAAGATCGAAGTCATGGCCGAGGCGGAGAAAACCCGCGTCCGCCTGACCGCCGAAGCGGAGCGCCTCAAGATCGAGCTGCAAGCCGAGGCGGAGAAGCGCCGGATCGAGCTGACCGCGGAAGGCGAGGCCGCCCGCCAGCGGCTCACCCAGCAGGGCGAGGCCGATGGTTTGAAGGCAGTCATGGAAGCCCAGGCCGAAGGCACGCTGGCCCAGCTGCGGGCACGGGCCGACGGTTTCGCCGCGATCGTCAAGTCGGCCGGCGGCTCCGATCAGGCCGCACGCCTGATGGTCACCGAGCAGCTTCCGAAGCTGGTCGAGGAGCAGGTCAAGGCGATCGGCAACATCAAGATCGACAAGGTCACGGTGTGGGACAGCAACGCGGGCGGCGAAGGGAAATCGAGCACCGCTGGCTTCCTTTCGGGCCTGGCCGGTTCGCTGCCGCCGATCCACGAACTCGCCCGCAGCGCCGGCGTCGAGCTGCCCGCCTATCTCGGGAATCCGACCACGGACTCCGCCAAGAAGCCAGCGGCGGCACCCGTTTCCCGGCAGGCTGCTCCTGTTCCTGCTCCCGTTTCCGAAACGCTTTCGTCGTCGGAAGAGACGGAAGGCGTCTGATCCATCCGGCGATGACCATCGAGCCCGTCGGTTGGGTGCGGACCTGCTTCGGGGAAAAGTTCGGGGTGCCACGGCAGCCCGGACTTTGTCCCTCGGCCTGGGGCGAACTGAGATTCGCTCCGGAATTCCGCAGCGAGGATGCGGTCCGCGGGCTGGAGGGTTTCAGCCACGTCTGGCTGGTGTTCGGCTTTCACCTCACGGCTGATCGCGGCTGGTCGCCCACCGTGCGTCCGCCGCGCCTCGGTGGAAACGAACGCGTCGGTGTTTTCGCCAGTCGCTCGACCTTCCGGCCGAACGGGCTCGGGCTCTCACTGGTGAAGTTGGAGCGCGTTGAACTCGGCCCCGAGGGGCCGGTGCTCCATCTCGGCGGAGTCGATCTGGTCGATGGCACTCCGGTCTTCGACGTGAAGCCGTTTCTGCCCTACGCGGAGTCGCTGCAAGGCACCTGTGGAGGCTACGCGGCGGAAGCCCCGGCCCGGATCGAGGTGACCGGGGTGGAAAACCTCGCGGTCCTCGACGAGCGGAGCCAGCGGGTCATCGTCGAGGCCCTGTCCCTCGACCCCCGCCCCCCTGCCGGCCGCGACGAACCCGGTCGCGAATTCGGCGTGCTGATGTGCGGAAGAAACGTGCGTTTCCGGGTGGAGAAGGGCGTTTGTCGGATCACGGGTATCGATGAGTTATAGACTGTGGTGATTCATCGCCACTTTTCGGCTGGACCCCGCGCAAACCTTTTCTCCTGACGGTCGCTTGGCTCCATCGTCGTTTTGCTTGCGCCGGGGAGGTGGGCGGGAGGATGCTAGGGGGGTCCCATGGGAACTCCGACCTCCGTCAACATCGCCCGACTGCTCTACGTCCTGATCAGTGTGATCGCGGGCTTCATGCTCGCGTTCGGCACCAAGGGCAGTGACACGTGGGGGATCCCGATGTGGGCCGGTCTGCTGGGCGGACTGCTGAGCGCGGCGGTGTTCATCCTGGTCGAGATCCTGATCAAGGGCTTCACCGTCCGCGGTCTCTCGACCGCCACCTTCGGTCTGCTGGTCGGGCTTTTCTGCGCGTTCCTGCTGACCCGTGTCGGCCTCAACGAGCTGGTCACCGCCGCTTTCGACCGGACGATCGAAATGAATCGCGGCATGGTGCCGGGCAAGGACATCGCGCAAACGATCAATCTCGCTCTGGGCACGATGATCTACGCCGGCTTCGGCTTCATCGGTGCGGTGCTGGCTCTTCGCAGCAGTCGCGACGATTTCGCGTTCATCCTACCCTACGTGCGCTTCCGGCAGGACGGCGTTTCGGGGCGGCCGATCGTGCTCGATGGCGACACGATCATGGACGGCCGCATTCCGGGCTTGGTCCGCTCGGGTTTTCTCGCCGGGCGGCTGATCGTTCCGCGCTTTGTGTTGGACGAGCTGCAGGGCATGTCCGAGTCCGGCCACGCGACCGAACGCCAGCGGGCGGCGCGGGGGCTGGAGTTGTTGGAGAAAATGCAATCCGATCAGGCGATCGCGATCACCGTGGAGGATGCGATGGAAGTGGACAAGACGGAGAGCGCCCACACACGGCTGGTGCAGACGGCGCTGCTGTTGGGCGCGCGGTTGATGACCACCGACGAGGGTCTCGGCAAGTTCGCGCGGCTGCGGGGGGTGGAAGTCCTGAGCTTCCACGAACTGGCCGAGGCGTTGAAGCCGACGGTGGTGGTCGGAGAGCGCATCCGCCTCGCTCTGGTCAGGCCGGGGAAGGATGAGCACCAGGCGGTCGGGTATCTCTCGGATGGCACGATGATCGTCGTCAACCAAGCCGTCCAGCGCATCGGTCACACCGAAGACGTGCAGGTGATCAGCACCTTGCAAACGGCGGGCGGGACGATGGTTTTCGCGGAACTGGCGGATTGAGCGGGGAAGAAATTCCAATCCCGTAAGTCCGTGGTTCTCTTGCCATCGTCTGCGAGAGGATCGTGGCAGCTGGCGGCATTTGTTCTTTGCAGGTGGGGAGCGACGAAGCATGGGTTCGGCATGCATGATCCACGCGTCGATGAGCTGGCCCGGCAATTGATCGGATATTCCGTTTCGTTGAAAAAAGGGGAGAAGATCCTCATCGACCTGTTCGATGTGCCGGACGAGATCGGCTTGGCCCTGGTTCGCGAGGCACGACGTGTCCGCGGCACGCCGCTGGTGCGGATCCACCGGTCGAGATTGACCCGCGAGCTGCTGCTCGGTGCGACCGAGGAGCAGTATGGGCTGATGTCGAAGCACCTGCTTGCCGAGATGAAGGACATGGACGCCTACATCGCCGTGCGCGGCTCGAACAACATCGCCGAAACCAGCGACGTACCCGCTCCGAGGATGTCGCTGGCGATGAAGCAGCTCCGCCCGGTCATGGATTGGCGGGTGAAGAAGACCAAGTGGTGCGTCCTGCGCTGGCCGAATCCCTCCATGGCCCAGCAGGCGGGCATGAGCACCGAGGCCTTCGAGGACTTCTATTTCAATGTCTGCCTGGTGAACTACAAGGCGCTGGTCCCGGCGGCGAAGGCGCTCAAGAAGCTGATGGACCGGACCGACCGGGTCGAGATCACCGGGCCGGGCACCGACCTGCGTTTCTCGATCAAAGACATTCCGGCGATTGTCTGCGCGGGCACCTGCAACATCCCCGACGGCGAGGTTTTCACCGCGCCCGTGCGCGACAGCATCGAGGGCACGCTCAGCTACAACGCCCCCACGATCTACCAGGGGATTCCCTTCGATTCGGTGAAGCTCACGTTTGAAAAGGGCCGCATCGTCAAGGCGGAGTCGCCGGGCAAGAACAAGGAGATCAACAAGATCCTCGATAGCGACGACGGCGCACGCCACATCGGCGAGTTCGCCCTCGGCTACAACGCGGCGATCCGTGAGCCGATGCGCGACATCCTTTTCGACGAGAAGATCGGCGGTTCCTTCCACTTCACCCCCGGCCAGGCTTATGAGGAAGCGGACAACGGCAACCGTTCGCAGATCCACTGGGACATGGTCTGCATCCAGCGCAAGGACTATGGCGGCGGCGAGATCAAGTTCGACGGCAAGGTCATTCGCAAGGACGGCGTCTTCCTGCCCAAGGCGCTGGCGAAATTGAATGGGTGAGGAGTCCGGCGCTTCTCTGGAACGGACGAAGCTTCGCTTGCGTCCGGAGACGTTAGACGGCAAGGAGATGGTGTATGCCGATGCGCCTGCCGCTGATCCTCGCCCTGCTCACCTCCGCCCTTTCCGCCCAGACCTATCGACCGGTCCGGGAGCGGCCGCCGATGCCGCCGATGGAGTTCCGCGGGGCCTGGGTGGCGGTGGTTCATAACATCGACTGGCCCAGCTCGAAAGGACTCGGTGCCGGCTCCCAGCAGGAGGAGGCGCGGGCGATCCTGAGCAAGATGTCGGCGATGAACATGAATGCCGTGATCCTGCAGGTCCGCCCGCATTGCGATGCGGTGTACTCGTCCTCGCGCGAGCCCTGGAGTCCATGGCTCACGGGGACGATGGGTCGCAGTCCGGGATACGATCCGCTGGATTTCTGGGTGAAGGAAGCGCATCGTCGCGGGATCGAGGTACACGCTTGGTTCAATCCGTTCCGGGCGCTCTCGAATGTGAGCCACGGGGCCTGCGCGAGCCACGTTTCGAAAGCCTCGCCGGGCATCACCAAGCGTTATGGCTCGCTGCTTTGGTGCGATCCCTCGGCGGCGGAAACCCGGCAGCGGGCGATGGGTGCGATCCTCGATGTGGTGCGGCGCTACGATGTGGATGGCGTGCATCTCGATGACTATTTTTATCCGTACCCGGAGGGTGGTCGCTCGTTTCCCGATGGTCGCAGTCCGGCGGAGCGGCGGTCGATCGTCGACGGCTTCGTCAAAGACCTCTACTCGCAGGTGAAGGCGGCGAAACCATGGGTGCGGGTCGGGATTTCGCCCTTCGGGATCTATCGGCCGGGAGTTCCAGCGGGGATCGAGGCCGGGCTGGATGCCTACGAGCAGCTCGGCTGCGATGCGCGGAAGTGGTTGGCCAACGGCTGGGTCGATTACCTCGCTCCGCAGCTCTATTGGCGCGATCAACCGCGCAAACAGAGCTTTTCCGCTCTGTTGGAGTGGTGGCGTGGCCAAGGAACGCGGCCGGTGTGGCCCGGCATCGCGGTTTCGCGCGTGGGCAGCCCGGAAGATCCGGGCCGGCCGGCCACCGAGATCACGCGGCAGGTCGAAATGAGCCGCACGGTGGGGAGGAAGAATTATGCCGGGCACATCCAGTGGAGCATGAAGGGCCTGATGCAGAACCGCGGCGGGGTCTCGAATCTGTTGCAGGGGGGGGCGTACGCCGAACCGGCTTTAGTGCCGCCGATGCCATGGCTGGGGAAACGGGGCGTGGCTCCCGTTTCAGCGCAAGCCTCGGCCGATGGCGACATGCTGCGAATCCGCTGGCGGGCGGGCGACGCGAACAGCTCCAAGGTCGCGGTGATGGGTCGCAAGGGCCGCACGTGGCGGATGCTCGGCGTGCGACCAGCGGGCGGGGGGCAGCTCGACTTCCGGCTTGCCGGGCGTCCTGCTCCAGAAGCGATCTCGTTGAGTGCGGTGGATCGCACGGGAAATCTGAGCGCTCCGGTCGTGCTGGCACGCTAGCAGCTAGGGGAACCGGGGGGGCAAAAGTGCTTTACTTTGGTTAGTCACTCGGGAAAGAGTCCGCGCGTCCCATCCTCAGGGTGCCACGCCTCGCGTGGGTTCCCGGAATGCTATGAACGTCAAAGTCTTTGTCACAGGTTCGGCCTCCATTTTAGCAGCTTGGCTGGCGGTCACCTTTGTTCGCGATGTGCCGGGGGAAAATTATCCTCAGCTGGGACGTGAGTCGAAGCCGCAAACGGCCAAGCTTGCCCCGCCGGCAGCCCCTGCCGCGGTCATGCTGCCGCAGCTCGCGGAGGCCGAGAGCGAATGAGCGTCCGCCATGGCCGGTGAATCCCATCCGTGCGACGGCAAGCCGCTGCCGATGGACATGGAGCCGGGCGTGTATTTCTGGTGCTCCTGCGGACTCACTTCGTTCCCGCCATTCTGCGATGGCAGCCACAAGGGCAGCGGGTTCCAACCAGTGAGGCTGGAACTCACCGAACCCAGAAGGGTGTGGTGGTGTCAGTGTCGGCGGACGCAATCACCGCCGCTGTGCGATGGCAGTCACAAGGGGCCCGCTGACGGCTGAGATCGGTGTCCGTCCGGTTGCAGCAATTCGCTGAACCCGCAGAACAAACGGGAACTCTCCGGAGGCAGCGCAGGTGCCGGAGCGGAGTGATCGAGGAAGGCGGCGCAGATCGCATGAAACTCGTCGGGTGATTTGGCGCGACGGAGTTGGAACTCGAAGTCGGGATCGAAGCCCTGGGTGACGAAAACCATCGTCTTTTTCATCCGC
This sequence comes from uncultured Haloferula sp., assembly GCA_965652295.1. Classification (GTDB taxonomy): domain Bacteria; phylum Verrucomicrobiota; class Verrucomicrobiia; order Verrucomicrobiales; family Akkermansiaceae; genus Haloferula. Next base: position 25,918 of record CBFGTS010000003.1, on the reverse strand, counting down.
TGGACATGGCCGAGGGGGTCGAAATTTGCGGTATCGGCCGCGATTTCCTCGTAGAGGCTGCGGACGTACCCCAGGAGATCCCGGCAAGTGGGCTGGAAGGGCGTGCGGCCGGCGAAGGCGTCGCGGATCTGGTCGAAAATCCACGGATTCCGGATCGCGCCGCGGCCGATCATGAGACCGGCGGCCTCGGTCTGGTGGTGATAGGCGAGCGCGGTGGTGGGATCGACGATGTTGCCGTTGGCAATCACCGGGCAGTTCATCGTGGCCACGGCGAGCGCGACGCAGTCCGGGTGGACGGGCGTCTGGTAACGCTCGGTGACGGTGCGGCCATGGATGGCGAGGGCATCGATCCGGTGGCGGGCGAAGATCTCCAGCAGCGCTTGGAATTCCTCGGGGCTGTGGTAGCCGACGCGGGTCTTGACCGTGAAGCGGGTGTCCACGGCTTCGCGCAGTGCCTCGAGGATGGCGTCAGTCTTCGGCAGGTTCCGCAGCAGCCCGCCGCCGGCTTCTTTCTTGCAGACGACGGGGGCGGGGCAGCCGAGGTTGAGATCGATGCCGGCCACCGGGTGCCTGAGCAGCTGTTTCGCGGTGCGGACCAAGGCCGGGATGTCCTGACCGATCATCTGCGCGTAGATCGGCCGGCCGGTGGGATTCTCGTCGATCGAGCGTAGAATCCACGGGTCCGGCTTCGAGGCTTCGTGGACGCGGAAGTACTCGGTCACATAGACGTCGGCACCGCCATAGCGGGACAACACCCGCATGAACGTGAGATCGGTCACGTCCTGCATCGGAGCGAGGTAGAGGGCGGGTGGGGGAGCGGGCATCAGGCGGGGCGCTCGATCTCGAACAGGTCGCGGGTGTGGCAATACCAGTTCGGCGAGGCCATGCGGCCGATCGGGGTGTGCCGGTGCTGGAGGATTCGCAGCGTTTCAGGATCGATGATTCCATCCTGGACGTGGACGCGGTGAACGATGCCGAGGACGAGCCGGTTGGAACCGATTTCCTGGATCGAGTGGACCTTGCACTCCAAGGCGGCGGGAGCTTCGGCGACGCGCGGCGGGGCGATTACCGAGGAGGCGGCCATTTCCAGCTCCTCGCGGTCGACTTCGCTTTCGTCGGGTTCGAGGCTGGCGGCGGTGCGGCTCATCGCTTCTGCGAGCGATTCGGAGACCAGGTTCACGACGAACTCGCCGGTGTCGCGGATGTTTCTCGCCGTGTCCTTCGGTCGGCCGTCGGGCCGGTCGCCGGGAGCGACGATGACCAGAGGCGGAGCGGAGCCGAAAACGTTGAAGAAGGAAAAGGGGGCGAGGTTGACCGTGCGATGGGCGTTGAGAGTGGAAATCCAGGCGATCGGTCGTGGCGTGACGAGGCTGGCGAGGATCGGGTAGGCGTGGCGGGCGTGGGTGCCGAGAAGGTCGAGTTCCATGGGGCAGGGAGGCGGAGTGGCGGGAGCTTTGGGGCCTTTGCCTTGACAATCAAGGCGGGGCGGTGATGCTCCACGCGGAAACGAAGTAAAGGAGGAATGGTGCACAACAACGATCTATTGCACACGGAGAAGATTCTCGCGGACCGGAAGGTGTTTTTTTTGGACCTGAAGGAGAATGCGCGCGGAATGGTGGTCAAGATCACCGAGGATGTCGGAGGAAACCGTGACACGATCATGGTGCCTGCGGAGATCCTTGGGGATTTCATCGCGGCGCTGTCCGACATCAAGGAAACGGCGGACAGCCGCTGAGTTCCGGTCGCGCCGGCTTTTCCCAGCTTTTTCCATGAGTTCCCTTGCTGCCCGGATGGCGGCCAGGCTTTTTGCCGACGCCGGGGAGCGGGAGGAATTTCTCGCGGCTCTGGAGCGTGGTGATGCCGGGTTGCCGGTGAACGTGGGCCGGAGCGGTCCGCGCGACGGCCTGCCGGGGTGGACGCCGGAGTGGGTGGCGCTGCGGAGAGGTGGCGGTGATGAAGCGCTTTACGGCCTGGATTTCTCCTCGGTCTGGGAAATGCAGGCGCTCGCAGCGGTGGACCTCCCGGTGCGGCGGTTGCTGGACTTGTGCGCGGCACCCGGTGGGAAAAGCGTGCTGGCGCATCACCGGCTGAGACCGGAATTCCATCTGGCCAACGAAATCGTGCCGAAGCGGCTCGGCATCCTGCGGCACAATCTTTCGCGCTGCTCGGTCCCCGCCCACACCCAGCGTCTGGAACCCGCGCAGCTCGCCGTGCTGGCTCCGGAGGCATTCGACGGAGTGCTGGTGGATGCGCCGTGCAGCGGGCAATCGCTGGTGGCCCGCGGGGTCGAGAATCTAGGCTGCTTTCATCCCGCCACGATCAAGGGCAACGCGATGCGCCAGCGCGGCATTCTTGCCTCGGCCGCCGGCTGTGTGGCTCCGGGCGGATGGCTGGTTTACTCGACCTGCACCTATGCGCCCGATGAGAACGGCAAGAACATGCGATGGTTCGGACGTCAGTTTCCGGAGTTCCGACCGGTCGCGGTGCCCGATCTTGAGTCGTGGCGGGACGCGGATCCACGGCGTCCTGGGTACACGCTTTTTCCGCAGCAAGGACTGGGCAGCGGAGGCTTCGTCTGCCTCTGGAGGCGGGCGGGCGAACCGGGAATGCTTGTCGATCTTCCGGCGCGATTGAAGGAGTGGCCGGTGCCCGGAAATTAAAGAAATCTTTCGTTTCACCGGCGGGTGGATATCCTCGCACGAAGCAGCTCATCGATCTTCTCGTGAAATCCTTTCCTCTTTGGTTCGCCCTCGTGCTCCTCGGCCTGCCGGGCTGCGATAAAATCCAGCAGGTCCTGAAGACTGAGGAAGCCGCGCCGGTGGCGTCGGGCTCGGAAATCACCGCGGACGAATTCGAGGCCTTCAAGTCGACCCCGAACAAGGTCGTGGTGGTGGACTTCTATGCCGATTGGTGCGGACCCTGCAAAACACTCGGACCGAAGCTGGAAAAGGTGACGGCCGAGTTCGGCGAGCGGGTGATTTTGGGAAAGGTCAATGTCGATGAGGCCAAGTCGATGGCAACCCGGCTGGGTGTTTCCGGCATCCCGGACGTCCGGATTTTCAGCAACGGTGTGGAGGTGGATCGGATCATCGGGGATGGTCCTGAGGACGAGTTGCGCAAGCGGATCCAAGCCGCGGTAAATGCGCTGCCGGCCGCGGTGGACGAGCCGCCAGCGGCGGGGGCGTCGCAGGAGCCCTCCGAGCCGGTCCTCAAGCCGATGGACAAGGACTGGATGCCGGAGGGAATGTACAAGCGCTGACCGATCAGAAGATTTCCGCAAAGAAATCCTTCATGTGCTGCCATGAACGGCAGTCGGCGGTCGGGTTGTAGGCGGCACCCTTCGAGGGATCATCGCCCGCGCCGGGTTGGGTGAAAGCATGCACGGCATTTCCATAGGAGACCATCAGCCAGTCGGCTTCGGCCTCCTTCATTTCCGCATGGAACGCACCCACCTCCTCGGCGGAGACGTGCGGATCGGCCGCCCCATGGCAGACGAGGATCTTGGCTTTCAGCGTCCCGGCTTCCGCGGCCATGCCCTCGGTCGCGTCGAGCCCGCCGTGGAATGAGACGACACCCGCGATGTCGGCACCGCTGCGGGCCAGTTCGAGCACGCCGGTGCCGCCGAAGCAGTAGCCGATGGCAGCGACCTTGGCGGCATCGGTCCGCTCGTCATTCAGCAGCACATCCAGGCCCGCCTTGAGCCGGTCGCGATACAGTCCGCGGTTGTTTTTGTATCTTCCCGCATACTCGCCGGCGGCCGGTGGGCCGGGGCGAATCGCTTTGCCGTAGATGTCGGCGGCAAACACGTTGTAGCCCATCTCCGCGAGCTGGCGGGCGCGGTCTTTTTCGTAGTCCGTGAGTCCGGTCCACTGATGAACGATCAGGATTCCGGGGCGAACGCCTTCAAAGGAGTCGTCGTAGGCATGGAACCCCTCAAGCGTGGTTCCCTCATGCTCATAGTCGACGCTCGTCTCCACCACGGCGGCCATGGACGAAATCGAGGCGAGAAGGAAGGGGGCGAGCCAGTTCATCTTGGTAAAGAAGCCAGCCGCGCGGCTTCGTCAAGCGGCGGGCGGAAGGAGCAGCCCGTGCCGGATCAGCTCGCGGATCAGTCCGGCCAGGCGTTCGCGCAGGTCTTCCGGTGCGGGCAGCTGCGGGGCAGCGGCAATGCTGGAAAGCACGGTGGAAGGCGGCTCGCCGCGGCGGCAGCGGGCCAGGAGATCGAGAAGGTGGGCATCCACGTTGCCATCGTAGGCGAGGCGCGCGGGGCTGATAAGCCGGATCGAGAGCGGTCTCCAGTCGTCCTCCAAGGTGGCCACGGATTCGGTCCGGAGACCGTCCGGCACGCCGAAGTGGGTTTCGAGCAGCGTGTCGATGCTGGGCCGGTGGCGGGCGAGCCAGCTTTCGCCCTCGACGACCCGCCGGATGTCCCCGCCGGCATGCTTGGAAATGTGGTCGATCCTGCGGGCGTCGGAGCGCGTCCAGCCGGGACCGGTGCCACGGTGGACGACGAGGAAACCGGTGTGCAGCCGGGCGGCACCGATCGAGTGGAAATGGTCGGTCCAGCGCCGCAGGTCGGCGGGTGCCGGGGCTTGCCCGGCCGCGGAGTCCTTGAGCCACTGCGCGGCATATTCTTCGGGGCTCTGGGTGACGTTGCGGAAAAGCCAGCGGCCGCAGTCTGGATGAGATTCGAGCCAATCCAGCGGGCCCTCGGCGCGCGCCTCGTTGCCATCGTCGAACCAGCTTAGGAGCATGATCGCGAGACCGTCATCCGCCAGATGGTCGGGCAGGCGTCGGGCCAGCGATTCGCAGAACGAGGTGCCCGCCGTTCCAGAATCGCGGAAGGTGTAGGTGGACTCGGGCGAAATGACGAACGGGGGATTGGCGAGGATGAGGTCAAAGCGGCGTCCTTCCACCGGGGCGAGGCCGCTCCCCTGGAGAAATTCGATCTCCTCGCAACCGGCGAGGCGGGCGTTGAATCGGGCGAAGGCGAGCGCGCGTGGCGAGAGGTCGGTGGCGGTCACCGTGCAGCCGGCTTCCGCCAGGCGCAGCGCGATCCAGCCGGCGCCGGTGCACAGATCGAGGGTACGGAGACCGGGATGGGTGGGGGCGAGAGCGGTGAGGAGACGTGTGCTGCGGCCGATGCCCATGGTGAAGTCGCCTGCTTTCGTCGCCAGCCGATCCGGATGGTCGGAGGCGAAGACGCTATCGCCATCGGGATCGAGCCGCACGGCGGAGCGGAGGCCGCCGGACTCCCGCACCAGCAGGCCGAGCTCAAGCAGGGGGTCGGTCGATCCATCGAGCACCGACCGCACCGCAGCCTCGGGAAGTTCGTGGCCGTAGGCGAAGAGTTGAAGCGCGTGATCGAGCGGGAGCGACGGTTTCTTCGCTACATAGGAACCGCCGTCCCGATCGGCGGGGCGGAAGTTGCTCGCGTGGTAGCCGGCCGCGGCGAGTGCCTGGAGCAGCGGCTGCGGGTTCCAATCGTCGTCGGCGTTTTCGGGAAACACGGGCGGTTACGGAGGATTCTCGCTGACGCGGAAGAAGGCGGCGGAGGAAACCCGCGTGATCGATCTGCGGGTTTCCGGACCGGTCGCGGTGACCTCGTCCAGCGACTCGAAGGGGGTCAGGAGATCGGGACTGAAGTCGATGCTGTAGGTTTTCCCCGCGACGCTGGGCCAGACGATTTCGAGTGTGTCGCCCTCGCCGGTGGCGGTGACGCGGAAAAAAGAACCGGGGTCGTTGGGGTGGGTGCCGAGGCGATATTCATCGATGTCCGGCAGATCGTCGTTGTCGCTGTCCGTGTCGAGGTTGCTGACGGAGGGGTCGAGTCCGGCCTGTTCCTCATAGGCATCGGGGAGGCCGTCGCCGTCCGTATCGACCGAAATGAGGGTGCTGATCGGGTAGGGCGGCTCGTCGGGTGGGCGGACAAAGTAGGAGGAAACGAGGCTTTTCCACGACAGCTCGACGGTGGTGTGGGGTTGCGGGAGGTCGGGCGAGTGTCCGATCTCGAAGGCGGTCACCTCGACGTGGCGTAGCCGAACTTGCCAGAACTCTCCGCCCGAGCGCACGAGGTCGAGCTTTACCTCGTCGATGGCCGACCCGCTGCAGCAGGCGTTCATCAGCAAGGGTGTCGCCTTGTCCACCTGACAGCGGAAGCGGAGCTTGCGGCTTCCGTCTGTTTGCACGAAGCCGACGCCGGTGACGTCCGTCCAGCCCTCGCGGCCGGGAGCGGAGGAGTCGCCGGGAATCGTCTCGCCGAAATGGAGCCAGGCGAGGAGCTCGGCGGAGGCGGCTGTGGTGGCGAGGATCGCCGTCGCCACGATGCGCAGGAGCGTGTTCATGGGGGCTTCAGCTGCCGTCGGAGGAGGTGAAATCGCGGGTCTGGACGATCGGCTCGCTGCCGTCGGCCGGCTGATACTCGAAGGTAATCTTGGAGAAGTTGAGCGAGACCGACTCGGTCGGCACGGGTTCTCCCTCGCTCATCGACGAAGCGTAGCCGGAGATCTCGACCTTGAAGAAGGTGATCTTGATGTAGTCGTCCCCGCCGTTTCGGTTGGGATCGTTGAAGGTCATCGTCAGATCGCCGATATCCGGACTTCCGGCGCAGGCGTGGAGCATCAGAATCGGGCTCGATTTGTCGATGTATTTGCTGAAGGTGACTTCTTCGATCTTGAGCTGACCGGTGCTGGTACCGGTGGCGGGATCCACCTCGCAACGAATGCCCCAGGACATGCTGGAAATATCGCTCCAGTCCTTGTGGGAGGAGTCGGTGGACTCGCCTTTGATGTCGCCGATCTTGATGTAACCGGCGGCGAGCAAGGGGTCCGCCACAGTCAGCCCGACGAGTGGGGCGAGCAGCGCGAGCGACGGGGAGGAAGACGGTAGAGTTTTCACGGCAATCCCTATTCAAGGGGAAAGCCATGGTTGCGGTCAATGCTGTTGTTCCAGCCGTGGGCTCAAAGCTTTTCAATCCGGAATACCACCGGCGTGTTGTTCACACAGTCGAGTAATTCGATTTCCGAGAGTGTCTTGCACAGTTTTCCGAACGAGCAGGTGTGGAGCAGGAAGACCATGTCGACGAATTCGGCGTCGGGCGTCTCGGGATTGACCGGCGAGTGGGTGCCCGAAATGCCGATGCCGGCATCCGCCAGAGCGGTGGCGATTTCGGCGATCACGCCGGGACGGTCGGTGACGTCGAAGCGGACGTAATAGGCGGTCTCGGTTTCCTCGATCGGCATCAACCTGCCTGCCTCGCGGTAGGGCAGGAAACCGCGGTGGCCATGGGCCTGGCTCAGGGAACGGGCGGCCTCAACGAGGTCGGCGACGACCGAGGACGCGGTCGGATCCTGGCCGGCACCGCGGCCGTAGAAGAGCGATTCGCCCGCGGCGTCGCCGTGGACGGCCACCGCATTGAAGACGCCGTTGACGCTGGCGAGGATGTGGCTTTTCGCGATGAACGAAGGCTGCACGCGCAGCTCGACCGAGCCGCAGGGATGCTCGCGGACGACGGCGAGCAGCTTGACGACGTAGCCGAGCCGCTTGGCGAAATCGATGTCGATGGGGCGCACGCACTCGATGCCGGCGACATGGATTTTTTCGGGATCGATCGGAAAACCATAGGCCAGGGTGGCGAGCAGGATCGCCTTGTGGGCGGCGTCCCAGCCGTTGACGTCGAGCGCCGGATCCGCCTCCGCGTAACCGAGCTGCTGGGCCTCGGCGAGGGCCGTTTCGAAGTCGAGCCCGGCCGTGGTCATGCGCTCGAGGATGTAGTTCGAGGTGCCGTTGATGATTCCGCTCATCGAGTGGATCCGGTTGCCGATGAACGACTCCTGGACGGTTTTGATGATCGGGATGCCGCCGGCGACCGCCGCCTCGAAGTGGATCGGCGTGTCGTGTGCCTTCGAGAGTGCGAAAAGCTCGATGCCGCGTTCGGCGAGTAGCGCCTTGTTGCCGGTGACCACCGGTTTTCCCGCTTTCAGTGCAGCGGCGACGATCTCGAAAGCGTCGGTGGTGCCACCGATCAGTTCGACGACGATGTCCACCGCCGGATCGGCGACGAGATCACGCCAATCGGTCGTCAGGGCGCCTTCCGGCAGGGACACGGCGCGTGGCTTCGAAAGGTCGCGAACGAGAGCCTTGGTCACTTCCATTTTCACCCTGCCGCCGGTGCGGTCGGAGATCAGTTCTCCATTGCGGCGCAGGGCGAGGAGCACGCCCGAGCCGACGGTTCCGACGCCGGCGAGGCCGATTCCCAATGTGGCGCAGTTCATGGCGCGGAGTGTGCCCGGCCGCGCTCCGGGGAAAAGGGCAAAGCGGGTCAGGCTCCAAGTTGATCGACCGCCTCGATCCAATCCGACCACGTGCTGCCGGGCGAGCCGTTGCGTGAGCGTTCGAGATAGTTGTAGTAGGCGGCCACCTCCAGGTCCTGTTGGCTCGGCGGGTTTGCGGCCGGGGAGGCGGGAGCGGGCCCGGGGTTCGCTGTTTTTTTCACAGCTGTCCTGGTCGCCGGCGCTTTCCTGGCGACCGCTTTCTTCGCGGCCTTGGCCACGGATTTCTTGGCGGGGGCCTTCTTGGCGACCTTTTTGGCCGTCTTCTTGGTCGATTTTTTCGCAGGCATGTTCGGGTATAGGATGAGCAGCACCAATGCCAAGGGCCAAGCACGGATCGAAGGTCGTGATTGTTTCAAATCCGTGACCGCGTATGTTTCGCGCGTGGCCGACGATTATTCATGGCAGGACTTTCGGGACCAAGGCCCCGCCCGGCTTCCGGGGCCGGACCATCTGGGATGGTGGATGTTTGTCTCGTTGCTGATTGCAATCATCCTGCACGGGGTGGCGTTTCTTGCACTGGGCCACGTGAAGATCCTGCTGCCGTTTCAGGAAGCGCAGGAAATGAGGACGAAGCCGATCCAGTTTGACCGGGTCGAGACGCTGCCACCTGCGATGGACGAGTTGCCACCGGAGCCGGACGTCCAGCCGGTTGAAAACGCGACGACGCTGTTGGAGGAGATCGACATCCTCACCCAGCTGCCGGAGGACCACGAGCTGGACATCTCGCCGGAGACCCTCGACCCCGAGTTCGCAATCAAGCCGGCGCAGCCTGCGGCCGAGGGGGTGGCGGATGCGCCGCTGGATGTGGATGTATCGGTGGACTTTGATCTGGCGTCCGAATTGCCTGAAATGGGGCGCACGGAGGACCCCTTGCCGCCTGCGGCGGACGGGCAGGTGGTCGTCGATCCCGGAGCGGTGAAGATCGATGACCCCGCGTTGGATGCCTTCACCGAGGAGATCCTGCGCCGCGGAAACGAGGATGGCGTCGCGAACGGAACGCTCGATGGCGTGGTGACGCTCGACGATATGGTCGGCCTGCCGGAGAACGTCCTGGTCGGGAAGAAAACCATGCTGCCGAGCGATTTGTTGTTTGAATACAACAGCGCCAATCTCCGCGAAAGCGCGCGTGTGGGGCTGATGAAACTGGCCCTGCTGGTCGAGCGGAACCCCGGCCTTTATTGCTGGATCGAGGGCTACACGGATCTTTACGGAACGGACGCCTACAACCTCGATCTCTCGCGCCGCCGCGCCGCCTCGGTGAAGGAATACCTGACCGGCTCGCTCCGGATCGATCCCGAGCGGATCGCGACGCGTGGATTCGGCGAATCGCAGCCGATCATCGCCGGGGGGAACATCGACGAGCAGGCCCCGAACCGGCGGGTGGAAATCAAAATGCGCCGGACCTTGCCTCCGGCCCAGATCGAAGCGCCGAAGCCCGCACCCCAACCGGCTCCGCCGAAAGCGGTTCCGGCCGAGGAAGCGCCCGAACCGGAGCCTCCGAAGGCGATTCTCGTGAAGCCAGCCCGGACCTTGCCCGTCGAGCCGGAGACCGAGGACATGGTGATCCCCCGCGCCCGGGTGGTGGAGGAGGAACCGCCGCGGGCACAAGTCGTCGAGGAAGATCCGCCGCGGGCGGTGCCGGTGGAAGAATAGCGTTCGGGTCTCGCCGAGGAGCGTCAGCGTGGTAACGAAAGGCCGTGAAACCGCTCGATCGCCCTGAAAGTCCGCGACTGGTGTTGTCCTTCGATTTCGATGGCACCATGCACGACCCGGCCGCGAAGCCGCCGATTGTTCCCGGGCTTTTCGAGACTCTGGAACGCCTGCGTGACGAACAGGCCGCGGTGTGGGGCATCAACACCGGCCGTTCGATGAACCACGTCATCGAGGGGCTCATCGAATCGCGCTTTCCCTTCTGCCCCGACTGGGTCGTCGCCCGCGAGCGCGAGGTTTGGTACCCGAATCCGCTCGGCCGATGGATCGGCGATGAGAAATGGAACCGCCGCTGCGAGAAGGATCACCGGAAATTCTTCAAGAAGGTGGGTAAGACCCTCAAGCGAATTCGTGCCGAGGTCGAGGAGCATACCGGCGCGACCTGGGTCGAGCACGGCGGCGATCCCGCCGGGCTGATTTCCCGCACCGAGGAGGAAATGGAGTGGATCGTGCGGCGGGTGGTGGATCTGGCCAGCGACGAGCCCCTGCTCGGCTGGCAGCGGAACTCGATCTATCTGCGCTTCGGGCACCGTCACTATCAGAAAGGCTCAAGCCTGCGCAGGGTGGCGGAGTCGCTCGGGCTCGGGCCGGAGCAGTGCTTTGCGATCGGTGACAGCCACAATGATTTCGAGATGCTCTCACCGGACTCCGCCGGGTTCATCGCCTGTCCGGGAAACTCCGTGGCCGAAGTTCGCGCTCACGTTTCCGCCGTAGGCGGCTACCTCTGCACCTCGGCCCACTCCCAGGCGTGCGTGGAGGCGCTGGAGCATTTCTTTCCTCCCGCTGGCGGCGCGGCGGAATGATGTTAGGGTGCGCGGATGACGAAGATCCTGCTTCCCGTAATCGCCGCCCTGAGCGGACTGGCACTGGCGGATGCGAAATCCGGTCACGCCAAAGCCGCGCTGGTTTCCGCCTCGGAGGGCTACAGCCCCGGCCAACCGGTGCAGTTGGCGTTGCGCTTCGAGCTGGACGACGGTTGGCACAGCTATTGGATGAATCCGGGCGATTCAGGCATGCCGGTTTCGATCGAATGGACGCTGCCCGAGGGCTGGGTCGCGGGGCCGTTGCTTTATCCAGTGCCGAAGCGGTTCATCACGGCCGGCGTGGTCGGCTACGGTTACGAGGATGAAGTGGTGATGCCGGTTTTCCTGACACCAGCCGAAGACGCGGCAGGCGAGGTGGTGATCGCCGCCCAAGTCGACTGGTTGACCTGCGATGCCTCCTCCTGCGTGCCTGGCGGCGCGAAGCTGGAGTTGAAGTTGTCCGAGGGACCCGGAGATGCCACTGCGGCGGCGGACGACATCGAAGCCGCCTATCGTCAGGTCCCGCAGCCGGTTTCCGGCGCGGCATTGCAGGTTGAGGCGGGGGAAAAACAGGTGACTCTCCTGGTCACTCTTCCTGCCGGGACCGACGGCGAAGGTGCCGAGCTGATCGCGGCCACACCGAATGTGCTATCAACCGCGGAGCGGGTGGTGCTCGGGCCTTCCGAGGACGGCTGGAAGGTCGTGGTGCCGAGAAATGAATATGCCCCGGACGAGATCAAGGAACTGGAAGTGATTCTGACCGGCGGCGGATCGCAGGTACCGCTGCTGCTTTCCTGGACGGCGGAAAAATGACGAAACCCGTGGACAGAGGCGGGGTTCTCGGCAGGGTCTAGGCTGAATCTGAATTTCTTCCGACCATGAACTTGAAATCATCCTTCGCCATCCTTACCGCCGCCGCGGTGTCGGTCTCGTCCGTCTTTGCCGTCGAACCGGGCGACGAGGCCCCCGGCTTCTCGCTCTCCAGCGTCGAGGGCGAAAAGGTCTCCTTGAGCGACTACGCCGGAAAGCTGGTTGTGCTCGAATGGGTCAATTTCGACTGCCCGTTCGTGAAGAAGCACTACGAGAGCGGAAACATCCCGGGGCTTCAGGAGAAATACACCGACAAGGACGTCGTCTGGCTGATGATCCAATCCGGACAGGAGGGCGCGGATAATTTTCCGGACGCGGCGACGCTCGCGAAAACCGCGGACAAGATGGACGCCGACGCCACGGCGATCCTGCGCGATCCCGGCGGTGAGGTCGGCAAGAGCTATGGCGCGAAGACGACGCCGCACATGTATGTGATCACCAAGGACGGCGAAATCGCCTACGCTGGCGGCATCGACGACAAACCGGATACCAAGAAGGAAAGCATCGAGAGTGCGACCAACTACGTTTCCGCCGCGCTCGACGCGCTGTTGGCCGGGAAAGAGGTTGAGACGAAGAAGGCCGCACCATATGGCTGCGGAGTAAAGTACTGAGTTCGTCGTAGGTCGAACTTCCTATCAGTGGCATGACCGCGTGCCCCGACTTGTCGGCGGTCCCGATCATGAACGCAAGAGCACGCTCAGCCTGGGCAAGACGATTCGGATAAGGATCAGCTCGTCCTTTCATGACCCTGAATCCCGCGGCTGCGGGATCACGGGTCGCCGGTCCCTACTCCTCCAGCGGAACGATCCGAACCTTTCCCTGCGGAGCCTGAAGCTGGGAGGACAAGGTGGGGGCGGCCGATGGGGCAGGGGTGCCAGAACCCTGACCGAGCGCGTCCCGCAGGGCGCCCTCGACGAGCTGTCCGCAGTGGATCTTCATGGGCGGCAACGGCCCGAGGTCACCGGTGAGTTCGTCGGCGGAAAGCCTGGCGGCTTCCTCAAGGGTCTTCCCCTTCAGCAGCTCGGTGGCCATCGAGGCGACCGCAACGGCAGTCTGACAGCCGAAGGACTGGAACGAAGCCCGGTCGATCACGCGTTGCCCGTCCTTTTCGGTGAACTTCAACCACATCCGCAACATATCGCCGCAATCCGGCGAACCGACGGTGCCGATCGAGTCCGCATCGGCCATCTCGCCCTGGTTCTGCGGATGACTCAGGGCCTCGCGCACCTTTTCTTCGAAATCACTCATCGGCGGGAAGTTCATCGCGACCCGCCCCCGAAGCAAGCCGGAGCTTGCCAAGGCTGGAGCCGGAAGGGAGGCTGCGAGCCACGGAGACGATGCATTTTCTCGGAATCGAGATCGGTCATGCGGTCACGCGGGTGATGGCACTGGAGCTGGAAAGCGCGGATACGTCCGCGCTTTCGTCGGTGAGCCATCCTGACATGGACGGCTTGCCGGAGGGCTTTGCGGAGCAGGACCCGGCGGTGTGGCTGGCATCGGTGGACCAGGCGGTGCGCGAGGTGCTCGACAAGCTGGGCGAGGCCCGTGGATCGGTCGCGGCCATCGGCGTCACGGCGACCGATGGCGGGATGGTGGTGCTGGATGCGGACGATGGCGTGATCCGCCCGGCGAAACTCGGGGGCGACCGATCGGCCCAGCGGCAGGCGGACATGCTCGGCCGCGAGTTCGGCGGCACACCGGGGCTGATCGAACTCATCGGCAACGCGCCGGACGCCGGCACCATGGCGGCGCAGTTGTTGTGGCTGCGCGATCACGAGCCGCGGCACTTCCAGCAGACCGCCCGGGTGCTGACGCCGCAGGATTTCATCGGCTACTGGCTCACGGGCGAGGACGGCAGCTCGGCCTCTTCGGCCGCGACGACCGGTTTGTTTTCGGTCCCGGGCCGTGCGTGGTGCCGGGAGATGGCGGAGTGGATCGATCCGGCCGTCGGTGCGATGCTGCCGAAAGGCCTCGCTGCCACGGCACCCCGCGGCGTGTTGCGCCCGGCACTGGCCAAGGCATGGGGTCTCGATGGAAGGGTGCTCGTCGCGCCCGGACTCGGAGCGCGTGCGGCCTCGCTTTTCGCAAGCGGCACGGCGCGTCCCGGCGAAGTCGTCGCGGACCTTTCCGCCGACGGCGCGGTCTCGGCGGTGAGCGAGGAACCGTTGGTCGACTTTCTTGGCGAGGGAACGGTCGGCTGCGACGTTTCCGGCAACGGTTTCACCCGCATGCCTCTGCGCAACATCGTCGCCGCACCGGAGCTGGTGCGGCGGCACTACGGCTGGACGAAGTCGGAGTTCGAGAGAGCGATCGCCGGCGCTCCCGCGGGGGCTGATGGGCTGCTTTTCCTGCCCTATCTACGTGGTGAGGAGGTGCCGCGGCTGCCCGATGCCCAAGCAGCGATCCAGGGCATCACGCTGAACAACTTCACCCCCGGAAACCTGGCGCGCGCCGCAGCCGAGGGCGTGGCCTTGTGTTTTGGCTACGCGGTGAGCCGTTTGCGTGAAATCGGGCTGGAGCCGCTGGAACTGCGTCTTGTCCATGAGCCGGGGCCCACGGGAGGAGCGCTGCTGGCGGACGTCTGCGGGTTGCCGGTGGTAACCGTCAAAGGCGGTGGAGGTGCCTTGCTGGGAGCCGCCATGCAGGCCGCGGCGGTGTATTTCCACGACCAGGGCGAGGAGCTGGGATTCGATGAAATCGCGGGCTACGTGGTGATTCCGAACGAAGACTCGCGCCGCCAGCCGGACCCCGGGCGGCAGGAATTCTACGCCGATCTGCTCGCCCGCCAGCAGTACCTGGTCGAAACCCTGCATGCCGGCGGATTTCTGTGATGGAGGACCGGTTGGAAATCCGCGAAAGCCTCAAGACGAGGGTGATCGGCAGCGCAGCCGGATGGTTGATGCGCGTCTGGTGCACCACGCTGCGGTATGAAATCGAGGACCGCGTCGGCGTCGACCGGATCGAGGGACCGGTTGTCCTCGCCTTGTGGCACAACCGCATCTTCAGCGTGCCGGAGGTGTGGGACCGGCTGAACCGCGGGCGGCGTCGCACGATCATCCTCACGAGTGCCAGCCACGATGGAGCCATGCTCGCACGAGCGATGGGCGTGTTCGGTTTCGAGGCGGTGCGTGGGTCGAGTTCCCGGCGTGGCGTGGCGGCGCTGGTCGCGCTGCGCAAGGCCCTGCGACAGGGTGTTTCCGCCTGCGTGACGCCCGATGGCCCGCGCGGCCCGCGCTACGTCGTGCAGCCTGGCGTGATCAAAGTGGCCGAAACCTCAGGCGCACCGATCGTTCCGATCCACGTCACCTTCGCCTCGGCATGGCGTTTGAAATCATGGGACCGTTTTGTGGTGCCCAAGCCGTTCAGCCGGGTACGGGTGGTTTTCGATGCCACGCTTGCCGTGCCGCGGGGGCTTGCCGATGATGCTTTCGAAGAGCGTCGGGCGCACCTTGAAGCGGTGCTCCGCGCCGGAACGGACGATTTTTCCCCGCAGGATACATGAGCAAAATCATCGATGGAAAGGCAGTGGCAGCGGCGGTGCTCGAGGAGTGCCGTCAGGAAGTGGAGGAACTCAAGGCCCGCGGCGTGACGCCCGGGTTGGCGGTCGTCCTGGTGGGAGAGGACCCGGCGTCTCAGGTGTACGTCGGGTCAAAAGCCCGCACCTGCGGCGAGCTCGGGATTCACTCGGAGAAAATCGTGCTGCCCGCGGAAACCACGCAGAAAGAGCTGATGGCGGTCGTGGAGCGGCTCAATGCCGACCCCGCGATCCACGGCATCCTCGTCCAGAGCCCGCCGCCTCCGCACATCAACGAAGAGGAGATCGTCCGCGCGATCGATCCGGCGAAGGATGTCGATGGTTTCCACCCGCAAAACGTCGCCAAACTGGTGCTCGAAGATGCCAGCGGCTTTGTGCCCTGCACCCCGGCCGGCTGCATGCGCCTGCTGAAGGAGGCCGGCGTGGAAACCAAGGGTGCGAACGCGGTGGTGATCGGCCGCAGCATGATCGTCGGCAAGCCGATGGCGCTGCTGCTGATGGCGAAGGGTTCCGATGCGACCGTGACCGTGGCGCATTCGCGCAGCAAGGATCTACCCGGCATTTGCCGCCAGGCGGACATCGTGATCGCCGCGGTCGGACGACCGGAAATGATCAAGGCCGACTGGGTGCGCGAGGGCGCGGTGGTGATCGATGTCGGTATCAACCGCGTCGAGGACGCCAGCCGCAAGAGCGGCTACCGCCTGACCGGTGACGTTGCCTACGAGGAAGTCGCCCCGAAGTGCGCCGCCATCACCCCCGTTCCCGGCGGTGTCGGTCCGATGACCATCGCGATGCTGATGAAAAACACGCTGATCTCGGCGCGGCGGACGAAGGATTGAAGGTCGCGATAGCCCAGGCGTGGGCGGGGTGCGGAATGTCAGGCCGTGCGACGGCGGCGGGTCAGCGCAAGCCCACCGAGGGCGAGCAGTGAAAGCGTGGCGGGTTCAGGCACGGCGATGTTGTTGTTGTCGAGGGTCACGAAACCGTTGAGGGAAATGACCCGGCCGTCCACACTGGCGCCGGTCGTGAGGGTATTGTTTTGGTCGGCGATGATGGTCCCGCCGAACGTCGTGCCGGTTCCGAGCGTGGCCGAGCTTCCGATCTGCCAGAAGACGTTGCTGAACGGATCGGCACCATTGATGAAACTGAGTGAGGAGCTGGAGGCGGTGGTCAGCGTGCTTCCGATTTGAAAAACATAGTCCCCTGCACCATCGAGGATGAGCGCCCCTGTCAATTGGGCCGATGAGTCGAAGTTGTAAACGCCCGGACTCAGCGTGCGCCCGCCGAGATCTTGGCCCGTCAGGTCCTGAGTGAACGCCATACCTGCGAGTGCGTTGTAAGCCGTGAGAGCATCGGCCTGAGCCTGCTGCGCGATCGAGCCTCCCTGGTACGACGTTCCGCTGAAAGTTCCCGGCCCGTCGTTTTCGTTCGTACCGACGAAGCCCGTGATGGCTGTTCCCGGATAGACGCCGATGTTGCCGGTCACCTGGGTGGACCCGGTATTGGTGATCGTGCTTCCGGCAAGAATCCCGAAATCCTCGGCGGTCCCTAGTGAAACGGCTGCCTGGGTCTGCGCCGTTAAAGCCATGAAAAAGGCGGACGCTATTTCAATAGAAGGGTTTGATTTCATAATATTTACCCGATGTGAATCCGTTTAAATCACGGTTGTATTTAAAACATGGCGCGCTTAGATGTCATGATCAATACAAATCTAAAATATATCGACGATCTGTCGGCCTTCTCTTACCTCGGGAGTGTCGGGGTGGCCGAGGTGGACACCAACCGCGTCGAGGTCGCCAGTCGCAGAGCCGCAAGGTGGACGGCTTGAAAGGTTTTGCAGCCACCTGCCAGTGGCATGACCGTCTCGGTCATGACCGGGAGATGACGAAGCGGCTGGGGAGATGGTGGTTTTTAGGCGATGGTGACGGCTCGCCCCTTCCATGACCGAGACGGTCATGCCACTGACAGGTGGGTCAATCCGGCGTCGGGGTTTCGGCGAGGATCTCGCTGACGATGCTGCGGGCATCGCTGCCGGAGAGGCGGGCTTCGGGCTCGATGACGAGGCGGTGGGCGATCACGTCGGGGGCGAGGGCTTGGACGGTCTCGGGGATGACGAACTCGCGGCCTTCGAAGATGGACATGGCCTGGGCCATCCGCATCAAGGCAAGTGAGGCGCGGGGGCTGGCGGCGAGCTGGATCTCCTTCCGGCGGCGGGTGGAGGCGACGAGGCCGACGATGTAGGACTGGATCGCTTCGCTGACGCGGACGTGGCGGACGGCTTCGAGCAGGGCGATGAGGTCCTCCCGATCGATCACGGGTTCGAGGTGGTTCACCGGGTGGTGCTCCACCTGGTCCTGGAGGATCGCGATCTCCTGCTCGTGGGTGACGTAGCCGAGGCGGCTGCGGATCATGAAGCGGTCCATCTGTGCCTCGGGGAGCGGATAGGTGCCGCGGAATTCGACCGGATTCTGGGTGGCGATGACGAAGAACATGCCTTCCAAAGTACGACGTTCACCGTCGGTCGTGACCTGGCGCTCGGCCATGGCTTCGAGCAGGGCCGATTGGGTGCGCGGGGAAGCGCGGTTGATTTCATCCGCCAGCAGGATGTCGGTGAAAATCGGTCCCGGGCGGAAGCGGAATTCCTGGGTGCGGGGATCGAGGATGGAAACGCCGAGGATGTCGGTGGGCAGCAGGTCCGGCGTGAACTGGACGCGTTTGAAGGACGTGTCGGAGACCGAGCGCGCGATGGCTTTGGCCAGGGTGGTCTTGCCGGTGCCGGGAACGTCCTCGACGAGCGCATGGCCGCCGGCGGCGAAGCAGGCGAGGATGCGGCGGACGGTTGCGTCCTGGCCGATGACGACCTTGAGAACCGATTGTTCGAGGGCGAGGGCGGTATCCTGCGGGGCTTGGGGCATGGGTCAGGGGTGGGAACGGTCTTCTTCGGCGAGCTTCTCGTGGCGGCGAAGGATTTCGCGCAGCGGATTGAGATCGGAGGATGGGAAAAGCTCGCCGAGTCGCTTGCGGGCAAGCTCGTTGAGCAAGCGTCGGCCGCGCGTGTCCTCGCTGTAGAGAATGCCGGCGGCGAGCACGCGTGGGCCGGCGGGGGTGGCGACGATGGGATGGAGCAAGTAGGTCGCGGCCTGGTCTTTCGCAGGCGGTCGATGGCGGATGCTGGCGGCAGTCCACGGTCCCTCCTGATGGATTTGAAGCACCTCAAGGTCGCAGTTGCTGTCGAACTCGGTGCCGAGGTAGTCGAGGAGGGCATGGAGGCCGTCCCCCTCGGCCACGGCGGCATGGGAGAAAGCCCCGACGGGATCCAATTCGTCGAGCGCGGTGGTCCACCCGCGGGCGGTTTTTTCCGCGGCGGGAAGAGGCAATTCCGGAGGGTCGAGTGGCGGGGCCAGGGAGACGAGTCCGAGGTGTCGATACCAGTGCCCGGCGTCGTGTTTCCGCTGTGCCTCCAGCCACGCGGCAACGGTGTCGGAGGGATCGCTTTGGAGGTCGAGGAGCCATCCTCCGCCGGGCTGCTGCTGGAGGAGGAGATGGCCGGTGCGATCCGGCTCGATTTCCGGGCGAGCGAGGTCGATGGCGATCCACAGGGCGGCGGACTGCCCGTCGCTCGGTGGTGAGAGATCGAGTAGCACCTGCTGGCGGTTCAGCTTCCGGGTGGTGGTCAGCGAGCGCAGGAGTTCGACGAGCTTCTGCAACGGGATGTCCGGTGCGCGGGCGGCGGTTTCGAGCAGGGCTTCGGGCCGGCCTTTGGCAATGGCCTCGATGGCGCGGGTGGCCAGGGTCCGGGGATCGTCGGCAGGGCGCGGTGGATGCTGGTCGAGCAGGGATTTCGTGAAGCGCTGCTGGTGATCGGGGGAGGGTATCGCGGAGCGGGGAAAAAGCAGGTCGGGCGATGCATCCAGCTGCCAGCGGCCGGACGGCCCGCGATGGAAATCGAAAGTATGAACCCTGAGGGCGTCCGGGCCTCGGCGGGTCTTCAGGCAGTCGAGGTCGCCGAGAGCGACGATGGCGGCGTCCGCCTCGATGGTTTCCTCGATGAGGGCAAGGAGATGGTCGGAGGCTGTCGGGTCCGGGAGCGTGAATTCCCGGCTGCCATTCAGGGTATTGGCGATGAAGGCGGCGGTCGCGGGGAAATCTTCGTCGATGGGGTCTTCGGCGCCGCCTACGCAGGCCAGTACCGCGGGGAGATCGCGGCGGGAAACGGCGGCGAGAAACTCCTCGAGTAGCTCGGAAGGCGTGGTGTTCGCGGGCCGGTGAGCCAACTCCGTCTCGCGCACGCTTTCCCTGAGGCTGCGGAGGATGCCGGCTTGGAGCAACCGGGTCTGCTCGCGGGCTCCGTCTTTCAGCCAGGTCGTCAGGCGGCCGGCGGGCTTGGCGAGGGAGGGGAGGTAGTCGATGCCGAGGTTCTCGAACGACCCCGGGACCGGCGCGGGATGCCAGGTCTCCTCTCGGGCGATCAGGGCGACGGGATGGACTTCGGAGGCGGAAGCATTGAGCCCGAAAGTGGCCGCGACCAGCACCCCCGCGAGACCGGTATCGCTGCGGGTTTCGACGACTTGAAGCTGCGCTCCGGCGAGGTCCTGGGAAAGCTCGCGCAGCCCGGCCTCGATGACCTGACGCTTCTCCCGCGTGGTGCCGGGGAAGAGGGCGGTCAGCTTGGAGGCGTCGATCTCATCCGCGGCGGAAATCGACTGGAGTTGGCTCAGAAAACCCAGAGCCGCGGCGGCAGGCCCGTCTTCCTCCGCCGCCATCAGGGCGGGGAGCAGCACGAACAGGCCCAGCAGCGGTCGGATCACAAGGTTTGATGAAAGAGGTCGTCCTCCGTGAGTCCGAGGACAAAGGAAGCGAGCAGGTCGATGGTGCGTTCGATGTCGTCGAGATGCGCCGTTTCCACCACCGAGTGCATGCAGCGCAGCGGCAGGGAAACCAAGGCGCTGGGAATACCGCCGCGCTGGTGGAAAATCTTGTCGGTATCCGTGCCGGTGAAACGACTGCTCGCTTCGTGCTGGATGGGGATTTCGCGACGGGTGGCGGTTTCCATCAGGCGCTCGACGACCAGCGGATGGTTGGCGGTACCGTGGGTCAACGCGGGACCGCCCCCGAGGCGGACGAGGCCGTGCTTTTTCACATCGATATCCGGCGTGTCGGTGGCGTGGGTGACGTCGAGACAGATGCAGAGGTCGGGCCGCAGCGAGTAGGCGGTCATGATCGCGCCGTGGCCGCCGATTTCCTCCTGCACGGTGTTGAGGCAGACGAGGGTGAGAGCGGGCTTTTGCTTCGCCTTGGCCACGCGTTTCATGGCTTGGGCGATGATGTAGCCGCCGATCCGGTTGTCGAGGGCGCGGGAAATGATGCGCTTGTGGGCGAGTTCGGCGGGGCCATCGGTATAGACGGCGAAGTGGCCGACACGCAGGCCGAGTTCGGCGACTTCTTCGGCGGATGAGGCCCCGACATCCACCCACAACTCGTGGATCTTCGGTGCCTTTTCATCGCCCGAGTTGTCGCGACGCAGATGGATGGCGGTGTTGCCGATGATGCCGGCGACCTCGCCTTTGTCACCGAGGAAGCGCAGCCGACGGCCGAGGGCGGCGGCGTGGTCCGAGCCGCCGACGCGTTCGAGTCGCAGGAAACCATCGCTCTGCACGTGGCGGATCATCCAGCCGATCTCGTCGGCGTGAGCGGCGAGCACGACGCTGCGCTTTGAGGTGCCCTCAAGGGTCGCCCAGGTGGAGCCGTAGGCATCGCAGGTCACGGAGTCGGCGACCTTGCCGATGTGGCTCGCCCAGACCCGCTGACCCGGCATTTCGCGGCCCGTGGGACTCGGGGTTTCGAGAAGCTCGTGGAGGAATTCGCGGTCGGCCGATGTCATGCTCCCGATAGGAAGCCGGGCACCCGCGTCCCACAAGAGGGAAGTCGGCCCGTCAGCCATGAGGTTCGGCCGGAAAGGCGTCGCCGTCCGATTCCAACAGCTTGTCGATGTCGTCGATCAACTTCCACGGGCAGCGTTTGCGCTGGTATTTGCGCCACAGGATTTCGCGCAGCGTTTCCCACAACTCCCGCGGGACGGGATCGATCGGCTCCCAGTCCGGGTCGGTCTTGAGGGTGGTTTTGAAGGTCCATTTCCCGGCATGCCGGGTGGCGCGCCAGAAACGGAGGCCATCGTCGGTGCGCTCGCGCCACTCGTGGGATTCCATGCGGCGGAGCATCGGGTCCGGTCCGGGCTGAGATCAAGCGTGGGGGCAACTTTCTCTTGGCAGAGGGGCGGTGGTGCCTAGCGTCCCTTTGCGTGTCCCGATATGCCCATAACGACGTGTTCAAGATCGGCGTTTATCTGGTGGCGAGTCTCGTGCTGGGTGCGGCTCTGGCACCGTGGGTTTACAATTTCGGGATGGGCATCGCCGAGGTGACCGAGGGCAAAGACACCAACGGAGTGGTCGAATGGCTGGGGGCCGCGGCGCGCCGTTCGCAGGACAACTTCCCCCGTTTTTTTGATCGTTCGGTGTTGCTTGCGGCCGTCGTGCTGCTGGTCCCGCTTTTCGGTTGGCTGAAACTGGGGCGGGGAAAGCCGGAGACCGGTGGGTGGTCGACCGCGATCCCTGACGCCGCCGCGGGACGCCCGGGCCAGAAGTTGGCGAAAAACCCACACGGGCCGACGCAGCTGCTGATCGGGTTTCTGGTGGCCGCGGGGTTGCTGCTGGTGTCCGGCTGGGTGCTCACCTATGCCGGGTTCTTCGTCTGGCGCGATGCCGAGAGTTCGGCCCGCGGGGTGGCCAATCCGCTGGTGGCGGAGATCAAATGGGGCTCGATCCTGCGCAAGGGGCTGCTGACTTCAGCGATTGTCGCGGTGATCGAGGAGGTGCTCTTCCGCGGGGTGCTTCTCGGCGTGTTTTTGAGGGCCATGCGACCCGCGGCGGCGATCTTGTCCCTCTCGCTGATCTTTGCGGCCGTGCATTTCCTGGAGCCGCCGGCCGGCAGCCGCGTGCCCGATCCCGAGGCCCTCGACGCGGGCTTCGTTCTGCTTCGGCAGATCCTCCACAATTTCATCGATCCTGCCGAGTTGGTCGGGCGCTTTCTCACGATTTTCGCCATCGGCGTGGTGCTGGCGCTGGCCCGCTGGCGGACGGCTTCGCTGTGGATGCCGATCGGTCTCCACGCCGGCTGGGTTTTTGCTTACCAGCTCTTCAAAGGGGTGACCTGGCCGGTCTCCGGCTTGCCGGAAATGGCGCGGCTGATGGTCGGGACCTCGATCATCGAGGGCCTCGTGCCGTTCGGCCTCACGGTGGTGACGGGCATGCTGGTGATGGCGGTGACCCGGCGCAGCCGAGATCTTCCCGGCCATGGCTGAGATGCCGGCGCACTGGCGCAGCTTGCTTGGGCGGACCATGGACTGGTTTTTCCCGGGCGTCTGCCGTGTGTGTGAGGAAGCGGTGACGGGTGGCGGATCGGTTTGCGACGTTTGCGCCGGTGCCATGCCGCCCATCGTCGAGCCATTCTGTGAAACCTGCTCGGAGGTCTTCGACGGGCGGATCGAAGGGCCCTTCGAGTGCCCGAATTGCCGCGACCAATCCTTCGCGTTCGAGTTCGCCCGCTCCGGCATGAAGCGTTCGTCCACCGGCATGGAGCTGGTCCATCAGTTCAAATACGGTCGCCGCATCGAGCTGGCCCGCGATCTCGCCATGTTCGCCCGGCGCGCCTTCGACGATCCGCGGCTTGAGGTGGCGGTGAAACAACGCTGGCCGTTGGTTCCGGTGCCGCTGCACTGGCGGCGGCGCGGCTGGCGGCGTTTCAATCAGGCGCTGGAGATCGCGTCTCCTTTGGGCCGGGCGCTCGATTTGCCGGTGATCGAGGTGCTGCGTCGGACCAAGGCCACGCCAACCCAGACCCGTCTCAGTCGCAAGGAGCGGCAGAAGAACCTTCGCGGCGCCTTCCAGCTCCGTCGCGAGGTGGGAGCCTGGCCCGGCGCGATTCTGGTGGACGACGTGTTCACCACCGGCTCCACCGTGCACGAGTGCGCGCGCGTCCTAACCAAGGGCGGCGTCCAAAAGGTGGTTGTCGTCACCGTGATGCGTGGCTAGCCTCGGGCTCGCGCATCCCGCTGCGTGCCATTCATTTTCAGATCTCTTCAGAGAAAACCGACCATGGGGATTTTCGATCGACCGCCGCTTCGCAAGAACAAAGCCAAGGACGCGATGCCGGAAGGGCTGTGGACCAAGTGCCCGGACTGCTCGGCCATGCTCCACCAGCTTGAGCTGCGCCAGCATCACCAGACCTGCCACCACTGCGGGTATCATTTCCTGCTCGGCTCCCGCGATCGCGTCGCGCTGCTCGCCGACTCCGGCAGCTTCGAGGAAACCTCGGCCGGCCTCGTCTCCGCCAACCCCCTCGGCTTCGACCGCTATCAGGAGAAAACCATCGCACTGCGGGAATCGACCGGCCTCGAAGACGCGGTCGTGACCGGCCGCCTCACCCTCGGTGGCAAGCCGGCGATGATCGCGGTGATGGATTTCAAGTTCTTCGCCGGATCCATGGGTTCCGTGGTCGGGGAAAAAATCACCCGTGCCATCGAGCTGGCGATCCAGGAGAAGCGCGGCATGATCATCGTGTCCGCCTCGTCCGGTGCCCGCATGCAGGAAGGCATGCTCTCGCTCATGCAGATGGCCAAGACCTGCGGAGCGCTCGCCCGCCTCGGCGAGGCCGGGCTGCCTTATATTTCGGTGCTCACCCACCCGACCACCGGCGGGGTGACCGCCAGCTTCGCGACCATCGGCGATATCAATCTCGCGGAGCCGAAGTGCATGATCGGTTTTGCCGGGCCGCGGGTGGTCAAGGAGACGACCCACCAGAACCTGCCGCCCGGTTTCCAGACCGCCGAGTTCATGATGGAACATGGCCTCATCGACGCCATCGTTCCCCGGGGAAAGATGCGCGACAAACTGGTCACGCTGCTCGCCTACATGATGCCCTGAGCCGGGAGCTTGCGACGAACTGACGGCGTGGCTAGACTGTATGGTGATGACGGCAAAGGCCCAGGCGATCCTGGAACAGGAAAAGGAATGCATCCGCATCGCCCAAGAGCGGCTGGCGCAAGTCGAGTGCGGGGAGGTGGAGATGCTGTCGTGGGATAATTTCCGATCGCGTGTCGATGACCTGATCAAGTGAGTTGGCCCCGATTTCATCCTGAAGTTGCTCCGGAACACTCCCATGACCTACCGCGAGGCCATCGACTGGCTATATTCCACGCAGCTCTTCGGCATCAAGCTCGGCCTTGATGGTCCGCGCCAGCTGCTGAAGGAATACCTCGCCCATCCGGCGCATGGCGTGAAGGTGATCCACATCGCAGGCACCAACGGCAAGGGTAGTACTTGCGCCATGATCGATTCGATCGCGCGCGCCGGCGGCCACCGCACGGGGCTCTTCACCTCGCCGCACCTCATCGATTTCCGCGAGCGGATCCGGGTCAGTGGCGAAGAAATCCCGGAGGAAGCCTGCGCCGCCATGCTCACCGAGCTGCGAGGCATCTGCGAGACCTTCGATCCGCATCCGACCTTTTTCGAGATCGCACTCGTACTGGCGATGAGGTGGTTCCGCGAGCGGGAGTGCGAGCTGATCGTGCTCGAGACCGGTATGGGCGGGCGGTTCGATGCCACCACCGCCGTGCCGGCGGACGTCTGCGGCATCACGCCCATCGGGCTCGACCACACCCAGTATCTCGGCGAAACGCTGCGCGAGATCGCTTTCGAAAAGGCCGGCATCTTCGTCGAGGGCAAGCCCGCCTTCAGCGTTCCGCAGGAATCCGAAGCCCGGCGGGTGCTCGAGATGGAGGCGAACGAAGTGCGATCGCCGCTATCGTTCATCGCCAGCCCGCTCATCGGCTACCCGATCCAACTCGCCGGGCAGCACCAGGCATGGAACGCGGCGCTCGCCGTCGAGTGCGCCTACGCCGCGGGGCTGCGCGTGAACTACGAGACTCTGATCCACGGGCTGAGCTATATCTCCTGGCCGGGGCGCTTTGAAGTGATCGAGCGCGATGCCCAAACGCTCATCCTAGATGGGGCTCACAACCCTCAGGGTGCCGCCGCGCTCGCCCGGGCATGGAGCGAGCGCTTCGGCGAAAAGAAAGCGACGCTGCTCTTCAGTGCCGTGGCCGCCAAGGACGTTGCCGGCATCGCCCGCGAGCTGGAGCCTTTGGCCACGGAAGTCCATGTCGTCGCCGTGGACACCCCCCGCGCCCTGTCCACCGCAGAGTTGGCTCAGGCCTTCGCCACCGGAGTGGAGGAGCATTCCACCATGGATGAAGCCATGAAGCGCGTCCTCGCCACTCCCGGTCCCGTTCTCGTCGCCGGCTCCTTGTTTCTTGTGGGCGAGGTCAAAGCCTGGCTCGCCGGTACCACCGACCGCCGCCCGAGCGATCAATAGGGCGCGGCTGCATCCGCCCACTCGCGATCCCAAATAGGAAAATAGAACCGCAGATGAACGCGGATACACGCAGATATTCCAAGAGAGGCGTCGGTTTCGGGGTTCACCCGCAGGATTGCTCTCGATCTCTACATAAAACGCTTAAAATCAGCGTTCATCTGCGTCCATCTGCGGTTCATTTCTCTTTCTAGAAGCTATCTCAAAAGGGACTGGTACTCGATTTTGAGGCGTGGCATGCT